>CAVTHF010000024.1:0-29358 GCA_963734415.1 uncultured Acidobacteriota bacterium | reverse complement strand
CAAGAGACCGGCAGCGACAAAATCGCAGGCGGTGAAATCGCATGCACAACGCGTGACGTATACGCCTCTGACTGATCTTGATACACAGCGCTTGCGCTCATTGCCCGAGCAGACCCAAGCGGAGGAACTGCTGGACCGTGCCATTCAGCATGATGACAAGGCAAGAGACTTATTCGAACAGAACATCACCATGTGGCTGGCAGACATAAAACTCACCGACCGCATGAAGCAGTTGGAACGGCGTTCCAGCTTCTCCAGCGATCTGCGGGTGCGCTACGCCAATGCCGATCTCAACCTGGTGGTATACGGCTGGGCGAAGACGGAACATTCGGCTGATCTGCTGATCACCCAGGCGCAAACGGACAAGAGCTCACGTGCCGCGGCGGTGTATCAGATGGGAATGCTGGCGGGCCGCGGAGTAAGCTACAACCTGATTTATCCGGTGCTGGTTGATTACGCGAAGAACGATCCCGATCCCTACGTCCGGCAATGGGCGGTCGAAGGCATGCGCTATCTCGGGACCGATGAGGCGCTCGACCAACTGTTCTATTCGTTCACTCATGATTCTTCCGACGCGGTCCGCAATCGTGCCGGATGCAACATCTCTGATTGTGGCAACTTCATGCGCAAACAACGCATGCGCATGGCGCCTAAACTGATCGCTCTCGCCGAAGATCCTCAGACCACACCGCAAATGCGCAACTGGTCGTTCCTCGCATTGACTGAGATTACCGACGAGCACCTACCTGCGGATGCCACTGCCTGGGAGCGCTGGTACAACGACCACGGCGCTGACAAAATGGCCGAGTTCGAGCAAATGGATTGGTGGCGAGTGCGCGGCGACGAATAGCAATCTCATCTGACACTTTAAGTGCCTGCTCTAACTTGCACACGTACAACGTCGCAGCCGATCACCTCAGAGCCAGCAGTGGACCCACCCCCGCCAGCCATCCTTCGAATTCGATCACGCTACGAGCAGAGGTATCCACGAACCGAGGCAACCGCAGCGGATGAGTTCGCACCGTTACTAAGGCGGGATCGCACGTAGTGGCTGAGGTCACATCTTCTGCCTCCAGCCAAGGCAGGAATTGGGGTCGGTGATCCCCGCTGGGATAGCAGAAGTGGGCAGCGACCGATCCCGTCATGGCTTGGAGGCGCTCCCGGTTCTCCCGAATTTCCTCTCGAAAAGAGCCTTCCTCCAGCGGTGCACGGTGGCGATGAGAGTGTAGTTGGAAGTCCACCCCCGCAGCAGCGAGTTCAGAGATTTCCTTTGGACTCATCACATGCAGCAGTCGCTTTCGCAACAGCTCCGGGTAATCGATCTGAAGTGCCGAGGCCAACCGGGCAGCGAGGGCATCTTTCCCGGCGCCATCAAGGTGGTCGGCCTCGGCCGTGCGCATCAACCGCAGCACAATTTCCTCCCGGCTGGACTCGCGACCCAGGTCCAAAGGTGATTTGAGTCCAAATTCTGCGCTCTTGTCCAACGCTCTGTCCCGCCGCTTCCAGAGCATGTACGAGCAGATCAGGTTGAAAACCGGCTTTTGATAGTGACTGTAGTATGTCGTTTGATAAACCGTCGACGGGAAAACCGAACGTTTTCAGTAAGGGATAGGCGCGGCTGTAAAAATCGCACATCCCGTCATCAAAGGTGATGGCGACGCTGCGTGGTGGCAACTCCCCCGCGCGCAGTTGCCCCAGGCCTTCGCCCAGCGGCACTACGTTGTACTTCCCGTGCTGAAGAATTTCCAGCCGCTGTCGGAGGACGTCTGCCTCCATGTACAGATTTGGCCGCCAGAGATGTTCATCGTCCTGTGAAACACCGTGGTAGCAGAGAATCAGCAGTCGTTGTTGGCGCCAGCGGCTGTCGGCGATCAGGCGAGAGACGCCCAAGGTCCGCAAGGCTCGCATTGTTCCACGCCTGATGTTTCTCAACATAAACAGGAATGCCCTATTGCGGCTGGTTTCGCCGGTCTCTAAACTCTGGCTGACCCAGGAGCGAGATAGTTCCCCGACCCGGCCGGCATTTCGCCGTCAATGAAAATCCGGTGCCAGATTTCAAGATTCAGCAACCGCCAAATCCGGTCGCCGTGGTCGCGGCGGCCTTTTCGATGTTCGCTAAAGAGGTTTTCAATCGCATCCTTTCGGAAGAGTCCACGCTTTAGCGCCCGGGGCTCCAACAGCATGGCTTCCAGTGCGTCGAACCGGGTACCCAACCACTTGCTCCAAGGAGTAGGGAACCCCATTTTTTGGCGATCGATGACTGCCTGCGGGAGCAGATCCCTGGCAGCGGACTTCAGGATGCACTTGCCTTTCATCCCGCGGATTAAGTAGCGCGCCGGGATGCCAGCAGTGAATTCCACCAGTTGATGATCCAGAAAAGGCACGCGGCTCTCGATGGATGCTGCCATGCTCATTTGGTCCTGCTTCATCAGCAATTCCACCAGATAGGTCTTGATGTCGGTGTAGAGCATGCGGTGAAGCATATCGCCGGAGGACTGGTCCCAGTAGTGCAAAGAGTTCGCATAGGCATCTCCCGCAACGGCCTGCAACTGAGCTATCAGTAACTCTCGCTGCTCTTCGGATGAAAAAGCGGAATAAAAATTGTCGAAGTAAAACGAAGACCATGCCTCGCTATCGCGCCCCAGAAACGTATGGTCCAGCTTACGCCGCAGTGACGCCGACAAGGGACTAGCCCGCAGACCATTTCGCATTAGCCTCCGCAGGATGGCAGGCGTCAATTTGCGATAAACGCCATCCCATCGCGAGTTCATTAACGTCCAGGCATAACGTGCGTACCCGCCAAGGGTTTCGTCACTACCCTCACCAGTGAGCACAACCTTCACACGGCTCTTAGCCAAGCGGGCCACGAAATAGAGGGACACGCTGGAAGGCCACGTAATGGGCTCATCCTCATGCCAAACTAAGCTTGGAAGAACATCGAAGAAGTCCTGAGCGCTGATTCTAATCTCGTGGTGATTTGAGCCAAGATGCTCCGCAACCTGGCGCGCGTGGGGCAACTCGCTGAAAGTTCCTTCGTCGTACCCGACCGAGAAGGTTGCGATGGGCTCACGCCGGATCTGCTGCGCGAGGGCGGCGATGACGCTAGAATCGAGTCCCCCACTCAGAAAGACGCCTAAGGGCACATCACTCATCAAGTGGCTAGCCACGGCCTGTTTCAGGAGGTCGCGATAGCCTCTCACGTAATAATCACGTGGGCGCTCAACCGTGTCCTGGGGCGGAGTCAGATCCCAGTACCGCGAAATCAGCAGTTCGCTGCGTTCACCGATTTCCAGCATGTGGCCGGGGAGAAGCTTGTAGATGCCGGTGAACATCGTCTCTGCTCCCGCGACATAACCAAAGGCGAGATATTCTGCCAACACGGCCTGGTTGAATTCCGACTTCACCCCCGGATACTTGAGAATGGCCTTGATTTCCGATCCAAACAGAAGCGTGCCGCCTTCAAGGCGATAATAGAGCGGCTTAATTCCCAATCGGTCGCGAGCAATGAATAACCGCCTTTCCTGACGATTCCAGATGGCAAAAGCAAACATACCTCGCAGCCGTTGGACACACTGCGGGCCATACTCCTCATAAAGATGGAGAATAGTTTCGGTATCGCTTTTGGTGCGGTAACGGTGGCCGCGTGATTCGAGTTCTTCTCGCAGTTGCTGGTGGTTGTAAATCTCACCGTTGTAAGCGATCCACAGGCTCTGGTCTTCATTGCTGATGGGCTGGTGGCCGGATTGAACATCGATGATGCTCAAGCGGCGAATGGCCAAGCCCAAATTCCCATCGACAAAAGACCCGTCGTCGTCAGGACCACGATGAACAATCTGTGCGCTCATCTCGGCGAGGGCATTTTCTGCCACTTGCCGTCGCGCGTCCCGATGAAAGATTCCGCATACTCCGCACATGAGTTATTGCTCTTGGAACCCCGACAGCTGGTTGGTTGGTGTGGTTGCAGGTTCAAGCTCGATGGCAACCGCTTTCACTGCCGCCTCATTTACGACTGCGCCGGGTTCTGACGAAGATATATCGAATTGCTGCCGGCTGCGGACAATCTCGCAACGCATCATGAGAGTCGGACAAGAAACGATTTGCTGCCCGGCAAAGCTGAGACTCTTTGCATTGCAGCAAATTAGTTTTGATTGTGATCCATCGCGGGCCACCATGGAATACACGAACTCTGCATCGCCACTCCACCCGCCCACTTGCCATACGCCGGGTTGCCGGGTAAAGCAAAAGAAATGCTCGGCATCGGGCGTCACATAGCGGTAAGCGCCGACTCGCACGGGCCCCGAGGAATCAAGACTGGCTAGTGTGCCGAAAGCTTGCGAAACCGAGGGAACTAACAAGGTCGCACACTCTGTTGGCAACTGGGCAACACGGCGAAAGCGGACGGTGTGTGCCGGCGCTGTGGTCCCATACGACGGAGACCACCGATCCTCGATGATTTCTCGCGACCAGCCGGCCATCCCCGCTGTGAGCAAGCAGAGTCCGGATCCGTCACTCCCAGCAAATGTTCCATCCACCTGCGGCAAGAGTCCGGCGCCCAGGTGCCATGCCAATTCCAAATGATGATCCCCGGCTCCCAACGCGACATCGCGCACCAAGTAGAACTCGGAATGCGCGGAAAATACCCAGCGCTGATGAATTACCGGACTCCTCAGCCTCGCATATCCATCGTGGCTGCCGGCGATCAGGTCGAAGGCCTTGCCACCGATTCGCCGCTCCGTGCGGACGCGGTTGCTCTGCGCCCAGTTAAACGGTCCCCGCGGCTCAGCCTGATCCTCTTCGTCAACTCGCAGGGTATTGTGGGCCGCGGTACCCCGAAACAGGTTTCGTTGCCGACCTACATACTCGCAGGTGCCCGGGTCGATCAACAATGCTCTTTCGTTCGCCGAAAGCGTCACGCTGAGCGCGTCCGCGTGGCCGTGCCCGGCGGTCAGCGCGCCCCGCGCTCCCACATCGAAGACAAGCTGTGATTCTAAACACGACACCGCATGCAGGCCATCGATGGCGAGCGATGGCGGGGACGGCACAGTAGGCGGGACGCCGATTCCATCGAATTGCGCAACCCCCGGCTCGCCCAACAGCCATAGCGTTTCCTCGCAAAGTCCTTTTGCGGCCAACTTAAGCTCAGAGCGTCTGAATAGCGCCGCACCTGTAGCCAGTGGATCGAGCATGTGTTCTGCACGATTACGACGCCCGTCGAACACGCGGCCGCCATCATCGTCGCCCAGCCGGGGAGGGGCGGCCACGCCACCGAGCAGGCGCAATGCGTTCAGCATCTTCTGAATCTGATGATCGAATACCGGCGGGATGGCCAGGTCATTGACCGAAGCCAGGATCCGGGTGTGCAGGAAGAAGTCCAACGCATAAACGTGATAGTAGACCGAGTGCTCAAAGTGGAGGCCGTCACGCAAAACCTGCCGCTCGGCCTCCTGTAGCACCATTTGCCATCCTTGCAGCTTCCAGCGTTTTGCGGCCGGAATTTCAGGACACAGCGTACCGATGAAGAAGAGGGCCACGGCCTCGCCCAGCAAGTGTGTATTCGGCGAGAAGTAGGTGGAAAGGTGTTGCTCAATATGGCGTCCGTTGATCGCCAGAGCTCGAAGCCATCTCGGGCGAAAGTCGGGTGGCAAGGCAGGGGAATCGACGAGCAGGAAATACATCCACAACCAGGACATACTTCGCAATGCGACTTCGAGGGAACTGGCCCAGTTGATGCCGAAGGGATAAGGATTGTTCCGCTGCCAGTGATCCCACTGCGAAAGCAGCTCCGCCGAGAACTCTTGGTTGCCGCTTAGCCGGTAGGCCTTTGCCAATGTGACCAGATGTTGGTGCCGGTTCAATTCCCAGGTAACTTTGCTGTCACCGACCTCTTCAAAGTCGAGATAGCGAATCTTGTACCAGGGTTGACGCGGCGCCCTGCGGTCGTGGACGCGGTCGCACTGCCAGTCGATCTCAGTTCCGTAATCCAGGCCTTCGTATCCCAGCAGATCGAAACGATGTCGGCAAATCCGCTCGGCCTGCGCCATCGTCTCGTCGGCCTGCTGCGGCAAACGCCGCTTCAGCAGGGTGCACATGGACGACACATTTCGGGGGTCAAAAAAGAAGTGCGCCTGATGCGAGTCCGAACTTCGCAGCTTCGGCTCAAAGCTGAAGCCCAGGCGGGAGTGAGTCAAGTCAAGCCGTGCCGACCAACACTGGCGCAGGCGATCGTATGCTTCTGCCGGGCTCATGGTTACCAGGCGTCGCCAGCCGCGGTCAGGTTTGTCCTCAACTGTCAACGATTCGCCTTCTTTCGGCGAGCCAGCAACTCCGAATACAGTCCATCGATTTGCTCCACCAGTTTGTCAAAACCGAAGTTACATTGAACGTATTCCCTACCACTGCGGCCCAGTCTGTTTGCCAGATCAGGATCCCCTATGAGTCGCAACAATGCTGTTGCCAGCAGCTCGGGACTATCCGGTGGAACCAGCAATCCGGTCACGCCGTCTCTTATGATTTCCGCGTTCCCTCCGACATTCGTTGCCACGGCAGCCAGTCCCGCCGCCAGGTATTCCAACAGTGCGTTCGGGAGCCCCTCGGCTCGCGACGGAAGGACGGCAATATCACACGCGGCTAGAATGTCGGGGACGTCCCCGCGCTGTCCGAGGAAAAGAAAGTTTTTCTCGAGGCCCAGGTCGCCCACTTGAGTTTCAAGTTGCTTCTTGAGCGTCCCGTCACCGACAAAGATAAAGCGAACATCTGAGAATTGATGCAGGATCGCGGGGGCAGCCTTGATCAGAACAGCATGGCCTTTGGTCTCGCTGGTCATATTCCCGACCAAGACGATCCGCTTGCCCGTTCCTAAGTTCGGAAACGAGGCATGCGAAGTGCGGGAGGCCCGATCGAATTCCTGCAGATCCACTCCGTTGTGGACAACCCGGATTTTTTCTGGCGGCAAGCAGCCTTCTTGTATCAACTGCTCGCGGACCTGACTCGCATTGGCCAGGATAGCGCTCGACAGGCCCTGAATGCGGCGGAGCCACGCTCGCCGCTTGCTCTGGTACCAGGGTAGGTGGGACAAATCACGCTGGCTCGAGATGATGACCGGAACTCGCGCCATAAAGGCGGCCGGGACACCCACCAAGTTCGACCACAAATCGTGAGTGTGGACGACATCAAACCCTCCGCGTCGAAGAAACGCAGTCAGTCGAAGCAGTTGCCAGCTGCCGCGAACGGAGTCAATGCCACCCTGTGGATAGAATTCCACCACACTGAGACCAGAATGTTGCAACCTTCCCCATAATGGGCCTTGCTTCCGCAAACAGCCGAATGTGACTCTGTATCGTGCTTTGGACAGCCTGAGCGCCAGTTCGACCGCCTGACTCTCGCTACCGCCGTTGTCCAGTGAGTCCACGAGAAAGAAGACTTTCCGGGATGGGAAGGCAACGGACATGGCTTCTGGGAGCGGGGTATCCAACGACGTCGTGGCCCGGCCCTCTTCTGCTGCTTTGATCCGGGCTGGGCGCATGCGGCCATCATTGTGGCACAGGTTGACTGCCGGTTTCACAAACTGCGGCCAAGGACCTGAGTTGCTTTCCAAGTTGCTGCGCGGCCTGGCCCGGTTACCATCGGTTACCGGGCAAATCGAGCGCTTCAGGGATCCCCAACCAAAAGAACATGAAGGTTCTTGCACCGCTGGTAACAAAACTGCGTTGACAATGTAAAGAACCGTCACGATAGTGCCGATTGCTCTTGGGCTGCGATGCCCGGTCCAAATCAAGAACTCCGGCCGGAGCGCGCGACTGGGCTACGACACCTTTCTATCCCCAGTAGCGAAAATATGTACTGACACGGAAGATGGTGAAACTTGATTACCTTAAAGCCGTATCTGGACATGGTAGTAGCCAAGACCCGCTCGACTGAACCTGAACAGAGTGATTTGCTCTCTGCGACCCTGGAATGCTATCAATCGGCGCTGCTGGCCATGGGAAAGAGCGGATCTCAGGCGTGTCCGGGAGTCAGTTCGGACCTGCAGCAGAAGCTCACCGACCTGGGGAACCAGGTTTCCAGCGACTTTACCCCGGCAGGCGTAAGGAAGACGGAGAAGCGGGTAGAGGAGCAACTGCAGCAATGGGGTGAGCAATCCGCCGAGTATCACAAGGCCAAGGCCAACGAGGTCAAGGAACTCCTGATGGTCCTGGCGCGTACCGCCCAGTCCCTGGGCGAGCGCGACCAACGCTATGCGAATCAGTTCACTCAGTTCACGTCCCGATTGCAGACCATTGCAAACCTGGAAGATCTGACCCAGGTGCGTGCGTCGCTGGTGCAGGGTGCGGCAGAACTGAAGACGTACGTGGACCGGATGGCCCAGGACAGTCGCGCCTCGGTAGCTCAGTTGCGGGAAGAAGTATCTAGTTACGAGACCAAACTCAAGGCGGTCGAGGAACTCGCGCTACGGGATGGGTTGACGGGTCTGGCCAATCGGCGCAACGTCGAAGAGCGGATTAAGTGGCGCATCGCGCATCAGCAGGCATTTTCCGTACTGGTGATTGATTTAAACGGGTTCAAGCCAGTCAATGACACCTATGGACACCTCGCCGGAGACAGCCTGTTGAAGCAATTCTCCCAGGAATTGCGTTCGAATCTACGCTCCACAGACACAGCCGGCCGCTGGGGGGGAGACGAGTTCATTGTAGTTCTGGACTGCAATCTCGCCGGCGTGAAGAGCCAGATCGATCGTATGCGGAAATGGGTGTTCGGCGAATACACCCTCCAGCGGGAGGGCGCGGGAAATGTAAAGGTGTGCGTGGACGCCGCGATAGGGGCGGCGCAATGGGAACCGGGCGAAACCATGGAGAAATTGATCGAACGCGCCGACACTGCCATGTATGAGGAAAAGCGGTTGTCGAAGGCGGCAAGAGCCTAGTCGAAGAAGAGCCTCATCTCCTCACGGATGTTACCTAAGGTTACCTCTCCAGCACCACAGTCGGTCCATGGTTGAAGATTTGCTGGTTCGCTGCCGATCTTATTTGCGGGTGGTAATGACCACAATCATGCTGCTGACGAAGTCTGGAACGCGAGACAAGTGTAGGGACGCATGGATGACTTCTCCATCACGAGACCAGAAGCAATCACCCCTGCCGGCAATATCGGAGGTCAGGGTTCACCGGGGAACGATGCTCGGCAGCAACGCCGTCCCCGTCCCACGCCAGAGCCTGTAACGCCAGAGCCAGCCGAAGAACCACACGAAGACGACAATACCCATCAAATTGACGAACTAGCCTGACTACCGCTCTGCGGGATTTTAGTAGGACTCTAACTGCTTGAAATTCCGCTCGTTACCTCGCGGGCCCATTGCATGGCCTTCCAGTGACATTCGGCAATAAAACTCGGGGGCAGATGCAAATCGCTATTGGCGTTAGTGACGCCTTGCCAGTCACCGGCTTCCTGGGCCAGCATGAGTTGGCAGATGGGTGAAAGCAGGCTGGGATTTCCCAAGAGTACGGCCTTGGTTTCGCTGTCCACAGAGATTCCTTCCAATACCATCCCCATGGGAAGCTCGAGGATTGCATCCATCAGGGACAGTAAGCCCACCAGGAACAGGTCCGACTCGCCATGTTTGACTTTGGGAGTGAGCAGTTCGCAAAAGCGGGCACGCACCAAGGCGGAGAGGACCAGATCAGACGGCTTGTTTTGACCCGCGCTGAGTGTGGCCACCAAGCGAAGCCAGCGGCGCACTTCGCGTTCCCCGAGAATCGCCAAAGCATGCCGAATCGATTTGATCTCTGACCGGAAGCCAAAGGCTGCCGAATTCAGATAGCGCAGCAGGCGGTAGCACAGGGAGGCCTCGCCTTTGATGGCATCTTCGAGTTCACGAGGCTCCAGTTCTGGCCGGGAAATCGCTTGTAGCAGGCGCAAGTAGTTGACGCGGTTGGCGGGGATTTCGCGGGCCTGCATGAGCTCCGGCCGGCGGAAGAAATAGCCCTGGAAGTAGGAGAAACCCGCCTTCTTGGCAGTCAGGAACTCCTCCTGAGTTTCAACCTTCTCGGCCAACATTTGGCAACGTTTTGGGGCGTAACGTCTGACCATGGCGACGCAATCTTCGACCGACGTCGTCCTGACGTCGACTTTAATCATGTCCGCCATGGCCGCCAGCGGCTCGCGTGGGTCGTCGACGGCAAAGTCGTCGAGGGCAATCACGTATCCCGCCTCTTTCAGGCGTTGACAGGCGGCCACCACCAAATCATCGACCGGGACAGTCTCCAGGATCTCGACCGCGGCTTGCTGCGGCGGCAGCAGAGTAATGTAGTCCTTCAGCAGGATGTCCCGGGTGCAGTTGATAAATGCACGCCGTCCGTCGCACAACACGTCGAGTCCCATCAGCAATGAGGTGTCGAGAGTGCCGCGCGACGCCGCCTCGGCATCTGGGTTCCGGAAATAGTCCTCGACGCCGTCACGAAACAGCAGTTCGTAGCCGTAGACTTTCTCATCCAGGTTTAATATGGGCTGGCGCGCAACATAACGCTGAAGTTGGCTGGGCTTGGCGGCAGCGCCGGATTGTGCACTTGCGGATTGCACAGCTTGTCCTTAATCGGCAATACGAGGTGAGAACTTTAGGGTTACGTTGGGAACCTAGTTTCAGGTGACAGGGGATTCAGAGTCAGGAAGAAGGAGGCCTGATCGTTGCTATTCAGGCTGCGGAATCATAGCTTCTGCGATCTTCGCCGGATCAACTTTGTATTCTCCGTTCTCAACGGCCTGACGGAGGGCCTCGACTTTGTCCTGGCGGACATCCGATACGCTGAGAGCCTTGGCAACCAGCGAATTGACGCGTGCGCTATCGACTGACAAAGTGGCAGCATCTTCTCCAACGGAGGACTCGGTACTCACGGCCGGCGCCGCCTCCGAGGACGTTCGCTGCGGGGACTTGATGCCGTCAAGCGTGGATCCCGTCAATCCATTTAAGTCAACTTTCATGTTTTGTCCCCTCCATATTAAACAGAGCCATTATGCATCATTCTTCTTGCCGCGTTTGGCGTGAGGATCACTGGCCGGCTGACAACGCCCCTTTTGCAGCGTGATGGTGAGCATCGCACACTTCGGTGATGCGAAGGCCGTAGTTGCTATCGACGATCACCACTTCGCCGCGAGCGATCAGCTTGTCCCCAAGAAGCAAGTCCGCTGGTTCCTGCACCCGCCGATCCAGTTCGATCACTGAGCCCGAGCTCAGATCGAGTATCTCGCGCAAGGTCAAAGTGCGCTGGCCGAATCGCAGGGTGAGGCTGAGATCGACACCGAGAAGCAAGTCGAGATTACTGTCTACGGCGACCGGGATCTCGGCCGGAAGCGGCTGGGCCGTTTCGACCGGGACCGGCAGAGCTGCCACTAATTCATCACTGAACTTAACTTGCACTGAGAAATTGCCAGCCGGCCCGGCCGAGGCCCCCAACCGGACGGTGACTCCAGACCAGGATGGTGCATCAACGCTGCTCACTTGCAC
The DNA here is from genome assembly GCA_963734415.1 of uncultured Acidobacteriota bacterium. Taxonomy (GTDB): domain Bacteria; phylum Acidobacteriota; class Terriglobia; order Terriglobales; family Acidobacteriaceae; genus JABCZH01. The sequence continues at coordinate 17,864 of CAVTHF010000024.1, read as the reverse complement.
ACTCACTTCGCCATAATCGGCCTTGAGTGCCGCCCCTGCTTGATCAGCGACCTTACGCAGGAGGGTTTCGATGGATTGTTTGTGGTCCGAATTTAATTCGGACGAGGCATCCGCAGGCTCCTTCAGCAGTTTCTGTCCCAGTGACCGGGCGTCCGTAAGTAGTAGTTGAAAGGCCGCATTTCCCTGCAGGCCTCCGGATAGGGATAACCCAAAACACAATGGCGAGCTGTCGTCGGGCGCTGAGGCATTCTCCGGTTTGAGCTCTACGCTCCACGGTGAAGCGAGGGTCTGCGTCAACACGTCGCTCAAAGCCTTGCGAAATGTGTCGGCAATGGAGTGCAGCGGGGTTCCAGGTGTGATCGGCGGCATCTTTCTTATTGTTTCCTTTCGGCATCGGAGGTTGGAATCGGCTGCCGAACCTGGGCAGCGCGATGACGTCCCTGACGCACCGGTTCGGCCTCAAACACTTCCCGGCCCGCTATTACCAACGCTGCGGGTAGGCGAACTGGAATTCCGAGATTGCAAACTTCTCCGGGAGTAAGCTCGAGCAGCGTCTGAACCCGGAGCTTTATGTCGGGAATTCCAAGGATGAGTGGAAATGGGCACTCTAACATCCGCTCAGCCAGCTGGCGCCCAGACCGGCTGACGGTTCGGGGTTTCCCATAAGACCAGTCGGTGGAAAGCTTGCGCAGCAGCGTGTTGGAGATCGAGAGCGGAAGGACCAGGTTCATTGCCCCCTGCGCTTCCGCGAGTTTGATTTGAAAGCTCAAGCAAAGGGTTTTTTCGCCTGCGGCCAGGAAACGCTGCATCTGTGCCGTGGGCTGGCGCTGTTCCAAGTCAATCTCCGTACCCATGGGTGCCCAGGCTGCCGCCAACTCCCGGCAGACTATCCGGGCAACGCCATCCATGATTTGTTCCTCTATTTCGCTGACCTCTCGGGTCATGGGTTCACAATGACCGGTGCCACCCAGCAAGAGGTCGACCAACGGAAACACTAGAGAATGATCGAGTTGCATGGCTGCGGCGGCGCCAATTGGCTTGACCTGAAACGAGGTCATATAAGTCACTTCGGGCACTCGTTGCAGAAATTCGGAGTAGGCCACTTGCTCGACTGAAACTAGCGAAGCTTCGAACACGACGCGCAGATAAGCACCTAAAGACTGCGAGACACTGCGCGCGAAACCCTCGTGCAGAATGGTCAAAGCACGAACCTGCTCACCCGTGAGTTGGCCGGATTGCCGGAAGCTGCAGGGCTTGACCGCATGCTGCTTGGTGGATTGGACCGCATCGGGCTGGCGGCCGCGGGCAGCCCGCACCATCGCATCAATTTCTTCCTGGCTGAGGACCTTTTCCATGTTCGCAGACGCCGTCAAGCGTCGATTAGAGACAGATGAGCGCTAGGCAACATCTGCCTAGTGGTTAAGCACGGGAGATGCCAAAACCGATCGAGCTTGCGGAGCGGAAAATTCGTTATTTGGGAGAGCGGCGCAGGGCGAAGGTGCCGCTGCGGAGGCTGAGTACGTATTTCTGAACTTGTTCGCGCTCATTCTGGGAAGAAAACTTGAAAGCGAAGCCATGCTCTCCACGGTCCTGGTGGCTGACTGTCGCGGCAATGGGCAACGACGCAGCCTTACCAGGTAGAGTCAATAGCAGGGTTACGCGTGAGCCCACGCTGAGGAACTCCGAGATTCGGGCCGCAAGTCCATCCTCGCTGATATCGCGGCAGCGTGCGTCCACGAGTCTCGGTTCGGGATCGGATATTTGCAACACCAACTTGAAGTCTGCCGGGAACCGGGGTAGACGATAGCCAAATTCCTGGACGGTAGTCTTACGTTGGTTGCTCACGTGAAATCCATTTCGTATTGCCTGCGCTCTTCTGATGCACGCAGGGTACCAGTTAGGGGTTTTATAAACTCGCTGTCTGTCCTTCTCACTACTCTCTAATGCACAGCGGCAATTTGAGCAGACAGCCTCGCACCCAACCTCGGACTGGAGATCAACCATCGGCACTTGTGCTGCGGCTCAGCAGCGGGAAATTGAGAAAACAACACGATCCTCGATTACCTTCGACACTGACCGGGCGAACTCCTGCCCTTTTGGCAGAGCCCGTGCATTCCGACTGGGCAGATGTTGCCTAGCTCTCATCTGAGTCCAATGGAAACAGTTGCCACATTGCCGCCGATGGCCAACGCCCAACTAGCTGACGCATTCACTTCTTTTATTGCGGCGGCCGGACGGTTGGAACACTCGCACTGGCAACTGCACGATGAAGTGACTCAACTGCGCACTCAGTTGGAAGAGCGCAACCGCGCGCTGGCCTCAAGTGTTGCCGAGAACGAGCGCATGCGAATCGCGCTGCGTCAGATCCTCGATGCGCTTCCCTGCGGCGTGGCAGTTCTTGAACCCACCGTCAAACAGATCGTTCTCTTGAACCCTGAGGCCAAGCGGCTACTGCACATTTCCGAGCACGATCCTGATTGGACTAACCTTCCGGAGCGGATCCGCACCGTGCTGGACGCGGAGGGTTGTCCAGCCTGGAAGCAGGGCGATGAACATGACTTCGGTTTCGACAGCAACGGCAAGACTCGTTGGGTGACGGTGCGCTACAGCGCCATGGTGGACACAGATTCCGGGAACAGCGCAACGGCCATCCTTATCTGTCGTGACACCACTGCCTCCAAGGAAGCCGAGCATGAGCGCGAAGCCTCGCGCCACATGGTTGCGCTAGCAGAGATGGCAACCGTGCTGGCGCACGAGATCCGCAACCCCTTGGGCAGCATGGAACTGCTGACGGGCCTGTTAGCTGGGGACGGCGGACTGAATGAAGATTCCAAGCAGTGTGTTCAGCACTTGCAGGCTGGAGTTCGCTCCTTATCCGCAGTCGTAAACAATGTGCTGCGCTTTCACAGCTCAGGCGCTTCCAATCTTCAGCCTACGAAGCTAGCCGAAGCTGTCCGCAGCGCGGCGAATTTTGTTCAGCCTTTGGCGAGGCAAAGCGGAATCACCCTCAGCCTGCAACTCAATCTCGGAATCGCACAGATTGCGGCCGATGCTGGTTGCCTTCAACAGGTGATTTTGAATCTGGTGTGTAACGCCCTGCGGCACACCTCGGCCGGAGGCAACATAACGATTACCGGCCATGTCGCGTCCAGTGAGGCTCAAAGAGTCGCGGTGGTTGAGGTTGCAGATACTGGCAATGGCATTCGCTCCGAGGATCTTCCTCACATCTTCGAGCCCGGATTCAGCACTGGCAAACAAAGCCCGGGCTTGGGGCTGACAGTGTGCCAGCGAATCATGGAGCAGCACAGCGGAACCATCACGGCCCGCAGTGAGTTGGGGAAAGGCACGACCTTCCGCATGGAGTTTCCAGTTCTATGAATGACCAGGCAGCTAAGTCCGTGTTGGTGGTGGACGATGAACCCGGGATGCGGATGGCGCTACAGGCCAACTTCCAGCGTGAAGGCTGGCGCGTTGAGACTGCGTCGGGCACGTCGGATGCGCTCCGGAGAATCGAGAATGGTCATTTCCCTCTGGTGGTTACCGACGTCCGTATGCCCGACGGAAATGGCCTGCAGCTCATGCGTACGGTACGCAGCGCGCATCCCTCGACCGCAGTCATTGTACTGACCGCCTTCGGGAATGTCCCGGAGGCCGTGAAGGCAATCCAGGACGGCGCCTGCGACTACCTGACCAAGCCAATTTCGTTTGAGCAATTGCAGTCCTCAGTCAGCCGGGTGATGCAACACGTAAAGAAAATAGCAGCTCCCACCGAGACAGGGAGAAACGCCATTGTCGGCACGGCACCTGCTTTATTGCAGGCCTTGGATCGTGCTCGCCACGCTGCCCGCACGAACGCCGACGTCCTGATTGAAGCGGAAAGTGGTACCGGCAAAGAACTGCTGGCGCGCTTCATACACGACAACAGTTCCCGCCGCGACAAACCCTTTGTGGCTGTCAATTGCGCAGCTGTCCCGGAACAGCTGCTCGAAAGTGAGTTGTTTGGTCACGTGCGAGGGGCCTATACCGGGGCCACAGCAGCCAAGGCGGGGAAATTCGAGCTCGCGCAGAGCGGCACCCTGTTGTTAGACGAAATTGGCGAAATGCCGGTCAACCTGCAGCCCAAGCTGCTGCGGGCCCTGCAGGAACGGCAAATCGAGAGATTGGGAGACACACGCACCACCCCTCTAGACATAAGGATTATCGCCACCACCAACGTGTCGCTACACCGGATGGTGGAAGAAGCGAAATTCCGCGCCGACCTTTACTATCGCCTGAATGTAATTCCTCTGAGCCTGCCTCCGCTACGGGAGCGCCGGGAAGACATCCCGGTGTTGGCAGAATTCTTTGCCCAGCAATTTGCCGCCAGATCAAACCGGCCTGCACCGATATTAGGCCCTGAATTTGTCGCCGGCCTACAACGACAGGCCTGGCCCGGCAATGTCCGTGAGTTTGCGAACTTTTTGCAGCGGGTACTAACTCTTACCGATGCCAGCGAGATCGGGCCCGAGCACCTGAGTTCCGAAATGTCACGATCCAACGCTGGCAAGGCGCCGCGGTTGCTTGCTCACGCTTCCTTGCAGGCGGGGACTTCGATTCGCGAATTACAGCGCCATTTACTCGAGACCACCCTGAATGTCACCGGAGGAAACCGCACCCGCGCCGCAGAGATGCTGGGGGTAAGCCTGCGGACCATTCGTAACAAAATTCGAGAATACGGATTGCCACCACGGAGGTATGCATGAACGACATTTCTACTCCGACGATGAATCTGCTGGAAAAGGTCTTGGACGTCACTTCGCAACGCCAGCAACTTGTCGCTGCGAACATCGCAAACGTCGACACTCCGGGATACCGGACCAAAGACCTCGATTTCCGGGGAGAGCTGCAACGTGCCGCCACCAATGGCCCGGCAAACTTCATGCCCGTAGTGCGCTCGGTACAGGGCCTGTTGGAGCGCCCCGATGGCAACAACGTCAGCATGGACCGCGAAGGCCTGCTGCTGGCGGAAACACAAATGCAATTTGGATTGGGCGTGCAGCTGCTGCGTCATGAGTTTCAGAATCTGCTGAGCGCGATCAACGAAGGGAGCAAGGCATGAGTATTTTTTCTGTGCTTGAAATCAGCGGTTCCGCGCTGGCGGCTGAAAGACAACGGGCGGAAGTGGTGGCCGCCAACATGGCCAACGCGGAGACTACTCACACTCCCGGGGGTGGGCCGTACCGGCGCAAGGAAGTTGTTTTTGCCACCTCGGGTAACCTGCCCTTCCGCATGATGCTGGCGGGATTTCATCCCGGCGGCAACAACATGATCCCGGCGGTTCGAGTGCAACGCGTGGTGGACGACAGCACGCCTCCGCTGCGGCGCTACGAACCCGGGCATCCGGATGCCGACAAGGAAGGCTATGTGGCTTATCCGGCAATCAATCCAGTGCAGGAGATGGTGGACCTGATGGGTGCGGTTCGCTCCTATCAGCTCAATGCGTCCGCCATAACCGCCAGCAAGCAGATGATTCAGCAGTCGATGGAATTACTCAAGTAGTAAAGCAGGGAGAACCAAAATGACGATTGACGATGTTCGTATGTTCGCCGATGTGACGACGCGGCAGGCGGAGGAAGCGTTCCGCAAGCAAATGGACGAGAGTGATAAGAGGATCGATGCCCACGTAAAGGCCACGCGGATCCGCTATACGGAAAGGGCTGAGATGGGTCATCTAACCGCAGCACTGTGTTGCATGAAGATCCGCAGTTAAGGAGAAAGACGCTTGAGCAACACGATTTTCCCAGGACTACCGAATTTTCCCACGGCGCCGACGATCCCCACAGCGCCAACCGGCGTTGACGATGCGGGCAGCGGATTCGGATCCGTCTTGCATCAGGCCATCGACAAGGTTGGCGAGTTGGGTAATGACTCGGACAAACAGATCGGTGAGTTGGTACAGGGCAACCGGCAGGACATTCACAACGTGATGATCGCGGTGGAAAAGGCCGATGTTGCATTTCAGCTCATGATGCAGGTGCGGAACAAGATCGTGAATGCGTACCAGGAAGTCTCGAAACTACAGTTCTAGCCAAAGGAATAGTTCGTCATCGCAAACAGCATGCCATCTTTGAACCAGGTACAAAAGCAGGCGACGGATTTCGTCTCCGGGCTCTCAGTCAAACAGCGTGGAGTGCTGATTGGCGCCACGGTGGTGACGATTGCCGTCCTGGCGCTATTCGCGCACATGATCTCCACCCCAGACTACAAGCCGTTGGTCACCGGAATGGAAGTGTCCGACGCCCAGGCGCTGGGAGCACAACTGGCCGCGAAAAATATCCAGTATCAGATCAGCGCCGACGGCAAAACGGTCAGTGTACCGAGCGACAAGCTCGATTCCAGTCGTATGGAAATAGCGACCGACGGAATGCCGCGCAGCGGGCGGCTGGGCTTTGAACTGTTCGACAAGTTGAACTGGGGCCAGACGGAGTTTGACGAAAAAGTTAACTACCAACGCGCTCTGGAAGGCGAACTGGAGCGATCGATCCAAACTCTAAGAGACGTCGACAGTGTCCGGGTGCATCTGGTGTTGCCGACAGATTCCGTATTCCTTGATCGCGAGCGTAAAGCTAAAGCATCCGTGATTCTCAAGCCGCGCGGCAGCCGGCTGTCAGACGAAACTCAAATGGCGATCGCCCGGCTGGTGGCGGGAGCGGTAGATAAACTGAGTCCCGAGGATGTAACCGTAGTCGACGCTGAAACCAATCGGCCACTGGGCCTACCCAGACGCGATAGTTTCTCTCCGGATGGCGGCTTGGAGCAGGTGCTCTCCGCCCAGCTCGTTCAGACACTTGAACCGGTGGTGGGCCCTCAACATGTTCGCGCCCGGGTCAACGTGGAATATGACCCCAGTACCACGGAAGAGAACGCCGAGACCTACGATCCTAAGAGCGCGGTTGCAGTCTCCGAACAAAAATCGGAAGAGCAAGTCGGGGGCATGTTAGATGGTGGTGTACCGGGAACCTCCAGCAATGTTCCCGGTGGCGGTGCGGATGACTCCAAACCGACCGCCAACGGCGTCAAACCAGCCACCGGGAGCGGAGACAGCAAGGCGGCGGCTGACGTTCGCACCCGAACGATAGTGGACGGCGGCGATGGCACACAGATCTCGAAGAGTGAGAGCAATACTTACGCTGTAAATAAGGTGGTCCGCCATACCCTTCAGCCCGCTGGCCGCATTCGACGAATTACCGCAGCCCTGCTGGTGGATGATGCACTCGAAGTAAAACAGGAAAACGGCAAGCGTCAAGAAAACCGCCGCAAACGAACCCCGGACGAGCTAAAGCAGATTGAAGACCTGGCTAAGGCGGCGATCGGCGTGGACGCCACGCGCGGCGATGTCCTGACTGTCCAGAATTTGTCCTTCGATCAGTCGCCCGTCGAGGCGCCGACGAAGCCCACAATTATGCAAAAGGTCCGGGTCACGCTCGACGATTGGTCCAGCCCGGTACGTTACGCAGCAATTATTCTGTTGTTCCTGCTGGCTTACGCTCTATTGTTGCGTCCCCTGAAAAAGCAACTGATGACAACTTTCCGTGAGCTTCCGGCCGCTCTGTCAGCGAAGAACCAACCAGCCCCGTTGGCCGATTTGGAGCCGGGACAAAACCCCAGCACTCTGCCGGCGCCACAGCAGCGTGCGTTGAGTCTCAAAAAGCAACTGCTGGAGAAGGTGACGGATGAGCCGCTCGCCGCCAGCAAACTGATTCAGGCCTGGATTCACGAAGAAGCCAAATGACCACGCAGCCAGCAACCACGCAGCTTTCAGGCACGCGCAAGGCAGCCATCCTCATGGCGATCATGGGAGAAGAGGCGGCCAGCGCGATTTACCGTCACCTTCCAGACAAAGACGTGCAGGTCGTGACCAAAGAGCTTGCGGAAATGAAGGGCGTACCGCCGGAACTGGCCCACCAGATTCTGGAGGAATACAGCCAGTTGGCCATGACGCAGGACTATCTGACTCAAGGCGGCATCGATTTTGCCACTCGATCCCTGGTGAAGGCCTTCGGGGATGAAGACGCCCACTATCTTTTGAAAAAGGTGGGGCGACTGCAGGAATTGAGCGTTGGCCAACTGGAGTCGCTGCAGAAAGCCGATCCGCAACAATTGGCAAAGTTTCTGGAGAGCGAACATCCGCAAACCGTCGCCCTCATTCTGGCGCACCTCGATGGTAAACAGGCAGCGACACTATTGATGAGGCTACCGGAGCAGTCGCGGGCAGAGTGCGTGAAGCGCCTGGCACAGCTGCGCCAGTTCTCGCCGGAGATGGCGGAAAAGGTTTCGGTGGTTCTCAACCGCCGGTTGCAGTCGCTGGGAGAGCAGAGCCGCAAGACTTATGCCGGATTCAAGAGTGTTGCAGACGTCATGAACCGGCTCGAAGGCGGCGTAGCCAAGGGAATTCTGGAATCCATTGAACACGATGACGCCAAGCTGGCCATCAACATTCGCAATCTCATGTTCACCTTCGAGGACTTGGTCGGGGTCACCGACGCACACATCCGCGAGTGGCTGGGAGCGATGGACAAAAAGACGCTGGCCCTGGCGCTGAAGGGCGCCACCCAGGACCTGAAAGACCACATTTTTCGGGCGATGTCGTCACGGGCCGTCGACATGCTGAAAGAAGATATGGAAGCGCTCGGGCCGGTGCGAGCCAAAGACGTGGCCGTCGCTCAACAGGAAGCAGTAACCCTGATTCGCAAACTGGAGGCCGAAGGTAAGGTCATCCTGAAAGCCGAGGGGGACGATGAGTACATTGTCTAGCGGCGCAGGCGTAAAGCCTGCCTCTGAAGTCGAGTCGTTTGTCTATCAGGACACGGAAAACGTATTTGGCGTTGAGGCGCCGAAGCCGGCAGAGCAAGCGGCCGCAAGAAAAGAGCGCGGTTCGCGACAACCCGCCCCGAAATAGCGAAGAAGAAATTGCTCGGGCAGTCACGGAGGCTCGTGCCGAAGGCATCCGCGAGGGTGAACGCCTCTCGCGGACGGGATTTCAGGAAGAGCTGGCGCGCGAACGGTCGCGAATCGCCGAGGTGCTCGCCAAGTTTCAGCAGGAGCGAGATGACTACTACTCCAAAGTTGAAGTTCAATTGGTGCATTTCGCCTTGGCGATTGCAGCCAAAATCCTTCATCGCGAAGCCCAGGTCGACCGCATGGTGGTTGCTGGCCTGGTCAAAGTCATGCTGGAAAAGTTGCAGCAAGGAACCAAGGTTGTCGTCCGTGTGCGCCCCGAGGCGGCTGAAAGTTGGCGCCACTACTTCCACGACAATGCAACCGTGCAAATCAGGGAGGATTTCTCGCTGCAGTCAACGGACTGCGTGTTCGAGACTGAACTGGGCATCGCCGACGTGGGCCTGGACGCTCAACTGAAAGAAATTGAAAAGGGCTTTTTCGACCTGCTGGCCCAAAGCCCGTCCCTAAACCCGAAACAAAATGACAGCCGGACACCTGGAATCATGCCGCAACTGGCTTGCGCAACGGATCCTCGGTCCGCTGGAGTGGCCGTGTGACGCAGGTCGTCGGCAACCTGGTAGAATCCGCCGGACCATTCTGTTCGGTGGGTGAGTCCTGCGAAATCCTTGACTCCAGTGGGGGGGCATTCCCGGGAGAAATCGTGGGCTTTCGCGGTTCTAACGTGCTTTCGATGAGCCTGGACAAACCTCATGGCATCCGCTTTGGCGACCGGATTGTTACCTGGGGCGCCCGACCGTCGCTTGCGCGTGGGGCCGGAACTGCTCGGGCGGGTGATCGACGCCACCGGGCAAGCCCCTCGACTCCTGCGCGGAATATAAGGCGCAACGCAAAGCATACCGGTCGACGGTGTCGCTCCTTTGCCGCTCGATCGCGTCCTGATCGATGAGCCGCTGGGCTGCGGCATTCGAGCGATCGACGGCTTCCTCACCTGCGGACGCGGACAGCGCATCGGCATCTTCGGCGGCAGCGGCGTGGGCAAGAGCACTCTGCTCGGAATGATGGCGCGCGGCACCGCCGCCGATCTGACCGTGCTCGCGCTGGTCGGCGAACGTGGACGCGAAGTCGGCGAGTTTCTGGAGACGTCCTGGGCGAGGAAGGACGACGGCGGTCGGTGGTCGTGGTTTCGACCTCGGACCAATCTCCGCTGTTGCGAATTCGTGCGGCGCTGGCCGCGACCGCAGTGGCCGAGTACTTTCTGCGCCCGGGCAAGAACGTACTGCTCGTGGTCGACTCGCTAACCCGCTTCGCCATGGCGCAGCGGGAAATTGGTCTGGCGGCCGGCGAACCTCCCACCGCCAAGGGCTACACACCGTCGGTGCTTGTCGATGCTGGCGCGGCTGGTCGAACGGGCCGGACGTTTTCCACAAGGCAGTATCACCGCCTTCTATACGGTGCTTGATGGAAGGCGACGACCAGCAGGATCCCATTGTGGATACGGTGCGCTCGCTGCTGGACGGCCACATCGTGCTGGACCGCAATCTGGCCTTGCGCAATCACTATCCGCCGATTTCGGTGCTGGACAGTCTGAGCCGGTTGATGCCCAGCGTAACCTCGCCCGAGCACCGGCGAGAAAGCCGGTGCTTTGCGCACGCTCATCGCTGCGTACCATCAGGCGGAAGACCTGATCCGCATCGGCGCCTACCAGAAGGGCACCGACCCGATTCTAGATAAGGCCATTGCCGCGCTTCCGGAAATTAATCGCTTTATGCGGCAAGACACCCTTCGACCGCACATCGCTCAATGAAAGCTTGCTGCAACTGTTTGCGTTGCCGGGCTGATCATGTCCTTTCGCTTCCCTCTGCAGGCAGTGTTGAAATATCGGGAGAATATCGAGCGACGCGAGTACCTCGCGCTGGGCCGAATTCATCAGCAAGTTGCCGAGCTTGAGATCCAGGTACGGCAGGCGGAGGAATTATGTGCTGCGGCGACGCACAAGCGTGAGGCCCAGACGCAGCGTGGCATGGCTTCCGTACATTTGCAGGAAGCCTACCAGCAGGAGCAAGCCTTGGAGATGCGGAGAGACCACCTTCGCAGCCGGCTACAACAACTCCGAATCAAACTCGAGGAGTGCCGCAAGTCGTATGAACTCGCACGGCAGAAGCACGAAATCGTGGACGAACTACGAACCCAGCGCTGGGATGCGTACTGCGGCGAGCAAGCGAAGCAGGAGCAACGTCCGCATCGATGACCTGTTCTTGTCGCGGCGGAAACGCAACTAGGCAGACGTTGCCTAGTGCCGCCTAGGCAAATCTTGCCCAGGCGGCAGACGTCGCCACAATCGTCGTTCCCTTCTAATCGTCACAATCGTGAAAACTCTTTAATTGCTTGCTGCGAAACCCCGAGTTGGAACTGGCTTTAATTCGGGAAACTTGGCCCACGGCTTGCAATTTCTGGCTGCGTTCCAGGAAAACCAGTGAAGGTGAGCTTGTCTCAAGTCGCGGCCAAGATGCTTCCGACGAAGACTTGTTACCGGCACTGGCGCAACGCCGGGAAAGTTCTCAGGCGTTTACCAAGGCGCAGGGCTCGCCAGACCCATCACTGGCAGACATCATGAGCGACGATGGAAAGCAGGTAGAGAAAAGAATCGGCCAAGAGCGAGAAAGATGGCACAAAACCCTCTCGCACATCTGCCGAGTTGACCGTGGCGAACCCCCTTATAGAAGGCACGGCGCTGTCAAACAGCACCCGATCTTCCTGGTCCGTCGCCGGACAGAAGAAAACCCCGAGGTGCGCGAACCTTGCCTCAGCCGGGGACTTCGCCGACGCTGAAGTCCGGTGCCAGGCAGCGATGGGATTCTCAGTCCGCTATGCCATGACAGAGTCCGGAGTCGGTCCCCGGCATCGCGGCAACCGCCAAGTCAACCGACAACCAATCAAAAGCCCCGATCGCTTCATCCAACCCGAACCGGGAAGCGACCCGCTCAATCCAGCTGAACACAATCAAGTCACTCGCCTTGTCATCGCGAACTGCCGAACGCATCGAACGAAACACCCAAGCGTTTCAACCCCTTGTCGCCTCTGCGTCACACCAATTTAGGAACACCTCAGTCACGCCGAATATGGAAAGCCAGCGACAGCTGATCCAAGCCGCATCCGAGATCGGTGCGGCAAGTACGACTTCCACCGCTGATGCCAAGGGTCAGCCCGGACTTACCTTCTCCAAATCGCAGAAACGACGCGGCCACACCGTCTACTCGATACCCCCGTCGATCCCCAATGTTGAACCCAAGCATCAGATCCAGAGTCGCTCGTTCAACGGAGGACCCACAAGCAAGCAGGAGAAGGCGGCGCAGTCCTCTTTCTGAAGCCAACAGAACGGCTCAATGGTACCCGGGACGACACCAGCTCAATCGAGCAAAGGAAACCGTCTCCAGTCGAGGCGGCATCCAGCAACCGAAACGCGACGATGGACCGGCGACACCGGGTTCGGCTGCGCCCGTGGCGATCCCGTCACCTGCAGCGCAGGATCATAGCTCTTCCGTCCCCGAAGAGTGCATCTTCCTCCCGCACGGCCAGTCACCAACCGCCGCGGAAGATATGGAAGCGACAGGCGAAGCAGACGGCGTCGGCCCCTTCCTCTCCACGCGGCAAAGCTGGTGGCAAGCATGGAACGGTCCGAACTCCGGGTCGGATTGCACGCTGGTGAATTGGGCAACGTGGACATACGGACGTCGTTGGCTCGTCAACCAATTCACGCGGAAATTTCAGTGGAACGTGGGGAGCTGGGACGAGCGCTGACGGCGAGAATTCCAGTTTCACACCGCCTCTCCGAGCAGCACCTCTCGGCTGCCGAACATCACGGTGCAGGACAACTCCGGGAGCGCTCGGCCGACTCAGCAGGGATCACGACAAACCACACCTTCGCGACCCGAACGTGGCGAGCGGCGGTGACCACCGAGGTTCGACCCTGCGGCGATTGCCAGATCGATGCCAGGGAACCGACGACGCGACTTGATATTCACATGTAGCTCAGAAACACGGAGCAAGGAAAACAAAGTTAAGGAGAACAGGAAATTGAACCTTCACGGAATATCCACGATACGCGGTCGCGCAGATGTTCACGCCCAATTCGACGGGCGCGGCATTCGCCGCGCCCGGTTCCCCAGTTCGTCGAACTCTGCCGGCGACGCGCAGAGCACGTTCATCAGCCTGCTGGTGACGGAGCTGCAGGCCCAGGATCCCACGCAACCCATGAGTCCCGACCAGATGGTCAGCCAGATGTTTTCCATGAATCAACTGGAGCAGCTGATCACCATTAACCAGACGCTGACGCTCAGCTTTTGCGGCCGTCTCACCGGCGCGACGCAAGCAATGGGTCCCCCACCACCAACCAGATTCCAACAGGAGGGAACTAATGTCGTCATTTTCGATTCCATTGTCCGGACTTGATGCCACGCAGCAGGCATTAAATGTCATTTCCAACAATCTCGCTAATCTGAATACCACCGGCTTCAAGGGCCAGACAGCGAACTTTCAGGACCTGTTCTACCAAAACATGGGGACCACAGGTGCGGGAAACCCGGTGCAGGTAGGTGCGGGTCGCAGAACTTGGGTTCGATCTCCTCCAACTTCACCGCCAACGGCAGCCTGAAGCAACACGGAGTGCCCAGTGATGTCGCAATCACGGGCAACGGTTTCTTTATCATCCAGGACGTCAACGGACTGTCGAATACACCCGCGCCGGAAATTTTAGCGTGAATTCCGCGCTCGGCAACTGGTGACCGCAGGGGGCAAACCGTGATGGGATAACCCGCCGCTCTGGGTGTGGTGACCGATCGAGTCTGGCGCCCATTCAAGTGGGGCAGTCCGCCATCAACCCGCCGGTGGCCAACGACAACCAGGATCACAGCAGACCAACCTGGATGCCAGTGCACCGGTGGGCGGTCAGTATTCGGCCGCGCCTGACGGTGCTCGACTCTCTTCCAGTCTACACCCCAGTGCTGAACTTCAACTACACCAGCACCGGTTCCGGAACCTGGACTACCAGATCACGATCCCCGCCGCGAAGTGGGTGGAACTGGAAACCCGACCGTCGTTCGCGAGCGGAGCGCTGACATTTGACAGCAACGCGAACGTCTGCATTTCCGCCAGTGGGTCGATCACCGGCATGAATGTCACCGGCCTTGCCGACGGCGCAGCAGCCATGAATCTGACCTGGAACCTTGCGGCTGCCGGCGGTAGCTCATTACTGACGCAGGTGATGCTCCAGCGCCACCACTGCCACGCACCAAAATGGCTACAGCAGTGGCGCCTGCAGAGCTACACGGTGGAAGGAGATGGGACCATCGAGGGCCAGTTCACAACGGGCGAGGTTCAGGCGCTCGGGACAAATCGCACTGGCGGCTCGCCAACCGCAGGGCTCTGCAGTTGTCCGGCGGTGACGTTATGCCCCAACCCTGGCCTCTGGGTCGGCAGTCGTCGGCGCTACCCAACAGCGGAGTCCTGGGTACACTGACGGCGGGGCCGCTCGGAGTCGTCAAACGTCAACATCTCCACCGAGTTCACCAACCTGATCGTGGTGGAGCGGGCGTTTCAAGCCGATGCGCGCATGATCACCACGTTGGACGCCGTGACCAACGCGACCATCAACCTCCAAGCGGCGCCGGGAAACTAATGTCGGTCCGGCCCATGCGCCACATTGATTCAAGGAATCTGTGGGGGAGATTGTAAATCGAGAAATGACCTGGGCAAGGTGGGTGGAATTCAAACCCCGAATTCTAGTTTCATCGCCGGATCCGGTAACAGCTAGCGAAGTGGGTGTACAAATCAACTTTCAAGGAGAAAGAAAATGTCTGTAAGCGGAATCGCAAGCACCTTATCACCCTTCGGGACGGCACCGGTTCTTCAGCCTTCCCGCCGTCGATAAGAAAAACCAGTTGGACAACATAAACAGCCTGAAAACGGAGACTTGAACGGCGCCGAACAGGCCTATCAGCAATTGGCCGCCTTCGGCCCGAATCACTCCGGACCGTTCACCGATCCCACACTCAAGTATAGCGAGACTTCTGGGGTAGCTTGAGCGGGTCAGAAGCAGAAACCTGGCCGCCGCTCAGAGTGACAACCGGCGTCTCCGCCACCGGTCTACTCAAACGAGACATTCAGGCGGTAATCAAGAACAGCAACGGCGCAGATGCCGACCCGTTGAACACTGCGCTCGCCAACCTGAAGGATTATCTGGCGGTCTACCGGACAACGGATGGACCAATGACCAACTGCAGGCCTCGGGGCCGGTGGCAATAGCACCACTCCGATCAGCGTTCAGGCGTAATTGAACGCAAGTAGTTCTGTACTTAGTTCACTTGCGGCCAGCACCGGTGGCGAACCTGCCCCGGATGGTTAGCCGACCATTAGAGCGCTAGCGGACCTGGCGTCCGGCCAACACTCTCTACTCTCCCATCTAATCCACCGCAATCATTGCCGCGGGGGCGTAGGAGACGTCTACACCTCCAAATTGTTGTCAGTTCTGTTGTTAGCCCACCTTGCTCAAAACGTTCGTCGTCGACTCGCCAGTATGCGGATACCAGGATGCCATTGTCGCTCGAAGTCCGACGTCGAACCAAACCCTGGATAACCGAGAACAAAGATATCGATGCAGCCATCGATCGCGCGAAAGAGCTGCAGAGCCACCAAGCGCCGAATTCCCCACGAAGGACCCGGTAAAAAGTTTCCGGTTCGGTTCCCCTGTTGTCTTGTCCCTGGAAGTGCCGGTCAGCCGGTTGCAGCAGCTCGACTTGTTACGCCTGAGGCCCGGATCCATCGTCAAGCGCTTCCATCACACGAGTGACATTCCTCTGCGAGCCAATGGGCTTCTCATCCGTCAGACTGAATTCGAAGTGATCGGAAACCGTGTAGCGGTTCGCATCACGGAGCTGGCATGAGGGCACAACAGAAGAATCGGCCGTCTGCGTGGATCCTGTCCTACCACCGGACAACGAACGATCCTCTGCTGCGAATTGTCCCGACAACAACCAACGCTGAAGAGGAGATCGGTGACGGCGGCGGCGAGCAAATTGAAGGCGGCCAGAACACTGCGAAAGAAACCAGCCCAAAGGAATCGACCCAAACCTAAGCAAAAGGCAGTCGAACAGCGCTTATCGACCCAGGTAGGAGCTCACATGACGGGCCCGAGGCATCTATCTGCCGCAAGCAACCCCAGCAGCCTGTGACGCTCGAAGAGGCGTTTATGGTTGCGAAGGATGAGGAAATGACTTCTACCGCGAATGCGGTATTTGCTGAACCAGCCGGACAACTTCGGATTGTGGTTGAGGACAGAATCAGCTGGAACAGGCCGCGCTGGCTGGCAACGAAATGAGCACAGCTGTGGCGGACCTGAAGAACGCAGCGTGACGATTGCGAGCAGCGAGTCTTGTGAGAGCCAAGGGGTCATGGAACTGTTCAGGCTATTCAGTTCGAGAAACCGACCTTTCTGCGGGCGATTTCCCTTGAATGGACAGGCCTGTTGCGCAGCCTTACGCGAGTGTGGAACTGGACGCGACACAAACTCGAAGTCGCCAGTGAGTGAAAAAGCGGCTGCGAGTTTGTGAAACCGTTTCGCTCGGAGAAAAGCGGTTTGTGGCAGTGATCCAGGTGGAGCAGTTTTTGGTAGGCGGATCCTCAAGTTCAGTCTCCACGCTGGCACATCTGGAACCGCGGAGAACTTTCGCTGACCCTGCTCAGCAACCGCTGCGACGGACTTTGAGCCAGGCATGAGAAGAGTTGCGATCTTGGGCAATGGGAGTATCCGCTGCTACTGGCGGCCAGCAGCGTTTTTGTTCTGGCTGCTGACGCCACGCCAGCGGCAGGTAATGAGCCTGCCTGCCTACCACCGCCCCCGGCTTCAGTCGCCCCTGCCTCCACGCCCACTGCCATCCCAGCAATGCCGGCAACCGTGGGATTTCAACGAGATTCGCATTACCGGAATTGGAAATGAGACGACGCCCTGGACGATTCTTGTTTTGTTGACTTTTTCCTCCCTTGATTCCATCCCTGTTGCTCTGTGTCACGCCCTTCGCCAGGTTCTGGTGGTGTTTCATTTCTTGCGCCAAGCTCTGGGTCTGCAGCGACAACCAATTCAGACGCTGATGGACTGGCGCTCGTGCTCACTTTCTTTCTCATGCAGCCGGGGTTCAGGCCCTCACCATCTTCAAACTTCCATCGTACCCATGCAGGCGGCAAGTCGCGCGATGCAGGCTGTAGAACGCGGCGCCGGCCCTTTGCGACGGTTCAGTACGTTGCCCTATGTTTCGTCGAAAAAGAGTGCACATATCAGTTGAGCTGGCCAAGGAACCCCGGCCGCACGACCCACGAGACTCTCCATGCGGGTACTGATGGCCTACATTTTGCTGCCGAGCTGAGCACTGGCTTTCAGATCAGGACCGTACTGTTCCTTGCGGTTTCTGGTAATCGACATGGTGGTGGTTCCCATTTGACGTCGGTAGGCATGTTGCGAACTTGCACGGTCGTGATTTCCACGCCGCTTCAAGCTCTTGCTGTTTGTGATGGTTGACGGCTGGAACTTGTTCATTGGTTCGTTGATGAAGAGTTTCACCTGAGGACAAAAAGATACCGTAAACAAATCGTGGACCTGGGCAGTTGACGATGCGAAGTCTTCCTGCTTGCCAGCCCCATATTGGCGACGGCGGTCGTGGTTAGTATCTTGCTGGTCAACGTTCTTCAAGTATTGACGCGTGCAGGAAACCACTTCAGGGCAACTGTTAGCGATTACTGGCGGCAGGCGGGAGCTGTTTTTTGATGCCCTGGATGTGGAGACAAGTCTGCGGCTTTACTCTCCAGAATATTGTCTGACTTTCACCCATACATACGGTAAAGAATGGAAATCTCCATCGCCAATATCATCGGGCCCG
>CAVTHF010000023.1:0-39493 GCA_963734415.1 uncultured Acidobacteriota bacterium | reverse complement strand
TCAGATAACCGCTCACCGAGACGAGCGCTTTGCAGCGTTCTGGCCAGAGCACGGCGATGTCATCAGCTGTCCGACCTCCCCAATCGAAGCCCGCTAGGACTGCCCTCTCGATCTTGAGAGCATCCATCAAAGCGATGGTGTCGACAGCAACGACCGATGGCTGGCCATTGCGAAACGTTTCACTCGAAAGAAAACGCGTCGTGCCATAGCCGCGCAGATACGGGACGATCACCCGGTATCCGGCCGAGGCCAATAATGGCGTGACATCGACAAAGCTGTAAATGTCGTAGGGCCAGCCGTGGAGAAGAATGACGGCTGGGCCATTCGCAGGGCCAGCTTCGGCGTAGCCAACATTCAGCAGGCCGGCATCGATTTGCTTCAGTGAAGAAAATGACGTGTTCTTAGTGCTGGCTGTCGCATTAGCCGCCGGCGGATTCCCACCTGAATCTGCGAAGAGTGGGGGTTGGGCAAGCATTGCGGCTCCTGCGGAAGCGCCGGCCATGGCCAAGAGACGACGACGTGACATCCCGGTCGATTTCGTATACTCCATGATCCTTTTCTCCTTTTGCTGCGCTACGGAAGCGCGGGATTCTACCGGCCCAGACGAACCTGGATCACCTTGGCCGGCATAACAGACACCGAGGACGAGCCGATGCCGGCGTTGATTGAAGTTGATACCTAGGCGGCTTTCTCCGCGGCGAGCAAGTTCACAAGGTTTTGGGCTGCGACGGTCGAAGACGCGGGATTCTGTCCGGTAATGAGACGGCCATCAACGACGGAAAGCGGCTGCCAGTCGGCAAGCTTCTCAAACGTGGCTCCCAGCCGCATCAACTCATCCTCGACGAGGAACGGGACAATATTGGTCAGGTGCATCTCTGCCTCCTCGCCATTGGTAAAACCGGTCACGCGTTTTCCTTTTACTAGCGGCGCGCCCTGGTAGGTCACGTGACGAAGCACGCCGGGCGAGTGGCAGACCAGAGCGATCGGCTTGCCCGAATTGTAGAAGGATTCGAGTAAAGCGATGGAAACCGGGCTTTCTGCAAGGTCCCACATAGGACCGTGCCCGCCCACATAGAAGACCGTGTCGTAATCTTCCGATTTAACGTCGGCGAGCTTGACCGTCTGGGAAAGTGCCTTCTGTGCCGTCAGGTCTTGCTTGAACCGGCTCATGGCGGGCGTTTGACTTTCTGGTAAATCGCTCTTCGGATCGAGGGGCGGCTGCCCTCCTTGCGGTGAGGCGAGGGTCAGTTGTACACCGGCATCCCTGAAAACAAAGTAAGGGGCTGCGAACTCTTCAAGCCAGAAGCCGGTCTTGCGGCCAGTGTTGCCGAGGACGTCGTGCGAGGTTAGCACCATTAATATTTTCATCTTCCTTCTCCTTGTATTCCTGCCGTGAGTATTCCGATTGAATCGGGCTACGGGAAGAGATCACACCAGAAGCTTGGGAAGCGCACAATTGGACGATGGTATCGCCAATACTTTGGTATGCATCCGCGGCTGATCAGAACGTGGAGTCCCTGCACATTCAAGAACTTGACGTCTAACAACGGTATGGGTTGGATACAGTGTTGACGGGATCTGACAGGGGAGCCTCACGTCTGACTTCAATGGCTCTTCCGCACATCGCGCAAGAATCACGGACCGCGACCTCTCTTGATTTCCATCGGACTGTCGTTTTAGAATTCCTTGAACGGTGGGGCGTCACTAATCAAATTGTGCGCGGGAAGTATGAGTTTAGCGCACGCACTTGGCCATGAATGGGGTGACCGCCCATGTTGCATGTCACACCGATCGTTTTCGTTGTCGACGACGACGTCTCCGTGCGCGAGTCGCTGGAACTGTTGATCCGCTGTGAAGGCTGGCAGCCGGCGACGTTCGCGTCCGCGCAAGAATTCCTCGCCTGCCCACGAGCCCTTGTTCCGAGCTGCCTCGTACTTGACGTTTCTCTTCCAGGCCTCAATGGTCTCGACCTGCAGAAGCGCGTCGCCGTCGAACGGACGGAGATGCCGATCATCTTCATCACGGGCCACGGCGATGTGCCCATGACGGTCCAAGCCATGAAGGCCGGGGCTGTCGAATTCTTGACGAAGCCATTTAGTGATGACGTGCTGTTGAGCGCCATCCGGGCAGCCCTCGAACGCAGCCGAGTTGCTCTTAGCCTGGAGGCGGAGATGCGGATACTCCGAGACCGTTACGCGTCACTATCGCAGCGCGAACGGCAGGTTATGGCGTTGGTGGTCTCCGGCCTGTTGAACAAACAAGTCGGTGGGGAACTCGGCATCAGCGAGATCACGGTGAAGGCACACCGAGGCAAGGTGATGCAGAAGATGAAGGCCGATTCTCTTGCCGACCTGGTGAAAATGGCCGCGAGGCTCCGCCTCGCGCCCGCGGCGATTGCGGAGACGTGGCGGCGATAATTGACCGTCGTAATTAGAGGAGAACAGCATGAAGAAGACCGCAGCGCCGATTTCCCTTGCCGGCTCCCAGCTCGGCGAAGTACGTCACGTCTGCGCATTTTTCAATAGCGACGACGAAGAGTATCGCGTGCTGCTTCCGTTCATTAAGGACGGGTTCGAGTGTGGCGACAAGGCGGTTCACGTCGTGAATCCGGATCGACGTCATGACCATCTGCAACGGTTGGCCGCGGCAGGCATCGATCCAACAGCCGCCGAGCAGAGTGGGCAATTGGAGGTTCGGATCAACACCGAAGCTTACCTTCGGGATGGCCGTTTTGATCAAGATCGGATGCTAACAGCGTTCGAGCAGATGGCCAGCGGCAATGCCAAGGGAGGATTTCCGCTCAGCCGCATTTGCTGCCGGATGGACTGGGCAGTGGAAGATCGATCGTATGTCGACGACCTCATCGAGTTCGAATCGCGCGTGAATGATGTGTGGACCCGCCACGACGACGCGGTCATTTGCACCTACCATCTTGGGAAATTTGGAGGAGACACGGTGATCGACATCATGCGGACACATCCGCTGATCATCATCGGCGGCATTCTTCAGCAGAATCCGTTCTTTGTACCGCCGGAAGAGTTCCTGCACGAAGTTCGCGAACGGCGGGCGAGCGGACTACATCGCCTCCGGCTGCAGCCTGACATGGCCCGAACATCCTGGTCTAAAGATGGAAGTGCAAGTTGAACATCCCGCCGAGGAAATCAAGCACCTTCAGCGTTGCATGAATGATCTGGTCAGCGTTCTCGCTCTCCCTGCCATGTGGAGTGGCGGCGAGCCGTCCCAGATTGTTCATACCCTGCTCGACGCGCTCCTGGGTATGCTCGACCTCGATCTCGTCTATGTGCGGTTGCAGGACCCAGTCGGCGAGGTGCCGATCGAGATGGTCCGGATCGCTCAATCGCGAGAGCTGAAGACTCGGCCGCAAGAGATCGGCGAGGAGCTCAGCCACGGTTTGGGAGATGACCCACAGAAATGGCCTCCGCTGGTACGGAACTGCTTTGGAGACGAGGACATTTCGATCGTGCCCCTGCGGCTGGGCCTCCACGGTGAAATTGGCGTAATCGTAGCTGGGTCTCAGCGTGCGGATTTTCCGGACCAGACCGAGAAACTTCTTCTGAGCGTAGCGGCGAATCAGGCATCGATCGGGCTACAAGAGGCACGGCTCCTGAGCCAACAAAAGCGGGTCGCCAGCGAACTCGATCAACGGGTCGCGCAACGAACTATAGAGCTTGGCGAAGCCAACGAAGAGCTGGAAAGAAAAAAGTCGAACGCAGTCTGGTGGAAGAGAAGCTGCATCAAGAGGAGAGGGAACTGAAGCGCAGTGAGGTGCGCAAGGCAGCCATTCTGGAATCGGCGCTCGACTGCATTGTGACGATCGATCACGAAGGTTGCATCACTGAGTTCAATCCGGCGGCGGAGCAGACCTTCGGGTACCGTCGGGATGAGGTCGTGGGCAAGCATCTGGCCGACGTCATCATTCCGCGGTCATTCCGGGAGAAGCATCGGGAGGGCTTTGCCCGCTACCTGGCCACAGGCGAGGCGCGAGTGCTCGGGAAACGCATCGAGATGACGGCAGTGCGTGCTGACGGAAGCGAATTCCCCGTCGAGCTCGCAATCACACGCATTCCGATGGAAGGGCCGCCGTCCTTCACCGGCTATCTGCGCGACATTACGGAACGCAAACGGGCAGAGCAGGAACTGCGGCGCAGCGAGGCGTTTCTCGCGGAAGCCCAGCACCTTAGTCGAATCGGCAGTTTTTCCTGGCGTGTAGCGACAGACGAAATCACCTGGTCAGAGCAGCTTTATCGCATCTTCCAGATTGACCGGGATGCACAGGTGACCTTTGAACTGATCGGTACTCGAATCCACCCTGAAGATTTATCAGTATTCCAGGAACATATCGAGCGATCTCGGCGGGACGGCAGCGATGTGCAACTCGAGTTCCGCCTGCAGATGCCGGACGGCACCGTCAAGTACGTACACCTCGTCGCTCACACCCGCGGCGACCACGGCGAACTGGAGTACATCGGCGCAGTTCAGGACGTGACAGAACGCCGATCCTCCGAAGAGGCACTCAGCAAGGCCCGATCGGAGCTCTCACGCGTGGCCAGGGTCACGAGCCTTGGAGTATTGACGGCGTCGATCGCACACGAAGTCAACCAGCCGCTTTCGGGCATTGTCACCAACGCCAGCACCTGTCTGCGGATGCTGGCCGCCGATCCTCCCAACGTGGACGGCGCTCGCGAGACAGCCCGGCGCACGATTCGCGATGGCAACCGAGCCTCTGAGGTGATCACTCGATTGCGCGCACTATATGGCAAAAAGGAGCCCACCGTCGAATCGGTAGACCTGAACGAAGCTACCAGAGAGGTGATTGCGCTGTCATTGAGCGAACTTCAGAGAAACCGGGTGATCCTGCGGCCGGAACTTGCCGACGACCTCCCTCCGGTCACAGGAGATCGCGTCCAGCTGCAGCAAGTCATCCTGAACCTGATCCGGAATGCATCAGATGCGATGAGCAGCGTCGACGATCGTCCGAGGCAATTGCTGATCAAAACCGAACGAGACGAAGGCGATCGCGTGAGCCTCACCGTACAGGATGCAGGAACCGGTTTCGACCCTCAAGCTGTGGACAGACTTTTCGAAGCGTTCTACACCACCAAGAATGATGGTATGGGAATCGGATTATCCGTCAGCCGCTCTATTATCGAGAGTCATCATGGTCGTCTGTGGGCAACACTGAATAATGGTCCGGGAGCAGCGTTTTCATTCTCTATTCCTCGCGGGCCAGAGGGTGCTACGGGCGCTGAAAGTAATCGTGCCATTCGGACGCCTGACGTAACGGATGCGGCGTGAGGAATCCTTGTCCTCTAGGGGCCGGTACCGGACTGACTAAGGGATTTCCGCCTTACAGCGTGGCGTTCTGATCTGCGGACCGTTCCTCACCTCTATTGGCAAACCAATACTAAGGTGCAATAGACAGTACCTCCTGGAGTGGCGCACTCTCTTGTTGTGGAGTACCGTCAGGAGAGGATCCTTCCGAAAACGAGTTCAGCCTCGTCGTGAATGGGCCGCCCAGATTGGTAAACGGCACTCCCTGACGAGTACATCGACTTTCCCAACCAACGCCAGTGCGAATACACCAGTCATAGCGTTGCCGAGCCTGTGGCTGTGGGCGCAGGCGCATGAAGAATCTATGACGGTCACGCATTCCCTTGTGTCAGTGGTCGATGACGACGAATCCGTGCGTGAGTCGCTACCCGATCTGCTGATAGAGTTCGGTTTTGCAGCCCGCACGTTCTCGTCGCCGGAAGAGTTCCTCGTGTCCGACTGCGTCGGCCAAACCAAATGCCTGATCCTCGACATCGCCATGCCGGGGATGAGCGGACCCGACCTTCAGCGGGAATTGAAGCTTCGTGGGCAGGAGATTCCGATCATCTTCATCACCGCCAGCACAGATAAGACTGTTCGCCCGCGACTACTCGAACAGGGTGCGGTGGAGTGCCTGTTCAAGCCATTCAGCGACACGGCCCTGCTTGAGGCACTCAATGCCGCACTCCGAGTGAACTGAGCGATCGGCACTCTGATACGCTTTCAACACCTCATGGTCGCTGATACCAAGGTGTCGCCGATACCATCGTCCAATTGATTCGCCGCAGGACCTCGGGTGTAATCGCTCCGTCGCGGCCGATTCGGTCGGAAGAGCGGCGCTTAGAAAAACGGGCTTGACCGCATCCTCGCCTGTCAGGAGAAAACGATGAGCATTATTGATAATGCGTTAGAAGCAAACCGCAATTATGCAAAAAGTTACGATCCCACGCTGGGGAGGCGTCCGACGCCCAAAATTGCGGTTGTAACCTGCATGGATCCACGGCTCTCAGACCTTTCTGGAATCCTGGGCCTGCCGCAAGCCGATATTGATGTCATCCGAACCGGCGGACCCGCAGTTACGGAAGATGTTCTCGGGGAACTTATTGTCTCCAACCGTGTACTCGGAACCACAGAGATACTGCTTCTCAACCACACCGGCTGCGGGTTCACGACATTCACAGATGACGAAATGAACGCGAAGCTGAGCGCGTCTACCGGTGATGCGTCGCCGGCTCCAATGCGATTCTTCTCCTATAAGGACCCCGAGGAAAATACCCGGGAGCAGATCAAGAAAGTCAGGTCGCATCCCTGGATTGCCAAAGACATCCCCGTGCGCGGTGTCATTTTCGACGTGGACACGGGCAGATTGCGCGAAGTCAAGGTACTTGAAGACGAGCGCGCCGCCTGACCTGCGATCACTTTTCGTTGTTCACCGGCCGCACAATTCTTGCTCCGGTGAGAGAACAACAAATCGGAGCAGGCGTTCAAATGATGACATGGGGACGATCGCCGCAAGCCGCCTGTGGCTTAATCGCCTTCGTCCACGGGCAGACACTGCGCTCGCCCTCTAGCCAAGTATTTAAAAAAAGGAAGGCAAAGACATGCCGGAAGCGACCTGGAAACCTCACGAGAAACACGGACGGCTGACGACGCAGAGCGACTTACCCGACAGCGTCTACGCGTTTCCGAAGCAGCGTAAAGAACCACTGACCGACGCACAACATGTGCGTAACGCGGTCGCGCGGTTCGATCAAGTCATCGACGTCTCCGATGCCGACCGTGCTTTGGCGTTCGCGAACATCGAGAAAGCTGCAAACTACTACGGCGTCAACCTCGCGGAAACGTCATGGCACGACCTGGGCATTCATCCTCAGAAGAATCGAAGAGAGGCTGCCGCCAAAGGCGCTGTGACGCGCGAACACAAGGTGCAGAGCTAAGAATCCACCGGTCAGAGAGTCGGCGGACAGAAGGAGATGAATCATGAAAGCAATTGTTGTCCACCAATATGGCGGTCCTGAAGTACTCAAGTTCGAGGAATACCCTGATCCGGTGCCGGGTCCCGGCGAAGTGCTGGTGCGGGTCGCCGCCACGAGCGTGAATCCGATCGACTACAAGCGGCGTGCCGGATTAACGAAGGATTTTTATCCCATGACAGTTTCCGGGCCTCATAGGAGTCGATATTGCGGGGACTGTGGTCAAGATTGGGCCGGGAGTGGAAGGCTTTTCCGTCGGCGACCAGGTGTTCGCTATGGCGGACAATACTTACGCCGAACTTTGTGTCGTGAAAGCCGCGATTCTGGCGAAAGTTCCCAAGGGGCTCGATTTGATCCAGGCGGCGGCGCTGCCGCTGGTGACGACGACTGGCAACCAGCTCCTTTCAGCTACGGGAATCAAAGCGGGCCAGACGGTTATGGTCGTAGGCGCTGCTGGAAATGTCGGGCGTTCGGCGGTATTCACTGCGAAGCAACGCGGGGCGACTGTGATCGCGGGGGTTTTGAAGAGGCAGATGGATGAGGCGAAGACTGTCGGCGCGGATCAGGTCGTCGCAACCGACGACGACACCGCGATTGCGAATCTTCCGCCGCTCGATGCGGTGGCGGATACGGTCGGCGGAAGAACCGCCGAGAAGCTGATCGCCAAGGTCAAGCCGGGAGGAGTGTATGCATCGGTTGTCGGGGCACCGCAGAACGCCGCGAAGTACCCATCTGTAAAGGTGGTGCCAGTATTCTCGAAATTCGACAGGAAGACGCTCGAATTCATGGCCGAAGCGGTGCGAGATGGCAAGCTGGTAATCCCGATTAGCCAGAAACTGCCACTCAGTGAAGCGGCCGAGGCTCAAGCAGCGGCAGAAAAGGGTGGTATCGGGAAGATCTTGCTGGTGGCTTGAACTCTTTGCTGGACATGCAACGTCCAAAGGAAAATCGGAAATGAGAAAGAGTCTGCGCGGAATCAATCCCGCTTCGAAACCGAGTGGCGACGGGTGTGTGGAATGCCTGGCGTCACCGCAAGGTTGGTGGTTTCATCTCCGTCGGTGTGCGGAGTGTGGGCACATCGGATGCTGTGACAGTTCTCCAAGTCAGCATGCATCCAAGCATGCGGCGGCGACAGGGCATCCGATCATTGCCAGCTTCGAGCCGGGTGAGGATTGGTTCTTCGATTACGAAAAGCAGGGCATGATCACGATCAAGGGTGTGGAGTTGCTTCCGCCGCATTCGCATCCAAGAAATCAGCCCGCACCTGGACCCGCAGGAAAGGTGCCAGCGAACTGGGAATCGCTCCTGAACTAGCTGCCCGCACAAAGATATAACCGATACCATCGTCCAATTGTTCAAAGCCCATCCTTCTGCTTTGATGGCGTCATGCTGCAGGTTCGATCAGAGTCTGCATCTCGGAAGCAATCGAAAGGTACCAAATGGACGGCACAAATGGACTGAAAGAGACCACGCGCGTGACCGCGCCTGTCGCGTCGAACACGCTTAGTGTGAACGTTTTTACCGCCCCGGGAAAGGCTATGGTCGGCGAGCGGCCAAAGCCCTTCGGCGAAGCGCTCGGCTTTGACCCGATCACGTCGACTTTAATCTTCGGCGAGTACGACGCGGTGCTGGTGGACGCAATGGGGACAGTGGCTGAGGCCGAGGCTCTCGCGGCTTGGATCGCTCTGCACAACCGCAACCTGGAGACCATCTATATAACGCACGCCCATTTCGACCACTTCTACGGTCTGAGCATTCTGCTCGACCGTTTCCCGGGCGCTCGGGCGATAGCAACGCCCAAGGCGCTGAACGCCATGCAGATGTCTTTCACTCCCACAGTGGAGCGGCTAGCTCGCCGGATGTTTCCTGGGCAAGTGCCTACTAAGTTAATTCCACCTGAGCCCTATGAGCACGACACGTTCACTCTCGAGGGCCACGAGTTGCGCATCATCGAGCAGGGCCGCACCGACAGTCCCGATTCGACGTCTCTACACGTTCCCTCGATCGGCCTGATCGTCGCTGGCGACGTTGTGTACAACCAATGCCGCATGTACGTCGGCGACACCACTCCCGAGAGCCGAAAGAATTGGATCGCGGCGCTAGACCGGTTAGCGGGGCTGAATCCGGCGATGGTTGTCGCCGGTCACAAGAAGCCTGGCGCGCCCGACTCTCCCTCGACGATTCAGGAAACCAAGCGTTATCTGCAGGACTTCGATCGGGCGCAGAAAACCGCGACATCAGACCAGGAGCTGTTCGATCAGATGACGGAGCTATACCCGCATTGGGTAGCCAATCAATCGTGGTTGATGTTCGGATTCCCGCAGCCATAACTTGCATTCAACCGCGTTGGCCCGTCCTTGTTCCGATTGTGCAGCGGCTCGACGCGCGATCGATCTCGGATCTGATGGACTTACTGACCCATATCGGAAACAGACTCAATTTCAAAAAGGAGAACAAAGTGACAACTAAAGGAAAAGTCTTAGTGCTAGTCTCGAGCGGCCGCGGTTTGCCCTTGAAAGATGGCAAGGTTTATACCGGCGCTGGCTACTACCTCAACGAGCTGACGGTTCCGGTTCGCGCCCTGATGAACGAGGGCTACGAAATCACTTTCGCCAACCCCAAAGGCAACACGCCGCAAATGGATGTCCATTCAGCTGTCGCCGACTTCTTCGGTGGGGACGAGGCTAAGCTTCAGGACTATCTAAAATTTCGCGACACCCTGACTGGGCTCAAAAATCCAACTCGTATCTCGGATGTCATCGCATCGGGCCTGGATCAATATGACGCTGTTTTCGTCCCCGGCGGCCATGGCCCGATGATGGATCTTCTCGATGATCCCGACGCAGGCACCGTGATGAGACACTTTCATAAGACATCCAAGCCTACGGCAGTGCTCTGCCATGGCCCGATTTCACTTCTCTCGGCGCTACCGAATTCGACGGAGGTGGTCGCTGCGCTGAGCGCGGGCGATGCCGCTGGAGCGCGGGCAAAGGCGCAGGGTTGGATCTATTCTGGATATAAGATGACTATCTTTTCGACAGCGGAAGAGCAGCAGCGGGAACCGCTTGAGATTGGTGGTAAGGTTCTCTTCTACCCGGACTTCGCCTTGAGTACGGCGGGCGGTGACGTAAGTGTGCTCGCTCCATGGACGAGCTATGTCCTTCAGGATCGCGAGCTGATCTCAGGCCAGAACCCGTTCTCTGATCAAGCGCTTCTGAAACTTCTGCTACCGGCGCTCAATCGGAGGAAGGAGTCTGCTTCAGCGGCATAAGAATCGGAGGAAAACCGGGGACAGGGGGGACTGACCCCATTATTATTCCAGAAAATGGGGAACGTCCCGTCTGTCCCCATATTCTGTCCCAAATGGTTTTCGTGTATCCGTAACTGAATGGCAATCAAATGAGAAATGTAGTCTACGCAATCAACATTACCCTGGACGGCTGCTGTGACCACACCAAGTTCAATCCCAATGAAGAAGTACTTGAACATTACACGCATCTCCTACGAGATTTTGACCTGCTCGTCTATGGGCGTAAAACCTATCAATTGATGGTTCCTTATTGGCCTGATATCGCAAAAAGCCAGTCCGAGACAAAAGCGGATATCGAATTTGCTCAAGCCTTTGTCTCCAAGAAGAAGGTTGTTTTTTCACGATCGTTGGCTAGCGCTGAAGATGGAAATACGAGAATTGTTCGTACCAGCCTTCGCGATGAAATACTTAAATTGAAGCAAGAACCAGGCAAACCTATTCTGGTCGGTGGCGTAGATATTCCTTCACAGCTTATAGAGCTTGGCCTGGTTGACGAATATCGTTTTGTCGTTGCGCCAATCCTTGTAGGAGAGGGGAGACGGTTGTTGGAAGGTGTTAGCCTGCGGGAGCGCTTACAACTGAAACTTGTTGAGTCAAAGGCTTTTAAATCGGGATATGTTGCGCTTCGCTACTTGAAACAGTGAGGGAAAAACCTGCAAGGTTGTCGGCCGCATACGCAGTCTACCGGGAGGACCAATGGCGGAGACATTCGAAGCCTACCGAACTCGAGTCCTAAGCTATCTTGGCGATGAGGAGCCCATCGGTATCCAACAAGCCACCCCATCGCAGCTCGATCGGCGTCTGCGCGGTGTCGCGCCCGAGGAGTTGATCCGGCGTCCTGCACCTGAAAAGTGGTCAATCGCCGAAATCGTAGCGCACTTGGCGGACGCGGAGCTGGCGATGGGGTGGCGATTGCGAAACATGCTGGCGAATCCGGGCGTGGCCTTAACGTGGTGGGATCAGGCCGTGTGGGCGGAGCGCTTGGGTTACGCGCAGCAAGATGCGAGCCTTTCGGCAGGGGTCTTTCGGGCGCTGCGCGAGAGCACCCTGCGACTGTTGGAGTCGGTCCCGCGCGCACGGTGGGTGGAGTGCTATGGGGTCCACGAGGTACGCGGACGGCAAACGGTCGAGGAGTTCGTCCGCTTGGAAGCGGCACACGACTTGAACCATCTTCGGCAGATCGACCGCATCTTGGGTGGGTGTATGTAGTGGTAGCCGTTTGGCTGCCAACGCCTCGGATAAACCGGGGAGATAAGAAAATGGGGAACGTCCCGTCTGTCCCCGTATTTCCGATTTCTTTCAACGGCTGATGCTTTAAATCGCCAATCAGTACCGCGACGCAGCAAAGAGCGCGATCTCAATCGGCTTGATGACCGGCTTAAGGGATCGCAGCTTCGACTTGCTAACAATCTGCGACGGGTCTAACGCGGCTTTCAATTTCGTTGATGTGATCCAGTCGTTATTCCAGACGTCCGCGGCTCGATTCTTCACCAGTTAGCACAACTGCTCTTTATAGGCGAGTTTCGGCTCGAGTGAGTGACTAATGCGCTGGAGCCAGACCTCCATATGCCCGTGTTCGGAAGCTGGGAAAGCTTGCGGTAGATTCTCTTGATGACTTCCACTCGCTCCTCCTTGGTGTCTAGGGTGGTCAAAAGCTTGCTAATAATTGCTGCACACACCGGGAATGTCCTCGGGCTGGTGTATGCAATGTCTATGGCAATGCTGACCAAGACGCGCGGGTTTTGGATTCGCTTGACTCTCGTTAGTCGCTCGTGGAAGTGCGCGAGCGCTACCGTGAGACTACCTGTGTTCGGGAAATCGATACCGTGAGCGTGAATTATCAGTAGGTGCTTCTGCAGATTCCGGTCGCCTTGTCGGCCGCGAAGCCAACCTCGCTTGTCCGCCTTTATAGAAGAGGCTACTACTTGTAAGGATCCAGTAGTTTTGCCCGTGTTGAGCTTTAGGCCGAGGTCGATCAGCACCTCTGTCAGGCATTTCAGGATGGCTTCGCCAAGTTGCGGATTCTGGACGAAGATCCTGTAATCGTCCCTGTAGCGCAGGATTTGAAACTCTGTAATATTGGCGCTTTTAAGGCGCATGCTGAGATCAAGATCAGCGTATCCGAGAACTAGCTCGGCAATGAAATCCATCAAGACACTGCCTTGCGGAATGCCGTTGGTTTGCCCGTGTCGCATATCTTGGATGTGCGAGTCGATAACGTTCCCAATCAGCGATTTATCCCCCTTTTTCGCCTTGGCCACGGGCTTCGTATGCAGCGCCCATGCGATGGAGTGCGTATAGATGTCGGCATAACAATCGGTGATGTCGGCGTGCACCACATGATTGAAGTCCAAGGCGAGCTCAATTGAGCCCTGTTCAATTCCGAGCCACCAATTCCGAACCTGTGCAGCTTTATCGACTGTGCTGGATGATGCCTCAACCGGAAGGCTGAGGCATTTGAAATTGGGCGGATTCTGAAACTCCTTGAATCTGGCACGTATTACCCTCCAATTCGCTGGCTGCGTCATCTGATCAACGAGGGCGATGTAGAGCACAGGATGGATGAGTTGGAAGGGCCTCCACGCATGACGACCATCCTTATTGGAGAGCAGCGAATAGTTGACGCGCTCGTGATCGCGAGGCTTGGAAGACATGCTCGCGAGGGTCTTTCCAAGCAGTTGCTTGGATACTGCGGAAAGCATCTTTGAGAATACGAAGTAGGGAGGGAGGTCGAGGCTGCAGTAGCTCTCCGGCTTCAAAAGAAATGCCCGCGCCTGCTTCGCGGTCATCTCGAGGATTGACCGACTGACAGATCCTTTTGGCCTCCTCGGGTTCCCTTTGCTCAAGGATGCCTGCCTACAATACGCTCCGCACCGTTCACTCGCAATTCCCCTGGGATGAGCTTCGGTAACTTTTGCTCGAATCCGGGATTCGCTCCGTTTGAAGACTTCGCGGAATTAGTGCACTGTTTGACCATAACTTATGATGCGGAGTAGTTTACTACTCCTTAAGAACTGGGACAGGTCGGACGTTCCCCGATACCTTAGTCCAATTGTTTTGCCTTTTCTCGTCGGGCATAATCGGCAGCAGGTATAAATACGAAAGACCCGGAATCAGCGGATGAGCACTGGTTATCGGAATTGGAGGTCGTAAATGAGCAGCGTAGAAATCGAGCAGAAGAGCTATGAGATGCCCCCGCGAGAGGGGATCAGCATCGCGCATTTTCTCACCGTCGCCGACGTCGAGCGATCGGCTCGCTACTACGAAAAGGTCTTCGGCGCTCGCATTCTGACCATGGGTGACGGCAACGCGCCTCCGTACCTTCAGCTTGCGAATATCTGGATGATTCTGAACGTTGGGGGCGGGC
Source organism: uncultured Acidobacteriota bacterium (assembly GCA_963734415.1). Lineage (GTDB taxonomy): Bacteria > Acidobacteriota > Terriglobia > Terriglobales > Acidobacteriaceae > JABCZH01. The sequence continues at coordinate 25,512 of CAVTHF010000023.1, read as the reverse complement.
CGACCCCGGATAAGCCGACGGTAACGCTCAGCGTCCCCGACCCGAATCACATCAACAGCTTTATGAATTTCCGCGTTGCGGATATTCAAGCGTGCTATGAACTATGGAAAAGTCGAGGAGCCGAGTTCATCACGCCGCCGATACCCAAGTACGGCGAGATACGCTGCTACATCCGCGATCCTGACGGCTATATCATCGAAGTCGGACAGAGCACCGACCTTACTTACGGTTAACGCTCGGCCGGGACGGGATACGGATTTAATCTTTGAAATCAACTCCCGACGAGGATCAAATGATACAGATCTCGAGCGAGCCTTGAGCGAACCGCTTTCTCCATTCGAATCGAAGCTTATGTATAATCCGCCGATGCAAGGAATAGCCTGGAGCACAATTGCGCTCGGGTCGCTGTTGCTCATCTCGGCCGGCTCAACAGGAGGACAGGAAGTGAAATCTCCGCAACCTGAAAAGTCGAAGCCGCCTGTCAAAATGGAGCAGCGCGGGCGCATCATTGGAATCGGTGGTGTCTTCTTCAAGTCCGCTAATCGTGATCAGATGCGCGAATGGTATTCGAAGCACCTTGGGCTCGCTGACAAAGGCCAAGGCGCGATGCTTCCGTGGCGCGAACACGACGACCCGCAAAAGGAACACGTTACAGTTTGGACTGTTTTTCCAGCCTCCACTGACTATTTCGCTTCCGGCCAACCGTTCATGATCAACTACATCGTGGACGATATGGATGCTTTGCTCGACCGCTTAAAACAAGAGGGCGTAAAGATTGACGACAAACGAATGGATGAATCCTACGGTCGCTTTGCCTGGATATATGACTCGGATGGGAACAAGATTGAGCTCTGGCAGCCGCTGCCCGCAAAGCCCTAACTCCAGCCACAAGCTGTTTCGTCGATCGATCACTTTGTCGATCAATCACCTCAGAAACTGGCCGACGAGCCAGTAATCGACACTGAACATTCCCGGACCAGAGCAGATCAGCCAGGTAAAGAAGAGCACGTACAAGACTTCCGGGAGATAGAGGAAATCGTCGAGCCAGTTAAGAGGCGAAAGTCCTTTAGGCATGACGGAGAGCTTCGTGGTCAGGATGGCGACAAGCATATCGACCAATAAAGCCACGCAGGCCGGGATCGAAAGCAACCCTACGGTCAGCAAGGATCCGCCAACGAACTCGACACCCGACACGAAATAAGTCATCAGGCGGGGAAACGGGACTCTTGCCTTAACGAGCGTTTCGTACATTGTTTGCGTGCTGCCCGCGACAAACAATTTATTTGCCCCGGAGATGGCGAAGAACAGCCCGAGCGAAACGCGTACCAGCAGGATGGCGTATTGTTCCAAATCACTGCTACCCAGCAGCGCAAACTGGACCAACCGTTTCCAATCCATCTCTAGTCCCTCCATCGTATGCTGCAAACCGCAAATGCGGTGTCGTTAGCGACTTCTCGCGCCTCGAGATTATGTGTCCATCCGTTCGACCCATTGAGCGCGCCATGCGGGAGCGACGAATGGATCCGCAAAGTACTGTGTTTCCCCCGCTATCTTGTCGCCCCTGAAATCTCCAGGCTTGTGGAAGCCGCGCGCCATCAGCGCTTTGATTCCATTCTGCGCGGCGGGTCGCCCGAGCGAAGCGATGCATGCATCCCACCCGCGCCGAGTTCGACGTCCGGCGGCAGGCTGGTGTTGACGAGGCGCTTGGTGTTGGCGATCGCCCATTTGTCGAACTTGGCGATCCGGGTCGCGAGCGCCTCTACGAACGCGTCCAGATCGGCGTCGGGCAGCGCGCGATTCACGTAGCCGTAGGCCTCGGCCTGGTCTCCCCTGATGTCTTCCGAGCTCAAGAGCACCTCAAGGCGCGGTTTCGGCCGATGAGTTGCGGCAGTCGGGCCATGGGACCGCCGCCGGCGACCATCCCCACGCCCACCTCCCATTGCGAGATGATGGTCTTCTCGCGGCTGGCGAAACTCATGTCGCAGGCCAGCGTGATCTCGCTGCCGTTTCCCGTCGCACGACCGCGGATGAGGGCGATAGATGCGACTGGCAGGCGGGTCAGACGCACGAGAAAGTCCGGCCAAGGCGGCAAGCCTGTGGGACCCGCCGGCATCGAGGTCAGGTCCTCAAGCTTGGCCTTGAAATCGGAGTGATTCAGGAAGTAGTCGTCGACTGCGCTGTCGAAGACCACGACCCTGACATGCTCGTCGGCCTCGAGAGCGTCGATGACTTCCTGGAACTGCTTGACCATTTCCGGGCCCATGACGTTGATCGGCGGGTTGTCGATCGTGACACGCCAATAGGCAGGCGACCGCCGGGTCACGCGAATCTGTGCGGGTTTCGTGGGTTCGTTCATCTGTGTGAGTCTGGCAGGTGCGTTCATAGTTGCCATGGGATCTTCCTCGTATTTGTTAGTCTTGGAAACCGGTTGACTAAAGCCGACAATGGCCGTCGGCGTTTGTAGTTCATTCGTCGCATCAAATGCACACATAGCCGACGACAATCTCAAGAACTTAGAACTTCAATCCGAAATCGTCGCGCGAATGACACAAACCACCCGGCAACATAAAGCTCTCACCATTCAGCCAGAACAAAATGGGCCGCGCAATTGGACGATGGTATCGCCCATACTTTCGTATCGACTGCAGTGTCTTCATGCCTGAGGCATACGGCTTTTCTCCATCCAGCTAGTCCTGAAAATCGATCAAAGCGAAGGAACCCTCTTCCCGCACACTTGATACGAAGGTATGGTCGATACCTTCGTCCAATTGTCTTACTCCCTGGCGTCTGGCTTAATCGCAGTCGTTCGAGATGCACGTTGATCGGACTTAGAAGACTTTTTTGTGAAGGAGAACACACCATGTCTGAACTTGTGACGAAATCTGTGGCGCAAGAACAACAAGAGCAGAAGATAGAAACACGCGGCGCCGTGGAACGTATCGCCGGCTTTACCATCGTTGCGACAGCCGTGGCAGTGCTCGCCGTCCTCGTCGCCGTGGCCGTTTTCGCGCAAGGCCAAGACAAGGACAAGTACTCGCTGAAATCGCCGAGCGGAATCGCGTTCTCCGACTTCAGGGGATACGAGGACTGGTCCGTGGTCTCTTCCGCCCGGACCGACGAGGTGCTCAAGGTGATCGTCGCCAATCCGACCATGATCACGGCGTACAAGGCCGGCGTTCCCGGCAACGGCCAGCCTTTCCCGGATGGCTCCATGATCGTGAAGCTGCAGTGGAAGCCGAAGAAGAGCACAGAGGCCCAATTCGCCGTGGATGTGCCAGACGTCTTTAGCCAGGCTTTCGTCATGGAAAAGGACAGCAAGAGATTTCCGAAAACCGGCGGGTGGGGATACGCGGTGTTCAACTACGACGCCGCATCGGACAAGTTCACGGCCGATCCCAAAAGCCTCTCAGACTGCGGAAACGCGTGCCATACGGTCGTGAAGGCGAAGGACTACATCTTCCACCCGTACCAGAAGCGTTGAACCGCGCCTGCCGCCCCCGACATCAAGTACCCAGCGCGGTGCCGCCGTGTGATCTCCGCAGCAAAGTGTCAGGAATTCTTGGCAATTCCTGAGCTCGCGCCGAGCGCTGGGCCCGAAGTCTTGGGCTTATTCCGGTATCCGACCGTGACTGCTTTCGCGCACCTTCACAGCGTCGTTCATCAGAAAGTCTGATTTGTTTGGACACTCTGTTGGGCGGGCTTGGAATTTCTTATTTTGTTGCTGTAATCCGGCGACCAGAAAAACAAATACTGCAGCCGCTAGAAAACGCACAATCACTCCATGAAGGAACCTAAATACAAGGAAGGGACAGAAGCGCGAGAGAACTTTGAATAGGGGATGAAGGCTCTATTTCGGGTGCCAAAACCTTCTCCTAAAAAGCGCAAGGCGAAGGACAAACCTGCTCTCACTTCTTCACAAACCAAAATCTTCCGACATTACACTTCATTGACTCTGTAGCCATGTCTACCGAATACGGGCAGCTCTTACCCTTAAGGCACTTCTCAGTAAAAATGATAGTACAGGCGGAACCATGGACTCTTGCGATGTTCCCAATCATGCTTCCGGTTTGTCTCTAGCAGGATTTCCCGCTCCGTCCTTTCCCACCTTGCACTAGCCTCTTCGGGTGGGATCGGGGCAAAATCTACGCCGGACAGACGTTCTACGACGTCCTTGTGCGCCCTCTTGAATGCTCGAATTAAGGCCGACGGTTTTTGCGCCTCCATGGTATTGAATACCATAACAAATGAGCCATCCTGACGCCCACTGAGGTGGGTCTGATTCCGGCCTTGCGGAAGGTTTACTTGCCCCAAGCGGCCAGGAGCCGATCTCGGTGGGGCCCGGTACGCGGCTGCCCGGTGCTCAGCTCGCACAGCTCTCCGGGCTTAAGCGCCACAGATGGGGCACCGACCGTCCAAATGCTTGTTTCTCAATGACTCTCACGGATACAGAATGGGTGTTTATTCCGCAGCAAGACGGCCAATTTTGACCAGTGCATTCCACAAACAACCAGGTCGTAAGTGTAATCGCCGTTAATGTTTCCCAGCCATTTCACTCGACCGGGATTTCCTCGCTGGACCGGTCGCACGAGTCGACCTCGATTGGCCTCGGAAACGCGCGGGAGGAACAGTGAACTCGCGCTTGAACGCCCGGTTAAAAGCGGCTTCGGACTCATAGCCGACCTCGGATGCGATCTGTGCCACCGAATAACTGGTCGAGGCAAGCATCTGTGCTCCCAACTGAAGTCGCCAGCGCGTGAGGTAGGCCATCGGAGGCTCGTTGAGGTAATGGCGGAAGCGCTCCGCCAGCACCGAGCGTGACAGTCCCGCTTCTCTTGCCAGGGAAGCAATGGTCCATGGATGAGCAGGATTCCGGTGCATCAGCGCCAGCGTCTTTCCGACCTCCGAATCGCGGGCGCCAGCCAGCCAACCGGTTTGCTCAGCTGGAAGGTGCGCAATGTAGGCGCGCAGTGTTTCAACAAATAAAACCTCCGACAGTTTGGCCAAGACCGCTTCTCCGCCGGCGCGGGAAGCGTCGGCCTCGTTCACCGAAAAGCGGATTGAGTTCTCCAGCCATCTGCCCGAGGCATCGTTACGAATGCTGACTTTGAACACCGGCGGCAGGCCGCTAAGAAAAACCTGGCTCAACCGTGGCTCGCAGGCCATGAAGCCACAAACAAATTTCGTAACTTCCCCTCCGCCACCCAGGCGCGAGCCAGCTTCAACCCCTGGGAAAAAATTCGCGCCAATTCCTTCGCCATGTCCACAGGCTTCGGTCGGCGGGCCGTTTTCGATGATGTGCGCATCGCCGTGGGGAAAGATCACGATGTCACCGGCGTCGAGAGTGATGCGCTCGCCGTCCAGCAACCGTGCAGAGGCGCGCCCTTCCGTGAGCAAGTGATAAATGATCAGGTGCCCAGCGCCCGGCGCCAGGTAAGGTGCAACTGCGTGCGAGGGCGGTGAGCAAACGCTCCACGGTGAGGAAAATTCTCCGTTGTAGAACATGGCCCCCTGGAGCTTCACGACCTTCAGCACTTCGGAGAGCACATCCATAGATCCTCCCGCGGGACTCCCGGCAAACCTCTCCGGACTCCTGAGCAAATCATCATACGGCAACTCTGCCGTGAGCAAGAAAGCCGGACGCGCGGGTAAGTATGAGCCGCGATGACGACGCATAGTAAGCCTTGTCGAAGGGCCACCAAAGTTTACTGAGCGTTGTTGCAGGCGAGAGAGGAACCAAACATGCCTTTGATTCATGCGAAATTGATCGAGGAAACATTCACGCCGACCCAGAAGAAGATCGAGGAAGAGAACATGCCACCTGCGACCCTCGCAGACGTCGAAGATATTCTTGGCGATGAATGGGACTTTGGGTTGTCGGCCATGACGGTCGACGCGATCCGTACCCTTATTGCAGGTGAATAAAAAAACACTGGAGGAAGCATGAGCACCACTACAACCGCACCGGAAATCGACGGTCTGAAGGCACGGCTGAAAGCAACGTGGATGGCCGGAGACTACGACCGCTTCTCGCGCTACATGGAGCAGGGCGCACGCATTTTCTACGAACAACTCGATGTTCCCGCAGGATGCCAGCTGCTCGATGTGGCCTGCGGCTCGGGCCAGGTCGCGCTCTGGGCGGCCCGAGATGGAGTGAATGTCACTGGAGTGGATCTCGCGCCGAACCTGGTGCAGCGTGCGCAGGCCCGTGCCAACGCGGAAGGTCTCAAGGCTCGTTTCATTGAAGGTGACGCCGAAGCTCTTCCGTTCGAAGATGCCAGCTTCGACGTCGTAACCAGCCTGGTGGGAGCGATGTTTGCCCCGCGGCCGGAACTCGTGGCCCGCGAACTGCTGCGAGTGTGCAGTCCCGGAGGCACGATCGCGATGGGAAATTGGACGCGCGAAGGGTTCATTGGACAAATGTTCAAGACCTTCGCCAAGTTCATCGCTCCCTCCGGCATGCCGGCACCGGTGTTGTGGGGCGATGAGACTGTGGTGCGCGAGAGGCTGGGCCACGGGGTTTCGGACCTTAAGATGACGCGGCGCCACTACACCTTCACCTACCCCTTCCCGCCGGCAGAAGTCGTGGAGTTCTTTCGTCAGTACTATGGGCCCACTAATCGCGCGTTCGCATCGTTGGATGAAACCGCCGCGCGAAAGCTCCGCGAAGAACTTGAAAAGTTGTGGTCCGCGCACAATCGCGGAGGGGATGAACTCACCGTGGTTTCATCGGAGTATCTGGAAGTGATCGCGGTGAAAGCCTGAGGCTTTAGGTTTTTTTCGCGAACTTTGCACAACAAGGAGATACAAGAATGGCTTTAATGCGTCCGGATCCAACTTTTTACCCTTCACCGGGCATGGCGATGCAGGCCCCGCCAGAACGCCTCGCATATGTTGCGCTGCTCAACGCCGGCAAGAATGGAAAGTGCGACGCCATGGGCGTCATTGACCTCGATCCGAGTTCCTCCGGGTATGGGCGGCTCGTCGGGCAAACAGATTTTCCACGCGGCGATAATGAACTGCACCACTTCGGCTGGAATGCGTGCAGCGCGTGTCTTTGTCCGCAGGCACCGCATCCCCACATGGAGCGTCGCTACCTGATCGTACCGGGCATCGGGTCTTCACGGATTTACATCCTCGATACCAAGCCGGACCCCAGGCAGCCGAAAATCGTGAAGGTGATCGAGCCCGAAGAGTTCATCAAGAAGACCGGCTACACCTCGCCCCATACGATTCATTGCGGACCAGACGGCATCTATGGAAGCGCACTCGGATCGGCCAGCGGAGACGGCCCCGGTGGCATTTTTCTGATGGACGCGAACACATTCGAGCTGAAGGGCCAGTGGGAACAGGATCGTGGCCCGCAGCAACTTTCATACGACTTCTGGTGGCACCTGGGACACGACACGATGATTACCTCCGAATGGGGCACGCCGAACATGGTGAAAGACGGCGTCAACCCGGAGTTGCTGCTGGCCGGCAAGTACGGTCACAAGATTCATATCTGGGATCTGGACAAGCGACGTCATCTGCAGGAACTGGACCTGGGTGCCGAGCAACAGATGGTGCTCGAACTGCGCCCCTCTCACGATCCCCAGAAGACCTACGGCTTCGTCGGCGTCGGCGTTTCGCTCAAGGACCTGTCGTCGTCGATCTGGATGTGGTACCGGGAGGATGGCGGTAAGAACGGCAAGTGGGCCGTCCGCAAGGTGATTGAAATCCCCGCGGAGCCCGCCGACCCGGAAAAACTACCGCCGTTGCTCAAGGGCTTCAAGGCGGTGCCACCGCTGGTAACCGACATCAACCTGTCGCTCGACGACCGCTTCCTTTACGTTTCGTGCTGGGGCACTGGGGAGTTCATCCAGTACGATGTCTCCGACCCGGCCAACCCGAAGAAGACGGGCTCGGTCCATCTCGGCGGCATCGTGCGCCGCGCGGCCCACCCGAACAAGCCCAAGCAGGCGCTCAACGGCGGCCCGCAGATGGTTGAGATCAGCCGCGACGGCAAGCGCGTCTATTTCACCAACTCGCTCTACTCCCCGTGGGACGACCAGATCTATCCCGACGGGTTAAAGAGTTGGATGGTAAAGGTCGACGTGGACCCGAACGGCGGAATGAAACTCGATGAAAACTTCTTCGTCGAGTTCGACGGGCTGCGCGCGCATCAGGTCCGACTGGAGGGCGGCGACGCCTCATCCGATTCCTACTGCTACTCGGAGGCGCAGACAAAATGACGCATGCAGCGATGGGCTCAACGGCATTGTGGCTGATGCTGCTCCTCGGCGCCTACCACGGAATCAACCCCGGAATGGGATGGCTTTTCGCGGTGGCGCTGGGGATGCAGGAGCAAAAGGGCAGTGCGGTGGCGAAAGCGCTCGTTCCGATCGCGCTTGGCCACGCTTTGTCCATTGGCATGCGTGGTGCTGGCCGCGGCATTTCTCGGCATGGCGCTGCCGCAGGAGGCGATCCGCTATCCTGTCGCCGCGCTTCTGTTCGGTCTTGGAATCTTCTCCCTGCGTGCGGCATCACCACCCGCGCTGGGTCCGCATGCAGGTGGGCTTCCGAGACCTGACGCTCTGGTCGTTTTTGATGGCGTCGGCGCACGGTGCTGGTTTGATGTTGCTGCCGGTACTGCTGGGCAGCCGCACCGTCGAAGCGGCGGACCACCTGGCAGGCCACCATCACACATCCGCGGCCGCCAGCCCTGTCGCCGCATTGCTCGCCACCGCGGTCCATACGACGGCTATCTTGCGGTCACCGGGCTCATCGCGTGGGTGGTTTATAGCAAGCTCGGCCTCGCGGTTCTTCGCAAGGCATGGCTCAATCTCAACCTGGTATGGGCTGCAGCGCTCGTGGTCACCAGCGTCGGTCACTCTGCTGATTTAGCCTCTCAAATCTTGACGACCGAGTAGGGGCGGATCGCAAGGACTAGTAAGCCGTCCCGGTGATTTCGTTAATGCGAATCCGCTTCTGAGGATCGGTGTAAGTCCAGCGGAAAGGTTTTGCTAATTTGGCATAAGCTTCGATGTACTTGCGTAGCTTTCGTGCCAGATCCGCAACGGAAGTGAAGATTCCGCGGCGATCACGTCGCGCTGGATCTTAGCGAACCACAACTCCACTTGGTTCAACCAAGAGGAATAGGTGGGAGTGAAGTGGAAACGCACTTTGGGATGCTGCGCCAAGAATTCCTCTACTGCTTTGGTCTTGTGGGCCGAAAGATTGTCCAGCACGATGTGGATTTCCTTCGCCCACCGCGTCTTGCTGAGCAACTGATTCAGAAAGGCGATGAACTCGGCGCTGGTGTGCCGCTTGGCCGTTTTACCTTCTACTTTGCCGGTCTTCACATCCAGAGCCGCATATAACGAGAGCGTGCCGTGACGGTAGTACTCGAAGCCATGCCGTTCCGCTCGGCCCGGCGACAACGGCAACACCGGGTCGAGCCGATCCAGAGCCTGAATCGCCGTCTTTTCATCGAGGCAAAACACAGCTGCATGCTGCGGCGGATGCAAGTATAGACCGATGATGTCAGCCGCTTTGCTTTCAAAATCGGGATCGTTGCTGGCCATATACCGTTGCAGTCGGTGCGGTTTCAGTTGCGCTTGGGCCAGAATCCGCTGCACCGTGGACTTGCTGAGCGCGAACTCGCTCGCCAGTTTCCGGCAGGACCAGTGCGTGCTGCCGTCCCCTGGTTGTTGCTGCACTCGCCGGATCACGCGGGCTTGCACCTTGGGCGTCGCTGCCCGCGGCTTGCTGCCCAGATGATGGCCTTCCAAGCCCGCCAATCCGTCTCGTTCGAAGCGCATCTTCCAGCGGGCGATGGTGGGCAAACTGGTTTCTAGACTTCTGGCAATCTCGCGATACGTACTCGCCATCGGCCAAAGCCAGGATGAGTCGCGCGCGAAACACATCTCCGGCTGGCAGGGTTCGTGATTGCGCCCAGCGTTGTAAGTCCTCTCTTTGTTCGGGCATCAGTTTGAGCAAGCTTCGATTATCCGTCATACCCCATCACGTCACCGGACTCAAGGCGTCGGATTTTCATATTCTCGAAGACGGCGTCGCACAGGAGATCGCGGCGTTCTCCACCGATACCAGTCCATCGGCTACCCGCTCTGGTTGCTTCAGCTGCCCGGTCCGCGGAGCAACCCGCGACGCCGGCTGCGCCCGAGCCGACCGGGCGCACAATCGTGATCTGCGTTGACGCGCTGCATTCGGCCTTCGCCAGCTCCGCGCGAACGCGGGAGGCGCTCACCCGGCTCTTCGAGAAGGAGAAGGCCACGGCAGACCGGTACGTGCTGCTGAGCATCGGGCGGCAACTGCAAGTCCTGCAAACCGCGACCAGCGACCCCGCGGCGATTCTCACCAAGCTTCAGAGCCCAGCGCTTCAACCCGCGCTGGGTGGCGGCGACGCCGCGAGGCTGAGGTCTGAGCTCAACGATCTCCAAGAACAGGATGTTCGATTTCTGCAAGACCTGTGACTGCAACTCGTCCAGAGATTGCGCTACCGAGGCCCAGGACCTCAAAGCCAGCCTGGATGGGCAGGCGGAACACTGGGGCGCCGTGCGGGCGCAGTTTCTAGGACATTTGAACAGCGTGGTGGAGGAACTCGCCAAACTTCCCGGCGGCCGGACCCTCATCCTCGTCTCGGGGGGAAATCTGCTTCCGACAGCCATCCCGAGAGTTCTACGCGGTGGCCGCGGCTTTTCTGCCCAAGGATCAGCGATTCAAGATGGCTGGCCCACGCATCCGCCAGCTTGGTTGGAAGCCGTGATCAAGGTGGCGGTGGAGCGGAACGTCAGGATTTACTCCGTGGATCGGGCGGTCTCGGGCAGAGTTCCCTGTCGGCCAGCGGATCGATGGATGCAAGCGCTCCTTCCGACCGCTCGGCGCCCAGCGTGATCCGGCGCGTCCCGAGTTCCAACCGAGGGGGTACCCTTCTTTCCGAAATGGACCGCGAGGCAAGCTCGGTTGTCATGCAGAACGGAAGCGGCATGGCGGAACTGGCACACACTACGGGTGGCGTTTATTTTCACGACAGCAACGACCTGCTGAAGCAGTTCCGCTCGGTGCTGGCCGATGGCCGGGAGTATTACCTGCTCGCATACGTTCCCAAGAACCGGATGCAGGATGGCAAGTTTCGCAAAGTCACCGTGGAGGTAATGGACAAGAAGCTACAGGTCCGAGCCAAGTCCGGTTACTGGGCGGAAGCAGCTCAAAACTGACAGATAGGATGGGCAGCCAAATGAACCGAATCGCCGTTTATGCCGCGCTGGTGTGCGCGCTGCTTCTGAGCGGGCAGACCGACGAGGCGCGAGTACCCGTCAATTTCCAGGGAAGTCATGATCCCGATGCGCGACGGCGTCCGGCTCGCAGACCGTAATCCTCTCGCCGAAGAATCCCAAAGGGACCGCTGCCGTTCCTGATCGACCGCACGCCGTACGGCGTGCCGTCGAAGGAAGCCGTCGGACGCGGCATGCCGGCGCCAGCGCGGGCGCGCTACGAGAACTACTACGTGGTGACGCAGAACATCCGCGGACGCTTCAAGTCCGAAGGCAAAGTTCGTGATGGGGCGGCCGCCGCACGATCCGGCGGATCCCAAAGGCGTCGACGAAACCACCGACGCGTGGGACACCGTCGACTGGCTGGTCAAGAACGTCCCCAACAACAACGGCCGCGTGGGCATCGCCGGGACTTCCTACGACGGCTGGACCGCGGTGATGGCGGCGCTCGATCCGCACCCGGCGCTCAAGGCGGTCATCGAGCAGGCCTCGCCGGCCGACATGTTCCTGGGCGACGACTTCCACCACAACGGCGCCTTCCGCCTGAGCTACGGCTTCGAGTACGCGGCGATGCTCGAGACCGCTCCAAGGAGAACTACCGCTTCCAGTTCGACCGCGACGACACCTACGACTGGTACCTGGGGCTCGGTCCGCTCTCGAACGCCGACGAGCGCTACTTCCACGGCAAGCTCCCGACCTGGAAGGACTTCGTCGCATCATCCCGAACTACGACGCGTTCTGGCAGCGGCTGGCGTTCGCTCCGTACCTGAACGCGGTGAAGGTGCCGATCGTGCACGTGGCCGGCTGGTGGGACCAGGAGGACTTCTACGGCCCGCAGAAGATCTACGAGAGCTCGAGCCGCACGACACGGAGCATCGCAACTACCTCGTCGTCGGGCCGTGGAACCACGGCGGCGTGGAACGGCACGGGCGCCGGCTGGGCGCCATCGATTTCGGCTCGGACACCTCGCAGTATTACCGCGAGCACATTTTCCAGCCGTGGTTCGACTACTGGCTGCGCGGGCAGAGCCGACCCGCACCTGGCCGAGGCGACCACCTTCGAGACCGGCACCAACGAGTGGAAGCAGTACGACGCGTGGCCGCCGAAACGCGGAGTCGAGACGCGGCGCCTGTACTTCCGCGAAGGCCGCCGCCTGTCCTTCGACGCGCCTGCGCGCGGAGAGCGGCTTCGACGAGTATGTCAGCGATCCCGGCCAACCCCGTGCCGTACCGTCCGCGGCCGGTGCCGCCGACCTACCCGGGGCCGGAGTGGAAGGTGTGGCTGGTGCAGGATCAGCGCTTCGTGGACCATCGTCCCGACGTGCTGTCCTGGGAGACCGAGCCGCTGGCGGCGGACGTGCGGGTGGCCGGCGACATCGTGGCGGACCTCTTCGCCTCCACCTCGGGCACCGACAGCGATTGGGTGGTGAAGCTGATCGACGTCTATCCCGAGGATGCGCCCGACGACGCGGAGACCAAGACGAAGATGGGCGGCTTCCAGCTCATCATCGCCGACGAGATTCTGCGGGCGCGCTTCCGCAACGGCTTCGAGAAGCCCGAAGCCGTGCCGGCCGGGCAGGTGGTGCGGTACGCCATCGACCTGCACACCAACGCGCACGCGTTCCTGAAGGGGCATCGCATCATGGTGCAGGTGCAGAGCACCTGGTTCCCGGTGTACGACCGCAATCCGCAGAAGTTCGTGCCGAACATCTTCGAGGCGCACGCGGAGGATTACGTGAAGGCGACGCAGCGGATCTATCGCGCGGCCGCGGCGGCGAGCGCGATCGTGCTGCCGGTGGTGAAGTAGGCGCGGCTCAGGGCGTCCGTACGATATGCCGCTTCGTGCCATAATGAACCTCACTGCCAGGCCCGCCGGCAGGGTCCTTCACGATGCTTTCCATTGGCCACCAGGTCGGCAGATATCGCCTGGACACGAAACTCGGCGAAGGTGGAATGGGTGTGGTGTACCGTGCCACCGACACCGAGTCGGGCCGAACCGTGGCACTCAAGATCGTGCGCCCGGAACTGTCCGGCGATCCCGAATGGCGCAAGCGCTTCTCACATGAGGCACGCGCCGCCGCCAAGTTCGATCACCCTAATATCGTCCGGGTGTACGAGGTGGGATCTGAGCGGGGACTGGACTACATTTGCATGGAGTACCTGGAGGGTGAGACTCTCGATCGGAAGATCGAACGCCGCCCTATGGGAACCCGGGAAGCCTTGCGGCAGGCCATCGCGATGGCCGATGCAATCGCTGCTGCGCACGCCGCGGGGGTAGTGCATCGCGACCTGAAACCGGCGAATGTCTTCATCACCGCCGACGGCGCTCTCAAGGTGCTGGACTTCGGTCTTGCCAAGTTCATCGAGACTTCTGGGCCGGGCGAACCCGGCGCCACGCTCACGATGAGCACGCAGATGGGTCAGATTCTGGGAACTGTCTCGTATATGTCGCCGGAGCAGGCGGAGGGCCGCTCGGTGGATGCGAGGTCGGACATCTTCTCGTTCGGCGCGGTGCTGTACGAGATGATCACCAGCGAGCGGGCGTTCGCCGGGGAATCGAACATCGCTACGATGGCGGCGATTCTGCGCGACCAGCCCAAGCCTGCCAGCGATCTGGTCCCGTCGATTTCTCCCGCTTTGGACGAGGTGATTGGGAAGTGCCTGCAAAAACAGGCGAGCCGGCGCTTCGCGGCGATGGGCGAGTTGAAAGCCGCGCTGGAAGCGCAGTTGCGCGCTGAACGGGCTCGTCGCGTGCCGTGGTCCTGGCGCCGGTGGACCACGTGGGCCGGATTGGCTGTGGCAGTCATGGCCGGGTTCGCCTGCATGTCGTGGCTTTCGTCTCGCGTGAGGCTGGCGGACATTTACCTGGTGTGCTTCCTGGTGGGCTTTGCGTTCAGCGTGGTGGCTGCGTTTTCCGGGAGTTTGCATTTGCATCACGCCCACTTTGGCGGCATCCACGACGTGCCCACGGGAGAGCTTCCGTCAAACGGATCGGGCCCGCCGGGGTCCGGTGCGATGTCACCTGTCAATGGCGGCACCATCGCCGCATTCTTAGTGTGGTTCGGTGGGGCGGGGTATGTGCTGGCTGGGCATTTCGGGCTGGCGCTGGCTACTACATATCCAGTCGCCGTGGCCAGTGGCCTTGCCGGCGCGGCGCTACTGCTTGTTTTTCTGACCAGGGTTCTGTTGGCGCACGATGAGCCGCTCAACCCCGCCGACTACGAAATGGCGGGAGTCAGGGGCAGGCTGAGCGGCGCCATTCGGGAGGGCGGCACCGGCGAGATGATCTTTTCGCAAGCCGGCACGCGCCGGTCGATTGGTGCGCGAAGTGCCACCGGTGCGCCCATTCCCCGCGACAAGCAGGTGATCGTGGTCCGGTGTGAAAGAGGCATCGCCTATGTCCAGGAGGTGACGGAATAGGCGTGGTATTCCGTGCAAGGCGCTACTTCGCGGCCGCCGGACCCACCAGAATCTCGTGAGCCTTCACGTAACGCTCCGTCTTGGGATTTTCGGCATTCCACGCGGGCGCCACCGGATTGTCCGCGACACGCAGGATGGCGAGCGCCACCGTGCGGTCCACCTTGGCCATGTTCTCGTAGTCGATCTTGGGCCATTCGTCACCCGCCTGGTGATAGTCCGGGAACATATACCCCACCGAGAGCGTGTGAGCGGGCACCCCGGCATCCGCGAAGGCCTGGTTGTCGCTGCGGGCGAAATACGGGTCGCTGTTCTTTTCGTCCTTCAGCACCTGGATGTCGAACGCCTCTCCGGCCTTCTTGAATTCGGCTGTGAGGGTCGTATAATCGTAACCCGTCACATTGACCAGACCAACGCGGGAGCCGCTGTCGACGTCCGTACGGCCCACCTGCTCCAGGTTGATATCCGCGACTGTCTTGGCCAGCGGAAAAACCGGGTGCTGGGCGTAATAGCGCGAGCCGAGCAGCCCGAGTTCTTCTCCGAACAGTGCCACAAAGACGATGCTGCGCTTCGGACGGCTCGGGAGCGACGCCAGTGTGTGGGCGATCTCGATCACCGAGGCCGTGCCGCTAGCGTCGTCGTTGGCACCGTTGTAGAGGTGGTCGCCTTCTCCCGTGCCGCGGATTCCCAGGTGATCGTAATGCCCGGTGATCAACACGTAGCTGTCCTTCAGAGCGGGGTCCGATCCGCGCAGCACTCCAATCACGTTGCGGAGTTTGACGGGGACGACCCCAGGGGCCGGGATTCTCGCCGTGACGGACACTTCCGCGGTGCCGGCTTCGCCGAGTGCCTTGCGAACCGCCTCGTCCCACACCAGAAGTGTGGGGACCGCGACTGCCGAAGCATCGCGCAACCGCGCGGTCGCACCGGCGACCTGTCCCATAGGGCGAGCCAGCAGCATCAGGACGAGGGCGGGCCGCACACGGGCGAGGAGTGCGGCAGGAGCCCGCCCCCCACCCCGGCCGGCCGGACCACCCGCCACTTCGAGGATCAACACTCTGCCGCGGACCTGTTCCGGTGTCAGGGCATTGAGACCTTCTGTATCGGCGGTAGAGACTTTCACCGCCTGAGCCTTGCTGAGGTCCACGGCCACAGGGTCCCCGATGGCGATTGAGCCGCGGTCGGCTTTGATTACGCTGTCGCCGATCTGGAGCGTCAGGTCCAGACCATCCAGATTGGGCGTCACACTGACGAAAGGCGCGGTCTGGAAGTAGCCGTCGTCGCCGGTCGTCTCGAGGCCCGCCCGGCGGAATTGCGCGGCGATGAATTCGGCCGCGACGTCCAGTCCACGCGAGGGGGTCCCCCGGCCTTCGAGCGCGTCCGACGCCAGGAAGGACACGTCGGCCTTCAAATCGTTAGCCGTCAGCCGGGCCGCGATCTGCTGGGCGGTTGTCGGGGCCTGAGCCGCGGCGCTGGCAACCATCATTGCGGCGCATACAGCCGGTAAACCTCTCAACGTAGGGTGGGGCATGCTTTAGCTTGCCATGAAACTACTTCAGGTTGATGGTTCCGCGGCAGTTCTTCGCGCCGCAGCGGCAGATGACGCGGTCCACGTCCTGCCCGAACCGGTAGTCGATCGTCAATTCCTCGCCCCGGCGGATCGTCCGCCTGCTTATATAAAGAATGTGGTCTTTGAGAATGCTGGCGTACAAGTTGGGCTCGCAACTGTGGTTGATGATTTCGGCGCCTGAGCCTCCCACCGCTCCGTCGATCGTCCAGTAATCGTTCAGCGTGAACAGATAGGTGAGTGGGCCGTCGCCCCGGCGCTTGGTTTCACGCCGATTGATCCGCTCGCCAGTGTACTCGATGACCTTATGCCGCGCGGGAATTGGCTCGCCGGCGTATACCCCGCGGCGATGGATTCTGGATTCCCGGATGAGCAGCTTGAACCGCGTGTGACGAGCGTCGATTGCAGGTGATTTGACTAGAGCTGTGGCCATGGCGATTGTGTGTTTCTCGCATTGTAGCCGAGGTTCCCGAGTTACGCACGGCAATTCCAGACTTTATCCCGCTAAATGTTCGGCCAGCGATTGGATATGGCCGGCTACTTCCGCCTCTGCGCCCGAGATCCTGTAGTTGACGCGGCCCACCGTGGCGCGCGAGATGAGATCCAGAACTTCGGGCGTGTGGTCCGCATGGGAGCGGATCGACAGCCTGGCCTGATAGTGGCGGGCAATCCCGGCGAGCGCCTTGAGCTGGGGCGGCAGTTCCGTCGCGCCGGCCAGACACGGGGCTGCCAGTTGGGCGGAGTGGCCCCGCTGCTTCAGCCAGTCGAGACAGAAGAGCAGTTCTTGGGGCGTGGCTGGTGCGCCGGCCTGCCCCAGCGACACTTCGAAATCGAACGGCCGGCCGGTTTTCAGAACGGAACGCGCCTGGCGGAACGACTCATGGAGTTGCTCCATCACCAGCAGTGCAGGCCCGAACTTGACGGCCAGCCGCAGCACCTCCCGCGGATTGAATTTGTAGACGGCTTCGCCTGAGTCGAAGGGGCGCGCGAATTCGTCGAAGATCCACCCGCGCTCTCCGGCCGTGAAACACCTTTCGAATTTCTCCTCGACGGCGGCATCGCTCCAGGCGGATGGATGCCGCGGGTCGGCCTCCTGGTGGAAGAGGGCGCTGGCATCCGCGCCTAACGTGGAGAAAGCCGCGGACTGACGGATAGTGTCCTTGGCCGTTTCCATGGAATCGCCCGAGAGCGCGATCTCGACTGCCGCATTGTAACCGTCCCGCCAGCCCGCCCGGATCGCGGCCCACAGCCCTCCACAGTAGAAGTGGCGGGTGGAGCCCTGCGCCTGCGGAACCCCGATAGAGGCCAGGTTCTTTCCCGTGCGCTTCAGAATCGTACGGAAAGCGTCGAAGGCGGCTGGCAGAGCCGTCTCTGGATGCTCTCCGCCCACGGTTATGGCGGTACGCAGACCCTGCGGGCGGGGCAGGAACGCGGTTTCCATCCTTGAGCAGAACATCTCCAGCTGGTCGCAATCGGACGCGCCGAAAGGAATCGCGTTGATCACCATCTCGGGACCGTTGGGACGCCGCATGCGGCCGATCAGCAGGGGCTTGTAGAAGATGCTGCTGGTCGGAGCGCTGGCCAAGGCGAGATGCAGCAGAAGCGGCTCGGCATTTTCGCCATCCACCGCGAGGTAGTAGACCGAGGGATGCACGGGGTCTCGCTCCAGCGAGCCGAAATGCGGATGGATGGTTTCCAGATGGAGAATCGAACCGCGCGCCGCGATCCGGTTGCGGACTTCCTCCGTAAGTGGCTTGCGCTCGGCCTGATCGAAGATCAGGTTGGCCAGTTCCGCCGCCTCGGATGGCCGTAGCGGGAGGTCCAGCGGAACGGGAGTCACGGTTGCAATTGTAACCCGAAGGCTGCGGGGGAGCGCCCTAACCCCGGTTTGCCTTCACGGGCGATTCTCCAGGAAACGCCGCAGCTCTTCAAAGGAGATCCCCCAGGCCGTTTTCAACCCCTCGCAACCCTTCAGCGCCACTTCGCGCCGCAAGAACAGGCCTTGGGCAGACTGGCCCAGTTCCGCGTAGGTCCGCTCACCCAGCGCCACACTCAGGCCGATCGTCTTGGTTGCCGCCTCCAGCCGGAAAGCCGCGTTGACCGTGTCGCCCAACGCCGTGTACTCGGTGCCACCGAGGATGGCGGACCGGTGTTGACGCCCGCGCCGATGCGCAGTGGGGCCGGGCAGCGGCAGCGTGCGGCTGATCTCGGCGGTCGCCATATTGATTTCGTCGACCGCGCGCAGCGCGCGCATCAGGTCAGCCTGCACCCGTGCCCGGTCGTCGTGCACCCAGACCGCCATCACCGCATCGCCGATATATCTCTGGGCCCAGCTTCCCTGCCTCTGCGTGACCTGTCCTACTTTCAGGAACCACGTGCCGATCGTCTGGGAAAGCAGGGCTTCGGAGACCGTGCGCGCCAGCGGCGTGAAGTCGCGGATATCCACCACCACGATGGTGGTCAGGTTGTGGGTGTGCAGCGCGTGGTGGGGGCATTGCGATCGTCCATGGCCGGACGCTGCGTGGCCGATGCCGAACGCGGCCGGGTTGTGAAACAGCAGCTCCTGATCGCCGAATAACAGGCGGTCCTGGTCTTCAGCACCACCGGCAGGCTGACCCGGCGGCTGTTGACGAACGATCCGTTGCGGCTGCCGAGGTCCACCAGCGAGAAATCGCCCGCATCCCTGCGCTGAATCAGGGCGTGCAGTCGCGAAACCGAGCGGCTGTCCAGCATGACCGCGCAGCCGTCGCCCCGTCCGATGGCCCACGACTGCCCGGTGGCCAGTGGAAACTGGCGTCCGCCCCCTCCAGGACCAAGTATGCTTGTGACGTCGATGGAAGCACTGATCACCAATTTACCAAAAACGATCCGTGTTTCCGCGCCTGGTTCCGAAATGACCGTTTTGTACTAGGACCCCCGATTCTGGTACACAACGTACAATCTTTCCGGGATTTCGCCGGCCGTGGGGCTACAATAACTTTAGGAAACGCCGATGTACTTAACAGGACAGGTTAGATGGCGATTACGCAAATTTTCATATACTTGCAATTGTTGGACCTGCTGACCACGTTGGTGGGCTTCAAGTTAGGCGCGGCGAAGGCTAGCCCCTTCATTCGCATTCTCATGCATGCCGGCCCGGTCGCGGGAGTTCTGGGTCCAAGCTGGTGGCCCTGGCGCTGGGCGGCTGGTGTGTCTACGCCAAAAAAGCAGAACCTGATCCGGTGGGTCTCCTATTGGTATGCGGGCCTGGTGGTGTGGAACCTGATGGTCATGCTGGCGGCGCCGGGCCACTCGGGATAGGAATCTACCTTGCACCAGGGGCCGCAGAAGTCGGGATCAACACCTGCCGGGCTGGAATATCTGACCTGATCCGTGTGGATGTTCACAAACGCGGCGCGAAGCGGTCTCCTAACGTGGCACGCGACCGGGCGCGCGAGTGTGGATGAAGTTCATGCTCCCGGTGTTGGCTGGCCAGGAGCCCGGGCGACAAGATTCTGCATCCGGTCCTCAAATCCGTTCAGCGCGCGCTCGTCGCTGTACAGAAAGCCGAAGAAGACGATCGCCACCGCCACTAGGGCCCACCGTACCGCCGGCGCGGACGCACCGTGCCCAACAGCGCGCAGACGCAGACCGCCACCCCCAGGGACATCCGCTCGGCGATATAGCCCAAGGCTTGATAGAAGCCTGGAATCAGAACCGTGCCCGGGCAGGATCGCAGACCGCTGCGGCGCTGATGACGCAAAGCTGAAACGGAATGCCGGCCACCACCTGGCGCGCTCCGGAACCGCGGATCAGGCCCAGGAAGAGCAGTCCCCACACTACCAGCAGCCCATCAGCACGAGGTAATACTTGGTGTCGAACACCCAAACCTGGTCGAGCCCCGTGGCCATGGTAATCTGTGACGGCGACCAGCGGGTGACCATCGATGCGCCCCATCACCGCGTGCAGGACCAACAGCGCCAGCACGAAACCCGTCGTCAGGCAGGCGCGCGCCGAACGGACCTGCGTCCACGGGCCAGCCACACGTACGCCAGCAGACCGAACGTCCAAACCACCGGCAGGGCATGCGCCAGGCAGGCCAGCAGGAAGATCACGCGCGGCGCGCAGCCAGGCGCCACGGCTTCCAATCCCACGCCAACGGCCAGCGCCCAGAAACACAGGCCCAGGCTCAGGTAGAAATTGAAGAAGCCCATGTGGAACACCCAGCCGTAGGCCAGCATCGCGATGCACGGCATGCAGGTGCCAGGGCGCCGGCCGGACACCACGGACACGAACGCGAAGGCCCCCCAGACGAAGATCAGGACCACCAGCGAAACCGCGATCCGCTGCGCCGCTTCCGCGCCGAGCGACCGGAACAGGCCGCACAGCATCAGGTCGAAAAGCACGTTGGTCCACTGGTGAACCATCATCCAATCCCAGGATTCGCCCGTTCTCGATCAGCTCAGCCATCCACGAGTTGTAGATGTGGCTCGAAAGGTCGCCCGCCTGCAGCGCGGCTGCCAGAAGCACGGAGCTAGCAGCAGGAGGAAACCGCCGCATAACCCAGGGGAGTGGGACGTGTTGTAAGGGCCGCAGGCGCCTGGCCCGGCCCATAAGGCGGCAATGCGGTTCTGTCATCGGCATCATGTTCTCCAGCCGCAGGCCTGGAAGTCCGGCGGCAGTTCAAACGGTGTGGCCACCGCCTCGATGCTCTCCCCGACTTGGCGGATGTTGCGTCTTCGGTCATGTGCGACTGCGCTCTCCACGCGAGCCAGCCGCAGATAGCCGATCTGGTAGGGATCGATCTGCATGATGCGGCAGCAGGTGGCATCCACCGCCACCGGATCGCGCCCCGCCACCAGCACTCCCGCGGGCTTGGGCGTGCCCTGAATGGGGCCGTTCCCTTCCATGCCCACGATGCCGTCCACGATCGCGAACTGTCGCGGAAACGCCGCGTGCAGGTCGGCGATGCATTCGTCGATGCCGGCCCAGTGCAGCACATTCTTGGGCCAGCCGTAGACCCCGCTCGGGCACGATGCCGAACAGATTCTTCATGGAAAGCGTGGCGCCGGTCCAGTGATGTGTCTTCATCTTGGGCATGGAGACCAGCAGATCGGCCCCCAGCACGGTGTGGGGCAGATACAGCTTGCTCAGGCGCGAGAACTGCCGCGTCGGGACGGATGCGCGTGACGTCATCCAGGTTGAGATCGGTGAAGAGATCTTCGAAATCGGGAACGATCTGGAAGTATCCGGCGGCATCCGCCAGGTCGAGCGTGTTGCGGCGATGGCCGGGTCCTTCGGCGATGCGAACACTGGAGGCGCCCATGGCGCGGAAGGCTTCGAGAGCGGCATGCACCAGCAGCGGATGCGTGTTGATGCTGCTCTCGGGTTCGAACTCCACCAGGTTGGGCTTGAGCACCACGCTGCGGCCGCGCACGTCGAGCCGGTGCTCGCGCCAGAATGCCGCCGCACGGTGTCGTAGAGGCCCTGGTCGTAGGCGGGCGCGCGCACGATCGAAACCGTGGACGGCGCCACGCGGCAGCATCTGTGCTGCAACCGGTCAGAGCAGCGCCGCGCCCGCCGATAGCGCCAGCCACTCCCGCCGTGTGATTTCGGTTCCATGCCTCTAACCCCAGAGCAGGTCGCGCCCGCTCTCGCATGCGGCGCTCACCAGCAGGTCGAGGGACACTCTCCGGACAGCGTGCGGTAAGCGCACCTCGGCGGGCGGGCATATATCCGGCCGGCAGCTGGCCGTGCGCCAGCAGGCCCAGGCGCAGCCAGTTCAGCGCATCCGCCGAGCGGCACTCTGTCAGAAAGCCCTTGGCCACCTCGAGGGCGCGCTCCACCTTCGGGCGAAGTCACCCCGCGCAGGGCAGCCAGCGCCATGCCGGTGGTTTCCGGATAGGGACGCGACTCGTAGCCCAGGGCGCGTGCACGAGCCGTGGTTCCAGCCGCCTTCCTGGCACATGCGGCGCAGCAGAAACGCGCTGGCCGTCTTCGATGCGCTCGCGGACTGCCGGCGGATGGCTGCGCCGCTGCTCCTTCTCGAGCGCCAGAATCGCCAGCGACGGTGGGTCCCACCCAGGCGGCCGCTCCCGGCACCCACGGCCAGCCCGGAAACTCCTGCTCGGGCGACCGCGGTTTCCCAGAAGCCGCTGCCGAATCCGGTAGACCAGGCGTGGTCTCCTCGCCGGTGGTGCCCAGCAGCCATTCGATGGCGCGCGCGTGGACCGCGGTGCCCAGAGTGCTCCGGCGGCAGAAGCGCCACCAGGGCGGTCACCCAGGTGCTCTCGTCGACGCCGGTCTGCGGCGGCCAGCCGCCATCCGGCCGTTGCGCGGCGACGGAGCCACTCGAGCCCCTTCCTGGCCGGCTCCGTCTCTCCGGCGGCCAGCAGCGCCAGGACGGCGTAGACCGTCGGCTCGGTCCACGACCGTCCCCGGATGTACGGCCAGCCGCCATCGCGGTTCTGCTTGCTGACGAGAAGCTCGATCGACATAAAAACTCAGGCTGGCGGGCAGATGCGCTACGCGATCTCCGTCGCCAGCCTGCAATACTCCGTGCATCTAGCGAATCGTCCGCCGCTTGCGCCGGCGGGACAGCAGCATGACCAAGGTCACGCCGGCTCCCAGCCAGATCGATCCTTGAATCGCGAGGTCCATTTCTATTCTCCTTGTCGATTACGGTTACGGGCGCAGTCCAGGCAGGCCGGCCTTCCGTCTGGGGACGCCGGCATGAGCAGGATTTACCGCCGGGTTAGTTTTGTCTCCGAGTCTTGCGCCGCTGTAAGAACACAAACAGGACGCCGCCCGCCAACAGCCAAATCGCACCTTGAATCAAGTAGCAGTACTCATCGTCTGTTACTCCTTTTTCTCCTAGTGTCTTTAATGAATCTGCTTCATCATCGGGAACAGGTACTTGAAAATCTGCAAGATGCCCGGGCCGGCCGCCACGATCAGCATGGAAGGCAGAATGAAAAAGAAGATCGGGAATACCAGCTTCACGCCGACCTTGGCGGCTCGCTCTTCGGCGTCCTGGCGGCGCCGGATGCGCATGAAGTCGGAATGCGTGCGCAGCGATTCGGCCATGCTGGTGCCGAAGCGGTCGGTCTGCACCAGGATGGCGATCAGTTTCCGCAGTTCCGCCTCGCCGGTGCGTTCCGCCAGATTGCGCAGCGCGTCCGCGCGGCGCTTGCCGGCGCGCATCTCGAGCGTGACCAGCGTCAGTTCCTCGCTGAGTTCGGGGTGCGCTACCGCCAGTTCGCGGGCCACGTGCTGAATCGCCTGATCCAGACCCAGGCCGGCCTCCACCGACACCACCATCAGGTCCAGCGCATCCGGCAAGCGAGAGGCGCAGCTTCTCCTGGCGCTTCGTGACCTTGCGTTCCAGAAGCACCGGGACAGTATCCAGCCCACGGTCGCGGCCGAACAGGAGCACCACGATGTTCAGCACGGGGTTGCACGGTGATGCGGCTGCCAGACATCGATCGCACAGGACCAGCATCACCGCCAGCGATCATTCGATGCCGTAGAACACCGGCAGCGCTGCTCCGAGCGGAAACCGGCCGGATCAGCGGTCCTTCGGGTGGCCGTGTCCACTTCGCGAGATGGGCACATTGCTCGCCGATGTGCTGCAGGAACGTGACCACGCGAGCTGCTGGGCTCGCGGCTCGGCCGATCTGCGTCGAGCGCCGCCGCGCTCGTCGGTGATGACCGGGCTGCCAAGCTGCTTCAGAAGCCGGCCCGGCTGGTATACAGGCGGTAACCGACACCAGCGTCATGGCCGATCATCATCATCAGAAAAGCGCCACGGAAACTATTAGTGGATGTTCCATGTCAAACCTTAATGTTGATGATCTTCCGGATGCAGAAATTGCCCGACGATCTGCGCGACGATGGCACCGGCGATCAGCTTCTTGCCGTCCGGATCGTCCGCCATGCCCTGCAGATACGCCGGCGCGACCATCAGCAGGGCCAGCATGGTGGCCACCGGCAGGATGGTCAGCACCAGCGGCGGTCATTCTGCCCGTGCGCGCTGGCCGCCTTCACCTGGCCCTTCAGACTGGAAACGCTCCCGGATCACGTACGCCAGGCGGTGCAGAATCTCGCTCAAGTTGCCGCCGGTCTGCTTCTGCAGCATCACCGACGACGTGAAGAAACGGACATCCAGCAGCGGAACGCGTTCCGCCGAAGTTAGCCAGCGCGATGTCCAGCGGCGCGCCCAGGTTCTGCTCGTTGAACAGCGTGCGGAACTCCTGCCCCAGCGGGTCGGGCAGATCCTCGCCGACCATCCGCAGGCTGATGGTGAACGCGTGGCCGGCGCGCATGGAGCGCGCCAGAAAGTCGAGCGCCTCGGGAAACTGCTCCTCGAGCGTGTCCAGACGCCTGGTCCGCTTGCGGCGGACATACAAGTAGGGCAGGAGCCGACGAGCAACAAGGCCAAAAGCGGCAGTGGCGCCGGTGTAGCCGGCAGAGAAACAGCCGCGAAAGAACCACGCCGCCGAGGGCCGGCCATCATCAGAATCGATCTCCGGGGACCAAGTCAGGCCCGCTTGCTGGATTAACTTCTTGATCGTCTCCAGCAGGTTGAGGAGCGCCAACCAGATCTCGAAGTGGCGGCCGTTTTCCAGTCGATTCCCGCAACAGTTCGTTTTGTCGACGGACCGGATCGGCCGTAGCCGTATGCAGCATGGCCGACATCTGCGCTTGCGCGACCACTCGTAAAACTTCAACCCCAGCGCAACGGAGAGCAGCACGAAGGTGAACAGGACCAGGAATAGCGGCAGAGAGACGTGCATTACTAGCCAACCTCCTGGGACTGGAATAGTTGGCGGGCAAAACCAATCCACAAGCGGCCAAGCGTTCGTAGAACCTGGGCCGGATGCCGGTGGCCCGGAAGCAACCCCGCACCTTCAAGTTCTCGGTGAGCCCCTTCTTCTCGAACACAAACAGGTCCTGCAACGTCACCAGGTCGCCTTCCATGCCGGTGACTTCCGTAATGTGTGTGATCTTGCGGGAGCCGTCGCTGAAACGCGACACCTGCACGAACAAATCGACCGCGGAGGCCACCTGCTGCCGGATGGAACGAACGCCCATATTGGCGTTGGACATTCCCACCATCACCTCCAGCCGTCCCACGGCGTCCCGGGGACTGTTGGCGTGCACGGTAGTGAGAGAACCGTCGTGGCCGGTATTCATGGCTTGCAGCATGTCGAGCGCCTCTTCGCCGCGCACCTCGCCGACGATGATGCGGTCCGGACGCATGCGAAGCGCGTTGATG
>CAVTHF010000022.1:0-7044 GCA_963734415.1 uncultured Acidobacteriota bacterium | reverse complement strand
GACATGCGGCGATGGCGGCCTGGAGCGCGTAGGGGCCTACGCGCGCGCACCAGTTTTTCCGCGCGACTCGAGCGCCGTGAGGCCACGACGGATGAGAAGTTGATCCCACAGCGCGCGATTTTGATCGAGCAGCAGGATGGGCTCGCCCAACGGGCCGACGCGCGCCCGCGAGCGCGACGCCTGGATCTCCATCAGTGCGACCAGGCCGTGAACTTCCGGCTCC
This sequence comes from uncultured Acidobacteriota bacterium, assembly GCA_963734415.1. Taxonomy (GTDB): domain Bacteria; phylum Acidobacteriota; class Terriglobia; order Terriglobales; family Acidobacteriaceae; genus JABCZH01. Next base: position 6,821 of record CAVTHF010000022.1, on the reverse strand, counting down.
CGGGGGCGAGCTCAGCCAGAATGCGCCCGAGACGCAGCGCATCTTCGCAGAGTGCGGGTCGCATCCAGTCGTCACCAGCAGTGGCCGAGTAGCCTTCATTGAAGATGAGGTAGATGACCTCGAGCACCGACGACAGCCGCGCGGCGAGTTCGGGTCCGCGCGGGCACTTCGAAGGGCACGCGCTTCTCGGCGAGTGTTCGCTTGGCTCGAACGATGCGCTGGGCGACGGTCGGCTCCGGGACCAGGAACGCGCGCGCGATCTCGTCGGTCGTCAGGCCTCCGAGCAGGCGGAGCGTGAGCGCCACCCGCGCCTCGGTCGAAAGCACCGGATGACAGGAGATGAACACGAGGCGCAGCAGGTCGTCGCCAACGTCATCGTCGAGCGCGGCCTCGAAGTTTTCCATCTGGCCTCGCCATCCCGAACCTCGCGGTCCGATCTCCTGAACCACGCCTTCGCGGCCGAGCTCCTCGTGCTTGCGCTCGAGACGCGTGTTGCGACGGAATAGTCGATGGCGCGATGCTTGGCGGCGGCCATCAGCCAGGCGCCGGGATTGTCTGGGATCCCCGACTGCGGCCACTGCTCGAGCGCGGCGACAAGAGCATCCTGCGCGAGATCCTCGGCGACGCCGACATCGCGCACGATGCGCGTCAGCCCGGCAATAAGCCTCGGCGACTCGATTCTCCAGACTGCGTCAATCGTGCGATGTGTATCGGTAGCTGTCACTGCTACCGATCACATCATTTTTAGTTCACCAGCGCAAGTTAAGGCGCCTAGCGGGGAAGCCCGCTGCCGGAATCCCGAGCAAAGCGAGGGATCTATAGCTCGCTCCCCCATCCTTGCGCGTTCCTTGAGTAAGGGTGGGTGTCGGCGGTCATCTCGGAGCCGAGAGAAAATTCCAAGCCGAGCATTTGTTGATTCCCCCTAAAGAAGGAAGACCGGGCGCCCCCCGCCCGGCTGGACGGGCGAGGCGCCCGTCCTCCATCAAGGGTGGGGGCACGCTGAAACCGGCTTCTATGCCCTCGGAGGGAAGTCTTCCGGCCCGAACATCTGGCGAACTTCGGTCTCGCCCTCCCATCCCGGCCAATATTTCTTGTGAAGTTCCATGAAGCGCACGGCCGACTCGACCGCCTCTTCCTTCGATTTCAATTCAAATTGCGCGTAGCCGCCGACCACTTCCTTGGCCTCGGTGAACGGCCCGTCGATCACGTTGATCTGCCCCCCGGAAAGCCGGACGCGGGCGCCCAGCGCAGTCGGCCCCAGCCCTCCGCTACCGAGCATTGTGCCAGCTTTGGCCTCTTCTTCAGCGAGCTTCGCAATGGCGTCCATAAGCGGCTTCGGCGGAGGGCCCTGCTTCTCGGCGTGCTTGACGATCATCATGAATTTCATTGTTATATCTCCTTGGTATTAGTGTTGAGTTGGGAGCCGAGGTTCCGGACGGTCTCGACCGGCTGAAAGTCTGGCTCTATCTATGCGTCGAACGAGGGGCAGCGAAATCGACATCCCGTGTTTTTATTTTTAAAAATAGTATTTTGAAAATAGTTGGCAGGCGCCGGCGGTGCTTTAATCTTATCCGTGAGAGCGTCCTGCAACAAAATCGTTCCGACCATAACCAAAAGCAGCGGCCAGAATGATATCAACAGCCGGCCGAGACCCAGCAGGAACGCCTGGTGATCCAAGGCATAGGCCTGCACAGCTTGCGAGGTCGCCAGAACGGCCGTGGGCATCGCCCCGAGCGCCTCTCCCGCGGTAGTGCCAAAAAGCTGCCTCACCTGGACTGCGCCCCTATCCAGGTTCCCAAATAGTATATGAAGGCCGAGTCCGATGAGGGCTCCTCCGGCAATTGATCTGAGTCTCTCCGAGGGTCCGTAGGGTCTTGCCATGTCCGCCTCCTGAATGCCGCTTTCCTTTTGTTTTGCCTCTACCTGTATGTCGAACGAGGGGTAGTGAGATCGACAGGCGCGGTGGCTTTTTTTGGAGAATCCCGCGCTTCAGGAACGAAGGGTGGGCCACTCGAAAGATTTCCTGCATCCGATTACATGTATATACATCTATCATCCCATGGAACGCTCCCCGATACCGAAACTCCCGTGCATGTGCGGCAGCGTTCGCCGCGCTTCACGGGCACTGAGCCAGCTTTATGAAAATGCGCTGCGCCCTCTGGGGCTGCGGGCCACCCAGTTCACCATCCTGCAATCGCTCTCGCTCGCTGGAGAGGTTACTCAGAGCCAGTTGGGCGAAATACTCGCCATAGACAGTACGACTCTCACCCGCACTCTCCAAATCATGGATAAGCAGGGTTGGATCGCAGAACGCCGCGGCCAGGACCGGCGAGAACGGCGGCTCCGCCTGGCCAAAGGCGGTGAAACCCAATTCAAGCGCGCTCTGCCGGCCTGGGAGGAAGTGCAAGCGCGATTGCGCCGTCAACTGGGGGAGCAGACCTGGAAAGACCTTCTGGACATAACACATCAGGTCACAGACCTGGTCATGACTCCCTGACCGTCAATTTAAGGAGACCTCGCTATGAAGAACTACAGAAAACTCACCACAGGATTAATCGCCGCCTGGTTCCTTTTTGCCCTATCCGCCTCGGCCTTGCAGTGGTTCAGGAATGACGCGAGTCGTATCGGCATCGCGGTCGCATTCGCCGCCGTGACGCCGATTTTCCTGTTCGCACTGTGGTTTGCCACCTCAGACAAATTCCGCCAGTTCGCCTTGTCTTTGAACCCGCAAATTCTGACCCTTGCACAAAGCTGGAGAATTGTCGGATTCACCTTCCTTCTGCTGGAGGCTCGTGGGATCCTCCCCGCCATCTTTGCCCTGCCCGCAGGATACGGCGACATGGCCATCGGGATGACGGCCACGTTCGCAGCCTGGAAGCTGGCCAATCCCGCCCGTTGCAACAGCTTCATTACTTGGCAACTGCTCGGCATCACAGACCTGATCACGGCTGTAAGCCTCGGCACAACCGCCCGCCTGCTCAGCCCGCACGGCCCTTCGATGGAGGCGATGACCGTGCTGCCGTTAAGCCTGGTGCCGACGTTCCTGGTGCCGTTGTTCTTTATCTTTCACGTGATCTGCATCGCCCAGGCACGGGCGTGGAAAACCGCTTCGGAACGTCGGCCTATCAGGGTTGCCAGTACAGTGTCTGCGGTCTAGCCCGGCATAACCACGGAACCCAGGGGACGGGGCAATTTCCGGCGAATACTTCGCGGCCGAACGCCCGGAATGGCAAAAAGGTGTGGCCGGCTCAGAAGTCAGCCAAGGTTTGGGTCGGCAGCGCAACTCGAACCGCATTTACGACCGCCACCAAGTCAATGATTTCCTGCAGTACCGCGCCCTCCAGTGGAGGCAGATACCCAGCGGCGGCCGCTACCATGCCGACCATGCTGGCTGCCATTCCACCCACGGCGCTTTGCAGCGCGATCGAGCGCATGCGATGACTCACGTGGATCAGTTCATCCACCTTCTCCAGCGATTGTGTCAGGATAACCGCATCAGCCGCCTCGGAAGTAATGTCGCTGTTCGGACCGAACGCCACCCCGACCGTTGCGGTCATCAGTGCCGGGGCATCGTTGATTCCATCACCAATGAACAACGTTCTGGCATGCCTGGTCTCACGCTCTACAATCTCGACCTTCTGCTCAGGAGTCTGGCCGGCATGCACCTCGGTAATCCCGACCTGTTCTGCGAGGTAACGCACCTCCGATTCCCGGTCGCCCGAGACCAACATCACGCGGTTCACGTGGTGTTGGGGTGCCAGATGATGAACAAAGGGCCTGGTGTCATGCCGAGGAGCATCGTGGAACCGCAACGCCCCCGCGTACTGATCGTCCACGAAGACCAGACATTCCAGTCCCAAGGCGTGCGGTGGCAACCCGGGTAGCTTCGGATCGACTTTGCCGCGTCCGGTGATTCGTACCTTGCGTCCTCCGACCATTCCTTGCAGACCCTCTCCTGGGACTTCCCCTATCCCGGTGACTTCCATCAAGGGCAATTGTTCGTCGCGCCCTGCCTGGGTTACCGCAGCCGCGAGCGGATGTTTGGAGAATTGCTCTAGGCTTGCGGTTGCCTGCAACAGTGTTTCGCGCGTGAATCCGGCTGCGCACAGGACTTCCGTCACCTTGGGTTTTCCGTAGGTCAGAGTTCCGGTCTTGTCGAAGATTAGTGTGGTGCAGGTGGTGATCTGCTCAAGCGCCGCTGGATTCTTGATGATTATGCCGTGCTTCGCGGAGAGGGAAATCGCCCCGATCACTGCCACTGGAATTGCCAGAATCAACGGGCAAGGCGTGGCAATTACCAGCACTGCCAAAAATCGTACTGCATCTCCGGTAACCAGCCAGGTCAGCCCCGCCAGCCCAACTGCGATCGGGGTGTACCAGGCGCCGAGGCGGTCGCCGATCCGCCGGAGATGAGGACGTTTCTCCTGCGTCTGTTCCATCACCTGCATAATCTTGGCGTAGCGCGAATCCACGGCGAGCTTCTCGGCTTCCACCGTCAACGCCATTTCACCATTAATCGCACCCGAGAGAACCTTCGAGCCGGGAGTCTTCGAATTTTCAAACGGCTCCCCGGTGAGGTAGGACTCATCCATGACCCCTCGGCCTTCGACCACTACTCCGTCCACCGGACATATCTCGTGAGGGAAAACGATCAGACGATCGCCTACCTGCACGTCATCCAACTCTACCTGCTCCAGTGCGGCTCCCAGCTTGCGGTGTGCAACCTGGGGCATGCGCTTGGCCAGAGCATCCAGGACTGACGATGCTCGGCGAGTGGCGAATTGTTCCAAAGCCGCTCCACCTGAAAGCATCAACACAATGATCGTTCCTACCAGGTACTCGCCCAGCAGAACGGAGGAGACGATTGAGATCCCGGCGAGCAAGTCGGAACCAAATTGTCGCGCCCACAGTTTCTTCACCAGGGTGACCAATATTGGGACTCCACCCACGGAGAGCGCGACAAATAGTGGAGCAAGCCAGGCCAGTCGAGGAGCGTGCGTCAGGTAGCGCAGGCCCAGGTGCAATGCAATTCCAGCTGCGGTCAGAACAGCAATATAGGTCTCTGTAGAAAAGGGGTTGGAAGGGCTGGCCTCCGGCCGACTCGACGGGCGGGCGACACGCTTACCAGAAAGCTGCGGGTTCATTGGCAGGGAAGCGGCCTTCTGTCGGATCACGGGCTACGCATCCATCCTCTCTGGCTCTTCCGTCGAAGCTTGTTCCACGTCTCGTTCGCCGCCGCGCAATATCTCGGATACCGCTTCCAGGTCTTTCCGGATTTGCGTGATAAGAGAGCGCCCGCTATCTCCGAGCGCTGCCATCTTTTCGGCCGCTGCCAGAGCGTGGCCATATAGTGCGTATGCCACCGCGTAATTGTGGTAATCGCGATGCAGGTTGGCAAGGAGGTACAAATTTCCTGCAAATGCCAGCCACTGATGCCGAAGTCGCTCTATTCCCGGGACATTCCTAGAATGCTCAGCCTTGCTCGGTTTCGCGATCTGGTTGAAGTGCTCGTGCGACCAGTGGGCGAAGGCCTCCTCCAATTCCAATCGCGTGTCAGAGTGGTGGCAGTAATCGATGGTCTCACCTCCGCCAGTAAGTGGGATGAGCCGGCCCGGCGAAACCTCGTCGCCCAGCCCGCTGGGAACAAAGCCCATCAGCGGCGTGTGTAGAGGGCGTCCATAGCCTCCGTCGTCCAGAAAGTACTGTTCGAATTTAAGCAGATCGAACTTTAGGAGATCCAGTAGTTGATCGCTTGGTGACATAGGCCACCTCACCTGATAAAGACATGATCACAGAGATTGCTGCCGATGCCGTCGGCCGTGGTCACGGACCACTGTGACCCAGATCACAGGCTGATTGTGGTCCAGAGATGCCAAATAAGTAAGGTGAAACCGGGTGCCACTGGGACAGGAATTGCTATACGTGTTTCGCATCTAGCGGGGGAGCGCTCGAAGTCCGGTCCTGCCGGTGATGCCAAGGGATGGGGACGAACTCAGTTATGCTGGTTTTCGTCATGACTCCTGACTACCAAAACGTAGTTGGTATTGCCGTAGCGGCCCTGGGGGGCGCCGCGGTGGGTCTGGAACGTGAGTGGTCCGGTCACGCGGGCGGACCGGAGGCGCACTTTGCGGGCATCCGGACCTTTACTCTGCTCGGAGGGTTGGCGGGTATAGCGGGTTGGTTCTGGTCCGTCGGTTTCCAACCTGTGGCTATCGTTCTGCTTGCCGGATCTGCAGCGCTAGTGGTCGCTGCTTATGTCGCTGCCAGCCGACGCGTCATCGACGGTACCACCGAGGTCGCTGCCCTGGTGGTGCTATCAGCCGGCATTCTGGCAGGCACTGGCTACCTCGTCTTGGCCAGCGCGATCACAGCCATCACTACGCTCCTTCTCGTCGAGAAGTCGCGCCTGCACGCGATGATTGCCCGCATCGATGATATCGGTTTGCGAGCCGGTGTCAGGTTCGCGGTGATGGCGGTGGTCATTCTTCCCCTGCTGCCCAACGGCCCTTACGGTCCTCTGGGTGGAATTCGGCCTCGCCAGCTCTGGCTCTTCGTGCTGTTATTTTCTGGCCTGAGTTTCGTCGGCTACGTGGCCCGCCGCATTATCGGCACGGAGCGCGGTTACTCCGTTGCAGGCCTGCTGGGAGGTTTCGTCTCCTCCACCGCGGTTACATTTAGCTTTGCGCGACTAAGCCGACAGGAGCGGGATTTCTCGTTTCCGCTTTCGGTCGGTGTTGTAGCGGCATGCAGCGTCATGAATTTGAGGGTACTGACTGCCGCTGCCATCCTTAGGCCCACACTTGCTGTGGCTCTGATTCCCT
>CAVTHF010000021.1:0-114731 GCA_963734415.1 uncultured Acidobacteriota bacterium | reverse complement strand
ACGACACAGGGTTGACGGCAAACACCAGCTACAGTTACCGGGTGCGAGCGACGGATGCGGCGGGTAATCTGAGTCCCTACTCGAACGTGTCAAGTGCTACCACCCAGAGTGGGACCGACACCCAACCGCCGACGGCGCCGAGCAATTTGGTGGCAACGGCGGCGAGTAGCAGCCAAATCAACCTGAGCTGGACGGCTTCTACCGACAACGTGGGAGTGACCGGATATTTCGTGGAGCGTTGCCAGGGCGCGGGATGCAACAACTTCGCACAGATCGGGACCGCGTCGGGGACGACGTATAACGACACGGGGCTGACGGCGAAACCAGCTACAGCTACCGAGTGCGAGCGACGGACGCAGCTGGGAATCTGAGCCCATACTCGAACGTGGCTAGCGCGACGACTGCGACTGCGACTCCAACAGCTCCGACAAACCTGGCAGCCACTGGGGGAGGGCCAGGTCCCGTCGTCGTCTACTGTTCAAGGCTACATCAATCCGACGTTCCTCACGTCGCATACGACTGCGGCCTTTGACAGCACAGGTGGGGACTTGATCGTGCTTGCGGCCTCTTCCCATTTTGGCGTCACGTTTACTCCCAGCGATAATTTTGGCAACAGCTGGATCTCCATAGCTGGGCCGATCACTACCAGTCTCGGGTTCGACCTGCGGACGCAAGATCTGGTATGCGCCGAATCCCATCGTTGGTCCGGGTCATACGGTCACCATGAATCTTTCCGCAGAGCATGCCTCTGGTGATGTCGATCATCGTGGTGAAGGGTTCGAATATTTCCTCACCGATTGACGCCGTCTCGCTTGTCGGTAGCGACAACGGAACGCAGACGGTGAATGTTGCCAGTCCAAGCATAACCACGACGAGCTCGAACGATCTGCTAGCTGGTTTTGCGAAGGTGTCTGCTGGTGCCGTTTTCCAGGCGGGCACAGGTTTTACGCAGCAAGCTGGGGCCTCCTCAAACTTCCTCGACGCGGAGACAGGTCGCGGCAGCAACCCCGGGAACCTACAACGCGACCTTCACGCTCAACCAGCCGCAAACCTGGCAGTCGGCCGTCGTGGCCGCGGCCAACAATCCGAACCAAACGAGTCTGTCGTGGACGGCATCGACGGAGGTCGGCGGAACGATCGCCAACTACTTGGTGGAGCGCTGCCAGGGTCCAGGCTGCAGCAGCTTCGTTCAGATCGGTACTACAACGGCACCACTACGTTCAACGACACGGGTTTGGCGGCGTCCACCAGCTATCAGCTACCGAGTTCGGGCCCAGGACACGAACAACAATGTGGGGCCTTACTCAACTGTTGCGAGCACCAGCACGCCCGCTCCGATTCCTTCTTTGCCTGGGAACCTAACGACGTACGTCACCGTCCAATACGGAAATCGATCTCTCGTGGACGGCATCGACGGAGACCGGCGGAACGATCAGCAATTACTTGGTGGAACGTTGCCAGGGCGCCAGCTGCACCAACTTCGCCCAGATCGGCACGTCGACGGGCACTACCTACAACGACACCGGTTTGACGAACGGAACCACTTACAACTATCGAGTGCGTGCCAAGGATGCGGCTGCGAATATTGAGCCCATACTCAAATGTGAGCAGCGCGACCGCGCAGACTCCGGATACTCAGCCGCCCACGGCTCCCAGCAGCTTGACTGCAACTGCGGCGAGTTCCAGCCAAATCAACCTGAGTTGGACAGCTTCGACCGACAATGTGGGTGTCACCGGTTATTTCATAGAACGCTGCCAAGGGGTTGGTTGTACACTCTTCTTCCGGATTGCGGTGTCGGCGGGCACGACCTACAACGACACTGGGTTGACTGAACGGAACCAGCTACAGCTATCGAGTGCGGGCCACCGACGCGGCCGGGAACCTGAGCACATACTCGAATGTAGCCACTGCTATCGCACAACACGGACACGCAGCCGCCGACGGCGCCGACGAATCTGACGGCGACCGCAATCAGCGGAACCAGATCAACTGAGTTGGACGGCGTCGACCGACAACGTGGGGGTGACGCAGTACTTGGTGGAACGCTGCCAGGGAGCGGGATGCAACAGCTTTGCGCAGATCGGGACTACGGCGGGGACGACGTACAACGACACCGGGTTGACGGCAAATACCAGCTACAGCTATCGGGTGCGGGCGACGGATGCAGCGGGGAATCTGAGCCCGTACTCGAACGTGGCGAGTGCGACGACCCAGAATCCGGACACGCAACCGCCGACGGCGCCGAGCAATCTGACGGCGACGGCGGTGAGCGGCGAGCCAGATCAATCTGAGTTGGACGGCATCGACGGACAACGTGGGGGTGACGCGGTATCTGGTGGAACGTTGCCAGGGAGCGGGATGCAACAACTTTGCGCAGATGGGGACGTCGCCGGGAACTACGACGACGTACAACGACACGGGGTTGACGGCAAACACCAGTTACAGCTATCGGGTGCGGGCGACGGACGCGGCAGGGAATCTGAGCCCGTACTCGAACGTGGCTAGCGCCACGACACAGGCAACAGTTGCCGGTCTAGTGGCAGCGTATTCCTTCAACGAAGGTGCGGGGACGACAGTTGGCGACTCCTCCGGCACGGGAAATACGGGGACGGTTGACCAATACGACGTGGACTACAGTCGGGCAAGTTTGGTAACGCGCTAGTGTTCAACGGCACGAACGCGCTGGTGACGATTCCCGACGCGGCTTCACTACATCTGACGAGCGGGATGACGCTAGAAGCATGGGTGAATCCGTCGACGGTAAACAGTGCTTGGCGGGACGTGGTCTACAAAGGCAATGACAATTACTACTTGGAGGGGACATCCACCAACGGCTCCACGACCAGCAGGTGGTGGGACGTGGGGTTCCGGCACACCGCTCTATGGCACTGCAGCATTGACGGTGAACACGTGGGCGCATTTGGCCGCTGACCTACGACGGGGCGAACTTGCGGCTGTACGTCAATGGCACGCAGGTAGCCAGCCAGGCGCGGACAGGGAACATCGCAACCTCTACCAATCCGCTACAGATTGGCGGTGACAGTCTATACGGACAGTACTTCCAGGGAACGATCGACGAAGTTCGTGTCTACAATGTCGCGCTAACTGCGGCCCAGATCCAGGCGGACATGAATACCCCGATCGGAACTGGGGGAGGAGACACGCAACCACCGACCGCGCCGAGCAATCTGACGGCAACGGCGGTGAGCGGCAGCCAAATCAATTTGAGTTGGACGGCGTCGACCGACAACGTGGGCGTGACGCAGTACTTGGTGGAACGCTGCCAAGGGACGGGATGCAACAGTTTCGCGCAGATCGGAACCACGGCGGGGACGACGTACAACGACACCGGGTTGACGGCAAACACCAGCTACAGCTATCGAGTGCGGGCGACTGATGCAGCAGGGAATCTGAGCCCGTATTCGAATGTGGCGAGTGCTACGACCCAGAATCTGGACACGCAACCACCGACCGCCCCGAGCAATTTGGCGGCGACAGCGGCGAGCAGCAGCCAGATCAATTTGAGTTGGACGGCGTCGACCGACAACGTGGGCGTGACAGGATACTTGGTGGAACGCTGCCAAGGGGCGGGATGCAACAGCTTCGCGCAGATTGGGACCACGGCAGGGACCACGTACAACGACACCGGGTTGACGGCAAACACCAGCTACAGCTATCGAGTGCGGGCGACTGATGCAGCAGGGAATCTGAGCCCGTATTCGAACGTGGCGAGTGCGACAACCCAGAATCCGGACACGCAACCGCCGACCGCGCCGAGCAATCTGACGGCAACGGCGGTGAGCAGCAGCCAGATCAACCTGAGCTGGACGGCTTCGACGGACAACGTGGGGGTGACCGAGTACCTGGTGGAACGGTGCCAGGGTGCGGGATGCAACAACTTCGCACAGATTGGGACGACGACTGGGACGACGTACAACGATACAGGGCTGACGGCAAACACCAGCTACAGCTACCGGGTGCGGGCGACAGATGCAGCAGGGAATCTGAGTCCGTATTCGAACGTATCGAGCGCGACTACCCAGACTCAGGACACGCAGCCACCGACGGCACCGACTAATCTGACAGCGACTGCGATCAGCGGCAGTCAGATCAATCTGAGCTGGACGGCGTCTACGGACAATGTGGGAGTGACTGGATACCTGATCGAACGTTGTCAGGGAGTTGGGTGCAGCAACTGGGCGCGTCTCTTAACCGTGCCAGGAACGAGCTATGGCGACACGGGTTTAATTCCGAACACGAGCTACAGCTATCAAGTGAAGGCGACGGATGCTGCCGGGAACTTCAGTCCGTATTCCAACATTGCGACGACAACGACCCTGGCTACGATTCCTGGACTGGTCGCTGCCTATGCCTTCGATGAAGGTGCGGGTACGACGGTCACGGACTACTCTGGCAATGGAAACACAGGAACGCTTTCAAATACAACTTGGACGAGCGCGTCGAAGTATGGGAATGCACTGGTGTTCAACGGTGTTAACTCGATGGTGAACATTCCCGACGCGGCTTCGTTGCATCTGACGAGCGGGATGACGCTGGAAGCCTGGGTCAACCCGTCCGCCGTCAGCCAATGCATGGTGGGATGTGATTTACAAGGCCAACGACAATTACTATTTGGAGGCTCGCTCCGACCAAGGCGGTGTCCCGGCCGGTGGGGGCACGTTCGGGTTGGGTATCTTGGTACGACAAGCCTGGCGGCTAACACTTGGTCGCATCTCGCCGTCACTTATGATGGAGCCACATTGCGGCTTTACGTGAATGGCGTGCAGGTGTCGAGTCTGGCAAAGGCGGGGACCATCGCGACTTCGGCGAACCCACTTCAGATTGGGGGGGACAGTCTGTTCGGGCAGTATTTTGCGGGAACGATTGACGAGGTTCGTGTGTACAACCAGGCCCTAAGTCAAACCCAGATCCAGGCGGATATGGCCACACCGGTTGGCGGGGGCGGTCCGTTGCCTCTGATCAGCCTCAACCCAACGATTATTGATTTCGGCAACGTTCAAACTGGAGTCACTACCAATCCGCAGCAAGTGACCGTAACCAACGTTGGAGGAGCGGACCTGGCGATCAATTCAGTCTTGATCTCGGGCGGTAATGCCGGCGATTTTGCGCAGACGAACAATTGTGGATCGACGGTGCCACCGGGCGCCTTCTGTACGATCAATGTTACTTTCACACCTACAACCACGGGTCAACGCGGCTCGACAGTAAAGGTAACTGACAATGCTCCGGGTAGCCCACACACGGTCTCTCTATCTGGAACGGGGACGGGATTCGCAGTCACCCCTCGCGCATCGGTGCTAACGTTCACCATGACGCAACAGTTCACTGCTGGCGGAACGGTGACCTGGTCAGTAGACGGGATAGTTGGCGGATCGGCGTCATCGGGTACGATTACGAGCGGAGGTCTTTATTCACCGCCGAATAGCATCGGGACTCACACTGTGACTGCAACAACAGCTCAGAACCAGTCAGCAAGTGCGACGGTGTACGTCACCAATTATCCGGGTACCTTTACACACCACAATGACAACTTCCGGACGGGTCAAAACACGCTGGAGACGGTGTTGACTCCAGCCAACGTTAACCAAGCGCAATTCGGAAAGCTCTTTTCGTACACCTTAGACGGACTCGTGTTCGCGTCTCCACTCTACGTGGGCAACGTGAATATCCCCGGGCAGGGAGTCCACAACGTTGTGTACGTCGCAACGGAACACGATAGTGTCTATGCTTTGGACGCTGACGGGTTGAGCACCAACCCTCTGTGGAAAGTCAGCTTTCTAAAGTCCGGCGTGACGACGGTTCCCTGTGGCGATTCGGGCGAATGTGGCGACATACCGAATGAATTTGGAGTCACAGGGACACCCGTGATTGATCAAACTACCGAGCACGCTATATGTCGTCGCGAATACCAAGGAGGGAGTGAACTACGTGCAGCGACTCCATGCCCTCGATATCACCACGGGCGCAGAGAAGTTCGGTGGTCCAGTGGCGATCCAGGCAAGTGTGCCAGGAATTGGTATCGATTCCGCAAGGCGGGCAGCTGCCTTTAATCCCCTGAAAGAGAATCAACGACCGGCGCTGGTGCTGAGCAATGGAACTGTTTACATAGGCTGGGGTTCACACGGGGATCAGCAGCCGTGGCACGGGTGGGTCATCGGGTACAACGCGACCACGCTCCAACAGGTGGCCGTCTTCTGCACCAGCCCCGACAACTATGGTGGCGGCGTCTGGTCGAGCGGTGGGGGTTTGAGTGCTGACTCCAGTGGGAACATCTACTTCACGACCGGGAACGGAGATTTCACTGCAAATACCGGAGGTCGCGACTACGGTGATTCGATCGTCAAGATCAGTCCAAGCGGGACGCTTCTCGATTACTTCACACCGTTCGATCAAGTCGACATGGAGTCAGAACAACTTCGATCTCTCGTCGGCGGGTCCCGTCTTATTGCTGGATCAGCCAGGGTCGTTCCCGCACGAGCTGATCACTGCGGCGAAGACAGGAACGATCTATGTCATCAATCGCGACAACATGGGGCACTTCCACACTGGCAACGACAACCAGATCATCCAGTCTCTGCCAGGTATTCTGCCACATGGGATGTCAGAGACAGGTAACTTCAGCGCCCCGGCCTTCTTTAACGGGTATGTCTACTTCGCCGCGGTGAACGATACCCTGAAGGCCTTCCAGCTGAGTAACGGGCTTTTGTCCAACGGACCTACCTCCCAGTCCTTAGAGATCTACCCGAATCGCGGAGGTGCGTTTGCGGTTTCAGGCAACGGCAATACCAACGGCATCGTGTGGGCGGTGCAGGACAATAATCCCGTACAACGGGGTTCTTTTCGCCTATGACGCGAGCAACCTGGCCAACGAACTCTACAACTCTGGCCAAGCTGGATCTCGCGATACGCTTGGGGTGGCGACGAAATTCAGTATCCCGCTGGTGGCAAACGGAAAAGTATTCGTCGATGCTCAGTCCCAGCTCGTCGTATACGGGCTGCTGCCTTAGATTCAATGCCGAATCGGGAGTGCTCGGAGCAGGTGAGACGGTGACGACGTATGGTCAGGGGGATGATCCAGGGCAGAGAACGTATTTTGAGTATCGCTGCCCTACTCATTAGTCTTTTTCTGGCGAGCGCGTGTGTGCATTCCCCGCGTGCACAGCCTGCCGCCACCGACCAAACATTCCCATGCAACGATCCCAAACCCCGAGCACTAGGGGCACCCTCAAGTAGACATCGTGTAACTCTATCCTGGAAGGCCAGTGTGTCACTGTCGCCTACTTTCGTCGCCGGCGAAGGTTACAATCTGTATCGGCTCAATCCTGACGGTTCTTGCGTGAAAGTCAACAACAGCCTGATACAGGGAACGCTCTATGAGGATCAGTTTGTCGAACTGGGAAAGACCTATCGCTATGCAGCAAAGGCGGTCAAACATAATCACCAAAGTGGTTCGTCGAACATTGTTGAGGTGGTCATTCCGCGCGTCTGATCCCGCCCGCTCTTCGCACAGCTAGCGTTTGAGTACGACGGACCCGATGGTCCCGCTCCGCTTCCCGAGCCAGAATCTCGTCGATCTTCGTGAGCACGAACACTGGCCGCATTGGCGGTTGTTATCGATCAAGCTTGTCTAGAAAATAAAGACTCGCCAGGAGCTCGCTTTTTCTCCGGCCCAGCTTTGTCTTGGCCTCCCGCCTAATTGGTCTTCGCTTTCTGGCGAGCTTTGTGCAGCCAGATTGCTCAATTGAAGTGCTGCCGACTCCTTCCATTCACCTTGGCTAACTCCACCCGCTTGTTCCGTTCCACTTATTCGGTCACTGCCGCACCCGCGGAACCTAGTGCTCGTGGACGGATGTGAGGATAACCTCAACCACCCGAGCGACAATGCCGCGCTGGTCTTTTACGGTCAGACGCAGGTCCCAGCTGACGGGCTGAGCCGCCCTTGATGGAGACTGTCCTGGCGGAAAGCAGGCAGCCGAATGTAGTTGAAGGGGCAATCCCATCCGCCTGAGCTCGTCTGGATGTGTCATCGTCCTGTGACGGCAGCTGTCTTGGATAAGCTGAAATCACTTGCATTTAGGTGCAAGATTCTGCACCTGAATGCAACACCGTTCATCTTGACACGCCAGTTCCATAAGACGTATTGTTCCAACGCCTTTAACTTCTACTCACGGTTCTCGCGAGCCGTGGCGCTCTACGAGCCTTGAATAGAACCTGCCCCCCAGGACCCCGATCTACCTGCTAGTTCATCTGTGCGCCGCATTGAGGTGCTTCATGCACAGTCGCGTCTCTTCATGTCTAACTCATGCCCTCGTTTTCTCGTTCCTCGCTGTGTTTCTGCCCGTAGCGATGGCCCAGGCCAATGTGCAGGGGCAGTGGAGCACGTTGTCCAATACGATGCCCATAAATCCTGTCCATGTGGCGCTCCTGAACAACGGTAAGGTGCTGGTGGTTGCCGGCTCGGGGAAACTGCCCGCCGTCGCAGTCAGGTTGTCCGTCAGGTCCGCCCTATGGCCCATCAAATCACTCTGGAGCATTGCTATTGGATCCAGTGAGCGGCCAGACTATTAGCCAATTCTCGCTATCCTGGGACATGTTCTGCAACGGCATGTCGGTTCTTCCTGACGGTCGGGCATTCATCAACGGCGGCACTATACAGTACGATCCCTTTCACGGCGAATTGAGATCATCCATTTTCGATCCTTCGACCAACACATTCACGGACGTGCAGAACATGGCACATGGTCGCTGGTATCCCACGGTAGCGACTCTGGGAGACGGAAGGGTGATGACATTTTCCGGTCTGACCGAGACTGGTGGTACCAACTCTGCTGTCGAGTTTTATACGGTAGCCTCGGGCTGGAGCACGCAATACATCGCTTCTTGGACCCCGGATCTCTATCCGCGCCTGCATCTTTTGCCGACGGGAAAAGTGTTCTACTCTGGAGCGCAAACCACATCCAAGCTTTTCGATCCCTCGACGACCACCTGGAACACGAACGTCGCAACTACGAATTACAGCGGGGGACGCACCTATGGTACGTCTGTTCTGCTGCCATTGACGCCGGCGAATAACTACGATCCCAAAGTAGTCATCATGGGCGGCGGGAGCCCCGCCACCAAGACCACCGAGATCATTGACATGGGGGCAGCCTCGCCCAAATGGGTGTCTGGGCTGAACATGTCACAGGCACGCATTGAGATGAATGCGGTGATCCTTCCTAATGGCAAGGTGCTGGCCCTGGGCGGCTCGGTGAATGATGAGGACACCGGCAGCCTGAGTTTAAATGCGGACTTGTTCGATCTAAGCAATGTCGATCTCACTTCTACCCCTCCGAAGTTGGGAACTATGTCCTCCGCCGGAGCGAACGCGACCGAGCGGCTTTATCACTCAGTGGCGTTGCTATTGCCGGATGCGACGGTATGGGTGGCAGGCGGCAATCCAGTGCGTGGCACGTACAACAACACGATGGAGATTTATCAGCCCCCATATCTGTTTAACTCGGACGGAACGATGGCCACACGGCCTGCAATCACGAGCGCCCCAAGTGCTATTGCATATAGCACTCCGTTCACGTTGCAAACTCCGGATGCGGCTAATATTTCCTCGGTGGTTCTGGTGCGCAACGGAACTGTGACGCACGCTTTCGGGATGGACCAACGTGAAGTGGGCATGTCCTTTACGGCAGGAAGTGGAGCACTGACGGTCACGGCTCCTCCTAATAGCAACATTGCGCCACCCGGCTACTACATGTTGTTCATCCTGAACACCTCCGGTGTGCCCTCCCTTGCGAAGATGGTTCAAGTTGGATCGCCGACGGTGACGAATGTAAATGCGAACAACGGGCCGGTGGCGTGGGGGTACGCCGGTGACGATCACGGGGACGGGTTTTGTGAACGGGGCGACGGTGACGTTTGGGGGGGTGGGGGCGACGAACGTGGTGGTGGGGAACAGTACGACGATTACGGCGACCACGCCGGCGCATGCGGCAGGAGCAGTGACGGTGACGGTGACCAACCCGGACGCGCAGAGCGGGAGTCTGGTGAACGGGTTCACCTACACGACGAGTGTAGCCATCAGTTTTGCGCAGGTGGCGGCGGCGACACCGCAGAGTTCGGTGCAGGTGGTGCCGGTGACCTATCCAGGGGCGCAGACGGTGGGGGATCTGAACCTGGTGGTGGTGGGGTGGAATGACACGACTTCGACGGTGCAGTCAGTGACGGACTTGGCGGGAAACACCTACAAGTTGGCGATCGGGCCGACGAGCGGGACGAACCTGCGGCAATCGATTTACTACGCCAGCAACATTGCGGGTGGGAATAACACGGTGACGGTGACGTTCAACCAAGCGGCGCACGCTCCGGACGTACGGATACTGGAGTATCGGGGCGTAAGTGTGCTGGACGCGACGGCGGGGGCGAGCGGGAACAGTGCCAGCGCGAACAGCGGTCCGGCGACGACCGGAGTAGCGAACGAGTTAATCTTTGGTGCGAACACGGTGTTCACTGGCAATCAGGGGGCGGGAAGCGGATTCACGTCGCGGATTATCACCTCACCGGATGGGGACATTGCGGAAGACCAGGTGGTGACCAGTACAGGATCGTACAGCGCCACGGCTCCCCTGAGTTCGAGTGGACCCTGGGTCATGCAGATGGCCACATTCTCTGCGATTACAGGTCCGGCGCCAACGGTAAGCAATGTGAATGCGAACAGTGGTCCGGCGGTGGGAGGGACACCGGTCACGGTCACGGGAACGAACTTTGTGAGTGGAGCGACGGTGACGTTTGGAGGTACGGGAGCGACGAACGTGGTGGTGGTGAACGCGACCACGATTACGGCGACGACGCCGGCACATGCGGCGGGAGCAGTGACGGTGACGGTGACCAATCCGGACACGCAGAGCGGGAATCTGGTGAACGGGTATACCTATGTGGCAGCGCCGACCGTGACGAATGTGAATGCGAATAGTGGGCCGTCGACGGGGGGGACGCCGGTGACGATCACAGGGACGGGTTTCGTGAACGGGGCGACGGTCACGTTTGGAGGGACAGCGGCGACGAACGTGGTGGTGGTGAACACGACACGATCACGGCGACGACGCCGGCGCATGCGGCGGGAGCGGTGACGGTGACGGTGACCAACCCGGACACGCAGAGCGGGAGTCTGGCGAACGGGTTCACGTATATCTCGGTGACGGCGCCGACGGTGACGAATGTGAATGCGAACAGTGGGCCGGCGGCGGGCGGGACACCGGTCACGGTTACGGGAACGAACTTTGTGAGCGGGGCGACGGTGACGTTTGGAGGGACAGGGGCGACGAACGTGGCGGTGGTGAACAGTACGACGATCACGGCGACGACGCCGGCGCATGCGGCAGGAGCGGTGACGGTGACGGTGACTAACCCGAATGCGGAGAGCGGGAGTCTGGTGAACGGGTATACCTACGTAGCCGCGCCGACGGTGACGAATGTGAATGCGAACAACGGGCCGGTGGGTGGGGGTACGCCGGTGACGATCACGGGGACAGGTTTTGTGAACGGGGCGACGGTGACGTTTGGGGGGGTGGGGGCGACGAACGTGGTGGTGGGGAACAGTACGACGATCACGGCGACGACGCCGGCGCATGCGGCAGGAGCGGTGACGGTGACGGTGACCAACCCGGACGTGCAGAGCGGGAGTCTGGTGAACGGGTTCACCTACACGACGAGTGTAGCCATCAGTTTTGCGCAGGTGGCGGCGGCGACACCGCAGAGTTCGGTGCAGGTGGTGCCGGTGACCTATCCAGGGGCGCAGACGGTGGGGGATCTGAACCTGGTGGTGGTGGGGTGGAATGACACGACTTCGACGGTGCAGTCAGTGACTGACTTGGCGGGAAACACCTACAAGTTGGCGATCGGGCCGACGAGCGGGACAGGACTGCGGCAATCGATTTACTACGCCAGCAACATTGCGGGTGGGAACAACACGGTGACGGTGACGTTCAACCAGGCGGCGGCGTATCCGGACGTACGGATACTGGAGTATCGGGGCGTAAGTGTGCTGGACGCGACGGCGGGGGCGAGTGGGAACAGTGCCAGCGCGAACAGCGGTCCGGCGACGACCGGAGTAGCGAACGAGTTAATCTTTGGTGCGAACACGGTGTTCACTAGCAATCAGGGGGCGGGAAGCGGATTCACGTCGCGGATTATCACCTCACCGGATGGGGACATTGCGGAAGACCAGGTGGTGACCAGTACAGGATCGTACAGCGCCACGGCTCCCCTGAGTTCGAGTGGACCCTGGGTCATGCAGATGGCCACATTCAAATAGAAGCGAGGCTTCGGACATTCCGCAAGGTAAGGTCTTTTCCTTAACGTTCGAGTCCTTAATTCCGATGGAGAATCGCGATGACTAGCAAAACCTATTTTCTCCGCATTCTGCTCCTCTCATTGTTGCTGCTAGTAACAATGATGGGAACAGGCTCTCTTTGTGCCGCCAGCCCGCTTGACGATCAGCGACAGCAGGCCTCCTCTGTGCAGCCAGTTGAGGCCGATCTCAAAGGAACATGGTCGGGTACTTTCCTTTCAAACCATGCAAGCGCTGCGCCCTTCAGCATGACGGTTGTTATTGATCAAGACTCGCAGGGACACCTCGTCGGCAGCGCCAGCCACAACTCCGACTGCCTGAATGACGTGCGCCTTCAAGTAACCGTTGCAGGTTCACGTGTTCTTCTTGCAGGCAGCGACGAAGACGGAAATAATATCACGGTGCGGGGGACGGTCGACAAGACGGGCACTCTACTCAGAGCGAAGTACATACTCAACGGGAGCGCGACCGGCAAGTGCGAAACTGATGACGGTACAGCTAACCTGGCGAAACGCTAATGGTCAGTGCTGCGGTTTAGGTTCGTTACAAGCCACTTTGTCGTGATAAAGTCTTCAATTCTGCCCAATCAGGTAACGAGCAAATGGTGATTGGTGTTCTTGTCCGACTCCGCTACGTTACCTAGGCCGACCGAAGAGTTCACTCTGACGGAGATCACATGATTACATCGCGCAGGAGCTTTCTCCGCTTCGCTGCCGGTGCAGCGACCGTCGCGGCCACGCCGTGGCCGCTAACGGGAGCTTCAGGAGCAGGCAGATTCGATTCCTCCCGATTCAGTCAGGATGACGGCTTTATCCGATTGAACAGCAATGAAAATGCGTATGGTCCCTCCGCAAGAGTAGCCGAGGTCATAAGATCTTCCACTGGGAGCGCAAACCGCTATCCCTGGATGCAATATGAATGGTTGGTCGAGCAAATTGCCCGCGTCCACAATGTGAGACCAGAGCAGGTGCTCCTCGGTTGTGGATCTACAGAAATCCTGCGCGCGGCTACTTGCGCGTTTCTTGGGAGTGGTAGACAACTGATCCAGGCTTCACCGACCTTCGAAGCCATCGAACATTACGCGCGCGCAACGGGTTCTGAAGTCATATCAGTGCGCTTGACCTCGGCATTCGCCCATGATCTTGAAGGCATGCTGGCGCGTGCGAGTGCTTCGACCACGCTGGTGTACATCTGCAATCCTAATAATCCCACTGCCTCCCTAACTCCTCGCAAGGATTTGGAGAACTTCATCCGCCGGCTTCCGGCGTCCACGTTCGTTGTGATCGATGAGGCCTATCACCACTACGCTGGGACGTCTGAATACGCGTCGTTCATCAATCGCCCGTTCGATGATGAGAGAGTGATTGTGGCTCGCACTTTTTCCAAAGTGTATGGTCTCGCTGGTTTGAGGCTAGGTTACGCAGTCGGTTCGCCAGGAATACTTCAGCGGATGCGGACATTTATTACTGAGGACAGCATTAACGCCTATCGTGACTCAAGCCGCCGCAGCCGCCCTGACCGACACGGACGGAGTCAATGACTTTGTTCAGCGCAACGCAAACGACCGTCAAGAATTTTTCAATCAGGCCATGGCCCGTGCGCTCAAGCCTGTCGACTCACATGCCAATTTTGTAATGATGAATACCTTTCATCCGGCGGAGGAGGTCATCCAGCATTTCCGCAAGAACAACATCTTGATCGGACGCCGTTTCCTGCCATTGGATACCTACATCCGCATCTCTTTGGGCCGGCCCGAAGAAATGCGCGCATTCTGGCAAACGTGGGACATGCTTCCGTACGCGAAACACGTGATGCACCACTGACAAGCATCTGTTTCACTCGGAAGAGTATTCGTTGTTGCCCCTGGCGAGCGTCGGCCCCGCTGCGATGCCTTCAAACTTTCCCCTCCAACCGTAACCGTCGCCTTGAACCGCCTGATCCGCCCTTGGAAGTGTTATTGATTCCATGACAATGTCGGCTCCGACGCCCGAGTAGAGTTGGTGGTGCTGAAGCCAACCAACAGGCTCGGGAGAAAGGAGCCGAACAATGATCATTATAGGAGTAGATTTCCACCCCGAGTTTCAGCAAATAGCTTCGGTGGATACCGACACAGGAGAGTTGCAGGAACAAGCGGCTAGCAGCATCGTGAGGAAGCGGAAACGTTCTACCGTGCGCTTGCGGGGCCGTCAGGTGCGGGTTGGGATGGAAGCCAGCGGACATGCACGCTGGTTCGAACGACTCGCTGGCCGAGTTGCAGTTTGAGTTGTGGATCGGAGATGCAGCCGAGATCCGAACCAAGCGAGTACGCAAGCAGAAGACGGACCGCCAGGACGCCCAGCTGATTCTGCGTTTACTGCTGGAAGATCGTCTTCCCGCAGATCTGGGTGCCGAGCTGGGAGAACCGCGATCTGCGGCAACTGCTCTGGCATCGTCACCGCATGGTGCAGGCGCGCACCCGGATCATGAACCAACTGCAAGCCGTGGCGCTCAACGAGGGCCTGCGCTGCAAGAAGCGGTTGTGGCGGGAACGCGGACGGCAGCAACTGGAATCGTTCCGGTTGGCTCCGTGGGCCAGCCGGCGACGACGCGATCTGCTGGAGTTGCTGGATCGACTGAACCCGACCATCGCGGAGTTGAGTCAGGCGGTCGAGCAGGAAGTCGAGAAGTGCCCAGAGGCGCAGCGACTGAGGACACATCCCGGAGTGGGTGCCTTGACCGCACTGGCCTTCGTGCTGATCCTCGGCAACGCCGAGCGTTTTCGCTGCGGCAAGCAGGTGGCGAGCTATCTGGGACTGGTACCGCTAGAGGAATCCAGCGGCAATCGTCGGCGGCTCGGTCATATCACCAAGCAGGGGAGTTCGATGCTGCGCTTCCTGCTGGTGGAAGCGGCGCAGGTCACGGTGCGCAGCGTGCCCGAGTGGCGCAGTCAGTACTTTCACCTGGCGATGCGACGAGGACGGAAAATCGCCAAGGTCGCCATGGCACGGAGACTGGCGGTTCGACTGTTTTGGATGATGCGCCAGGGATGGGATTACGAGCAGGTGAAGACGTTCGGTTCGCACGCGGGACAGCCCGGAAATCGCCATGGTGTGCAGTAGAACACCGAGTTATGGATGATGCGCCAGGGATGGGATTACGAGCAGGTGAAGACGTTCGGTTCGCACGCGGGACAGCCCGGAAATCGCCATGGTGTGCAGTAGAACACCGAGTTATTGATTGGGCGTCCCGCTCCTCTTCACGGAGGAGTTCGAAGTAGTAATCATGATCGCAGTTCGAGACCGAAGAGATGCATGGGTCGGACCGAGTTCCAGACCTGAATATTGATTACGAGCGAGCCTGGGTTGGCAAAGCAAGAGCAACCGCTTCAACGAGAGCGAAATGGCGCTCTTCTATGAGTGCATGCTGAAGTGTGCTCGAAAACTGCTTGACACCGCCGACATTGTCAGAGAGGCGATTTTGCACATCATCGAACTTCAAGAGTGATAGACTTGTCGCGAGCGTCGCAGCCTCCTTCGCCCTCCTGGTACGCGACCCAAGGCGGTCTCGGAATTGATCAGGTATTGTTACGGAGGAGTACAACCCCATGACACGCTTCTTATCATTGCACCGAGCCAACAGTCCCATCAATCCCCTCACCGATGATCTGGGCACGCTCGGGGGTACGTCGAGCGAGGCTTTTGGAATCAACACCTCCGCCCAGGTGGTCGGCTATGCTCCCACCAGCGGTAACGACGCCTTCCACGCTTTCCGGACGGAAACGAACAGTCCAATCAACCCGGCCACCGATGACCTGGGAACTCTCGGCGGTACGGACAGTTTCGCCTTGCACATCAATGAAGCGGGTCAAGTTGTCGGTTACGCTTCTACCATCGGCGACACCGCCTTTCACGCTTTTCGCACGGCTGCCAACAGTCCCATCAATCCCGTCACTGATGATCTCGGCACGCTCGGTGGTCCTGAAAGTTACGCCATGCACATCAACGCCTCCGGCCAGGTGGTCGGCTATGCCGCTACCGACAACAGCAACACAATCTTCCACGCCTTCCTTTACAGTGGCGGAGTAATGTACGACCTCAATAACCTGATTCCATCTGTTTCCGGCTGGGACCTGATGGTTGCGTACGGCATCAACGATGCCGGACAAGTTGTTGGTATCGGGACACGAAGCGGCCTAGAGAGTGCCGTTCTACTGAGTCCTGCTAGCAAAGAGCTGTGCAAGAACGGTGGCTGGAAGAACTTCGGTTTCAAGAACCAGGGACAGTGTATCCGGTTCGTAAACACGGGCAAATAGTGCTGAACTGTGCCCTTCTCTCTCCATTCGCCTCATAGTCTCGCACAGTCAACCTCAAAGTGCCTTTTCCCACTCTTCATTCTGTATCCCATTTCTCCGGAATGAGCGTATTCGCCGACGGGTGCAAGGCAACCCGTCACTAAGCGTCGCAATCGTTCGCACTTCTTGACGGTTGGCGCTTGGTGAATGTTACCGACGTAACATGCTGAGGGCGGCCCCCTACGGCTATTCTCACAATTGTCCGTCGCAGCCACTTGAAGAGCGCGAAACCTCAAAATAATTGCCCACCAACGGGGCAATCCGATCTAGGGGAAAGCCGCTCCCATATGTTGCTGCTTCTTCATCGGTGACCGAGTTCGAAAAAGCAAGTCCGACACTTGAGATTGGATGAACGCAAAGAATAAGACCCGCGTTTTCATCCCCGAAACGTAATCACAATGGAGGATATTAAGGGGAAGACAATTCGCGGCGGCTTGGCCAAAATCGGCGCCCAAGCGACGACTTTCTCGTTGCGCCTTGGCTCTCTGATAGCGCTGGCTCGCCTGCTGGATCCGAAAGACTTCGGGCTCGTCGGGATGGTCACGGCTTTCACTGGCATTCTGAACCTGTTTCGCGATTTCGGGCTTTCCGCGGCTGCCGTTCAGCGCGTAAGAGTTACGGAAGAACAGGTTTCCACGCTGTTTTGGATAAACCTTGTGGTTGGTGCGGCGCTGACTTTGCTGATGGTTGCCATGGCGCCGGCGATCGCCGCTTTTTATCACGAGCCGCGCCTTGTTTGGGTGGCAATTCTTCTGGCCTCTGGTTTTATCGTCAATGCAGCGGGGGTGCAACACTCTGCTGTTCTGCAACGGCAAATGCGTTTCACGACCATGGCAGGGATCGACGTATTGTCCCTGGTGCTCAGCATCATAATCGGCATCGGCATGGCGCTCAGAGGCTGCGGGTATTGGGCCCTCGTGGCCACGGCCCTTGTGCCTACAATGGTTACGACCCCTTGTCTCTGGGTGGCCTCGGCCTGGATCCCAGGGAAGCCGCAGCGGGGAATAAACATGCGTTCCATGCTGCGTTTTGGCGGCACAGTCACACTGGACGGAATTGTCGGCTATCTTGCCAACAATCTTGACAAGGTTCTCCTGGGACGTTGGTGGGGCGCGCAAGTGCTCGGACTCTACGGACGCGCATACCAGTTGGTCAACCTCCCAACCGGAAACCTGAATAGCGCAGTGGGCGAGGTAGCGTTTCCTGCGCTCTCACGCGTTCAGGAAGATCCCGTCCGCTTGAAGCGTTACTTCCTCAAGGGTTACTCGCTGGTCCTGGCACTGACTGTGCCGACCACGATTGCTTGTGCTTTGTTTGCCAACGATCTGATCCCGGTTGTTCTCGGACCCAAGTGGCACGATGCCATTCTGATTTTTCGCCTACTTTCCCCCACGGTCCTGATCCTGGCACTGATCAATCCGCTCGGCTGGCTGCTGTTATCCCTCGGGATGGTCGGGCGAAATCTGATCGTAGATCTGGTGCTGGGTCCTATTGTGATCGTGGGCTGCGTCGTGGGTTTACCTTACGGGCCCGTAGGTGTCGCGCTCGGTTACTCGACAGCTTTGACACTCTGGTTTATTCCTCACATCGCCTGGTGCGTCCATGGCACGGTTGTTTCTCTTCGGGACATTTATCGTACGGCCCGCCGTCCGTTGTTGTCCGGACTGACGGGCGCGGCAATTGCCTTTGGCCTGCAATTCTTCTATGAAGGCCGGCTCTCGGCGCTGCCTAGGCTGGTATTGGGAAACGTTGTCCTCTTTAGCGTTTACCTTGCCATGCTCCTGTACGTCTTCAGACAGAAAGCGTTTTATCTGGATCTGCTCCGCCGGATGAAGGACGGTTCACTGGAGAAAAAGGCCACTCAGGTCACGCGGCAACCGGACCTGCAATTAGTGACGGTCCAATGCGCCCTGCCGATTGCTCAGCACGAAGATTAGGAGCAGGAGAGCAGAGGAAGGGAAGGTGACCCGCGCTGCATATAGGACTTCCTTACGCTGTGGAAAAACGCCGACCCGGGTATTCCCATCCTGAAGGAAGGCAAGGCGGAGTTGCAAAGAGGGCAACCAAGCTGCCGGGGTGGAGGTTTGTTAGGCGCTCTAGATCAACCGACGAGCTCTCGTTCAGCGCCACGAAACAGAGCACGTAGGGCACGGACCACCCAGCGCACCAACACGACAATTGTCACCAAGAAGACGCCCGCGATAGCCGCGGCCCAATAGGGATGCCGAGTGGCAAACCAAATCAGAAATATAGCCAGCGCATCCTCCCCCAGACTGAGGGTGATATTCGAAAAGGGTTCAGGAGATGGGGTCACCGCAGCGCGCACTGCGGTCTTGCCGCCATGTGCAGCCAGGGCAATGGCTCCGCCCAGCGCTGTGGCGAGAAGTTGTTCTCCGGGGGAAAGCTGGGAGGTTGCGGCATAGGCCAGCAACCCCGCTAGCGGAACCCGCACGAAGGTGTGCAGAGCATTCCAGATCAGGTCAAAGGCCGGAATCTTGTCAGCAAAGAATTCAATGACAAACATCGTCCCGCTGGCGGCGATGATCCACCAGTTAGATAGCAAGTGCAGAGTAGTCGGCAGCGGCAGCAGATTGGCATGAGAGAGAAGACCTAAAGTGGCGAGGGTGGCATAAATATTTAGACCAGCAGCAAAGCTGATTGCGACCAGCAGCGCAATGAGTTCACTCGCGGGCAGGTTCACGCATCTAGCATAAAGGCGAACTCGTGTTCGAGCTAGCTGTGAGTGAATCGGCGGTGGTAACTTCCAGGTTGGTCATCCCGCCGCATGCCTTGCATCTCCAGCCATCGTGGCGCATTGCCCGGTTGCGGAGGCAGGGAATCAAGCCGGACATCGAGCCGCAGACCTGGCATCTCCAGCCATCCCGCCTTAGCACTTGGTGGCGGAGCTGTTCGTACAAAGTGGCATCCGGTCGGAGGCGAGGCCGCTTTGGTCGGACACAATTCACGACGCCTTCTCAGCAAAGTGGTCCAGGAACGTCTTTCTTTCTTCACACGGCAAGAACTTGAAGAACCGCAAGATCGACTGCAGCAGGATCTGCGAATTGCCGTTTTCGAGGTTAGCTCCCGCCAGGAAATCAGCGCAAATCATTTCGAGGCAGAAGCCGCGGGACATGTCCGTCCCCAGCATCAAAGCGGCGTTCTCAATCGCCTGCTCGATGACCGGGATTTGGCTCCTGTAGAGCTTGAACCACTTTCAAGGTAAGGAGCATCTAGGGTAAGGTAAGGAATATCGGAGGTGAGATAGTGGAAAAGCAGGCGAGAATTACCAGTAAGGGGCAGATCACGGTACCGCGCGAGATTCGCCGCTTGCTAGGGGTTCGTCCTGGCGACAGGTTGTTATTTGAAGGTGATGAGAAAGGGGTACGGGTGCGACCCGTCAGGATAGAGAGCCCGTTCGCAAAATTCAAAGGCCTTGGGAACCCGGGGATCGGTTCCGGCAGGAGGGGAATTATCCACTGGGTTCAGGAGCTGCGTGGGCGATGACGACCGCCATTGACACTAATGTTATTGTGGCCCTCTGGGATCGAGACCAAAGCCTTAACTCCGTTGCAAAGTCGGCTTTGGACGCTGCACTGGAGCGGGGAACGCTGGTCACGACTGCCACGGTTTTCGCTGAGTTGATGGCTGCCTCTGGCCGCAGCGAATCGTTTTTGGATTCATTCTTCTTTGGATGAACCGGTTTGGCGGACAGCTGGGAGAGCCTTCCAAGGTTATGCTGCGCGTCGAAGGAAACATCGTGACGTGGGCCCCCGCCGCATTCTGGCGGACTTTCTGATTGGCGCGCACGCTCTAGAAGGCGGCCACTCACTCCTAACGCTCGACGATCATCTCTATCGCAGAGCCTTTCCCGATCTCACCGTGGTAAGAGTCTAGTTACCGTCATCCTCAGCCTCTAAACCCTCAGCCGTGGTGCACCGTGGCGTGGCATGCAGAACAAAGCGTAATCAGGTTCTGCTCGGAGTCGTCGCCGGATTGGCTGCGGAATTCCTTGTGGTGAACCTCGAGGTTGGACATCGCGCCGCAGGCTTGGCATCTCCAGCCATCGCGACGTAGTACCTGGTTGCGGAGCTGTTCGTACGAGATGGGGTCAAGCCGCAGGCGAGGACTGCTTTGGTCGGACGCAATTCACGATGCCTTCTCGGCAAAGTGGTCCAGGAACGTCTTTCTTTCTTCTCCCGGCAAGAAACTTGAAGAACCGCAGGATCGATTGCAGTAGGACTTGCGAATTGCCGTTTTCGAGGTTGGCTCCAGCCAGGAAATCGGCACAGATCATTTCTAAGCAATAGCCGCGGGATTTGTCGGTCCCCAGCATCAGAGCCGCCGTCTCGATCGCCTGCTCGATGACCGGGATCTGGCTCTTATAGAGCTTGAAATAGATAATTTCCGACGGCTCGCTTTCCTTCCCGGTCAGCTCCTTCTCGACCTCCTGCTTAAACTGCTCCTTCGGCATCTCGCGGGCTTTGTGCAACCAGGTTGCACAATCGAAGTGCTGCCGGTCCCTCCGCGCCACCTTGGCCAACTCCAGCCCCTTCGTCCAGCCCACTTCCTTCAGCTCCCGCCGTGCCTGCGGGGGCAGGTGCTCATGGATGGACATCAGGTAGTACGCCTTCCTTCGCGACTCCGGAAACCGTCTTTCCAGGAACTCATCGAACGACTTCACGTTCTCCACCCGCCAGTACTGTCCCGCCCGCACTTCGCACAGGTAGCGCCCGAGTTCAACGAACCGGGTGTCGCGCTCGGCTTCCTTCTGCTTTTCCCAGGCCAGAATCTCGTCGATCTTGGTGAGCACGAACACGGCTCGCCGGCGATTGAGCTTGGGCAGCATGGGCGGATTGTCAGTATGCAAGCTCGTCAAGCCAACCAAGGCTTTCTGCTCCGGGTACGCCGCACCAGAGCGGTGTCGACCATTTCCTGTTTCCCAAGGCAAAGCCCGACGTACGGGCAGGTGCTGCAGGGGTTCTGCGGGAAGCGAATGCCGCTGTGCGGCAAGAACTGGGCGGACTCGATCCGGCCAATCGTATCGTCGACCAGATGGCCGAACTCGTTGCGTTGCTCGTCGGTGATCGTGGTGCGGAGGTACTGCACCTCGACCAGTCGCTTGCGGACGAAGACGACCTGGGCGACTTCGGAGATGCCGGTCATCCAGGAGTAGCAGACCAGTTGCGGATCGAGTGAAAGCAGACCATCCGGCTCTTCTGGGTAGCGGGCGGAAGTGGTCTTCCATTCGATGAGGCAGCGGGTGCCGTCCAGCTTTCCGATGGCATCGACATAGGCTACGAAGTCATTGTTTCCGGACAATGGCCGCGTCGAACTTGATCTGCAGGTTGCGGCGGGGCTGGCGAATGCGAATGCGGTCGTCCTGGCAGAAGCGGTCCAGGAGTTGAATGCCTTGCTGTAGCATCCGGTCCCAGCTATCGCCCTTTGAGTAGTGAAGCTGCTGGTTCTGGTAAGCAGCCCATTCGCGGAACAGGACCGCAGCCGCGTCTTCGCGGAGGAAGTAGGCAGCCAGAGCCCGCTCAAACGCCCGCCCGAACAGCATGGCGGCGCGGGTGTCTTTCTCCTGCCAGCCATCGAGGTAGCGATGGCGATAGCGGCGAGGGCAGGTCAGGTACTGGCTGATCTGGGTGTAGCTGTAGGTCATCGCGCCACCTCGGGAGGGGCAGCAGTTGCGGGCGAAGCGCTCGACAATTCTTCCCACTGGCTGGCGGGCGCGAAGCCATCGAGGTTGAGCAGGGAAGTCCCGTTTACGACAACGTGGCTGATCTTGACCACTCCACGCAGGCCGACCAGGCTTTTGTCGTCGATCTCATCTCGCCCGAGCAGTTCGGTGTCGTAGCCGAAATCGCGCAAGAACCAGTTGAGTTTCCACAGTGCTCTCGGTGTGCAGTAGAGGCGGCCGGTAATCGAGTGTCCGCTGAGTTCTTTGGGCTCCAGGATCGAAAAGCGGAGCAGATAAAACGGTTTCCGCGCGTCCCACCGATGCTGGGCTCTCTCGACCCGGACCAGGAACAGACCATCGCGAACCTGGCCCGCCGCAGACTGATCTGCCTCGTGTAAGCCTTGGATGCGGCGTCTCATGCGGCACCTTCTTTCTGACCGAGGTAGCTGTTGAGCTGGCAGAGCAGGGCATTGCGGTCTTTCTCGGCCCAGTCGGCCAGGTGGGCGACGAAGTTCTCGACCTGCTCTCGAGTGGCGTCGCGCAGAGCCTTTACGCCGCAGAAGTCGGTCGCGTACGACTTGACCAAGCTGGCATCGAGTTGATGCTGGCGAATCAGCTGGCAGAGGCGATCGCGGACGGTGCGACTGCCGTGGTTTCCGTTGCCATTGGCAGGCTGCGGCAGCTTCTTGGACTCTGGACGCGAGGCGGGTTGGCCAGCGAAGGATCCGATCTCCTCGACCGAACAGATGACCGATGCCATAGGCCTTGCGAGCGCGCGGTTCGATCGCCCGAGTTTCCGCCACGCGCATCTCGGCACCCGTGGACGAGCGGAGACACATTCGAAGGATCAGCATCGCCGTATCCGACAAAGCCCCTACAGATGTCGAGACTTGTAGACAGTTGCTCTGAACGTCCAGCGACCATTGCGCTGGATCGCAGAACTCAGGGACGGCTTCGACGTGAATGCCGCGAACAGCTTCGCCGGGCCAACCGCAGTAGCCCAGAATGTGTGACGTACCAGCGTCCGTCCAAGCAGTAGGATGTCGCCCGGCACGACCGATAATCTGATACTTCGGATGTAAGTCCCTGGAGCGAGGCTCAAGAGTTGCGGCGAGAGCCTGCCCCCAAATGCGCTTTGCCTCAGTCGTTCTGTCGAGCCGAAATTTAGTGACATTGTCTTCACTGCGATACCCCTCGTGGTCATACTGATGATACCATCCTCGTCATAGTAACGTCATAATGTAACGCTAGTATAGCGCTATAGTCTGCAAATCGTCAACTCTGTTGACAGTCTCGACCGGTGACTGGCTTTGATCAGCATGTCGCAATAAGAATTCTGATACGCTATGCCAGTATTGACAATTCGACTGCTACAAGTGTAATAGAATTTGACCGTGTTTCTGCCGAGTGGTCAAGCTCGTCGCCGCGACGTTCCGCATGAGCTAACTGCCAGACGGCTTGGAGAAAAGGGCAGGCGCTACGGTTGGCCAACTGACCTCGGGAAGTCAGCCATTGCGCTGACGCTCTCGCGATATGAGCAGGGAAGAGCAAAATCGGCGCAGAGATACTTCTTCGGTTTGCACGCCGATCCGGAAAAACCATCGAGTGGTTACTGACAGGAAGGGACAGCGTGTAGCGGACCATTCGTTGACCGGGTCTCATCCGGGATGCGCAATGCACATGGAATGGCCCGTCCCTTCTCCTACTATTTTACGCGCACAGGATCAAAATCCAAGAGTATAACATCGTGCCCTAATGTCACACTGTCTTTACAATAGTACAACTAAGGACTAAGATGTAATACCATTATGACTGAATACACAAAGGTAAAAGCGAAGGGTCAGGTGGTAATACCCGTTGAGGTCCGGCGCAAGTTTCACATCGAAGAAGGAACCCGCATCGCTTTTCTCGAAGAGAAAGGACGCCTGTTTATCCAACCCGTGAGCGACCAGTTCATCGACCAGATGCAAGGGGTACTGGCGGGACGCAGACTCCCGTCTCGCGTCGAGCGTGAGCGAGAGCGGAAGCTGCGATGAAGGAACACGTGCTGGATGCCAACGCGCTCTATCGCTTCCTGACGGGCGGAGATGGCGCTGCGATTGTGAATCGCCTGTTCAAAGATGCGCGGAACGCCAGCCAGCGTTTATCCATGTCTGTGATCAACTGGGGCGAAGTGTACTACACCATTGCGAAGGCAGTGGGTTTCACAGAAGCAGCGACCGTAATGGACCGAGTGAAACTTTTGCCTTTGGCAATTCTCCCCGCTGATGAACTCGTGACCGCGGCTGCAGCCAAGCTCAAAGCGGGTCACGGTCTGCCGTATGCGGATTGTTTCGCCGCCGTCATCGCCGGCACGGAAAGTGTGTTGGTTACATCGGACGTGAAGGATTTCAAGAAAATCCCCGGGTTGCAGATTTTGGCTCTGCCGGAGCACCGGCATCAACGGCCTGGTCCGTAGTGGATTTCTGCGGTACAGTCTGCGATGGAGACGAGGATTGCGCGGCAACAGTCTGTGATTGTTGAGGATATGCAGCCGCTGTTCCTGACGCGCAGCGCCGCTGACCGAACGCAGTTAGGTCCGCAACACGAAACAGAGGCCCTAAGATTTATACCGCGGAAGTTCCGCGGACGCGCTACCGCGTGCTCGGCCGGCAATCTCGCCTCCCGATCCGAAAAAACTTTGCATTCCGCCGTGAGCTGTGGTTAAAATAAAGCTGCAACAGCTGTAGCACCTACCTGGGCTGTCTGTCTGTATCGCCTTTCGATTGGTCTTCAGAGCTTCCCAAAATCCAAACAGGCCTTTGCCAGCAACTTCGGTTGCTGTGCTGAGCGTGGGGGAAACCCATGAAGATCCGCAAAACTGTAACTCCGGCCAAAGTCGCCGCGAACCAAAAGAACTCTCGAAAATCAACGGGCCCGAAATCAGCGCGAGGAAAGTGGTTTGCAAGCAAGAATGCCACCCAACACGGCATCCTAAGTCGTGACCTCCGGCTGCCTGGCGAAAGCCACATCGAATTCGAGCACCTTTCTAGGGAGTTGATCACCGATCTCGCTCCGGTCGGGTCTGACGAGTTTATCCAGGTAAAGATCTATTTCGCGAGTTGGTGGCGGTTGCAACGGGTTTGGCGTGCGGAGGCCGGCGAAAGCGCAAAGCAACTAAACGAATTCAATCCCAGGGCCGAAATTGCGACCTCCGAACACACCCGTCCCTACCGGCGCGCGGTCACAGAGCTGAAGCACCTCGAGAAGATCGAAGAACAGATCAGCTTGCAGGCGCTCGTCAGCGCAGAGAATCTGGATTGGCTGCGCAAGCTTTCCTACGGTGAAACGCTCAACGATTTTGTGCGAATGATCGAACTGGTGCGAGACGGCAAAAGTAGGGAAGAGAGAAGTCCAGGCCAGGAGATACCGCCTGCAGCGGAAAGCCGGATGCCAGGGAGCGCGAGGAGTGCAGACACGCCGCCGGATGACGGCGGCTTAACCCGCGATTTGTTGCTGAACAGCCTTGAGTCCCTAAAAAATACAATTCGCCAGGAGATTCTGTATCACGGCGAGTACCTTCCCCGAAGAGTGGAGGCGAAAAGGAACTCGCTGCATGTTCCGCAGGAGGCTGTCCTCAATCGCTTAATGCGTTACGAAAATCACCTCATGAACAACATGTATCGCGCGCAACACAATCTCGAGCGTATGCAGCGTCTCCGCCGCGGGGAGGAGGTTCCTCCGCCGGCCGTGCGAGTTACCTAGACGACTGTAATCCGGAGGCAACAGTCGTCATGCGTTAGGGTCGATTGTCCTTCCTGGAGAGCGCGAGACCGAAACCGTCCGGTCGCCGCGGCGTCTCGCCCAAATGTCGGAATGTCCGGGCGCTAGCAGACAACCCCCGGCTTCGTACGGTTCTACGCGGGCAACCGTCAGTCGTCCATGAACATGAGGCTGGCTTTCCCGTGGAAGTCGTTTCCAGTGCGATGGATGTTATGACTGTAGTTCCCAAACGTCCCCGGGTTGCTGGCGGGAAGACCAAAGGCGCCGTGCCGGCTGCTCCTGGAATTCATGGGTGGAGGGAATTACAAAACGAAGCCAAATAAGACACCGTGTTTCAGTGATTTAGGAATTCAGTCGAGTGTAAAAGGACATTCTCTGTGGTTGTGAGTTGGCATTTCCGGGCCTCTATCTCCTTCATTCGCGCCAGGGATCGGCCAGACCATCTCGCACTACCGCGTCGCCGAGACGTTTTTTTATCTCGGGGTTGATTGACGCTGTGATCCGGCCATGCTGCGAACGATCTCGCGCAGGATCTGGCCTGAGTTGCAAAATATGCTTTACCATCGTATATTTAGCGTATGTGGATTCTGCGCGATATTGAGCCACGTTTGCAACGGTCCGCACGTACCCGTCCCGTGTTAGTGCTGACCGGCGCCCGCCAGACCGGCAAGACGTCTACCTTTCGACGGCTGTTCTCCAGCCATGAGTTCGTATCCCTCGACCTCCCTACAGAAGCCGAACAGGCTGAAAAAGAGCCGCAAAGCTTCCTTCGCCGCCACCCGCCGCCGGTGATCATCGATGAAGTGCAGTACGCGCCCGGCTTATTTCGGTACCTCAAGGGGGCGGTGGATACCAGCCGAGACCGCAATGGACAGTTCCTTCTCACCGGCTCTCAGAAGTTCACCCTAATGAAGAGTGTTTCCGAGTCCCTGGCCGGACGGGCCGACATTGCAGAATTGGAAACCCTGTCCTTCTCAGAGATTCGTGCGGCGCTGCCGCAAACCGTGCTCGAAACTGCCGTAGTGCGGGGCGGGTTTCCGGAGCTGCATGCCAACCCGGAGATCGACGTTATGGCCTTCTACAATTCCTATCTGGCAACTTATCTCGAGCGCGACGTGCGGTCACTGGCCAACGTGGGCAGCCTGCGGGATTTCGAGCGCTTTCTACGCGCTTGTGCCCTCCGTTCCGCAAACTTGTTGAACAAGGCTGACCTGGCACGAGATGTAGGCATCGCTCCCTCCACCGCGAACCATTGGCTGTCCACGCTAGAGGCGTCCGGGCAGATCGTGTTGCTCGAGCCCTGGTTCTCGAACCGCACCAAGTCCATCGTCAAGAGTCCCAAACTCTACTTGGCGGATAGCGGCCTCCTTTGTGCTCTGCTGAACATCCGCTCCGAGGAAGCTCTCCGTCAAGCACCGGGGGCAGGCGCCGTCTGGGAAACATTCGTCTTTGCCCAACTGCGCGAGCGCGAGCGCCGTGCCGGACGGAAGGGTAGCCTGTTCTTCTGGCGTGATCGCACGCGCGAGGTGGACTTCGTGGTGGACATCGGCGGACGTCTGGAACTGTTCGAAGCGAAGTGGACCGAGGTACCGGCCGCCGGCGACGCGGTGAACCTCGATTTCGTGCGCAATGTGGTTGGCAAGTCGCGCATTGCCGGCAGCGCGATCATATGTCGCACGCCGAACAGTTTTCCAATCGCCGCCGGACTTCGAGCTTTGCCCGTGACGGAACTGGAATAGACGAGTAGGCCGCGACTTGTCCGGGCCCGCCATCAGAACGGCGGTCTTATCCCATCCATTCCACCCGCAACCTGGCTCTTGAACACTATGCAGACCAAACCCGCGACGTTGGTGGCCCTCCAGTTCGCCGGGGCGAATCATAGCCGACTGGCTGCTACACGTTGGTGAGGCGGCGTGGGATTCAGGGTCAGAAGCATCCTCGCGGTTGCGAGCCGCCTGCTTTCGAAGAGCGAAAATTTGGCGAGCTTGGTGAAATCCCGTTTGGATGGGCGGCTCTGACCGTAATTCCCAAACGTCCTGTGTTCCTGGCGCAAGACCCCGGGCTGCCCCGCGGCACTGCACGGGAGTCCACGGGGTAGAAAAAAACTACGAACCAAGGCAATAAGATACTATATTTCAGTAACTTACAAGTTTCAGTCGTGAAAAGAGGGCTGTTCCGTTGGAAGATAAGCACCGCTACCGTGGCACTTTAGACCTGTGCAATTTTGAACAGTTTTGCACCTTGACTGTTCCCTATCATCTGAGCCAACAAGCCGCGCCCCGGGAGGGGACTCATGGAAGACTTCGCCGAGTTGATGCAGAGGCTGCTTGAAATCCAAAGTGGCGGACGACAAAGAAGCCCACAGTTGATCGCGGAGGATGAGCAGTTGAAGGATGCTTTACAGGAGATAAATCTGGCAGGGAAACCAGACAAACAGAAGAGTTTAGCCAGGATAGCTTAGAACGATCGTGAAGTGGTTTTCCCCCGAACCTTGTCGTGATGGCCGCCTTGCGAGAGAGACGGACCAGCTAATTTTGACACGAATTCTGCATGAGCCAGCGACTCATCCTCGATCATTCCTCCTTCGAAAGACTATTGGCTGCAGCTTTGGTTCTGCAGCGCCAGCATGAACGGGAAGCGCGCAACGGACAACCTGCCCCCGATGAAACGCCTTCCGCGCCGCCCCAAACCGACGGAGAACCCCATTGCGTGTCCGAGCCCGATCCGATCAGTGAACGCCTGATGGCCGCTTTGGGTAAATTGAGTCATGCGGCTGAGGCGGTGGGCAACAAAGATGCGGCTCTGGGAAGCGCAGGCATGTTCGACGGCATTGAGCAGTTCATTCTCCCTTTGAAGGTACAAGCAGGAAACCAGGAACCAGCCCCGCGCGGATCATCACTCACGCTCCTGACGAGAGACGGTGCGACTTGGTCGGAGCCTACATCCGCGAATGGCGATACGAGTCCCTACCGGCTTCTAGCTGACTCACCCGAACATACTCGCACTGCCGAACAAATGATAGCCACACGGACAGCAGCAGGACAGGACGCCGCGGCGCCGGAAGGCAAAGAGATTTCCTCGAT
This sequence comes from uncultured Acidobacteriota bacterium, assembly GCA_963734415.1. Lineage (GTDB taxonomy): Bacteria > Acidobacteriota > Terriglobia > Terriglobales > Acidobacteriaceae > JABCZH01. The sequence continues at coordinate 85,511 of CAVTHF010000021.1, read as the reverse complement.
CAAAAGAGAATCTTTCCGTACTGCGCGCCAGCGTTCTGTATCTTGGCCTGTAGTCCGCGCAAACTGGGAACTGGTCACTGAATCTGTCGGTCACGGCGTCCGGCCCGCATTCCAAGCTCTCCGGCGGCCTCATTCTTTTTGGAGTACTGCGATCAGTGCTGCCAGATTCCGACAAAACTTGCGGGCGGAGGCGCAATCTCTTTGGTTACGCGCGTGTAGGAGAGTCTGCCAGGAATTTCGTGGCGCTACCAAGGACACGCTGCAATGTGGGCTCCGGAAAGGATCCCTTGGGCACCCCTTTCGACACACGCCGCGATGGTTGTTGGATGTCGTCGACGGTGCCAAGAGCATACCGGCAAATTTCGCCAGATACAGAGCCAAGACTTGGGTCACTTTCGATTCCAAATTCACTTTAAGTCCGCGTCGAGCGATGGTCAAAGCAGGGACACCGCTCTTGGTACTGCTGATCATTGTTGCGTTCACGCTTCTCCAAGTGTGGCCGCGTGAGCATCTTCATACCGTAGCGGCAATGTCAAGGATGAACCATCCATCGGAGGAGAACAGACTCAGGGCATCTGAGCAAGTTAGACCGACTCCGCCGGTCCAGGTCAGCCACATGCAGGTAACTGACCCGGTCGTCTCATCTGTTGTTGAGGCTTTGAGTCGGTATGAAATTCCTGGGTTGCGACACCAGGCCGATGATGGAGATGATTCCGCGGCTTTCACTTTGGGCATGATCTACGAAACCGGACACCTTGTTCCTCAAAGTTGCACAAAAGCGGCCGCCTGGGTTACGGCGTCGGCAAGTGCAGGAAACGCCGCCGCTCAGTACAACCTCGGGCTGCGCTACCGGGAAGGAGACGGACTGCCTGTCGATGAGTATGAGGCGGAGAAATGGTTGCGAAAGGCGACTGATCAGCGGTATTCGAATGCTACGCAGGCACTGGAGACGGTCTCGAAACGAGGCCAATAAGACACCATGTTCCAGTGACCTAGGAATTCAGTCGAGTGTAAAAGGACATTCTCTGTGGTTGCCGAGTTGGCATTCCCTGGCCTCCATCTCCTTCATTTGCGCCAGGGATCGGCCAGACCATCTCGCACTACCGCCTCGCCGAAGATGACTCTTAGTGTCGCGAGTCCGCGGTCCAATCACCATGGATATGCCCTTCGGGTAGACAACATCGCGTCTAGCGCCAGAAAAAAATTGGGAATAAACCGACCTCGCCGCCCCGGATCATGGACCCACTGCAAGCCGTTGTCTCAATGAAGCCTGGCGGCAAGACCGGATGCTCGCTCTTATCTTCCCCCGCTCACCCCGCCCGGTAGGCAGAAAGCCTCCATTGACAAATCAGGCGGAGAGATAAGATTCTTCCCTACTTTACAGCGGGCAGATCACTCGACCAAGCATCGGCTGTGATCAGCCACCGCGTCCCGACACGCTTCCACACGGTGAGATACTTGCCATGGTCCTCCCTGACCGTGCCACTGTCTTGGCGCACATTCATGCGGTAGGTGCCGACGTCCCAAGCTACCGTGCCGCTCTGCTTAATATAGGTGACGTCGAATGCCAGGCCAGTCAGGCCGTGGCTGCACGGTCCCCGCAGGTATTCTCGAATGGCGTCACGTCCATGTACGGCCTCGTGGTGGGGTGGAAGGTAGACAGCGTCGGGTGCGTAGACCGCGACGACCCTCTCCAAATTGCCCGCATTCCAGTTCTCGGCCCAGGCATTGCCGATCTGGCGAATGGCTGAGGTTGCATCTGCGAGGCGTGATTTTGGTTTCGAGTGGAGAGATTTACGCGCTGCGCGTTGCCCACGCGTCCTAGCAGTTGTTGTCATAGAGACCTCCTGCAAAGGCAGTTAGCGAGATACTTTATCGCCTCTTCGAGGTCGAATCTGTGACTTACATCACCGACGTGGTTGACCGTGCCCAATGCCCAGTTCGTGTTAGCGTTCAACGAAGGCTGCAGGTTAACGGCTGGATGCAAAGAAGCCGCTTACGAGCCTCGGCTCCCTCCGGGTGCACTCAAACTTCCGTAGTACGGCAACGTGCCTGCGATGGGAGCTGAAAGTGGTTCCTCCAAATTAGATCAAGCTACAAAGTGAAATCGTTTACTGAGGACCATATGCATCTGATCGAGCGGACGTCGTGGCAAAGCGCTCGGCCGGGTGCTCCTGGAATTCATGGGTGGGAGGGATGCAAAACAAAGCCAATAAGACACCGTGTTCCAGTGACCTAGGAATTCAGTCGAGTGTAAAAGGACATTCTCTGTGGTTGCCGAGTTGGCATTCCCTGGTCTCCATCTCCTTCATTCGCGCCAGGGATCGGCCAGACCATCTCGCCTACCGCGTCGCCGAGAAGCTTTTGGGGGGCGGCGCCGGCCCGCTTTGCGACCGCCCTGAACCCCGCGTTTCTTCGGCGTCGTTGGATCGGCGCGATCGATGCGTCATCTCATCGTATATGATGGCCAACATGTCGACCGGCCTTCTCATGGAAGGCGATGACACCAACTGAGAATTGTCGGTGTAACGGCGATTGTTCGCCACTACAACATAGGGCAGGAGAAGGAAAAGCCCTGCGGGACGGGCCTTTCAGCGTTACAATTGAGACGCTCGCAATAGGTAGGCTAGCATGCGTTCTCGCCTTCTTAACCCCTGTAAGCGTCTTCTCCAGGTTCGCATTGCCTTCATTGCAGCCCTGACCCTCCTATTATCGGGTTGGACCACCTGCAACGGGATGTTCGTTAGTTGCCAAGGCTCGGTTCCGCAGGCCCAAATTACTTCTCTCTCACCGGGCACAATTCCAAGCGACGCAGAGTCCATTCTGTTAATAGTGAACGGAAGCGGCTTCATTTCCCAATCGCAGATCATGTGGAACGGAAGCGCATTGCAAACCACGTTCATGGACTCACGCCACCTTCAGACCACGATTACCCAGCAGACCTTTGACTCATTTGGCGGCTCAGCGGGGAGCACGGTGCAGATTTCAGTGAAGTCACAGGAATCGGTCTCTGATTTCGGATGCCCTATCGGAGGGAATTCGGCCACTCTGGTCCTGGTCATCAACTAGGGGATGTCGCCTATAAACAAGCCGTTGGTTGTTGGCGTAATGGCGATGATTCAACAGTAATCGGTCCAAGTCCGCGCTCCACAGCGGCGTTAGAAAACCTGTCCAGAACTCCTCCACTGCGGACCCCGTAAAGACTGCACTTCCTGATATCCACACTTGCGTTAGAATGAGTAGTTTTCTAACCCGGAGCGCGTCGGCATCTGGTCAATGAGTGTAATCGCGATTTATCGCCAACTATCGTAAGAGGCACGACCAACCCCAGCGCTTTCTTTGACTTGTCTCTCGCATCACGCCTACCATTGCGCAACTACATGAGCACGGGCGTAATGACAGAGAAGACCACGGAAGCGTCGTTGCGTTTCAAGGCCAGGGTGGCCGGTGTGTTGTACCTGCTCGTTGTAGTTGGAGCCCTGTTTGCGCCGTTCGCTGTCTCGCCCTCGGGTATGATGCGCGGCCATTCGGCGTTGCCGACGGCCGGCCAGATCCTGGCCTCGAAGCCATCGTATGTTTTCGGCGGCGTCGCCCAGTTGGTCGTGGGCGCATGCGATATCGGCGTGGCGCTGATCTTCTATGAACTGCTCAAGCCAGTCAGTAGGGGCCTCGCCCTGCTCGCGGCATTCTTCAGGCTCGTTTTTGTGGCCATAGCAAATGCGAACGTGCTCAACCACTTTGCAGCTTTGCTTCTTCTGAGTGGCGGAGAGTACCTAAACGCGTTCAAGCCTGATCAGTTGCAGGCGCTCGCGCTGGTGTTCATCAGGCTCCGCACCATCGGCTTGGACATCGCCCTGGTGTTCTTCGGCTTTCATTGCGTGGTGCTCGGCTACCTCATTTTTAGGTCGACCTTCTTCCCGCGTATTCTTGGCCTACTACTGGCGATTGGGGGGCTGGGTTACTCGGCCGGCATTTTAGCGAACTTCATTCCACCTGCGATTGGAGCTCATCTCTTCCCCTACATAATGTTGCCAGCAGGGATTGCAGAAATATTGCTGGCCCTGTGGCTCCTCGTGATCGGCGTGAATGTTCAACGATGGAAGGAGCAGGCCAGCGGAGCGGGGGCAATCCGGAAGTAACTGTTGGTGACAGCCGATTACACTCACAACCCGGTCAATGAGTGTAATTGATTCCATGACAATGTCGGCTCCGACGCCCGAGTAGAGTTGGTGGTGCGAAAGCCAACCAACAGGCTCGGGAGAAAGGAGCCGAACAATGATCATTATAGGAGTAGATTTCCACCCCGAGTTTCAACAAATAGCTTCGGTGGATACGGACACGGGAGAGTTTCAGGAAAAGCGGCTAGTGCATCGTGAGGACGCGGAAACGTTCTACCGTGCGCTGGCGGGGCAGAAGGTGCGGGTTGGGATGGAAGCCAGCGGGCATGCACGCTGGTTCGAACGACTCGCGGCCGAGTTGCAGTTTGAGTTGTGGATCGGGGACGCAGCCGAGATCCGGACCAAGCGAGTACGCAAGCAGAAGACGGACCGCCAGGACGCGCAGCTGATTCTGCGTTTGCTGCTGGAAGATCGTTTCCCGCAGATCTGGGTGCCGAGCTGGGAGAACCGGGATCTGCGGCAACTGCTCTGGCATCGTCACCGCATGGTGCAGGCGCGCACCCGGATCATGAACCAACTGCAAGCCGTGGCGCTCAACGAGGGCCTGCGCTGCAAGAAGCGGTTGTGGCGGGAACGGGGACGGCAGCAACTGGAATCGTTCCGGTTGGCTCCGTGGGCCAGCCGGCGACGACGCGATCTGCTGGAGTTGCTGGATCGACTGAACCCGACCATCGCGGAGTTGAGTCAGGCGGTCGAGCAGGAAGTCGAGAAGTGCCCAGAGGCGCAGCGACTGAGGACACATCCCGGAGTGGGTGCCTTGACCGCACTGGCCTTCGTGCTGATCCTCGGCAACGCCGAGCGTTTTCGCTGCGGCAAGCAGGTGGCGAGCTATCTGGGACTGGTACCGCTAGAGGAATCCAGCGGCAATCGTCGGCGGCTCGGTCATATCACCAAGCAGGGGAGTTCGATGCTGCGCTTCCTGCTGGTGGAAGCGGCGCAGGTCACGGTGCGCAGCGTGCCCGAGTGGCGCAGTCAGTACTTTCACCTGGCGATGCGACGAGGACGGAAAATCGCCAAGGTCGCCATGGCACGGAGACTGGCGGTTCGACTGTTTTGGATGATGCGCCAGGGATGGGATTACGAGCAGGTGAAGACGTTCGGTTCGCACGCGGGACAGCCCGGAAATCGCCATGGTGTGCAGTAGAACACCGAGTTATTGATTGGGCGTCCCGCTCCTCTTCACGGAGGAGTTCGAAGTAGTAATCATGATCGCAGTTCGAGACCGAAGAGATGCATGGGTCGGACCGAGTTCCAGACCTGAATATTGATTACGAGCGAGCCTGGGTTGGCAAAGCAAGAGCAACCGCTTCAACGAGAGCGAAATGGCGCTCTTCTATGAGTGCATGCTGAAGTGTGCTCGAAAACTGCTTGACACCGCCGACATTGTCAGAGAGGCGATTTATCACCAATTGGAGCGTCCGCTTCATTACTACCTTGGGTTCACTCCCGGCCCCAGTCCTGCGCCATAGTATTCGGAGACTGCCGTCTTCTCATTGCCCGTCAGCTGCCCAGCGATACTACGCATTCGCACGTTAATGTCGTTCCTACGATATCCATTCGCAAAGTGCTCGAGCTGCTCCAGCAGATAACCGCCGTTCTGACTTGCGAGTGGAGGAGATCCCTTCACGTAGGCGACGGGACCATGGCACGACTGACAGGGGGGAATACCGCGCTGGCCATCTCCGAAAACAATGAGGCGGATGGCAATTCGGGCGCGCGAAGGGTCCCGCATAGCTTGGGGAAACGCTCGGCTGTCTTGGGGATCTCTCGCGGTAGGCAGGATGGCGTAATACGCTGCTAAGTCGGCTGAATCGCGCGCGGAGAGTGTGTCGGCAACTCCTTGCATTACTGGTGAAGTCCGCTTCCCGGAACGAAAATCCTGCATCTGTTTCCAGAACGACAACTGGTCCTCACCCGCCAGATTGGGAAGCGTGGGCGAGGAGCTGAATCCCTCCTCGCCATGACAATGATTGCAGCGTCGGGCAATGAGCAGCCCGCGAAAGCCGTTGCCACCGGAAGCAATCGCAATCGTTTCGTCCGTCCACGCTACGTTCGAGGGCACACGAACCGGGGTTCCAGAATTTCCCGGCTGCGCAGGAGAGTCACTTCCGGCTAAGCGGAGTGACAAGGTTAGGAATAGAAGCGCGATCGGGATGGTTATTTGCCGCAGCGCAGTCTGACTAAAGTGCCCCACAAGTCCGCCTTTCTCCAGGAAGCAAGGAAGCAAACTGCTCTCGCGGGACTACCTCCAGTTGCCCTCTCATCGCATAGTGACCAGCTCCGCAGAACTCATGGCAGGGGATCTTGAAATCACCTGGTTTACCAAAGGTGAAAGTAGCTTCGGTAACCACGCCGGGCAGAGCTTTGAGGCCATAATCTGTACCAAGGAAGCTCAGCAAATGCACAGCATCCGCACTGGTAATTCGAAAATGGACGGGAACACCCGCCGGGACGACGATGCATTGCGGCACAAAAACGTATTGCTGTGCAATCATGCGCATGGTGACTGATCCTGCGGGACCCTGCGCCGCTCCTAGATTGCTTTCAACGAATTCCCCCCGCAGATGCAAGGTAGTGGGGTCGGGGCCTTCGCCCCCGCGAAGAAAATGCCATACCGGCAAGTCCACCATATAGTAGCGAGTGGACAATATTGTTAGTCCGAACAGCGTGATTGCTGCTACAAACCCGATCTTCTTCTTCATCGCGTTTCAGATTACCCAGAAAACCGACCACGTATCGTTCAATCAGCAGCGCATAACCCTCACGCTTGACGACCTGCTTGTTGATTTTAGCCGATAGATGTAGCTGACAGGCGTTAGCACTCAGATCCCTGATCATTGAGTGAAATGGCGATGTTTCGCCAACAACCGCATTTGTCCTTCCCGGTACCCCGAAAGTGGCTGGAACGGGTTTCACAACCTTCCTACTCGGTTCAGCAAAGGGAATGGCACGATGGTGCTAAATTACTCACGGTATCGCGGCTACACGACGCACGGTATGGTACAACGAGAGCCGATAGTAAAGTATCTACCCCGGCGTGCCGCTCGAAGACAGAATCCGACAACTATGTGTCGAGGCCGTTGCCGCGCCCCAGGGCGACCTGGAGCCAATTCTTTTGCAGCTCCAAGCCGCCCTGCATGAGCACATAAGGCAGCTACGGCAATTGGCAGCCAGCGCGCTAACTGGCAATCCTCCCGAGCCGAGAGATCGCACGCTCCAACCGTGATTGACTTTCTGCTAGATAGCACTCACGACCCGGTCAATGAGTGTAATCGCGATATTACGTCAACAATCGCATAACTTCCGAGTAGCCGACAATCCGGGTGGCTCGAATCGAATGCCAAATGCAGCCAGTCGTCTGAGCCGTGTGATGGTTCTGATTCGCGCTCGGTCGGCAACAAAATCCGGTGAGTTTTCTAGCGAAACTTCATTTCAAGCCCAGTTCGCCATTGTACTGCTGGGTAATCCCGTAGCACTCACAGGCGGAGTCTTCAAGTTTCTTGCGGTTCAGGATTGTCACCGCGCCACGGGTGTATTCGATGAGCTTCTTTTTCTGCAAAACACCCGCTGCCTGGCTCACGCTGGGCCTGTCTGTCCCGAGCATGGTTGCGAGAAAATCATGCGTGATGGGCAGAGACTCCAAATCCACTCTGTCCTGCGTCATCAGCAACCACCGTGCAAGGCGCTGCCTGATATCGTGCAGGCGATTACACGCGGCTGTTTGTGCCACCTGCATTCCCTGAACCACCGCGTAGCGGCTCAACATCAACTGCAGTTGTGGAGTGGATTCCAAAGTGTTTTGCAAAGTTGAGGCTTCTACCCGAAACCCGTCTCCCGTGATTTGCACCACCGCTTGCAGTGGGCTCCGGCTCAGACCAACCGCCGCTGGTGTTCCGGTAAAGCCCTCATTGCCAACTATGCCGGCTTCGGCGGTTTTTCCATCTTTCATTACGACTACAAGAGAAATCAAACCTCGATTCGGGAAATACGCAAAATCCAGCTTTCCGCCGCCCTCATGAAGGACTAGGTGGTTTGGCAAACTGATGTATTCGAGATGTGGACGAAGAGCGCCGTAGTCGCCATCGGAGGTCGATAGAAGTATCCGGTTGCCGACTGGTTTCCCTTCGGTATTCGTCCGCTCGCCGGATTGCACGACCTGGAGACCTTTGTTGTCCACAAGAGTAGGGCTTCGGAGAGTCTGGTAAATTCCTGTCGAAGACCTACCAACCCTATGCTGGATACGACCCTGATTCTGAGCAATATTGACCGCCTCAAGACGCACGAACTGACTAACACTTGAAACACTTCCCCTTAATAGGGCCGAAATCGATTCTCGCGATGACTAGTCTTTGCGTATGTAGGGTATCGAACAGACATTCACGCCTGCCCATGTAAACTTCGTTCCGCGTACGCGCGCGCGGGCGCGGCAACGAGGGGCAGCCATGACTCGGAAGCTGATATGGATCGAACAGCAGCGTTTTCGGGGTTGGGGGTGCTCTGAATGCGCTTGGGTCTTCAACGCTTTGAGCACGCCCGCGGGCAGGTCTTTCGATGAGATGATGAAAAACTTCGAGTGGCAGCGCGACAAGGAGTTCACATTGCATGCCTGTGCCGATCACCCAACCCGCAAGAGCACTAAGGAACAAAAACGTTGAATAAATCAGCCATATGCCCCAGCGCGGAGGTCAAAATGTGTCCTGTTCATTGTGACCACACCGATCACGCCCGATCTAGGCGTTATGTGAAGCGAGATTGGGAAAGGTTTTACCGCGCCGCCGTCCTCGAGTCTGACCGGAGCAAACTGCCGCAGCGGATCGAGCATGCAGAGGCCGCGATTCTGGAGCGATCGCAAAGTTTGTCAAGGCGGCCAGACAGAAATGGAAAAGAGCAGGACGCTATCGCTCAGGCAATGTACATTTTGAGCTTGCTGCGTCAGGCCGGGTAAGAGCCGGATCCAATCCCGGATGACAGCATACCCCGACACAGCCCGTTATGGATGCTTGGCCGACGCCTCGTGCAGCATCTTGTCTTTTTACCTCCCAACTTGGCCGAAAGGGAACCCTTTCGCATCTTTGGAGCACACAGCAAAGAGTCTTCACATCAGCTCCGGTGAGCAGCAGAAATGGAATCGACGGGGCCCCAAGGTAATCGCGGGCCGACGAAGCTAGGGGGCGTCGCAGTGGTTATTGCGTACAAATTCGGGGGAAGTCATGGGAGCGGATGTGCGTGTCCGGTCTGCGAAGAGCGGGGCGGGAATCACAAACCCGATTGTATGTGTCCCGGCTGTGGGGATTGGGGAGGAAGACATCAGGCTGGCTGCAAGTGTCCGTTTTGCGGCCGCACGGGTGGTATCCACGAGCCAAATTGCCGATGCCCAAAGTGCTGGCATTGCGGCTAACGCGTACGCCGCGGCTAGGCCCGCAGCTCATGATTGCGATCCTGGAAGCCCCCCGCTTCGATCCACCTCAAAAAGCATCTTTTTCTTATTCGAGTGACACCGGGCTTCGGCATGTTGTTGTAGTGTGGCCGAGCCACTTAGCAGCATGGGACTTGCACGTCTGTCGAGATTGAGCCCTTATCACGGGCAAACCGGAGATTAAATCCTCAACTGTCGTAAACAGGCGTGGGTGTTGAAAAAGTCGCCTTCCACTCAGAACAGCCAAAATTGGGTGATGGAAAATGTCCAGCAGAGCAGAGAAAGTCGTTTGCAGGGCATCCTGACGCAATCTGATTTATGCGAATTCTTGGGAAATGAGTTTTTCAACAGCCACAGGCGTTAGCACAAGCTTGCGCCGTCTGTTCGCCTTTTACAGAGTCAATGAGTGTTAGGGCGATGTTATGACAGCAATCGTTTCTCATCGGGGCTACTCCTTTGAGGACTCGGGCGCGGAATTATGGTTCTACTCTGGCAGGTTGTCAATCCGGGTTTTGAGCGTAATCCCTAAGGACGTCAAGAACGAACTGCACGTCCGTCTCGGCTTGCTCTCGGGCTTGCTTTTGCTCGTTCGTTAGAGAGAGCCGTTTGAAAAATGCCCAATCTGGCACTTGAGCTTTGACGGAATCCCACAATTGTTGGTCTTCAGCGGTTAGTGCTTCCCCGTCCCAAATGTTTAGCCGCAAAGCAAACATCGAATAAATCAGAAATCCGTCACCGGCATTCATAAACAGCTCCATCGGAGGCATTTCGTCGTTCCAGAAAATGCTTCCGAACTCAGTGACATTGAAGCCACATCCAGCACTCGGATCATATTGCAAGGCGCTCAGCATCAAAACTGCTATTTGACTGAGATTCATCGGTTTCCAATGATAGCTGTTATAACCAGGCGTTAGCGCAAGCTTGCGCCGTCTGTTCGCCCATTTTGAGGGTCAATGACTGATATCGCGATATTTCGACAATCATTGTTCTTGCTGTGTCCACTCCTTCGGTAACTCCTCATCAAGCCACCGCAGACGACCGCCGTTCTTGACGTTGATATCGGCCAATCGCCAGCGGATGAACCGCAGCGCGAGCTCAATGGCTTGGCACGCATCGATACCACATATCGCGGTGACAACTTCGTCGTTGCCAAGGCCAGTCGTTCGGATCGGGCAATAGAACTCCCCTTGGACACCGGGCGTTTCGATGGGCTTTCCTATGCTCACCAGCACTTCACGAGTTGGTTCGCCTTCCCACGACAACCTCCTGACGGCAATCACCTCAGTCATTGGGACTTGCATGGGATCATTTTATGCAATTGCTCCTAAGCTGGCGAAACCAGGCGTTAGCACAAGCTTGCGCCGTCTGTTCGCCCATCTTGAGTGTCAATGAGTGATAGGGCGATATTACGCCAACTGGCCGCCAGCAATCCCTGCGGCATCCAGCGTTACCTACCTCACCTAACTTTTTGCGATATCTTTTGTGATCAATCGGCGGTCGCGATGCGGGTCTGTGCGTGGCTGGCCAGTCATGAGCTCACACTTCTCTCCTGGAGCGGCGCCACAAGTCGGACAACGGACATCGAGAGCCTTTGGGCGGGGTTCTTCCTTCATATCGGAGTCACGATACCTCAATGACAATGCCTAGGAATGTTCAATTTTGACCAAGGCGGGAAGCGTCTGTATACCATGACCGGCATTAAGGTTCAGTATTGTGCTTCGGGTGAGGGAGGGCTTGCAGCTTGCACGCCGGTGTTGCCCGTACGGGCCTTGTGGTGATAGATCGCTCTCTAAGTGTGGTTGCCACGAATGTTGAAGCACTCCAAATACTCACATTTCCCGCTCGCCAGGAGAAGATTCCCACCCTGGAACGCTGGCTGACAAAGCAAGTCCGCGAGGGCTTAGTAGATCGTAAGTTCCCGGCTCGGCAAAGCCTCGTCAAGCCGTTCAAATCTGCAAGAAGAACGTATCAGTGCCGTTGCGTTCGCCTTGACCCTAACGGCCGCGGCCAGATGCCAAATCATCTCGCGTTCGTGCTCCTACTGGAAAGGAGTACGAACGGAGCCGCGACATTGGGCCAAATCTGTGCGCGTTTCTGCCTAACACCACGTGAGCAGGAGACGGTAGAGTTGCTCTTCGAGGGTATGACCAATAAGGAAATCGCGAATCGAATGAAAATCAGCGCCAACACTGTCAAGGTGTTTGTGCGAATGGTCATGGTCAAGATGGGTGTCTCGACACGATCAGGCATCGTGGGAAAGATTGCAGGTTCGACCTGAATAAAGCCAATTCGCGTTGGTATGTCTCACCCTGCCGCTTATGCCCAGATTTTCATCAAGTTCGACGGGCCTAATTCAAACTCCATGTACCTTGTAGCGAAGACGGTCGCCCTTGCTCCTGGGGTAGGTGATGCGACCGTGTCGCACGCGTCCAAAAGAAGTCAGACGGTGCAACGTAGAGCGGTTTTTGTTCATGATGTCCTCAACGCGGATCCCGAGCACAGTCAGCGCATCCGCGATGAGGGAACGATGGCAACGCCAAGGCACCGCTTCCGCGCACATCAATGCACTCCGTTTTTGCCGAGCCAACTTGATCAGCCTCTGTAGCCCGGCGCCGAATTCCGAGGTCTGCATGTAGTCGGCAAATCCACGAAACGAGCTATTACGCCACCCCATGTTCGAAGAATCGCGTCGCGCATGGCGCAAGCCTCCCAGCTTTCGCAAGTGCACGTAGCCGATCCTCGCGGCCCGCAGCTTTGTGCGCAGAGTCTCCTGGTTGAACTGCGGACTATGTCGTGAACGCGGGATACTGCGCACATCTATGACACGCTCTACTCGGTGTGCTCGTAGAAGGTCGAGAAAAACTTTCCACGTTCGCGTGGAATGCCCAATCGTCAAGACAGTGCAGGTACAAACCTTTTGAATCAGATCCCCGCCTCCTGGCTGAAATACTGGTAGTCCTCTCGCCAGCCGCCTTGGCCCTGGCCGATGGTTTTGTAATCCTCGACAAACTCGATCGCACGGATGTACTTCACCATGGTGAATCCAAGCTGCGTTTCGACTCGAAGTCGGAGCGGTGCTCCGTGCAGAATCGGGAGCGGCTGGCCGTTCATTTCATAGGCAAGAATCGTTTGCGGATCTTCCGCCAACTCTAAGCGAATCGTGCCGTAGAAGTACCCCGGTCCTTGAGCGTGTGGCTCAGACGTGGATTTGTTGTCGAACGCGTAGAAAACGATGTAGCGGGCGGTTGGAAGCGGATGGCAAAGTCCGACAATGTGATGCAAAGATACTCCACCCCACTCCGCAATACCTGACCAGCCCTGGATGCAGCAATGCTTTGTAATTTGTGTTTGTTTCGGCATTCCACGGAGGTCAGCCAGCGTCAGGCACAAGGGCCTATCAACCAATCCGCTGACTTCCAGATTGTAGTTCGCGAATTGGTCGCGTGCCATTGCCAAATAGCTCTCCTCTTGTGGCGGGCGACCGTTCACCCAGAAGTAAGGCGAGATGTCCGTAGATGAGTACTGCTGCACAGAGATTTCATGGCCAAAAAGCAGCGTGCGCAGCGGATCGGTGATCGACTGGGTTGCTTTCTGGACAATGCGTGGTCGGCGCCGCGAACACACGGTTGTCACGATGTGGATCGCGGCGATCCCTGTCAACCCAGCAAGCCAGACAACGAGAGCCAGTGTGAGGTGTGCATTGTGCGTCTGCCCTAGAACAATTAGCGCGAGCTCTGTGCGGAAACCGTGCAGAGCCACGATCGTGACGTGTCCGATGAAGAATAGGATGAATGCGCAAAGCGCCATGAAATGCAGACTTCGTGCGCCCTGGCGTCCGTGAAAAAGTTTTATATACCACGGGAAACGAGCAGCGACGGCCGGGGACATCGCTACTCCCGTCGCAATGCTGAACGGTGCGAGCAAGAATATGACTGCTGCATAGCTCAACTGCTGCAATGGGTTATATGCTCCCGGCGTTTCTACGACGTGGAAACTAAGATAGCGAAGCATGGCGTGCCATGCTTCCGGGACAATCTGCCAGGAAGTCGGAATCAGCCGTCGCCACTCCGGCGTGAGGAAAAGCATCACCACATATACCATGCCCGTCAGGAGCCACGCGAAATCCGCAAGAAAGTGCCAGTGTCGTCCGAGACCTAGATTTTCGTGGCCGGGTAGGGCGATCGTGGACGGGAATGAAGTCTCCTCGTCACTCGCCGTCCAGAGTCGGTCCTTAGGTCGCTGCTTTTTCGTGAGCGTGAGCCATTCGCTACCCGGTGTGCAGTGATCGTTCCAGTAAAACCTTGGATGTGCGCTCAAGATCTCGAAACCACTACGTATCAGCAGCGAGAGGAGAAAAAAATTGCAGAAATGCGCCGCGCGGAGCCACAACGGGAAGTCCAGAATCCTCACTCTACGCTCCCGAATACGAACCTACAGGTTCTCAGGCCAGTGCCTCTCCCAGAAATGTCGTCAGGCCTGGTTCAGGCAACTCTCTGTTTTCACACGGTCGACGGGCAAGGATCCTGATCGCACTGGCAGGCGGTCTCGACCTCTTCGGAGCCTGCTTCCTTACAGGGTCGGCCGCAGTATTTGTCGCCAGGTTGGGCCATGCACCGGCATGGCAGGTGTGCACATTTGTTCAGTTCACGGTGTGTCGCGGATGTTCTCCGTTTCCGGCTCTTGGCCTTTGACTACCTTAGGTTCGCCGGGCGGCTTAGGTGAAATACCGTAAGTTGCCAGCTCGGCGGTCGTAAGCTTATCTCCTTTTGTCTCGAGTTCAGCTATCACGCCACTTCTTTCGTTTCCAAAGTTACTGGGACCTGCACAAGTTCTTCAAAAAGAGAGTGGTAGTGAATCATCGCTGTCCTCAGATCCTCGGTGGTAGCTGCGTCTTTCCCAACCCGAAGCGCAATCCCATGGGCAGAGCGGTAATTTTCTACGACCCGCGGGTGGTCGACAGAAATATCGGCAGCACGTTGATCGAACTCGGATACGGGATAGCCACGAGTCTTCATGACCGAGGACACGAGGTCATCGGCTTCCGTGACTGCCCCCTTCGGAGAATCAACAAAACGAGACTGTACAGCCTCCCAGCGTTTCAGAAAGCCTTCGCGTTCTATAGGGTCAAGCTCACGAAGGTTGAGCTTTTCAACCCGCTTCTCGCGATCTGCTAACTTCGCTTCCGCTTTTCGTTCTGACCCATGCTTTAGCACCGCCCGCTCGTATTCAGGCCCAAACTTTTGCCGCAAGTCTGCAGTCGTACTCCTGCGTTTTCGCACGTACAGCCAGCCAAGCACTGCGATGATCAGAATCACCGCAGCGGCCAGCGCAATCAGCTTAGGGTCCATCAGATCTAGATTCATCGAAATCTCCTTTGGTTAGAACCTGGTGAGCCGCCAGTATCGGACGTTGGGCATCGGAATACTGGTCAGAATTGATCGTCTTTGGATCGGTGCACGAGCATTGTTTAGGCGTCCGCGTAAAGTGAGCGGTTTTGCACAGCACTGCGGACGCAAATCAACGAACCTAGGGACTGTCTCCGCAAGGTGGAAAGTTGCTCATTCTCCCGGATTCAATCTAGGGCTAATCAAAGGAAAAACATGAAAACACTTAAGTTGTTTTTCAGCTTGTTCGCGCTGCTCGCCATTGGGGCCACGTTGGGCTGCTCAGGGGCCTCCGCGAAGTCGCCTGATGTTTCCGACAACATTCGTAACTCGCTCGATCAAGCAGGTTTCAAAAACGTTTCCGTCCATCAGGATCGGGACAAGGGTGTAGTTACCCTGGGCGGTAACGTCACCAGTGAGAACGACAAGTCACAAGCTGAATCGCTTGCAAAGTCCCTCGCTGGCGCACAAGTTGTGGCGGATGAGATTGCCGTAGTTCCCGTGGGCACAGAAAAAGACGCAAAGGCCGTGAACTCCGATCTGGACAAGGGGATCGAGGAGAACCTGGACGCAGCGCTGATTCAGAACAAGATGCACGATGACGTGAGATACGAGGTGAAGAGCGGTGTCGTCACGTTGAGCGGAGACGTAAACTCGCAGTCGAAGCGTGATAATGCGGCGACCGTAGCAACAAATGTGCCCAACGTGAAGCAGGTGGTGAATGATCTACAGGTTAAGGATCAGAAGGCCAGTTCATCACAGTAGGAGTTGCAGGAGGAGCGACAGTGGATCATGCCGGACTGATCTATGGCGCGTATAAGACGTCACGGTCCACTTCGGCGAGCAATCTCAACAACGCTTCGCACCTTTCGATACTGGAGCCGCGTATTGGCGCCCAATCCACGAGTGCAGCGATAGAGTGCCTTTCATTCGGGTTTCTGCTCGCCGGCAATCTCCTGCTGATCTTCAGCCTTCTGCCAGCTGGAGTCAGGGTCGTATTTCTTCATGCCTCTGGCAAGAACCTCGGTCTTTTTGCCGAGATCCTTCTCGTACACCAGCCCGTCCTGGTTAATAACGAATGTCATCACGCCGGATGATCGGTATTCCGCCGGGTAGGCCACGAAAGCGAAACCTTTGGTCATTTTGCCGTTCACCACGAAACTCTTGGCGCCGCCTGGGCCATTTTTTCCCTGACCCGTCAGGATGAGGTAATAGTAACCGCGGTATGGAGTCGGAGCGCCTTCCAGGCTTTTGGGATAGCCCCTTGCAACCGCCCGTGCCACTAGCGGCCCGATGGGGCTCTGGGCGGCGTTCCCGGCAGCTTCCCAATAAAGGCCATCGTGCAACCCTTCATCGCTGAAGATTTTTTGGGCGTACTCGTTGTGCTGTGCGGAATATTCTTTCTGAGCCGCCGCCAGTTCCTGGCAAACACGAATGGCAGACATTTCATTCCGGCCGATTCGCCTGAATAAAATCTCTTTCTTGCCCGCCTCGGTGTCAAAGTACCACTCGTTACCGCTGTTCACGAGCGGTATGGGCGTGGGCCAATTTTCCGCGCCGATATATAAAACAATGGTGGTCCCATTCGGCTCTTTCACCAGACGGTGCATTTCCTGATATTTCTGCACGAAATTGGCGCGGCTATGGGCGTCCTCGATTTCGTCTCCCGACGAGACGATTTGATTTCCGTCTGGTCCAAGGATTTCGAGCATCGCTTTTTCGTCGTTACTCTGCGTTGCCGTGACCAGTGCGCTGCTCGCGTCTTCCGCCGATGAGAACGTTTTCTGGCCCTTCTGCTGCGCCAAAGAACGTGTTGCAAAACATCCCGACAAAAGGATGGCGACCACGGCTAATTTAGGAAGATTGGCCCAATGAAATTTGTCTATGTTAAGCGTCGTTCGCGGCATATCGCTTCTCTCCATTTCTAGATTTCACTAGCTACCCGGAACATAACCAAACGTCGATTACCGCCGCCCGCCTCCTCCGCCGCGAGATGCTCCACCGCCGCCACGCGATGCTCCGCCACCCACGCTGGCCCTTCCGCGTGAGGAAAAGCTCCTGGCCTGTCCACCGTGCCCGTAGCCGCTGAAAGCACCTGAGCGGACGCCGCTTTGACCGCGCGGTTCGGCGTATCCTCGAGCCGCCTGGGTGTTTCCGTTGAAAGGCCTGGGCACGGCTCCGGGACGGTTGTAAACTCCGCCGCGTTGGCCGATGTTCCCGTTAGGAGGCCTGGGTACGGCAGTGCCGCGGGCGTTAACTCCACCGCGGAAACCGTTAGCCCCGCCGCGCACGCCTGCTCCTCGATAGAAATTGCTTCGGTTATAAAACGTCCTGCTCCCTGAGTAGTACCGGCCGCGGTTGTAGAGTGGGTATCCGCCGCGCCAATTGAATCCCCAATGGCCCCAACCCCATCCAAAGCCGCCGTACCAACCGATTCCGAAGCCAATCCCGAAGCTGAGGTACGGACCGCCAAACCAAATTCCGGGATACGCGTACCATCCTGGCCACGCCACGATTGGACCACCGTAAACCAACCACGGATTGTATGCAGGGACATAAACAACTGCGGGATCAGCAGGCTGAATGTCGATGTCGTCCGAGCCATCCGTGTTTACAGTTTGTTGCGGCGTAGATTTAAGATTGCCCGCTCGCTGCGCCCGCCGCCGCATAACCTGCACAGCATCCATCACGTTCTGTTGCTGATTGTAGTAGGCATCGCCCAGCGATGACGTCCACGAAAGGTTCTTATCCATATTCCCAAGAACCGACGGAAATGCAGCGAGCGCCTTGACGCTGGGGTCCCAAGGTTGTTGGTCCACAGCCTGAGCCAAGGCGTCGCCCTTCAAATCAGGATGTGCTTGCACCCATCTATCGGCTTCGACGACCTGCTCGGGAAACGTAGACGCCGCCAAAATTTGTGCCACCAGTGAATCCGGATACAGCGCAATCGGCGCTACCAGTTGTTGCAATTGCTCCGGAGTCTGTTGCGTGTAGGGCGGCGCCTGAGCGGTCGCCGCAGTGGCCTGCGCGTCTGGTGCTGGCGCTGGCTCGGCCGGCGACGGGGCTTGCTCGGTCTGCGCTGGGGCCTGTACGTCCTGCGCCGGGGCCTGCGGGTCTTGATACGCTAACAGGCTCTGAGGCCAAGTCGTGAGCAACAAAACCAGCGACAACAGGGAACTCAAACTCTGCTTGACCAATTGAGGTCTTGAGTCCCCAGCAGCACATCCGAAAATGTTCATGTTCTTGAACCTCCTCAAAATCCCATGGAACTCAGTGGCTGTGACCAACACGAGGCAGAGTGCTTTCGCCGCAGCCCCGCTGCGCTTGTGGAGGGTCGTCGATGCACAGCAAAGTGGGAGAGGCCACGGCCACATCTCTTTCTAGACATTTACAAGCTGCACCTGGCTGGCCGTTGTCCAACGTGCGCAGCATGCCATACGCAACCCATCCGTCACGTTTACGGCGTGGCCATCAACCCAAAATAAAGCAGCCAAAAACCGCCTGTCTGTTCAAAATTGACCATTTCTCGGTAAGCCTCTCCCCGGCGGCATGGCCGCTTGGAATAGCCCGGTGTACACAGTTGCCCAAGGAGTAGATGAATGCAGAAGACGCGTGGTTGTTTTGAGTCTTTGAATTTAGTTCGGGAAATCGCTTCGAGGTAGTTTTCTGTCGCGGTGCTTACTCGGCAGCGAGATGGCGGTCCGGACTGCGAGCTGGCGCGCCGGATGGGCGTTCGGTGTAAGCTCTTAGTGCCTGCCGCACATGGTGTTCGTCTCCTACATCCACGTCCTTTCGGCCGCATTTCTGATGGGATTAGCGGCGGCTGCGCCGATGGGCCCTGTTAACATGTTAGCCATCCGCCGCGGCGTGATCGGCGGTTGGCACCATACCCTCGCCTGCGGAATCGGCTCCGTCACCGGCGATCTAATCCTCTTCTCTATAGTTCTCTTTGGGGGTCGCTACCTCTTTTCCGACCTGTCCAACCCGACGCTCCAGATTGTTCTGGCGGCCGTCGGTGTAATCGTCTTGCTACCGCTGGGGATCTACTTCCTTGTCCGCGCCGTCAAAGAGCCCATGCGGGCATATGCCAGCGCCCGCCAACACTGGGACGAAGGCACGGTCCCCGCGCATCTGATCGCCGAAGTCGCCGACTGCACCGTCCTCACCATCTTCAACCCTGTAACCATAGTTTACTGGGTTGGCGTGACCGCCAACTGGCTCTCCTTCGCCCATTTAGTCTTGGGCTACAGTGCTCCCGCGTGGGGAATCCTGATGGCCGCCGCCGGCCTGATGACGTGGTTCACGGTGCTGATTGTCGTCGTTCGCTTCATCCCCCACCAAATCGGCCCGACCTTCTTCCGCTTCGTCAACGCCATCCTCGGCCTTATTCTTGTTGGCTTCGCCACGTTCTGTGCCGCAGTCCTGTCCCGCCATTTCCTGCGCTGAAATGGCCGCAATCTGACCGAGGGCCGTTGCACTCCAAAACTGTTCACTCTTGAATAGCGCGCTTTGGCAGAGAGAGCGATTTGCCAATTGACTCGAATACTGCATGAGCGAGCGACTCATGTAATCCTTTTTTCAGGCATTTATAAGTCGGCTTGTAGCGTTGTTCTCGGTCAGTTTGGAGGGGAGAGAATCCCACGCGGGCAGGTTGCATGCGATTTGCACGAGCTCGCACGAAGGACTGCATATAAGACTGCGCCACCCGGTCCCAGACCATGTGGCGTGCATAGAGGTAAGCACGTTTGCGCATCGCCTGGCGGGCCGCATCGTTGTCCAGAAGTTCAATTGCCGTATCTGCAATGGCGACTGGGTCCTCGAAGGGAACCAGCGCCCCGCGCCCATCGGCCAAGAGTTCGGCGGCGTGCCAGTACGGAGTCGAGATGATCGCCTTCCCGGCGCCCAAGGCATACGCGAGTGTTCCGGATACGGCCTGTGCCTCGTAGCGGTACGGCGTGATGTAAATGTCAGCCGAACCAACCAGCGAAGCCATTTCTTGAGGGCTGACGAACCGGTTGTCGAAGACCACGTTCTCCTCAACTCCTAGCTCCTTGGCCAAGGCCTGCAACTGGAGCCGATATCGATCACCCTCGCGGCGTCTGACATGCGGGTGAGTGGCGCCTGCGATGATGTAGACAACGTTGCTGTGCCGAGACAAAATGCGCGGCAGGGCTTGAATCACGTTTTCGAATCCCTTGTTTGGAGACAACAAGCCGAACGTGAGTAATACGGTCTTTCCCTCGGTTGAAAACGAATCTTTGTAAGAAGCCGGTTCCGCAAAGGGCAAGTCGGGAATGCCATGAGGAATCAGGTCAATCTTTTCGCTCTGGAACTCCAAATACATCTTGCAAAAACCGAGAAGAGTGCTCGCTCATAACGATAAGACGATCAGAGCGCGCGGCGATTTCTTGCATGACGATTAGTTGGTCGACGTCGGGCTCACGAAGAACCGTATGCAGAGTTGTCACCACTGGCATTTTGAGGTGCTGCAGCAGTCGCAAGACATGGCTGCCGGACTTTCCTCCAAAAATCCCATACTCGTGCTGCAAACACACGAGATCGACATTGCTGGAATTAAGAAAGTCGGCGGCTGCCTGATAGGATGAAAGGTCGCTCTCGGTTATCTCGAATCGCACGCGCGCAGGGTAGCTGTACCGCGATTGCGGATCATTCACGGCTACCACGAACACTCCAGCGGCTCCGTACTCAGCCGCCATCAGCATCACACAAATCTGTCGTGAAGGTCGCAATTCCACACTGTCGAGGAAGGTGGTTCCCGATAACCGCTACCCGCACTGGAAGCGACCGGGTGGGTATCACTTGCAAGGACGACGCTGGTTTCTTTTCGAACACCAGAGGACGCGCGTTGCAGCGCATCAGAGTGTTCGGTCTCAAACTCGCGGAGCGGTCATACACGGACATCGCAGGCTCCTTAGGTATCGTCAGGTATCGTCCGATTGGGAAGGCCGGTGAAAGAGTCGGGAGGCTGCACCAGCGCCTCCCGGTGCCGGGACTCGAGATGCCTTACTTCAAACCGCACTCTGTCGTCCGCTCAGTAGGTTGATGACCAAAACCACCAGCCCGACAACTAGAAGCAAGTGGATCAGGGCTCCACCGATGTGCAGGCTGAAACCCAGAAGCCACAAAATCAGAAGCACCACGAAAATTGTCCAAAGCATATCAACCTCCTGCGCGCATTTGCGAGCAACTGACTATGGCGAATAACAAACAATCGGCAGCCAATTCAGCAACTTCTAATTCTGATCTTTGGCTTCAGCTTTGGTTTCGGCTTTACCTTCGGCTACGGCTTGAGCTTTTGCCCCGCGAATTGCCGTAAGGAACGGCCGTGTCGCGGCTGGAGGTGACACTTTGCCCAACAGCAAAGTCCGGGTTGTGACCTTGGGGCCATATATGGCATGCCGGGAATCATTATCCTGACGAAGCGATGCACCTTCCAAGGTGAGCCCGGCGAACGCACCTTTGGCACGGGAGTAGGTCAGGATCTCGGTATCCATCTTCCAATCCGTACCGGCCTCGGCATGCCGTCCCACTGGACCCGCCGCTGCGGAAGCGTCGCCCCCAACTTGGAAATTGCTGGAGAGCAGCCTTTGCATACCTTTTTCATTCTGAATGATCAGTACTACGTCCACCGCTTCCACCCCGATCTGCAGGCCCCAGCTTCCGCCCGAAATGGTGATGAATGCCGGCGCACTCCAGCCATTCGCCGTACGGCAGGTGGCTACGCCTTTGCCTCCCTTGGCCCCGAAAATAAAGCCGCCTTTGACCATGTGCGGTATGACGGCTACGCACTTCGCGTGCTCCAACACTTCTTCTGGGATTCCGCTGTCAGGCGCGCTCATGATTGCGTGTACCACGTCGGTTGCATTGTCTAACCGTTCGGTGGCATCTTCCCGCGCCGACCCTGCCCAGCAAAACGTGCCGACACTCAACATCGCAAGTAAGAACATCGCTTTTTTCATGTGATTAACCTCATTTCTGTGACCTGTGGCACTGCCTCTTTGCCTTTGTGCCCTGTGTATCCTGGCACACATGCCCGGGTAGGAATGCCGGTGCAACGGTCAATTCCGAACTTAGCAAATCAGGATTCACACGGTCTGAGCAATAGTGCTCACAGATAGGGATGGAATCTCCGCTGGTCTTTGTGACGCGCTATCGATTATCAGCGTCAACGCTCTGCCCATTGAGCATACCCGCAGCCTCCGCGAGTGTCAGGTCGTCGGGCACACGGTGGAAATCGCTGTGGTTCTCAGTCTCCTGCACGCTGATTGTCTTGAAGAGGAGAGCTTTTCCTTTCATGTCCACACAGAGGACGATCATTTCCCAATGACCTGGCGCAACTTGCTCCTGCCTGACCTCGAATTTGCCTCCTTTGTCCAGGTGTCCTAACAGTCCACCTCCGAACTTCACGGTCTCCATGAGATGGCCGTTGAGCGCTACCAACCTCTCTTGTTTGGTATCGACCGTCATCTCTCCTAGCATGCTGTGGAAAACCCGGGCCTCAAGAGTAGGCGGCGGGAAATTCGGGTTGGGTTTGAAGGTTAGTGTTACGACGTCTCCTTGACGACCTGCGTAGCTGAACACAAAGACGTCAGGCAGAATTGTGAACAAGCGCGCCCCTTGCTCTACCTTCTTGCGGCTCGCCTCCTGTAATTTTCGTTGCTCATCGGGATGGCTTACCAGCCTCTGCATGCGCTGGTTCTCTTTCTGCTGCTGTTTGTCGTCAAGCGGGTGGCCTCCAGTGGACAGGAGTCGACTAAGAGACCCACTATTTGTCTCGAGGATTTCCCGGACCTGTTGTTTTCCAGATTCCTCTTTTTCGAGCCGGTACATCCAATGGCCATGATCCTCATCTTGGATTTTCAGTTCGTTGGTAACTACCTTCCGGGCCAGCTCGCCAGCTGACATTCCGGGCCTCTCGGAGTCCGATTGGGGAAGGGCACTCGATCCGACTAAAATGACGGCCACTATCACGGCTGCGGAATTGTGTATCAGCCTCACCGATGGTCTCCAAAGTACACCGCACTCTCTCTCGCAGCTCTCCCTTGCGACTAGAGTCGCCGGATGCTAGAACGCAGAAACCTTCAATCTGAAAGCTCATCCGGTGCAGTGACCGCCTTGTAGAATCCGGAGTTGGAAATCGCAGACCCGTCCTCCGGCCCCTTATTCGTTTCAAACGATTGCCCGACGGGAACCATGTCAACCCCCGCGTGGCGTTCCGCCTCAAATTCATTGTTCGACATATGTGCTCCTTATCGTCATCGTCATAGAGGAGTCAGCGTCGAACCGGCGGACCCAGTTGCGAACCCTGGCTGGCAGTCTTAACTCTGACGTTATTTGCATACTGCAGAACCTTGTTCAATCGAGTATTGAACTTCTAGTCGTCAAAAAACTGGTCAGAATTGATCGTCTTGTGGGGTCAATGTAGTTCGAAGACAGCGATGAGCGAATTAGGCATTTGCGATTCATACGACGGATGGGATTCGCTGTCTCATGCCATCTGAATTGTCAGAAACTGTGCAATGTGGACCAGTCCAACCATGTCTTCAAAGCCTATCCTGTAGCTATCGAGGGAATAACCGTCACGACAGAGGCTGCGACTATGGCCGAAGGAACTAGAAGAATATGACCCATATCAGCAATAATCGCGTGCCCAAACTCCGTAAAGCACCTCAACCGCCGCTGTCATACCCCGGCGCAACACCTGACTCAGATCGTGCCAAGAAGCCACCGCTCACCGAGGCCCCGGCCACAGACCAGAAATTGAATCCAGGAGATCGCGTCGAAGGGTTGGGGGACTTCGGAAAGCCGAATGGAGAGTTCGGCACGGTGGAGCAGGCTAACGAGGATGACGCGCTCGTCAAATGGGACGATGACGGTCGGATGAGACTCCACCAACCATCGCTCAAGAAGGTGTAGCCGGCAACAAGCTGGGCCACTTTAGTTCCGAATAAAACCCATAGGTCATCGTTCGCCTTTCAAAACTCCATTAACACTCAGTCTTAGGCAGTTGTTCACAATTGCACATTCTGGGCACTCAGAAGTTCCCGTGATGGCCTGAGGCATGTTCCAGTTCTCGCAAGCGTTCTCTGATCGTGTCACGCGCCAATACAATCCGTACCCGCATTTTCTGCAAATCCAATTCCACTAGAGCGATTATCCGGACGCAGGTCCGCTCTTCGCGTGGGCTGTTAACCATGGGACACTCTCACTTGCACTTCGAGCAAGGCCTCAACCATACAAACCTGTGTCCCGACCGGTCTGTTCAATATTGATCACTGAGGTGGGTGCCGCGCCGTTGAATGTCAATCAGTTCCCGTTAACGGGTGTCGCCTGACACCGTAGTGTCCAAACGTCAGTCACCCGTTTACATCAACCATCCGGTGTTTCGGATGGAAACCTGTTGTGAGCATTACTGCTCAGCAGCGATTTCTTTTGTGCCGCACAATCAAAAGTAGCGACGTCTCCGCTGCAGGTGACAGCTCGTACCGCAGTAAAGTTGAACTTCGACCATGGACAAGAAAGAAATCAATTCTCCGAGATTGACCCTCAACTTTGTGTTCTGGATTTGTGGAGTTGGCGGTTTGGTACTGCTGATGCTGTTGGCGCACTTCGTTTGGAAGGTGCTGTGAAGCCGGTGCTGGAAAGGCGATCAATTATGAAAAAGCATCTTGCATTGTTACTCTGGCTGGGTTTGGGAGTGGTGCTGATACTCGCATTGGGAATGATGCCTGCTCCCACTATGGCGGCGGACGCAACGCTGATCGTCGGAACTTGGGAAGGAACCCTCGATCCAGGCGCCCAACCGAAGAAGCAAATTGAGGTGCATATTGCGGCGGCGCAGGACGGAACTTTAAGTGGCACGATCGACTACCCTGATCAGGACACCTCGGGAATTCTAATCACCGCGATATCCTTCAAGGAAAATACCCTGCACTTCGAAAGCAACCAGGGCGTTTATGACGGAACCGTGAATAAAGATGGTTCAGAGCTCACGGGCACATGGAAGCAAGGCGGATCGCCACTCAGTCTCACCCTGAGGCGGGTGTCTTAGCGCTTGCGAAAAACTTTTTCAATAAATCTCTAAAAGTGAGCAATTTTGAACAGTTACGATATTTGAGGGGACAGTATTGTGTATACCTGCTTTGACACGGCTGCCCCTTGAGGAGAGGGACAGTTAGTGGGGGCAGGCATGGGTTACCGTCGGCTCGCCTGGCGACATTTGACCCTCACGCCTGCCCAGTGCTTTTTGGACTTTCACCCCCGTCGCAACGCACTCGTCCGCAGTCTGAAAATGTCTTGGTATTGCTTGTTTTCAATAGATTAGCGGAGTGGCAGCTTCCATTCAGGTAGGCTACTGTTTTTTAAATTGTGAGCAAAATTGAACATCTTTCTTGACACGAATCGGACAAGATGCTCAGGAGTGTAAATAGGTTTTTGACCGCGAGTGGGACTCTTGATGCCATCAGCCAAATCGGGCGTGGAAGGGCGCGACTTCGACCCCAAGAGATTTCTTGCCACTATCGCCGATGGCAGGAAGGTCGTGGCCTTTCCCAAGAAACACACCATCTTCGCGCAGGGGGACGCGGCTGACGCCGTCTTCTACATCCAGCAAGGCAAGGTTCGACTCACGGTCGTATCCAAGACTGGTAAGGAAGCCACCCTCGGCATATTGGGCGAAGGAGAGTTTTTCGGAGAAGGTGGCCTGGCTGGACAGCCGTTACGCATGGGGTCAGCCACCGCAATGACGGACTGCGAACTCTTGCGCATCGACAAGAAAGCCATGATGCTTGCACTTCACCGGGAACACGCATTGTCGGATCTGTTCGTAGCGTATCTGCTGGGACGGAACATCCGATTCGAAGAGGATTTGGTGGATCAGCTGTTCAATTCCAGTGAAATGAGGCTGGCTCGGCTCTTACTGTTGCTGGCTCATTTCGGCAAGGAAGGAGTTCCCCAGACGGTAATCCCCAAGATCAGTCAGGAAACCCTCGCAGAGATGATCGGCACAACCCGGTCGCGGGTCAGTTTCTTTATGAATCGATTCAGAAAGTTAGGCTTCCTTGACTACGGTGAAAGCGGGCTGCAAGTACATAGTTCACTTCTGAATGTCGTTCTCCACGACTAGTTTACGCACCACAATTCCACGCATAGAGCCTCCAGACAGCGATGAGAAAATCAGGCACTTGCTGGCTCTAATCCGGAGAGCGGCGCTATTTTTGTTGCAACCAGCACTTCCAGCAAAACGGCGGTGTTACGGACGCTTCCCGAGATGGAGAGCAGTGCTTCTGAGACGAGGGGATGTTCCCCCGCCAGAAAGTCAAGACGGTCGCTCACAGTGTGGAGTTTCTGAGCTTCGTGCAGGATCGTAATCGGATGCATGGGGACACGGCTTTCTGCAGAGGCATTAAAGCCGGGAAGGCGAAATTAACCGCCTTCCCGTGAGAAAGGGTCGCAGTTCTACGCTGCTGCGTGAAGGGCGATCTTATGGAAGGTCGAGTTGACAACGTCAGAGGTCTGAACCTTCGGCGTTCCTTCGATGAATCCTGCCATCGTCTTCAACACTTGCGGATAGGTGTTGGTGTTGTAAGCTTCGGCATCAGTTTTGTTTTCCCACAGACTGATCGCAGTCACATCAACCCCGCCGGGGCCGGCGAATGTGATTTCGTCCTTAAAACCATTCTGTTTACGAAGCAAAGGAAGGACGTCGTTCTCAAAAGTGCGCACATAGTCAGAAAGCATGTTGGACTTTAGATGAATCGAAACATTGCGTGCAAACATGGGCAACCTCCTTAGGTTGGGGTTGCTAAGAGTAGGGATAACTTCAGATGGGCTGACTTAGTTCAGGGAACCTGAAAGAGGAGAAGGTGGTAACCACCTCATCTCCACCCTAGTCTTATGCAGCGGAACTGTCAAGGCGCGGTAGTTCAGTTTGTCACGAACTGGCGTTTGTTTTTCTTACATATTCGGCCCGATGCCACCGCCCTGAGTTACCACACGATCAATTTTGATCAGTTTTCCAAATCCTCAGGTTTGATGCTGGCACTTCACAAGGTTCTGAGGGCCGAGAGAACAGTGAAACCAAGATGATTTACTACCGCTCTCTATTTGAGGAACTGGTGCATGTACCCACGACGGTGGAAATGAAAGAGGTGGCGTGATGGCTGACTTGAAGATAAAGGAAGAGGAGCTTACGACGAAGGAGTTGGCGAACTACGGCATTACACAAAAGCAACCCGAAGGACCCAAGTTGGTGAAGGGCCAAGCGCCGGAAACTCTGTCTAGAGCGGCTGCAGTGTCGGAACCTATGCCCTTGTTTTCCGAATCAGAGATGGAAGACTTCCGATCGCAGTGGAGCAAGATACAGACTGGCTTCGTTGACGAGCCACGCCGGACGGTCGAAGGCGCCGACAAGCTGGTAGCCGCGGTGATGCAGCGCCTCGCGGAGGGTTTCGCCAGCGAGCGAACGGCCTTGGAAAAGCAGTGGGACCGCGGCGACAACGTGTCCACTGAGGACCTGCGAATTGCCCTACAGCGCTATCGTTCCTTTTTTGACAGGTTGCTGAAACTGTAAGGACGAACAGGTTTCGACAGCGTAGCACTACGCGATCTCAAAAAGACGAATCAAAACTGCTCGATATTGCCATGTAAAATACGAAGGAGGGTCCGTGTCACAAACCGTAGTGGAAAGAACGGCTGAGCACATTGCCGAATCAGTTCACCAGGCTTCTCGTGCAACAAGTGCGGTTGCCGATGCCATAGAGGATGGCGTTGGAGTAGTGAGGCGTGCCGCAGAACGGGGCGGCGATGCTGCCGAGGAACTCATGAAAAATACAACTCGCCACTTCCAGCGATACCCTGTGCTAACTATTGCGACGACGTTGGCGATAGGCCTCACCGCAGGAACATTGATCGGCTGGATGATGAGACGACGGTAGATAACGACCGCCTTTTTGTTCTCTAAGGTTATCAATTAGGCAGTCATTACCCCTTGTGGACACCGGTCAATGATGTTCACAAACGTGAGCACTTCTAAACAGTCCCGCTGCTATCTGGAGACCTATTATTTGAGTTGAGAAAGTAATCATTTCGGCATGACCCCCGGATTGAAGAATGAGGAGGGGCTTTGCCCCTGACGCTACCGTGAACCGGCCCGACGCGGTAGGAAACGCCGTTCTTGGGCCTAAGGGAGGAATTATGACGTCTCAAATAATGAACCTGCAAGTAACTGCTAGCATACCGATCGACTGCGATGTTTGGTCGGAAACTGACGGCTGGAAGGGGCTCTGCACGAGTCCGTCGGTCACAGTTCGCGGTGGTAGTTTCGAAGATGCCAAAAAGAACATGGCAACCGAATTACAGGTGCATATTGAAAGAATTTTGCGTGAGCATCCTAAGAGAAGTACGCGGCGAATTGCCTGAGCTAGTTGTCGGTGAGTTCCTTCAACGCCCGATCAATACAAGGGTTCACAGGTACTGAAAGAGTGGGTGCGTCGCTACAAGAACCAGAGGTATGTTCCCACGGAAGTGTTGGACACGTTCGGATTCGTTGTAGATTGATCGGACCAGGGTGAGGTTTTCTCCTCAGTCCTTCGGGCACTAGCAATTCGCTCGTGAAGATCTTGCGCTTAGCAAAACGGGTGACGACTGTTTTGGAGGTTGGTCTAAGGCGGCCTTTTTCCGCTGTCAGAGTTGGTTACGCGGCATGCTTCGTCGCCAGGGCCCGCACATGCTCTCGCTGATCTGCTTGGGTATCAATGACCCTCATCTCTTGCCAGTCATACGGCAATTCCCGGCCGCAATCCAGGCAAACCACGTAGGTTCCGGTAAGGGAAGCCGCTGAGTTATGACATGGTCCAGAACGTATGCTAATAGGGAAGCTGTAATTTCCGTGCCAACAGCCAAAAAAGGCGTCGAACAGTCTGCCAACCATTCTTGCCTCCATAAACAGCCTGGGCATTTACCTAGCTCTTTGGGTATATACCCAGCCTGTTCCATGATTCTGGTCAACATTGCTCACAATCGGAGAACAACAACAGAGTGGGGAACTGGAACCCCCCATGCGAGAACTCGCCCGATAACCGGATCACATGATGAGTGTGAAGGATGAGTTTGAAGGTGGTGTAATCGGAGACGAGCGGATTTGGTCCGCAGCGAGTCAAACGCTCGTGGTCGTCGCCCCTTTGACGGTGGAAAGGATCGGTGAGCGGCACACTCAATCCGCAGCAGATCATTGGCGAACATAAAGCGAACATGACTGATGGACTCCGTGAACCGGCGACCAAAGCCGCTCTCTGCTCCTGGAATCCAGGGGGGAGGAAATTACGAAACGAAGCCAATAAGACACCATGTTTCAGTGATTTAGGAATTCAGTCGAGTGTAAAAGGACATTCTCTGTGGTTGTGAGTTGGCATTTCCGGGCCTCCATCTCCTTCATTCGCGCCAGGGATCGGCCAGACCATTTCGCACTACCGCGTCGCCGAGAAGCTCTGGGGGGGCGCCGGGCCAGCTTTTCGACCGCAACCATTTGAAGATTGACAGAGCCGCAACCGCCGAACATAATCTTGGGCACGCTTTGGGCACATCTAGTTTTTCTCCGTTGCCCGCAACGTCTTTTCCATGCTGGCTTCTTATTACTCACGGCATTCGGTCCGATTTGGAACCTAGGTCCGCGAATTTCCCAAGGAGAATCCCCCATGAAGCTCCGCATCACTTGCGTAGTAGTTGGATTGTTGTCGCTGGTTCTTTCCCTGGCCGCTCAGACTGCGGGCGGCAGCCCCGCCGTTGGCCAAGTGCCTCCGGTGATCCAGTTTTCTAGCGTCGCCACTGACGTCCATGGCAGGCCACTGACGACTGTAGTCGGTATCACGTTTTATCTTTATAAGGAACAACAAGGCGGCGCTCCGCTGTGGCTCGAAACACAGAATGTGCAGCCTGACAAGACCGGGCATTACACCGTTCTGCTCGGCTCGACGACCAGCCAGGGATTGCCAGCAAGTATCTTTGCCACGGGCGAAGCTCACTGGCTCGGCGTGCAACTGCAAGGGCAAGAAGAACAGCCGCGAGCGTTGCTGGCCAGTGCGCCCTATGCGTTGAAAGCGGCGGATGCGGAGACCATCGGCGGACTTCCTGTGTCGGCTTTCGTTCTGGCCGCGCCCAGCGGTGGGAATGCATCGGCATTTTCCCCCGCTTCATTCGGAAGCGGCGGCAACTCAGCGAACATCGGTGGCTCGGGCACGAAGAACTACATCCCCTTGTGGACCGACAACTCCGGCGATTTGGGTAACTCCGTTCTGTACCAGCTAGGCGCAGGGTCTTCCGCCAAGATCGGCATCAACGAAAAGAATCCCCTTTTAACCCTGGATGTGAATGGTTCCGAACTCGTGCGCGGCCTTTTCGAGATGGCGACGGTGAATTTTGCGAACCCCACCAAGGGATACAATTCTCAACCGTTCAATCTGGAGTCTTCGGCCTACAATAGCGGCACGGCGCAGTACACATTAAACCACTTTCAATGGCAGGCCGAGCCGACGGGGAACAACACGACCAATCCCTCGGCGACACTGAATCTGTTGTTCGGTGTTGACCCCGCCACACCTGCCGAGACCGGGCTAAAGATCAGCCACACCGGCCTACTGACCTTCGCCACGGGGCAGAAGTTTCCGGGCACCGGTACGATCACCGGGGTGACAGCAGGTACAGGATTGAGCGGTGGAGGCAGCAGCGGCAATGTCACCCTCAGCCTTCTCACAAGCTGCGCCAGTGGCCAGATTCTGCAGTGGAACGGCACTCTCTGGGTGTGCAGCAACGCCGGTAGTGGGACGATCACGCAAGTGAAAGCGGGAACCGACTTGACGGGTGGAGGCAACAGCGGCAGTGTCACTCTGAACCTCGATACCACCAAGGTGCCGCAACTGAACACTGTCAACAACTTCACCGCGAGTCAGATGTTCAACGGAAACGCGAGGCAAATGATTGTGGGTGATCCGGGATGCGGTTCCGGCTTTGCGGGTATCGGCTTCGGCGCGTTGTCAGGCTGCAACAACTACGCACTGGTCGGGGACGGAACCAATACCTACATCAACCGGCCGACGGGTGGGTCCATTTTCTTCCGCGAGAACAATGGAAGCGAAATGACCATCGCCCCGGGAGGCGCCGTTGCGATTACAGAATCCCTGTCCGGGGTGTTTGCGCCGGCGTTAAACGCTACCTCAAAGTCCGAAGGCAGTTTCGGAATGTGGGCCTTTGGCGGCGGGGGAAGCAGTGAATCCGGGACGGGCGGCGGTGGCCTGCTGGCTGAAGGCGGCACCGAGACCAACACCGACAGTATGTTTGGTGGAGACGGAGTTGACACCTACGGCGGAGGCGCGTTTCAAGGGGGTATCGGCGTGTATGCCCAGGGAGGCAACAGCACGCAGGTCGGTGGTGGTGACGGAATTGATGCCTATGCGGGCACTGGGCCGACCGGCAACGGCTATTCGGGATTTTTTAGCGGGGGTGACGTCAACATCCTGGGGAACCTCGGGGTATCAGGCCAAATTTTCGCGGGCACCAAGGATTTCAGGATTGATCACCCGCTCGATCCAGCCAATAAGTACCTTTATCACGCATCGGTGGAGTCTTCGGAAATGATGAACATCTACACCGGCAACGTGACTCTCGACGGGAGCGGCGCAGCCACCGTTGAGCTTCCAGAGTGGTTCGAGGCGGTGAACGGCGATTTCCGGTATCAGTTGACGGCAATCGGTGCGGCGGCGCCCAACCTCCACATCGCGCAAGAGGTGGCGAGTCATCGATTCAGCATCGCGGGCGGTGCGGCCGGCATGAAAGTCTCGTGGCAAGTTACAGGCGTTCGACACGATGCCTTCGCGCAAGCGAACCCTTTGGTCGTTGAAGTGGAGAAGGCAGCCAACGAGCGTGGCTTCTATCTTCATCCCGGGCTCTATGGACAACCGGCAGAAAAACAGATCGAGTGGGGCCGGTTCCCAGCCAAGATGCGCCGGAATAAAGAGCGCCAGGCACAGATCAGCAAGCTGACACCGGTCAAGAAATAAGCAGAGAATCAGTCCCTACTCTGCAGCGGGCAGACCACACGACCAGGCATCGGTTGTGATCAGCCAAGTCGTCCCGGCACACCAGGGTGCGACTGGTCAAAATTGCGAACTTTTGGGCGTCATCTCAGGGCGCAAGAGTTGGCTCGCCTGAAAGGGGGTAAGATCAGCGGAAACTGCACGGAACTCCGACCGGGTCTCATATTCCTGTTTGCTGGACCCGCGCCCGGAGCGTCGAAGGTGATTAGTTTCTTTGCGAACGTTGGAACTGGGACAGCCAACCCAGCAGAGACGAAGTCCTCTCTGCCGCCGCACTTGAGGCTGTAACGTACTAGCGGCCTGTAAAGCAGACCGATCACGAACCCCGCCAGTACCCATTACGGTTCTGACTTAGAGCGAGCAGGTGCAAGATTGGTGGCCAATGCGGGTTGCACTTGCCCTGCTTTTCTGCCAAATCCCACCCTTGTCTGTTCCGGCTTGTCATGTTCCAGCTGAACCAGCCGGGATTCCAGCACCGCATCCTTGGCTGACCCGTTCTCGCAACTGCGTACGCAACGCAACGATCTCGCGCTGCTGCTCCTTAATGGCGTTCAACATCGTCCAGAGAATAGGATCATTGTTCACCAGCAAATAGCCTTTGCTGTTTTCTGTTACTGCCTCTGGGATCACCTTCTGCACCTCCTGAGCAACAAAGCCCACATGCTCTTCGTGGTCCTGAATGCCGAGGGCATTTTCTTCTTTGTAGCGATAGCGGATCGGATGCAGTTTCAAGATCTGGCTGAGGCCGGAGTCGAAGTTGCCGTTCAGATTCTTGAGGCGGCGATCCGAGAACGTGGCCCAGGAGCCGCCGCTTGGTTTGTCGGCGCTGCCGTTGACACTGAGAGTGGCGTCGGGCGCGGTGGTATTGATCCCCACAAAGCCATTGTCTTTGACCAGGAACCGGCCTCCTCCAATATTTACGGCATCGATGCGAAAGTCTCCGGTACCGCCAAACGAAGCCACGATGGGACTGGTCGTGCCCTGGGGAGGCCCCTCGACGCGAAATGCATTGTTGCCGGGACCCACGTGAAACTTATGTGTCGGGGCAGTGATCCCAATGCCAACGTTGGTATCGGCCGTGGCGCCATTCACGCCGTTGATGCTGCCCAGCACCATCGCATTGTTAGCGGTGACTTGCGCGTTAGCGCCGATGGCGGCCGAGTTGCTCAAGGAGCTTTGCGTTCCCAGGTTGGCGTTGGCGCCAACGAAGGTGTTGCTGGAGCCGGGCGTGAAGGTCGAATTGGTGGAGACGCCGGCATTGAGTCCGACTGCAGTGTTGTTCGATCCGGTGGTCGTCGCCAGGGCGTTGAAGCCGATGGCTGTATTGTTTGACCCCTCACTATTAACGAAAAGGGCTTGCGCGCCCAGAACCGAATTGCTCGATCCCGTTGTATTTTCTAGCGCAGAGTCTTCCCCAACCGAAGTGTTTGCGGCACCGGTCGTACTTCCCAGGAGGGCTGATACCCCTACTGCGGTATTCGCAGATCCGGTGGTATTAAATTCCAAAGCATTTGCGCCCATACCAGTATTCCCAGACCCTGTGGAACTGGCCGATAGAGCGCTGGCGCCAACGCCCGTATTCTGGGCGCCCGAGGAATTGGCTTGCAGCACCTCGTAACCTACGGCCGTGTTAAGAGATGAAGTATTGCTCCGCAACGCACTGGAACCGATTGCCGTGTTGGATCGGCCGCTACTGTTGAGCTGCAGCGCCGCCGCCCCCAGCGCGGTGTTGTCGCTGCCGTTGGCAGGATTTGCCGTCCCTACTCCGAGGGAAGTGTTCGCCAGGCCCGGGGACGCTGACAGGAAGTGGCTCCCGCCCAAAGTGACCACTCCAGTGTTGATCAGGTTCAAGTTTCCATTGTTGAGAGTCAGGTCACCGGTGCTGATGGTCTGGGTTGCGGCAAAGGTATTAGCGGTAGCGAGCTGCGGAACCTTGGTCGTATCCAGATTCAAGGTAACCCCGCCGCTGGTGCCTCCGCCGGTGAGGTCTGTGCCGGCTGTCACGCCGGTGACCGTGCCCGTGCCCGGAAAAGTCTGGCCAGGAGCAAATGTGATCGGCCCCGTGAAATTCGCATTGCCATGCACATCCAGCTTGGCAACCGGAGCGGTGGTACCGATCCCAACGAAGGTGTCGGCGGTTGCGCCGTTCACGCCATTGATGCTGCCCAGGACCATCGCATTGTTGGCGGTGACCTGGGCAAGCGCACCGATGGCGGTGGCGTTGGTGAGGTTGAGTTGGGGTCCGGAGTTAGCGAAGATGCCCACGTAGGTGTCGTTGGTGCCGGTGGTAAAAACGTTGCTTACCGTGGGCACGCCGGCAAAGTATCCGAGCGCCGAGTTACCTGAGCCAGTGCTGTTAAATAGAAACGCGAATGATCCCGCGGCGCTGTTGTTATCGCCGGTCGTAAACTCCAGCGCGCCATCGCCCGCAGCCATATTTCCCGAACCGCTGGTGTTGGCTTGCAGCGTTTTTGTGCCGAGCGCGGTGTTTTGTTGGCCGCTGGTATTCAGTTGAAGGGCCAAATATCCGTAGGCAGTGTTGGCGATGCCGGTGGTGTTTGCCGGGAGGGCGGAAACGCCGGTGGCGGTATTGAAGTTGCCGGTGCCGGTGAAGTTGCCGGCAAAGCCAAGGAACGCGTTCGAATTCGCCACCGACCCTGATGCAAATGGTACTCCCGCCAAATTGAAGCCGGTCGTAGCATTAACCACTCCACCAGTTACCGTGCCGCTGCCCGTGACGTTGCCGTTTACATTCTGGTCTCCCGTGAAGGTATTGGCGCCCAAGCCTGCATAGCTGCCGGCCACCTGAAACCCGCTCGCCGGGAGTCCGCCGAGCAGGCCCACGTTCAGGTTCGGCACGAGCGTGGTTGAAGTCACCTGAAGCGGAGCCGTGCCCTGCGTCGCGGTCGAGATCAATTGATTGGCGCTCAGGTTTGCATTGACCGTCTGAGCCTTGGTGAAAGTGTTGGCCGCGCCCAGTCTGGCATAGTTCTGGTTAGCAAACGGAACGTTAATGCTTAGCGTGACATTGCCGCTGGTTCCGCCCCCGGTTAGACCGGTGCCCGCAGTGATGCCGGTGATGGTCCCGGTTCCCGGAAAAGTCTGTCCGGTAGCGAAGCTGATCTTCCCGTTGCTCGCAATATTCAATCCAGTCTCGGACGGCAAACCCGACCCCGTGCCATAAAGCAAATTCAAGGTTCCCGCAGGATTCGACGTGTTATTGCCAGCGGGCTCCGTCTGCCACTGAAACACCGGGCCAATAGCGTTCTGGGTAGTGCTGTTGAACGACGATCCTTGCAGCGAGAAGGGTTGTGAGCTAAAGCCGCTGCCGGCATTGGCCGTGCCCGTGCTCGGTAACTGCAGCAGGCCGCGCGAAATAGTCGTGCCGTTTACATCTAGAGTGGCAGCCGGTGTGGTGGTATTGATTCCCATCTGGGCTCCCGACTGAAACAGAACGGAATTGCCCAGAGTGTTACCGTCAGGCGTCCAGAGAGGCAAGAAGTTGACGGTACCACTGCCCCCGAGAGCCGGGCTGAAGGAGTCGGCGGCTGAGTTCCCGGCCGAAATCGTAGTGACGTCGGCATGGACCGAGGGAACCAGCATGAACGCGGAAGGTGGCAGGCCGCCAATGGTCGCCGCATCTGCGGCTTTCAACGCATAGGGCACGCTCAGCAACAGGACGCGTGGCTGCTCTTCTTGTCCATTGACCCGCACCCCCAGCCACCGCGCCTCACCCGAGGTGAACAACTCCAGCGGCAGACCTTCGGACTGGGTCGCGCCCAGTTGCACGGTGTAGTTGCCCCGGGCATCGGCTTGGACATTCTGGGTCTCCATCCATAGCGCGGCGCCATCGTACTGGTCCCGATAGATGGAAAAGGTGATCCCGGCCATTCCAGGCACAGCTTTGCCCTGGGCATCGTTGACCCGGCCGGAGAAGTTCACCAAGCGCGGCACGGGCGCAGCTGTGGGCTGCGCCGATTGTTGTGCCGTAGTCGTGCCAACTAGACAAAATCCAACCAGGAACAAGAGAAACAATCTGACGAATTTCATGGCGCACTCCATTTCTTACTTGAACTCTGGGACCGAACCTGCTCTGGACTACCGCCTCGGAAGAGCCGCTACCGTGGGCTGCTCGTTCTCGTAGGCATCCGGGTGCAGGTAATGGCCACGGGCTTCTTTTGGCTTCTCCGCTTCCACTTGAACGCGGTGAAGGTTGGCGAAGGGATCCTGACGAATTCCGGTCACCTGCCAGGAAACCTCCACCCGAGGCCGATTGGTCTTGATCACAAACCGGTTGTTGCTGATCTTGCGGCCCACGATTGCCTGGGAAAACTGTCCGATCACCGTGAGTTGGTAGCGGAAGTCGCGGTTCAGGGCCTGGAAATAATCGGGCAGGATGACGGTTGCGACGCCATTGCTGTTAGTGGTGACGTTGCCGTTGTACACGTTCATCATGTCGGGTGATTCGACGAACGAGTGATAGAGATATTTGTTTAGCGGATCCAACGGATGGTCGATCTGAAAGGTTCCGCCGCCTTTGCTGAGCATGCCGTCCACCTGCACCAGCGCAGCCTTGATCTCGATGATGCCTGACGCCTCGAGAGTCATGCCGCCCGCCGCCTTCAACTTGGCGCTGTTGTCCGAGGTCAGGTTTAGATCATGGCCGGAGGTCAGACTGAAATCGCTTCCGGAAGTCATATTGGCGGCTTGGGCAGCCGACACTTGCAGACTGTTTCCGGCTTGCAGAGTTGTATCTTTACCGGACGAGACGCTCAGGTCGGCTGCCGACTGCAGGACGGTGCCCTTGCCGACAGTCATCGTCAGATTACCGCCGCTGGTCAGACTGCTATCTTGCGTGGATACCACTTGCAGATTCGTGCCCGCTTGCATGGAGATTCCAGCGCCGGCATTCAGATTGACGTCCTTGCCGGTTGTAAGCGCCAAGGATCCGGCAATCGTCTGCGCGTTGTCTTGGTCGATAGAGGTCGTAGCGCTACCGTGGATCGCCTCGGTCTTGTTCTTGTCGGTTGTGGTGACGAAGTTGCCGTGGATCGTTCTGCGTCACGTCTTTATCCACGTCGTGGTGAGGTTGCCGTGGGTCGTCTCCGTCCGGTCCCTGTCGACCGTCGCGTTCAGGCCACCGTGAATCGCCTGCGTACTGTCTTGGCCAACCGTCGTGCTGAGATTGCCATTGATCGTCTGAAAGCTATCTGCGTCAATCTGGGTTGTCGCAGCTGCCGTGGATCGTCTCGGTCTTGTTCTTGTCGGTGACCGTAGTGAGATTGCCGTGAACCGTTTGTGTCAAGTCCTTATCGACCGTTGCGGTGAGGTTGCCGTGGGTCGTTTGGGTGTTGTTGTTGTCCGTCGTCATCGTGTAATCGTGATGGGTGATCACGGTCGCATCCGTGGGCACGGTCAACTGCAAAGTGGTTCCGGGTGTGATCGACAGGTTGGTCGCCGACGTGATGCTGTTCAAACTTAGTCCACCGTTGGCAGCGACCGAGAGACCCGTCTCCGTAGGAGTAGCGCCATTTCCCCCTCCGAAGAGCAGGTTCAGAGTTC
The DNA here is from genome assembly GCA_963734415.1 of uncultured Acidobacteriota bacterium. Classification (GTDB taxonomy): domain Bacteria; phylum Acidobacteriota; class Terriglobia; order Terriglobales; family Acidobacteriaceae; genus JABCZH01. The sequence goes on along the minus strand of CAVTHF010000021.1, from coordinate 47,863 downwards.
CCGAGGCAGTTGGAGTGTTATTCCCCGTGGGCTCCGCTTGCCAGCGGAAGGTTTCACGTTGCGGCTTGGCCCCGTCAAACGCCGATGCCTGCAGGTCGAACGGATAGGAGTTAAATCCCTGAATCCCGGTCGCGGTTCCAGTGGGAGCAAGCAGCAGGTTGCCTTGCAGAATTTGGTTGGAGGAAAAAGTATTGTTCTGGTCGTTGTAAACCAGATCGGGGAGCACTGGCCCCGGCGGCCCTTGCACGCCTTGAGGGCCTTGCGGACCCTGTAAGCCTTGTGGCCCCTGCGGGCCAACCGGCCCGTTCAGCACAATCTCCAACTCCGGAGCGTTCCCGGTCAACAGACTCTCCTTGGCATCCATGGAGAAGCTCGCGCTCGAACCGTTTGTCAGGGCCAGCGCCACTCCATTGTTGGGAATAGTCCCGTTCACCCAGCCTTGCACCAATGGCGTGATGTCGATGAGCAGAAACTGGTTCAAAGTGGAGCTCGAAATCGACACTGGTTTCCCACCCGTCGCCGACGCGCCCAGCGCCGGCGGCGGCGTGTTGAAGGTCAGAGTGTTCTCGTTCCATCCGGCATTGAGCTGGTAGACGTCGAAGGTTCCGCTCTTGGACACTGCGTCGACATACAGCCGCAAAGTTGCCTTATTCACAACCGCACCCGCCGGCAGCGTCGATAGGTTGAACTGGAGGTAGGAATTAGCACCCGACTGAACAACGAGAATGATGCTGGCGCCGTAGTTCGTCCTGGGGTTGGTGCTGCTTACAAAGGTGTCGGCGCTGGGTGGTGTGGCCTGCCCCAGCAAGGGCAGCGAAAACAGCCAAAGGACGTAAAGAATGCCCGTAGCCGGCAGCGCGAGGCGGAGCAAGAGAACACAGGATTTAGACACAAGTCTCTCCTTAATTTCAGGTTGGGTCCCGAATGACACCGTGCCGGGCGTGGCCATCCGTATCGGTCGGGGATGCAAGGACTTACCTCGATGAGGGTATGCACCGGGTGCCTGGCCGCGGTCAATTAGCTCTGGCTGAGTTTCCCGTGAGTTCTTTCTGAGGGTCGCCAAGTCCCTGAACTGATAGGGCTTCTGTGCAATCTCGGCTATAATGCAAGGCCGTTGTTCGGGCTGGTTTGGGGGCGTTACGTGGGTACGGTGTCTTCGAAGCCTCAGGGTGTAGTGCGTTTCGACTGCTTTGAGTTCGATCCAAGCAGTGGAGAGCTCCGCCGCGACGGTACTCCAATAAGACTCCAACCTCAACCGGCCAAGCTCCTGTCCCTGCTGGTCAGCCGCGCCGGAGAAGTAATCACCCGCAATGAACTCGCCCAAGAAGTCTGGGGATCAGAAACCTTCGTGGACTTCGAACAAGGTCTGAATTTTGCCGTCCGACAGATTCGGACGGTGCTCGGGGACGACGCCGACCAGCCCCGCTTTCTGGAGACCGTGCCCAAGCGCGGCTATCGCTTTATTGCCCCGTTGGATCTCGAGGCTGACGCCGAGCCCCAAAGCAAGCCTGCATCCTGGCCAGGCTTGCGCACCGCAGCGGTCTTACTGGGTGTGTTGCTGCTGGGCGTCGCTGGCTATATGGTTTGGCCGCGTGCCAAGCCTGCCGTTCCACCACGTGCCACCGTCCTGGCGGTGCTCCCCTTCGACGACCTTAGCCCCGAACCTGAGGAATATTTGGTCGACGGGCTCACTGAAGAAATGATTTCGCAGTTGACCAGGATCAGCCCCGACCTGAAGGTGATCGCCCGCACCTCCGCCATGCAGTACTTGCATACCAAGAAGAGCGCGAGGGAGATTGGTCAGGAATTGGGGGCCGACTACATCCTGGAAAACAGCATCCGACACGAGGGCGGACGATTGCGCATCACCGCACAGTTGGTGCGGACTGCAGACCAGACCCACCTGTGGGCCGACAACTATGACCGTGACGTCCGTGAGCTACTGCCGCTGGAGAGCGAAGTAACACAGGACATCGCCGAACAGATTCGGCGTCACTTACTGCCGTCGGCAGCGATAAGCCAGCCAATAAATAGGGGTCACGTAGATCCGGAAGCACACGAACTCTACCTCAAAGGTCGTTACTCCTTTAACCAGCGCTCACGCGAGGGGCTGCAAAAGAGCGTGGAGTATTTCTCCCAGGCATTGGCCAAGGATCCATCCTATGCCGCTGCCTATGCGGGACTAGCCGATGCTTACAACCTGACTGCATTTTATGGTTTCGATCCCAGCTTGAATGCGGTCACCCAGGCCAAAATCGCCGCCGACAAGGCGCTGCAACTGGATGACTCCCTGGCGGCAGCCCATGCCGCCCTCGCTTACACCGATTTCATGTATGCCGGGGACTGGCCGACGGCCGAACGGGAGTTCCGGCGTGCTTTGGAACTCGACGACAACTATGTTCCCGCTCATCAGTGGTATGCGCTTCATCTGGCGGGGAACGGCCGGGTGGATGAGGCGGTGAGGCAGATGCAGTACGCCCAGCGATTGGATCCTCTCTCGCCGGCAGTACACTCCGGTCTCGCCTATATGTATTACTTCGCCCGCGACTATGATCAGGCCATTCAGCAGGCCCAGGTCGCGCTGCAACTGAACCCGAACTTCATGGTCGCGCATGCCGTCATCGGGTGGGCCTACACCCAGCAGAAAAAATACCCGCAGGCCATCGCAGAATTACAAACCGCGGCGAGACTCTCCGGTGGGAATCCAGTGTACTTGTGCGGCCTGGGACGTGCGTACGCTTTGTCTGGACAAACAGCAGCTGCGCGAAAGATCCTGGTCGAAGCTGGAGCCACGGCACCCGAGCCGCGGGGAACTGGTTCGGCGCTCGCCGCACTCTATCTTGCCTTAGGCGAGACCGAGCAGGCTTTGCACTGGCTGGAAATCACCGCCCCGGGGGACATTCAGGCGAACTGGCTGCGGGTCGAGCCGGCCTTCGATCCCTTACGGGGAGATCCCCGATTTGCAGCCGTCCTCTCTCGGATTGGCACCAAGAAGGAATAGGGCGACGCAGCGCGTTTTTTTGTGTTGACCTGTAGCTCAAGCTGCAAACCGGTGCTGGCGGCCTTCCTCGGATTGAAAGTCTCTCGAGCGTCCAACATCGAGCACAAAGACGACGGCAGACAACAGAGGGCTTCGGCGACCCTGCTCACTTGTGCCCGAAGACTTCTTTCAGCAGGCTCGTGATCTGTGCTGCCGGATTTTTCCGGATTTTTTGTTCTTCCTGACCAAGCATGTAGAAGAGGCCGTCGAGCGTCTTGCCTACGACGTAGTTGTCCAAGTTGAAACCCCCAGCCAGGGAGGAGATCTGCGGCGCACTCTCCATCAGATTGTCATACTCTTTCACTACGCCTACGTTCTCCATCGACTGGTGCACGATGGGTGAAAATGCTGTGGTCAGTTCGGCGGAACTGGTGCGCTTGAAATACTCGGTGGCTGCCGTGTCGCTGCCAAACAAGAATCTTGCGCGCGTCGTCGAAACTCATCTTCTCGAGCGCCGAGAGAAAGATCGCCTTCGCTTTCGGAGTGGCCTGCTCGGCGGCGCGATTCATGCCCACCTCGAGTTCGTCGACTGGCGCGCCCATACCCATCATCCGCATCCCTTTGCCGATGGTCGCCAGCTTCTCTGGCAAGAGGATTTTGATGGCCTCGTTCTTGAGGAATCCGTCAGGCTTGCCCGTGCTCGCAATGGCGTTTCCGGTGCTCACCTGTAAAGCCTGCATCAGCCCGGCCGTGATCTTGCTATCGCTCAGACCCGAAGCATCAGGGGTGGCAGGCCGCGTGGCGCTCTCGGCACCCTGCAGAGTGTCACCAGATTGGGCAAAGCCGCTGCCGGTGGTCCTAAGAACCAGCACGAGTACGCGTCCGTCAGAGTGAAACTCCCCTCCCGTCGCGGTCTTCGCGGTGGTCAACGGGTCGGCTGGTGTAACATGATCCCGCTGAATAACGAGCCCAGTTCCCGAAAGCGTACCATTTACGTACTCGCGTTCGCCATCGATCGCCGGATCGATCTTATGTGTCACGCCATTGTTACGCTGATCTCGCTCGAATCCGATATCGTGCGTAGCCGCGACGCACCACAGTAGCCGTCCCTCAACTTCATACGGCGATTTCCACACGCGAAGGTGATTCCGCGACATCGCGACCTTCACCGGCTCAGCATGGGCGAATCCGTAGTCCTGCGGCCGGTTGAAAAGAAAGAGTTCGCTCATCGGCATCGTCAGGTAGTCCTTTTTCTCGATCGAGTCCATCACGGCATTCAGCGCCGTATTCCCCACCGTCTTATCCACCTGCACCCACCCGGCTGTGGTGAATACGTCAAGCACCTGCTCCTGCGTTCCCACAATCAGGACGTTCACCATGTCGCCAGGTTTACCAGCGGGATCGGAAACCCGACGCGGAATTTTGCTCAACAAATCGGGAGTGATGCCGGGCACGCGGGTCTCCACTGGCCCGCCCGGATTTACGGCATCCTTCGAACCCTCGTCCAGAACCTCGATTGTTACGTGGAAGCTTCCTTCGGCGGTCGAGGCATCGCTCATACTCTGATTGATCCCCAGCATTAACCTCCCTGCAGCCGGAACCGCGTAGTCCTTGCTTGCGCCCACTAAAAAGGCTTGCGCGTAGGACTCCGACCCAATGCGACCGATCAACGCGCCATGACCTGCATTGTCTACTGCGTACTGATGGATCAAGTCAGCCCAACCTCGCCCAAGCCCGTCCGGTCCAAAAGTTCCCAGAGTTCGAGAGCTTCCGCTGTACGAGTCGTCGGGCGGATAAGTGATCTTCCCGGTGGCTGTAAAGCGCAGCTTTGCCCCTCCGTGCACATCGATGTTCGTATCCACCCATAGCTTGGTCCCGAGCTACGTCGATCTCGTAGGACCTGTTGCTGCCCGCCTTCGTCGGCACCGCCTGTGCCCACGCGGTTGAGCACGCCATGCTAGCCACACACAGTGCGAGTGTCCCGAATTTCATCGCTGTTCTTGTCTTCACAATTGTCATGGTATCACCGCGCCTCAACGTCGGAGATACAGTAGACTTCATCGTCGGTGTGGGCAAAGAGGGTGATTGGCATTTCGACGGCACTGGAATTCAGTTCAGAGTGAGCAGCGGGTGATATCGCAATAATGCGCCAACCATGCCGGGCCCGACGTAGTAGGCTGGCGTTGCAGTTTCAGGCGCCTTGGCGAGCATGTGTCAACGGACCATCCAGCAGTCCGGTTGGAAGCGAAGTGGATTGAAGTACCGACCGCAAGCCACGCCCTTGTTTCGTGCCCAATGTGGTGGGCAAGTCGCGGAACTAAGGAACGATCGAACCATGGAATTGAGTCTGCACTTCCGACGCTTTTTGGACCAACTCACCGCTCACGTAGTTCAGAGTAAACAGGACCACTGCAGGAGTTGCCAGTGCCAGAAGAACGATCACCGATAACCAGAGCCTTCTGATCACTCCATGGCAGAAGTCGCCTCGTTTGATGGTTGCCGGTTCCTGCTGGCCACGCGACAAGCGATTGAGGTCGATGGTTAGCCTCGCAACCGATATGAATCCCGGTGGGCACAATCCCCTTGTACTGCCGGGAGGCATCGTTTGTTGCTGTGAACAGGCGCTCTCTCATGGTGGCCTCCAAATGTGTTGCCGGGCTACGGCTCGACCTTATACAGCGTGACCATGCCGGTGGTCATGTGGTCATCGACGTGACAGTGATACATCCAGATGCCGGGATTGTCTGGAACCATGTCGGCGGTGAGCATCTCCGCTTGCGTCAAACTCAACACGTCGGTGCGGTGTCCCTTCGCCAGCACGACATTTCCGTGCCAGTGGGGATCATGTGCATTCACCAATCCTCCGATGGTGGTCATGTACCAGCGCACGTGCTCACCCTTTTTCATGGTCATCATGGGGCCATTGGCGTACATGTAACCGTTGATGGACGAGCGGAAACTTTCGGCGACGAAGCCAGTTCCAATCAAAGAAAACAGCCCGTCGGCGTCGACCGGCTTGCCGTCGAGTTTGTTTACGCCCTTGGGGTCACTGGTATAGGTCTGGATGTTGTGATCGAGATACCAGCTCACGTTCTCGTCGAAGAGCATGAAGAGACAAATGAATTCGCGGTCGACATCCTTGGGGCTGCCGTCAGGCCGGGCCATGCCGCGGGCCGTAACAATGATGGGGCCGATGAGTCCACTGTTCACATCGCGCTGTTCGTTAACATGCGAGTGATAGAGCCAGACCAAGGAACTGCCATCCGCGGGGCCGGGGCCGGCGCGTTCAGGAACCTCCCAGGTGTAAGTATGCGTCTCTCCGGGAGGGACGACGCTGTTGGCTTTTTCGGCGGCGGACGAGCCGTCGTCGTAGACCGACCCTTCCGAGTCTTTGTTATAAAAAACACCATGCGGATGCATGCTGTAGGGCCGGGTGGCGTTGTTCTTAAAGACGACGCGGAGAGTGTCGCCAACTTCGGCGTGCAGGACCGGCCCAAGAATTCCCAGGTACTGCCAGTCGGGACCGCGGGGTTTGAGCTTCGTGAAAGTAGCGTCGGTGTACTCGCGATAGACCGCCTTACGGTATACCTTGCCGATGCTATGCGCTCCCCGCTGCATGAAAGTTGCGGCGTAACCCTCGAACTTCATGCCCATCATTTTGTTGATGCCGTCGGGAGCGTAGTCCCAGTCGACTTCGTCAGCGGCAACGTAGTAGGTGCGGATCTTGGTGGGCGCATCCGGCTGCGCAGCACAGAACACGGCTGCGACAACCAAAAAGGCGCACAGAGCACCTGAGGCAAATCGTGGTTGTTGTTGCAGGAAGTCTCTCATTTTGTCAGTCCGGCTCCGTGGTGGATCTAGTGGATCAACACATTCTTCACTACTGCTCCGCTCTTCATGACAAATTGCACCTGCTGCAATACTGCGATGTTTGCGAGCAGATCGCCCTCTACTGCGATTAGGTCAGCATATTTCCCCGCTTCGATGGCACCGACGTCCTCCTGCCAGCCCATCAATTCCGCTGCATTGATGGTCGCGGCACGAATTACGTCCAGAGGCGTCATTCCGCGCCTTACCATTGCGATCAACTGATCGGCGTTCCTTCCCTGGCTTGCGGGAGAACTGGCGTCGAAACCAGAAGCGATTTTCACGCCCAGAGTCACGGCAAGCAGCAATGATTGCTGTATGCCTTGCAAGAATGCGTCGCGCCTCTGCCGCTGCTCCGCAGTCAGTCGTTCGTTCTTTCGGAGTTCCAACTGTGCGTCGACGACGCCTACCGTGGGAACCAGGAAAGTTCCATGAGCTTTCATCATCTCGAGACTCTCGCGGTCGGCGCCGAATCCGTGTTCGATCGAGTCGACGCCTGCCGTGATTGCATTCTTCATGCCGTCCGAGGTCGTGGCATGAGCCGCCACTTTCCGCTTCTGCTTGTGCGCTTCCTCCACGATGGCGTGCATCTCTTCGACGGTAAAGGTTGGATAATCCCAGTCGGCATATACCTTGATTAGGTCGGCACCGTGCCCGATCTGCTCGCGTACGGCACGGCGCGCTTCCTCCACGCCGCTCACCATTTGTGCTCCGGTGGGAAAGTCGGAAAGGTCGGGCGAGATGCCGAAGGGGTTATATTGTCCTACTACAGCAATTCCGCGGGTCGCTACCTGCATACGCGGCCCTTCGGCCAATCCCTGCGTGATGGCATCGCGAAGAGCGACGTCGGCATAGCCTGATCCTTCGTTCTCCACATCGCGAATCGTCGTAAAGCCCGCATTCAGAGTCAGGCGCGCATCGAAAGCACCTTCGAGTGCGCGAAAGGCTTGTGATTTTGTAGCTAGGTTTAGCACGTAGCCATCCTCTGTGTCCGCTATTCGCGCCATGATATGAGTGTGGCAGTCGATGAGGCCGGGCAGGAGCGTCACGTGCCCAAGGTCGACCACTTTCGCACTCTTCGGCGCATGCATCTGAACCTCAGTTGCGCGACCGGCTTCTTTAATACGCTGGTGTTCAATCCACACTGCTGCATTGTCGATGTAGCTGCCTCGCCGTACGTCGAGCAGCTTTTCGGCTTTTACCACGATTGAGACGGGCGCCTGATTTGTGAGTTGCGACTGCGAACTTGCGAGCGCCGGACAAATTATGCAAAACAGAGAAACCACGGCCCGCGTTTTCATGCGAGTAGCCTCCAACTCTTTGAATCTGATCCTCTCATCGTGAAATCCTGGCGGTGAATCCATAGAACCGTTGATCGGTGTCGATGTAGACGCCTACAATCTCGCCAGACTTGCTGATGTGGGTGACCCAGGTGGCGCCAGCCCCGACGAACGGAACATCAATGTTGAGGTATTCGCCGCTTTTCGACGCAAATCCGTGCTCGAAGGTATAGGGGAAATTGCCGTCCCCATAAGCACCCACCATCACCCCCGCGTCGTTGATGTCCCACAGTCCGCTCCAGGGTGCGCCGGGATAATCGACGGTGGTGAAAGTGCCATCCACCAGGGTAAAACCGTGATAGATTTCGGAAGCGTCAGCGTAGAAGCCGGCGATTTCTCCGGAGTTGTTGAGGCCCAGCGCAAACGTGTAAGTCGCGTTCGGCACGTGAAAGCTGGTATAGCTGTTGCCGACTAGCGTGAAGCCATAGTGATTGTTCTGAGCATCGTAGTAGGTGCCGACGATTTCTCCTGAATCGTTGATGCTGCCGCCTTGGTCATAGATGGATCCAGGAACGTCGATGTTGGTGTATGCCCCCTTGACTAACTTGTAGGCATGCTGGTTGCCGGCGGAATCTTCGTAGCTGCCGACGATGTCGCCGGAATTATTGATTCCGGCGCACTGCGTCCTGGCAGCGCCCGGGAAGCGGATGCTTTTGAACGAGCCTTTGGAGAACACGAAGCCAGCATCGCCGATGTCGGGCCCCAAATCCGGCCCATAGGCGCCCACGATTTGCCCCTGGTCGTTGATCGCGTAGGCTCCGCTAGCAGGTGAAGCAGGGAAGTCCATGGTTCCGAAATCAATCACGGACGCTGCCGGGTCTTGCGTAAGATTTGGCAGTGAAGCCGACGTAGCCGGCGGCACGAGACCTCCACGCCTGACGCCGGGAACCGTTTGAGCGCTGGACAAGCCCAATAGGAGAAGGCAGCACAGTAGCATTAATAAATACCAAGCGAATGTACTCCTCATTTCTCCTCCTGGGTCGCTGTTGCACTGGCCAGAGCCACAGTGTTTGTGGCACTGAGAAGGTCCAGAGAGCGTTCAAGCCGCGACAGCCGGGCTTCCAGACGCCCATCTTTATTTCGTAGTTGAGTCAACTGTCGGCGAACGGTACGAAGCTCCCGGTCATTGGCACGGTCGGATGTCGTTTCGGTCGCTGCTGCTTTAGTCGTGGAGGCTGAGCGCATCCGAAGCTGGGTACGCAGCGCAACGATTTCGCGTTGCTGCTCTTTGATCGCATTCAGCATCGTCCACAGGATTGGGTCGTTGTTCACTAGCAGGTAACCCTTGTTGTTTTCGGTCACCGCTTCAGGGATCACCCGCTGAACGTCCTGAGCCACAAATCCGACGTGTTCATCTCGATCGCGGATGCCCATCGCGTTGTCGTCCTTGTAGCGATAACGAATGGGGCGAAGTTTAAGAAGCTGGCTGAGTCCGGCGTCGAAAGTACCGTGAAGCGTCTTGAGCCGCGCGTCCGAGAAAGTTCCCCAGGAGCCACCGCCTGGCTTATCCGCAGCGCCGTTCACGGATAGAAGGCTGTCGGGAGAGGGAGTTCCGATCCCAACAAACCCGGAGGACTGGTTGATCCGTACCGCGACAGGCACTTGGTATACCCCAAATGTAATGCCGGTGCCGAACGTTGCTTGAATAAAGCTGTTGGTATCGCCGACAAATAGGCTGGCGGTATCACCAGTTTTCAGGTAGTTGTTGGCGCCGCGCACCAGGGAATTGCCCAAATCCACTTCCAAACTCTGGGTTGGGGCGGTGGTGCCGATGCCTACGAGAGTGCTGGCGTTCGCGCCGTTCGTGCCCTTAATGCTGCCCAGTACCAGGGCATTGCTCTCGGTCACCTGAGCATTCGAGCCGATGGCGGTGGCGTTGGTTAGCGAGTTTTCGTTGGGTCCTCCAGGAGCCGCGAAGTAACCCAGGAAGGTGCCGTTCGAGCCGGTTGTGACCCCAGCGTTTGGAAATCCCGCGTAAAAGCCGATCGCAGTATTATTGTTGCCGGTGGTGTTGCCAGTCAGGGCTCCGTATCCGCTCACCGTGTTGTCCGAACCCGTGGTGTTGCTTTCCAGCGCATAAACGCCGCTCGCCGTGTTCGCGTTACCCGTAGTGTTAAAAATGAGCACATCACTGCCGATCGCTGTGTTCAGTTCGCCGGTTGTGTCGTTGACCAAGGCGGTCACACCGAGAGACGTATTCTGAATTCCGGTGGCAGATTGATTCCCGGAAGAAAAACCCAGGAACACGTTCTCATTCGAAGCGGAGCCAGAAGCAAATGTGCTGCCTCCCAAGTTAAAACTGGAGGTGGCATTTACTACCCCACCGTTCACAATCTGGGCGTTGACTGTATTCCCGCTTACAATCCCGCTTGCCGTCAGACTCGCTGTATTGGTGTTGCCTTCCAGGTAGATTGTGCTCTTGCCCGTGAAATCCGTGATCCCGAGGTTTCCGGCGCCTTCTGCGTTCCCGCCCCCTGCTGAAAGAATGTTCCAGGTGTGGCCGCCGGTGCTGGTGTTGGCGAGCGTCATCCAGGTTCCGAAACTGTTGTTACTGCCCAAAGCCAGGGGCGTGTAGCCGTTTGTGTTCGCGACGGTGCCGGCACCGATGGCCGAGAATTGTTCGGTGCCGGTGAAAATATTGTTGGCTCCCAACTCTGGCACTTTGCTGGTGTCAAGGTTCAGGGTTTGAACTCCTCCGGTCCCGCCACCGATGAGGTCGGTGCCTGCCGTTATGCCGGTGACGACCTTGCTCGTATCAACGTTCAGAGTCACGTTCCCGCTGCCGCCGCCGCCGATGAGGTCAACGCCGGCGGTCACGCCCGTAATGGTGCCAGTGCCCGGGAAAGACTGGCCGCTGGCAAAGTTGATCTGCCCATTCGAGGCGATGTTCAATCCTGTTTCACCCGGCGACCCTGAGCCGACGCCGTAAAGAAGATTCAACGTGCCCGCGGGATTCGAAGAATTGTTTGCGGCGGGTTCGGCCTGCCACTGAAATACCGGACCGATTGCTTTGCTATTGCTGCTGTTGAATGCCGAGGCTTGCAGAGAAAACGGTTGTGATGCGAATCCCTGCGAAGCCGTCGCGGTGCCGGTACTCGGCAACTGCAACGCACCCCGTGAGATCAGACTTCCATTTACGTCCAGCGTGGCGGCCGGTGTGGTCGTTCCAATTCCGATCTCAGCGCCGGCACCCGAACCCGACTGGAACAACACTGAGTTTCCGACCGCTGCGCTGGTGGTCCATAGAGGAATGAAGTCAGTCGTACCGGAGCCGCTGACCAAAGCGGTCGCTCCCACCTCGGAACCGGGTTTCGCATCGCTGCCATTGCGTGTGCCGGCCGATCCTGCTGCGGCCAGCATGAAGGCCGAAGCCGGAAGTCCCCCCACGGTCTCCGCATCTCCAGCCTTCAGTGCATACGGCGCGCTCACCAGCAAGGCGCGAGCTCCTTCGCCTTGCCCTGAGATTTGAACGCCCACCCAGTGGGCCTGCTCGGAGATAAACAGATCGACCGGCAGTCCCTCCGCTGTAGTCGATCCCAGCAGAACGCTGTAGTGGCCACTGCTGTCGGGCAGAACATTCTGCGTCTCCAGCCACAAGGGCGAGCCTCCCGTTTGGCCGGAATAGAGAGAAAACGTGATGCCGACCATCTTGGTGAGTGGGGTGCCATCCAATTCTCTTGCGGTGCCGCTGAAGCGTAGGAGCCGTGGCAGGTTAGCGGTAGTCGAAGACGACTTCGGCAATTGCTGAGCTTGCATCAGTGACAGGCAAGTGAGAACTATCGACAAAACTCCGCTGCTTCGCTTCATTGATGGGTTCCTTTGAGGGGCCTGTATTGGCTGTTGCCGACCACACTTCGCAGCGGCCCCGCATAAAATCGCTCGGCTGCAGGCGAATGTCATCCCAAACCTGTCAGCCGTCAATAAAACAGTTCTTTAAGCCTGGATTAACTGGTAAGTCTCTATTACGCAGTCAGTTACAGACATCGATTAACTGAGCGATCCAGACCCTGCAACGTGGTAAGATTTGCGGCAACGCTGGCGGCGTGTCCACGATCATGAGTAGTACCGCTCAAAAAGCAATCCGATATCGTTTTGGCCCGTTTGTTCTTGATCCTGTGGAAGGTAGTCTCTCCCGCGGTGGAAACCGCGTGAAACTGCAGGACTTGCCCTATCGGCTGCTAGTCATGCTGGTGGAGCGGGCGGGAGAGATCGTCACGCGGGAGGAGGTGCGCCAGCGCCTTTGGCCGGAAAACACCTTCGTTGAGTTCGACAACAGCCTCGGCGTTGCCATTCGGAAAGTTCGAGACTCGCTGAACGATGATGCGGAAGCACCTCGCTACGTCGAGACCATCCCTCGGCGCGGCTATCGATTTCTTGCACCGGTCACGGTGCAGGATGAGGTGGACGGGACAGACCTGAAGCAGCCAGCAGAACCGTCTTCGGGCGTTGTCCCGAGGAAGCAGCCTCATCGCAGCCGCTATTGGGTCGTCGCAGCATTGGTGGTGCTGATGGTCGGGGCGGCGGTCTATGACTTCCGGCCGGGTCCACGACGCTCGACGTCCGCCGCCGAAGCCGGCAGTCTAGTGCCTCCGGTGCGCGTGCGGCGTTCGGTGGCCGTGCTGGGTTTCCGCAACTTGCCTGGCCGGCCCGAGGATGCCTGGCTCTCGACTGCGTTCTCCGAGATGCTGAACACCGAGCTTGCAGCCGGTGGCGGACTGCGCCTGGTCTCCGGCGAAGACGTAGCCCGTGCCAAGCGTGAATTGCCACTGGCCGACGAGGACTCGCTAGCCAAAACAACGCTGGAGCGGTTGCGAAGCAACCCGGGCGCCGATGTGGTCGTGCTCGGTTCCTATACTTCGTTGTCTGGAAAGGGTGATCGTCGGATACGTCTGGACATTCGTCTGCAAAATACCGCAGATGGAGAGACCATTGCCGAGGAAGCCTTCACTGGAAGCGAGGACAAGCTTTTTGAGCTGGCATCGCAGGCTGGCGTAAGCCTTCGCCAGAGCCTGGGCGCTGGGGCGGTTTCAGAAGAGGCGGTGCAAGGTGCACGAGCCTCCTTACCCTCCAACCAGCGAGCCGCCCGACTATACGCGGAGGGACGAGCCAAGTTGTGGAGGTACGATTCTGGCGCTCGTGAGTTGCTGCAGCAAGCCGTGGCTGCCGATCCGAATTATCCGTTGGCACATTCCGCCCTGTCGGAAGCATGGTGGCATTCGGGCTATGAAGTTAAGGCTCGCGCCGAGGCACAGCGAGCGTTGGACCTCTCGGGAAAACTTCCACAGGAGGAACGGCTGCTCGTCGAAGGACAGTATCGAAGAGCGATGAGTGACTTTCCAGGAACCGTGGAGGCTTATCAGTCCCTCTTCCGTCTTTTCCCCGACAGTCTCGATTACGGTCTGCTGCTGGCTTCCGCTCAGATTCAGCTTAGACCGGCGGACGCCCGCCACACGCTCGATGTTCTGCGCCATCTTCCGGCGCCGACCAGCGAAGATGCACGCATTGACATGATGGAGGCGTCGGCGTGGATCAATACCGATTTTACGAAAGCACAAGCTGCGGCGAAGCGAGCAATCGCAAAAGCCAGCGCACAGGGCTCACATGCTATCGTCTCTCGGACTTACGGAATTCTGTGTCAGCAAGACGCCGCGATTGGCGCCAGCGATGAAGCCATTAGCGATTGCCTCGGAGCGCTGCAGAGCGGGATTGCCGCCGGAAACCGCAATGGCGAGGCGCTGATGCGAAACGATCTTGCCTCCCTCTATTTTTCGCGGGGCGATCTTGCCCATTCCGAGAAAATGTTTCGGGATGCAATCGACACATTTCGCCAGGTCGGCAACCCGGGAGGCGCCGCCTCGGCGTTGGCCAACTGGGGCGCAGTTCGCCTGACACGGGGGGACTTGGCGGGAGCTAGAAACTTGCTGCAGCAAGCAATCCCAAGTTATCAGGCAGTCGAAGACAAAGAGGGAGTCGCCCTTGCTTTGAACAATCTCGGGGATTTGAACCGGCAGAGCGGGAACCTGGGAGTGGCGGAGACGACCTATCAACAGGCCAAAGCGACTGCTGAGGAGATCGACGATAAGAGTGCGATCGCCTTCGTGCTGAGCGGACTCGGCGACGTATTGACAGATCGAGGGGATTTGGCAGCAGCTCGCAAGTCGTACGAGGAATCTCTGGCGATCCGAAAGCAGGTCGGAGAGAAACAGTTGGCAGAAGAAACCCAGTTAGCCTTGGCGCAACTTTCCATCGAGGAAGGTCATCCCGCCGATGCCGAGGCCGCGGTGCGCAAATGCAAGGAGCAATTCCATCAAGAGCAGCAGGCCGATGATGAGCTCACTGCTGACGTGGTATTGATTCAAGCTTTGCTCGCCCAGAACAAGCACGCGGATGCGCAAAAGGAAGTGGAAAGTGGTCAGTCCTTGGCGACGAACAGTCAGAACAGCCTTCTACGTCTCCAATTTGCTTTGATATCTTCGCGTGTGGCGCTGACGTCAGAACATCCGGCATCCTCTCGGCGACCGTTAGAACAAGTTGTCCAGGAGGCGCGTAGGCATGGATTCCTGGGCGTCGATCTTGAGGCGCAACTTGCGCTGGCCCAACTGGCAGGGCGGACAGAGCCCGCAGCGGCCCAGAAGAAGTTAGTCTCTTTGGAAAAGGAAGCCCACGCCAAGGGCTTCGGACTGATCGCCCGCAAGGCCGCCTCCGCACGGGCTGATCACGGGTAGTCTTTGTCGCGATAACCGACCCGGCCACCAGCAGCTGCCGCCAACTCCCAACGCGGTTCGCCAACAACCGGATCGAGCCATGCCCAACAGTGTTCAGTTTTGAACAGTTTTCTGCCTCGACCGTGACCTACGATCTTAGCGACCCATCGCTACAACTGGCGGAAGTGGTTCAGAGTGAGCGCGATTCTGTCGGTGCGTTAACGCCAGTGGCCGCCGAGGTTTCAGGCAGGCTCCTGGAGCCAGGATTGGCAAAGATGCTGTCGTCAAGAGTCGGGTCCAAGGAGATCACAATGAAAGTTCAGATGCAGATGTCCCGTTTTTTCATATCTCTCGTCCTACTGGTGTGGCTTGGTGGAATTCCAAGTTTTGCGCAGGACGGTAAACTCATCATCCATACCACTCCTAAGCAGGCCTACATCTTTGTCGACGGGCGTGCCATCAGGGAAGCGAGCAAACAACATTCCCTGAGCCTGAGCGCAGGCGATCACAAAGTTGAACTGGTCAACTACGGCTACAGTCCCTCAAGCCAAACTGTCACCATCACTGCTAACAAGACCACCAAACTCGACATTACCTTGTCCCCGGTCTCCGGAACGCTTTCCGGGCCCTTCGGTGCCATGACGATTGAGGGAGCTAGCCACGATGCGGTGTTGCTGAACGGAAAAACGCCCGACTTCTTCGTCGGCCACGGTGACGAATTCAACCACAATTGGTGGTGGAAGCAAGAGCTAGTTGTCCCACCCGGCACCTATCAGGTTTCGGTCCTGACAGGTGACAAAGAGATCTGGTCGGGCCCAGTCAACGTCCCTGCGAACCAGCGGGTTGTCATTGACATGCCCAAAGGTGTGCGCAAGACCGTTGCCTGGCCGCGCGGGGAGAAACTCAGCGCGATACCGCGCTTTACTGCAGGCATGGCCACCGCGACGGTTGCTGTTGCCAAGCCTACCGCGCAGTTATCGACAACTACAGCACAACTCAACTGCGGGGATTCCTCGCAGCTCAATTGGACTTCCTCCGACGCACCTCATGTCGAGATCACCCCCGTCGGACCAGTCGCGATGTCGGGCCAACAGGCCATCCAGCCCACGCAGACCACCACCTACAACCTGACCGCTACCGGGCCCGGAGGCACGGCAACGTCCAGCGCGACAGTTAATGTCAACAATTCCATCCAAGCCAATCTGGGGGTCTCGCCAGCAGAAGTCCACTACAAGCGTGTCGGAGATAAGGTCGTCGTGGAGGGTACCCCGGTGTTGAACTGGACCGCCACCAACGCCTCCGCAGTATCGATTGACCCATTGGGCTCGGTCAGTCCTAGCGGCACCCAGAATTTGCAGGTCGCTCCCACGCAGACGGACGCCGATCAGACCGTTACCTATACGCTCAACGCTACCAACCCTTGTGGCGGAGCCGACACAAAAACTGCCACCCTCCGCCTTGTGCAAACGATTGTGCCCCCGGAGACAATCGCGATGCGCAGTGTTTATTTCCCGACTGATCAGCCGCGATCCATCAAGTCAGAAGCCGCCCTGCTCCCCAGTGAAAAAGAAACTCTCAAGTCCATTGCCGATGCTTTCAAGCAATACCTTGGGGTCAAGCCGGATGCCCACCTGACTCTCTCCGGACATGCTGACGAGCGTGGATCGCAAGCCTACAACCAACCCCTCTCCGAACGGCGTGCCCAGCTGACCAAGGCCTTCCTGGTTGAGCAGGGAATTCCCGAAGCCAACCTTGACACTCGGGCTTTCGGCGAGGAGCAGAACCTGAGCGTCGATCAAGTTAAGCAGCAGGTAGAGCAGGACGCCAGTCTGAGCCCAGAAGACCGGCAAAAAACTCTTCAGAAAATACAGACGATTGTGCTGGCGTACAACCGCCGGGTGGACATCACCGTGAGTACCACCGGGCAAGAGTCAACTCTCGAGTATCCGTTCAAGTCGCAAGATTTCGCCCGACTTGTTGACCGGAACGGTCCGACGAAAACAAGCGGGGTGGAACTGGCAGCACAAAAAGAGAAAATCAAGAACTAGAACATCCTCGAAACCGGGCAAAGAGATGGGCGGTCGTGCTTTAGGCCGCCCATTTTCAATGGGGCGGGCTCAGCAAGGCAATGCCTTAACGTTGTTAGGACTAATCCGCATCCGGTCTGCGATTTCCTTGCCACGCCTCGCTTGCCGTATACGGCAAGTGATAATTGAGAATTGTTGTAATTGCGATCTTTCAACTGTTCCTTGCTTTGGCGAAGGCGGTTTGACCATCGCCGCTCATGGCGTTCCCCGCGAGTTCGGCGGTCCCGAGTTATTGGTAAGAGCAAAGTCAGGGTTGGTACTAACGGTCCCCGCCGTGGCAGTGACCGTGTAACTGCCCGCTATGGCGTTGGCTGTGAATGCGGCTGCGGTGGCCACGCCTTGAGCGTTGGTGGTAGCCGTATTCACTCCGCCCGCGAAGGTGCCACTGGGCCCGCTGGTCGGAGCATCGAAGGTCACAGTCGCTCCCGGCACGGCGTTGCCAAAGGCGTCCTTCACCGTCGCCGCCAGATTTGTGGCGAAGGCCCTGTTCACAATCGTTGTTTGCGGCGTTCCTCCTGTTGCCGCGATTGAAGCCGGCGGTCCGGGTTTATTGGTCAGCGCGAAGCCCGGGTTAGTGGTCAGGGTGTTCGCTGTTGCGGTCACCGTGTACTTGCCTGCGACTGTGTTGGCCGTAAACACCTGCGACGTCGCGATGCCCTGGGAATTAGTAATGGCGGTGTTGCCGGAGCAGGCAAAGGTCCCGCTAGCCCCGCTGGTCGGAGCGTTGAAGGTCACCAGTACTCCGGACACCGGGTTGCCTGAGGAGTCCTGCACGGTTGCTACCAGTGGGTTGGTGAATGCCTTAGTCACGACGGCGCTCTGCGGAGTCCCTCCGGTCGCGGCAATGGTTGCCGGGACGCGCGGATTGGTAACCGTCAAAGTCACTGGCACCGCCGTCGCCATGGTGCTGGCCGGGTATTCGGAAAAGACGATTTCCCCCAGATAGATACCCGCAGGCAACGTGGCACCGTTGGCACTGACCGTAAAGTCTCGGGGAGTGGTGAACACGCCGGAAGAAGGATTGATTGTCAGCCAACTGCCACCCGTCGCGGTCGACGCCGACAATAGATAGAAGTTGAAATTGGTGCCAGTGCTGGCGATCGACAAGTCCTGTGACGGCGGATTGGATCCGCCGAGTGTCATGCTGAAGGTTAGAGGACTCGCCTGGCTGAAGACACTCGGCCCCACCACTACAGTCACGGGAATGCTGACAGTGCCTCCCGGGGATTGGAACAGCAACTGGCCGTTAAAGCTGCCCGCCACCAGCCCACCGCCAGGCAGAGCCGAATTCACTACCTTCACGGTAACCGTGGAGGGGGCTGTCCCGCTGTGCGACGAAACGCTCAGCCAAGCGCCGCCGTCCGACGTGGTGGTCGTCAGGGCCCAATTCAATGAACCCCATCCGGCAGAGCGGATTTGCACGCTCTGGGACGGAGGGTTGGTACTGCTGGGCGTGAAGGAAAAACTCATCTGGCCCGGCAGGTTGTCAAAGAACGCTCCGCACGATGTAACGGTTAAAGTCACTGGTATCGTGATCGCCATGGTGTTGCTGGGGTATTCGGAGAAGATGATTTCCCCGGTATAGGTCCCGGCCGCCAGCGTGGAAGCGTTCACGCTGACCGCGAAGGTTCTGGGAGTACTGAAGACGCCTGACGTAGAACTGACCTGCAGCCAATTTCCGCCTTTAGCGGTAGACACCGATGCCGTGTAAAAGTTGAAATCGGTACCGGTGCTGGTCATGCTGAGCACTTGCGGAAGCGGGTTCGCGCCGCCAAACGGCATGTTGAAGCTCAACGGATTCATTTGGTTAAAAACATTCGCTCCCACCACCGCACAGACGGGAATGGTGGCGGTGTCGCCCGTGGCTACAAACACCACCTGGCCGCAGAAAGTCCCTGGCACGAGTCCGCCGCCGGGCAAGTTGGAAGATGTGATCGCCACACTCACCACCGTAGGTGCCGTCCCACTCGTCGGAGACAGACTTAGCCACTTACCGCCGTCGGCAGTGGTAATCGATCCGGTCCACTTCAATGTCCCGGTTCCCGCATTTCTGATCTGCAGGGGCTGTGCAGGTGGACTGCCGCCCGGTTTGAGGAAAAAGCTCAGTTGGCCGGGAAGACTGTCGAAGTAGGCGCTGGCTGTGGGCGCAACCGTCAAAGTCACGGGCACAGTGATCGCCATGGTGTTGGCCGGGTATTCGGAGAAGACGATCTCCCCGGTATAGATTCCTGCGGGCAACGTGCCCGCACTGATGTTGACTGTGAAGGCTTCGGGTGTACCGAACACGCCTGTAGACGGAGCGATGCTCAGCCAATTGCCGCCCGTGGCAGTGGACACGGAAAAATTATAGAAGTTGAAAGTGGCGCCGGTGCTGGCAATCGTAATCTCCTGTGGGAGGGGATTCGCGCCACCAACTGGCATGGTGAAGTTGAGCGGATTCACCTGGGCGAACACATCAGGCCCCACGACGGCGCATACCGGGACGGTGCCAATGTCACCTGCGGTCTGAAACATCACTTCGCCGCAGTAGGTACCAGCAATCAGGCCGCCGCCGGGTAGAGAGGTTGGGACGATCGACACCGTTACCGTAGTAGGAGCGGTGCCGGTGAGAGGGGACGCCTTCAGCCACGCGCCGCCATCAGCGGTGCTGACCGATGCGGTCCAATTCAGCGAACCACTGCCGCCGTTCCTGATTTGCAAGGTCTGGGGCGGCGGAGTGCCGCCGGGGGCGAAGAAGAAGGACATGCCACCGGGAAGGTTGTCGAAGTACGTGCTGCCCGGCGCTGCAACGGTCAAGGTCACCGGCACTGCCAGCGCCATGGTGTTGGACGGGTATTCGAAGTACACGATCTCCCCGGTGTAGATTCCTGCAGGCAGCGTGGACGCGTTTACGCTAACGGTGGTAGCTCCGGGCGCGCCGTGTACGCCGGAGGAGGGGTTAATCGATAGCCAGTTGCCGCCGGTCCCGGTGGCCACGACTTGACTGTAAAAGTTAAAGGTAGCACCAGTGCTGGCAAGGGTCAGCACCTGCGGGAGAGGGTCCGCACCGCCTTCCGGCATGGTGAAGCTAATCGGATTCACTTGCCGGAACACATCGGTCCCGACGACAACGCACACCGGTACCGTGCCCGCGTCCCCGGTGGTCTGAAACACTACCTGGCCGCAGTATGTGCCGGCGATGAGGCCCTGGCCAGGCAGGTTTTGAGACGTAATTCCTACCGTCACGATCGAAGGCGCCGTGCCACTGGTGGCAGACAGAGTCAGCCAGTTGCCGCCATCCGCGGTACTCTTCGATGCGGTCCAATGCAGGCTTCCAGAGCCGCCATTGAGGATCTGCACGGTCTGAGCCGACAGACCGCCGCCCGGAGTCATGAAGTAAGTGAGCCCGCCCGGAAGGTTGTCGAAAAAGGTTGTAGCGGGTGCCGCTATGGTCAAAGTCACTGGCACTGTCATCGCCAGCGTGTTGTTGGGGTATTCGAAGAAAATGATCTCCCCCGTGTAGGTTCCAGCCGGTAGCGCGGAAGCATTCGCCACACTCACAGTAAAAGCCGAAGGCGTCCCGTGTACGCCTGAAGCGGGGTTAATCGATAGCCAGTTGCCGCCGTTTCCGGTCGCCACCAGTTCGGTATAGAAGTTAAAGGTGGAACCGGGGCTGGCGATGGTCAACACCTGCGGCAGCGGACTCAATCCTCCGAAGGGCATGGTAAAGTTCAGCGGATTTACCTGGCTGAAGCCATCGGGTCCCACCGTGACTCTGACGGGCACAGTAACAGTGCTGCCTGTCGTTTGAAACACAATCAGTCCGACCCACGTTCCCGGAGTTGTTCCCCCACCGGGCAGAGACGCCGGAACCAGCCCCACCGAAACTGGTGAGGGCGCGGTTCCAGACGTTGCGCTGAGCGTGAGCCAGTTGCCGCCGTCGGCAGTGGCGGCGGTCGCGGTCCACTTTAAGGTTCCGGTTCCGCCGTTTCTAATCTGGATGGCCTGAGATGGCGGAGCACCGCCGGGGGCCAGGGAAAAGCTGACTTGGCCGGCCATATCGTCGAAGAATGCCTGGCCCGCGGGCGTAATAATCAGACTCACGGGCACCGTCATAGTGGGGATCCCGCTGGGATACTGGGCGAATACGATCTGCCCAGTGTAGGTTCCGGCTGCGAGCGAAACCGCGGGGTTTACGCTGACTACCCAAACCGCGGGTGTGGAATAAACACCACTGGCAGGAGCGATCTGCAGCCAGGAACCGCCGGTGAAAGTCGAGGGCGTGGCGTCGACGTTGAACTGGGCTCCGGTACTGGCGGCCGTTACGATTTGCGGGAGCGGATTCGCGCCGCCGAAAGTCTTGGTGAAAGACAGCTCCGGCACATTGTCAAAGCTCTGGGCATTGGCGACCGGAACAACTGCCGCTAACAGCAAAATGGCAGGCAGAAATGCGCAGACTCTCCACAACAGTCCTTTCGACGGCATAATCCGGAATCTCCTTCTTGGGTCAAGAACGAAACTGGGGACGCCCCCAGGCCGCTGTTCGTCGACGATACGAAATCAAGATCGTCGACAGTGGTGGAACCGCCCGATCCCGCCTTGGGCGCGGAGAACGGCTAATCACTTTGTGGAATCCAAGAGGGGAGGAAATATTCGCGCAGGGATTCTGCGTCAGGCGAACGCTATTGTCAAGCTATTTGACGAGCACTTTGTCTTAGTACATTTGGACTAGCCGAAACGGACTAAGCCCCTGCCGACCCACGGTGAAGGACCGAAGTCCGCCCGCTGGCTGCTGCGGGATGCATTAAATTGGACAGCAGTGAGCATTCAGCGTAGTCTTGAAAGTGAGTGATCAGTTCCTCTTTCAGGTCCTCTGAACTAAGCCGGTTAATCTGACGCAAGCCCTGTTAGCTCCGGCAGCACGACAAAGGCTTCCTGTGAATCGATCCCGAAGCTCAGCGTCGGGAACAGTGTGAAATCAATTCGGGCGAAACCAGGAGAAAACCATGAAAAACATCAAATTTGTTGTGAAAGTGAACCGTAGCGGTACTCGCGGTACAGAGTACGTGCAGCGGGTCGATCGCACACCGATTCAGACAACCACCAGCCGCAAGCTCGCACTGGTGATGGGAAGGTTCACGGCCGAAGACGCAATCAAGGCGATCCAAACTTCACGGTGCAATCCGGAGCTAGTCTCGGTAGTGGTTCCCGCTTAGTTGGGATGGAGCAATCCTTTCCTGCGAGTTTCAATAGTCGGCAAAGACAAAAGACAGGGGACGGGGCGAGGACGCCCGTCCCCTTTTTTGTCGAAATGACACTATTGCTCTACCGCGTCCCGCGATTGCAGGACGAACTCGACGTTGCGCTCACGATTCAAGCTCACGGTCCGGTAAAGGTCTACTTGCTCCAGCGGTAACTTCTGTTCGCCGCTGGCGGAGATGCACCTCATGGCGCCGCCTTGCACCCAGTATTGACTGGCAACAATTGCCGCGCCACTCTTCAACGCGATGACTGTCATCAGCGGTTCGGTATTCGGCTGGGTGGAAACTTGTACGGTCGGTTGGCTGCTGGCAGAGTAGTAAGCGGGTTTCACACTCAGGGACTGATCTCGCGAGGAAGCCGAAACGGGTTGTAGCGCCTCGTAGCGAGAAGAGTCGTAAGAACCGCGATAACTGCTCGGGCTGGCCCACGGCGGCGCAGGAACGATGTTCCGGGCGACGGGGAAAGGCACTTCGACATCTTCCATCAGGCGGAGCGAGAGTCGGGTTTCTCCTTTCAGCGCCGGGTAGGGACCGCGGAACGGGAGCGTGATGACCTTGATCGGCCAGAGGACGGGGATCATCCACCCGACCGCGTCGCGCTTGGGATGACCCTTGCCTTGAATGTCACCTTGCCGGTCAACCTTCATGTGGGGAGAGGAAATTACTTTGGCCGATAACGGCAAGATTTCCGCTCCGGGCAAAACCAATCGGTCGAATTCCAACCCAAGAGATCCTTTGCCGACGAAGTGGCCCGGATCTTTGTACTCTTGCAAATGCCCGCCCAGCATGGCGCCGCGCGGAAAGGCCGAGTGGCCAAACGAACCCAAGGGCCCGAGGTGACAAAGCACCGGGTCGCCGACCATGGCGGTTTTCGATGAGAAGTTAGGCTCATTCAGCGTGCACTGCAAGATAGTGCCTGCGGGAATGATGTCGCGGATGGCAGCATGGGCTGCGGCCGAGACCACCAGAAGCGTGAGCGTTAGAGCAAGGGATTTGCGCGGCATAGACGACTCCTTATGGCTTAGTGAAGAGCACACCCCACGTCAAAAGACCCTTAATTGGCGGGGAGTATAGCACTGAATTTGAGAGATGGACGGAGACAATATTTCATGAAGCCAGCGAAACTTTTTTGCGGCGCGGGGGTTCGACCGTGTTTGTGGCGAACCAGAACGTTTGTGGCGAACTAGCACCCTAGCTTTGTCATGGCGATCATTATCCATTCCCGGTATTGCGAAAGGGTGGGACTGCTGGTTGCGCTGTGCGCGGTAGTTCCGGGTGCATGGGCCACCCAGCAGAACGTAGAAGGTTCAAAGACCCACCATCAAACGATCCATGAATCTGAGGCCATCGCACCTTGGCTGGTGAACTCAGACCAGGGGTTGGCGATTCTTGGCGCAGCGCTGGAATCGCGCAAGCCTGTAGACTCCCACGCCGATTGTTCAAGCTTTGTACACGAAATCTATGCTCGGGCTGGGTTTGCGTACTCCTATGCGAATTCCACCGAACTTTACCGGGGCACGAAAGAGTTTCGGCGGGTCCTGCATCCACAACCGGGTGATCTGGTGGTGTGGCGCGGACATGTGGGAATCGTGATTAGTCCGGTGCAACACTCCTTCTTCAGTGCGATGCGTTCGGGGCGGGGCGTCGAATTCTATGATTCACCCTACTGGCAAGGGCGTGGACGGCCGCGTTTCTTTCGTTACCTGAAATCGGCGTCGCGAAATCAGTTCTCTGCTGCGACGCGGAAGGCAAGCTTGAAGTCCAGTAGTTCCGGAAAAGTTGAATCGCTCGATCCGGTTTCGGCCAACCAAGACCTCGCTCCAGTTGCGGGCGTTTCTGGAGCTCCTCCAGTTCCCGACACAAGCAAACCTGGGCATAATGAAGATGAGTCCGCGAGCGCCACCCTCCGGGCAGATGCGATCACCTCCGCGGCGGTCAATACAGCGAATTCACCCCCACCGTTGTCGACGGCAACTCGTCACAAGATACAAAGTGACGGCGATGGTGTTTGGGAAAAGCCGACGACCAAGCCTTCCGCGGAAATACCCTTTAACTCCGTGGCTATGCAGACGCAGCAGAGTTCTCCGCCTCCGCAAGGTTCCCGACCTCCAAGCATAACGGCGATGGCCGTTCCGAAGGTCGCGAAACGGCCTTCTGCGGTCATACCATCAGCGAATCAGTCGAGATCTGAACCTCCTCTGATGGCGATGAACCGCTACGTGCCTCGTCCGCCGTGGAGTTCCAGCACCGCAGCTACTTCAAGACCTTCAGTTCCTCGTCCACCCGCAGGACGAGTTCTACGGGCGGCCCCAGGCTACGCTCTACCCGCGTGGCCGGTTCGGTAGGGTCCGGGGTTAGAGAAGGTCACTCGAGAGCGACTTGGCACCGATCCCAAGATGTGCAAAAAAGAACTATGTGCGCGCAACAACTCCCAAGGCTTGTCATGTGTTTCGTCTGTTTTCTGCCGATCGTCTCAGCTGCGCAACAAAATTCAGCAGACGGAGAGAAGGTTCTCTCCCTGGAAAGAAAATGGACCGAGAGTTATAAGCACCGCGATATCGGTATTCTGTCTTCTTTGCTGGCAGAGGATTTCGTCATTACCATCGAGGATGGCAGCACCTTCGGAAAAGCCGGATACATCAGTCACAGTGCCGATTCTTCGGTGCAGGTAGAGGTGGCGGAGTTGTCCGATCTCAGGGTGCGAATGCACGGGAACACTGCCGTCGTGACCGGCGCATATCACGAGACCGGGGATTCAAAAGGTAAGCATTATGAGTACCGGGATCGCCTGACGGACGTCTGGACGAAGATAAATGGTAAGTGGCAGGTGATTGCGTCCCACTACAGCGTTCCATTCAAGCAATGACCGTTGGCCTCGCATTGCACGTAGTCCGCAGCGCAAACAGTCTAGGTGCCGTTGCCGTTCAAGGAAATGGTTTGAGGGCTAGCTCCGCCGGTGTCGGAAATCGACACGATGGCGCTACGTATGCCCGTGGCCTTGGGTCTGAACTTGACTGTGATCGTGCATTGGGCTCCGGCTGCCACGCTCGATCCACAGGTGTTGGTTTCGGCAAAGTCGGGAATATTGTTGCCCTTCAGTGCCATCCCGATCCTCAATGCAACTGTTCCGACGTTAGTCAGGGTCACGGTCTGCGGAGAGCTCATCGTCCCTACTTTTTGGTTGCCGAAATTCAGGTTGGTTGAGGAGAGGCTGACAGAGGTTCCTGTCCCTGTAAGCGTGGCCCTTTGAGAACCGCCGCCGTTGTCAGTCAACGATACATATGCATTTCGAACTCCGATGGCCCTTGGCGCGAAGGTCACATTGATGATGCAAGTGGCCTTGCCTGGCAAACTGCTGCCACAGTTGTTGGTCTGGGTGAAGTCTCCAGCGTTGGCCCCGGTGATGGCCACTGATTGAATGGCCAAGGGCGTTGATCGTGTGTTGGTAAGAGTGATGGCCTGAGCGCTTCCCTGCGTGCCCAGCAAAACCGTACCCAAGTTGAGTTGAGTGGGAGAAAGTTGCACAACCGTGCCCGCGCCACTCAAGCTGACGGATTGGGGGCTTCCGGGGGCATTGTCAGTGACGTTGAGGGTGGCCACCCGGGTTCCGATCTTGCTGGGATTGAAAGTAACGCTGATGGTGCATGTGTTTCCGGGTGCCACGCTGGCAGAGCAGGTATTGGTCTGTGAGAAGTCGGACGAGTTTGTCCCGGTGATCGTGACTAACGAGATGTTGAGTGTCCCCGTACCCGTGTTAGTCACGGTCACGAGCTTAGCGGCGCTGGGGATACCAAGTAGCTGCAGGGTAAAAGTCAGGCTGCTGGGGGAAAGGCCGACTCCCGGTACTGCGCCCGTGCCCGAAAGGCTGACGGTATGTGGGCTGCCGGAGGCGTTGTCGGTGAACGACAAAACCGCGGCGCGAACCCCGGCCGCCAGCGGAGTGAAGGTGACATTCGCGGTGCAGCTCGCGCCCGCGGGCAGGGAACTTCCGCAGTTGTCGGTCTCGCTGAAATCACCAGGATTGTTGCCGGTAATGGCTCGGTTGCTGATGTACAGGGTTGCGCTGCCGGTATTGGTCACCGTCACGGTCTGCGGGTTGCTGGTGGTCCCGAGATTTTGATTTCCGAAATCCAGCCCGGGGGTGGACTGCGAGAATACCGGCGCCTGGAGCAAGACGGAGAGGGTGGCATCTGCGCTATCAACAATAGCAAGGTCAGCCCTGCCATCGCCGCCAAAGTCGCCGACCAGCACAGAGCTGGGGCTGTGGCCGACGCCGTAGGGGACAGCGGTTTGGAAAGTCCCGTCACCGTTGCCCAACAGCGTAGTCACGGTATTGTCCCCGGAGTTGGCCACCGCCAGATCCAATTTGCCGTCGCCGTTCAGATCCCCTAAAGCCAGCGAACTGGGGTTGGCGCCTGCCCCGTAGTGCACCGCCGACTGGAAGGATCCATCACCGTTGCCCAGAAGGACGATCAGATTGTTGCTGCCCGAATTCAGCGCTACCAAGTCCAATCTGCCATCGCCGTTGAAATCACCCGTTGCCATCGCAGATGGAGTGCCCTCAACGCTATAGTTCACCGCCGCCTGGAAAGTGCCGTCACCGTTGCCCAGCAGTACACTTATATTGTTGCTCGCTGAATTCACTACCGCCAGATCGAGTACGCCATCGCCGTTGAAGTCGCCGGCTACCACGAAAGCCGGGGTAGCGCCCACCGCGTAGTTCACCGCGGTTTGCAACGTCCCGTCGCCATTGCCGAGCAGGACGCTCAGGTTGTTGTCGTTGGCATTTCCCACCGCCAGGTCCAATTTACCGTCGCCGTTGAAGTCGCCCACTACCAGCGAGTCCGGATCGTTGCCGGCGCCATAAGTCGCCGCAGGTTGGAAGGTTCCGTCGCCGTTGCCCAACAGTACACTCACATTTTGGTCATTGGCGTTGGCCACTACCAGGTCGAGCTTGCCGTCGCCATTGAAATCGCCCACTGCTACCGCGTCCGGACCGCTGCCCGCAAGGAAAGTGCCGGACAGCTGAAAAGTCCCGTCGCCATTGCTCAGAAGAACGCTGACATTGCCAGCCGAGTTGGCCGCAGCCAGGTCCGGCTTGCCATCATTGTTGAAGTCGCCTTCCGCGGCAAGCGCGTTTGCTTCCAGCGGAACATCCGAACGGCTGAACGAGAGACCAGGAGTCGGGTTGGTGACCTCAAATAACACGGCGTTCGACCCTGCCACGCCCGCTGCGGGGTTGGTCACCGTTATTAGCGCCGTGCTGGCGAAGGCGATGTCGGAAGCCCCAACGGTGGCGGTCAACCGTGTACCTGAAATATAGGTAGTTGCACGGGGGTTGCCGTTCCAATTTACTACCGAGGCTGGGACGAAGCCCGCGCCGTTTACTGCTAATGTGAATCCCGCACCACCGGGCAAATACACGTCAGGCACAAGAGGCTGGTTAATGAAAGGTACCGGACTCGTATCCTGTGACCCGGTTCCAGTCAGATTCAGCGATTGTGGGCTGTCCGCCGTATTATCAGCCACCATGACGGATCCAGTTCGACTACCCGCCTGCGTGGGCGTGAAGGTAACGTCAATCGTGCAGCTCACCCCGGCACTCACTGTGCCGCCGGAGTAAGGACAAGAAGAACCGGTGGTCGCCAGTGCGAAGTCGCCAATCGCGGTAATGCGGCTGACCGAGAGCGTTGCCAACCCTGTATTGGTCAGCGTGGAGGATTGAATTGGGCTCGTGATCCCGACCGTCTGGTTCGCGAAATTCAGGCTTCCTGGTGACAGACTGACGGCGGGTGCTGTGGGCTGTACCCCCGTGCCCGACAGTCCCAAACTCTGCGGACTGTCGGCAGCATTGTCCATGAGCGTAACTGCTCCGCTGCGTGCCCCTGCGGTGGTGGGTGTGAACGTCAAATCAATTGTGCAACTGGCACCGGCACTCACCGTGCCACCGGAGTAGGGACAAGACGAACCAGTGGTTGCCAGCGCGAAGTCGCCATTCGCGGTGACGCCGGTGACCGAGAGCGTTGCCAACCCCGTGTTAGTCAACGTGGAGGATTGAATTGGACTCGTGATCCCGACGTTCTGGCTTGCGAAATTCAAACTCCCGGGGGACAAGCTGACAGACGGAGCAGGCGCCGCACCCGTTCCCGACAGACTCACACCCTGTGGACTGTCGGCAGCATTGTCAATGACCGTAACTGCTCCGGTGCGTACTCCTGCGGCGGTGGGTGTGAACGTCACATCAATTGTGCAACTGACGCCGACATTCACCGCACCTCCAGAATACGGACAGGACGAACCCGTGGCAGCGAGTGCGAAGTCGCCATTCGCGGTGACGCTGGTGACCAAGAGTGTTGCCGTCCCCGTATTGGTCAGCGTCGAGGATTGCATCGGACTCGTAGTCCCGACCGTCTGGCTTGCGAAATTCAAATTTCCCGGCGACAAACTGACCACAGGCGCAACCTGTTGCACGCCCGTACCCGACAGGCTGACACTTTGCGGACTGTCGGCCGCATTGTCTGTGATTGTGATGGCACCGGTGCGCGCTCCGGTCGCCGTCGGCGTGAAGGTAATACTGACCGTGCAACTTGCTCCCACGGCAATGCTGGTGTTGCAGGTGTTGGTCTGCGCAAAGTCGCCGCTGGCGGCAACAATATTTACGCTCAAGTTGGACGTGCCGGTGTTGGTCAGAGTCACCAGTTGAGGATCGCTGGTGGTGTTGAGAACCTGAGTTCCAAAGTTAATGCTGGAGGGAGAAAGACTGACGACGGGAGCGACCCCGAGCAGTCCATAGGTCACAAATTGTGTCTGCGTCCCCACGTACACTCTTCCATTGGCGATAGTGGGGGTGACAAAGTCCGGCGTTGCACTGAGGGTGTCCCGGGTGCCAGCTTGATCGCTGTTGTAAAACTCAGTTGGCAGATCATTCGCGTCGAAAGCGTGCAGCGTATTGCCAGTCGTGGAGCCGAATGTCACCAGCCAGAGGATGCCGTTGATCGCGCCGTTAGCCGAGATGGAGGCGGCAAAGCTGCGTTGATATGCAGCCGGAGTCTGGGAGACTGGCATGCCCGAGAGCAAACCATTGCTCAGCGAGTAGGCGGCTACCGGCGATTGGATCTGCACCAGGTAGACCATCCCGTTCCAGTAGGTTGGTACCCCGAAGCGGGTCCGGTTCCCGCTCCCAAAGGGTGACGCTATTTCCTGCACGATTTGGTCCTGAATCGGGTTATAGCCTCCCATGTTGTCGCGATTGACGACGTAAATGGTGGCGTCTTTTCCCGAACCCACCAACAAATGGGGAAAAGTTCCGGGTTGATCTGGCAGCAGGAGCGGTCCCACCGAACCCAGATCCAAGTCGAAGGTATAGTCGTTTGCCTGGCTCAACGGCGTGAAGGAGTCAGCGAGGGACAAGCCATTGACTCCCCAGTTCAAGTTAAGGATGGAATCGCCGAAATCTGGTCCGGCAGTATTCGCGTCGAACACGGCATCGGCGGTTTCGACGTAAATGTTGCCGTTGCTATCCGCGGCCGGTCCTGAGCCGGAGTGCCATATGCCTCCGTTGTTTCCGTTCGGAGTGGTATTGAAAACTCCCGTCTGCTGCAGAGTGGTAGCATCGTAAGCCAGCATCCAGCCGTGATTGTGGACCGTCTTGCAGCCATTGGCCGCGAAACTCAGCAAGATGGTGTTGTTGATCTGAAGCACTGCGGCGCGGGACATTTGCCGCAAGGGGTCGAAGTTCACAGTGGCCCCGCCATCGCCGGTGCCCGGAAACGACGCCGAGATTACCACTGGACCGCCAAATTTCTCCTGCCCAGAGGCGGTATCCAGGGCATGCAGGCGCTGCACATAGGTTCCGTTCTCTTTGGTCTTAGCCACCAGATAGAGGGTCCCGGAGTTGGGGTCGATGACCGCTGTCCCAGCGATTCCGTGCTCGGTGAACTTGGTGACGCCGGCGCACCCGGTCTCGGACACAGGTACGGAAGTGATGCCCAATGCCGGGTTGATGAAGCTCACCTGCCAGAGCAGGCCCCCGGTATCTGCGTCAAAGGCGTAAACGCTGTCGTGCAGCGTTGCCACGTAGACCACGTTGTGCGCACCGAGATTGGAAATGGACACGTTCTGCAGGTAGAGAGGTTGGCCGACGATATAGCCGTCGACATTCGCGGAAAAGAGTCGGCCGAAGCTATTCTGATTGACGTTTGCCGGAGTGAGAACCGTCTCGTTTACGTTTTGCCCGGTACGGGCATTGTCGTTGTGGTAAGTCAGAACACTGACTTGGCCATACCCAGGCTGCGGGCACAACCCGCACAAGGCAACAGCAATCGCGGCCAGAAACGACTTCGAGCAGATGTGTCTCTTGCGACACTCTGTCATCGACTACCTCGCTAGATTGTGATTGCTAGGGATCCCCAGGGTGGACGTATTGTACACCTGCGGTACCCTATCGGACCGGTTTCGTTGCCATCCCACGCCTGCGGCTATGCCGGAGGAGATACCGCGCTTGTCGGCCTCAAACATGAGCTTGCTCAAATGTGGGTGGCTGGCACAAATGGGGGGAACCACATCTTAACACCGCTCCGCAAAAACCAGTCAAAATTATTTCCTTTCCGGGAGTCCGTTTCACAAAACCCAAATTTCCTTGTCCAGCAGCTGCAGCAACCTTGCAGGCTCTGGTCTTTTGTAGGTACCATAGCGCCACTCCTAAGAACGAAGGGTCAAATGATGAGATGCCGGGTTGCGGTTGCTGCATTACTGTGTTCGTTCCTTGCCGGGAATGGTTTTGCGCAGGTCAATCCTGCCCTTATCGGCGGCATGAAGTGGAGGCAGGTGGGACCGTTTCGCGGAGGCCGTGTGCTCGCTGTCGCGGGCGTTCCCGGCGATCCCAGTACCTATTATTTCGGTGCGGTTGCGGGAGGAATTTTCAAGAGCACCAACGGTGGCCTCACCTGGACTCCGACCTTCGATCACCAGAGCATATCGTCCATCGGCGCCCTAGCGGTGGCTGATTCAGACCCCAATGTGCTTTATGCAGGCAGCGGGGAAGCCTGTCTCCGCGGCAATATTTCTTATGGCGATGGGGTTTACAAATCGACCGATGCTGGCCTGACATGGAAAAATGTCGGACTTAAAGATACCCGCCACATCGGTGCGGTCATCATTGATCCACGCAATCCCGACATCGCGCTGGTCGCTGCCCTCGGGCACGCCTGGGGCCCAAACTCGGAGCGTGGTGTTTTTCGCACCGCCGATGGCGGCAGAACCTGGCAGAAAGTCTTATACAAGGACGACAACACTGGGGCGATTGATGTTGTCTTCGATCCCCGGAATTCCAGCGTAGTGTATGCGTCCCTATGGCAGGTACGGCGACAGCCCTGGTATTTCAACAGCGGCGGACCGGGCAGCGGCCTCTACAAGTCCGTCGATGGCGGGCTGACGTGGAAACAACTGCAGGGCAACGGCCTGCCGGAAGGCATTCTGGGACGCATCGGAATTGCGGTTTCGGGAGCGGACTCCAATCGCGTCTATGCGCTCATCGAAGCCAGGGAAGGCGGCTTGTTCAGTTCTAATGACGCGGGCAACTCGTGGACCCGTGTGAATGACGATGAACGCTACCGGCAGCGGGCGTGGTATTTCACCCATGTGTTCGCTGATCCCAAACAGGTGGACACCGTGTATGTGCTGAACACCGGCGCATTCCGCTCCAACGACGGTGGCAAGACCTTCGAGTTGCTGCCGGCGCCCCATGGCGACCATCACGGGTTGTGGATCGATCCCGTCGACCCGCAGCGGTTGATCAACAGCAACGATGGCGGGGTTACGATTTCGGTGGATGGCGGCAAGACGTGGTCCGAGCAGAACAACCAGCCGACCGCACAGTTCTACCACGTCGCGGTTGACAATCACTGGCCCTACCGCCTGTATGGCGCGCAACAGGACAACTCAACCGTGGCCATCGCCAGTCAGAGCGACGACGGGGTTATCGCCCGCCAGGACTGGTACGAAGTGGGCGGCGGCGAGAGCGGTTCCATCTCGCCCGATCCGCGCGATCCCGAGATTGTGTATGCCGGATCGGACAGCGCTGCCATCACTCGCTACGACCACCGCACTAACCAGCTTCAGGACTTGTCTCCCTATCCGCTGGACACTTCGGGCAACGGCGCGGGCGAACTCAAGTACCGTTTTCAGTGGACCGAACCCGTGTTGGTGTCAGCCTACGATTCCAACGTGATCTACACTGCGGCACAGAATGTGCTCAAGAGCACTGACCAGGGACATAGTTGGAGCGCGATCAGTCCTGATCTGACGCGCAATGATAAGAGCAAACAGAAACCGTCGGGTGGCGACATCACGCTCGACATCACCAGCGTCGAGTACTACGACACCGTCTTCGCGCTGTCCGAATCGCCGCTGCAGAAAGGCCTGCTATGGGCGGGCACCGATGACGGTCTGATCCATCTCACCCGCGACGACGGCAAGCATTGGGAGAACGTCACTCCCAAGAACATGCCGGAATGGAGCATGGTCAGCATCATCGAAGCCTCGCCCCACGATGCCGGCACGGCGTACGCAGCCATCGATCGCCACAAGTTCGACGATTTTAATCCATTTATTTACAAGACTCACGACTTCGGTAAGACGTGGATACTCATCAACAGCGGGATTCCCGCGGGTGCGTACGTACGGTCGGTGCGGGAAGATCCCAAGGTGAAGGGCCTGCTCTATGCGGGGACGGAGACTGGAGTTTATTTCTCTGGCGACGATGGAGCACACTGGCAGTCACTGCAACTCAACCTGCCGACCAGTCCTATCCACGATCTGGCGGTGAAGGACAACGACCTGGTGGCCGCCACCCACGGCCGCTCCTTCTGGATTCTCGACGACGTTAGCCCGCTGCGACAGGAGAGCTCGGCGATTGCCGCCGACGATTTCCACCTTTATCAACCCGCCGTTGCAACCCGCTTGCATTTCCCGGATCAGGTTGACCGAAGGCGTCCGGTCGGAGATAACCCTCCCAAAGGCGCCGTCCTTTATTACTATCTGAAGTCCAAACCGGCGGACAAAGAAGAAATCATGATGGAGATTTCCGACGCGCAGGGCAAGCGCGTGCGTCATTTTTCCAACATCAAAGAAAGCAACCAGGAGCAGCCGCCGGAGTGGCCTGACCAGGAGAAAGACGCAGACCTGCTGCCGGCCGACGCGGGCATAAACCGCTTCGCCTGGGACTTCCGCTCCGATCCACCGGTGCAGATCCCGGGCGCGTTTTACGCGGGTAAGCCACCGCGCGGTCCTCTGGTGGTTCCCGGCACCTACCAGGTTAAGCTCACGGTCAAAGGCACCACCCAGAGCGCGCCGCTGAATGTGATCATCGATCCCCGCATTCGGGACCAGGTGACCGCTGCGGACCTGCAGATGCAAATCGAGCTGGCCGACAAAGTAAAACAGGATATCGACGCGCTGCATCGCGCTGTGAACCAGATTCGCGGATTGCGCGCCAACTTGCAGACGCTCGAGAAGTGGACTGCTGCGGACTCTCCGAACAGCGAAGTCATTGCGGCTGCCAAAGCCCTCGACCAGAAGATGTCACCAGTCGAAGAGAACCTGATTCAAGTGAAGATGAAGAGTTCGGAGGGCAACCTGCGCTACCCCAACATGCTCAACGAACAGTACGCCAGCTTCAGCGATCTGATCCAGACCGTCGATCAGTCGCCGACGGCGCAGCAGTTGCAGGTCTTCGATGATCTGCACCAACGCCTGAGCGCACAGCTGGCGAAATGGCAGCAAATTCAGACCAGCGATGTCCCGGCGCTGAACGAGCTGATGCGCAAGAACGGAGTGCCCACGCTGTCTGTGGCCGACGGCCAGGATAAGTAGCGTAAACAGCCGTCCTCGATACCGACAGCAGCAGCTGGCTGCGCACAACTTCATTCCCCGGCTCTACAGACCGGAACCACTACGGTGTCCCACCTTT
This sequence comes from uncultured Acidobacteriota bacterium, assembly GCA_963734415.1. Taxonomy (GTDB): domain Bacteria; phylum Acidobacteriota; class Terriglobia; order Terriglobales; family Acidobacteriaceae; genus JABCZH01. The sequence goes on along the minus strand of CAVTHF010000021.1, from coordinate 13,677 downwards.
GAGGCGGCGAGCGAGAGCCCCGTTCTCTCAGTCCGCCAATCCCTTGTAATCACAAGTAAACAACGGTTACGAGCAGCCAGAGGCGGACTCGAGCCTTGAGTTCCACCACCCCCTAAAATGTGTGTAACATCCTTCGATCTGCAGCGTACTGCTTTATGGACGCCAAAAGGAACATGGCGAAAGGACCGCAGCCCCGCGAGAGCGGAACCAGGCAGATGGAGGGGCTGGATTTGGAAAGCGTAATTGAGCGCGCACGGGGTCACGATGCCGAGGCCCTGGCGGAGATCTATCGCCGCTATGTCCGGCGGGTATTCGGATTGTGCCGCTACATGCTGGACTCACGGGAGAACGCAGAGGATGCCACCAGCGAAGTCTTCCTCAAGCTACAGCGCTCCATCGAGAGCTATGACGGTTCGATACCGTTTCCCAGGTGGCTGCTGCGGGTGGCCGGCAACCAATGCATCGACGTTTTGCGGCGCCGGCAGCGTGGACGGAAGGTGATTGTGGAAGTTGAGGACGGAGCCGCGGCCATCGAGGCAGCCAGTTCGGAGCCATCGCCACTGAGTGCGGTCTTGGGCATGGAAGAGAGGGTGCAAGTGCGCGATACCATCGCACGGCTTCCGGAGAACTATCGTGTCCCTCTCGTCCTGCGCTACTACGGCGAACTGAGCTATGACGAAATCGCGCAGCAGTTAGACCTGCAGAGGAACTACGTGGCGGCGCTGATATTTCGGGCCAAGCAGGAGCTGCGCCGAAGGTTGCCCCATAGGAGCAAGTGACCATGGAATGTTACTCGGAACAAACCTGTGCCCTCCTGGTTGATGGCGAACTGGCGGCGGACGAGGCGCGGCGGCTGCGAGACCACCTGGCCACGTGCTGGCGCTGCCAGAAGCTGGTGGATGCATTGCGCATTGAGAACCGCGTTCTGAGCGAAAGCCTGCTCGAGCTTCCGGAGGAAGCTGGCAGCCCCACGGGCTTCTCCCGTCTGCGATGGTCCTGGGTGCGAGGCGATCTGGCAATCATGGCCACGCTGCTGGCGCTGGGTTCGATCGTTTCCGTTTGGTTCGATGAGTTGAGCATTCCGGCGGCGCTGGATTGGTTCAATCCCTTTAGCCCGGGCGGCCGGACGAACCTGGTCTTCAGTTTCTTTTACTACTTTGCACGTGGAGGTACTGCCATGCTAGCCGATTATGCTGCTGTTGTGGGGTGGTTTTGTTTGCTGTTGCTGGTGGGCGGCAGCGCATTGCTGCTGACGCGCCGAGGGCGGTTGCGTCATCCTGGCCTGCGCCTGCTGATGGTGTTCCTTACATTGTCGTTGCCCAGCTTTGCCCTCGATCGGCGTCACGCTGACTTCGTCACCGTGGCCGCGAACGAGACTGTGGACGACACTCTTGTGGCCGCCGCTAGCATCGTGCGCGTGGATGGAGTGGTCAACGGAGATTTGATAGCCATTGCCCGGACCGTGGAAGTGCGCGGCACCATTAAGGGTGACCTGATCACTGCTGCTTCGCGGACAGAAGTCAGCGGAACCGTGGAAGGCAACATCTATAGCCTCTCGCACACGCTCGAGTTGTACGGCCAATTGGGCCACAGCATCTACGGCGCGGTGCAATCCTTGCATCTGGATGACCGGGGCCATGTGGGCCAAGGTGTCGTGATGGCTGCCGGCGACGCCAACCTCGAGGGCGAGGTGAAGCGCAGCGTAAACATGGTCATTAGTGAGAGTGGTGATGTAAGCGGCCATATCGGCCGTGACCTGACGATGATCGGAGGCAACCAGGGAGGTCTTACGCTGACGGACACGGCCCGCGTCGGCGGCAACCTGAGCGCTCACGTGCGCCAACTGAAAAATGTACACATCGCCGACGGCGCGGTCATTGCGGGGAAACGTGACATCCAGCTGAACGTGAGAGAGAGCCGCTTCACCCGCCCCAGATTCTATTTTTACCGGGCTGTCTGGCTCGCCAGTTCCATGCTGGTGGGATGGCTGGGCTTGCTGCTGTTCCCCGCCTTCTTCCAGGCCACGACTCAGCTGGTGGGCTCAGGCTGGCGCAGTCTGGCGTTGGGAATTGCAGTCCTGGCGGGTGTTCCGTTGGCCATGATCGTGGCCGCCATCACGCTGGTTGGCCTCCCAGTGGCGCTACTGTTGCTGGAGCTGTATCTGGCTGCGATCTACCTGGCGAAGGTTTGGGTTGGAGCTTTCCTGGGGCGGATGATCCTGAAGCCATCCGGAGCCAGCAGGGGCGATTGGTTGTTGGGACTTCTGGTTGGCCTGTTAATCCTCACCGTTGTTGGATTCATCCCATATCTTGGCGGACTGGTCCGCTTCGGAGTGGTTTGCATTGGGTTGGGAGCGTTGGCCGGGCAGCTCTATCGGGCCTCACGGCCTGCAATGGCGGCCTGAGCAGGCCTGCTGAACGGTTGGGTAGGGGGCCAAGCAGAGTTGGGCAGCGGCGTCATGGAGTGAACGGCCCCAGAGTGCTGGCTCAGACCCACCGGCGTTTCCACCGGCCTAGCGAGGCATGATCTCGGTCAGGGTCCACTCAATGCGATCCGCTTCCTCGCGAATCACCCGGATAGCCTGCTGGGTGCCGGGATAGGGCACGGGTGTGATGGCTTCCACCGCGTGACGAATCCTGACGTTCCGGTCCCGAATCAAGTTGATTCGCTCGATTCGGTATTGGTAAATCCCTTTGACCAGTTTCGTGGTCATCCACGCGAACCCAAGTCCGAACAACAACTCGATTGGCAGCCGATCCGTTGCTCCATCGAAATCGAGAAACGCAAATCGATATACGGCCTCGCCCAGACCCAGAGAAGCGAATATCACTCCCATCCCGATCAATCCCAGTGTCATGCGGTCACTGCGTCGAAGTGCCACAGACGATTGCTTAGTGCTGCTATTTTGCGTGAATGCCATTGCTCCCCCAGAGTGGATGAGATTGCCGAATGTGTAGTATTTCATGCCGACTGGTTGTTCGTCTCACCCTTCTTCGCCGATCAGGCCTGCGTTCCGGCCGATCGCGTTCCGGCGTATACCCGCCCGAGCTTAGCTCCGGCCTTTTACAAATCATCTACAACCTGCTGACAAAAGTGTGACACGCTCCGGCTCACTGCACGGTACTTTAACTTTCATACCGACAATAGAAACGAGGAAGTAGCAGTGTCGTCAGATCAGGAAGCACCGGCGAAAGTTGTGATGCATGCGTTGGGACTGCTCCCGGTTTTCCGGAACGTCTTCTTGCTATGCGACATTCAAGGAATGACGGTTGACGAAGCCTCGTCCCAACTCGGTATCAGCCCGGTTGCGGTAGCCAAGCGTCTTGATCGAGCCCGGCGTGAGTTGAATGTGCGGCTGCGGCTGAACCAATGAAAATGCGCCAGGTTTCGCTCACCGGCGAGCTCGGCAGCTAGTGACCAGGAACATCCGTGACCCCACCTGGCGTATCGGTCGAACGCGCGTCACGCGATGATAGTGTTTCCAACGCTGACCCGGCGTTCGAATACTGATGATCAGCCGCCTTTCGCAACCACTCCTCTGCCTCGTCTTGGTTTGCAGGCAGTCCGTCTCCATCGCGGTAGCGTAATCCGAGGTTGTACTGAGCGGCAGCATTGCCCCAATTAGCCGACATCCTGACCCAGGCAGCTGCCTTGGTGCAGCTTTGAGGAACAAAGCGTCCGGTCTCGTAGACCATGCCCATGACAAGAGCCGCGGAGTCGTCTCCGTATTCTGCCTGGCGTCGCAATCCACGAATCTCATACCGGCTTAACGCTTCCACGACAGACAAGACACCTCCGTCCGTTACTTGCAGGTGACTGACCTGGGCCGGTGGAGTCGGCTCGAACTGCTCACCTTTTCTGGTTGTCTCAGCATCGGACGGCTGGGTCGTTCTCGACATTGCAGCCACGGTATGAGGACGCTGACGGTGCCACACCTGGAGAAGCGTGAATGCAACCATAACCAGCAGCACTAGAAGCGGCGTTCCCGCCTTTGCTGCTGTTCGACGCGGGCTCAGAACAAGTTTGGAGTCAAAGGTGACCGAAGCCACTGCTCTATTTCTGGGGAAAGATACCAGTCGTTTCCGGGCGCCACCGGCGGTATCCAAGAACCACTGCAGCGTGTGCCGAAAGTCGTAACCCACGGCTGAGTGCTGGAGCTTATGATGCGCGGCAGGGAAGACCTCTCTAACCTTAGTCCCCGAAACTTCTTCGCTTGCCGGCGCGGCTGCCGGTTCTGGAGTCGTACTCTTGTCCTGCGCTTTGGGGGTCTTACTCGACGCACTCAAAGCGGCGATCAGATGTGTACTCGTTGGATCGCGTTCGGAGACGCAATGTTCTTCGACGTCAGTCTCAGCTGACGCGGCCACGGTTTCATTTCGAACAGGCGGGCGGTTGCGCGCTTCCTGGTCGTGCAGGTGTTGGAGAACTAAAGCTGCGGCCAATAGTCTTTCGAAGGAGGAAGGATCGAGAGTGAGTCGCTGGCTCATGCAGAACTCGTGTCAATTGACGGATATCTCTCGCAACGGCCATGAGGACAAGGCACGGAAGGAAAAAGTTAAGCCTCGAAATCACGCCCGTTCTAGTCTGTTTTGCCTAACTCGTTTGTATTAGTTTTCCTCGGCCAGATGCCCTTCTCCAGGACCCTTCATCAATCCATCCATGGCTCAATTTCGCCATCAGCCTGGTCTTAGGAGCCGGCAAGAAAAACCGGCATACATGATAGGTGACACTTAGGCAGAAAACTAGTCAAAAGTGAACGGTTTTCGACTGAGTTTGCAGCATTCTACGGGCCCTTATTATCGGCCCTGAGAAGGTCGGCCCTGGCCTCCTAAAGCTGTTCGGGGTCGGCACCAGGGGCTCTGCCGGTAACCCCGGATCTGTATCGACGAACCTATACACTACACTTGCCAATCTTCACCCAGCACGGTATCGGCAGTGCGGCATTGGGAGGCGCCAATATCGATGAGGATAAGACCTTTTCTGGGGTTCGCATTGCTGCTGTCCCTGACGGCCTTTGGCTTGCCATCACCACCAGCGGCTCCTGAAATCGTTGTAGTCCCCAGTGGGAGCCTGCGTCTTAGAGGCTACCTGTGGAGGCCCACGAGTCCTTCCCCGTCTCCTGCGGTCCTGTTTGTACACGGATCGGGGGGTACCGATGCGGCGCATACCAGTGGATTCACCATGGAGGAGGCCGCCGAAAAGCTCGGGCCAGTCTTTGTCAAGCACGGTTACACATTCCTCTATCTCTGCCGCCGGGGGCAGGGCCTGTCCGCGGCTCAGGCGCCCTTCATGCAGGACCTTCTGCGAAAAGAGCAAACGGCCCGAGGAGATGAGGCTCGCAACCACCTGCAGTTCGTTTTACTGACGACCGATCACCTCGATGATGAATTGGCAGGGTTGTCGTTTTTGAAGAACCTCCCGGGGGTCGATGCCCACCGTATTGCGGTCGTGGGGCATTCGTTTGGCGGGCAACTCGCGCTCCTCACGGTCGAACACGACAACACTCTGCGGGCTGCAGTTACGTTCGGCGCTGCTGCAGCATCGTGGGGAAATTCATCGGCAGTGCGGGACCGTATGTTGACTGCAGTACGTAGCACAACTGTTCCCATCATGCTCGTCCACGCGGCGAATGATTACTCCACGGCACCTGGCGAAACCCTGGCAGAGGAGCTGACTAAATTGGGCAAACCGCACGCTCTGAAGATATATCCGCCCTTCGGCAAGTCTGCGGATGATGGACACAATTTCGTTTACACCGATATAGCGGAATGGGAGGGAGATGTATTTGGGTTCCTTGACATGCACGTCAAACGCTGACTGTGCTCAACCGAGCCGCCCGATTGCTGTAGCCGACAGGTATTAAACTCACGATCCCACTCGCTGTCTTGATTGGGCTGTCGACAAACGCATAGCTTTAGAGTCGCCCTCCATCCAATTGGTGAACCCAGTCGGAAGTACACACTAAACATTTTGCGGTTGACATTTGTTTCAGGCGGTACTAAGCTCCGTTCAATTTTGCCGGTCTCCTCGCCAGTGATCGGCTTCCGCGCTCTTCGTTCTCGGTTTCGCCGGACTGAGCGTTGGGGTATGACCTGCCTGTCGAGGTAACGACTCCGCCAAGCGAAATCCTTTCGCGCACACTTGGTCGGGAATAGCCACAAACAACTTAGCTGGAGCGTGCTCACCGACACCAACTTGAGCGCGGTAAGTAGGCGTCCATCTCATGGGCTTTTTGTCTGCTGTGTTTTAGCGGACCTATTCCTATAGGTTCGGGCAGCGGGTCTCCGCGTATGCGGCAGCCAACAAGGAGGGCAAGCACTCAGCCGGTCGTAATGCTATCCACCAGGCGGCCGGATTGGTTACCCATGGGTGTCGGCCTCAAGGCGTCTCCACCAGGACCCGAAGCTGGGTCCATAGCAGCGGGACAAGCAACACTTAAGGAGGAGTCGTGACCAAGATAGCTCAACTCGCGTCAGTATCGACGTTGGCGGTATTCCTCACCGGAGTAACATTTGCTCAAACCGACCCTGGAGTTCAGAGTGGCAACCGCGGGACAGGCGCGGCACTCTCTTCGGTGTTGGCCAACGATAAACCGGGAATCCTGGACTTTTTCAACGACGGGTTCGCGCGCTTCCAGGAGGTAGAGTCCGTTTCTGGCGGCGCCAACAATGGTCTGGGTCCGCGGTTTAATTCCAATAGCTGCAGTTCGTGTCACACTCAGCCAGCCATCGGCGGGAGCGGTCCGGCGGTCAATCCACAATTTCAGTTCACCAGCGACGGGGTCGCGCCCGGCAACACCATGCCGTATTTCATTACTGCGAATGGCCCCACCCGCGAAGCTCGCTTCCCGTTTTTCTTTAACCAAAACGGCACCGCAAATCTCAATGCTCCCAATGGCGGAGTCGAAGACCTGTTCACCGTTACGAGCCGCCCCGATGCCGGCAGCTGCAGCCTGCAGCAGCCTAGCTTTAATGCGGCGCAGGCGGCCAATAACATCATCTTTCGGATTCCCACGCCAACCTTTGGCAGCGGTTTGATCGAGAACCTGGACGACTCGACCCTGCTGAACAATCAGCTCGTCAACAACAAGAACCGTCTCGGCATTTCTGGCACCTTCAACCACAACGGCAACGACGGCACCATCAGCCGCTTCGGGTGGAAGGCGCAGAATAAATCGCTGCACACCTTTGCCGGTGAGGCCTACAACGTCGAGATGGGCATCTCCAACCTACTGTTCACACAGGACCGTCCCTTGCCGGGAGAAGACCAGCAGTTAACCGGTCTGCCCTCGAATTGCCTCAACCTGAGCGGCAACGGCTACCCGGAAGACATATCTAATCCCGCAGCCTCGCCCAACGCTGCGGTGCTTGATGACGTCTCCGCATTTGCTAATTTCATGCGCACTCTGGCTCCGCCACCGCCTGGCGGTGTCGTGCTCAATGGTCAACAGGTCAGCTCCCAGAACATCAGTGCGGGGGCAGCCTTGTTTACCTCCATCGGCTGCGCTACCTGCCACAATCCGACGGTGGGTAACACGCAGAAGTCGAATATCACCGGCTCTTTGAGTAGTACGCCGGTGAATGCCTACTCCGATCTTGAAATTCATCACATGGGGTCCGGTCTGGCAGACAATGTCTCCCAAGGCGGGGCCGGCGGCGACCAGTTCCGTACCGCTCCGTTGTGGGGACTGGGGCAGCGAATTTTTCTGCTGCACGATGGCCGCACCACCGACCTGAACGCTGCCATCGAGGCCCATCAAAGTCATGGCAGCGAAGCCACCAACGTGGAGGAGAACTTCGACATTCTCACGACCCAGCAACAGCAGGAGATCCTGGACTTCCTGCGCTCATTGTAGTTTTTGTCGGGTTTGCTCTGGCGAGATACTCGCGTATCTCGCCAGTCTCCCAACTCGAAAATGACGCGTGACTCATCCTCCGGGCCACGGCCCTGGACTGGCGGGATTGGAAGGAGAAATATGAACTCTGCATTCGCGCGTTTCCTGATCGTTGCCAGCTTGGCCGCACCGTCGTCCCTTTGGGCACAAAACGCCCCCAGGAACGGCGGAGATTTTTCCAATAACACTCAGCCGGATATAAAGGTTCCGACGGGAGTCATTCTGGTAAAGGGTGCATGGGCGAGTGCCAGCGATTCCTCTACGCCGGTGCCGGAAGGCGGAAACGTGATGAACAACGTTTTCCGCAACCAGTATTTTGAAATCTCCTACACGCTCCCCAAGGAATGGATCGAGAAATACAAAGGCCCGCCTCCGTCGGATAGCGGCCGCTACGTGCTGGCGCAGTTCCGCCCGGCGGACACGTTCAAGGGACCGGCTCGTGGCAGTATCCTGATCACTGCCGAGGACATGTTTTTTACACCGCTGCCTGTGGCCAACGCCATTCAGCTTGTCAATTACACAAAAGACAATCTGCAGGCCGATTACAAAGTCGAGCTGCCGCCTACTCAAACCAAGATCGCCGGCCACCCTTTCATCTTTTTCGCATACTGGTCTCCCGTAGCAGAATTGCACTGGTATGTCCTGGCCACCGAAATCCGCTGCCACGAAGTTGAAGTGGTATTAACCAGTCGCGATACCAAAATGCTGGAGAGCCTGGTCCTCGGCATGAACAAGATGGAGTTGCCTGTGGAAACCAGTCCCACAGCGGGGACCGGCGGGGGATCTGCTCCGGTCTGCATCAAGGGTTTCGCGCGTGGCCAAAATGTGATCGCACGAGTTGATCCAGTGTTCACCGAACGGACATTTAATCCCGTCCCAGTGCGCATCATCATCGATAAGGCAGGCAAGGTAAAACACATTCACTTTCTTAGTGCATTTCCCGATCAGGCAAGGTCCATTGCCGATGCTCTTAAGCAATGGAAATTCAGACCGTACCTGCGGAACCGGCAGCCGGTGGAAGTGGAAACCGGTCTCATGTTTGGTCGCGCCCCACATTCGAGCGGGGACACGGTAGCAGACGCCGCCACCGACTGATTCTCGGAAATCAGGGCCCGAATTGTCTTGTGACTCTCAGTGCTGCACCGGGCAAATTTTGCTCTCTTTACTTTCTGCGATCCAACCCCGAGGTAACCGATCGGGGAATCGCGTACAGCTTTCACTGTAGTTTCCACGACGAGAAATGTCTGTCGTGCAGCTTGCAATGCTTCGCGCGATTGGTCCAACCCTATCTAAGACGTGTGCCTGGAACGCTGCACGTCAATTCTGGAAAATCGTGGTTGAAGCGGTGCGTTTTGGCAAGCAGGTTGCTGCCCACTAGCGGATCAATTCTTTCTCGGAGGTTTCATGAACAAGGAAAAACGGACACACTTTGCGCAGTTTCTCGCCCTATTTGCTCTGCTATCTGGGATGGCGCTTTTGAGCGCTCAGCTCCACGCACAGCAGACTGCGCCATCGCAACAGTATCCCAGCCAGCAATCACCCCAGGAGCCAGCACAACAGCAGCAACCCGGGCAGACCCCGGATCAATCAAGTCAGGCGGCGCCGGATTCGCAGGCCCAGCCGCAGCAGCCCGGAGTCCAGGTCTTCACCGGCATGGTCGTGAAATCCGGGAGCAAATATGTGTTGCACGATACAGCTAGCAACACTACTTACGATATCGACGCGCAGGAGCAAGTAAAGCAGTTCGAGGGCAAAAACGTTCGCGTGCGGGGGACCCTCGATCCCAGCGGGAAGATGATTCACGTTCAATAGGTCGAGCCAGCTAGCAGGGAAGTGAAACGTGAAAAAAGAGGGGCCAGAATACCGGCCTCTTTTTTGTGAAAAGTAGATGGCGTGCTATGGTGTCCGCGAGGCGCTACATCACATCTCGTCGGCTTCACCGAGCCATACCCGGGCTTGACGCTGCATGAGCCCGTAGCATTCGCAGGCCGCTTGCTCAAGTCTCGGTCGCTGGACGATTCTTACACTCCCGCGCGTGTAGGAAATCAATCCAGCCCTCTGCAGGATGCCGGCAGACACAGTCACACTGGAGCGGCGTGTACCCAGCATTTGCCCCAGCACTTCCTGCGTCAGCTCCAGGGAAGAGGCCCCCACGCGGTCTGCGGACATTAACAACCATCTTGCTAACCGCTCTTCCACTTCGTGGAGCCGATTACAAGCTGCAATCTGTGTGGCTTGCATAGCCATGATCTGCGAAAACTGTTGTAACTTTCGCTCCAATCGAGGGCACTGCCGCAGAATCACTCCCAGGCTATCCGCATCTAGTCGCAGCGCCGTTCCCGCTATTTGAACGACCGCCCGGGTGGCAGAGGTGCGGAAGCCAGCAATCAGCGGCAGCCCCACCAGACCCTCCTTGCCAACCAGCCCCACCTCCACGGTTTTGCCGTCGGACAAAACGCTGAGAATCGAGATGATGCCTGTGTTGCAGAAATATGCTGACCTTAGAGTGTCGCCTGCCTCATGCAGCACCTGTCGCGGTTGCAACCGGACCAGTTCTAACCTGGGAAACACGGTAGCGAATTCGTTGCGCGGGAGGGCGCGCAGGATTTCATTGTAGATATTTTGTGCCGCGACATCGGAACGCGCCGACTCTACGGATCGCTTCGATGATCGCTTGGGGGTTACGCTCGGATATGAGGTCAGTGGATGGTCTCCGGTCGAGGCCGATCCGCTAAAGATTCCCGGTCGCAAACCGGACAGAACGGTAAGGACACATCCCAGCTCATCGCCCTTTGCCAGCAAGAGAAATGAACGCCCACAAACTGCATCGACGACGCGCAGTGCCCGCACCGCCGCGGTTTCGGGAGTGAGGACGCTTCGTCCAGAAAATCTTTGATGGATTGGAGGATCTGCGCCCTAGTTTGTCCGGTTTGCATTTGTACCCCAGTATCCTGCCTGAAGACCGAGGGCCAGTCGGCACGTCGAGGTACTTACGAATGTGCGCTTGCAGACAGAGCCGCTAGGCATTCTGGCTTTGCCATTCCTGGACTTGCCGCTGTAGCAACCCATAGCAGTCACAGGACGCCTGTTCCAGGCTGTGCCGGTCGAGAATGGTGACGTGGCCCCGGGTGTACGAAATCAATCCGGCTTGTTGCAACGCGCCCGCCGAAACGGTCACGCTGGAGCGTCGTGTTCCTAACATCTGCGCCAGAAATTCTTGCGTCAAGGGAAGGGATTCAGAGCCGACCCGGTCTTGTGTCATCAAAAGCCATCGTGCCAATCGTTCATTTACTTCATGCAGCCGGTTGCAGGCAGCGATTTGGGTTACCTGTACCGCCAGCAACTGCGCATAACGGTTTAGTTGACGCTCAAGCTTGGGGCACTTTGGCAACACAGCCCGCAAGGCATCCGCATCCATTCTGAAAGCAGTGGCGTCGGCTTGAACCACGGTTCGGGTGTGGCTGGTGCGAAAGCCCGCCACCAATGGCGTACCCGAAAAGCCTTCTTTTCCGATCAGGCCAACCTCGACACTCTTACCATCCGGCATAACATTCAAGACCGAGAACATGCCGGAGTTGCAGAAGTACGCCGATTTCAGCGTGTCGCCAGCATCATGGAGAACCTGATGCAGCTTTAGTCTCACGAATTCTAGTTTGGGCAATACCGCTTCACTTTCAATGCGCGGAAGCTCAAGCAGGATTTCGTTCTGGACATGATTACCGTCGCCGTCCCGCTTAGGAGACGGGGTTGTACGGACAGAGCTAGAAGAAGACTTGGCCATGACGGCTCCTTGCGCAGCGATAACGCTGTCAGATTTCGCAAGTGACCGTCACCCGAAGGGCGCGGCGGAAAGATGCTAGAAGAGACACCTCCAGACTACGCTCTTTCCAGGGTCTCGGTGGGAATTAGAGATTTAGAGAGAATTTGCCAATGTACTCCATCGAACATAATTACGTTCGTCATGGTACAGTGTTCACGGTATGTACCCTCCATATCCAAAGGACTAGGGTACTAACACTGCCTTTCCCTGTCGCCGGCTCTTGTCCACATTTTGCCAGCTACCCGCCAAGGCACAGCGGGTGCTATATGTCTCTCGAAATCCTCATCGTCGACGACAGTCAGGCCATCCGTCGGATGCTTCGATTCTTCATCGAACACAATACCGACTGGGAAGTGTGCGGCGAGGCGGAGAATGGCCAGATCGCCGTAGAGAAAGTCACGGAACTGAAGCCCAACGTGGTGATCCTGGACTTCTCCATGCCCGTGATGAACGGGCTTGAAGCCGCTCACGAGATTGCGCGCATTGCTCCGAAAGTGCAAATGATCATGTTTACGATGCACGTTAGCGACCAACTTCGGAGAGATGCCCAAGCTGTGGGGATCAGAGATGTAATCTCAAAATCCGACACCATCGGGGGGCACTTGATTCCGTCTCTGAAGACCACTTGTGCCGGGCAGTTGTGAGCTGTTTGTGGTGTTTCGACTCTGGAAAAAATCGTAAAGCCCGGCCCCTTCGCCGTCGAGCGGCGGCTGGACGAGATGCCCTCATCCTTGTAAGGGGCCAGGCTCCCAATCTGTAGTATTCAGTTTTTATACCTCCAAAACGACAATAGTCTTCCCTAACGCTGTTGTCTGTGAGGTTTGGCACCATTCCGCGTGACATTCGCGGTTCAGCCCAAGCGCTGCGTTTGACGCCAGCCCCCCTGGGGGGGTTTCTGTGCATTCAATTGACCCGGATGGTACTCACGGCCAGCAGTTGCCGGGCGGCAGGTCCGTAACCTGGTACTGGCCACAAGTCCGCTCCCGGCCTGTCAATCTGCGCCGTTCTCTCCCTTCCTCTGTAACCTTGCCTGGGAGGGGCCGGCAGGCCACACTGCCCGAATATAAATGTCCGCCTCGCCCCAATTGCACTATCTGCACGAGACCGGGTCGCCTCCACGCGCATACAATAGCGCTGCGACCGAACCGCAACGGGTCATGACCGCGATGAGTGAGCTCTGGAAACAATGGGAAGGCCGGCTTGTCAATGGAGAATTTCCATTGCAGCGCTATCTCGGCGGCTCGGACCACAGCGCTGTGTTTCTCACGCAGCATGGCGAAGGCTTGGCCCAAAGTGCCGCGATAAAACTCATTCTGGCTGATCCAGACAAGGCAGAAGGCCAGCTTTTCCGCTGGAGATCTGCGGCGAAGTTATCCCACCCTGGCCTGATCCGCATCTTTGCCACCGGGCGCTCGAGACTGGATGAGACCGAACTGCTCTACCTTGTGATGGAACGGGCGGACGAGGATCTATCGCAGATTCTTCCCCAGCGTCCGCTCACGCCGGTAGAAACGCGGGACATGCTCAGCCAAATCGGAGCGGTTCTGGGATACGTTCATAGTAAGGGTTTCATCCACGGAAGCATAAAGCCCTCCAACGTGATGGCAATAGCGGATCGCGTTAAACTTTCGAGCGACAGTATCTGCACCTTGCCGGCAGCCGCAGGGCTTGAGCTTGGAGGATCGCGCTATACTCCACCCGAAGCCACCGGCGAACCGGTAGCGCCCGCGGCAGATGTTTGGTCATTCGGCATGACGCTCGTCGAGGCCCTGACGCAGCGGTTGCCCGTTCTGAACCCCGCCCTCCCCGAAGCTGTAGTCCTGCCCGACGGATTGCCCGAGCCGTTCTTGGGTATCGCCCGGCAATGCCTGCTACTCGACCCGCGGCAGCGGTGGACGATCGCCGATATCACGGCGCGCCTCGATCCCGCGCCCGTGGCAGCTAACGTACACGAGACTCCTGC
>CAVTHF010000020.1:0-39556 GCA_963734415.1 uncultured Acidobacteriota bacterium | reverse complement strand
GCAACCTTGTAGAATCCGCCGGGCCATTCTGTTCGGTGGGTGAATCCTGTGAAATCCTTGACTCCAGTGGGGGGGCATTCCCGGGAGAAATCGTTGGGTTTCGCGGCTCTAGCGTGCTTTCGATGAGCCTGGACAAACCTCATGGCATCCGCTTTGGGGATCGGATTGTTACGCGCGGCTCCAGGCCGTCCTTGCGCGTGGGGCCGGAACTACTCGGGCGGGTGATCGATGCCACCGGGCGAGCCATTGACTCATTGCCAGAATACAAAGCCACGCAAAGCATACTGGTCGACGGTGTCGCACCTTTGCCGCTCGAGCGCGTCCTGATTGATGAGCCGCTGGGTTGCGGCATACGAGCCATCGACGGCTTCCTCACCTGCGGACGAGGGCAGCGCATTGGAATCTTCGGCGGCAGCGGAGTGGGAAAGAGCACTCTTCTCGGAATGATGGCGCGCGGCACCTCGGCTGATCTGACGGTACTCGCTCTGGTCGGTGAACGTGGCCGGGAGGTTGGCGAGTTTCTTAAGACGTTGGGAGAGGAAGGGCGACGGCGGTCGGTAGTTGTAGTTTCGACATCGGATCAATCTCCCCTATTGCGCATACGGGCGGCGCTGGCTGCGACCTCGGTGGCGGAATATTTCTGCACCCGCGGCAAGAATGTTCTCCTGGTGGTCGATTCTCTTACCCGCTTCGCCATGGCCCAGCGGGAAATTGGTCTGGCCGCAGGGGAACCCCCGACCGCGAAGGGTTACACACCGTCCGTATTGTCAATGCTGGCGCGGCTGGTTGAAAGGGTCGGCCGCTTTTCACAAGGCAGTATCACCGCCTTCTATACCGTCTTGATGGAAGGCGACGACCAGCAGGATCCCATTGTGGATACAGTGCGTTCGCTGCTCGATGGCCACATTGTTCTGGACCGCAATCTGGCCCTGCGCAATCACTACCCGCCCATTTCTGTTCTCGATAGTCTGAGCCGGCTGATGCCCAGCGTCTGCTCGCCTGAGCACATCGAGAAAGCCGGGGCCTTGCGTATGCTGCTTGCTGGTTATGCGCAAGCGGAAGATCTGGTGCGAATTGGCGCCTATCAAAAGGGCACCGACCCGGCCCTGGATAAGGCCATCGCGACCTTACCGGAGATAAACCGTTTTCTGCGTCAAGGCCCCACCGAGCAGACTGCCTTTGCGGAAACGTTGCGACATCTGTTCACTCTTCACAGCTAACCATGTCTTTCCGATTTGCTCTCGCCGCGGTGTTGAAGTATCGCAAGAGCCTGGAACAACGCGAATACCTGGCGTTGGGAAGGGTCCATCAGGAAATTGCTCAAGTAGAGCTGCAGCTTGGCCGATGCGAGGAGTGGCTTTCTGACATCGCGAGCGCCCGCGCCGCCGAAACCGCCCGTGGCATCGCCTCGGTTCACCTGCAGGACGCCTACCAACGCGAGCGCGGCTTGGAGAGTCAGCGAGACGAGCTTCAAGTCACGCTACAAGAGCTGAAGGTAAAGCGACTGCAGTGCCTCAAGGCTTACGAGGCAGCACGGCAAAAGCGCGAAATCCTGGAAGAACTCCGCAGTCAACAACTGCAAGCCTATGTGGTCGACCAAGCCCGGCGTGAACAACGTCGGATGGATGACTTGTTTTTGTCGCGGATGAAACGGCGCAGCTAGGCAGACGTTGCCTAGCGGCATTTGGGCAAGTCTTGCCCAGTCCGTGAATGTCCTCACAATCGTCGTTCCCTTCTAATCGGCACATCGCTGAAAACTCTTTAATTTCTTGGGTCCACTTCCGTAAACGGAAATGGTTTCTAATCGGGAGATTTTGGCGGGCCACGTGCAAACTGGGTTCCCGGTCGAGGAAAAACTGTGAACGTGAGCTTGCCAATAAGTGCAGCGAATGCGACGCCCCCGAAGACATTGTTGCCGGGCACTGGCGCAACGCCGGGAAAGTTCTCAGGCGTTTTTGCCGAGGCGCAGGGCTCACCAGACCCATCACTGGCAGACATCATGAGCGACGATGGAAAGCAGGTAGAGAAAAAGATATCGGCCAAGAGCGAGAAAGATGGCACAAAACCCTCTCGCACATCTGCCGAGTTGACCGTGGCGAACCCCCTTATAGAAGGCACGGCGCTGTCAAACAGCACCCGATCTTCCTGGTCCGTCGCCGGACAGAAAGAAAACCTCGAGGTGCGCGAACCTGCTGCCTCAGCCGGGGACTTCGCGACGCTGAAGTCCGGATCCGCAGCGATGGGATTCTCAGTCCGCTATGCCATGACAGAGTCCGGAGTCGTCCCAGGCATCGCGGCAACCGCCAAGTCAACCGACAACCAATCAAAAGCCCCGATCGCTTCATCCCAACCCGAACCGGGGAAGACGGACCCGCTGAATCCAGCTGAACACAATCAGTCGACTGCCTTGTCATCCACGAATCTGCTGAACACATGGACGGGACGACCCGAGGGCGCGAGTTTCAAACCCCTTATCGCCTCTGCGTCCACCAATTTAGAAACCTCAGTCACGCCGAATGGAAAGCCAGCGACAGCTGGATCCAAGACCGCATCCGGAGATACGGTGCGCAGTACGACTTCCACGCTCGATGCCAAGGGTCAGCCCGGACTTACCTTCTCCAAATCGCAGACAGACGCTGCGGCCACACCGTCTACTCCGATCGTCCCGTCGATCCCCAATGTTGAAACCAAGCATGAGATCCAGAGTCGCTCGTTCAACGGAGGCCCCACAAGCAAGCAGGAGAAGGCGGCGCAGTCCTCTTCTGAAGCCAACAAGAAACAGTTCGATGGTACCCGGGACGAACCAGCTCAATCGGGCAAAGGGAAACCGTCTGCAGTCGAGGCGGCACCAGCAAGCCGAAACGCAGACGATGGACCGGCGACACCGGGTTCGGCTGCGCCCATGGCGATCCCGTCACCTGCTGCGCAGGATCATAGCTCTTCGTCCCCGAAGACATCGTTTGCCTCCCCGCACGGCCAGTCACCAAAGGCAGCGGAGGATATGGAAGCGACAGGTGAAGCAACGGTGCATTCAGCCTCTCTTCCTCTCCACGCGGCAAAGCTGGTGGCAAGCATGGAACGGTCTGAACTTCGGGTCGGATTGCGCGCTGGTGAATTTGGCAACGTCGACATACGGACATCGCTGGCTCGTAACCAATTCACCGCGGAAATCTCAGTAGAGCGTGGCGAGCTCGGCCGAGCCCTGGCGGCGGAATTGCCGAGTTTGCACCACCGCCTGTCAGAGCAGCACCTGTCAGCTGCGAACATCACGGTCCAGGACAACTCCGGGGGCAGCTCAGCCGATTTTCAGCGCGGATCGCGACAGAGCCACACCACCGCGACGGCGAACACTGCCAGCAGCCGTGACCACCAAGATTCGACCCTGCCAGCGATTGCAAGCGAGGCCAGGGAACAGACGGCCAGGCTTGACATTCACATGTAGCTTCCTCAGAAGCCAACATGGAAAAGAAAAGTTAGGAGAGAACAACATGAACCTTCACGGAATATCGACGAGTACACCGGTCGCGCACATGTTCACGCCCAATTCCACGGGCGCGGCAAGTTCGCCGGCGCCGGCAAGTTCACCCAGTTCGTCCACCTCAGCCGGGGACCAGGCGCAGAGCACCTTTATCAGCCTGCTGGTCACCGAACTGCAGGCGCAGGATCCCACGCAACCGATGGACCCCACCCAGATGGTCAGCCAGATGTTCTCTATGAACCAACTGGAGCAGCTAATCAGCATCAACCAGACCCTCACGAATGCCTTCGGGCCGCTCACTGGCGCCACGGCAAACGGAAGCGGGGCCCCGTCAACTAACCCAATCACAGGAGGAAACTAATGTCGTCATTCTCGATTCCACTTTCCGGTCTCGATGCCACGCAACAGGCATTGAACGTAATCTCGAACAACCTCGCTAACCTGAACACCACCGGGTTCAAGGGGCAAACGGCGAACTTTCAGGACCTGTTCTATCAGAACTTTGGCACCACCGGTGCGGGCAATCCCATTCAAGTGGGTGCCGGGTCCAGACTGGGTTCGATCTCCTCAAACTTCACCAACGGCAGCCTGCTGAACACCGGAGTTCCCAGTGATGTGGCCATCACCGGCAACGGATTCTTTATTGTCCAGGACGCCAACGGAACTGTCGATTACACCCGCGCCGGAAATTTTGGCGTAAACGCCGCTGGGCAACTGGTGACCGTTTCAGGGCAAACCGTGATGGGCTACCCAGCCGCTCTGGGTGTGGTAAACCGCAGCGCGCCCCTGGCTCCGCTGGTCGTCGGGCAGTCCGCCATCAGCCCGCCGGCAGCGACGGCAACGATGTCACAGCAGACCAACTTGGATGCCAGTGCACCGGTCGGGTCAACCTATTCCGCGCCCCTGACGGTGTATGACTCTCTGGGTTCACCCCATGTGCTGAGCTTCAACTACACCAGCACCGGTCCGGGAGCCTGGAACTACCAGATCACGCTGCCTGCAGCAGACACCGGTGGAACTGGAAATCCGACCGTGGTTGCCAGCGGGGCGCTGACCTTTGACAGCAACGGAAACCTGACTTCACCAGTCGGTTCGGTCACCGGCATTACGGTCTCCGGCCTGGCCGACGGGGCCGCAACCATGAATCTCACCTGGAACCTTACCGCTCCGGACGGTAGCTCATTGCTGACGCAGGTTGACGCTCCCAGCGCAACCACTGCCACGCAGCAAAACGGCTACGGCAGCGGCACCTTGCAGAGCTACACCGTGGAATCGGATGGGACCATCGAGGGTCAGTTTAGCAACGGGCAAGTCCAGGCCTTGGGACAGATCGCGCTCGCCAGCTTCGCCAACCCCCAGGGTATGCAGTTGACCGGCGGTGACAGTTATGCGCCGACGCTGGCATCTGGCTCGGCAGTGATCGGCGTCCCGAACAGCGGAGTACTGGGTACGCTGACCGGCGGAGCCCTGGAATCGTCGAACGTGAACATTTCCGCCGAGTTCACGAACTTGATCGTGGTGGAGCGGGCGTTTCAAGCTGATGCGCGCATGATCACGACGTTGGATACAGTGACCAACGCAACCATCAACCTGCAAGCGGCGCCGGGGAACTAATGTAGGTCCGGCCCATGCGCCACATTGATCAAGGAATCTGTGGGGGAGATTGTAAATCGAGAAATGACCTGGGCAAGGTGGTGGAATTCAAAGCCCCGAATTCTAGTTTCATCGCCGGATCCAGGTAACAGCTAGCGAAGTGGGTGTACAAATCAACTTTCAAGGAGAAAGAAAATGTCTGTAAGCGGAATCGCAAGCACCTTATCACCCTTCGGGACGGCACCGGTTCTTCAGCCTTCCCGCCGTCAATCGGAGGACCAGATTGGACGACAACTGGAACAGGCCCTTCAAAACGGAGACTTGAACGGCGCCGAACAGGCCTATCAGCAATTGGCCGCCTTCGGCCCGAATCACTCCGGACCGTTCACCGATCCCACACTCAAGTCTGAGTTTCAGATCCTGGGGCAGGATCTGCAGAGCGGAAACCTGGCCGCCGCTCAGAGTGACAACAGCACTCTCGCCACCGGTCTACTGAAACGAGACATTCAGGCGGTAATCAAGAACAGCAACGGCGCAGATGCGACCGATTCGAACACTGCGCTCGCCAACCTGAAGGGTGACTACTGGGCGGTCTACGGACAACAGATGACCAATGACCAACTGCAGGGCCTCGGGGCCGGTGGCAATGGCACCACTCCGATCAGCGTTCAGGCGTAATTGAACGCAAGTAGTTCTGTACTTAGTTCACTTGCGGCCAGCACCGGTGGCGAACCTGCCCCGGATGGTTAGCCGTCCATTAGAGCGCTAGCGGACCTGGGGCCAGTCTCCAGGCCCGCAAGCGCTACTTTTCTACTTCCCATCTAATCCACCGCAATCATTGCCGCGGGGGCGTCAGAGTCGTCACGCCTCCAAATTGTTGTCAGTTCTGTTGTTAGCCCACCTTGCTCCGAAAACGTTGGCGTCCGTCGACTCGCCAGTATGCGGACTCCGAATTGCATCTCTGCACTCGAAGTCCGACGTCGAACCAAACCCTGGATAACCGAGAACAACAAAGATGGATGCAGCAGTGCAACGCGCGAAAGAGCCGCAAGAGCCAGCCAACGCAGTTCCCACGAAGGACCCGGTCGAGACTTACGGTTGGTTCCCCTGTCTGTTGTCCCTGGAAGTGCCGGTCAGCCGGTTTACGGTTGGAGACTTGTTACGCCTGAGGCCCGGATCCATCGTAGAGACCGCTTCCCATCACACGAGTGACATTCCTCTGCGAGCCAATGGGCTTCTCATCGGCTGGACTGAATTCGAAGTGATCGGAAACCGTGTAGCGGTTCGCATCACGGAGCTGGCATGAGGGCACAACAGAAGAATCGGCCGTCTGCATCGATCGTGTCCTACCCCGCCCGGACAACGAACGATCCTCTGCTGCGAATTGTCCCGACAACAACCAACGCTGAAGAGGAGATCGGTACGTCGGCGGCGGCGAGCAAGAAATTGAAGGCGGCCAGAACACTGCGAAAGAAACCAGCCCAAAGGAATCGACCCAAACCTAAGCAAAAGGCAGTCGAACAGCGCTTATCGAGCCAGGTAGGAGCTCACATGACGGGCCCGAGGCATCTATCTGCCGCAAGCAACGCCGAGCAGCCTGTGACGCTCGAAGAGGCGTTTATGGTTGCGAAGGATGAGGAAATGACTTCTACCGCGAATGCGGTATTTGCTGAACCAGCCGGACAACTTCGGATTGTGGTTGAGGACGAATCACTGGAACCAGCCACGCTGGCTGGCAACAAAATGAGCGCAGGCTGTAGCGAGCCTGAAGAACGCAGCGTGACGATTGCGAGCAGCGAGTCTTGTGAGAGCCAAGGGGTCATGGAATTGTTCGCAGGCTATTCAGTCGAGAAACCGACGTTTCTGCGGGCGATTTCCCTTCAATGGACAGGCCTGTTGCGCAGCCTTACGCGAGTGTGGAACTGGACACAACACAAGTTGAAGTCACATCAAGTGAAAAAGCGGCTGCGAGTTTGTGAAACCGTTTCGCTCGGAGAAAAGCGGTTTGTGGCAGTGATCCAGGTGGACGGAGAGCAGTTTTTGGTAGGCGGATCCTCAAGTTCAGTCTCCACGCTGGCACATCTGGAACCGCGGAGAACTTTCGCTGACGTGCTCAGCAACCGCTGCGAACAGGACTTGAGCCAGGCATGAGAAGAGTTGCGATCTGGGCAATGGGAGTATCGCTGCTACTGGCGGCCAGCAGCGTTTTTGTTCTGGCTGCTGACGCCACGCCAGCGGCAGGTAATGAGCCTGCAGCCCTACCCACCGCCCCGGCTTCAGTCGCCCCTGCCTCCACGCCCACTGCCATCCCAGCAATGCCGGCAACCGTGGATCCCAACGAAATTCGCATTACCGGAATTGGAAATGGGTCAGCGCCCTGGACAATTATTGTTTTGCTGACTTTCCTTACCTTGATTCCATCCCTGTTGCTCTGTGTCACGCCCTTCGCCAGGTTGCTGGTGGTGTTTCATTTCTTGCGCCAAGCTCTGGGTCTGCAGACAACGCCAACCAATCAGACGCTGATCGGACTGGCGCTCGTGCTTACTTTCTTTCTCATGCAGCCGGTTGGGGCCACCATCTTTCAAACTTCCATCGTACCCATGCAGGCGGGGCGAATCACCGCGATGCAGGCTGTAGAACGCGGCGCCGGCCCTTTGCGACAGTTCATGGTGCACTATGTTCGTGAAAAAGATGTGGCGCTCTTCGTTGAGCTGGCCAAGGAACCCCGGCCGCACGACCCACGAGACTTGTCCATGCGGGTACTGGTGCCGGCCTACATTTTGTCCGAGCTGAGCACTGGCTTTCAGATCGGGACCGTACTGTTCCTGCCGTTTCTGGTAATCGACATGGTGGTGGCTGCCATTTCGACGTCGGTAGGCATGTTGCAACTTCCGCCGGTCGTGATTTCCACGCCGCTCAAGCTCTTGCTGTTTGTGATGGTTGACGGCTGGAACTTGTTGATTGGTTCGTTGATGAAGAGTTTCACCTGAGGACAAAAAGATGCCGGTTGAACAAATCGTGGACCTGGGGCGATTGACGATGCGAGAAGTCTTCCTGCTTGCCAGCCCCATATTGGCGACGGCGGTCGTGGTTAGTCTGCTGGTCAACATTATTCAAGTATTGACTTCGCTGCAGGAAACCACACTTTCAGCGGTGCCGCGATTACTGGCGGCAGGCGGAGCGATATTTTTTTTGATGCCCTGGATGTGGAGACAAGTCTGCGGCTTTACTCTCCAGATCTTGTCTGACTTTCACCCATACATACGGTAAAGAATGGAAATCTCCATCGCCAATCTGATCGGGCCCGTGCTCATGGTGGGGCTGCGTGTGTCGGGGCTGATGCTGTTCGCCCCATTCTTCAGCAGTGCTGTAATTCCCTCCCGAATGAAGGTTGCGTTGGTGATCACAATTACCGCGGTTCTTTACCCAGTCTATTCCGCACATTTGCCCTCTTTTTCGGTCTCGCAATGGCCGGTGGTCGTGGGCAGCGAGTTGATGGTTGGGATCGCCATAGGACTGGCGACGAACGCGGTTATTGAAGGGGCACAGCTGGCGGGACAGATTCTGAGCATTCAAATGGGTTATTCCCTGGTGAACATTCTCGACCCCAACACCCAGGTGGAAAGCACAGTGGTCTCCCTTTTTCATCAGAGCGTGGCCCTACTCATTTTTCTAGTACTGGGCGTACACCATTGGATTCTGCGGGCGGTTGCGCACAGCTTCGACTATCTGCCGCCGGGTACGGCGACGTTGAATCCGCTGCTTTCGCAAGCGCTGCTGCACGAGGGAGCTGTCGTGCTCGAACTGGGACTGCAGATCGCTGCGCCGGTGCTGGCAGCCACCCTGCTGGCAGATGTGGTCCTCGGCTTGCTGGGCAAGGCATCGCCGCAAATGCCGCTCATGCTGCTGGGACCCGCGATCAAGAGCATGCTCGGTGTACTTCTGCTAGGGGCAACGATCGGCTTCTGGCCACGATTATTCGAGAGATATTTTTCGCAATCAATTGCCTACACCGAACACCTTCTGCACCTGGCGAGATAGCAAGACATGGCTGACGCGAACAAATCCGAGAAAGCGACACCGCAAAAGCGCAAGAAAGCGCGTGAGAAGGGCCAGGTTGCGCGCTCCAAAGAACTCTCCAGCGCTCTTGCCTGGAGCGGAGCGATTGGACTGTTGGCCTGGCAGGTCACGGACGTACCCCGGCAATGGCGCGGTCTTCTGCAAAGCACGCTGGACTTATCGATAAGGGAACCCCTGGTGCCGGGTGGGCCAATTCTGTTTTGGAGTGCAATTGGCGTATTGCGATGGATTGTGCCCATCCTGGCCTTTGCGTGGTTGCTCTCGTTCGCAGGTGGGGTAGCGCAGGGTGGGTTGGTGTTTGCCGGCGAGGCTTTGGCCTTCAAACCGGAGCGATTGAATCCGGCGGCAAAGCTAAAGCAGATGTTTTCGCTGACAGGCCTCAGCGCAATTCTGAAATCACTGTTGCCCTTCGGAGTAATCATTTGGATCGGCGTCTCCACCGTGACCAATCATTGGGCCACAATCCTGCACGCGTCGAATCTTAGTGCGCGCTCGTACATGAGCTTCCTGCTGGAAGCAATGTGGGAACTGTGCTGGAAATCTGGACTCGTCCTGCTGAGCTGGGCGGCCGTCGACTACCTCCTGGTCCGGCAGAAACACGAATCCGACCTGAAAATGAGCCGCCAGGAAATGCGCGATGAGATGAAGCAGACCGAAGGGAACCCCGCTGTAAAGGGGCGGATTCGTCGTTTGCAACGGCAGTTGCGCCGGCGTCAGATGTTGCACGACACCGAAAAAGCCCACGTGGTCATCACCAACCCGACTCACTTTGCAGTGGCTTTGCGTTACGAAATGGACATGGAGGCTCCCATTGTGGTGGCCAAAGGCAAGGACTTTCTGGCCCAGGAAATTAAGGAGGTGGCGCGATGGCACGGTATCGCGGTGCTGGAGAATCCGCCCTTAGCCCAAGCGCTCTATCACACAGTAGAAGTGGGCAGCGCCATACCATCGGCGCTGTACACCGCGGTTGCAGAAATTCTGGCATTCGTATTCCGCGCGCAGGCTCAGGCGCGGCAGCAGGCGGCAAGAGCACCTGCTAACTAGTTCGACCTGGAGAGTTGCATACAAAGAAATGACGGCTAAACCCAAACCGATCGCACCTGACGCCGGAAACAGAACTGACTGGATTGTTCCTGCGCTGGCTGTAAGCATGGTGTTTGTGATGCTCATTCCGCTGCCCGCGCTGATGGTGGACCTGCTGCTGGCGGTGAGTATCACGGCAGCCGTTCTGGTGTTGCTGGTCGCGCTGCAGATTCTCAAACCAGTTCAGTTTTCGGTCTTTCCCAGCCTGCTACTCCTGCTGACCCTGTTCCGGCTGTCGTTGGGGCTGGCCAGCAGCCGTCGAATCCTGCTGCATGGCAGCGAAGGGCCAGCGGCCGCGGGAACGGTCATCGAGAGTTTTGGGCAGTTCGTCGTCGGCGGTAATTATGTTGTGGGCTTTGTTCTCTTCCTGGCCCTAATTGCGATTCAGTATATGGTGGTCAGCCACGGCGCCGTCCGCACAGCCGAAGTCACGGCGCGTTTCACCTTGGACGCAATGCCCGGCAAGCAGATGGCGATCGACGCCGATCTCAACGCCGGACTGATTGACGAAAAACAAGCCCGTGCCCGCCGGGAACAGATCGCCCGCGAAGCCGAATTCTATGGCGCCATGGACGGCGCCGCGCGGTTCAGCCAGCGGGACTCGCTGGCCACGATCCTGATTACCGCCATCAATATTGTTGCCGGATTCCTGATTGGTGTATTCCAGCACGGAGTCCCATTCCTCGAAGCGTTGAAAACCTACACCATCCTGACTGTCGGGGATGGTCTGGTGACCATGATTCCCTCGCTGCTCGTCTCCGTGGCGGGTGCGATCGTGCTGACCCGGGCATCGTCGGACAGCTCGCTGGGAATCGATGTCGGTCGTCAACTATTCGGCAAACGCAAAGCGCTTTGGATTGCCGCCGCAGTCATGATGGCCCTGGCGTTAATACCGGGGTTGCCTAAGTTGTCCTTTGCTCTTATGGCAGCGATCATGGTTGTGCTCGCCCGTCGCGCCAAGCCGGACACTGCCATCGAAGGCCAAGTTGTGCCCGGTTCTGTTCCTGCGAAAGGACAGGCCCTGACACCCGCCTCTGATCCCATGGATTCCCTCCTCAAGTTGGACGAGTTGATGCTCGAGGTTGGTTTGGGACTCGTGCCGCTGGTGGACAGTAAACAGGGTGGCCAGTTGTTGGGCAAGGTCCGCTCTCTGCGCAAGAGTCTGGCATCACAATTGGGGTTCCTGATTCCTCCCATCCACATCACCGACAATTTGGCTCGCAAGGAACGCGAATACGTAATTTACCTACGAGGCGTGGAGATTGCCCGGTGGGAGATGCGCCGGGATTGCCTGCTGGCCATTAGCTCACAGGCATCTCCGCCGGCCCTGCCCGGCGTCGAAACCCGCGAACCAGCTTTCAACGCCCCGGCCAAGTGGATCACGCCCGACTTACAGGCACAAGCGTTGGCCGCAGGCTACGTCGTGGTGGATCACACCTCTGCGCTTGCAACCCACCTGGGTGAAGTTGTACGGCAGAACGCGCATCTTCTGTTGACGCGTCAGGAAACCAAACGCGCCATCGACCGCCTGGGAGAGTCCCATCCAAAACTTGTCGAGGAACTCATTCCCAAAGTTATGACCCTGGGCGAGGTACAGAAAGTGCTGCAGCAGTTGCTGCGTGAGCAGGTCTCGATTCGTGACCTGGGAACCATCCTGGAAACCCTGGTAGACATGGCGCCGACCAACAAAAACCCCGTTCTTTTGGTGGAAGCGGTGCGCCACGCGCTGGGACGCGCGCTGGTCCGACCATTGCTGGACGAACGTGGAGAATTGAAAGTTGTGACCCTGGACCGCACCATCGAAGAAGAGTGTTCACGCGCACTCACTCCGCAGCCGGCGACGGCCTCCACCGCCGCTCTGCAACCCAACACCGCCCGCCGGGTATTGGACGGTCTGCGCACGCTGTTTGGAGATCAGGTGGTCACCGCGCCTCCGGTGCTGTTGTGTTCATCGCCCGGACGGTTTCACCTTCGTCGCATTCTGGAACCGTTCTTCCCCAAGATTATTGTGCTTGCCCCCACGGAGATTCCCCCGTTGATACCGGTGCAATCAATTGGAGCAGTGCGGTGAAATGGACGTTCATGTTGTACCGAGTGAGTTGAGGACCCGACGATGCAAGCAGAAATCGCATACCGAGAGAACGTAGAAGAAATTTCAGAGCGCGACCAGCTCATCTTGAAGGAGCTGCCCCAGGTGTATTACATCGCCCGGCGAATCTATGAGCGACTGCCGCAGCACGTGGTGTTCGAAGACTTGGTACATGCCGGCGTGGTGGGCCTGATTGAAGCCGTCCGCAGCTACGACGCCAGCAAATCGGTGCCGTTCAATGCGTTTGCAAAGTTTCGGATCAGAGGGGCGATCCTCGACAGTTTGCGGGAACTGGATTGGGGCTCGCGGCCGTTGCGGCGCAAAGGCCGGCGCATGGAAGAGGCCATCGCCACACTTTCTGCGAAGCTCGGCCGACAGCCCGAAGAGGACGAAATCGCCGCCGAGATGGGAGTGTCGATCGAAAAGCTACACGAGATCGCGCTGCGCCTGGATGGTCTGACCCTGGTCGGCCAGCAAGTCAATTCCTTATTCGATAGTTCCGGTACGCAAGACCTGATTGAGTCCGCTCCCAGCCGTGATGAGAATCCCTACGATCTTTGCTTGCGCACTGAGATCAAAGAGCGGCTTGCCGAAGCCATTGGAACACTCTCCGAAAAGGAGCAGTTGGTGGTCTCCCTGTATTACCGGGAAGAACTCACCATGAAGGAAATTGCGAAAGTAGTGCAGTTGGGGGAGTCGCGGGTGTCTCAAATCCACGCCATTGCTCTGCCCAAGCTTCGAGCCGCGCTACAGAAATTGGCCTTTGCCGAAAAAGACGTTTAATCCCCGATACGGGGAGGAACAGGACACAGATTGATCATGAGCAGGTTTGGCATTCAGGAGTTGGCCAAGACGGTCTCCAAGTGGAGGAACTCGCCGGGTTGTGCCAACGCCGCGTGTCAGGGCAATCCCCTGAAGCATGCGGTCTCTAAGCGACACTTCGGAGTATGGCTGGGCGAGGGGTGGTTCTGCGGTCCCGACTGTTTCGAGAACGGCGCTCGTAAGAAGATAGTGGAACTGCTGTCCTCTCGGCATAGTCAGGAAAAGGCACCGGCATTGCGAATGCCGCTGGGGCTCTTACTGCTGTCCCGCGAGATATTGACTCATGAACAGCTCAAAGTCGCGCTCGAACAGCAACGGGCCAACGGAACCAACCTCGGCGAGACGGTTCAGGAACTCGGTTTCGCCACCGAACAACAGGTCACTTCCGCCGTAGCAGCACAATGGGCATCTCCGGTGTTCACTCTCGGCGACCGGCCGTTGCCGGCAGAGGTGCGCATCCCTCGGCGGCTACTGGAGCAATATGGAATGCTGCCGGTTCATTACTCTGAGATCGGAAAAAGACTGATGGTGGGCTTCGTCAGTCGCGTCCAGCACCATATTCTTTACACCATCGAACACATCACCTCGTGTTCCGCCAGTCCATGCTTCATTACTGCGAGCGA
The DNA here is from genome assembly GCA_963734415.1 of uncultured Acidobacteriota bacterium. Lineage (GTDB taxonomy): Bacteria > Acidobacteriota > Terriglobia > Terriglobales > Acidobacteriaceae > JABCZH01. The sequence continues at coordinate 25,788 of CAVTHF010000020.1, read as the reverse complement.
GTATCGCCGGGGCATGCAGATATGTAATCTCACAGCGACGGAGAATGAGATTGTCTTTGATCGTCCCAGCGGCACGATCGAGATCGCGGGGCTAGTGCGAAATTATGTGAACCAAATCGGAGCCGAACGGGCACGTTTTGGGATGTGCCGTGACTACCTTTGGGTACGAGTTGTTGGCCGCCAGGAAATCGATCTCCTATTTCGCCTGCAGGACCGTTAGGAACTCCGGGAGTACGCTAAAGGTTCGAGCGTGGATTGCCGATTAATGTCAGCGAGGCTTCATAATGCTGGCAGACGGCAACCAGAGTAACTTACTTTTCTCGGCAATCGATCCCAGGCCCCAACCTGACGGTTCGCTAACGATATCTTTACAAGCCACCGAATTCCCGCTTCCTCCAGCCATGCCGGATGCGGTGCTTCTGCTCCGACTCCTATTGTCGTCCGGCACCGCCGATTTACACGCCATCACGGAAATTGTTCGCAATGATGTCGGCTTGACGGTACAACTCTTGCGTCTTGCGGCCCTGGAACGCAATGGCCGAGCGACGGGCAGTTTGAACATCGGGGATCTTATTGTCCAAATCGGACTGGACAAATTGAAGAGCCTGTCAGCAACCACAAAGCTGAACCCACTCCAGCCACCGAATGCCGCCCCGCAGGAGCGGGAACGGTTCTGGACGCACGCACGTTTAACGGCGCGCATTTCGGAAGAAATGGCCGGCGAAACCACTCCCTCCAATAGGGAGGCGGCCTACGCAGCCGGTCTTCTACGCCATTTAGGCCGACTTCCGGCGCTATTAGGGTGGAAAATCACGAAGGGAAGCCCCGGATTGTGCCGGGGAGATTGGGTATCGCATGGCGAAGGCGTGGCAGCTTCCAACTGTCTTGGCCGATGTGATCCGAGGTGACGACAAAACCTGCACCTCACAAAAAGCATTCTCGCTGCTTCGACTTGTCAATGTGGCCGACGAGCGGGCGGCGCGATGGGAGTCGACTGGAACTCCGATGGGTTCGGCCTGGGCGTGGTCTTGACGGGACCGAAAACCTCCAGCAAATCGGCGGGTCGCGGTTAGAAATTCTGATCGTTCTGCTCGATTCAGTTCAAGGCTTCGCCTCGGCTTTTAATCTGCACCTCATCTCGCAAGGACGCGCCACCGTTCTTCAATCACTTACAGCCGGCAGGTTGCGTCCTGCTGTGGCCGTCCTCGTGCTTTGCTCTTTGCCATGGACAGTGGTTTCTACGCGGCATGTACCGCCCTCATGGGACGGAGCCAGGCGCTCGACTTGGTTGCCAACAACATCGCTAACGTCAGCACACCCGGTTTTCGCGCTCAGCATGAGGTGTTTCGCTCTTTGCTGGCCAGCTCGTCGGTCCTTCCGATGTCCGGGCTGAATCAGGCCGTCAACAACTACTCGGTCCTGGGTGGCAGCCAACTCGATCTCACTCAAGGCAGCCTGGAAAAAACTGGCAACGACCTCGACCTCGCGATTCAGGGGCCAGGGTTCTTTGTGGCCCAAACTGCGGCCGGCCAGGTTTTCACTCGTAACGGAAATTTTCAGGTGTCTCCGAAAGGAAAGCTGGTAACCGCGGAGGGAGATCCCGTGATGGGCGACGCTGGCCCTATCGACATCGTCGGTGGGCCGGTCTCGGTTAGCAGTGACGGCACCATCTCCGTCAACGGAGCGGTGGCGGGAAAACTCAAGATTGTCGACTTCCCCGCCGGAACCAACCTCACCAGTGTCGGAACGAGCTATTATTCCGCGCCGCCAAAAAGTGACGTGGCTGCAAACGCAGCGAGTATTCAGCAGGGGAATCTGGAATCGTCCAATGTCAACCCAGTCGCAAGCGCGGTAGAGCTGATCACTCTGCAAAGGTACGCCGAACTGATGCAGCGAGCTTTGACCATGTTTCATACCGATATGAACCAAATCGCGGCCCAGGATTTGCCGCGAATCACACCGGGCACCTAAAGGGGAACGTCATGCTTCGTGCGCTCTACACCGCCGCCAGCGGGATGGTGGCTCAGCAATTGAACCTCGACAACATCGCCAACAACCTGGCCAACGCCAGCACTGCGGGTTTCTATGGCCGCCGGCTGCAATTTTCCGATCTCGTTTATCAGAACGTGGTCATGCCAGGCGCGGCTGCGACCCAGCAAACCACCGTGGCCGCTGGGCTTCAAGTGGGGCTGGGAACCATGCCGCGCGCCTCAGAGGTTATTCAGACTCAGGGAAACTTCAGCTCCACCGGCAACCCTCTGGATCTCGCGATTCAAGGTCTCGGTTTCTTTCAGGTGACCCTGCCGGACGGCACGATTGCCTACACCCGCTCAGGACAATTCCACCTGGATGCTCAGGGAAATATGGTCACTTCGGACGGTAATCCGCTGCAGCCGAGTATCACAATTCCGGCCAACGCAACCACCATCACCGTGGGTTCCGACGGCACGGTCTCAGTTACTGAGGCGGGACAGACCGCAGCGCAGCAGGTGGGCAACATCCAGCTCGCCATGTTTCCTAACCCCGGCGGGCTGAACAGCGTCGGAAATAGCTTGTATCTGGCGACAACTGCGTCGGGTGATCCCATTATCGGGGCGCCAGGAGCTGCGGAGGGATTGGGCACACTTCAGCAGGGCATGCTGGAACAGTCGAATGTGGACATCGTGTCCGAGTTCGTGCAGTTGATCGTGGCACAGCGCGCCTACGAATCCAATTCGCGAGTTGTCACCTCGGCGGACCAGATGCTTCAGGATCTGGCACAAATCGGCCGCTGATTGATCAACGAATGACCGTACAAAGAAATGCCGGGATCGTTTGTTTGACGCTGCTACTGGGAACCATGGTCCCTACGGCAGTGGGTCAAACCCAGAAGAGAGCTGCGATTTCGCCACAGCGGGTCGCCAGCGCGATGAGCGAAGCGGGCTGGAAGATCACACCCCAGCAAATAAGGTTTCTCTCGCAAGTGACTTCTACGGACCGAGATCAACCATTGCAGGTTGTGAAGGTCACGCGTTGGCAGGGTGACAAGTTGAAAGCCGAGTTGCGTTGCCATGACCGTCGAGCATGTCTTCCGTTCTATGTTCTGGTCAGTGGAACAGGGACGGCAGACAAGCCCGACGTAGTTCTGGGCGCGGGCACCAACGCAGACGCCCAAGGGAAACATCCGGAATTCGAAATAGCTGCAGAAACCCCCTTAATGAGATCCGGCGATCCCGCGACTCTGACATTTGCAAATAAGGGTCTTAGCATCACCATGCCCGTAATCTGCCTGCAAAGCGGTCATCGCGGGCAGAAGATTCGCGTCGCGAGCGCAGATCACAAACGCTTTTATAAGGCAGAGATCGTAGGGCCGGGACTATTGAAGGCCATCACGCTTTGAGACAGGACGGGGAATGAACAGCGGAAGCTTAATCCGGCGTGCAATTGCACTACTGTTGGAACTCATGTTTGTAGCGGGTCCGCCTTCGCTGTTGGCTAAGACGGCCAACTCGACGCAAAAAGATCCGCAGCAAACTCGCGCAGCCTATGTCACTCGTGTCCAACAAGAAGGGCTAGCTCGTCCAGCAACTACCATGGGCAGCCTGTGGGTACCTGGGGGCGCTTACAACGAGTTGAGCACGGATTACAAGGCACGCAATGTGGGCGACACCATCACGCTGCTGGTGGTGGAACAGACCCAGGCACAGTCAACCGGGGACGTCAACTCGCAGCGAACCTTCCAGACCAGTTCCGCGATCACTGCCCTGCCGGGAAAACTTAAGGTCGGTGGCGTGAATCCGCTGTTCGGCGCAAACTCGGGCACCCAACTCAAAGGCCAGGGTGAGACTTCCGCCGGGTCTAATCTAACCACGCGGGTAACCGGGCGCGTTATCGCCCTGCTGCCGAACGGGAACCTCATCGTGGAAGCAGAGCGGCATGTTCTCATTAATAGCCAGCACGAGACCATGCTGGTTCGCGGAGTCCTGCGACCGGGGGATATCGGACCGAACAACACCGCTCCTTCTACGTCGCTGGCCAACCTCGAGATTGAACTCAAGGGCAAGGGAGTTGTTTCGGACTCGATCCGGCAACCCAATCCCATCATGCGGACTCTGCTTTGGCTGATCGGATGGTAGGACCACGAGGAATTTTCGAATGAGGCGAGGGTCGACGAATTTCGGATTGCGGATCGCGGTCGTGATGGGCGCGGCGCTCGCACTGATTTCGCCGGGCGCGGCTGAAACTGCACCCAACCGTCAGGTCATGGTGCGTGACCTCACTACCATCAGTGGAGTCAGGGAGAATCCGCTGATCGGCTACGGCGTGGTCGTGGGCTTGAAGCGCACCGGGGATAGCCAGCAGACTCAGTTCACAACCCAGACCCTGGCCAATGTGCTCCAGCGCATGGGAGTTCAGATTACTCCCGCCTCAGTGCAAGTTCGCAATGTGGCAGCTGTCATGGTTACCGCTTCCCTGCCTTCGTTCGCTCGACCTGGCACCAACTTCGACGTGACGGTTTCCTCCATTGGGGATGCCAAAAGCCTGGAAGGCGGAGTGCTCTTGCTCACGGCGATGCACGCCTCCGATGGCGACATTTATGCCGAGGCGCAAGGACCGCTGACGCTCGGGGGTTACACGGTTGGCGGTGCAGCCAATGGCAAGCAGGTGAATCACGTGACTGTGGGTCGAGTCCCCGCCGGCGGGACCGTGGAACGGGATACTTCGTTCGACTTGAGTCATCTGACGACAGTATCGCTCGTTCTTCGCGAACCCGATTTCACCGCCGCGCGCGACGTGACCGCAGCCATCAATCAAGACTTTGGGAAGAGTGTGGCATCGTTCGTCGACAGCCGCAGGGTCGACGTCAGCGTTCCGGAATCCGGGATCGCTTCGGTCCCGATGTTGATCTCGCGAGTACAGAATCTTGCCATCTCAGTTCATCCGCCCGCCAAGGTGGTCATGAACGAACGAACTGGGACCATCGTAATGGGCGGTGACGTAAAACTCTCCCCGGTCTCGGTCCTACATGGCGATTTGACGGTTCAGGTGACGACCACGTTTGCAGTTTCGCAGCCAGCCCCGTTTTCGAAGAGCGGCAAGACTGAGGTTGTGCCGCAAACCGACCTGGAGGCCAAGGAGGGCCCGGCCCGTGCCATCGCGCTAAACGAAGGCGCGAGTGTCGAAGAATTAATCGACGGCCTACATGCCATGGGTGCGACCGCCCATGACATTGTTGCCATCCTGCAAGCGATCAAGGCCGCGGGCGGATTGCAGGCTGAGTTGGAGGTACTGTGAACACGGAATTCTCGGTGGGCACGACTGCAGTCACAACCCAGGATCTGACGCAGGCTAAGAGTGCGCAGGCACTTCGGATCCTGCAGGGAGAATCGAAAAACAGCAACGCGGGAAAGATCGAGAAAGCCGCTAGAGACTTTGAAAGCATCCTGCTCGGAGAGTGGCTGCAGCAGGCAGAAAAATCATTCGCCACATTGCCCGGAGCAGGGCCGTCGGAGAACACCGATCCTGGACACGATCAGTTCCAGAGCATTGGATGCGAGTTTCTGAGTGGGGCAATCAGCAAGGCTGGTGGGATAGGAATTGCCTCCATGATCAGCAAGCGTTTGAAGGCAACGGAAGCGTCCAGAGCAACTAAAGAAGCCGTGCGCCAAGAAGGCAATCCGGGTACTCATGTTACCCCCGGCAAGACTGGTTTAGGGCATTTGTAAGCTAAAGGATGGCAAGTACTTAGCATGAGGCTGATAGCGGTTGGAGTTTGCTCAGGCAACTGCCGATTATGAACTGACGTTCAGGGGCTAAAGGGGCCTTTTATGAGAATTGGATTAAATTCACCCGATCTACAGGGCGTCTCAACTGAAACGGCAGCAGCTTCAAACGCGACGGTCGGCAAGACGCGTGCGGCGTCGGGCGAAGTTGGCGACAGCTTCCCGGAGGATACCGTGACCATCAGCAGCCTGGCCTTGCGTGCATTGCAGACGCCTGACATGCGGCACGACCAGGTCGGCAGTTTGCAACAAGAGGTTTTCAACGGGCAGTACGAGCTGGATCCACGTGCAATCGCGGAGGCCATGCTGCATTCGTAAACCAAGATGCCGAAATCAAACCCAACTCGGGAGCACACAGACCGCCAGCATCTGGAGCGAGTGCGAGCATTGACCCGGGAAGTTGAGGCTGCCATTCTTGCCATCGAGCATAACGACCTCCGCCAACTCCAGCTTGCAGTGGCAAACCAGGAACGCATCTGCCACGACCTGGCAACCACGAAGTGGATGCCATCTCTTATCGCGAAAGGGCGCACCGCTGGGACTGATATGACCTCAGAAACCAGCGATCAGATCCAGGCAGCTTATGTCACCCTCGCGCAGCTAAATCGCGTATACGCCAGGGTTGTGCGGCGTTCAAAGAGATCGGTTCAGTTGCTGTCCGCACTCTACAGCAGCCTGGGGGACGGCGATGAGCCGCCTTGCTCCGGAAATTCTCAGACATTGTCTTGCGAGGTATAGCCCGATGGGTTCGTTGATCTCGGCGATGTGGATTGCCGCTCAGGCTCTGGATGTCGACCAGGGAGCGCTGAACGTTACTACCAACAACATCGCCAATGCCTCCACGCCGGGCTACAGCCGCGAAGTGGTCGACCTGACGGAACAAACGCCCATCCAGTCAGGAAATCTCACGATCGGGACCGGGGTCAGCCTGCAACGCATCCAAAGCGTCCGCGATCAGATGCTATCTCTTCTTATTGAAGAGCAGACCACGCAACAAAGCGGCGCACAGACCAAGTTGAACGCCTTACAACAGGTGCAAGGCTTGTTTTCCGATCCCACACAAGGGATTGGTGCGAATCTGACAGCCTTCTTCAATAGCATCAGTCAGCTTTCGACCAATCCAACGGATGGCGCCCAGCGCCAGTCCGTGATCACAGCCGCGCAGAATCTGGTCACCTCTTTCAACCAAACGGCGAAGAGCCTGGCCACGATTCAGTTGAGCCAAAACCAGACAGTTTCTCAATCGGTCGACCAGATCAATTCCCTGACGCAGCAAATCGCGAAACTGAACGCGCAAGTGGGGCAGATGCAGCAACTGGGCAAAGACCCTGGTGCGCTGCTGGATCAGGAAAACCAACTGATCAATCAGTTATCCCAGTTGACCAATGTGACCGAGATCCACACTGAGCATGGCCTGACCCTGACAACGGGAAGCGGGACTGCTCTGGTGGTGGGCAATCAGAGCTTTGCGCTCCAGGTGGGAAACGGGCCTTCCGGAATGCAGGATGTGTTCGCTCAAGGGCAGGACATCACGAGCACAATTCAGGGCGGCAGCCTGGGAGCTGCGATTCAAGTGCGAGACCAGGATATTCCCGGCATGTTGAATCAACTCAATACTCTCGCCAGCGATTTTGCTAACAGCATGAACACAGCGCAGGCAGCGGGCTTCGACTTGAACGGAAATGCGGGACAGCCCCTGTTCTCGTTTACTGCTGGGGGAGCGGCGTCCAGCCTCAGTCTGGCTACCACAGACCCGAATGCGATCGCCGCCAGTTCCGATGGAACGCCCGGCAGCAATGGCAATATCGCCAACCTCATGGCGGTGGAAAGCCAACCCTTGCCATCCGGCCAAACTCCTACCGACAGTTACGCCAACCTGGTCTCCACCAGCGGCAACCTCGCGTCCCAGGCGCAGGCCGAACTCACTGCCAGTACGAGCAGTCTGAACCAGTTGAACGACCAGCTGGGTGCGCTATCCGGCGTCTCCATCAACGAGGAAACGGCGAATCTGCTGAACTACCAGAATGCCTTCTCAGCCGCAGCCCGGGTGGTGACGACGGTCGATCAATTGACCCAGACCGTGCTCTCCATGGGCGCAGGAGTGCCTTAACAATGCGCGTAAATCCAAATTTCACCGCGGATATTCTCCAGGACCTGTACAAGTCGCAAGGCCAGGAGCAGACGACGATCGAGCAAATGGCTACCGGCCGTTTGATCAACATGCCCTCCGACAACCCCGCCGGGGCCGCAGCCCTGGTCGAGGGCAAGGCCCTTCAGAGCCAGAACGACCAGTTTCTAGCAAACACGAGCAGCGTTGAAGGGTTGCTTCAGACCGCCGACTCGACGTTGAGCTCGGTCGTCACCGCCGTGAATCGGGCGATTTCCCTGGGTGTTCAGGGCGGCAGTGGTGCCCTTTCGGATGCCGACCGGCAGGCGATTGCTCAACAGGTCCAGGGCATTCAGAGCCAAATTCTGCAGCTGGGGAATGTTTCTTACCAGGGCAATTATATTTTCGCCGGGACGGCCACCAAGACGACGCCATTCACCCTTGATTCCGCCGCGGCTGACGGTGTCACGTACAACGGGAACGACAACACCAATAGCGTGCAAATCGCCGAGGGGCAGAGCATTCAAATCAACTTGCCGGGAGATCAGGTGTTTCAGGGGGGTGGCGGGGATGTGTTTGGCGCCTTGCAACAGTTGGTGACCGCGCTGCAGAGCAACGACTCCAATGGCATAGGCGCGGCGACCACCCAACTCGGTGGGGCCCTCAACTATCTTTCACAGCAGCGAGTCTTTTACGGAAATGCGGTCAACCAGCTAACCTCGAACCAATCTTTTCTGCAGCAGGAAAAAGTGAACCTCCAGTCGCAGGAGAACGCCATCGATGGAGTCGACATGGCAAAGGCTGCCACAGACATGTCCCAGGCCCAGGTCACACAAAGTGCCGCACTGGCAGCGTTAGCCAGAGTCCTTCCGCTGAGCCTTATGGATTACTTGAAATAGAAGAGCGAACGCTGTCTCCAATGATCATTTGATTCGAGTGATCTGGCTGGGATTGCTATGGGCCTGCGCCTACAGCGCAATCAAGCTGTCCAACTCGCGGTCGTCTCTTCGTCCTGGTTTGTTTTGGCTTGTGAAATAGGTGGCCGGGCCGGGCTCGGGGTAGACACCTGTTGCCAAGCCTGGCGCACCTCCAGCAGCAGTTCAATTTGACGCGAGAGAATCTCCGAGCTCTGCTTCAACTGGGCTTCCAACATCCTGCATCGAATCGCGGAATAGAAGCTGGAGAAATGGACAGCCGCTTCTCCGCCGTTTTCCATGTCCACTGACTCTTGCAATTGCTGCAGGACCAGAAACCCGTGTTTCAGTTCGGCGGTCCGTTTTTCAATGTCCCCGCTCTCCATGGCAACGATTGCATTCTTCAGATCGTTGATCAGTAGATCGAAGAGAATCACCACCAGGCCGGCTGCAGAGGCATTCTCTACCGCGGCGGTCATGTAGGCCCGCTCGGTCGCAGTGCGCTTCATGTTTAGTGGCCCGAGCCGCTTGAGCTACCGGTATTGCCAAGCTCGGCATTGATCTGTTGCTCGATGATGGGCAGTTGCTGCAGCAGCGCATCTGCCTGGTTGTACTCGGCCGTGAGTAAGACTGTCTGATTCTGCAGATAGGTCTGGAAATCGTTGATCCGGTTCTGCAGGTCGGTGTTCTCGTTGGTGATGCTCTGCAAATCCACGGTAAAGGCGCCGTTGGTCGGGTCCGTCATGGTATTCAGCTGGGTGGTAAGAGATGCTGCGAACCCGTTGGATGCTGCACCCTGAAAGAAGTTCTGCACTCCATTGAAGTTACTCTGTAGGGCGTTGCTCAGAGCTCCGCTATCGGCGGTCAGGGTGCCGTCATTGTTCATAGTGATCCCCAGATCAGAAAGGGTAGAAATGCTGGCGCCTGGACTTGAGTAACTGACGGAGCCTAGCATCATGTCTTGAAGGATTCTGAGGGTTGAATCAGCGGCCAGTGGTCCCTGCGCCCCGTTGGCGCCAACCGCGTACTCCTGGTTCACATTCTTGACCACAGCGTTGTAAGCATTCACAAAATCGGTAACCGCCTGCGAACTCTGACTCACATCGGGCGTAGTGGAAACGTTGACTTGGACGTTCGGAGCTGCACTGATCAGATTGAACGTCACCCCCGGAATCACGCCAGTGACTGTATTCGAAGCGCTGTCAATGGGTATTCCATCCACCGTAAGCTGTGCGTCCGCACCTACACTTGCCTGGGTAAAGGCCAGCCCAGTCGCATTGCTGACGGTGATGTCATTCGCGCTGCCGGAACTGTTGCTCACAATCGAAAGCCGGGATCCGGTCGAATCATTGACCACGTTCGCGGTAACGCCAGCGCCCAGGCCGTTGATGTAGGTTGCCAAATCGTCCAAAGTGGCGGCACTTCCATCCGGTCCATAAGTCACTTGAACGGGGGCGTTGGCTCCCACCTGAAGGGTGAATCCACCGTCCGAAAGCGGTGTACTGCTGGATGCGACAGAGCCGGAATACCAGGAACCGGTAGAGGCCACGTTGTTCACCACCACCACGTGGTTCCCCGAAGCTGCGCCCGAGGCCACGGACGCGGTTACGATGTTGGGATTTGAAGACGCGGAGGTCATTGACATGAGCGCTCCGGCCGGGTCGCTGAGAGCATTTAGCGCATTCTGCAGGGTGGTGATGTTGCCCTCGATTACGTTGATATCCCCGGTCTGGCTCTGAAGCGCGGCTTGTTCCTGCTCCCATTCGATCATGGGGCCGGATTCGGCGGCAATGGCCTGAGCCACCGCGGCCTGAACGTTGATGCCTTGAGAAGAAGAAAATGCGCCGAGGATTTCGCTTAGATTGAATGACGAGTTAACGGTTCCCATATTTCTCCGATGTTCCTTTAACCCGCCACCCGTCCTTCAAAGAAGAACCGGAGGGTGGGACTGGTTGGTCCCACCCCCTGGAGGTTTATTGGAACAGCTTCAACACGCTCTGCTGCATGTTGTTCGACTGCTGCAAAGCGGCGATGCCGGTCTGCTGCAGAATGCTGTACTTCGACAGGTTCGAAGTCTCCTGTCCGATGTCAGCGGCCATGATCCCGTTCTCAGCGTTGGTGAGGTTCTGGATCTGGTTGTTCATGACGTTGGTAGCCGCCTGGAGCTGGTTCGAGCTGGCGCCCAGGGTGCCACGCAGTCCGGCGATGTCCGCGATCGCAGTGTTGATGTCGCCCAACGCTGCGGTGGCTGCGGCTGCGGTGGTCAAAGCATCTGCGGTCAAAGAAGCGCCATTCAGGTGGCCTGAATCCACGGTCACCATGCCCACCGTTACGCTGGTGGTGCCGGCTGCCGAGGAGTCGCTCATGAAGATGGTGAGCGTGTTGGCCGCGAAAATCGCCTGGCCGTTGTAAGTGGTGTTTCCACCGATGGTGTCGATTTCGCTCTTGATCGAGGTGAATTCGGCATCCAGGGCGGCGCGCTGCGTATCGCTGACCGTACCGGTGGAAGCTTCGGTGGCCAGCGTGACCGCACGGTTGAGAAGGGTGGTGATCTGTGACAGGGCGCCGTCGGCGACCTGCAGGAAGCCCACGCCATCCGACGCGTTGCGGACCGACTGCGTCAGAGCGGTGATGTTCGCATTCAAGCCGTTGGCAATTGCCAGGCCGGCGGCATCATCCGCGCCAGAGTTGATTCGTTGACCGGTAGACAAGCGTTGCAAAGTCTGGTTCAGAGACGCCTGGGTCATGCTCAGGGCGTTCTGAGCTTCCAGTGACGGAATGTTGTTCAAAATACTGATTGACATGAAAACTCTCCTTTTCGAATTCCGCCTGCACGGCCGCTTTTACTGTCCTGTTTCGCGGGTTCGAGCAGGAGGTTTGGTTGACGGGATGAATAATCGGCACTCTCTACCTGGCCTGCTCAGTTACGCCGGTGTCAGGCCGAGAGTCACTTCGAAACCACCCCCGAAAAGGAACCAAAAGCCTCAAACATTTTCATCAATCGAGACCATCGTTTGCCGGCCTCTCACTTTGTTCTAATAATTCGATGCCGTAAGTCCAGACCTAACCGTTGGCCTGGCCAGCAGCAGTCGCCGCAATGGCCTGCTTCTTCCGCATGACTTCTGCCGACGCCTGCAGTAGCTCCGACGACTGGGGAAACAACTGCAGTCCCCGGGTCAATAGATCCTGAGTCTTGTCCCACTGCTGAAGTTGTGCCCTTATACTTGCCGCCCGCAGGAACAACTTGGGATGGGCCTCGACTGCCGTGTACTTCTCCAAGGTGCCTGCCGCCTCCTCCAATTTATCCGCCATTACGCAACCCTTCATCAGGCGGTCATGGACCGGGTAAATGTCCGGCACTTCCCGGGCCGCGCGCCGCAACTTGGCCAAACCACTGTTCTTCTGCCCCATCTTCACTTCGGTATAGCCCAGCTTGCTTTCGAGGATGGGGTTGTGGCCCATGAGCTTGGCTGCACGGCGGTACGCCAGTCGCGCCTCTTTGAATCGGCCGAGGCTGTGGAGAGCATCGCCTCGGATGTCCTCGCGCAGGGCGGCCGTGCCACCGGTCCTGAGGTCGTGGGCCACGGCGTCCAAAGCTTCTTCGAATCGTCCGAGATTGAGATAGACCATTCCTCGAAACAGCCACGCTTCCGGGGCCTCCGGCTGCAAGGCCAAAGCCCGATCAAAGCAGCGAAGCGCCTCTTCAGGCTGGTTGAAGCACTCAAACTCGTGCAGACCGAGCTGAGTCCAGGCTGCGAAATCCTCCGGATTTTCCTCGGTCTTGCGGCGCATCAGGTCGCGATAGAACACCCTTTTCCTGGTGCGCGCTTCGTGGTCGACCAACTGTCCGAAATGGTGAATGAAGAAATTTGCGGGTTGAAGCTTCATCCGCATCGATCGTATCTGGTTCTCGACTAGTTCGTGGATGCGCCCGGCAAAGTAAATCCCGGGATGGCGGCGGAACAAGCGACAGTTCTCATGAGCGATATACGATGGCGCTTCTTTGGCCCGCTCGTGCCGGTAGTCATTGGGCACGCCGACGCGGTCCCATCCGCGGTTGAACCGGCTCGCCATGTAGTTGCGGATGGGAACCACGTATCCGCCGACATCCGGAGCTTGCAGCAAGGCAGGGATGCTTTGCTGAGCGTCGCGGTCCAATTCCTCGTCGGCATCGAGCACCAGGACCCAGTCCGTGCTCATGGGCGCCAGCGCAGCATTCCGGGCCTTGGCGAAATGATCTTCCCACGGTATCGAGATTACCGTGGCTCCGAATTCATGGGCGATCTTGACGGTGTCGTCGGTCGAGCCGGTATCCGCAATTACGATCTGACTTACAACGCCTCGTACGCTCTCCAGGCAGGGACGCAGAGTGTGCGCTCCATTCTTCACGATCATCGAAAGACCAACTGTCGGCATGGTCATTGTCCGGACAACATTAGTGCTGCATTGGAATTTCTGGATGGCTTCAATTTGCCGTTGGCATGAACTGCATTTGCCATACCATGCGCCACTGCGCCGGCGTTTTTTCTTGAGAGGTGGTTGCGCGCAATCTTTAGCGATCGCAGCAAGGTGTTGGAGCACTGGAAGGAACGCCGCAATTAGAACCGGATGAGGTAGTCCGATTGCAGGAGATTTGCCGGTAGAGGATCAACTCTTCATCGGGACGCACAATTGCCTGGGCTGGCACGCGTCGATCGGCTCACTGGGGAAGCAGACGCACTTAGGAATCGCATGGGTAAGTTTCAGATCGCGTTGATCCGGCCGCAGGGGTATCTCCATACCGAAGCGTTTCGCGAACTTGCCGAGACCCTGCAGGCCGCACTGCAAAGCCTCGGCCACAACTCCCGGATCGAAGAAAACTCGTTCGATCCCGGTTCGACCAACTTGATCCTCGGAGCTCACCTGCTCGCTCCAAACCAGATGGGGGCGATCCCGCAAGGTTCCGTCATCTACAACCTGGAGCAATTAGGCGGGGCAGAACTCAGGCCTGCCTACTACGAACTGGCGGCCCGACTCCAGATCTGGGATTACGACTTGCGCAACATCAAGCACTGGAAACAATTCAAGTGCGCCTATGCGCCTCTCCACGTGCCGATTGGCTACGTTCCTGAGTTGAACCGGATAACGGCATCTCTCTCTCGGGACATTGATGTCTTGTTCTACGGCTCACTCAATGACCGCAGGAATCGTATCCTCAAGGGACTAAAGAACGCCGGCATCAAAGTCCACACCGCCTTCGGAGTCTACGGCAAGGATCGCGACGACCTGATTGCACGTTCGAAGCTCGTGCTTAACGTTCACTTTTACGAAGCGAAAGTCTTCGAAATTGTCCGAGTTTCATATCTTCTCGCCAACGCCAAGGCAGTGGTTACCGAGTGTTCACCAGACATGGAAGTGGAAGAAGGCCTGTCCGATGCCGTGCGGAGCCTTCCCTACGAGGGTCTGGTGGAAGGTTGCACTTCCCTTCTGCACAATGAGGCTGAGCGCCGAGCCTTGGAGGCGAGAGGGTTTCAGTGGTTTTCCAAACGAAAGGAGTCCGACATTTTGAGTAACGCACTGCAACAATCCGCACGCTCTACACCCCAGGCAAGTGCCGTCGAAATCCCCCGCAAACTGAACATGGGCAGCGGCAAGGACTGGCGGGAGGACCACTTCAACACTGACTTCGATCCTTATTGGGAGCCTGATGCAGTCCTCGACTTCAGCCGCGACCTGCCGATTGGGCAGCCGCTGGAAACGCAGCGATTCGGTACCGTAGCCCTGCAAAATAACTTCTTCGATGAGATCATCGCCAACGACGTCCTGGAGCACATTCCCAACCTCACCCTGGCCATGACCTCGTGTTTGAATCTGCTCCGAGTCGGCGGTGTGTTCCGCATCAGTGTTCCCTACGATCTCTCCTGGGGAGCCTGGCAAGACCCCACCCATGTGCGTGCCTTCAACGAGCGCAGCTGGCTCTACTACACGGACTGGTTCTGGTACATGGGCTGGACCGAAGCGCGCTTTGACCTGGCGCAATTTGATCTGGGTTTAAGCCCAGTGGGCCAAGCCTTGGCAAAGCAGCAAGTGAAAGGCGAAGACCTGGTGCGCCATCCCCGCGCAGTGGATCAGCTACGGGTGGTTCTGCGCAAGCGCTTATTGACCGAGGCAGAAAAGCAGCAAGTCACGACCTATCTGCGGCGGCCGAACCGCACTGCCCTTAGCGCTAACGCAGTCTCGGTCAAAATGCAAGCAACTGCGGCGACAGCGGTACCGGCTCTCTAGCGATTTAATCGAGATCAGGTGGCCAGATTTGACGAACGGAGCAAAACAACTTCCATGGATCAAATAACCGAATTGCGCACCCTGTATCTGGACATAGTGCAACGCTGCATCATCAACACCATTTACGAAGATCCCAATCAGGGCTATTGGTCGCCACACGTCTTCGACGGCAAATTGAGGGAACTCGGCAGAGATTGGCCATCGAAGGCCCACAGCATGATCGGAAACCTCCGCATGTCGAACCTGCGGCAAATCACCGAATTTGTCGTCGCCAATCACATTCCGGGGGACTTCATTGAGACCGGAGTGTGGCGAGGCGGAGCCTGCATCATGGCGCGAGCAATTTTCAGGGCCTACGGGGCGGCCGATCGCCGGGTGTGGGTGGCCGACTCCTTCTGTGGCCTTCCCCAACCCAACCCCAAGTACACCGCCGATGCCAATGACAAACATCACACGTACTCGGAGCTGGCGATATCACTTGAGGAAGTCAGAGCGAATTTTGCCAAGTATGGTCTGCTCGATGACCAAGTGGTTTTCCTGAAGGGATGGTTTTCAGAAACCTTGCCTAAGGCCCCGATTCAACGTCTGGCTGTCCTTCGCCTTGACGGAGACATGTATGAATCGACTATGGACGGCCTGACCAACTTGTACGACAAGGTCTCGCCCGGCGGCTTCGTCATTGTGGATGATTTTGGCGCGGTGAAGGGATGCCAGCAGGCAATCATGGAGTTCCGGGCAAGCCGGCAAATTGAAGATGCCATGCACAATATTGATGGCATCGGAATGTTCTGGTGCAAGTCCGCGATCACCGGGAGCAATTTCCCGGAGACATCGGTTGTAGCAGCCTGCAGTTCCGGCAGAAGTTGACAATCGCCGACAGGATCACTGCGAACCGGTTACGAAGGTACTGAGTTTGGTCCGCAGCCTGCCGAAAACCTAGGCCCAAAGTGCCGATTGATGTTTTCGGCGTTGGAACCGCTGTGCGACGCACGATGGAAGATTACCCATGATACGTCTCACCCGATTGAACAGCCACGCATTGACCATCAACTCTGACCTGATCAAGTTCATTGAGAATGCGCCCGACACCGTCATTACTCTGACCACCGGCGAGAAAATCGTCGTACTGGAGAGCACCGACGACGTCTTGCGGAGGGTCATTGCCTTTCGCCGCGCGGTGCTGGCTGGGCTACTTCCGATGGGGGCCGATCCGAACTCTGCCCTCGCCTTGAGCCAACCAGGCGCAGCCAACCCTGTTGACCCTGCGACCGGGGGCCGCTCTCGTGGATAAGAGCACATTTTTCGGAATCCTCCTGGCGCTCGGCGGCATTGTAGCCGGCCTGCTGATCGAAGGAGGCAAAATCGCGCAGGTACTGCAGCCGACCGCCGCCATGATCGTGTTCGGCGGAACCATCGGCGCGGTCATGGTTCAGTTCCCGCTTCCCGTGGTCTTGCAGGCGTTCAAAAACCTGATCCATGTTTTCCTCGACCGGGGTGAGGACCCTACCAAACTAGTGCAGGAATTGGTGGGCTATGCTCAACGCGCTCGCAAAGAAGGCATCGTTTCTCTCGATTCCGAGTTGCAGAACATTGCCGACCCCTTTCTGAAAAAGACCCTGATGCTGGCCGTGGACGGCACCGAACCCCAGGAACTGCGCAAGATGATGGAACTGGAACTCGACAACCAGGCGGAACACTCCGAGAAGATCGCACAGGTATTTGAGTCCGCCGGCGGCTTTGCCCCGACCATCGGGATTATCGGCGCGGTCCTTGGGTTGATCCAGGTCATGCAGCACCTGCAGAACATCGACGAAGTCGGCCGCGGCATCGCCGTGGCCTTCGTCGCCACCATCTATGGCGTCGGCTCTGCCAACCTCCTGTTCCTGCCTTCGTCGGGCAAGTTGAAGATCAAGAGCCGGGATGAACAGGTGTTGCGAGAAATGACTCTCGAGGGGGTCGTCTCCATCCTCGAAGGCATGAATCCGCGGATGTTGGAGACCAAGCTCCTCGGATACCTCCAGCAGGAACATCAACCCGAGCAGGAGAAAGCGGCAGGAAAAGCAGCCGGAGCTTGAGAGCCATGAGTCGCAGGAAGAAACAGCCCGGCCATGCCAATCATGAACGCTGGTTGGTTTCCTACGCGGATTTCATCACCCTGCTCTTCGCATTTTTCGTCGTGCTCTACGCGTCTGCCGTGGTAGACAACAAGAAAATCGCGCAAGTCTCTGCCGCCATCCAGGGAGGCTTCCAGCAGCTGGGAGCATTCTCCGGCAACACCAGCCTGCCGAACCAGGCAGGTTCCGCCAACCAGGCGCCCATGATCTTGCCTGAACCCGCGCCGCCAGTCCTTCCGGCAAATGATAAGGGGGCCGGCGCTGGCAGCGGCAGCTTTGGTCCGCCCGATGTGGATAAGCTCAAGCACGAACTGGAGCAGGCGCTGGGCGAAGAAATTCAGAAACATGAGATTGAGATGCGTGTCACACCAGAAGGCCTGGTCGTGAGCCTGCGCGAAGTGGGCTTCTTCAACAGCGGCGACGCGACGCTTCTGACCGGGGGGCAGGATACCCTCACTCGCATCGCCAAAGTGCTTAACGCGCAAGGATTTCACATCCGAGTGGAGGGCCACACCGACAATCGGCCGATCCATAATGGCCGCTTCAAATCCAACTGGGAGTTATCTACGGCACGGGCCACAGAGGTGGTCTCTCTACTCATCGAGAAGCACGGCTTTGATCCCCGGCAAATTTCTGCGGCGGGATACTCGCAGTATCGCCCCATCACTTCAAATGACACTCAGGAAGGACGCCAGACCAACCGCCGGGTAGACGTGGTTGTCGTGGCGCGAACCACCCCCGTCGAGCCCAAACCTTCCCCGTCTGTGGCAAAGGCACAACCGGCCGAGCAGTGAACTTTTATTCGGCGCTTCGCCGCATAATCCACCATCGTTCTTAAAGTTCTGCGTTGTGTCTGCCGATTAAGATACGCCCGGAAACCACCTGGGACAGCCCGGCGCATTAGAGATTCTCATCATGCCAGCACTCTTGAATTCCGAGATCTTCCGCACCGTCCTGGAAAAGTTACAAACCGGAGTGTATCTGGTGGATACGGACCGCAGGATCGTGTTCTGGAATGACGGTGCCGAGAGAATCACCGGCTACTTGCGCCACCAGGTTCTCGGGCATTTCTGCCGCGAGAACATTCTGATGTACTGCGATGGCAAGAGTTGCGGTCTGTGTGGGTCGGCTTGTCCCCTGTCTGAAACCATGCACGAAGGGCGGCCCAAGGAAGCTCGCGTCTATTTTCGCCACAAACTGGGGCACCAAGTCCCGGTGCATCTGCGAGTGGTTCCGATTCGCGACGATCATGGGTCGGTCATCGGCGCTGCTGAGAGCTTCGACGAGCAAATTGCGGACTCCCACGACGATGATCTCGCGCCCTATGGTTGCCTCGATACCGCTACGGGTGTTCCCAACCATGCATTCACCCAATCCCATCTGCGGGAGTGCCTTTCCACTTACAACGAGTACCACGTTCCCTTCAGCGTTCTGTGTATTCACGTGGATCGTCTGGAGCATGTTCAGGCGACCCATGGGCGTGAGGCGACGTCATTCATCCTCCGCGCCGCGGCTGGAACCATCAAGAATGTGCTGGGGCCAGGCGCATTTGTAGGCCGCTGGAAAGAGAATGAGTTCCTCGCGATTATGACCGCCTGGAACGCGGCACAAGTGGAAAAAACAGTTGAGAACATTCAGAAGATTGTGAGCTGTTCTTCGGTCCGGTGGTGGGACGATCAGCTGTTCGTCCACGTGACCGTGGGACACACGGACGTTTGGCCTGGGGACAGCATGGAATCTCTGGTCGAGCGTGTGGATCTTTTACGGCGTAACAACCCAGCCCAGTCGAATGGTGCCAACGCGGCGGGGATGGGCAGTAAGGGAGCAAACGGCTAATGTTTGCGATTATCGGAATCGTCGTAGTTTTCGGGGCAGTCCTCGCCGGCTACCTCATGGAGCACGGCAACATCAAGGTGCTCTTGCAACCGGCCGAACTGGTCATTATTGCTGGAGCCGCCATCGGTACGGTCCTGGTCGCTAATCCCTTGCACATCCTCAAACAGATTCTTGCCGGGGTCCTGGGTGTGTTTAAAGGCTCAAAGATTACCAAGCAGTTCTACCTCGAGACCCTGAAAATGATGTATGACCTGCTGGGCAAGGCACGCAAGGAAGGCTTGATGTCTCTGGAGAGTGACGTCGAAGAACCCAATAAGAGTCCTATTCTCTCCAAATATCCCAAGTTCTTGAAAGATCACCACGTCCGGGATTTTCTCTGCGACACCCTGCGTATGGCGGTCACCGGCTCCGATCCATTTGACCTTGACCAGCTCATGGAACTCGACATGGACGTCCATCATCACGAGGCGAGCCAACCGATCACCGCCCTGAGTAGCATGGCCGATTCCCTGCCCGGCTTGGGGATTGTGGCCGCTGTGTTGGGAGTTGTGATCACCATGGGCGCCTTGGGAGGGCCCCCCGAAGAAATCGGTAAGAAGGTGGCGGCTGCTCTGGTGGGTACATTCCTCGGCATCCTTTTATGTTACGGGCTGGTTGGGCCGCTGGCCGCCAATATGTCCAAGGCCGCCGAGGAAGAACGGGCTTACCTTGGGGTCCTGCGAGTTTTGGTGGTCTCTTTCTTAAAGGGAACTGCCCCCATTATGGCGGTCGAGGTCGGTCGCCGGGCGATTCCTGGTCATTTACGCCCCTCCTTCCAGGAGGTTGAGAAGACCTGTAGAGCCGGCGGAAGCGGGGCTCCCGCGGCGGCAGCCGCCGCAGCCGGTAAGAAGTAGGGCACCGCATGGCTGCAACCCGACCCATCATCATCGTCAAGAAAAAGGTTAGCCACGGCGGCCATCACGGCGGAGCTTGGAAAGTGGCTTATGCCGACTTCGTCACCGCGATGATGGCTCTTTTCATCGTGCTCTGGCTGATGAACAGCAGTAAACAGGTCCAGGAAGCGGTCGGAGGATATTTCAAGGATCCCTCGGGTACCTCCAAGATGGTGGGTACCGATCAGCGTGGCTCCGGTGACAACTTTACCCTTACAAAAGAAGACATGGCCAAACTCAAGGAGCAATTGCAGAAGACCGTGCGGCGCCTGAACGACTTCGATAAATTGAAAAACCAGATTGAGATGACAGTAACCGCCGAAGGGCTGCGCATCGAATTGCTGGAATCCGCCTCCGGGACGTTCTTTGAGTCGGGCAGTCCTCGCCCAAATGAAGACTGCAAGCAGTTGCTGTCGCTCCTCTCCCAGGAACTCGGAAAACTCCCCAACAAGATTTCGGTCGAGGGTCATACCGATTCCAAACCCTACTCTGGCAGCACCACCTATGGAAATTGGGAACTCTCTACCGACCGCGCGAACGCTGCCCGTCGCCTTATGCAACAGAGCGGTGTCCGTGATGACCAAATTGCACAAGTCAGAGGCTACGCTGACCAGCGTCTGCGGACTCCCAAGGAACCGCTGGCACCTTCAAACCGTCGAATCTCGCTGATCGTCCAGTACGTCGAGGCCAGCGTCGGCGTAAATTCCACCCCACCTTCAACTGCGCCCCCGATTATCCAGCAACCTGCCGCAACAGATCCCGCGAAAAAAGACTAACCCAGGCTTACCACTTATTTTTTTCTCTTCTCGACTGCGTGGAGCACACGACGAGCGTATGAGTTCATGACATGTGTCCTAATCGAGAACGCATTGCTGTTGTTTAATTTTTCAGCACGTAATGAGAAGGCTCGGCGATTGATAGAGATAGATGAGCACAGCATTAAGGCCCTCTAATTGCTTTAAGAGATGGCGCTGCTAATGATGAAGCCGAGACCGAGTTGTCTCGTGAAATTCTGAATGACAACACTGTCGAACTTGTTTAGACAAAGCCGAACGCGGTTAGTTGTCACCGGCCGTGCTCGCAGGGCGTCGGAAAAAGTCGTTCGGCCAGCCCATCACTCGGGTTCACCGCTCCAGGGGTGAACCGATCCAAACGGAGAACCATGGAAGACCAGATGCCAGAAGCCAGTGCCGTCGCTGTACCAACGAAGACCCACCAACCGGCGGTCGCCAAATTGCTCGTCGCCGAGGACGACATCCCCTTAGCAAACTTCCTGCAACGGGGATTGCAGGCGCAAAAGTACGACGTGCAACTGGCCCACGATGGCGAATCCGCCTTCCAGGCGTTGTCTACAACCCAATACAACCTCCTTATTCTGGACTTGAACCTGCCCAAGCTCGATGGAATCTCCCTGCTGAGCCGGGTGCGGCCGATCATCCCGAATTTGCCAGTTCTGGTGCTGACTGCCCGCAGCCAGATGGAGGACCGAATCCAGGCGCTTGACGGCGGTGCCGACGACTGCATGGTCAAGCCATTCTCTTTCCAAGAGCTGACAGCCCGGTCGCGCGCTCTGCTGAGACGCAACCGCAACAGCGCCGGGGGGATCCTGCAGGTCGGCGATTTGGTCTTGAATCGTGCCGATTTCCGGGTAGAGCGGGCGGGCCGAAAAATCGAACTGACGGCCAAGGAGTTCGCCCTGCTCGAGTATTTCATGATGAACGCCAGGCGCACTGTCACCCGGGCGATGATCATGGAGGAAGTCTGGAAGACCTCCTACGACGGCAGCACAAACCTGGTCGATGTCTACGTCAAGTATGTGAGAGACAAAGTAGACGCAGGCTTTGAGTTCAAACTGATGCGTACTGTCCGGGGCATCGGCTACGTAATTACTGACTAGGAAAGGTAACGATGTCGCTTCCTACACCGAGCGTTAGCATGACCTCAGGTTTCGATTCGGCAACCAGCAGCGCAATCTCGCATGAGTTGCATCAGACGGCACAACCGCTGACTGTGCTTCAAGGATTGCTCGAACTCTCCCTGCTAACGTCCAGTACGGCGGAAGAGTACAGAGGAGTCCTTCAGCGGGCGATGGAACAATCTCGACGGATCTCGGGTTGCCTTGATCTCGTCCGTAAGCTGTTCCACTTCCACCAGCCAGCGCAAGACGTGTCAAGTTTCTCGGTGTCAGACATGGCAAGAGATGTCGTGGCAAGCCTCAGAGAGAGCTATGCCGCTGCCGGAGTTGCATGCGAGTTCTGTCCACTTCCTTATGACTACGGCACCGACCTGGTCACCGCCTCCGAAGGCAGAGTTTCCGCCGCCCTGGCGCTGATCCTTGCCAACCTGCCGCGGTTGACAAAGAGTGGAGGCACGGTCGAGGTTGCAGTCGACGCTGATCTTCAGAATGTCCTGGTGCGCGTCCACGCGCAATATCCGTGTCTTGGGCATCACGACGCGAGTGGACTGGACCTTGACTTGATGAGTACTCCATTGCATTTGGCTCGCACCATGATCACGAGCGCGGGCGGAAGAGTTGCGCAGGGCGAACCCGACTTCTCCGTCTTCATCACCTTGCCTAAGACCCGGCAGATCCCGGAGATGTACAAAAACCAAAGAATCGAGTGTGCCCATGTCTAGCCTGCTAGCTTCTCCGCCTTTGCCACTTAACCCGGGTGCCACGGTTGTGAGCGAAGTCTTCGGTCTTCTGGTGGTCAGTTCCAACGACGAACTCCGGCGCGAACTTATGGGAAGGCTGCAATCCGATCAGTGGACTCTGGGCGACGCGGCCAGCGGCGCCGCCGCGCTCGAGAAGATCGACGCGGGAGTAGTGTCGATGGTGCTGATGGATCCAAATTTGCCGGATCTCAAAGTGGATGAGTTCCGGGCCATTGTTCAGGCGCAGTATCCTTATGTAACCGTGATTCCGGTGAACCCACAGACCGGACAGCCGATCATGGCTACTCCCTCGCCTAACTCGATAGGTTTCGAGATCGTAAGAAGAATCGAGCGAGGGGTACCCCTCCGGATTGGCAATACAGCCGCGACAGGAGTATCTACAGAAGCAGATTCCCTTCAGGGCAGTCTGCCCGGGTTCATCGGTGTGGCTCCGTCGGTGCAACGCTTAACATCTGTAGTTCGACTGGTTGCTCCGCGCGACACCACGGTGTTGATCACGGGAGAAAGCGGTACCGGCAAGGATGTGGTGGCGCGAGCTGTCCATCAGCTGAGCGGCCGGCGATTCAAACCGTTTGTCATCATCAATTGTGCAGCGATTCCAGAAGCGCTACTTGAAGCCGAACTCTTCGGATTCGTCAAAGGAGCCTTTACTGGCGCGGTTCAGTCGAAGATCGGGCGCATCCACGCTGCGCAGGGTGGCACGCTCTTCCTCGACGAAATCGGCGATCTGCCCTTAGGCTTGCAGTCGAAACTCTTGCGATTTCTCGAACAGGGAGAGGTCCAGAGGCTGGGCAGCACCGATACCTTTCGCGTCGACGTTCGCGTGATTGGGGCCACCAACGCAAATCTCCGCCGGTTGGTGCAAGAGCACGGTTTCCGGGAAGACCTGTTTTACCGGCTTTCCATATTCCCCATCGAACTGAGTCCGCTGCGGGAGCGCATGGAGGATCTCCCCCTGTTGACCCAAAGCTTCCTCGCCAAGTTTTGCCCGCACAACGTCGCCCTCAGCCCTGGAGCTGTGGCTCTGTTATTGCAGCACACCTGGCCGGGCAATGTCCGCGAATTGCGAAATGTTATCGAAAGGGCCAGCATTCTGGTCGGGCAGGGCCGGGAGATCAGACCAGAACACATCACCATCTAGCTACTGGCATGAGGGGGGAAGGTCAGCCACCGTACCAAGGCTTGGCGTCTGACAACAAATATAGAAAACTTTACGGTCGGTGACTTTTGTTTACCAAGTTGCCAAAAAAATTACTCCGGACTATGGACAAAATTGGGCCTACACCCCAATATAAAAATGGGTCGATACTTCCTTCCATCTCGTCTCTGGCCAAGTCCGGTATGGACAGTGAGCATGGAGGGAGGAAACAGGGATAGATGGGTACGCCACACTCGTCTTGCAAGGGGCTCGATTGGTTGCGTCCTGAGGTTCGCACCGTCTCGGTGCGCGGCGCAGAAGGCCGATTCCGTCCACAGAAGTTCATTCCCGCCGCACCCGCGCAAGAGAAATTCTTGTTCAACTGCATTGAATCGTGAATTGATCCCGGGGAGGCTTCGTGTTCGATCAGAGCGATACTCGCTTGAGGTTGCTGGTAGTTGACAGTTCGCCGGCAGACGTTGAAATGGTCCGAGTGGCACTGGCTTCGGAAGATGTCCAGATATCTGCAGCGCCAAGCGCGGAGTCCGCATTGGAACGATTCCCCCAGCTCCGCCCACGGGTCATTCTCTCGGACCTCAGATTACCTGGTATCAACGGGCTGGAATTTCTGGTGCGGGCCCTGGCTCAAGATCCGGGGATCGATTTCATCCTGATGACAGGCCACTATTCGACGGAATCGGCTGTCGATGCCATCCGCAAGGGCGCCACCGACTATCTTCCGAAGCCGGTCGATGGCGAAAGGTTGCGCCAGTGCGTGGGCAATCTCGTCAAGCAAGCTGAAGTCCGCCGCAAGACCTTCCGGTTGGATCAAGATCTGGCAGGAGTTTATCAGTTCGAGGGGATGATCGGACGCAGTCCGCTGATGTTGGAAGTGTTTGCCAAGATCCGCCGTATTGCGCCGCATTTTCGATCCGTGCTCGTGACCGGCGAAACCGGAACCGGTAAAGAACTGGTGGCCCAGACTCTGCACAAGCTGAGCCCGGTTGCAGCCGCGCCCTTCGTGGTGTGCAATTGCTCCGCGCTGGTGGAGACCCTGCTGGAAAGCCAGTTGTTTGGCTACGTGCGGGGGGCGTTCACTGGTGCCACGCAAGACAAACAGGGCCTCTTCGAGTATGCCAACGGCGGCACCGTTTTCCTCGATGAAGTCGGTGAACTGCCTTTGTCGGCACAAGCCAAGCTTTTGCGGGTGCTGCAGAACCAGGAGGTGCAGCGCGTCGGGTCGCCTACCCCCATGCGAGTCAATGTGCGCGTGATCGCGGCTACCCATCGCGACCTTCGCAAAATGGTGGCGCAGGGACATTTCCGCGAGGACCTTTTCTACCGCTTATCGGTGGTCGAGATTCCGGTTCCACGCCTGGCCCACCGCAAGGAGGATCTGCCGTTGCTGCAGCGGCACTTTCTGGAAAAATACTCGTCTCTTTATGGCAAGCAAATCTCCGGAATCACTCGCCGCGCTCAGTCCTGCCTCGCATCGCACAGCTGGCCGGGGAACATACGGGAATTGGAGAATGTAATCAGCAGCAGTTGCATCATGAGTGTTGGAACCGTCCTCGATCTGCCCGACCTTCCCGAAATCCTGCGCTCGCCATCGCCGGCGATTGAGCGGGATGATGACGAACTGGTCAGCATGGAAACTATGCAGCAGCGTCACTTGCTGAGGGTCTTGAATCGTGTTGAGGGGAACAAAGCCAAGGCGGCGGAGATTCTTGGAGTGGGCCGAAACACCATTTATCAAATACTGAGCCGGATCCGCGCCGGCTCCGGAGCCGATGCCCGGGCCCGGGAACCAGACCTTAGTGCCTGACCGCGAAGTCTGAAGCCGTTTCGGTTAGTTCCTGCTGCGTTTTGCAAGCTAACCCGGCTACCATCGTTTCGCGCCTAAGTCTCCAGGCGGCATTCGCCCAAAATTCAAAAGGACTATCACCAAAGTACTGGATTTCCACGGCCGAGGCTAAATTTTGCCTGCCATTGAGCCGATGTCTTATCCACGGGATTGTCAATCTTCGTGTGTCTTGAAGGATTGA
>CAVTHF010000019.1:0-8293 GCA_963734415.1 uncultured Acidobacteriota bacterium | reverse complement strand
GCTTGGCCGTCGTTCCATTCTCGGCAGCGACGGGCGCGTTGCCCATGCCCACTACGTAGATGCGGTAGCTTGGGATCTCATGATTCAGCACCAAGTAACGTACGACCGCGTTTGCCATCTTCTTCGAGCTGGCAATCGCGGCCTGACCGCGACCCGGGGCGAAGCCCCGGACTTCGATGATGTAGCTGCGCTGATCCTTCAACGGGGCGGCCATCTCGTCGAGCGCATCCTTCGCCTGCTTGCTCAGGACGCTCTGGCCGGGCCGGAAGCGAATTTCAGTTTGCGTGCCGGCTTTGTATTGGTCGACGGCACCCACCATCCGGTCTGCCTTTGAAAGGTGGGCCGTGGTTTCGGTGGCAGTCAGTTGCGCGGCTTGCGCCTTGTTGGCGGCATCGATCGCATGCTGGTCGGCTTCGGTGGTCTTAGCGGAAACCAGCTGAATGCCTTGTTGGGCGCTGCCATCCACGTTTTTAATCATCTTGCTGTTGGCTGCGGTCAACGCATCCAGTTCGTTAAGCCGGTCCCGGATGGGCCGAATCTGTCGCTGCACATACGACTTGCGGGCCATTGGGTGGGAGACGAGATTTACGATGTTGGGATCGTCACCGTCCCAGTAGTCCCTGCTGCTCATGGGCTTCAGCGGTTCTCTCTCGGTGGTGTCCAAGCTCTGTGAGACGGGAGCAGTTCGATCAGCCGATGCCGCCGGCTGCGCGCTCGAATTTGAGTTGGTTTGCTGCGCGAACGCCGGAAGTGCAAGTAGCGCGGACAGAAGAAGCGTTACGAATATACGATTGTTCATTTCGATCTCCTTACCGAGGTCCACATGCCCTGGGGTGCACCCTGGGATGATTAGGAGTATCGGAACTCCACTCCAGCCTCATGGGACGTGTTGCGTGATTCTTGGATTTCGCCCTGAGCGGGTAAAATCTGCACGCCAACTACCCGTTGTCTGGCCAGCGCCTAGAAGCCCAGTTTCCTTTTTGATTTCGGCCCCATAATACACCCGTTAGGGCGACGAGGACGTAACGAGAATCGGTGTGCCGACAAAGCGCTTGCGCTCAACGACGACGGAATCCAATCCAGGCTAGAATGCCTCCGGCCAGGACTCCGGCAGCGAAAGCTATACCTATCGTCTGCAACGGCCTCTGCTTGACCGTATGTTGTGCCTCCTCGATCAAGTCTTCGGCAGCATCACGACCGTGCTTGATAGCTTGCCGTGCCGACCGCACACTATCTTCGACCGCATCGGTGACGATGGATTCAATTCTTGAGACCTCGCGAAGCGCGTCCTCAACTATTGCCGGTCTTTCCAATACATCTGCTGGCATAAGCTTTATCTCCTTGCTATGGAGAGTATTGCCGGAGACTGTGCGGGCTGCTGTGACAGAGCGCACACATCGATGTGATCAGACGCGCGTTCGTGTTCTTCGACTTGCCGGATTCTGTTTTCACGAGAGGCCTGATATGCTGCGAGCTAGCGAGCGCCTATCGTCGACGATAGGATCGGCTTGCTGAACCTGAAAAGGCTTTGTTTCCTATGCGATCGAGCTGCCCGAGAGGGTGCAAAAGTTCCTCGATACACCGCAAAAAGAGCAGTTCCGCGCAGGCGAAACATCACCCATTCAAAAATGCCAGACTACCCCGGCCGCCACAAAAAAGTTGTGCTGGCGGCTCTTGCCGGTGTCAACATTGAGTTGGGGTACACCCGACCAGAAATCGCGTACTTCTCCCCTCACGCTAAACCTGCGGAACAGACTCACATCCAATCCCAGACCGGCTTGCACCGCTCCAGTCGTGGTTCCCGTTTTGCTAGGCACACCGGAAATCAGGGTGGAGCTTTCATTGAAACGCCCAACTCCGCCACCGAAGCTGACCCACGGAGAAACCGCAGAATTGGAAAAGATGTTTAGTCGTGCTGAAGGAGTCACGAAATAGGACTTAAGGCTCCTAGGTATCTGCGGGGCATCGGAGGCCAAGTGTTCGTCCCAATCGACCACAAACGGAACCTCTAGCGAGACAGAGGCAGGACCCAGGTCTAGCACGCGGCGAGCATAATTCGCCTCGAAGGTGAGGCCGCTGCCGAAATGTACGTTGTTATCGAAGAACGTGCCTCCGATGATGCCTTGATCGCTGATAAAAGTACGTCCAAGGAGTCCCGACAATTCGTTCTTCTCGTTCTTCTGTGCGGGAGCAAGCGTCACGAGGGTGCAGACAGTCATCAAGACTCCAACTATGAGCTGTTTGAGAGACATCGATCCTCCTGACGAGTGCTGATAGTAGCGGTGTAATTTTGGCCCAGACTAGCACATCAGCACCCGGTCACTCTGAAATTCTTCGCAGGACGGCCCCTCATCGACCGCACCGGAACGCGAACTCGCTAGATGGTTGCGCGAGAGGAGTTTGCGTTCGTTGGGGAAGGTTGAGAGTAAAGTAACGATGTAGAGGAAAAACCCGATTGACGGAGCAAGGAGCTTCGGATTACGATGAAAGCTAAATCCACCAGGTATGGCGGAGCCCATGTGATGCGAGCTGCCTTTCTTCGAAAGATATTGACCTGCATCATGCTCGTGATCGTGCCGGCAGCGCTGTTTGCCGCCGACTCCGGTCTAGCCATGCTGTATAGCAATGGGGTTACCCGCCTCAATGGCTACGACCTCCCAAAATCGTCAGCCATCTTTTCCGGTGATGTAGTGCAGACCGCAGTGGGCTCTGTTGCCAAGATCAACGCTACGGGCTCAAGTCTCCTAGTCCTTTCCGACTCACGGGTTCAATTTGAAGGCGATGCGGTCAAATTGGAGCAGGGAGGCGTGACCGTATCGACCTCGAAATTGATGGCGACTCGCGCGGGTGACGTCGCGGTATCCCCCAGCGCCAGTGTCTGGACGCAGTTTGATGTCACAGATTTGGGCGGAAAGGTTCGCATCGCGGCGCGAAAAGGTGATCTGATCATCAACGATCCCGACGGGGCCACGTTGTTGGCGCAAGGTCAGGAGACCACTCGAGACGTATCTCAGCAGACGCCCCAAGACGAATCGGAGAAGAAGAAGAAAAAGAAACGCAGGGCTGGTGGGGCGCCCCCGGCTGCTGGTAGCACCATCCTGGACTCTCCCGTAGCGATCGGAGTTGGCGCTGCCGCGGTTGCTGGCTTAGCCACGTGGGTGCTACTCCAGAGCGGGGAACCCGTGAGTCCGAAGCAATAAAGGTGGTCTTGTCCCGCAATTGCCCCATCTATCCATCCTCCACTTCCTAGCTAGACATTCCGTGATTCACAAAAGCTCGAGAAAAACAGGCTCTCGGGAGGCTTCGCGAAATGTCAGTGTCGGAGCAAACACATGGTTGACGGATTGAATCCGCAGCTAGCTCGATGCGAACTCCCGAGGTCGAGGCTAACGGAACCGTCGTGCGGTTCGCTTTCCGATACAGCACTAGCGTCATCCAGGCACAATCTGCGGTCACAAAGCTCGTTGCGCCCGTGGTCGGGGCAGGTGCTAGTCTGGCGTAGCAGTCGATGAACAACCGTGAAATCCAGGCCGCTTGGAAGTATCACGATGGGAGCAAGCACTCCTACTGGAGTATTCGTAACCATCCTCACTCCCTGGACTGGGCGAACCGGCCGTTGCCTTTCAAAATTTACCCAAAGATAGAGCCTCTTCCACTGCCGCGGGAGGTGCCGCAAACAGGGGTGGCCCTGCTCTCCGCAATCTCAGAACCAGTGCCTTCGTCGCGGGCTGATTCGGTCCCTGGCGTTCAGGATCTGGCGCGCCTCCTCTATTTCTCGGCAGGGATTACCAAACAGCGTGCATATCCAGGTGGAGAAATCTACTTTCGCGCCGCAGCTTGCACCGGCGCTCTCTACGAGATCGAACTGTACGTCGTGAGTAGCGATCTCCCGGGTTTGGATGCCGGCGTGTATCACTACGATCCGGCGGATGTATCGCTACGGCTTTTGCGAAAAGGTGATTTTCGCGGAAACCTGGCTCAGGCGACGGCGATGGAACCCGCGGTGGCCCACGCGCCCGCGACGATCATCTGCACCGGAACGTACTGGCGGAACGCCTGGAAGTACCAGGCGCGCACCTATCGCCATTTCGGTTGGGACAACGGCACCATGCTGGCAAATATGCTGGCCGTGTCTGCGGCTTCGGGGCTGCCGGCCGAGATCGTGCTCGGGTTCGTGGACGCCGAGGTGAACCGCCTGCTTGATCTGGATACGCGGCGTGAGGTTTCCTTGTGCCTCGTACCGATCGGGCGCACATCGGAGAGTTCGCTGCCGGCACCGAGAGAGGCTCCGGAGCTTGGCTTGGAGACAATCCCGCTTTCACAGCACGAAGTCGAATATCCCGCCATGCTTGAGATGCACGACGCGTCGTCGCTTGAGTCTGTAGAGGAAGTAAATCAGTGGCGCGCCAAGCCACCAGTCCTTCTATCCTCCGCTCTGGCGGGCGAGGCAGTTCGCCTCCCGCGCCTGCCGGAAGAAGAACAACCGAAGGACACGACCGAGCAGGTAATCCTGCGCCGCGGCTCTACCCGAACGTTCGACAGGGCGGCATCCATTACACTGGCACAACTTTCTACCATTCTCGACTGCGCCACGCGAGGACTTCCAGCCGACTTCCTTGAGCCGCCCGGCGCGCAGCTAAACGATCTTTACCTGATCGTGCATTCAGTGCAGGGGCTCAAGCCGGGCGCATACTTCTTCGGGCGTGTGCAGAGCACACTGGAGCTTTTGAAGGAGGGGGAATTCCGCGCCGAGGCCCATCATCTTGGTCTGGAGCAGGATCTGCCGGCGGACGCTTGCGTGGATATCTTCTTTCTCGCCGATTTGAAACGCATACTGGAGCGATACGGGAACCGCGGCTACCGGGCCGTCCAGCTCGAAGCGGGTGCCATCGGAGGCAGGATCTACCTGGCCGCGTATGCCCAGCACCTGGGTGCGACCGGGCTGACGTTCTTCGACGATGATGTAATTAACTTCTTTTCACCGCACGCGACAGACAAGAGTGCCATTTTCCTGCTCGCGATTGGCAAGCCGCTGAAACGCAAACCACAGTAGGGGCCAACCTCCGGATTGTCGCTACGGTCGCTAACCTTGATCGGAAACGCCTCGGGGCACCGTTTTGGGGCCAAGCGTCGGCCGCACCAGCGGCTTAGTCCTGGTCCGCAAACCTTCCATTACAAGATTAGGGAAGGGTTGCCCGTGATCCAGGACTTCTGCACTCATCGCATGGCCGCGAAAGCGGACGGCTAACGGACCAACGGGCTCTCCCAGACGCGAAAAAGCAGTTCCTTGAGTTGAGCGAAATCCTTCGGCCCAAGCTCGGCGCGCCATTCGCGCTCGATATCGCGGAGCACCTCCAGAGCCTTTGCGTACGCGGCGTGTCCGCGCTTCGTAAAGCGGACAATTCGTGCGCGGCCCTCATCCGGCGCGTCGGACCGGACCAGATATCCGAGATCCTCCAGGCTGCCCAGCAGCCGGTTCATGGCCTGCTTGCTCATGCCGGCGCGCTCGGCGAGAACGCCGGGGCGAACCCCATCCGGGCCCGGAAACCGGAAGCAGCGCCATGTGCGGCAGGCTGAGCTCCTTAAAGCCCGCCGCATTCAGATCGCTGGATGATGCGGCGGTGAATGGCCTCGGCCGGAACGCGCAGCAGCGCGCCGATGAGCATATCTCTGGTTTTGACCGGTGAATTTTCCTGCAAAAAAGTCATTGACACTCTCCGTAAACTATGTTTACCATAATTCCAGCGGTAAACATAGTTTACCACAAAGGAGAAGCAAATGACACCACAAACCATTGACCTGCTCGACCATTCCTCTGACGAGACCGTATCGGAAGATTCACAGCAAACCATGCAGCGGCCGGCGCCACGAGAGCCGCCGGCCGCAGCAAAACCAGGTGAAGCACGTGCCCGCAGGAACCGGCGCGGCCTACTGGGGCCCCGGCGAGCTGATGACGTTTCTCATCACCGGCGAGGAGACGGGCGGCGCGTTCTTTATGGCGGAGATTTCCGTTGCGCCGGGCGGAGGCACGCCGCCGCACATCCACCACCGCGAGGACGAATCGTTCCACATGCTCGAAGGCACGCTGACGATTCAAGTGGGCGGGGATACAATCACTGCATCGGCTGGAGATTTTGCTTTCCTTCCCCGTGGAATCGCTCATTCGTTCAAGAACACCGGCGACGGCTGCGCGAAGGCGCTGGTACTTACCACGCCGGCGGGCCTTGAGGGCTTTTTTGCTGAAGTGTTCGAGCCTGCGACGGATCGATTCCGCGACGCCGCCGCCTGCCAGAGCAAAGAGTTGATCGCCCGGGCGCTCGCGGCTGCCCCGAGGTACGGACTGGAGCTCCTTCCCCCGGCGTAGCGGAGCCCGCGAAGAAGGGAAGAACTGCGAAAAGGAGGTCTTCATGTCACTCAGCCATTGCCGATCTAGCGTCAATCCTGCCGACGAAACGATCCGCCTGGGGCCGCTCGAGGTGCGCTTCCTCGTCACCGGTGAGAACTCGGCCGGCACGGTCGCGGTCTTTGAGGTCGTTATCCCCGCCGGACAGCGCCTGATGGCGCCGGCGCACAGCCACGACCACTACGAAGAGACGGTCTACGGCATCGACGGCGTGTTGACGTGGACCGTGGACGGCAAGCTGATCGACGTGGGGCCGGGGCAGGCGCTCTGCATTCCGCGGGGCGCCGTTCACCGGTTCGACAACAACGGCACCGAAGACGTGAAGGGGCTGTGCGTGGTCACACCCGCCGCAATCGGCCCGCAGTTTTTCCGCGAAGCGGCCGAGGTGGTCAAGGCCGCCGCCGGTGGTCCGCCGGACCGGGCAAAGATGATGGAGATCATGCGCCGCCACGGCCTGACGCCGGCTCCGCCCGCAGGTGGCTCTTTAAGATGAACAAGACTTAGAAAGACGCTGGGTTTGGTGTTCGCCGTGCTCGTGCTCGTTTTGGCCGCGGGGATCACGTTTACCATCGGATGGCGTCCATTCATCGGGCCACGGACGCGAGCTCTCACGGCGCGGAAATTCGAAAGCACGCCGGCACGCCTGGCGCGGGGCGAGTACCTGGTCCGGAACGTAACTGACTGCATGGGTTGCCATGCAGAGCACGATTGGACAGCGCACGAGCGCCCTGCTGCCAACACGCTCGGCGCCGGCCAGGACATGAACACCCTCAAGGGTTTCCTGGAAAGTATATGCCCGAATATCACCCCGGATCCGGAAACGGGCGCGGGAAACTGGAGCGACGATCAACTGGCGCGTGCCATCCGCGAGGGCGTCGGCCACGATGGGCGCGCGCTGTTTCCGTTCATGCCGTATCCGGATTTCCGGGTTATGTCCGACGAAGACCTGGCGTCGATCATCGTGTACCTGCGGTCGCTGTCGCCGGTGCGCAAGCAGCAGCCGACGACCGACCTGATTTTCCCAGTAAAATACTTGATCCGCAACGTGCCGCAGCCACTGGGCGCGCCAGTGCCCGAACCCGATGTTTCGACTCCCGAAAAGCGCGGGAAATACCTGGTGACAATCGCTGGATGCGCGGATTGCCACACGCCGCAGGACGCACATGGGCAACCGCTGCCGGGCATGGACTTTGCCGGCGGGTTCATTCTTGATGGACCCTGGGGCCGCGTGGCGAGCGCGAATATCACTCCCGACCCATCGGGGATTTCTTACTACGACCAAACCATGTTTACTCAGGTGATCCGCACGGGATTTGTCAGGGCAAGGAAGCTCAACCAGATCATGCCTTGGCACACCTACCGAGGGATGACGGACGAGGATATTGCCGGAATGTTTGTGTATATGAGGACATTCAAACCGGTGCGGCACCATGTGGACAACACAGAGCCGCCGACGTTTTGCAAGATCTGCCGTCAAACTCACGGGGGCGGAAACCAGAAGCTGAGGTGTACATGTCATCGCACTTCGCTGATTCCAGTCGGTTGGTCGCTAGCCTTGATCGGGAACGCCTCGGAGAGGACGCTTCGGGTTGAAGTTCGGGTTGAAGTAAGATGCCGACGAAGCTTTTTCGATCAAGGCTGAGCGAGCTCCTCAAGTTCCTCCGGCCGAGCCTGCCTGGAGCGGGATGGCGAAGGTGAAAGCTCGGAAGCGGCTAATGCGCAAAGCACATAGAACCAGGCGGCGTTTGCCGGGATCTGGAGGTTGAAATCCACGAAACTGTGAATCAGGATCCCGGTGCACCCCAGCAAAGCGGCGAGAGATAGTGCTCCATCCCGATTTGAACTCCCAGCGGCGGGAGGTCGGTAATCCGTGGAGGTACACGGTCACCA
>CAVTHF010000018.1:0-260797 GCA_963734415.1 uncultured Acidobacteriota bacterium | reverse complement strand
CCAGAATGACATTCTTGGTTTTTAGCTGTGTGGCCTTGCCGTCATTGCCGACTTCAACCGTGAGAATGCCGTTTTGCGCCGGGCCGGTGAGCTTGCCGTAGCCCTTGATTGTCTCCACCTTGTTCTTCTTCATGAGGAACTCGAGACCTTTGGTGTGTTTGGTGACGATCCTCGCTTTGCGGTCCTGGATGGCCGTCCAGTTCAACTTGCGTGCGTCGACACCTTCGATACCAAATTCTTTGGCTTCTTTCAGGTGGTCCCACAACTCGGCGTTGAACAGCAGAGCCTTGGTGGGAATGCAGCCAACGTGCAAACAGGTGCCGCCGAGAAATCCGTCTTTTTCAATGAGCGCAGTTTTCAGACCATACTGCCCGGCACGAATAGCAGCGGTATATCCCGCCGGACCGCTGCCAATGATGGCAATGTCATAGATGGTTTCAGGCAAAGCAATGCTCCCTAAACAAGAATGAGAATAAAGATGACTCTACAAATAGCTGATTCTACGCCATGACATGAGGATTCAGGAACCGTGGGTACCTAGCGTCAACGAGTGCTCCCGGCGCGCCTTGCGGTGCTAGACTGTTCTCAGAAGGAGGCCATCCTATGCATCTATTGGCGCTATTCTTCTTCCCGATTTTCGGTTTTGGGTTCGTGATGTACTTCATTCCCGCAATTATCGCTTTCGCTCGCAGTAAACGCGATGCAACCTCAATCCTGATTCTGAACTTCTTCCTGGGTTGGACCGCGATTGGTTGGGTGATTGCGCTGGTATGGGCGCTGAAGCAGGATCTGCCGCTCGCCGCGCGCTGACGACGACTCGAGACTCAGGCCAGCAGCTTCGCGGCTTCCTTGGCGTAGTAAGTAAGGATAATGCCAGCCCCGGCCCGCCGGATCGACTGAAGCGACTCCATCATCACGCGATCACGATCAATCCAATTGTTGCGGGCGGCGGCTTCGATCATGGCGTATTCGCCGGAAACCTGATAGGCGGCTAGCGGCAAGTCAAAGCGTTCGCGCGCGGCGGCGATCA
Source organism: uncultured Acidobacteriota bacterium (assembly GCA_963734415.1). Classification (GTDB taxonomy): domain Bacteria; phylum Acidobacteriota; class Terriglobia; order Terriglobales; family Acidobacteriaceae; genus JABCZH01. The sequence continues at coordinate 259,767 of CAVTHF010000018.1, read as the reverse complement.
CATCGAGATAGGGCATGGCCGGCTTCACCATGATCATGTCGGCGCCTTCTTCGATGTCGAGTTCAATCTCTCGCATGGCTTCCCGCAGGTTCGCTCCATCCATTTGATAAGAGCGCCGGTCGCCGAACTGCGGGGCGGAATCGGCGGCTTCACGAAATGGCCCATAGAAGCCGGAGGCAAACTTGGCGGCGTAGGAAAGAATCGGCGTGTTGATCAGGCCTGCCTGATCCAGCGACTTGCGAATTGCGCCCACCCGCCCGTCCATCATGTCGGAAGGTGCAATGACATCCACTCCGGCGCGGGCAAGCGAAACCGACGTTCGCGCCAATATCTCCAGTGTGGCATCGTTCACGATTTCGTAGTCAGCAATCGCTGGCGGTGTCGCCACTGCTGCGCCCAGCGACTGCGGATGAGCAGCGCGAACCACCCCACAATGTCCGTGCGACATGTATTCGCACAGGCAGACATCGCCCATGATGATCAGGTCGCGCACCTCGCTCTTGATCGCACGCGCCGCCTGTTGCACGATTCCATCTTCCGCCCAGGCGCCGGTGGCTACTTCGTCTTTCTTGTCCGGTAAGCCAAACAGAATGATCGCCGGCACCCCCAAGGCGTGCGTCTGGCGCGCTTCCTTGACGGCCTCGTCCACGGAGAGATTGAAGACTCCCGGCATGGACCGCACTTCTTTGCGCACGCCTTCTCCGGGACAAACAAACATGGGATAGACGAAAGAAGCCGGCGAAAGCTGGGTTTCACGCACCATGGCGCGCAACGACTCGCTCTGGCGAAGGCGGCGAAGGCGAGTTACAGGAAACGCCATAAGGTAATTCCCCACCAGCAGAATCGCTGGTCTTGCATGGCCCGATTCTAGCAGACGCAGCTAACCCGAGCCTCGCGTGTTCCTGAGTGTGGCCATGCTCAAGAGTAAGATAACGGTACCAACGTAACCGTATGTTTCGCAGGAGACAGTCGGTGGTGGCAGCCGCCTCATAGAATATTGCAAAGCCATGACTTGGAAGAAGCACCTATGGGTGGTGTTCACGGCCGGTCTCATCCTCGCCTACGTTGTGAGCGCAATCCACTCCCCGGGTAGCCACTCTCTGACTGATTTTGGAGACGTAACCCAGTTCCTCCTGGTCGCATTTGCCACCGGGTTAATGGCATCGAACGCTCTGTCCAGCCACGGACAAGCCCGCGCTTTCTGGCTTTTGATGGCTGCAGGTTGCTGCTTATGGGCAACCAGCCTGGGAGCATGGACTGTCTTTGAAGTGTTTCGCCGGCGGGCAGTGCCGGAGCCTTTCTTCGCGGATGTCATTCTCTTCATTCATATCGTTCCCTTCATGGCGGCGGTGGCCCTGCGCCCGCACCGACCGCAGGGGGAAAACAAACTCTACTTCAGCACCCTGAATTTTCTAATGCTTTTGATCTGGTGGGTGTTCCTGTATGCCTTCACCGTTTTTCCCGACCAGTATGTCAGGTTGAATTCCCCAGCCTATAACCAGAACTACGATCTGCTGTACCTCTTCGAAAACCTGGTCCTGCTGACGGTGCTGGGTTTGTTGACCACAAATGTTCAGGGTGCTTGGAAGCGGGTCTATTGGAATCTGTTCATTGCCGCTGGCTTATACACCTGGAGTTCAGAGGAAATCAACGCAGCCATTACGCGCGGCCGGTATTACACCGGGAGTTGGTATGACATTCCCCTGGTAACCGCAATGTGTTGGTTAATCTTCGCCGCGTTGATGGCGCGCGGTTTGAAACCAGTTCCGGAGTCAAACACGTCGCCCAGCGGCAAATGGCTGTGGTTCTCGCCGCGACTGGCGATGTTGGCGATTCTCTCCTTGCCGGTGATGGGCTTCTGGTCCCAGTTTGTAGATCCATCCCCGCCTGCGATACGCCATTTTCGGCTCCTGGTAACGCTTTCTGCCATGCTCGTCATGGGCGGTTTCGTCTTTCTGCGGCAGTATTTGCTGGATCGCGAATTGATGAGGCTGTTGGAGGAGTCTCGCCAGAGCCTGGAAAATCTCAAACGTCTGCAGACCCAACTGGTGCAGAAAGAGAAATTGGCTTCGCTCGGACAACTCGTCTCCGGAGCGGCCCACGAGATCAACAACCCAGTCGCCGCAATTCTGGGATATTCAGAACTACTGGCGGAGAACCAGGGCCTGGATCCGGCCCAGGTGGCCATGGCCAACAAGATCGGGCAGCAGGCCCGGCGGACCCGCGACCTGATCTCCGGCCTGTTGAGTTTTGCCCAGCAGACGCCGGCAGAGAAGACCCTGACAGAGGTTGGCCCATTGCTGGAGCGCGCGTTGCAGATGAAGATGCTGCAAATGGAGACTACCGGCATTCGCGTGCACAGCACGATTGCGCCTGCCCTGCCCCGCATTTGGGGCAATCCGAACCAGCTTCTGCAATGTTTTCTGGAGATCCTTGGCAATGCCATGGACGCGCTGCAGGGAACCGGTGGCGGGGCCTTATGGGTGACCTCAAAATGCGTAGGTAACGAGGTGGTGCTGGACTTCTCCGACTCTGGATCTGGAATTCTGGAACCGGAGCGCGTGTTTGATCCTTTCTACACCACCAAATCTGTCGGCAAGGGTACTGGGCTTGGCCTGAGCGCCACCTACGGTGTTGTGCAAGACCATGGTGGCCAGATCACCTGTCACAATCGGCCGCAAGGCGGCGCGGTCTTCGTGCTTCGACTGCCGGTTGCTCAGTCCGACCTGTCAGCCAACAAGATGAAGAGCGCTCGGCGATCTTTCACCGCAACAAATTGACTCGGGCACGCCAAAGCAAGCGTCTTCCCTGTTTCCTGTAACATTAATTTCTTATGCCCTCGCAGCCGATTCCCCACGCCAGCGCCCGCGTGCTGGAATTTGACTCCCTGCGTGAACTACTGCGCGGCTACATGTCTTCGCCGCTAGGCCAGAAGGCGATTACCGCACTGGCGCCATCGAACGACCGCGACTGGATTCAGAACCAACAACAGCTCACCACCGAAGTTCGCGAATTTCGCCGGGTGGGCGGGGGCTTCGATTTCTCCAGCTTGCTCGAGGTCAGCACCCATCTGGAAAAATCACGGATCACCGGGGCAGCGCTTGAGACCACCGAAATCCGGGACGTCGTTGCCCTGGTGGAACGCTCGTCGGAATGGCGGGAGATTTCCTTGAGCCCGCCGGCCGCGATGAGGCTTGAATGGAAGGCCATAGCTCAACTTTCTTCGGGCATCGCGAATTTCGCCGACTTCCTGCGTGCCTTCCGCAACAAGATTCTCCCCGATGGCACGCTCGACGACAAGGCTTCTCCTGAACTCGCGCGCATTCGGCGTGAGATGGAAAAGCAGCGCCGTCAGATTCAAGAATCACTGCGTGGGTATTTGCGGAGGCTGGCCGAAGGCGGCACAGTGCAGGACGAACTGATCACCATCCGCGGCGAGCGTTTTGTAATTCCCGTAAAGGTGGAGCAGAAGCGGCGTGTTCAGGGCGTAGTCCATGGCACCAGTTCCAGCGGGCAGACGGTTTTTGTCGAGCCACTGGAAACGATCGAGCAAAACAACGAACTGGTCCGCCTGCTGGATGAAGAACAAGCCGAGATTCACCGCATTCTGTTAGAAATGACGCGGCGTATTGGTGAGCAGGCGGCGGACATTCGGGCGGCGTCGGAAGTGTTGGCTGAGCTTGAACTACAGTTCGCCAAGGCCCGCTTCGCCGAGGATTACAACTGCGTGGCGGTGGAGTTGGGCGGAGATCATAGCCTGCTGCTCCAGAAAGCCCGGCATCCGTTGCTCGAACGGAACCTCCGCGCCAAGGGCGGGCGGCTTGTCCCCACGACCCTTGAACTGGAAAATGACAAGCGGGAACTGGTCATTACCGGCCCCAATACTGGTGGCAAAACGGTGGCCCTTAAGACCGTGGGACTGCTGGCTTTGATGGCGCAATCCGGCATTCCGGTACCCGCCGACCGCGCCGTGTTGCCTCTGTTTGACGCGGTGCTGGCCGATATTGGTGATTATCAATCCATCGAGCAGAATCTTTCGACGTTCTCCGCTCATGTAACCAACATTGACTTCATCTCGCACACCGCTACGGCAAGTTCGTTGGTGCTGCTGGATGAACTGGGCTCAGCGACTGATCCGGAAGAGGGCGCGGCCCTGGCCGTGGCTATCGCCGAGCATTTCCGCGGCGTCGGATGCATCGCCATTATTTCCACGCACCACACTTCGCTGAAAGTCTTCGGAGCCAATTCCACGGGAGTGCTCAATGCATCGGTCGGCTTCGACGAGGCCACGCTACAACCGACTTACGAATTGAAGATCGGCGTCCCCGGTGCTTCGGCGGGAATCAACATCGCACAACGCCTGGGGCTGAATTCGTCCATCATCGAAGCCGCCCGGGCGAAGCTGGGATCACAGGCGCGCGATGTTGGACAATTCCTCGACAAACTGCACGCCGAGTTGCGCGAGGCCGAAGCCGAACGCTTGCGCTTGCGAGGCCGCGAGCAGGAACTGGAACGCGAAATCTCGCGTCTCGCCGTCGAGGGCAAGAAAGAACAGCAGACCAAAATAAAAGAGATGGAGCAAAAGCTGGAAAGCCTGCTGCGCGATTTCGAGTATCACGCGCGCGAGTCGGTCAACGCCATTCAGGACCGCGCCGCTGCTCAGAAAGTCTCAAAAGAAGCCGAGCGGCGAATTGCCAAGTTGCGTCGTGAATTCCGCGAGCAGTTCGACTCCACCATCGTTGCCCACACCAGCGGCGCCGACCGCGACGATCCCAACGCCACGCCGCAACTGGTCAAACACGTCTCCGAAGGCGACACCGTCAAGTTGAAATCCATGGGACGGCCCGCGGTGGTAGCGCGCCGCATTGACGACAATCACTTCGAAGTCGAAGTCGGATCCATGAAAATGAAGGTGGCCCGCGAGGACATTGCCGAAGTGCTGGCGCGGGCGGCGGAGTCCCCGGTGAAGGCAGCGCGGGCGCGGGGCGTTTCGGTATCTCTGGAGAGTGAGAACCAGAGTGTTCCCTCGGAAATAAACGTGATCGGCCACAACGTGGATGACGCCACCCGCGAAGTCGAAAAGTTCGTCGATCGCGCGTTCCTGGCCGGATTGCCGCGAGTGCGGGTGGTTCACGGGAGCGGCATGGGCATTCTGCGCAAAGCCCTGCGCCAGTATTTGCAGAAGCATCCGCACGTGGAGTCGGTGACCGAGCCGCCGCAGAATGAGGGTGGAGGTGGGGCTACGGTGGTGGAGTTAAGGGTTTAGACAGCTTTTCCAAGCAAGTCAACTGATTAGGAGTGTCTTCCACAGGTTCTCCACAGCAATCCGCCCCTGCTATATTCCCTTGAGCCGCTCTCTGGTTCACAATTCCTGCGAAGCGTTCTGCACTCATGACCGAAGCCGCCGATTTCAAGGAAACCGTTAAGCAGCAAGCGGACATCGTCCGCATCGTCGGCGACTACGTCAAGCTCAAGAAAGCCGGGGCGCAGAATTACTCCGGGCTTTGTCCTTTCCATAACGAGAAGACGCCGTCGTTTTCGGTTCATGCCACGCGGCAGTTCTTTCACTGCTTCGGCTGTGGCACTTCGGGCGATGTCTTCAGCTTCGTGCAGAAGATCGAGAACGTGACTTTTCCCGAGGCGGTCAGGGCAGTAGCGCAGAAGCTGGGAATCGCGCTGCCGAAGATGGAATTCAGCAGCCCGGCGGAGGCCCGCGACGCCAAGCTGCGCACCGTGCTGCTCGAAATCCAGGAGCGCGCCTGCGCCTTTTTCCAGGAATGCCTGCGGCGGCCAGAAGGCGCCCGCGCCCGCGAATATCTCACCGGACGCGGCCTGAACGAAGAAATGATCCGCGAATTCCGCATCGGATACGCGTTCGACTCGGGCTTCCTGCTGAAAGATCGGCTCAAGGGCGAGTTCGATGAGGAAACGCTGCGGGAGAGCGGATTGTTCTCCTGGAAAGAAAGCTCTCAGCCGTCAGCTATCAGCTCTCAGCCAGAACCAACGACCGACGACCGACGACCGACGACCAGTTCGACGGCTGCTTCCATGTATTCCAAATTCCGCAACCGTGTGATGTTCCCCATCGCGAACGAAAGCGGACGCGTGATCGCTTTCACCGGACGCACCCTGGCCACCGACGAAAAGGCTGGCCCGAAATATCTGAACTCGCCCGAAACGGCGATTTATTCCAAGTCGAAGGTCCTGTTCAACCTCGACCACGCCAAAGAAGCCATGCGCAAACTGGACTACGCCATCCTGGTCGAAGGTCAGATGGATTGCATTTCGGTTTACGCGGCGGGGTTTCACAACGTAATCGCCAGTTCCGGCACGGCTTTCACCGAACTCCAAGCCCGGCTGCTGGGACGCTTCACGCAAGAACGTCGTCGTGAACTTCGATCCCGACACCGCCGGGGCCAAAGCCACCGAGCGCACGCTCGGCCTGCTGGTGCAGGAGGAATTCCAGATCAAAGTGCTGACGCTCGAAACCGGATTCGATCCTGATCTGTTCATCCGCCGCAAGGGGAAAGACGCCTACGCCGAGGCGCTGCGAAATTCCCAGCCCTACTTTACCTACCTGATCGACCGCGCCCGCGCCCAGTTCCCCGTCCGCAGCGGCGAAGGCAAAGTCAAAGCGGTGAACTATCTGCTGCCGCATATCCAGCAGGTTCCCAGCCGGATTGTGCGCGATGAACTGACCCGCGAGATCGCGCAAAAGTTAAATATCGATTCCGCCGTCCTGCGGCAGGAATTGAGGCATGCCGCCACCAACCGGTCAGCGACCGCACTAAAATCGCCGGTTGAATCCCAGGTGACGGACGCGGAAAAAATAATGGTCCGCGCGCTGACCTCCGCTCGCGAGATGCAAACTTCCGAAGCCCACGTTTCTTCGCGGGACGGCGTGGATGAAGAATTCGATCCCGCGCGGCAGGCGCATTTCGTGTTGCGGAATGATCCCCTGCATCACGGACTGGCCACAGAATCGCTGGTCGAAACTCTGCTGGCGGCACCTGATTCTGCCGATGTGATGTCTTTGCCCCTGTCCGACGCACGAGCGCAATCTGCTGGCGTCGATCCTGATGAAAGACGCTGAGGAACTGACCGCGGATCGCCTGGAAGGCGCCGCCAAAGCACTGCGGAGGATGCACCTTCGGCGGAAACTGGAACGGGTACAGCAGGAATTGGCCGCCAAGCGCAGCCAGGAACCGGGCCGTCTGCAAGCCCTGCTAGAAGAGAAGATTCGCCTGAAGCGGGCGCTGATGGATGCCGGTCTTATGGAGGAAGGCGCCGCTCCCCCGGCGGCGTAGATTGCAGGTTGAAACTTAAATGCCAGTTCTGCCATCTAAGTTATTAGCGGCGAGGGAGATAGGGCAGCGGTGCGTGAAATTCAAATAGTTTCATGCTATACTCTGAAAGTTTGTGTCGGCGCTAGGTTCCGCCAACTCACATTCCCACCGCTAAAAACGACTATTTGCGTCCTTCCTTTGGGGACGACTTGAGGACAATCCGTCTTGGCTCTTGATGACAAGTACGACGATATTAAAAAGCTGATCGATACCGGCAAAGAGAAGGGCTACTTAACTTACGACCAGGTAAACGACCTCATCCCTCACGATGTGCATTCTCCTGAGGACCTGGACGATCTGCTGACCACTATTGGTACGCAAGGCATCGATGTGCTCGAGGGGCCGAAGTTGCCCTCGGCTGCGCTTGACAAGAAGTTTGACGAAGACGAGGCCGGAGAGGACGTTGAGCTTGACCTGACTCCCGGTGCTCTTGAGAAGACCAACGATCCCGTCCGCATGTATTTGCGCGAGATGGGCACGGTGCCGCTGCTTACGCGCGAAGGCGAAGTGGAAATTGCCAAGCGGATCGAGCGCGGACAAATCCGTGTATTGAAAGCACTCTCCCGGTCGCCCATCGTGATCAACGAGTTGCTGGCGCTGGGCGAAGACCTCAAGAAGAGTGTCCGCTCCATCAAGGAAGTGGTCACCTTCGATGAAGAAGAAATCACCGACGAGATCCTGCAGAACCGCCTGAAGGAATTCACCGGGAAGATTGATGCTCTGGCTAAGGCCTACAAGAAGGCCACCCAGCTCATCGAGAAGTTCCAGTCGGTTTCACAAAAGAAGCGACCCAAGGATTACCGGCGTTACCGCATCGCGCTGGCGCGGGCCATTGTGGCCGTGTCTTTGTGCGTCCGAAAACTGGGTTTCACCAACAACGAGCGCAAGCGGCTGATCGACCGCGTCAACAAGACGGTCGACACCATGCGCTCGCTCGACCGTCAGTCGCAGAATCTCGAAAAGAAAGCGGACGCCACCCGCAGCGAAGACCAGCGCAAGGAATATCGGCGGCAGTCGCGGGCCATCCGCACGGAACTGGAGAAGCTTGAAGTTGAAGCCGGAGTTTCCTTTCAGGAACTCAAGCGGACACAGCGCGAAATCATCCAGGGGGACATGGATGCGGAGCAGGCCAAGCGGGAATTGATTGAGGCCAACCTCCGCCTGGTGGTTTCGATTGCCAAGAAGTACACCAACCGCGGCCTGCAATTCCTGGACTTGATTCAGGAAGGCAACATCGGCTTGATGAAGGCCGTGGACAAATTCGAATACCGGCGCGGTTACAAATTCTCCACGTACGCCACGTGGTGGATTCGGCAGGCGATTACTCGTGCAATTGCTGATCAAGCGCGTACGATTCGCATCCCGGTCCACATGATTGAGACCATCAACAAGCTGATCCGCACGTCGCGGCAGCTGGTGCAGGAACTCGGGCGCGAACCTACCTCGGAAGAAATCGCCAAGCGGATGGACATTCCGGTGGCGAAGGTCCGCAAGGTGTTGAAGATCGCCCAGGAACCGATTTCGCTGGAGACGCCGATTGGCGAAGAAGAAGATTCGCATCTGGGCGACTTCATCGAAGATCGCGCAGTGGTTTCGCCGGCGGAAGCGGTGATCAACGTCAACCTGAAAGACCAGACCGGGCAGGTGCTGCGGACCCTGACGCCGCGCGAAGAGAAAGTCATCAAGATGCGCTTTGGCCTGGAAGATGGCAGCGAGCATACGCTGGAAGAAGTCGGCCAGTCGTTTGCGGTGACTCGCGAACGTATTCGGCAGATCGAAGCCAAGGCGTTGCGGAAGTTGCGGCATCCATCGCGGTCGCGGAAATTGCGGGCGTTTATGGATGGGGTTCGGGATTAAGACATTTTCGCCGCTGATTTGCACGGATTAACGCGGATTTTCAAAGGCACGGCTTCGGCCGCGCCTTTTTTCTCGGTATTCCTTCCCGAAGTGGAACGAAGTTCCAGAATATCGTTCGACTCGCAGTCGGCCTTTGCTTGATGAGCCATACAATACAGGCATGCAGGCACTCGTTTGGAGGGTGGTGCCAGTGGGTACTGGACGATGCCTGTCACGCATTCGAGTGGCTTTTCAGCCACTAGGGTTCGATTCCCTCACCCTCTTAGGTCACTCGAATCTGTAGATATTCGTTGACATGGCGGCGCCGACTGGTACGATTAAAGTGACAGGCATCGTTTAGTACTATCAAAGCCCCGAGTCGCTCTCGGGGCTTTTGCTTTGCCGGGCGACGCCGTCTTGCTGGGGTTAGCGAGGGCTGGGAGTCGCCATATTTGAGGTGTCGGTCGTACCTACTAGCCTCTCCCGTCATCGTTGGTAGCGTCAGCATTGTCAGCCCACATCTCCTCGCAGCTATTGTGCGGCTCGCCAGGTCAATTTTCTTGTTTGATGCGAGTGATCTGCGGCTGATTTCTCTCGGTTTTCCTAGTCCTTTCCACAAAGAAGTTCTGTCCTCCACAGTTTCTGCACAACTGACCACAACTTTTCTGTTGCGGGCAGTTCTTCGCTCAAGCAGAGTATGCGCCAGTGCTTACGTGAGACGTTTTCACGCTGCAGATTGCTGAACAGTTGGCGAGTTTCCGGCGGTTCTCGAGGGTGAACTGCCGGAGGGTAGCGAGACGCGTCATGGCGCGTTTCTTGACCCAGGCGTTGCGGCCTCCTCAGGAGTCCTCCTCACCAGAAGGACTGAGTCGTCAACTTAGGCAATCGATGCGGATCATGGTGGCGGGGTGAGACTCAAAACCATGGTTCGCAGAGTACGGGAAGGAACGAGCACCCCTGGTGGGCGTGGTTTCGACTCGTGCGACTGGCTGCCTTGTGCAGCGAGAAAGCGGTGACGTTTCACAAGCAGTGCGGCTCGGACTGGCTGGGTTCGGGCCGCATCTATTTTCTGAACCTTTTTCGCCACGGATTTTCACGGATCAACAGGGATAGATCAACACCCACCACAGAGGCACGGAGTCGCAGAGAAATCCCCACCTGCAAATTCTCCATTGATTATTCGCTTTTTATTCCCCTACAATTGTCTCAGCAAGTATGCGGCCAGGGAAAATAATCGTCAGTCCCGGTTTTCCGAAGCAAGTGCGTGCCATCCACAGGCGATTTGTGAGTAGTATCGCGTTCGCACTCCGTCGGAATTTTCAAACACAAGAAGAAAACTTTGGCGACAACTGATTACAGTCTCGCACACACTCTGCCAGCCAACGTGGAAGCCGAGCGCTCGATTCTGGGCGCGATCCTGCTCGACAATCTTTCCTACAACCAGGCCGCCGAGCATTTGAAGCCGGAAGATTTCTCGCTCGATTCGCACCGCCGCATTTACACGCGCATGGTCGATCTGGCGGAGTCGTCGCGTCCGATTGACATGATCACGCTGGTCGAGGAACTGGACCGGCGCAAGGAATTGGAGGCGATTGGCGACGTCGGCTACGTCTCCGGACTGCTGGACGGGGTTCCGGACCGGCCCAGCATCGAGCATTACATCAAGATCGTGCGCGACAAGGCGCTGTTGCGGGGACTCATTCACGTCGCCAACGCTGCGATTGCCCGTGCTTCTGACCAGAGCGATCTCGCCGAAGAAGTCCTCAACGATGCCGAAGCGGCCATCATGCAGCTTTCGGAAAAGCGCATCGGACGCGGCTTTCTGGGCGTGCAGGAGATTGTCAAAGAGTCGTTCGGTTCGGTGGATGCGCTGCTGCAGCGGGGCCAACGCATCACGGGACTCGCGACCCACTATACCGATCTCGACGAAATGACGAGCGGCTTGCAGCGCGCGGACCTGGTGATCATTGCCGGCCGCCCCTCGATGGGCAAAACGGCGTTCGCGATGAACATCGCAGAGAATGCGGCGATCGAAGATCAAAAAGTTGTGGGCATGTTCTCGCTGGAAATGTCGCGTGAGGCGTTGCTGCTGCGCCTGTTGTGTTCCCGGGCGCGAGTGGACTCGCACAAGATGCGGACGGGATCTTTGTGGCGCGATGACATGACCAAGGTCGTACGAGCCATGGATGAACTGGCCCACGCTCCCATCTTCATTGATGACACTCCGGGCATCGTGCTGAGCGAGATGCGCGCCAAGGCGCGGCGGCTGAAGCAGTCGCAAGGCAAGCTGGATTTGCTGATCGTGGATTACCTGCAACTGATGTCGGGCGGAGGCCGGCGCTATGAGAACCGCACGCAGGAAGTCTCGGCGATCTCGCGCGGGTTAAAGGGGCTGGCCAAGGAGCTGAATGTGCCGGTGATTGCGCTTTCGCAGTTGAGCCGCGCGCCGGAGAGCCGGGGCGGAGATCATCGTCCGCAACTGGCGGATCTCCGCGAGTCTGGGTCCATCGAGCAAGATGCCGACGTTGTGGCTTTCATCTTCCGCGAAGAGGTTTATAAGCAGGACGATCCCGACTTGCAGGGCAAAGCGGAACTCATTATCGCCAAACAGCGCAATGGGCCGACGGGTAGGGTTCGGCTGGCATTCATTAAGAATTCGACGCGATTTGAGTCGCTGATGGAAGGCGGAATTGACGAGGAAGGGTGACCTTCGGTCGCCCCTTGTCCTGTGGAAAACTTTGTGGAAGGGCTGGGGGGCGGCTTACAAGGGGCTATCCGGTCGACCGGTCGGTGGTCTCAACCACGGGTGGTGTTGTCGTCCAAGCTATACCAATAGCAGCCGTTACCAGTTTGTAAAGATGTGTTTGGGTTAGTCTTCGGGAAATCATCATTTTCTGGCTTCCGTGGAAGATTTGCACATTCTCGGGGGCATGTCCTTCTGTAGACCAGCTACGATTTGGAGCGGAGAATCGCTACTAGTTTGGTTAGTTGCTGTCTTCGCCGACCTTGAGCACCGCCAGGAAAGCCTCCTGGGGAATGTCGACTCGGCCGATGCGTTTCATGCGGCGCTTGCCTTCTTTTTGCTTTTCCAGCAGCTTGCGTTTGCGGGTTATGTCGCCGCCGTAGCATTTGGCGAGGACGTTCTTGCGGATGGCATGGACGGTCTCGCGGGCGATGATCTTCGCGCCGATCGAAGCCTGAATCGCCACTTCAAACATCTGCCGGGGGATCAGTTCTCGCATTTTCGACACGAGCGCCTTGCCGCGTTCGTAGGCGAAGTCGCGGTGGACGATGATGGAAAGCGCGTCGACGGGCTCGCCGGCGACCAGGATGTCGAGTTTGACCATGGGCGATTCCCAGTAGTCGGCCAGATGGTAGTCGAGCGAGGCGTAGCCGCGGGAGACGGACTTTAGGCGGTCGTAAAAGTCGAGCACGATTTCGTTCAGCGGCAGTTCGTAGTGGAGCATGACGCGATTGGAAGTCACGTATTCGAATGTCTTTTGGCGGCCGCGCTTCTCTTCCACCAGGGCGAGGATTCCGCCGACGTATTCCGGTTGCGTGAGAATGGTGGCCAGGATGACTGGTTCCTCGATTTTGGCAATCTCGCTCGGGTTCAGCCAGCGCGAGGGATTATCGACTTCGACCATTTCGCCATCGGTCTTGTAGATCTTGTAGCGGACTCCAGGTGCGGTGGTGATCAGCGAGAGGTTGAACTCGCGCTCCAGGCGCTCTTGAATAATTTCCATGTGGAGCAGGCCGAGAAAGCCGCAGCGGAAACCGAAACCCAGCGCGACTGAACTTTCCGGCTCGAAAAAGAATGATGAATCGTTGAGGCGAAGTTTCTCCAGAGCTTCGCGAAGCTGCGTGTGCTCATGCGCGTCAACCGTGTAGAGTCCCGCGAAGACCATGGGCTTGATTTCTTCGAAGCCGGGCAGAGGTTCGATGGCGGGATTCGTGTCGTCAGTGATGGTATCGCCGATTTTGGCGTCGGAAACGGTCTTGATATTGGCGACGAGGAAGCCAACTTCGCCAGCCTTTAGTTCCTCCACCTCGACCGGCTTGGGGCTCTGCACGCCGACCGTTTCAACGTCGAGGACCTTTCCGTTCCACATGAGGCGGATCTTTTGTCCCTTACGCAGTGTGCCCTGGAAGACGCGGACCAACACGATCACCCCGCGATAGGAATCGAACCAGGAGTCGAAGATCAGCGCCTGCAGCCGCTTTTCGGGATCGCCCTTTGGAGGCGGAATGCGTTTGACGATGGCTTCGAGAACATCGGGGACGCCCTGACCTGTCTTGGCGCTGATGAGGACAGCGTCGGAAGCGTCGAGGCCGACTGCGCCTTCGATCATTTCTTTGGTGCGGGGAATGTCGGCGCTGGGCAAGTCGATTTTGTTGATGACGGGAATGATTTCGAGGCCATGGTTGATGGCGAGATAGGAATTCGCCAGGGTCTGCGCCTCGACGCCCTGAGAGGCGTCGACGATCAGGAGAGCGCCTTCGCACGATGCCAGAGAGCGCGAAACTTCATACGAGAAATCAACGTGGCCGGGTGTGTCGATCAAATTGAGTTGGTAAGTCTGGCCGTCCTGGGCGGTGTACATCATTCTTACGGCGTGGGCCTTGATGGTAATGCCGCGCTCGCGTTCCAGATCCATGGAGTCGAGCACCTGGGCCTGCATCTCGCGCGCGGTCAAAGAGCCGGTGAGTTCCAAGAGGCGGTCCGCCAGCGTGGATTTTCCGTGGTCAATGTGCGCGATGATGGCAAAATTGCGTAGGAAAGCGGCGTCCATGAGATGAATGGCTAAGATTTGATTTTAACAGGCTTATGCGGCTGCCCCACTCCCCAGTTGCCCACTCCTGGCCATGCTTTCCGGTACAATTCCCGGCTATGCGCAGATATCTGATTGCAAACCTGGTGTTGTGCGGTTGTGTTTGGGGACAAGCAAAACAATTTGTCAAAGTGGATGCGCCGGTGGTGGCCCTGACGCACGTGCGGGTGATTGACGGTACGGGAGCGCCGGCGCGCGACGATCAAACCGTCGTTCTTGTCAAAGGCAAGATTCAGGCAGTGGGATCGGCCGAGATCCCCAAGGATGCGCAGGTGCTCGACCTGCATGGCTACAGCGTAATCCCGGGCCTGGTGGGCATGCACGACCACATGTTTTATCCGGCAGGGGACGCCATTTTCCACGAGATGGCAATCAGTTTTCCGCGTCTTTATCTGGCAGGCGGAGTCACCACAATCCGCACGACGGGCAGCATTGAACCCTATACCGACCTTGCGCTGAAGGCCGAGATTGATCGCGGGGAGGTTGCAGGCCCTCACATGCACGTAACTGGACCGTATCTGGAAGGTCCGGGGAGTTGGGCGCCCCAAATGACCGAACTCAAAACCCCGGAAGAGGCTGTGGCCACGGTCAATTTCTGGATCGACCGCGGGGTCGACAACTTTAAGGCATACAACTTCATTTCGCGAGCAGTGCTCAAGGCGGCGATCGACGCGGCGCACAAGCGTGGAATCAAAGTCACCGGCCATCTGTGCTCCATTGGCTTTCGCGAGGCGGCCGCACTGGGCATCGACAATCTTGAACATGGCCTCGACGTTGACACCGAATTCTATTCAGGCAAAAAGCCTGATGAATGCCCCGACCAGAATGCGGTTGGGGCAGAGATGATTAAGATGCACGTCAGTGATCCGCCTATTCAAGACATGATTCGAGACCTGGTGGCGCATCATGTGGCGGTCACTTCGACTCTGCCGGTGTTCGAGCTTTTTGTCCCCAACAAGACGCCGCTTCAGCAGAGGGTTCTGGACGCCATGTCCGCGGAGGCCCGCAACCAGTTCCTGGAGAACCGAGTGCGATTCGACCTGCCCCGCATTGATGCGAAGACCGGTCAGGTCGTGCCCCGCCCTTGGGCTCAGGGCTTCGCTATGGACATGGAATTTGAGCGAGATTTCGTCAAAGCCGGCGGATTGCTGCTGGCGGGCGAAGACCCGACTGGCATGGGTGGAGACCTGGCAGGATTCGGCGACCAGCGCGAGGTCGAGTTGCTGGTCGAAGAAGGCTTCACCCCGCTGGAAGCGATTCACATTGCGACCTTCAATGGTGCGCAATACCTCGGCGAGGCTGATCGAATCGGAACCATTGCTGCCGGCAAGAATGCTGATTTGGTGGTGATCAAAGGCGACCCTTCGCAGAAAATTAACGATATTGAAAATGTGGAGATTGTGTTCAAGGATGGGGTTGGCTACGACTCCGCCAAGCTGATCGAATCAGTGCGGGGTTTGGTGGGGATCAGGTAGATGCTGGTCCTGGCGTCCGCTTCGCCCCGGCGGCAGGAACTGCTGCGCAACGCGGGCATTGAGTTCGTGGTTCATCCTGCCAGTCTCCCTGAGGTTCCGCGCCAGGGTGAACTGCCACGTTCGTTTGCGGAGCGCATGGCGCGAGACAAGGCTCTTGCGGTCGCTGCGCAGCGGCCGAATGATGTGGTTCTCGGCGCTGACACGGTGGTAGTGGTCGATAGAGAGATTCTCGGCAAACCTCGCGACAGCTCTGATGCCGCACGGATGCTGCGGCTGTTATCGGGACGCAAGCACGAAGTGATCACGGGAGTCTGCCTCGCCGGAGGCAAACTGAAAGCTGCGGTCATCCGATCGGAACACACCACGGTGATTATGAACCCGCTGAGCGATGACGACATCCGCTCTTACGTTGCAAGCGGCGAGCCCATGGACAAGGCAGGCGCCTATGCGATCCAGGGCATCGCGTCACGCTGGATTTCCCGCATCGAAGGCGATTATTTTAACGTGGTGGGATTACCCGTGGCTCTGGTTTGGAGGATGCTGGAAGAGGCGCGGGAGGAGACGTAGCAAGCTAGGTCTCAGCGCCTACGATTTCTTGTCCTTGTCTTCTTCGCCGTCTTTCATGGCCGATTTGAAGTTCTTGATGCCTTCTCCCAGGCCTTTGCCGAGGTCGGCCAACTTGCTGGGGCCAAAGATTAGAAGAGCGATGGCCAGAATGACCAGAATCTCAGGCAATCCTAATTTCCCGCCCATAGAAGTCCCTCTTCGAAAAGTCTAGGCTTTGCTGTGCTCCGAGTCAAAGCGGTAGCGAGCCAAACGCGCGATTCTGGCTTCGCAACGAACGCGACCCATCGCGCGGCTCGCCCAGATCCTTCACTTCGCAAACAGCGCTCGTTCAGGATGACAACTCGTCAGGGCAGTGTCCCCTGCACGGTGTAGATCACGCCATTGAAGGAGCCGTCGGTCCCGCCGCACCACACTTGCACGTGGTTGCCGTGGCGATTTCTGTCACAAGAACTCATTTCGGCACCAGTATCGGCATCGAGAGACCAGGTCTGACCGCCATTGGTGCTGAAATACATTCCACCGACCCCGGTGAAGACGTTTCCACCTACCGCCCAGCCAATCTTTGAGTTGAGGAAAAGAATTTCACGCACCGGAAAAGCAACATCCAGGGTGCGGCCGCTCCAGGTCTTGCCGCCATCCGCGGTGCGATGTACCCAGCCTTCCACATTGGGGGAAATCGACCCCCCGCCCACCCAGCCGAAGGTGTCATTCGCGAAGAAGGTTGGACCATCGAAAACCGGGTCGATCTGGGGGCCACAACTCCAGTCGGCGCCGCCGTTCAGGCTGGTGCAAAAGGTTATACCGGAAGCGCGTACATGCAGGTTACGCAAGAAACTGAACTGGTTGCCGAACCAGCCTCCGTTTGGGTCGGGCACATCCTCTGTCCAGTCGGAGACCGTCGCCCCGCCGTCGGTTGTGTAGTGAGCGGCGTTAGCGGCGGAGAGATTCAGTTGATCCATGACCAACCCGTCCTGAGAGTTAACATAGCGCACACGGTTCCCCCAACCGTTGGTGGTGAGAATTAAGTCAGGCGTCCAGGTCTGACCGCCATCGTGGCTGATGCGAATGATGCCCTCAAAATTGGAGTCGTTGAATCCGGAGATGACAACATCATTCATATCCGCCGCGTGCACCCCATACCAGTAATAAGGAAACCCCAGATTCATGATGCGGGTCCAGTTGGCGCCGCCGTTCGTTGTCTTCCAGACCTGCCCGAGCTCGGCGGCAGCATAGCCGATCTGGGACGTAGCAAAAGAAATGTCGTGTATCACTGCGCCGGGCAGTGTGGCCAGCTTCTGCCAAGGGTTGGCGTTGGGGGCAACCGCGTCGCGCATGCGAGGAGAAGACAGGTTGGCAGGACGCATGGCTCCGATCTCTTGGGAAGAACCAATCACCGGCACGCGGCCCGAGACATAAGGGACATCGTCAGCAGCCGGAGCAAACACGGCGAGAATGAGAACAATCGCGGGAAGAACAGCTTGAGACCAACGAACCTTCATGGGTATGCCCTCCGAAAGCAGAGTGCGCGCGGGAGGAATTCTAGCACGACAGAAACATGGTTCAGTGAGCCCTTCGGCCCTACACCGATTCGATCAACGCCGCCAGAAGCGCCGTCCGGCCAGGCAATTCAGAGGTCGAAATGGACTCGTGGCTGGCATGCGCGCCGTCACCTACCCCGCCGAGTCCATCGAGGGTTGGGATGCCAAGGCCGGCAGTGAAGTTTCCGTCGGAACCTCCGCCGACTGCGGCTTCTTCGAGCTTCCAGCCTAATTGCCCGGCGATCTCACATGCTTTCTTGTACAGTGCTGCCACGGCAGGAGTCCGCTCCATGGGTGGACGATTCACTCCGCCGGTGATTTGCAGCTTGCACTTGCGATTGAATGGCTTCAGCGAGCGGAGCCGGCGGTCAACGGTAGCAGCGTCTGCGGCACGGGCGACACGCACGTCAAGCACGGCGCTGGCTTCGGCGGGAATCACATTCGAACGTGTGCCACCTTGAACCGTGCCGGCGTTGAGCGTGATTCCCCGCTTCAGGTCGACAAGTTTCGCGATGGCGATGATTTGGCGGGCAAGCTCCACGATCGCACTCTCGCCCTTCTCGAAATCCAAGCCTGAGTGTGCGGCCTTGCCGGTGACTTTGACGATGTACTCGCCAACTCCTTTTCTCGCGGTTTTTACTGCACCCTTCGGACCATAAGACGGCTCGATCACCAATACTGCCTGAGACTCTCTGGCGAGACTCTCGGTAATATGCCGGGAACTTTCGCTGCCGACTTCCTCGTCCGAAACCAACAAGACGATCACCGGCCGTGGCAGTTGGTCACCGTGCCAGGCTCGAAGCGCCTCGATGGCATGAAGCATCATCGCGATGCCGGACTTCATATCGAAGCTGCCGGGCCCGAAGAGTCTTTGGCCGGAGAGGCGGCAGGGCATGGTGGCCAGAGTGCCCAGGGGATATACAGTGTCCAGATGACCCAACAAGAGAACCGGCTTAGCGGAGCTCTTGCCGGGGAAATCCACCTGCAAATGATCGCCAAAATTCGGAGTGCGATGGAACTTGGCGTGGCCTCCAAGCGCTTCGAACCGCCCGGCCAGCAAGGAACCCAAGCGGTCGACTGCCTGCTTGTTGTCGCTGGGGGATTCGACTTCAACCAATTGCCGGATGGTTTCGGTGATCTGCGGCTTGTGCTCTTCAAAGTAGCGGAGCCGTCCGGCAAATTCAGGGCCGGTTGAGGGTGGGGCTTGCTTCCTGGGTTTCCTGGTCATGAATGTATTTTCGGCGAGAGGTTTTGTGGGTCCGATCAAGTATAATCTTCGATCTTGACGAAACCCAGTATGACAGACATGGCTCAGTCCGCAGCCGATGCTCCGGGCGCAGACACCGGATTGGACATTAACGCAATCACCCGCCTTTTGCCGCACCGGTTTCCCTTTCTGCTGATCGACCGGGTACTCGAGCTTACGCGGAAAGAACGCATCGTGGCGATCAAGAATGTCACGATCAACGAGCCCTTTTTCGCCGGCCATTTTCCCGGGACCCCGGTCATGCCGGGGGTTTTGATAGTGGAAGCAATGGCGCAGGCCGGGGGAGTGCTGCTGTTGACCGAGATCGAAGACCGGGACAGCAAACTGGTGTTGTTCACCGGGATTGAGCGCGCCAGGTTCCGGCGGCCGGTAGTTCCGGGCGATCAGTTACGCATTGAAGTGACAGTGACCGCCTGGCGGGGCAACGCGGGACGGATGGAAGGAATGGCCTACGTCGGGGATAAGCGTGCGGCGGAAGCGACGGTGACTTGCCGAGTGGTGGACCGTTCACGCGCTCGCGGCGGCAGTGCTGAAGCATCCGCAGAAACCGAATAGCCCGGTATCGGGTTGACCGCCTCCACATATGACAGTTCACCCCACAGCCATCGTCGATTCTTGTGCGAAGATTCATTCCAGTTGCAAGATTGGCCCTTACTGCGTAGTCGGACCTGAGGTGGAACTGGGTGAAGGCTGCCACCTGGTGTCGCACGTGGCCGTTGAGGGACCGACGAAAGTCGGCGCCGACAACGAATTCTTTCCTTTCTGCTCGATCGGCATGGCACCGCAAGATCTGACCTATGCGGGTGAGCCGACGCGTCTGGAAATCGGCGATCACAATACGATTCGAGAGTTTGCCACCATCAACCGAGGAACCATCAAAGGCGGCGGGCTGACAAAAGTGGGCAACCATACATTGGTGATGGCATACACACACATCGCCCACGATTGCCGGATTGGAGATCACGTCATTCTGGCCAATGCGGCCACGCTCGGAGGGCACGTGACTGTCGGTGACTGGGCGCAGGTGGGCGCGCTGTGTCCGGTACATCACTTCGTGCGCATTGGAGAATACGCGTTCATCGGCGGCGGCACCACTATTACCCGGGACGTTTTACCGTTCTCCAAGACCGCTGCTGCACGAGACACTCACGCTTACGGACTCAATGCAGTGGGCTTGGAGCGACGCGGGTTTGGCAAGGAACGGATCGCCAAAATCCATCATGCTTATAAGGTACTGCTGGCGTCGAAGCTCAATACTTCCCAGGCGCTCGAAAAATTGAAATCAGAGGCCGACCGGGGCGAGGATGTGGAGCGGCTGATCAAGTTCATCGAAGAGTCGGAGCGAGGAGTGATTAAGTAAGAGCTTTCAGCTTTCAGCTTTCAGCTTTCAGCTTTCAGCTTTCAGCTTCTAGCATCTAGCTTCTGGCTTCTAGCCAAGAAAGGCCATGGTTGAGAGCTGACCGCTGATAGCTAGTTCCAGAGTGCTAGACTTCCTAGCGTGTCCCTTGCCAAACCAAAACTTGGCCTGATTGCCGGCAATGGGCGCTTTCCATTCTTGGTGCTTGACGCTGCTCGGGCACAAGGGTTCGATGTAGTGGTCGCGGCCATTGAAGAAGAGACCTTCCCTGAAATCGACTCTCGAGGGGCCGCCGCGGTCCATTGGCTCTCGCTGGGAGAACTGTCCCGGCTGATCGAAACCTTCAAGCGCGAAGGTGTGACGAAGGCGGTCATGGCCGGCCAGGTGAGACACAAACAGATTTTCTCCAGCATCCGGCCCGACTGGCGGTTGGCAAAACTGTTGCTAAACCTGCGCACGCGCAACACAGACGCATTGCTCGGAGCGGTTGCCAAAGTGCTGGGCGATGAAGGCATCACGCTCGAGAACTCGACCAATTTGCTGGAGCCGCTGCTCGCCAAACCGGGCGTACTTACGCAGCGCTCGCCGACGGAGCAGGAGCAAAAGAACCTGGAATATGGCCGCGCCGTCGCCCGGCAGCTAGCACAGTTCGATATCGGGCAGACGGTTGTGGTGGCGGAGGCCGCCTGCGTGGCCGTCGAAGCCATGGAAGGGACGGACGCGACCATCGAGCGCGCCGGACAGATCATGGCGTCGCTGGACGCAGACGCTTCCACGCTGAGCCGCGCGTTGACCGTAATTAAGGCCGCAAAGCCGAATCAGGATATGCGGTTTGACGTGCCAGTCATCGGCGTGAAGACGATTGAAGTGATGCGCCAAGCGGGCGCAACCTGCCTGGCCGTGGACGCGGGTAAATGTCTGCTGCTGGATGGAGTTGAGATTTCCAAGGCGGCGGATACAGCGGGAATCGCGATGGTCGCGACGGCGTTTCAGGATTTGAGTTGACGGGGTGCCGCTCGTCTGCATTTTCGAGAATGGGAGAGGGTACTTTTATGTCCGAAACCACTCGTTTAGCTGACCAGATCCGCAGGGCCTTTGACGGAGACGCCTGGCATGGAGATTCTGTGGTCGAACTGCTGCGCGATGTTGATGCCAAGACTGCCGCGGCCCACCCGATTAAGGGCGCGCATAGCATCTGGGAATTGCTACTGCACATTGCTGCATGGGATGACGCGGTGTTGCGCAGGGCCGGAGGCAAGGCAGTGGAACTCAAGGACAGTGAGAATT
Source organism: uncultured Acidobacteriota bacterium (assembly GCA_963734415.1). Lineage (GTDB taxonomy): Bacteria > Acidobacteriota > Terriglobia > Terriglobales > Acidobacteriaceae > JABCZH01. The sequence continues at coordinate 238,262 of CAVTHF010000018.1, read as the reverse complement.
TCCCGCCGGTCAACGATACCAGCGAAGCGGCCTGGCGAAGGACCGTGGAACAGGTCGAGGAAAAACACGAAGCCCTAACAGAGGCAGTTGCGGCTTTTCCAGATTCTCGTTTGCTTGAGCCGGTGCCTGGGAAGAAGCAAAAATACTACGACCATTTTTATATGTTCAGCGGGATTGTGCAGCACGAGCTCTATCACGCAGGACAGATTGCGCTGCTGAAGAAAATGCAGGGGAAATAAATCTGAATTCTGATCATCTTATTCATGTTGCGGTGGTGGGCGTCGGCGTCTTCGGACGCAACCACGCGCGCGTATACCAGCAACTGGCGAAGGAAGGAGCGCCGGTACGGTTAGTCGGTGTGGTCGACTCGAACACCAACCGAGCAGATGCGGTTGCGAGTGAATTCGGGTGCCGGGGATTTGGTTCCGTCGAGCAGTTGTTAACCACGCACAGCGAAGTCGAGGCGGCCTCGGTCGCGGTTCCCACGGTTCACCATCTCAGCACGGCCCAGAAACTCATGGAGGCAGGAGTCGACGTCTTGATCGAGAAACCAATGGCGGCCTCGATGGGTGAAGCCGAGGAGTTGATCGGCCTGGCACAGCAACATAAACGCGTCGTGCAGGTTGGCCATTTGGAGCGCTTCAATCCGGCAGTCCGCGCCACCTTGCCGATCATCACTCGGCCGATGTTTTTTGAGGTCCACCGCTTGAGCGTGTTCACCCCCCGGTCGCTCGATATCGATGTAGTGCTGGATCTGATGATTCACGACCTCGATATCGTTTTGTCTTTTGTAAACTCCCCGGTGAAAGAAATCCGGGCGGTTGGCCTTGCTATTCTTTCCAATAAAGTGGACATCGCCAACGTGAGGATTGAGTTCGACTCGGGTTGCGTGGCAAACCTTACCGCGAGCCGGGTCTCAACCGAACTGGTGCGGAAGTTGCGTTTTTTCCAGCCCAGGCAATATGTTTCGGTGGATTACGGGCGGCAGGAGGCACTGGTCTTCACGGTTGGAGGAGATGGAGCGGGTGCGCCGTCGGTGAATCCGCAGATCCAAGTCGCCAAGCTTCCAACCGTCCGGGAAGAACCCTTGCACGCAGAATTGAAATCCTTTCTGGATTCGGTGCAGCGCCGCTCCCGGCCGGTGGTTGACCTGGAGGCTGGCCGCCGCGCTCTGGCCGTGGCCCTCGACATCGAGGCAGCGATCCGCGATCACGGCAGCAAGATCAAGCTGGATCAACTGCACACCTAGCTTCTGTAAAGTATTGTCAAGCTTCCGGTTGAGTACTGCCTGAAGTACCTACCCTTCCAGACCGTCGCGGATTGCCTAAAAAGGTGCGAGAATAAGGCCATTGGGCCGCACACGCCGCAAATGTACAGGGTAAGACCGACAATCACGGTAAACCCGGCGGGATTGCTGTTGCTGCAACTAATATCCTGCGGCTCGTGTCTAACCAACGGGTAAGCCGTTCGATGTCAACCACACAAATCCCGCCGACCGCTCCCGCCTCCGCGCCACGAAAGCCCGATGGGGACCTGTACGATGCCCGCTATTGGGAGTCGGCATACCGGGACATTGATGAAGCTCCAACCCTGGTAATCCAGCTTCAGGATGATCTGACGCACTCGCGGCGGCGGGAAGCGTTCTGGATTTCGGTCGTGGTCCACTTGCTGGTCGTGCTGCTGATTGTGAACTCAGGAAGAATTGCCGGGCTCGTGCCGCGACAAACTGCGGTCCTGGTGAATCCGAACGCTCTGCCGAAGGACAAGGATCTTACATTTCTCGAACTTCCCCCGGACCAGCAAAAGCCGCCAGCCAAGGCTCCGGAGACCAACATCATTTCGGATAAGAATCGCATCGCGACCTCGAAGGCTCCGCAAATCGATCGTCAGGAACTGAAGAAGATCCTCGACAGCAGCCGTCCGGGACGGCCCGGCCCAAGCGGAGCGCCGCAGCAGCCGGCGCCTGGCGCTGAGGCTCAGGCCGCGCCCGCACCGCAATTGCAACCGCCGCAGCAGGCAGCGCCACCTCCTCCACCAGATCAGAATCTGACCGCCAAGTTGCGGACTCCGGCGCTCTCGCCGAAAGATGCATTCTCTACCGGTTCAAGGTACGTGGGATCAGCAACCGAGCAGGCGGCGCGCTCGGCAGCGGTCACCCGCGGCGGCGGCGGTGGCGGCGACAACGGCGATTTTGGGCTGGGCCTGGGCAAGCAAGGCAGGGCCTACGGCGCCCTTGATGTCCTCAGCGACACGATGGGGGTCGATTTTGGGCCCTACCTGCAACGTGTTCTGCATGATGTCAAAATGAATTGGTATCTCTTGATTCCGGAGTCGGCGAAGGCGCCGATCATGAAAAAGGGCAATGTGGGGATCGAATTCGCCATCCTCAAGGACGGCAGTGTGGCGGGGATGAAACTGGTCTACAGTTCAGGCGATGTGGCGCTCGATCGCGGGGCCTGGGGCGGGATCACGAATTCCAATCCATTCCCGCCGCTGCCCACCGAATTTGGCGGGCAGTACCTGGCGCTGCGCTTTAAGTTCCTCTACAACCCGGACTCGACGGATCTGCAGTAACGCCTCTTCGCTATTCCCTACGATTTTTCCAGGTGAATCGAGCCGTCGCCGGTGTGAATGGTTAGAAGGTTTCCGCCGCCATTGATCTTCCCATGAATGTTCTTGTCGCCCATCCGGCCTTCGACAGTAACCGGCATTTCGACATTGACGTGGCCATCGCTCGTGTGAAGATCCACATCAGCGGCAAAGTTTTCCGGCAATTGCAAAGTAACGCCCCCGTCGCCGGTGCGCACGTTCCAACTCGACGCCATGGTTGAGCCCTGCAACACACGAGCTTCGATGCGGCCGTCGCCGGTGTTGAGGTCGAGCACGTCGAAGCGGCCGGCGACGCGAATATGCCCATCCGAGGTACGGGCCCGCAGCTTGCCGTCGACTGACTCGATCTGCTCATGACCGTCGCCGCTCTCCAGGTCCATGTCACCCTTGAAATTAGCCAGCTCGATGGAACCGTCACCGGTTCGCAGATTCACCTTGCCCTGGCGAGGCATGTGGATCTCGACATCGACCCGATAGCTGCCGAGTTGGATGGTGAAGTTATGGTGCGGATAGCGCAGTTCGATCTCTACCGCGTCGCCATTCTGGTGCTCAATGACGCGCAGGCCGCCCTCTCCGATCTTGTAGTGCTTGCTGGTGATGTGGACGTCAATGGTGTTCTGTTCCCAGGTGTCGACACGGAGGTTGGCGTCCGAGGTCTCGAACCGCAAATCGGGCGTGCCGGTGATGGTGTAGGTCTTCGACCAGTCATCGGCCAGGGCCAACGGACTGACGGCTAAGACCAAGCTTAATAACGCGAATATGAGGGGTTGCCGTTGCATAAGAGTTCTCTCCTGCCAGGAGCACACATCTGCCCCCGGCCCTAGACGATGATACGCAACCTGGTTCAACCAGGTTCCCACGAACTCTTAGGCGGGCGGGGGTGTGAGGAATACAATAGGGTTGTGCCCGCCGCTGGAGCAAAACGGCAGCCGGAGCCACCCCCGGCCGAACATCATCACACTCCGCAGGTTTACACTCTGGAAGCCACCGGCCTGCTGGTGATTGCGCTTCTAATTCTGGTCCTCACTCTTATTCGCTATTGGCACCACATCCCCTGGAGTGCCCGCTAGCCGTGTCCGCGGAACCGCTGCTGGTAGTGGTCCTGGGGCCGACTGCGAGCGGAAAGACCGCGTTATCTTTGGCCCTGGCTGAACGTTATCAGGGCGAGATTGTGAATTGCGACTCGGTCGCCATGTATCGCGAATTCGAAATCGGCACGGCAAAACCAACTAGAGACGAACGCGCCCGCGCGCCGCACCATCTGCTGGATTTTGTGGAGCCCACGGGTTGCATCACTGCGGGCGAGTACGCCCGGAAGGCGCGGCAGGTTTTGCTGGAAATCAAGGACCGTGGGAGGTTGCCGGTGGTTGTGGGAGGCACCGGGCTGTACCTGCGAGCGTTGCTGGATGGACTTTCACCGGGCCCCCAGCGGTCGGAGGAGTTGCGAGAGAGACTGCGGGCCAAGGCAGAGAGTAAAGGAACAAGTTATTTGCCCCGCGTCTTGAGAAGGATGGATCCGGATGCGGCAGCGAAAATCCACGCCAACGATCTGCCCAAGCTGATTCGGGCGATCGAGGTTTGTCTGGGCTCCCGTCAGAAAATGACCGAGATGTGGAAACAAGGGCGGGATCCGCTACAGGGGTTTCGCATTTTGCGGATCGGGTTAAATCCCGAGCGGGAGGCGCTCTATGCCCGCATCAATGAACGCGCGCAGCACATGTTTACCGCCGGACTGGTCGAAGAGACCGGTCGGTTGCTCGCCCGGTACGGAGAGATGGCGCGGCCGCTGGCCTCACTCGGGTACAAGCAAGCGGTGCAGCTAATTCGGGGTGAGATCGATGAACCGTCTGCCCTGCAAGCAGCACAACAGGCACACCGCAACTACGCCAAGCGGCAGATGACGTGGTTTCGTCGAGAGCCAGAAGTCAGGTGGCTGGCAGGGTTTGGAGCTGAGAGGCCTATTCAGCAATTGGCGGCGAAGCTAGTAGAAGATTCATTTGGCGTTGAGGCGAAAAACTAGAAGTCCAGTCCCTATCCTAAGAGCATGCAATATGCGTGGGCCACCTGCAAAACGCAGTGTCCTGGCCGCGTTTCCCGCCTCCCCCTTCCCTGCAAGTCCATGCCCTGCAACAAATCGCGTCACCCCCGAATTTGCCCTCCACCTGCACTGGTAAGGGTGCGAGCTGGCGCGAAACAGGCGCTGGACAGGCAAAGTGACGGGATCGAAACCGCGAGGAGGTTCTATGTCAATCCTGTTTGTCCTGCTGATGTTCCTCCTGATCATCAGCATCAGACATTTCACCGAACCCAAAGTTCAACCTGGGCTGGAACCCGAACTCGTGCTCAAAGCACAGCCCCCGCTGGTGAAACGCGAGTATGGATTCGAGATCCCGCAGGGTTATGGCTTTCATCTTGGTCACACCTGGGTATTGCAGGCAGGGACCGAAGATGCGCGGGTTGGGGTGGATCATTCGTCACCGGTCTGATGGGAAAGATCGATCACATCGATGTACGCGGAGCTGACCGCTGGGTTCGTCAGGGACAGAAGCTCATCACGTTGCGCAGCGGGAACACCAGCATCGATCTGCTCTCCCCCGTTGAAGGCGTGGTCACGGCAGTCAACAATGATGCCCTGCGAAATCCGAGCCTGGTCACAAACGATCCTTACCAACATGGCTGGATTGCGATGGTGAAATCTCCCGACCTCAAAATCAATCAGAGAAACCTCATCCAGGGCTCGATGGTAGCTCCCTGGATGCAAAACAACTTAGCACGGCTGAATGCGATGGTATCGCCCTCACCGGCCCTGGCGCAGGACGGCGGACATCCGATCAGTGGTTTGCTTCCCCGGCTTACATCTGATTTGCGGCAACAAGTGGTGAAAGAGTTCTTCTTGTCGTAAGCGGACTCCGCCACGGAGAGGAGAAAAGTCATGGCAACGAGTCGAGCAATCCTGGTCGATATCACGAAGTGCATCGGATGCCGGAGTTGCGAACAAGCCTGCAAACAAATCCATGGATTTCCCATGGGTTCCGAGATGAAGCTTTCACCGACCGCGCTCACCGTAGTGGAGGAGCGTGGGGATCGCTTCGTGCGGCGGATGTGCATGCATTGTCAGGACCCGGCCTGCGCTTCGGCGTGCCTGGTGGGCGCGCTCAAGAAGACGGCTGCCGGCCCGGTCACTTATGACGCAGCGAAATGTATCGGCTGCCGCTACTGTCTGGTGGCGTGTCCGTTCAGCGTTCCGCGTTACGAGTGGACGAAGCTCGTCCCGTACGTGAAGAAATGCGACCTGTGCGCAGCGCGACAGGCGCAAGGCCAACCACCAGCCTGCGTGGAAGCGTGCCCGGTACAAGCTTCGATCGCCGGCACTCGCGAAGAAATGCTGGAAGAGGCGCAGCGCCGCATCCTGAATGATTCGAAATACGTGAAGCACATTTACGGCAGCGAGGAAGCGGGCGGAACATCGGTATTTTTCATCTCTGATGTGGCCTTCGAGAAGCTGGGTTTTGCCGCTGCACCCAAGCAGCCCTTGCCATTATTGACGGCAAGCGCGTTGGGCGACGGACCTACGGTGATCCTGGTCGGCGGCGCGGTGCTTTCCGGCTTGTATTGGATCACCCAACGCCGGGCCCAGGTCGCACTGGCCGAAGCCCATGAGAAGTCTGCCAAGAAAAGGAGCTAGCCATGACTACCACAGGAAGGACCACCAAAGGATTCCCCAAAATCAGTTTCTGGCGCACGGTTGTGGCCCTGATTTTCGCCGCCGGTCTGTATTCGATGTATGCCCGGTTCGCGCTGGGCTTCAAGGCCGCCACGAACCTTACGGATTCTCAGCCATGGGGCTTGTGGGTCGGCTTGGGGACACTGTGCGGCGTCGGGCTATCGGCGGGCGGGTTTGCCATAGCGGCGTCAGTATACCTATTAGGTTTTGAGCGCTACCGGCCGATCTTGCGCACCTCGGTGCTCATCTCGTTCCTGGGCTATTGCACGGTCTGCATTGGAATGATGTACGAACTCGGGTATTCCGTGGAGAATCTGGCACCCCATTGTGATGTGGAACCGACACTCGGTGTTGTTCGAGGTGTCGTGGTGCGTGATTCTGTACACCACAGTGCTGATGCTGGAATTCTCGCCGGCACTGGTTGAGAAGATCCCCTGGGTGCGAGCGCGTGAACTCTACCTGCGCTGGCACCATAGCATCCTGATCGCTCTGGTGCTGGCGGGCACACTGCTCTCGTCGATGCATCAGTCGTTTCTGGGCGGACTTTATCTGATCACCAAAGGCCGGCTGGATCCGCTCTGGTATACACCGTACCTCACCACGATGTTCTACCTTTCCGCGATTCCGGCAGGACTGGCCGTAACCATCATGGCCATCTACCTGTGCGTGCGCTCGCTCAACGCTCGGGTCGATATGACTATCCTGAGCGACGTGAGCCGCGTGATTGCCCCGCTACTGGCAATTTACGGGGTGTTCAGGGCAGTCGATCTGATTAGCCGGGATGCGACACCCTATCTATGGATGTGGCGCGAGGAAACGCTTCTCTTCTGGCTGGAGATCGCGCTGCTGGTGATCGCTCCTCTGGTGCTGCTGAATATGGAGAAGGTGCGCAACACCCCGCTGTACTTGTATTGGACTTCCGCCGTGATCGTAATGGGATTCATGACCAACCGGCTGAATGTCTCCATCACCGGACTGCAAGCTAGTTCCGGTATTTACTATGAACCGAAGTGGACAGAGTTCGCAGCCACGCTGGCGACCATTGCCGCGGCAGTCGTAGCCTTCCGTTACGCTGTGATCTATTTGGACATTTTGCCCAAGAACCCGGCCCGGCAGCGGGTGTTGGTCCTAAGTGCCCCTGCCAAAGCCTGAACTGTAGAGCTTCAACTGGGCCCCGGGTGAAAAGCCCGGGGTCTTCTGTTTGGCAATGAAAACCTCGGTTGAACCGACCATGTCCGAAAACCGCTAGTTTACCTTTGTCCGGAGTGCGAAAATCAGGTCATGGAATTACCCAGTCGTGAAGCCTGTTACCGTGCCTTGCGGAGCCGGGACGCACGTTTCGATGGCTTGATGTTCGTAGGAGTCTCGTCGACGGGTATCTACTGTCGCCCCATCTGTCCGGCAGGCACGGCCAAGTTTGAAAATTGCACCTTCTTCGGCTCCGCCGCCGCCGCGCAAGATGCCGGGTATCGTCCCTGCCTTCGTTGCCGGCCGGAAACGGCCCCTGATCTGGCTTCGTGGCGTGGGACTTCGAATACAGTTTCCCGGGCGCTGGCGCTTATCGCCGAGGGTGCCCTGGATGGCGCAGAAAGCGGCGTCGCCAAACTGGCCGAACGCCTGGGCTTGGGTGAACGCCAACTGCGACGGTTGTTCCTTCAGCATCTTGGGGCCTCGCCGATCTCCGTCGCACAAACCCGGCGAGTACTCTTCGCCAAGCAACTGATCCATGACACCCAGATGTCGATGACCGACGTTGCCATGGCGGCCGGATTCGGCAGCGTACGGCGATTCAACGAAACATTCCGCGGCTTGTTCCGTCGGGCTCCAAGCACATTGCGCAGAAAAAAATCGGCCACGCATGAAGGAAAGGATGTGGCACTTCGGCTGAGCTACCGTCCGCCCTATGAATGGGACTGTATGCTGGACTTTTTACGCTCACGGGCGGTCGCGGGTGTCGAAATTGTTGAGGGCGACCGCTATCTGCGCACTGTCGAAATCAATGGCGCGACTGGGAGTATCGAGGTAACCCACCTGCCCGAACGTCAAAGTCTCAGTGTCAGCATCCGCTTCTCGGACGTGCGGCTGTTGCCTGCGATCGTTGCGCGGGTACGGCGGCTGTTCGATCTTGGGGCTGACATTGGGACGATTGGCGATCATCTGTCGAGCGATCCTGCGCTCGCGCCGTTAGTGGCGCAGCGTCCCGGGCTGAGAGCTCCCGGTGGCTGGGATGGGTTCGAGATCGCAGTGCGGGCGGTGTTGGGTCAGCAGATCAGTGTGGCGGCTGCGCGCCGGTTGGCGGGTCAGCTCGTCGCTCTGCACGGCCGCGCTGTCCCGAAAGCATTCCTGATCCATCCCGGCTTGTCGCGTGCATTTCCGACCGCAAAGCGGCTGGCCTCGGCTGCCTCCATCGACTTGGGGATGCCGGCCGCGCGTTTGACGGCGCTGAAGGCAGTAGCCGAGGCGGCGGTGGCTGATCCGAGCCTGTTTCGCCCGTTCGGCAACATTGAGCAAACGGTGATGCGTTTGCGAACCATTCGTGGAATCGGCGAATGGACGGCGCAGTACATTGCGCTTCGTGCGATTCGTGAGATGGACGCGTTTCCGGCCACTGATATTGGACTGCTCCGCGGCGTGGCCGCGATAGATGGCGAGGAATCAACACCAGCGAACCTTTTGAGTCGTGCCGAGTCCTGGCGGCCTTGGCGGGCCTACGCGGCGCAACATCTGTGGGCTGCCGGGGGAAGCGCCGTCATCAGCCGACCGCGCGCGTCACGCTGATCGTGGGCGCGGACTCTCTTGAGGCCATATCAGACTCATCAATCGAAAGGAATACATACATGATTCTTGCGTATCGCACCACAGTGCTCGTCGTTATCTTCGCTTCCGCGGTTTCGATCGCTGCGGCAGCGGCACCAGTTCCTGAAAGTGTGGACACTCAGGACATCGATCATTCCGTCAAGCCAGGCGACGACTTCTACCACTACGCCAATGGGAACTGGCTCAAAACCACGGCAATACCCGCCGGCCAGTCAAGCTTCGATACCCGCGCAATATTGACTGAGAAGACCAGTCGGCGGGTACGCGACCTTATTCAAGCCGCGGCCGCGTCCAAGTCCGGCAAGGGCAGCATTACACAAAAGGTTGGCGACTATTACGCCAGCTTCATGGACACAGACGGCATAGAGGCCAAGGGGCTAACCCCGCTGGCCGACGAAATGGCCGTGATCTCAAAGATCAAAGACAAGGCGTCGCTATCGTCCTATCTTGGTGGCACTTTGAACACCGAGGTCGATGCACTCACTGCCAACGGAGACCACGTTTTCGGCGTGTGGGTCAACCAGAGTTTTATGGATTCTGAGCACTATGTTTTCCACTTGTTACAGGGCGGATTGGGAATGCCTGATCGCGACGACTACCTCGACCCGTCGCCTAAAACGGCCGCGTTGCGCGCCCAGTATCAGGCGCACATTGCGGCGATCCTGAAGCTGGCGGGCGTTGCAGACTCGGCGAGTAAAGCCGCGGGCATCTTGTCGCTTGAAATTCGCATGGCGCAAACCCATGCCCCAGACTCTGATGCCGCCGACGTCTTCAAGCAGAACAATCCGTGGAAACGCGCGGACTTTGGGGTCAAGGCGCCCGGCATGGACTGGGACGCTTATTTCAAATCGGCTGCGGTTGCCGGGCAGTCGGAATTCATCGTCTGGCAGCCATCTGCAATGACTGGCACTTCCGCTCTGGTGAACAGTGAGAGCATCGATGTGTGGAAGGACTATCTCAGATTTCACCTGATCGAACACTATGCGAGCGTTCTACCCAAGGCCGTTGCCGCCGAAGATGCCGCCTTTTATGGCACGGTCCTGTCAGGCACGAGTCCCGTGCCGGATCGCAGCAAAGACGCCATCGCCGCCACCAACGCCGCACTAGGTCAGGCTGTCGGCCAACTCTATACGCAACATTATTTTCCGCCTGAAGCCAAGGGGAGAGCGCGAGCCATGGTCAGCGATCTGATCACCGCTTATCGCAACCGCATTTCAAATCTTACCTGGATGTCACCGCCAACAAAAGAGAAGGCATTGGCGAAGCTGGCCGCTCTGAAGATAGGCGTCGGCTACCCCGACACTTGGATCGACTATTCGTCGCTCGATGTCGTGCGCGGCGATGCCTTCGGCAACATGCGGCGCGCAGAGGCTTTCAATCGTTCAGGCAATCTGGCCAAGCTGACCCAACCGGCGGATCCGGCGGAGTGGAGAATCGATCCGCAAATCGTGGGCGCAGTCATCGTGTTCACTCCCAATACCGAGACTTTCTCGGCCGGCCTCCTGCAACCACCCTATTTCGATTTCCAGGGCGACGCCGCATCCAATTACGGCTCCGCCGGTGCCGGCATCGCCCACGAAATCAGCCACAGCTTCGACGAGTTGGGCAATATTTACGATGCTCAGGGCCGCCTCGGCTTGTGGTGGACTGCGGAAGACCTAGCCAGCTACCATGCCGCGGCGGCGAAGCTGGTGACACAATTTGACGGCTACTGCCCGCTGGCTGATCTTTGCGTCAACGGCAAGCAGGTGCTGAGCGAAAATATCGCCGACCTGGCAGGGTTGCTGACGGCGCATGATGCCTATGTCTTGTCACTGAAGGGCAAGAGCGATGTCGTGATCGACGGGTTGAGTGGCGAACAGCGCTTTTTTCTGGCGTTCGCCCAGAGATGGCGGAAGATGCAGACTGAAGCCGCGTTGCGCCGGCAGATCACAACCGACCACCATGCGCCGGGAGAATACCGGAGCGATACGGTGCGCAACGTCGAGGCTTGGTACAAGGCCTACAACACCGCTCCCGGCGACAAACTGTATCTGAAGCCCGAAGATCGCGTCGCGATATGGTAACGCTGTCGTGCATCGCTTTTGTGGAATGGCCGGAAAATCTGACATCGGGCCGTTGACAGCGGCCCCCGTCTGTTTTATAATCGTTATCATTCAATAATTATGCGTACGACCCACGAACAGTTCCGTGGGCTGGCTGCGAAGCACGGTTTGGCGGTGACCCACCAGCGTCAGGTGGTCTATGAGGCCGTCGTCGCTTCCCACGGGCACCATACCCCGGAAGACGTCTATGCCGCGGTTCGGCGCCGCATTCCATCTATTTCTTTGGCCACGGTCTACAACAATCTGCGGCTATTCATCGAGTGCGGGCTGCTGCGAGAGGTCAGTCCTCATACCACCACGTTGCGCGTGGACGGCAATCTCGAACCTCATCACCACCTGGTCTGCTCACGCTGCAAATCGGTGCAGGACATTGAAGGAGAGTTTATTGATTTTAAGCGGCTATCGCGGCATTTGCCGGATGGTTTTGATCTGACGCAGCCGTTGGTCGAGGTCTTTGGCCTCTGCCGCCGGTGCAGCGCCAAAAAGTAGTGTTTTTCGCGCAATACTCAATCATTATTCGAAGGACGGAAATATATGGAAAATACGCTCGCGAGTTCATCAGGGAGTGTTGTCCCCGAAGCTAAGGAAAAAAACACCGCAACCGAATCGAAGTGCCCAGTCGCGCACGGCGTTCGCAAATCCCACACGAATGTTGATTGGTGGCCGAATCAGGTCAACGTGAACATCCTGCACCAACATTCCCCAAAGTCCGATCCCATGGGGAAGGAGTTCAATTACGCGAAAGAGTTCAAAAGCCTTGATTTGAAAGCCGTCATCAAGGACCTGCGTCACTTGATGACGGATTCGCAGGAGTGGTGGCCGGCCGACTTTGGCCACTATGGACCGCTTTTCATTCGCATGGCGTGGCACAGCGCGGGTACCTACCGCATCGGCGACGGCCGCGGCGGTGCCGGGGCTGGTCAGCAGCGCTTCGCTCCGCTGAATAGCTGGCCGGACAACGTGAACCTCGACAAGGCGCGCCGGCTGCTATGGCCGATCAAGCAGAAGTATGGGCGGAAGATCTCCTGGGCCGACCTCATGATTCTTGCAGGCAACGTCGCTCTCGAGTCGATGGGTTTTAAGACATTCGGTTTCGGCGGCGGGCGCGAAGACGTTTGGGAGCCCGAACAGGACATTTATTGGGGCCCTGAGGGCACGTGGCTAGCCGACGAACGCTACAGTGGCGACCGGGATCTTGCGAACCCGCTCGCTGCCGTACAAATGGGGCTGATTTATGTGAATCCGGAAGGGCCGAATGGAAAGCCCGATCCGATCGCAGCAGCCAAGGATATTCGCGAAACGTTTGCCCGCATGGCGATGAATGACGAGGAGACGGTTGCGCTCATTGCCGGCGGTCACACCTTCGGCAAAACCCACGGGGCTGGCGTTCCAGCTCAATATGTAGGCGCCGACCCGGAAGCTGCCAACATTGAGGATCAAGGCTTCGGATGGAAGAACAAACTTGGCAAGGGCCATGGTGCTGACACCATCGGTAGCGGTTTAGAAGTCACTTGGACGACGACGCCCACCAAGTGGAGCAACAACTTCTTCAGCAACCTGTTCAGCTTCGAATGGGAACTGACGAAGAGTCCGGCCGGCGCTCATCAGTGGACGCCGAAGAATGGCGCCGGCAAAGGTACGGTGCCGGATGCGCACAACCCCTCAAAGCGCCATGCGCCATCCATGCTGACCACTGATCTCGCCTTGCGGTTCGACCCGGCTTACGAAAAGATTTCACGGCGCTTCTATGAGCACCCGGATCAGTTCGCAGATGCGTTTGCGCGGGCCTGGTTCAAACTGACGCACCGCGATATGGGGCCAATCTCGCGGTACCTTGGCCCGCTGGTTCCGAAAGAGACCCTGGTCTGGCAAGACCCGGTTCCCGCCGTGGATCATAAATTGATCGGAGAAAAGGAAATCGCAGCTCTCAAAGCCAAGATCCTCAAATCCGGACTGTCGATCTCCCAACTGATCACCACTGCCTGGGCATCGGCGGCGTCGTTCCGTGGCTCTGACAAGCGCGGTGGGGCGAACGGAGCGCGCATTCGCCTAGCGCCGCAAAAGGATTGGGAAGTGAACCAGCCAGCCGAACTGGCGAAGGTTCTCAAAAAGCTGGAGGCGATCCAAAAGGAGTTCAACAGCTCGAAATCGGGCGGGAAGAAGGTCTCGCTTGCAGACTTGATTGTTCTGGGGGGTTGCGCAGCTGTCGAGGAAGCTGCGAAAAAAGCCGGGCACAAGCTGAAGATTCCCTTCTCACCGGGACGAACGGACGCTGCGCAGAACCAGACCGACGTGCACTCATTTGCCGTAATGGAGCCGGTTGCGGACGGGTTCCGTAACTATCTCCGCAGCGGACAGAAGCTGTCGGCTGAGGAGTTGCTGGTCGATCGAGCGCAGTTGCTCAGACTCACTGCTCCCCAGATGACGGTTCTCCTCGGCGGCCTGCGCGCATTGAATGCGAACTTCGGGCAGAACAGGCACGGCGTCTTCACCAAGCGTCCTGGGACGCTGACGAATGACTTCTTTGTCAACCTGCTCGACATGAATACTCAATGGCAGCCAGCCAACGGTTCGGAAGGCGTGTACGAGGGGCACGACCGCGCGACGGGCAAAGTCAAGTGGACTGGGACGCGCGTCGATCTGCTCTTCGGTTCTAACTCCCAACTCCGGGCGCTCGCGGAGGTCTACGCCTCTGACGACTCGAAGGAGGCGTTTGTGAAGGACTTTGCGGCTGCGTGGAACAAGGTGATGAACCTTGATCGCTACGACCTTGCCTGATTCTAAGAGAAGTCTCCGAGAGGGCCGCTAGTCCGACGCCTTAACTTTGAGCCGGCGCTGTAACGAAGTGGGATGGATGCCAAGAATTCGCGCTGCCTGGGTCTTATTGTTGCCGGTGGCCGCCAGAACCTGGTCGATGTAGTTATCTTCCAGCGCTCGCAGACTCAGGAATTGATCTCCAGTGGGAGAAATATCCTCGCTGGAGAAGGTTCCGTTGGTTCCGTGGATCTTCTTCCCAAGATGCTGGTCACGAATCTCTTCCGGAAGATGGCCGGCGTCAATCTCATTGTCGGCGGTAAGAATCATGGTGCGCTCGATCACATTCCGCAATTCGCGGATGTTGCCGGGCCAGCCATACTGCTCCAGCAAGTTCGCGGCGGCGGGAGTGAATCCAGTAAAGGTCTTTTTTAGTTCGCCGTTGAGCTTCTGTAAGATCTCAAGCGCCAACGGCACGATATCCTCCTGGCGTTCGCGCAGCGGAGGAATGTAAAGCTGGACCACGTTCATGCGGTAGTAAAGGTCTTCGCGAAATCGCCCTTCGCTGATGGCACTTTTCAGGTGCTCATTGGTAGCCGCAACCAGCCGGATGTTGACTTTGATCGTGCTCGTTCCACCCAGCCGCATGAACGTTCCTTCCTCGAGTACCCGCAGCATCTTGGCTTGTACGCTGGCCGACATGTTGGCGATTTCATCCAGAAACACGGTACCGCCGCTGGCGCGCTCCAGCAGACCCTCCTTGCGACGACGAGCGTCGGTGAAAGCCCCAGGTTCGTAGCCGAAAAGCTCGCTCTCCAACAGAGCATCAGGAAGGGCGGCGCAATTAAGTTCGAGTAATGGCATAGAGGTGCGAGGGCTGGCGTAGTGAATGGCCCTGGCGAGTACTCCTTTGCCGGTGCCACTCTCACCCTGGATCAGAATCGTCGTGTGGTCGGTTTCGGCAGCTTTACGAGCCATCTCCAGCATCTTGATGGTGGCCGGGTTGTGGGTAATCACCCGTCCAAAGTTGTAGCGGCCTTTTTCCGATTCCACCGAATCACGCACGCGCACTCGTAAGGTAAGCACCTCTGCTGCACGATGAAGGGTGGTCATCAGGTCTTCCAGCTGGAAGGGCTTGACCAGATAGTCAAAGGCACCGAGCTTCATGGCTTCGACGGCACGCTCCACGAGATGATAGGCGCTCATCATGATCACGATGGCATTCGGGTTCGCCTGCTTGATCTGGCGCAGCACTTCAACCCCATCGATGCCAGGAAGGACAATGTCCAGCAGAACCAGGTCTGGCTCCTCATCGTGAAAGAGTTTCAGGCCATCTTCGCCGGAGAGCGCGGTGAAGACCTCAAATCCGTCCTGGCGCAAGCTGCGTGAGATGGTACGGAGCGTGAGTTCTTCGTCATCGATGATTAGGGCGGAATAGGGCATGTCAAACCACGGTTTCGGAAAGTTCCTTGGCCTTGTGTGACTCCTCCTGCTGGATGGGCAGCGTGATGGTTACGGTAGTGCCATGCTTCGGCACGCTATCGATTCGAATCTCACCTTTGTTTCTCCTCACGTAAGTGGCGCTAATGCTGAGGCCGAGGCCAGTGCCTTTGCCGCCTTTGGTGGTGAAGAAAGGTTCAAAGACGTGCGGCAGAACGTCACGCGGGATGCCGCAGCCGGTGTCGCTGACGCGGATTTCGATGCTGTTCTGGAAGGTGAGCCGGTTGGCCGAGACGGTAATGACCCCGCCTTCGGGCGTCGCTTCGGCCGCGTTGATCAACAGATTCATGAGGACCTGGGAGAACTGATTGGAATCAACCACGATGTGGGGCAGGTCTTCGGGGACCTGGTTCTCTGCGCGCTTGCCGCGTAGCGCCGGCTGGCCCTCGAGAAAGCCCAGGGTCTCGCTAACCAGGCGACGCAGGCTGAGGTTGCTCAACACCAGAGGTCCAGGACGGGCGTAGTTAACCAGTCCGCGTAAGGTGGCGGAAATGCGCTTGGTGCCGGCAATGCATTGCTCGATCTCCCATCGCTGATCGGGATCGCTGGCGCTCTTTAACTCGAGTTCCAGGTGCGACAGGATCCCGAGCAGGGGATTGTTAATGCCGTGGGCCGCACCCAGAGCCAATTGCGCAAGAGTCGAATATTTTTCGAATTCGGCCAGTTGAGCCTGAAACTGGAACTTCTGCTGGTTCAATTCACGATCTTCATACAGGCGACGAAAGAGTTCTTCTTGTGCCAGATCGCGCTCATGCTCCAGTTGCTGTTTCAGTTCCGTGGCCTGCTTCAAGGCTTCGCAAACTCGTCGCCAATCGCGGCGCTGGAGCCGCCACACAATAAATACCATTGTGAAAGCGGCCAAGGCGAGCGGGAGAAGGTAGCGGACCTGCAATTCGAGGTTGCCGCTGGATGTTGCCAAAATCGACAAAGGACGGCCTGATAGTTCCCAAGAAGCTCGCCCTTGTGTCCAATGCAAGTACATCCTCACTTAGCATGAGGCGGAGTATTAGAGGCCGCTGTGATGTGGGTCACAGCGAGGAGTGAGGAAGGGCGTGCCACCAGCGATTCAGGGTTGTTTTTCGGGGGTTTCCCGCGCGACGGACTACTCGGAAGTAACCAACAGAAAGGCCGACCGGAGGAAAAACTCTGTTTTTGAGTGGCTTGGCCCTTATGGGTTCTGATCGACAAATTCGATCAGAACGATACTTTTTTGCTTGTTCTTCCCAGGGCATTCTCCACGTATAATGCGTGGCCAACCGGACCAGCAGCAACACCCGGCGAAAAAGGAACCGGCCATGAAAGCCCCCTGGATTTGTGCCTTCGTTTTTGTTGCAGCGGCTACGTTGTCAGCCGCTCAGTTTTCTTATAGCGACAACGGCGGCACGGTGAGTCTGAGCCCGACCTATTTTCTTTCAATTGCTAGCGCGACTTTGTCTGATCCAGCCGGCACGGTTTCGATGTCCTGTCCGCTCACATCCACCACGCCCCAGTATCCGTACTACTCGGAGTGGAACTGCACCGGCGGCAGCCTATCGGCACAATCCTCCGACGGCACGACTACAATCACTGGCGCCTTCACCTCGGGCATTTTCACGCTGCGAAAAGTTTCGCACAACGGCGGGACCACATACTATTACGCGTTTTCGGCGAACTTCTCTGGATCGCAGGCCATCAACGGCGCGTCCACCGCAGTTGTTGGTGCCGTGAGCGAGACGCTGGCGCCGCTCAGTACTTACCTCGGCTCCGGCAACGGCGCGATTCAGGCCGGCCTCATCGACCTCGGTCAAGAGTACGAGCCGGTCTACATCGCGGACACCGGGAACAACCGCATCGTGTGGTCTGCCGACATGCTTGGGTCCAACTGGATCAGCCTCGGTAAGGCGGGATCGGGCGTGAATGAGTTCTCCCAGCCGTGGGGCATCGCCGTGGATTCTGGAGGCAAGATATATGTTTCCGACAGCGGCAACTGTCGCATCGTCCGTTTGGACAAAACGGGATCGAACTGGACCTCGTTTGGCAGTTGCGGCGCTGGCATCGGCCAATTCTCCAATCCGAAAGGTCTTTGGGTTGACGCCAGCGGAAAGATTTATCTCGCCGACAGCGGCAACAACCGCATCGTGCGCATGGACGATATCACCGGAACCAACTTCACCGCGCTGGGCAGCCTCGGAAATGGACAGAACCAGTTCAGCAATCCCAGCGCAGTGACCACGGACTCGGCGGGAAATATCTATGTAGCCGATAACACGAACGCCCGCATTGTCGAGTTTGCCGACATGAGCGGCAGCAACTGGTCGATGCTGCAATTCCCGGTTGGCTACCTTACGCCGGACGGCATTGCGGTGGACTCCGCCAATCGGATATACCTCACCGACTCACTGCAGAGCCAATTGATTCGCGTGGACAATATCAGCGGCGCCAACGAGGTCGTTTTGCTCGGCACATCACACCCCTCTGGCGTCTTCGTGGATCCGGACGGGGCTGTCTACGTAGCCGATGCGGGAAACAACCGCGTGGTGCGTTACTTCGACTTTAGCGTCAATGACGTGTTCTACCTGGGCACCGCGGGAACGGGTATCGGTAGCCTCAGCCAGCCGCACAGTATGTTCGTCGTACCGTCTTCCAGGGTTTTCGCGGTCGCGGCGGTGGGCCCGTCCAGCCTGGCCTTTCCCACGGAAACTGTAGGATTCCCGAGCCCCTCCGAGAGCACTATACTGACCAACATCGGCAATGCGCCGCTCAAAGTAAGCAGCGTCACGTCTTCTTCTGCCGATTTCCCGCAAACCAACAATTGCCCGGCCAAACTGGCTGGGGGACAATCCTGTTCGGCGTCGGTTGTCTTCCAGCCCACGGCACCTGGTCTTCGCAAGGGTTCCCTAGCTTTCAAGCTTTCTGGCGCCACAGCAAAGCCGGTTCCTTTGACTGGTAGCGCGGCGCTGGTTCTGCTGTCGACTAATTATCTGGTTCTTTTCGAGGGTCAACAGGGCACGATTACGGTGACCAATCCGCAAGCCTCTACGGTTCAAGTCAAGTCCGTGAAAATCGCGGGAACAGGCTTCTCGCAAACCAACAACTGTGGCGCCCTTGCCCCCGGAGCCAACTGCTCCATCACAGTGTATTGGTCTGGAGTCGGAGTGCAACTGGGACAGGTCACGATCACAGACAGCTCCGGAATTCCGCAGTACGTTGGGCTAACCGGGGAATAGCCATGAGCCATGGACGCGTAGACCCACGCCTACATTCCCTTTGGCTCCGTCATACTGAACCAGTTGCCGGAGTTGTCCTTTAGGATCGCCTCAACGCCGTAGAACTGTTCTTTGGGCGGCGAGTCGAACTGAACTCCTTTGGCCTTGAGTTCTTCGTAGGTCTTGCGGCAGTCGCTGGTTTGCAACACGCCTCCGTTGAGCTTGCCTTTGGCTAGCAAGCCTCGGATGGCGGTAGCCACTTCCGGTTGCATGTTCGGGCCATCCACTTTCATGAGAATGATCTGCAGGTCGGGCTGGCCTTTGGGGCTGACGGTCAGCCAGCGGAAACCGCCAGGAACCGACTTGTCGCCACCACCCATGGTCTCATCCATGCGCAGTTCGAAACCCAGCTTGTTGACGTAGAAATCCTTGGCAGCATCCTGGTCCAGAACGTACAAAGTGGCGTGGGAAAGTCGTTGAATCATCGGATCCTCCTTGAGTATCGGAAGTAGGTTAACGGAAAGAGCCCGGCTGCGCTTCTCGATTCTTGCGATCTTGGGGTGAGCTAGAAAGGGCCAAGGAACTGCTGATAGCAAGCCGGGATGTAATACAAAGGCCAGCGTTGGTATCCAGCAAAAGTGCGGCGGCATTCGCGGCGAAAGCTACCCGGAGACAGGCCCGTCAGAGACCGGAAGCGCGCGCTGAATGAGCCCAGGCTTTCGTAGCCGAGGTCGAAGCATATATCGGTGACGCTATGATTCTCCGCCAGCAACAGCTTCTTGGCCTGGGAAATTCGCATGCGAGTGACGAACTCGTGCGGCGTCTCTCCGAATGCCTGCACAAACAGGCGATTGAAATGAAACGGCGACAAACACGCCTGACTGGCGGCTTGCTCGAGTGAAATACGATCGCGATAGCCGGCGGCGAGGAAATCTCGCGCTCGGTTCAGCCGGGCAAAGGTGACCGGGTCAAAAAGGCGAACCCGACTTTTGGTAGACAGCTGCAGCCGCCGTGACAAGGCCCGCATAGCGGGTAAATGTAGCACAAAGATTAAGGCGCGAACACCAAACTTCCTCGTGCTATCTTCTGACTCATGCCCCGCAAACTTGTGCTTGCGTTGCTCATGTTGGTCGTTGTGTGCCCAGCCGTAGCCAAGGACAAATACCCACAACCCGGGCCAGTCCATCTCGACCGTGAGGGTGAAAAGTGGGCGGAGAAGACTCTGCGCAAGCTCTCCCCCGAGGAAAAGGTCGGTCAGCTTTTCATGATCTGGGTGCGAGCGGAATTTCTGAACGTCGCCAGCCCTGAGTATCTGCAGTTGCGCGACACCATGCGCAAGTATCACCTGGGTTCATTTGCCATGACGGTACGCTGGGAGCCGCCTTTTCTCTATCGCAATCAACCCTATGAGGCGGCGGTGCTGCTTAATCGACTGCAGCAGGATTCGAAGCTGCCTCTGCTCGTAGCGGCGGATTTCGAGCGTGGTTTGTCCATGCGACTCCACGGAACGACAGAGTTTCCTCATGCCATGGCCTTCGGCGCCGCCCACAATCTGGGATATGCCGAAGCCTTCGGCAGAATCACGGCCCAAGAAGCCCGAGCCATCGGCGTGCACTGGAATTTCTTTCCGGATGCAGATGTGAACTCCAATCCTGCAAACCCGATCATCAATACGCGTTCGTTTGGCGAAGACCCGCAGCAAGTCGGAGACTTGGTAACCGCCTACATTCGCGGCGCGCGAGCGAATGGGATGATGACTACAGCCAAGCACTTTCCCGGCCATGGGGACACATCCACAGATTCTCACCTTAAGACACCGCAAATCACGGGCGATGCAGCTCGATTGCAATCGGTTGAATTGTCACCCTTCCGACAGGCAATCGCAGCCGGAGTGGATTCGGTCATGGTGGCACATATCACTGTGCCGGCACTGGATCCGCAGCCGGATCGGGTTGCTACGACCTCGCCAGCAATTGTTACGGGCCTGCTCAAGGAGCAGATGGGCTTCAAGGGAATTGTGGTCACCGATGCCTTGGAGATGGCTGGCTTGACCCGGCTCTACGCCGACCGCATCGGACGCGCGGCGGTAGATGCCTTCAAGGCGGGCAATGATCTGCTGCTTATTCCGGCGGATTTGGAGGCATCGTACTCGGCGGTGCTGGAGAGTGTTCGCAGTGGTGAGATTTCGCCTTCCCAGCTCGACGCGTCTGTGCTCAAGATACTGAAAGCAAAGGCATCAGTGGGTCTAAACAAAAGACGATTGGTGAACTTGGAAGACCTCTCCGAGTCGGTCGGAAAGCCCGCCAACGTGGCGCTCGGCCAGCGCATTTCGGATGATGCCGTCACCCTGGTTCGCGACAATGGCAAACTCCTGCCCTTCAAAGAAGTGGGAACTGCGCCGGCTGGCCTGCCGTATCAGAAGGTGGAAGAAGTGCATAACCGCCTGGTGGTAGTGATTTTTGTGGATGATGTGCGCATGGACGCGGGACGGGTCCTTGAACGCCAGATTCGAAGTCGGGTCCCGGATGTCAACGTGGTCTATGTCGATTCCCGGATTGTGGACGGTATGTCAGCCGGTGTGTTGAAAGCGGTCGACGAAGCGCAAGCGGTGATCGCCGCAGTGTACGTGGTTCCATCGGCTGGACGCACCGTGCAGGCGAATAACGGGCTGACCGATTCAGCCGGTCTTGCCGACGCAAACGCGGCATTGGTACAGAAGATCTTAGACCGGGGTACGGACAAGACGATGGTTCTGGCGATGGGAAACCCGTATCTAGCGCAGAGTTTCCCCACGATTCAGAATTACATTTGCACCTTCTCCAGTGTGTCGATTGCGGAGGAGAGTGCGGTGAAGGCGTTATTCGGGGAGATTGCCATCCACGGCCATCTTCCAGTTACGATCCCAGGTATCGCCGAACGTGGTACAGGGATCGAACGCCCGCTAAAGGTCACGGAAGGAGGTTCTCAACATGCTCATGCCCAAAGTTCTCGACATTAAGACGAAGGCACTGATCGCGGTGGCATTCGCGGCTTGGCTGACTGTGCTGGCCTGCAGTGTCAACGTGAAAGACCACGATGGAGAAAACAGCAAGGTCGACATCCAGACCCCGGTCGGAGGCATTCACGTTGACGAAGAAGCCAACGTCAAAGACACGGGTCTTGCGGTGTATCCCGGCGCACGCAAGAAAGAAAAGACGGACCATGACAGCAAGAGCGCCAACGTCAACATTTCAAGCAGCTTTTTCGGAGTGAAGGTGGTTGCGATTGAATATGAGTCCGATGACGCACCGGCAAAAGTGCAGGCATTTTATCAGGACCAGTTGAAGAAATTCGGCCACGTGATCGAGTGCCGTACCGACAAGCATGGCGGCGACCTCACGGTGAAGGCGGGTCACAATGCCAGTTCGCGCGAGGTACGGTGCGAAGGCGACAACAAGGGAAACATCGTTGAGCTTAAAGTCGGCACTGAGGACAATCAACACCTGGTGTCAGTTGAACCTGAGGGCAATGGAACGGACTTTGCCCTGGTCTACATCCTGACCAGAGGCAAAGAGGGCACGATCTAGTATTCAGGGGAACCAGTGTGGAGGGCGCATGATTTCGAATACATTGATCAGCAGAAAAAACAATTCCGCCGCAACTGCTTTGCGATTGGTCTTGGGGGTGGTTCTTGCGCTCTCAGTCTCCCGCGTCAGTGCCCAATCTGCCGGCGACCGCGGACAAGACAAAGACTTCGACCTTAAGAGCTCCGTGGGTGACCTGCATGTGGGGTCGGATGTCGACTTGCGCGAGATCGGCTTGCCCCCCTACCCCGGAGCACGCCTGCGACGGCATGACGAAGACCGGAGTAATGCCAACCTCGCGCTCTTCACTTCGGCGTTCGGAGTGAAATTGCTGGTGGTGCATTATGACTCGGATGATGACCCAAGCAAGATTGTCGCATTCTACCGTGGAAAACTGAAAAAGTATGGCAAGGTGCTGGAGTGCCATAGCAGTCATCGCGACGGGAACGTCCACAGCAACGTCAATATCAATGAGGACAACGATGACTCAAAGCAGTCGAAAGAGCTGCGCTGCGAAGGTGAAGACACCGGCAGCGTGACCGAACTCAAGGTCGGCACCGAGGACAACCAGCACGCCGTGGCTATCGAGCCCGCGGAGAACGGAAAAGGCTCGACCTTCTCCATCGTATACGTGCACACGCGCGGCAAGCAGGGCGACATCTAAGAAGACTGCGCTTCCTTGCGCGCTGCGCTGTCGTGCGGTACCTTGAAATCCAGTGGAACATACCTGCTATAAGTGTGGGTCGAGTGTAGAAGACGGAGTTCCCTTTTGCCCGCAATGCAATGCCCCGCAGATCCGGGTTGGAGGCGCGAGCGCTGAATCGCTTTCTCCTGCAGAAATTGACGGTATTTCGCTTCCTAACCCAAGCGGAACGGAGATCCAATGGTCGCAGGCACTGCCGTCGGCAGCCTTAGCCGGGCTGATTGCGGCTGTCCTGATGTTCATTCCGTTGGGTGCGTTGGGGTTGGGAATGATTGCCGCCGGGGTTCTGTGTGTGGTCTTTTACCGCCGCCGAAGTCCCGCCAGCAACCTTACGCCCGGCATGGGTGCCCGCCTGGGGGTGGTCAGCGGAACACTGGGTTTCGGCATCTTCGCAATTTTCAGCGCCGTGGGCACGCTGGTCTTTCATACTGGGGGCCAGTTGCGGGCCGCCATGCTCGAAGCCATTGAGCAATCGGCTGCGCGGAGTTCCGATCCACAGGCCCGACAAGTCATCGAATATCTGAAAACTCCACCTGGCTTGGCTTTGATGATGGGCCTATCGCTGGCGTTCGTATTGGTGGCATTCCTCATTCTCTCCAGCCTGGGGGGTGCAGTTGGGGCGGCCATGATGCGAAGAAAAGACCGGATGTAGGCGCTATCCGTTCCCACCTTGCTCAGCAGTGCTTTTCCCGCGTATGATTCAGCGTTCATGACGCCGCGACCCTCGACTCGTCCCGCCAACCTGAAGGAGAAGGCACAGTTGATGTCGGCGTCGGAGATTGAGCGCACACTGGTTCGCCTGGTTCATGAAATCATCGAGAAAAACAATGGCGCCATAGACTTAGGGATCGTAGGTATCCGCCGCCGCGGCGTCTTTCTGGCGCAGCGCCTGGGAGAGATGATCCAGCGCATTGAAAAGACCCCGGTACCGGTAGGTACTCTTGATATCAGTCTGTATCGCGACGATCTTTCCACGGTGGGGTCCCAACCGGTGGTGCAAAAGGGCGAAATCGGATTTCCCATAACTGGCAAGAACATCATCCTGGCCGATGACGTTCTCTATACCGGCCGCACGACGCGCGCCGCCATGGATGCACTATTTCGCCAGGGTCGCCCACGCCAGGTGCAACTGTGCGTGCTGATCGACCGCGGCCATCGCGAGTTGCCGATTGAGGCGACATTTGTAGGTCGCAAGGTACAAACGACTCCGCAGGAGATCATCGAGGTGAAGTTGCGGGAGCTTGACGGCGAGGAAAAGGTTTTGCTGGTCGAAAGCAAAGGTTAAACAACGAGTTGAGGCAGGGGCATTTCGCCCGTGCCGTAGTCTTGGGCACGTGATGACCAAAACCGCACGCGGTTCTCTGCTGGATATCGAACATCTCGACGCGAAGGAGATCATGGGGCTGCTGCAATTGGCCCGGCGGATGAATCCGCTCAAACCACGCCCCCTGCTGCGCGGCAAGCGCGTGCTGCTGCTTTTCTACGAGGCCTCTACCCGAACCCGAAGTTCCTTCGAAATCGCAGCCAAGGCGATGGGAGCGATGACCACACTGGTGCTTTCGAGCGGTTCGAGCATCGAAAAAGGAGAGTCGTTGCTCGATACCGCTTATACACTGCAAGCGGTCGGTGCGGACGTCATGGTGATCCGCCATCCCGCAGCAGGCGCGCCTTTGTTGATGGCAAGACACCTGAAGATTCCGGTCATCAACGCCGGCGATGGCATGCATGAGCACCCATCGCAGGCGCTGCTCGATGCCTACACTATTCTGCGCCACAAGAAGAAGCTGAACGGCCTGCAAGTCGTCATCTTGGGAGACATTTATCACAGCCGGGTGGCACGTTCCGCCATCCATCTGCTGAGTAAGTTCGGCGCTCACATCACGCTCTGCGGTCCGCCCGAATTGCTGCCGGAATTGGCCACCTGTCTGGCGCCAAATCTTCACATTACGCGCACGGCGGAGGAAGCCCTGCGCGGCGCGGATGTCGTCATGGTGTTGCGAGTGCAAAAAGAGCGGCTGGCCGGGCTCAAGATCCGGCTGCAGGACTATATTGCCCGTTATCAGATGACCACGGCGCGGATGAAACTGGCCAAGCGCGACGCCATGGTGATGCATCCCGGCCCCATCATTCGCGGACTCGAAATCACCTGGGAGGTCGCGGATTGCCCGCAGTCGGCGATCATAGAAGAGGTTGCGAATGGCGTGCCAGTGCGTATGGCGATCCTGGCCAAGGCGCTGGGTAAGGCGAAATAATCGTGGGCTACGGGCCGGCGATGAAAGCGGACTGAACTGAATGGCACACGACAGACTCAAATCGGGTGGGTTGCTGATCAAGGGCGGTCACGTGATCGACCCGGCGGCAAGGATCGACGGCCTCATGGACGTATTGCTTCATGATGGCCGGGTGGCTGACATCGGTCCGCCCAACAAGATCCGCGGCAGTGCCGATCAGACTCTGAATGCTCGCGGCCTGGTGGTTGCGCCCGGCTTCATCGATCTGCACGTGCACCTTCGCGAGCCCGGGCAAAGTTACAAAGAAACCATTGCCAGTGGAACCGCGGCTGCAGCGGCGGGAGGGTTTACGTCGGTTTGCTGCATGCCCAACACCTCTCCAGTGGTGGATTCGGTAGAGTGGGTGACTTGGCTGCAGCAGCCGCAACGTGGGGCGGTGGTCAATGTGTTCCCGATCGCTGCTGCTACTCAAGCCAGCAAAGGCGCGGTACTCACGGATTTTCGCGGTTTACAGCGTGCTGGAGCGGTTGGTGTCAGCGATGACGGTCGCCCCATCCTCAACGAAACCACCATGCGGGACACACTCCGCCTGGCAGCGGAAATCAATTTGCCCGTAATTCAGCACGCCGAGGACACACGCCTGACCGAGAACTGCTCAATGAACGAAAGCTCTACTTCGTTCCGGTTGGGCTTGCGAGGGATGAACACGGCAGCTGAAGCATCGATTGTGGATCGCGACGTACAACTGGCGCAACAGTTCGCCGGAGCGCGCTTGCACGTGGCTCATCTCTCTACCGCAGACGCTCTTAAGGCGGTGCGGCGGGGCAAGCGCAGTAAAGCTCACGTAACCTGCGAGGTCACCCCGCACCATTTCACCCTGACTGACGCCGATGTCGGCGACTACAACACCTATTGCAAGATGAATCCCCCGCTGCGTGCGGCCGCGGACCGCGAGGCACTGATTGTCGCCCTGGCCGACGGCACCGTGGATGCCATCGCTACCGACCATGCACCTCACGCCACGCATGAAAAGATCATTGAGTTCGAGAAAGCGATGTTCGGAATCACGGGCTTGGAAACCGCGCTGGGTCTGGCCATCACTCGTTTGCATCGCGAGCATCGAATTCCGCTGGCTCGAATTATCGAGCTGCTTACGGCAGGCCCGGCGCGCGTGGTCGAATTGCGCGGACGCGGTACGCTGGCACGGGGAAGTCACGCGGACGTCACCATCTTCGATCCCAAGAAGCGTTGGACCTTCGAAGCGGCGAAGTCGCGATCGAAGTCGAACAATTCGCCTTTCGACGGCTGGCAACTTACCGGCAAGGTGGTGGCTACGATCGTGAGCGGGAAGATAGTTTATCGATCCGGCTAGAGCGAGCCATTCACCACAGAGACATTGAGCCCAGAGAAACCTGAAGGCTATAACCACAAAGGACACGAAGGCACACAAAGGAAACCCCTCTGGCTGCGGGGACGCCCTGCTATCCTGAGCCTAGCTTCCCATGAAGTTGATTTACCAAGACCTTCCCTCCGCGGAAGTCGAAGTGGCGCCGCGAAAGCTAGTGGGACGGGTGTTGTTCGGCTTGCTGGTGTTGTTCTCGGTCCTGATTGGAACGACCGCTGGCCTCCTGTTGGTCTACACCACTGACTTGCCCCAGGTTGAGCAACTGGAGCACTACCGGCCCAGTTCGATCACGGAACTCTACGACGATCAGGGAAGAATCATCGGGTCTTTTGCGCTGCAGCGGCGGGTGGTCGCCAGCTACAGCGATTTTCCGCCCGTGCTGCGCGAGGCGCTGATTTCGATTGAGGATAAGGATTTCTATGATCACTGGGGCATCAACGTATGGCGCATCGCGGGGGCCGCATATCGCGACATCGAATCCGGAGGCAGGGTGCAGGGAGCTTCCACCCTCACCATGCAACTGGCACGCAACCTGTTTCTTTCTCCCGACCGTTCATTCCATCGCAAAATTGAAGAGGCGTTGCTGGCCATTCAGATCGAGCGACGGTTTACCAAGGAACAGATTTTCACCCTTTATGCGAACCAGATTTTCCTGGGGCATGGGGCGTACGGCTTCGAGGCTGCCTCTGAATACTATTTCAACAAGCCGGCCAAACAGCTGACACTTGAGGAAGCGGCCCTGCTCGCTGGTTTGCCGAAAGCTCCCGGGCTGTATTCTCCCATCAACCATCCTGACCGGGCCATCAAGCGACGGAACCTGGTGATTAACGCCATGCTGGAGGATGGCAAGATTACCCACCAGCAGGCCAATGAAGCCCGCAACCGGCCGATCGAATTGAAATTGCAACATGATCCGAACTCGCTGGCGCCGTACTTCGTCGAGGAAATTCGACGCTATCTGGAAAACAAGTACGGGGCCGATCAAGTCCATGAGGGTGGGTTGAGGGTCTACACTTCGCTGGACATGGACTTACAACGCGCCGCCAACCAAGCCGTGCTCGACGGATTGGCCGCGTATGAACATCGCCATGGCTGGCAAAATCATCTGGACAATGTACTGGCACCGAACGTTACGCTGACCAGTTACCAGCATCCCGATTGGGATAACGAACCCGAAGCCAATGGATACGTCCATGCCCTGGTGTTGGCAGTTGGGCCAGGCACGGCAACCGTAAGGGTCGGGCGCTACCTTGCAACTCTTTTGCAAGCCGATGCCGCTTGGACCAAGCACAAGATACCCGACATTCTGACGCCCGGTGACATCGCTTACGTGAAGATTCTTTCCCTCAGCGATGGAAGAGCACGTGTCAGCCTGGAACAGGACTCCGGAACACAGGGGGCACTGTTGGCGATCGACAACGCCACTGGGGCGATTAAGGCGATGGTAGGCGGGCGCGACTTTGAAGAATCGAAGTTCAACCGCGCCACCCAGGCCTTGCGGCAGGTGGGATCATCGTTCAAGCCGTACGTTTACACTGCAGCCATTGATCAGGGCGCGAAGCCGGACGATACCGTGCTGGACGCGCCAGTCACGTTTGAGACGGCATCCGGCCCCTATGTTCCGCACAACTACGACGAGAAATTCGAAGGCACCATCACGCTGCGGCGGGCACTGGCCCAGTCGCGAAATATTCCGGCGCTGAAAGTCGCGGATGGCCTTGGGATCAAGACGGTCATCGACTATGCTCATCGCTTTGGGATCACGTCCAACATGCCGTCTTATCTGCCGGTGGCGCTGGGAGCAGCTGAAGTGACTTTGTTCGAACAGACTTCGGCATTCAGCGTCTTTCCCAATGACGGGGTTCGGGTCATGCCTCGATACATCACCAAGGTGACCGACTATGAGGGCCGTATGATGGAAGAGGATTTTCCCGAAGTGAAGGACGTGATCAGCGCTCGCACTGCGCGCATCATGACCTCGATGTTGCAGGAGGTGGTACAGCACGGAACCGGGATCGCAGCAGCTAGCATGAAGTATCCGCTGGGAGGGAAAACCGGAACCACCAATGACTTCACGGACGCGTGGTTCATAGGATTCTCTCCGGCGATGACTACCGGCGTGTGGATGGGCTACGACGAGAAAAAGTCTCTCGGAGCCAAAGAAAGCGGCGCACGAGCAGCGCTGCCCATCTGGATGGACTTCATGAAGGTTGCGCTCGCCGGGAAAGACCCGGGAGAGTTTGGAGCACCTCCGGTGCTGCCGCCCGCGGTCGCCAAGATAGACACACCGGACACCGCGCCCGCCGAAGAAGAGTCCCACTGAGAGCGTTTGCCGGCATCAACTGACTCGCTTAATCGCCTCGTTTGACATGGCGGCGCGTGCCTGGTTCCGCCGCCACAGGGCGACTACTAAACGTATTTCCTCAAAGGTAATTTCCGGCGGCAGCACATCCTTGATGGATCTGAGGCGTTCGGTGCCGACTTTGCCGCAAGCCGCTTCGATGATCGCCTGGCGGTCTTTGTCTATCCAGGCGGGCTGAAATTCCAGCTCTCCCTTCTCCACGAGGTCGGATACCAGGCTCACGATGCTGCCTAACTGACGCCCGCGAATGGCGGCGATTTCATTGAGAGTGTGCCCATGGGCCAGCAAGCTCAAAGTTTCGTCTACGGGCTTAGATTTCTTCACCGGGGCAGCGCTGGCGCGCTCGCCGTTACGAAACCGTTCCAGCGCGTCAAAAATCTGCTGGCCGTACATCGCAGTCTTTCTTTCGCCGAAGCCGGGGACCTGCAACAGTTCTGCCGCATTGGTGGGATGGATCCGGCAGACCTCGTCGAGCGAAGTGTCGTGCATGACCACGAACGCTGCAACTCCTTGCTGTCTGGCAGCGGATCGCCGCCACTCGCGCAGATATTCGCGCAGCTCAGAGTCCACATCTTTGGATGCAGGTATTGCCCCGGGCCGGGTTGCGCTCGTCACCACCGCAATCTTTGGCTCTACGCCGAGCGACTTGACCAGCCATGCGGATTCGCAGCCGCATACGTCGCAGGACTCGCAGGATTTCCACTTCGGGGTTTCGCCGAAATGCACACAGATCTGACGGTGCCGGCAGCCTTTGGAATCGACGAAGTCACGGATGGCATGGTAGCGCTGCCAGGCGCGGTCTTTTTCGGCAGGGTCGGTAATCTCGTCGATGAAGTAGGCCAGCAGGGCGGCATCCCGCTTCTGCCACAGCAGGATACAATCCGCAGGCTTTCCGTCGCGCCCCGCGCGCCCCGCCTCCTGGTAGTACTGCTCGATCGACTTGGGAAGGGAAAGATGAATCACAGCCCGCACTGAAGCCTTGTTGATGCCTAATCCGAAAGCAATCGTCCCTACCAAGATCCGCACTTCGTCGGTCGTCCAGGATTCCTGATTTCGCCGGCGCGCAGTTCGCATCCATCTTGCCGTGGTAGGCAACGGCGGAAATTCCTTGCTCGCCCAGATAGTCCACGGTTTCTTCCACCCTCGCGATGGTCGGCGCGTAGACGATGACATTACCGTCAGAGTAGTTTCGCAGCGCCCTCAACAGCAGGCCGGGTTGTTCGCGGCCTTCACACTCCTTGATGAGGTAGCGCAGGTTGGAACGGTAAAAACTGGCAATGTACTTGTGGGGATCGCGGAGTTGTAACTGATGCAGAATGTCGTGGCGAACCCGCCGGGTGGCGCTGGCGGTAAACGCGGCAATAGGGCGGTCCGGAAAGTGAACGCGCAGAGAACTCAACTGCCGGTATTCGGGCCGGAACTCGTGTCCCCATTCTGAGATGCAATGGGCTTCATCAATCGCAAAGAACGCGATGGGGACGCGCTGTAGCCAGGCAACGGTATCCGCTCGGGCCAAACGTTCCGGAGAAAGGTACAACAGCCGGTACTCGCCCTGGCTAGCCTTCTGCATGACCGCCGACTGTTGGTTGGCGGCCTGTGAGCTGTTCAGCACGGCCGCGGGAATGCCCATTTGGGCCAGTTGTGCCGCCTGGTCCTGCATCAAGGAGATCAAAGGTGAAATCACCACCGCAGTCCGCTCTGAAACCAGCGCTGGCAGCTGATAGCAGAGCGATTTCCCGCCGCCGGTGGGCATGACAACGCAGGTGTCATGCCCCTCGAGCAAGCTTCCCACAATGTTTTGTTGCAAGGGACGAAATGAGCTGTAGCCCCAGTAGCGTTGCAACCAATCCAGAAGGCCGGTTTCCGGGGGCATGACAACAGTATAGGGGCCGCCGCTGCTCGCACTGCGGGATATAACGCAATCGTGCCTCTGTTCGCGCCAAAAAGGGAAAGCTATAATCACACTCGCGACATGAAATCCTTTTTTCGACACGCGCTGCAGGCCTTGATTTTGCTGATCGTAGCGCTGGTCTCTGCGCTCATGGCGATGCGGTTTGCCATTCACGGGCGCGAGGTGGCGGTGCCGGATCTCGTGGGCAAAACTCCGGTGGAGGCGCGGCGGATGGCTGAGGCCAGTGGCTTTCAGTTTGAAGTTGAACGGCAGTACTACAGCCCGAAAGTGCCGGAGGGACGAATCCTGTCGCAGTTGCCGCCGGCGGGGACGCAGATCCGGCGCGGTTGGCAGATTCGCGTGGCCCAGAGCATGGGGCCGCAGCGGGTGGAGATTCCGAACGTTTTGGGACAAAGCCAGCGCGCCGCAGAGTTAAACATCCGTCGCCGCGGCTTGGATGTGGGTGCGGTCGCCGAGATTCAATTGTCCGGAGCACCGGCCGACCAGGTGATCGCTCAGGATCCCGCGCCCAGCGCGGGAAGCATCTCGGTTCCCAAAATCAGTCTGCTCGCGTCGCAACCGCCTTCGCCTCAGGCCTTTGTAATGCCCAGCTTCGTGGGCCAGACCTTGGGGAACGTAAGCGCGGCGTTAAAGGACGCGGGCCTCAGGGTTGGGACGGTCACAGAGAGCGCTTCTTTGGCTGACTCGGCCACGCCAGCTGTGGTTCCGGCACCGCCGCCGTCGCCGATTAGCATGGTCGTTTCACAAAGTCCCGCACCCGGGGCGAAGGTGGTTGCGGGTTCGGCGGTGAACTTCGAGGTCCGCTAAGAAGCGGTCAGGTCTTTTGCAGGATCGCGGCAAAAAAACCATCACAAGGATGCACACCGGGAATGGTTCGCAAATACGGCCCCGATGTAAGTGAGTCGGTATCTTTCCAAGACAGTTCCCCGCAGGAATGTAGTTCCCTCAATTGTTCGCGGCAATCTTCCAGATGGAAGGATGAATTCGAAGAGAGCGCAGAGTCCAGCACGCTCTGGTTTTCATCAGGCTCAAGAGAGCAGGTCGAGTAGATGAGTCTTCCACCTGGAGCGACCTGCTGCATTGCAGATTGCAGAATCGCCAGTTGACGAACCTGGAGATCGAAAATGTCCTCAGGTCTGAGGCGCCACTTGATGTCCGGATTACGAGCGAGGGTTCCGGTACCGGAGCAAGGTACGTCAACAAGCACGCGGTCGAAGAGCTCCGCGGTTGGCAGGGTGCGGATGTCGGCGGTGATGATTTGCACATTCTTCGCGGGGACCAGCTTGCGCAACAGCCGGGCACGGTGCGGATGCAGTTCCACAGCTACAATGCTCGCCTCGGGGTTGCGCTCCGCCAGCAACCGCGTTTTGCCTCCCGGAGCGGCGCAGCAGTCGAGAATGTGCATGCCTTTTCCAACCAGCAGAGCTACGAGTTGCGAGGCTTCGTCTTGAATGACAACGCGGCCTTCGCGACAGGCCTGAGTGCCGGTGAGGTCGCCAGCGACGACTCGGCGCGCCGACGCTCAGAAGGCTGCCGGGCGCGAGCTGGACGCCGTGGCTCTCAAGTTCGCTTGCAATTCGAAGGTCGCGAAGGCTGAGGCAGGTTGCGGGGACATGCTGATCGTAGTCGCAGATCTGGCGCGCAAGGGGAAGGCCAACCATCTGCGCCCACCGATCTACAAGCCACAGCGGGTGCGCCGAATACGACTGCCAACTCGGCTTCAGTGATTGCGTCTTCAATCTGGGTTGGCCGGGGCGGTACGCTGCCATCGAACTTTCGCAGTACCGCGTTAACGAAGGGCACAGCCGAGCGCTTTCGCGCACGTTTCACCAGTTCTCCACTTTCGAAAACCGCGGCGTGTTTAGGCACGCGATCCAGATATGACAGCTGATAGGCAGCCAGTCGCAAGCTGGTAAGCACTTCGGGATCAAGTTTGGACAATTTCAGAGAAGACCGTTGAGCAATCTCGTCATCGAGCAGCGAGCGCCATCGAAGCACCCCCATGACCAACTCCATTGCCAGGCCGTGGTCCGCGGGGGAGAGTCTTTCGTAAGCTGGCGCGTGCAAAAGTTCGGATGCGTAGGCATCTTGCTGGTCGACCCGGAGCAGAATGTCGAAGGCGGCGATACGGGCCGGAGAGATGGCCATAAGTTAGGTCTCGGTTAACCCAGCTTCTCGCCAGTTGCGGGGTGGTAGCCGTGAACAAAATCGCGCGCTGGCATACGCTTCTTGCCCTCAGGCTGCAATTCGAGCAGTTCCAACGCAGTGTCCTCACCGCTCCCGACCAACAGACGTTCGCCCTGGACCACGAGTTCCCTGGGCGCGGTCTCGCTCTGCGACGGCTTGGCGGCCCACACTTGTAGATTCTTGCCCCGAAACGCCGTGAACGCGCCGGGCCAGGGCTGAAAGCCACGCAGGCGGTTGTAAATCTCATGGGCGGTGCGATGAAAGTCAATCCGGCCGTCTTCTTTCTTGAGAACTGGAGCGAGAGTTGCCTTGGAATGGTCCTGCGGACGCGGTTGCAGCTGTCCGGCTTGTAAGCCGCGCAGGGTTTCGATCATCAAGTCTGCCCCAATAGCGGCCAAACGCGGCGCCAGCGATTCAGCATTGTCTTGGGGGTCGATAAGGACTTCCTTTTGCAGCAGAATGTTGCCCGTATCCAGACCGGAGTCGATCCGCATCGTAGTGACGCCTGAAACCGACTCACCGCGGGCGATCGCCCATTGTATCGGCGCGGCTCCGCGATACTTCGGCAGCAGGGATGCATGTAGGTTGATGTTTCCGTAGCGCGGGAGATCAAGCATCCACGGTGGAATCATTCGCCCATAGCCGACTACGATGATGGCATCCGCTTTCAGCGAAGAGAGCTGAGACTGAAACTCCGAGTTGTTCTTGATCCTCTCTGGCTGCATGACGGGCAATCCTAATTCGAGTGCCCGGGCCTTGACCGCGGACGGCGCGAGTTCCAAGCCTCGTCCGCGCGGCCGGTCGGGTTGCGTCACGACTAAAGAAACCGGAAATCCAGACGCAAGCAGCCTCTCCAGTGTGGGGACGGCGAAGCGAGGGGTGCCGCAAAACACCAGATTGAGAGATGGACTCAATCCTTCGCTCCTACCATTCCCCGGCTTTGATCAGCTTGCGGATCTTACGCTTCATCAAATCGCGCTTCAGCGAACTGATGTGGCTGATGTAGAGCTTGCCATTCAGGTGATCGGTCTCGTGGAGAAAGGCACGAGCCAGCAGGTCTTCTCCGGTTTTCTCGTACCACTTGCCGTGCGCGTCCTGGGCACGAATGGTGACTTTTTGGGCACGCTTCACCGGTTCACGGAATTCAGGGATGCTTAGGCAACCTTCGGGCTGGGTGTGCTTCCCTTCGGCATGGAGGATCTCCGGATTTGCCAGCACCAGTTTGGCGTCAGGATCTTCCTTAAAAGTGATGTCAATGACGGCGAGCCGTTTGGAAATGCCGATCTGTGGCGCAGCCAGACCGACTCCACGGGCCTCATACATGGACTCGAACATGTCCTCGATCAGTTTTCGCAGTTCGTCGTCGAAAACCGTTACCGGTTCTGCCGGCCTTTCCAGGACCGGATCGCCAAACTTTACGATGGGATAGATCATTCAGTAGTTCTTCAGTTGCTGGCAGTAGCCCTGGAAATTACGCAACGTTTCTGTCATAGAATCGCCGCCAAACTTCTCCAGTGCGCAGCCGGCCAGAGTCAAGGCCACCATAGCCTCAGCGGCAACCCCTGCCGCCGGGACGACACACACATCCGAGCGTTCGTAGGCCGCTTTCACCGGCTCACGGGTAGCGAAATCCACAGACTGCAATGGACGCCGCAAGGTAGAAATTGGTTTCAGATATCCGCGCACGCGAATGTCTTCCCCATTGGAAACGCCACCTTCAATTCCACCCGCGTTGTTGCGGCCGCGGGTAAAGCCTGAGAGCGTGCCCGATCGTCCGTAACCTATTTCATCATGCACGGCGGAGCCAGGGGAAGCGGCTGCGGTGACCCCGGCGCCAATCTCGACTGCCTTTACAGCCTGTAAGGACATGACGGCTGCCGCCAGGCGCGCGTCGAGGCGCTCATCCCATTGCGCGTAAGTACCAAGACCGGGAGGGACGTTGTGCGCGACCACCTCGAAAACACCGCCAACAGAGTCTCCGCTTCGAAGGATTTGATCGACCTCTTCCTTCATCTGCTGCTCAGTTGTGTGATCCGCGCAACTCAGCAGCACTTCCTCCCGCTGGGCAAGTGTGGCGATTTGATCCCAGGAGATTTCGCCTCTAACCGTGGCGGCACCAACCGATGTCACATGGCTGAGAACATCCATGCCCAGTTCCCGCAAAAAAAGTTTGCCAATGCCCCCGATGGCCACTCGTGCGGCCGACTCGCGCGCCGACGCACGCTCCAGAACATATCGTGCCTCGGGAAAGTTGTACTTCAAAGCTCCGGCCAGGTCGGCGTGTCCCGGACGCGGCGACGCCACTGCTCTGTGCTTAGCCGAATCGCCTTGCTCCACCGGAAGCGCCTCCTGCCAGTTCTTCCAATCCTTATTCTCCAGCAGAATCGCTATGGGGGAGCCGATTGTCCTCCCCTGCCGTACGCCGGAGAGGATGTGTGCAGTATCGCGCTCAATCTTCATCCGGCCACCACGACCGTAACCCTGCTGACGCCGCCACAGTTCGCGGTCCAGAAAGGACTGGTCGACCTTCAATCCGGCCGGCATGCCGGAAAGAAACCCAACCAGCGCCTCGCCATGAGATTCACCGGCGGTGAAGTAGCGCAACATTGAATCAGGATTGTATCTGATCAGGCAGTCCGGAACGGACCTTACTTGGTCCCGTTGGGGTACACCAGAATCTTGCTGGATTCACCGGTCTTCAGGCGGTCCATCGCTTTGGAAAAGTCTTTCATGGCGATACGATCGGTGATTACCGGATGAAGGTCGAGCTTGCCATGCTTGAGCAGTGCGGTCATCTGATACCAGGTCTGGTACATACGGCGGCCGCTGATCCCTTGGACCGTAATTCCCTTAAATATGATGTCCTCAGAGAAGTTGAGCGAAATCGGTTTTGATGTAAGCCCGAGCAGCGAGATGCGTCCGCCGCGACGCACGATGTCGAAGGCGGTTCGAATGGCCTTGGGATGACCGGCCATCTCCAGCACCACATCCACGCCCAGGCCTCCGGTGCGTTCCATCACAATGGCGTTCACGTCCTGCGTGGAGGGGTCGAGCACCATATCGGCTTTCATTTCTTTCGCAATCCGACGCCGATGCTCGTTCACTTCGATGGCATACACCTCAGCCGCCCCCACTGCTCGCGCCACTGCAATGGAGAAGAGCCCAATCGGACCGCAACCGGTGACTGCCACGGTTTTTGCGGCAATCTCGCCGGCCAGCACGGTGTGAACGGCGTTGCCCAAGGGATCAAGAATGGACGCGTATTCCTGCGGGATCGCCGGGTCAAGCTTCCAAATATTCGATTCTGGAATGACCACGTATTCGGCGAAGGCGCCGTCAGCATCGACGCCGATGATCTTCACGAACTGGCAGATGTGGGCTTCACCGGTGCGACATTGGAGGCACTTGCCGCAAGCTACGTGCATCTCCGCAGAAACAAAATCACCTTCTTTGACGCTGGTCACCTCATCGCCGAAGGCCACAACTTCGCCGCAGAACTCGTGCCCTGGGATCAACGGCGGATGAATGCGGTTCTGCGCCCAGCGGTCCCACTCATAAATGTGCAGGTCGGTGCCACAAATCGAGGCCACCTTGACCTTGACCAAAACATCGGTGCGTCCGAAGGCAGGGATTTTGACTTCACGAATCTCCGCACCCGGGGCAGCTTTCGGCTTCACCACAGCAAGCATTGTCTTGGACATGAAGGCCACTCGATGGACTCAAGATCGCAATCGCAAAACGCACCATTCTAGCACCCCGGAAGCCGAGCTACGCTTGACCCGCCCGGGGACCCGATGGTCCCGGTTTGCGTTCTGCCGCGAGCTTGCGGTTTAACTCCTCTGATTGACCGCGTGGAACGCTCAGCGACTTCCATTGCTGCGAACGGAGATGCTTGGCGAGGAATACGATCTGCCCGACGTGGTAGGCATAGTGTGCGAGCTGGCGGTTGATGGCTTGCAGCACAGTATGCGGCTCGCCCCGGATGCTGACCGTGCGCAGCACATCCTCGGGCTGCAGTGCTTCGATTGCCGAAAGCGCGCACGACCAACCTGACTCCCACCAGCGCATGACTTCGGCACTGTTGGTTTCCGAAGGCAACTCGAACTCCTGATCGCGATGACGGTCCGGCTTCTCGCCGTCGGTCGTCAGAAAATCAGTGAAGCGCGAACGCATGTTGCCGGCCAGATGCTTGACGATAACGGCTGCAGAATTCGATTCGGGGTCAAGGGTCACAAAGAACTCCTCGTCTTTCAATTGCGCGAGTGCACCCTCGCCCAGACGCTTGTATCCACGAAACTGGCGGCGAGTTTCGTCGAGGTAATGCTTGGCAGGCTCGGTCATATTCAAATAAGATGCTGCCGGGAGATGAGCGGTAGCAGATTACACTTGCACCTCGACTCCACTTATCCCTTTTGCAAAAAGACTGGAGAGATGCATGCAAGACTCCGTTCGCGGCTCTTAAGTTTCAGGTTCTAAAGTTCCCCAACCGCCGCCGCCGGGTGTCTCAATGCGAATTCTCTCACCCCTTTGCAAGCGTCTGCTGAATTTTCCTGGCAGGGTATGCGATGAGCCGTCACTGCGAGTGATGGCCGCCCTTCCCGGGGCTCCATCTTTTCCACCCGCAAGTCCGTAAGGCCCTCGGCTGCGACGTTCAGCTAACAAGGTAACCTCCGCGTCGCAAAGCACCTCGATCTCGCGCACGATGCCATCTCCGCCGCGGTATTTCCCAACACCTCCGCTACCCGGCCGCAATGAGTAGGCGCAGACACGCAACGGATAAGCATATTCCAGCGCTTCGGCGGGTGTGTTAAGGGAATTGGTCATGTGGGTGTGAACGCCGGAAACGCCGCCTTTGGTGGGGCGTGCGCCCATGCCACCGGCAACGGTTTCATAATAGGCGAACGGCTCATGGCTGCGGGGATCAATTCCCCCGATGGTCAAGTTGTTCATGGTTCCGGAGGCCGCTGACGGAATCCGGTCGGGCACGGCTTGTGCTAAGGCCTTCAAAAGCACATCCACGATGCGCTGCGAGGTTTCCACATTACCTCCGGCCACCGCCGCCGGGGCGCGGGCATTCACCACCGTTCCTTCCGGAGCAACAACCTTGATAGGGCGCATCAGGCCGGCTGTGGCCGGGACATCTTCCATCAGCAGGCAACGGAATACGTAGAAGCAGGCAGAATAGGTGATCGCCTCAACTGCATTCACACTGCCCTCGACCTGGGGATCACTCCCCGTGAAGTCCACCGTGACAGGGTGCTGCCTGCCGGTTTGGCGGTGAGCCAGCTTTATCGATACAGCAATTTTCACCGGCTGGTCGCTGATGCCATCGTTGTCGAGGTAGTCCTCTGCCACATATGTTCCACGGGGGATGTTTTCAAGAAACGCCCGCATCATTTGCTCCGAGTAATCGAGCAGTTCCCGCCCCGCCCGTTTCGTCCTCGGCAAGCCGTAACGCTTGCCGATTTCGCGCAAGCGTTCTGTGCCGGTGTGACACGCAGCAAGCTGCGCCCCGAGATCTCCCTCGCGCTCCACCGGTGTACGGACATTGTTCAGCAGAAGCGCAAGTACATCGGCCTGCATTTTCCCTGCGCGCATGAGTCTTACCGGTGGAATGCGAAGTCCCTCCTGATAGATCTCGCGGCACAGGCCCATGGAGCCCGCATAAGCGCCGCCAACGTCTGCGTGATGCGCACGCGACGCCACATAGAAATCGGGCCGCGCCCCAGCGCGAGGCCGCTTAACGTAGACCGGCGCCACCAGAGTGATATCAGGGAGGTGGGTTCCGCCCCGGAAGGGGTCGTTCAACATCACCACATCACCGGGGCCGAGTTCGAGACTGTCCAAGACGGCGCGCACTGACATGGGCATCGAGCCCAGATGTACCGGCATATGGTCGCCCATCGCCAGAACTTCCCCAGCAGAATCAAATACGGCGCAGGAGTAGTCGCGGCGTTCCTTGATGTTTGGCGAGAATGCGGTGCGGCGCAATGCCGCACCCATTTCTTCTGACACGGAGTGGAAAATGCTCTTGAAAATCTCAAGCTCGATGGGATTGCGTGTCATTGAATGAAGTAAGTCTACGACACGCAAAGTGATGGGTCGCCAAAAAGTGAAACTTCACCACCAGAATTGTGTTGACATTCAAAACAATACTCCGCAATATCTTGGGGTGAGGGTTTCGTTTCGCACCGAAAGTGCAGGGCGACCTCGCAAGTCGGGTTTTTGTTTGAAAATCTCACAAGGGAAAATCGTTCACGGAGGAAAACTTCATGGCAACTAAGAAAAAGGCTGCGAAGAAGAAAAAGAAACACTAACTGCCGGCGAGAGATTCTCGCACGGATCGGAAGTTCAGAAAGGCCTCGCGAGAGAAGCACCTCTCGCGAGGCTTTTCTCATTGGCAGGAGCACCGGCGTCGGCGCGTCTCGACAGGCTTTTGATGATCACATCCGCGATACCCAACCCACCTTTCGCCGCCAGGCTTGACGCCAGTGTCTGCATCCCAAGGGACTGGTAATTGTCCGACTCGACATCCGTGTCTTTCCCCGGAAGCGAAGAGAAAGTGTGCTCCAGAGGGCCCAGCAGTGTATTGAGCAACACCGCTTCGAACTCGCGGGCAGCCTTGATGACCTTGCGAGTGTAGTCTGCGGAAGGACCAGAGGGCGGGGAAGCGGTCAAAGCGGAGGCGGCGTACATGTCAGATCACATCCAGATCTGCCTGGAGCGCGCCGGCGGCTTTGATGGCTTGCAGGATCGCGATCACGTCGCGCGACGTGGCTCCTATTTGCTGCAGTCCGTTTACCAACTGCTCTACGCTGGCGCCTTCGGTCAGTTCGATGCGCCGGGCGGGAGTTTCTCCCGCCTTGACGTTTTGTTCAGGAACGGTTTCTGTCTTGCCTCGGGACAGGGGATTGGGTTGCGAGACCAGGAACTCAGTCGCCACCTCGATCGAGAGATTTCCATGCAGGATGGAGACCGCACCCAGCCGGACTTCCTTACCCATCACCACCGTGCCGGTGCGTTCGTTGATCACCACCCGTGCGCGATGATGCACTTCCACCGTGAGGCTTTGCACGCGCGCCAGCAGGGCAGGCACGCCGTCCGGGTCGGCGGCGGCGCGGTCGAGATTAACCCGGCGGCTGTCCGCGACCGTAGCGATGGGCTTGCCGAACTCCTTGTTGATAGTTCCTGCTACCTCTCCGGCAGTGTTGAAGTCTGGCTCGTTCAGAAGTAGGGACAGTTTGGTGAGGGTATGCAGGTCGAGGGAGCTGTCGCGTTCCACGATTCCGCCGCCGGGGATGCGTCCGACAGTGGGATGATTAATCTGTTTTGAGTTCCCCGCGTTCCCCGCAGTGTACCCGCCAAGCGTGAGGGCACCCTGTGCGGCCGCGTAAGTCTTGCCGTCAGCCGCATAGAGGGGCGTAAGCAAGAGAAGGCCTCCCTCCAGACTTCTGGCGTCTCCAACCGATGCAACCGTTACATCAAGGCGAGTCCCGGGAGAGGCGAATGGAGGCAGATTAGCAGTCACAAAAACCGCAGCCACGTTGTTGACCTTCACCGTTCCCGGGGGAATCTGCACTCCCATGTGTTGAAGAATGTTGGCAAGGGTCTGGGTGGTGAAAACGGTCTGCTGACGATCACCAGTGCCCTTGAGTCCCACCACCATGCCGTAGCCGAGGACCGGGTTGTCGCGCACGCCTTCGACAGATGCAACATCACGAATGAGCGCTTTCCCCAATGTCTCATCAGCGCTCAACGGGAACGGCTCGACAAGTAGGAGTGTTAAAAGGAAAATCAGTATTCGATTCATGGTCATGTTCCTAAAAACCGATAATCTTGAGCAGAGTCCGGACCACGACATTGGGTGGGTGCGTGCCATCGCTGAGTACGCCTTTGCCTTTTAGTTCCAGTTCCAGGTTGCCAATGGCATTCGAGGGCACCGAATTGGAGGGGCTGATGTCGCCGCTGCGCACCAGGCCGCGCACCAGGATGGTTTGCTTCTCATTGTTCATGGTCAGCTGGCGCTCGGCTTCAATCACCAGCATTCCGCCGGGAAGAACGGCTACGACCCTGCCCGTCAGGGTGGTTTGCAGGCTGGAGGTGGTGGAGGCTTGCGACTTGCCAGTCAAGGCTTGTGAGGAGTTGGGAGAGAAAAGCTGATCCACTCCGCTGGTTTTCAAATGTCCACCCAGTGCGCTGATGCCGGAGCTTGCCGCCAGAGTGCGGGCCGTGGAAACACTGTTGGCATTGGCCGCGGTGATATCGTGGACCACCACGATGGTGATGAGATCCCCGACGCGTCCTGCTTTGTACCTGCGCCGTAAAATTGATGACGGCTCTGCCCTGCGGTTGATTCATACCATCCGCGGGGTCGGGTACGAATTGAGTGGGCCCCGCAGGTAGTCGGAAAACTGGCAGCTTTGCAGGAACCTGCTCTGCCACTCGCTCGCCACTCCCGCGGTTGCGGATAATCTAATAATAAGGACCCCGCGTGGAGCTTACGCATAGGAAAGCGTTGCAGCAACTGTGCGCACCCGGAGGCGTGCTGTTGCTTTTGGCTGCAGTTTTGCTACAGGGTGGGTTGCTGTCCATCCCAACCTCTGCCATTGATTTCTGTTACTACATAGTCTTTGCTGCCGCCCTCCTGCTGGCCTGGCGATTCCATTCCAGCCGCGTACTGTTCGTTCTGCTTACGCTACTGCTCGCACACCGCTCCCTCGAGTTCTTCTCCAGTGGCCGATTGATCTTGGCGGGTCCGGGACGCATCGCCTTCGAGGGTATCGCGCTACTTTTGCCGATGAACCTGGTTCTGTTCTCTCTGGCGCGGGAGCGAGGATGGGCACTGCCCGCAATCACACCCAGGCTGGCGCTCCTGTTCTTTGAGTCAGTTTTCATCGCACTCATTTGCCGGCCGGGCGCAACCGCCAGCCCGTGGTTTCTTCATCTCACATTCCTGAGGCGCGATCTATTTTCGTGGACGCCAATTCCGCAACTGGCTCTGATAACTTTCGCGGCCGGCTTCGCGGTCCTGCTCGTCCGATTCGTGATGCACGCCAGACCGCTGGAAAGCGGTTTGCTCTGGTCATTGGTGGCGGCTTTTGTAGGCCTGCAGGCCGGAGGAGTGGGGCGAATCGGGAGCGCGTACTTCGCCACGGCCGGTGTGATTCTGCTGAGCTCGATTATCGAAAACTCCTACCTCCTTGCGTATCACGACGAATTGACCGCTCTACCTTCGCGGCGTGCCTTCAACGACGCACTGCTCAGGCTCGAAGCGCCATATGCCATCGCGGTGGTTGACATCGACCATTTCAAGAAATTCAACGACAACTTCGGACATGACACCGGCGACCAGGTCCTTCGGATGGTGGGCACACGGCTAAGTGAGGTAACCGGAAATGGTCAGGCGTATCGCGTGGGGGGGGAGGAGTTTTGCATTCTCTTCCGGGACAAGTCCATGAAACAAGTGCTGCCACATCTTGAGGAACTGCGGCTGGCGATTCAGGAATCGGTATTCCATCTTCGCGGTCTTCCCGAACGTCGCAGCAGCTCGCGAGGTACGGATCGAAGAAACTCGCGCAGCCGGCGAACTGGCAGCTCTCAACTACTTCGCCGCACGCTTACCGGTCCGCAGGAACTCTCGGTTACGGTCAGCATGGGAGTTGCCGAGCCGAGCCCCAATGGACAGGAGGCCGAGCAGGTGGTGCAAGCAGCGGACAAGGCGCTGTATCGAGCCAAGCGGGCAGGACGCAACCGAGTCGAAATGGCCTCCCCATCGCGCAGCCGCGGCTCCCGCTTCAAACGCAGCATTGCCTAGTTCTGCTACGAACTGCCGATCAGCACTCCCGTTACGAAGACCAAGGCTCCGCCCAGTGCCACCTGCATGGCGGCAGAAACCGTGGGCGTGTCCATGTAACGATGACGAATCCAGGTAATGATCCCCAGTTCGAGG
This sequence comes from uncultured Acidobacteriota bacterium, assembly GCA_963734415.1. Classification (GTDB taxonomy): domain Bacteria; phylum Acidobacteriota; class Terriglobia; order Terriglobales; family Acidobacteriaceae; genus JABCZH01. The sequence continues at coordinate 195,255 of CAVTHF010000018.1, read as the reverse complement.
ACCACCACGATTGAAGCCACGATCAGCGCGACCTCAAAGCTGGGAATGAGGAAGGGCAGTGTGTGTCCGACTCCGCCCAGAGCCGTCATGGCGCCGCAGATCGCACCACGGATCCAGGGATGTCCCCGGCCAGTCAGGCTGCCGTCATCCGAGAGGGCTTCGGCGAACCCCATGCTGATGCCAGCTCCAATGGACGCGGCCATGCCAACCAGAAAGGCGTCCCAGCTATTGCGGGTGGCGAACGCCGCGGCAAACACGGGCGCCAGGGTCGACACTGACCCGTCCATCAGCCCGGCCAGGCCCGGCTGCACGATCTGCAACACGAACAGACGCCGCCGCGCCCGCTCTTCATCTTGCTTGACGTCCGGGCGCAGCTCTTCGGCTTTCAACTCCTGGGCCCGGTCCTCGTGCGTCCGCTCTTCCTGGGCAAGATCGTCGAGCAGTTGACGAATCCCGGCATCCTGCGTCCGCGCAGCCGCCTTCTCGTAGAACCGGCGGGTTTCCACTTCCATTGCGCTGGCGGTCTTGTGCACGGTATCAAGTCCCAGCGGCCGAACCAGCCAGACTGGCTTCCGCTGCACGAAGCCGCGCACATCCTGCCTTCGGACCAATGGAATGTGCTCTCCAAATTTCTGCCGATGCAACTCGATGAGGCGCCGCCGATGCCCGGATTCTTCTACCCGCATGCCGTCAAACACCGTTGCCGAGGCGGGAAAGCTCTGCCGCAAGGCTTCGGCAAAATCGGCGTAAACGCGCTCGTCTTCTTCTTCGAGAGAAATGGCCAGAGCCAGAATTTCCTGTTCGGAAAGAGCATCGAAGTTCTTCATGGGGATAGTGTAAATAGGGTTGCGGCGCTCTCCAAAGAATAAAGCCCACGGCGCAAGCCGTGGGCAAAACGAAAAAACGGATTAGCCGCGGAGCGGCGAAAGAACTCAGTAGGCCCACCATGGCGCTGCCGGAGTGTTTGACGGGACCGGCGCTCCATCGATAGCCGTGAATACACTTCTTCCGTAGAAGAAGGGCAAGCCGAAGTCGAATGCTCCGACGTTCGGTCCGCCCAAGGTGCTGAATGCGGCATCGGCACCACCATCCGCAGCAAACAGGTTATCGGCGTTGTCGACGCTGAAAGTAACCGTGCTGACTGCGCCGGTCACACTGGTCGTTTCCGAGTTGACGGCAGAAAGATTCGACAGAATGCTGGGGGGGCAGTAGAAGGAAGGGGCGTCCGCGCATGCCGGAATCGTGGCATCAGGAAAGAACAGACCATTCGATCCGCTGTCGATGAAGCTGCCGGCGAGAACTTGGCCCTTGTAAGTCGTGGTAAACGTATCGCCAACCGCCGGGTCAAGCGCAAATATCTTTGCGCTACTGGGGACCTGATTGTTGGATTGTGTCCCAATGCCAAAAATAAGCGAGCCGGTTTCCGTGGCCGCCGCTCCCGGGAGCGACGGTAGTTGAACGATCACTCCGTTATTGTCGGTTGTGAACAATGCCACCGGATTCACCACCTGCTGGGCAACCGTCACGAAACTGGGCTGACACCCCGTACCGCTGGAACACAGGTAGTAGAAAGGCTCCGGGGGAGCTTGGTTTCCACCGCCAGGATCGCAACCCAGTCCGCAGTCCGTCGGTTCAGGCCCCACTCCGAGGATGCCATTGGTCCCCAATGCCGCTTGCGTGTCCTCGTCAATCCCACCGTTGGAACAGTTAGTGGGAATGGTGAAGGTGTTTGCTAACGGGTCCGCAACGACCTGAATAGACGCAGAACTCGCCACCTCTGCTCCCCCCATTTGAACATCAGCGACTGAAACCGTACCCCACAGAAAAGAGGTGTCTGCGAATTGTATGCAGTTGTAGAGGGTGCTATTGCCCGATCCGAGAGTCGGCAAGCCTGAAAGGGTGATGGCCGAAGACAATATCCGCAATCCAAACGATCCCGTGTCCACCAGAATTCCGTCGATTGTCTGGCAGGTGGTCGTGCCGGGAAGACAGATGGTCACACTGGTAAAGGCGCCGTCGGGGTAAATCTGGTTGGCTACCGGCCCGCCATCCACCGCAATGGGTTGAACGTTCTGCCCGCTAGTCGGCGGTGGAACTCCCTTCGGAGTCGATGATCCGCTACCCCCGCACCCCACCAGAAACGCCAAAGTGCCGACCATAATGAATGCCAGAAACTTGTTCACAGCTACCTCCTCAAATGTCGCTCGTTTATCGAATGTCGTTTGCGCTGACTCCTGCCGGCAACATCGCAGGAACATAAGCCCTTCCGAGGAACCCCCGCGGATGTCCGGTGCTTTGCACCACCAGCCCCGGCGCTTGAATATTCAAGGGCCGGCGGCCAATGTGAGCCGCATGATGAGCCTGAGCTCCGGCAGAGAATTGCTGGAAGTAGGTGCCTAGAATCTGCTGCATCGGGGGCATGGAGGGGCCGTGCCAGGCCACGGCGAACACCCTGCCGTCGGCGGAAACAAACTCGCGGACGGTGGTCCCCATCGCTGTCTTAATCTCGTGCAAGGTATAGGCCTGCCCGGCGGTCGTTCTTAGGCTGGCCTTCATGTTTGCCTGGTCAGCATGCACCGAACTCAGATCGCCGCCCAAAGCGGCGAACCCCGGCAGACAAAACCCAAACGTCACGAGGACGATCCCCGCCAATTTCAACCACACTGGCGCACGCTCCATCTTGTGCTCCTTGGACATTTTCATGAGAATCACCCTAAGATTGTTGCCGTTTACACACGTTGCCATCTGAAGTGTACCTAACCCATCGAATCGCAGTTTGTTGCGCGTCCTCACTAGGATTTTCTTGATGATACTTGGGTTGCTTGCCGTTCGACGGTTACCTGGGTAATTTTCTGGCAAGATACTTTCACTGCTTAACATTCTATCCGCCATACAAACTTTGTGGACTGCAAATGACTCACACAGAAAGGGTTGTTCCGAATTGGTAACCCCTGCCAGAAAACTGTTGGCAGAACTGGAGTCAATGGATTTCACCCGTGCCGGAGGGCTGCCGGGCGAAAATGCTTGGTCTATACTTGTCCGGGAATCATCGAAATGGTTATGTAGTGTCAACCCTCAGGATCAAGGAGGATACCGCGATGCGACTCATTTCCAGGTACTTGCTGGTTGTAGTGTTAGCGATTGTGTCTGTCCCCGTTTTCGCACAGGAACGGGAGGTTTCCCCAAAGGCGGTGGAACGGATTCAGAAGGAAGTGCGCCATGAATTGGTGATGCTGCCGTTCCTTACGGTATTCGACAACCTCGCCTACAAAGTCGATGGCTACACCGTCACCTTGATAGGGCAAGTCACCAATCCCACGGTAAAGTCCGACGCCGAAGCCTCAGTCAAGAAGATTGAAGGCGTGGAGAAAGTCGACAATCAGATCGAAGTGCTACCGCCTTCCCCAATGGATGACGGTCTGCGACGCCGGCTTTATCGCGCAATTTATGGCTACGGGCCGCTGCAGAAGTATTCCCTGGGAACCATGCAGTCGATTCGCATTGTGGTGAAGAGCGGTCGCGTGACGCTGGAGGGAGTGGTGGATAACCAGGGAGACAAGAACATAGCCGGCATCCGCGCCAACGGCATCTCCGGAATATTCTCGGTGACCAACAACCTTGTAGTTGCGAAGTAATGCGATTCGACTACGCTGAGGCGGATTTTTCATGCTGCTTGGTAGACTGTGGAATGCCGCCTGCGGATCGCGGGTGGCAAAACCTCATCCTGTAGTAAAACTGTAGTAGATCCGGAGAGGTGGCCGAGCGGTTGATGGCACCGGTCTTGAAAACCGGCATACCCGGAAGGGTATCGGGGGTTCGAATCCCTCCCTCTCCGCCACTACCTTCGTTGTCTGGCACTTGCAAGCCGGTGATACCTGCACTGAGTCTGTCGGGTATTTACGTTCTCAGGTTCCTCAACGAATGGCAATGCGGCGTGTGGCCGAATGGCGCGACGTTACGGCGTACAGCGGCTTCTACTGCCGTGCTCACTCAGCGAGAGGCTAATCTTCTTTCATTTCGACCTGTTCGGGGGGCAGAACTTCCATTTTGGGATGGTCTTTATCCTTCCAGAAGACGTCGAAGCACTGGCCGCGCTCGTGAGGTCTCCAGGTTGTGCCGTCAGCGAAAGTAATCCGCGAGGGGAACAGTGCCCAACCCAGAATATTTTGGCCGCCGTCGTGAGGATAAGCGGGCATTTCCATGACCTGCGTGCGGCCGGGATCGAGAGGCTGGGTTGAACTCCAACTATCGACATAAGGATGGTGCATGAGCCCGGGAGCGATGAAGTGTTCAAAGATAAGATTGATATTTTTTATTTTCATCGCGGAGAGATTTTTTACTGTCACCTGATAGGGGCCGCCGGGATTCCAGAATTCTCCGGCGGCGAACTGGATGGGGCAGGGCTCTTTTGAGGGTTTGTAAATCGTGAATGAGGCGGTCATGCCTGATTCCATATGATCGGCGACCTGGCAATGGAAGATCCACACGCCGGGATTATCGGCCACCATGTCAACGGCAATCGTACTGGCCGGAAGCAACTCGACCACATCGAGATTACGGCTGCCGTCGGTTAGCACCTTGCCGTGCCAGTGCGGAGTGTGCAGGTCTTTCTCATTGCCCATGCCCATCACGTACCAGCGGACTTTCTCGCCTTGCTTCATCACCAGCCCCGGCAGATTTCCGAAGACGTATCCGTTAATGGCGTGAAATAAACCTTCAGGCCGGGTGTTCATCTCGTCGAAGATCATGAATGAAGTTACAAATTCGCGATCGACATCTCTTGGTGAACCATCGGGGCGGGCCTTGCCTTTGGCGGTAATAATGATCGGCCCCATCAGGCCCTGATTAGTTTCAATCGCTTCATCGACATGAGGGTGGTACCACCAGACGACCGAGCTGAGCTGACCTCTGCCGGGCCCGCTGTTTTCATCGGCGTACCAGCGGTAAGTAAATCGCCCGCCGCGCGGGATTCTGGCGCCATCTCCCCAGGGCAGATAGAAAGCGCCTTCGCTGTTCTTGTCATAACGCAGGCCATGAGGATGAATACCGTGGGGACCGCGCTGGCTGCGATTGAGGAAATCGACAATGATGGTGTCGCCGACTTCGGCACGAATGATGGGACCGAGAATCCCCAGCCACTCCGGCTGCGGTTTGCGTACCGAGAAGGTCGCGTCAGTGTATTCGATGTAGCGCGTTTTCGTCCATTGCAAGTGCGCGGCCCAGGATTGCGGAACCGGACGGCCATAGAGCAGGTCGCGTCCGCTGGGAGCGTAGTCCCAAGTGACATCTTCGGCGGCGATGTAATAGTGGCGGATGGCAGCGGAACAGGGAAGCCCGGCCAGCAAACCGCTCCAAAGTATCAGCCAAACGAACGCACGAGTCATCTAGCGATGATACTCGGTATCCAGACTCTGCCTGCGTTTAAGGAAGCGAATGTATGTAGCATGGCGCACTTGTACTTCTGCACCGGTGGAGTTGGAGGTGTCATTCACGGTGGATTGTTGAATCGGAGACTGGTCGACCATGACCTCGATCGAAGCATAGAGTGCTACCGCTTACACCTGTTGCACATTCATTTCACCAAGCGCACGGTTACCAAAGTCGTTGCACTCGTGGGAGTCTCAACTCCTCACCATCTGCACCTGGAGCCCCCAACCCTCTCTCGCTAGACTCTACCGGATAGACGAACATGGCACGAGAATTGGCAATGTGCCTCCCGGGATGCCTCCCCTTTTGAGCGTGAGTCGCGCCTCTGTGCGCAGCAAGGAGCCGAGCCACTATGCCCGTGCATGGCAACCATTCGCTCCACATTTCGTTTACCACTCTAGTCAGTTACGTTCCCGTCGTCGCGACCGTAGTAACCTGCTTGTTCAGCGTGATTCTGGCCCGCGCCACACTGCGTTATGTGGAGGCAACCGACAAAAGCCTGGCCCTGGCGCGTGAAGAGTTTGAGCGGGAATGGTCGCCCGATCTGCACCTCAAACTGGAGCGCGTATCTGCCACCGAAATCAGGGTCATCGTCACCAACCTGGCCAAGAGTTCCGTCCTCTTGCAGCTATTGCAGCTGCGCAAAATCTCACATGCCGTACCCTTCGAGCGCCACCGCCTGAATGATCCGCTGGTTGGCGGCATGACCTGGACCCAGGAACTGGGCAGGCACATCCTGGCCTGTACCGGAAAGGAATTCGAAGGTCCGATCGCAGCCTCGATGACCTTCTATTCTTCGGGGAGAATGTTCCGCACCGATTGGTTTCGGTCGCACATCCAGGTCCGCGATGGCCGCGTGCTCAGCCTCGAACCGAGCAACATGCCTGCCCGCCGCGTGCGCGTCATTGAACGCAAAGGCCCGGAGCGCCGGCGTGACTTTGTGCAGGACGTCACGGCTGAGGTAGCTCCCAACAAAGTCGCCGGAAAAGCAGAGGAGAAGTCTTTTGTGGCCGGAATGTGAATCTACAAGCGGAAACAAAGGTGTTAGCAATCGATTAACTCAACGCTGGGCCCGGCAAATCGCTTCCTGCTGTTCGATCTCTGCCACTCGCGCCGCCCCCCCGAACTGAGGTGTCGCATGATCGCGCAGTTGTTCGAATGCCGGGAGGCACTTGTGGAACCACGATTCTGCTTCGCGGCAATAGCCAGATCTCCGCTGTGCCGCAAGCTTGGTTGACGAGGCCAAGCCGACATCAGCTTTGCCCATCCAGAATTGATCCAATGCCATTGCGTAGCCCATCATCGACTGTGGATTCGTAGCACCGGGCAATTTTTCCAGCAAGTTCAGCGAGAGTCGAAGCTCATCAAGTGCTCCGGAAAAATCCTTCATGCCCGCTAATATCCTGCCAATCTGGCTCCGCGTACGCGCTATGTCCAGTTGAAATTGCACGTTGGCGGGATCACTGCGGGCAAGGTCCTCAAAAGATGACAGCGCAGCTCGCTCCTGGCGGACGGCATCCTTCAAGTTCGTTTCCGCCAGCAAGCCTCCCATAGCGTACTGATCGTAGGCCAGGAGGCGGCGGAAATCGACATTGTTAGGTTCGGCGGCCACCAGTGCCTGCTTAAGTGAAATGGACTTTCCATAAAGAGCCATGGCTTCGTCGCGGCCGCTGGACTCGTCCTCCAGGATCCCCGCAGACCGACTGTAGCTGAGCCCCAGAATGCGGCGGACCTGTAAGTCTTGTGGATGTTCGGAACTTATTTGTTCCAGCATCACCGAACCCTGCCGAAGATTTTCCAGTCCGCCTTGTCGATCACCGCCGATGGCGGCTTGCTTGTAGCCGTAGTCCATCCGATAACTGGCCAGCAAGAGGCGGTTGGCGGCATCACTGGGATTGGCTCGATAGACTGCCTCTGCCGCTGCCATTTCCTTTCGGGATTCTTCTATCGCGCCATGGGGATCTCCCATGGTCCAAAGCAGGTCGCTCAGCTTGCTGTAGTTCGGTGTCAATTCACGCAGCAGATCAAGGTTCTTAGGATCGGCCGCCACCAGCGACTCCCGAATCGCCAGGGCCTTGCGATAACTTGTTGCCGCGCCGGCTGAATCGCCCAGATTCGCCTGGCGTGGCTGTCCCTGGACGTCGCCGATTCGTTCGTAGGCGGCCGCGAGTTCTCGCTGCAGAGACTGATCGCCTTTGGCCTCGTGGTTGAGACCGTCGAGATATTCCAAAGCCCGGCTGACCAGCAATTTTCTAGCGGGCGTCGAGCCGGGGAGATCTTTGATGGAATCGTGAAGCTCGAACATTAACGAATTCGCCAGCCGCCGGACATCGTTAAAACGCCTCTCAGCGCGAGCCCGTTCCGTCCGCGCGATCTCTGCCTGCTGTCGGGCGATTCGCGCTTCGCGCACCGTGGCGCCCATTCCAGCAAGAAGGGTGATCAGCACCGCCAATGCCGCAACCATGCCAGCTTTGTGACGTTTGACAAATTTACCAGCCCGGTATCGCCACGAGCCGGTTGTCGCGGTCACCGGCAAGGCCTTCAGATGACGGCGAACGTCTTCTGTGAGTTGCTCCACCGATGCGTACCGGCGATGCGGCTCTTTGCGCAACGCCATCAGCGTAATGTTGTCCAGGTCCCCTTCCAGCCGGCGCTGCAGCTTCGCTGGAGACCCCTCGCGTGTCCGGCTCACCTGCTCGGGTGTCACCTCGTCAATCTGATCGCCGGTGCGGATTGTTCGCGGTTTCACGACCACGGCGCTTGGCCGAACCGGATCATCCTCGCAGACGGCCCGCGCCAATTGGTGCGCCGTGCTGGTATCGCCAGCATACGGTGAGCGCCCGGTAAGCAACTGGTACAGCACTACTCCCAAGGAATAAACATCGCTGGCAGTGGTGATGGGTTCGCCTCGAATCTGCTCGGGGCTGGCATACTCTGGCGTCATCGGTCGAAGTAACGTTGTTTCCCGACTGGAAGATGGGTTCCAGATCTTCGCGATGCCGAAATCCAGCAGCTTCGGTTCGCCTGCTTCCGTCACCAGAATGTTGCTGGGCTTGATGTCACGATGAATGACCAACCGTTGATGCGCGTACTGCACCGCCCCACACACTTGGCGGAACAACTGCAATCGCTGTGTGATGGTAAGACTGTGGGCGTCGCAATATTGATCAATAGGTACGCCGGCGATCAGTTCCATCACCAGATAGGGGACACCATCTTCCGTAGTGCCTCCATCAAGCAGGTGTCCAATGTGAGGATGATCAAGGGACGCCAGAATCTGGCGTTCGTGCCGGAAGCGTTCCAGCACGAAAGAACTATCCATCCCGCTCCGCACCAGCTTGACCGCTACTTCCTTTTCGAACTGTCCGTCTACGCGCCGGGCGCGGTAAACCTCTCCCATGCCTCCGCGGGCGATCTCCTCCATGATCTCGTAGACACCTGCGCGGCTACCCACGCGAGAAAGAGTTGTCCCGTCGCTGGGGCTGGTGTCGAGCAAATCGATCGCCGGACTTTGCAGAAATCCGCTGCCCGCACGTTCATGCGAGGTCAGGAGAGACTCAACTTCGCGACGTAGATCCCGGTCAGAGGCACAGGCTTCGTCCAGATAGAGCGGGCGTGCGCGCTCGTCGAGGTCGACTGCTTTTTCGAGTACCTCTTTGACGCGTTGCCAGTGTTGCGCGTTCATGCCGTGGTTGTCCGATCAAGTTCACGAAATAACCAGGCACGGGCAGTGACCCAGTCGCGCTTCACCGTCGAAGAGGAGATGCCAAGAACCTCCGAAGCATCTTCGTTGCTGAGCCCCGCAAAGAATTTCAGTTCTACGATGCGGCTTTGTTGGGGGTCCAACTCGGCGAGAGCCTTCAATGCTCTGTCCAGTGCCACTACATCCACATCGACTGGCAGGGGCTGCTCCGCCGCATCATTCAGAGTCAATTTGCAAACCCCACCCCCACGCTTGTCAGCTCTGTGGCTGCGAGCATGGTCGACCAGAATCTGCCGCATAAGTTGGGCCGCCACCCCAAAAAAGTGTGATCGGTTCTGCCACTGCGGAGAATTTTGTCCCACCAGCCGAACAAAAGCTTCATGGACTAATGCGGTGCTTTGCAACGTGTGGTCCGGGCGCTCCCGCTGCAGATAGTGCTTTGCCAGGCGACGCAGTTCGGTATAGACCAGCGGCATCAAAGCGTCCAGGGCTACTCGGTCGCCGCCTCGCCAGCGCACTAGCAACTGGGTCACCTGATTTGAGGACTGCCGATGCAATACCTTGCCCCAAGAAGCGCGCGGGGCGCGCTGGCCGCGAAGCATATCTTCTTATTGACTCCAAGTCAATATGCTGAAAGCACGAGGCTTATGAGCTACTTAACAATTATTTTGGGGAAGATGAACCAATTTGCCTGGGGTTTTCGCTTTACACAGCAGGGAGGCGTTTATGACCGATTCCCAGGTTGCGCGCCAGCTTCGCCGCTCAGTGGTCAATTCTCTGCTGTATCAACTGTTGTTTCTGCTGCCTTGGACTTTGCCCGTGTTCGGGCAGTCGCCGGCCGTATCGGTGGCTTCAGCCAGCGTCCCGCACTTGGTGAAATTCAGCGGGGCGGTGCCGGGCAATGCCCACAATGGGGTCGTGGGCATCACCTTCGCTCTCTATAAAGAGGAGCAAGGCGGAACGCCACTGTGGCTGGAAACCCAGAACGTGCAGGCTGATAGTACTGGTCATTACACCGTGTACCTGGGCGCGACCAAGGCCGACGGATTACCCCAAGAGCTGTTTGTCACGGGGGAGGCGCGCTGGCTGGGGGTGCAGTTGGACGGGCAAACCGAACCACCACGCACCTTGTTGCTCAGTGTGCCGTATGCATTGAAGGCGGGAGATGCGGAGACCGTGGGGGGACTTCCAGCTTCCGCCTTCGTGCTGGCCGCGCCGAACGGTGGCAGCACCGGTTCGGTAGCGAGCGGCAATTCGTCGTCCGACGGTGGGAGCCAGCCTCCGATCGGCGGCTCGGGCACGCAAAACTTCATTCCCCTCTGGACAGACAATAACGGCAACCTGGGCAACTCCGTGATGTTTCAGTCGGGCACGGGGAGTAGCGCCAAGACCGGCATCAATACCGCCACGCCTGCAGCCACACTGGATGTAAATGGCGGAGTAATTTCACGGGGAGCACTTCAGTTGCCCAGCACCGGTACGGCCACGGCTACCGGCGGATTCAATTCCCAGCCGCTGGACTTGCAGGCATCGGCCTTCAACAGCAATACCAGCAAAGCTATCGGACCGGTGTTTCAGTGGCAGGCCGAGCCCACCGGCAACAACACCTCGAATCCGGCGGGAACCTTGAACCTGCTCTACGGCAATGGATCGGGCCAGCCGTCAGAGACCGGATTGAATATCGCTAACAACGGACGGATCACGTTCGCGGCCGGGCAAACGTTTCCGGGCGCTGGTACGATCACCGGGATAACGGCAGGCACCGGGCTGACCGGAGGTGGCACCAGCGGCAATGTGACCTTGAGCATCAATGTACCGTTCGCCAATCAGAACTATGCACGGCTGGCTGCGGCCAACACCTTCACCGCAAACCAGACGGTAACTGCAAACTTAAGTGCCAAGCAATTGATCTCTTCGGCAGCGCAAGGTACCGCTCCCTTGCAAGTGACCTCGACCACGCTGGTGCCGAACCTCAACGCGAGTTTCCTGGGCGGGCTTTCCGCCAGCGCATTCCAGCCGGCGGGTTCTTATGCAACGCTGGGTGGAAACACTTTTAGTGGTACGCAGACGGTGAACGGTGGAGACTTCGCTCTCACCAGCGGCAACCTCGATCTGCCGCTGACGACGAACCCTACCTCCGGGGTGATCACCATGGCAGGCGCTCCCTTTATCCATGCCTGTTGTAGTATCGCAAGCAATGTCTTTGTCGGGATGGGCGCGGGAAATTTTACCGCCACTGGAACCAACAACACGGCCCTCGGCACCAGCACGCTCTCGTTCGACACGACTGGCTCCTTCAATACTGCCAGCGGCGTCGGTGCCTTGACCGCCAACACCACGGGTAACGACAATACTGCCACTGGTCCCCAGGCTCTCGCCTTCAATACTGCCGGCGCCAACAACACCGCCAACGGTTTCTTTGCGCTTCTCTCCAACACTTCGGGCAACAACAACACCGCCCTTGGCGCCTCTGCGCTGGCTCAGAACGTCACCGGCTCCTCGAACACTGCCCTGGGCTACAACGCGGGTCCAGACTCCAGTCACACCAACCTAAGCAACGCCACCGCCATCGGCGCCAACGCGGTAGTCAACGCGAGCAATGCGCTGGTGTTGGGCGGCACCGGTTCGAACGCGGTGAGTGTCGGTATCGGCACGGCAACTCCGGCTTCAACATTGGATGTACACGGCAACGCCAACTTCACCGGGGCGATCACCTTTGCTCCAGGGCAGACCTTTCCTGGCACAGGCACGATCACGGGTGTCGCGGCAGGCACGGACCTGACGGGTGGCGGCAGCAGCGGTAGCGTAACTCTGAATGTGGACACGACAAAAGTCGTCACCGGAGTGATTGCAGGAACAGACTTGACCGGCGGCGGCAATGGCGGTGTGCAGACTCTGAGCCTCGATACGACGAAAGTGCCGCAACTGAATACGTCGAACACGTTTACCGGCAATCAAACGGTGAACGGGAATCTAACAGCGACTGGCGTCGTGACTGGGAGTAGCTACCAGATGGGGGGCAACCTCTTTGGTCTCGGCAACTACTCAGTTGGAAGTGTATTTCTTGGTTTCGCGGGAAATACAACTACGACAGGCTCTAGCGACACTGGTGTCGGCTACCAAGCGCTCACTTCCCTTACCACAGGTATTGAAAACACCGCTGTTGGCTATGAAGCGCTAAGCCTCGGGAATACGGTCAGCAACACCGCCTTCGGTGCTTTCGCCCTCAAACACAGCACGAACTTTGGTCTTTACAATACCGCCGTCGGCGCAGAGTCGCTCTCCTCGAACACGGACGGTGCAGAAAACGCCGCCAACGGCTTCCAGGCTCTGTTATCAAACACCACCGGTTCCGACAATATCGCATTCGGCATGGGGGCACTCGCGAGTAACCTTACCGGCTCGGGTAACACGGCCTTGGGTGTCGGTGCGCTACAAAACAGCACGGGTGATAACAACACGGTTGTGGGCCATCTGGCCGGACTTGACATCATTACCAGTTACACTAATGCCACGGCCATCGGTGCTTTCGCAACGGTGGCGGAAAACAATGCGTTGGTGCTCGGCAGTATCAACGGTCTCAACCACGCAACAGCCGACACCAACGTTGGCATCGGCACCACGACTCCCGCCTTTAGGCTTGACGTCCACGGCAATGCCAACTTCACCGGGCTGGTGACCTTCGCTTCCGGTCAGACGTTTCCCAACACCATTAGCGGAGTCACCGCCGGAACGGATCTGACGGGCGGTGGCAGCACCGGCAATGTCACGCTTAACGTCGACACCACGAAAGTCGTCACTGGCGTCACAGCCGGGGCCGACCTGACGGGTGGAGGTGTTGGCGGCGCTCTGACTCTGAACCTGGACACGACAAAGGTTCCATTGCTAGCGGCGGCGAACAACTTTATTGCAACCCAGACAATTTCCAGCGGAAACCTGGTGCTCAGCAACGGAAATTTCACTCTTCCTCAGACAACCGGGAGTGGCGTGGGTGTTATCAACATGGGTGCAGTTCCCTTGTTCCACGCCTGTTGTTCTGGTCAAAACAACCTGTTCATGGGTATTGGTTCGGGGAACTTTACCAATACCGGCGACTATAACCTCGCTTACGGTGGCCATTCGCTTATCAACCTAACCACCGGCCTCTACAACATCGGCGTGGGATTTGACACTCTCCCAGGAATCACCACGGGCTCCAGCAATGTAGCGGTAGGCGGTGACGCACTCGCTCTCAACAATACCGGCAGCTACAACACGGCTATTGGCAGAGAAGCCCTCACCAATAGCACGACCGGAATCCAGAATACTGCCGTGGGCGATGGCGCACTCTTCGCCAACTCGACCGGGTCATACATGACTGCTTTGGGTGCTCTCGCTGGTGTCACCTCCGCCCATGCCAACCTCACCAATGCCACCGCCATTGGAGCCTTCGCCGAGGTGGATCAAAGCAATGCCATGGTGTTGGGCAGCATCAACGGCGTGAATGGCGCTACCGCAGACACCTCGGTCGGCATCGGCACCACCACTCCCTCTTCCACCCTCGACGTCGAAGCCACCGCGCCTGGGCTCGTCGGTCCCGCTTTCTTACTCAAGAACAAAGCCCCCGTCCAGGCCGGCCTTGGCAATTCCGTCGATCTCCGCTTCGCCCTCGATGGTGGAAGCAGTGTCGGCAATCCCAATGCTCTCATCCGGGTGGCTGAAGACGGGAACAACCAGTATGGTTCCTGGATCAGCTTTAACACCATGGCCGACGGCGGCGCGGCTCAGGGCGCACAAGAGCGAATGCGGGTCCGCTCCGACGGCTTCGTCGGCATCGGCACCTCAACCCCTGACGCGCTGTTGTCGGTCAACGGCGGCGCCGACAAGGTCGGCGGCGGATCCTGGGGCACCTACTCGGACGGGAGACTGAAAAACCTAGACGGAGATTATCAGGCCGGCCTCAGCGAAGTTCTCAAACTTCATCCCGTGCGCTACCGCTACAAGGACGGCAATGGCATGGGTATCAGCGATCGTGAACAGCACATCGGCTTCGTAGCCCAGGAGGTACAGAAGGTCATCCCAGAGGCGGTGTCGGAGAACAGCAAAGGCTACCTGCTGGTGAACAACGACCCGATTCTGTGGACGATGTTGAACGCCATCAAGGAGCAACAGCAACAGATTCGCAAACAGCGCGATCAGATTGAGAGCGAACTTCGAGAAATCAAGACCCAGCAGCGGCAGATCGCACTCTTGAACAGCAAGGTAGGAACCTTGGAGACGGCGGCATTAAGAAAGGCGAACCATCCAGGACATCGGTCCGCCCATTCTCGCGCACTCAAGACTCACGTCTCGGCGAGCGGCAAGGTCCAGTCTGTGAACCAACCAGGAAACTAGGAACAAGAACTCGGACACGAACTTCGAGATCACCAAAGTTCGACGGCTGACGAACGCAGATTTCTAATCCGCTGCCATGCTCTCCGCTTCACGAGCCAGTGGCGGTGGTTCGAATTGGACTTCTTCGGATGCCGTTTGTCCGCGCAATTCCGCTTCCAGCGCAGCCAATTGCGCTTCGATCTCTTCGTTCGCCTTGCGCTTGCGGATGACCTCTTCGCGGTAGCGCCGCAGGAAGTAATCGATGGTCTCGACGCGAATCCGGATCGAACCGGTGGGCTTGTTCTCGTCCAGATCCTTGAAGCAGAAATAGGGCGTGCCGGACTGCTCGATGATGCCCTCGACCACGCCGTAGATGGGCGCGTCGTGGCCGCACTTGAAGCTGGAAATCTCCAGCGCGACCAGGTTGGGATGGCGCGCGGTGAACTTCGCCGCCCACACTTTGTGGTTGGTGCTGCAGGAATACGAGTTCTTCCAGGCATCAGTGATGTCGAGCGGGTGTGTGATCACCCCGGCGCGAACTTCCTCGCCGAACAGGCGCTCCAGCAGGTCTTCGTCGAGCGGCAGCGTGTTCTGCGAGAAGATCGGATAGCCGAGCTTCTGGAACTCTTCCATGATCTCGTGATTCAGGCCTGGATCATGGTGATACGGCCGGCCCAGCATGACGATGCCGATCTGGTCATCGCGTTCGAGTTGGTCCATCACCTGGCGGGCGCGTTTGCGGATGCTGGCTTCGTAGTCCGCGAGGGCCTTGTATCCGACCTCGACGGCGCGGTCATTCTCTTCCTGCGACAAGCCCATGATTGGCTGCC
This sequence comes from uncultured Acidobacteriota bacterium, assembly GCA_963734415.1. Lineage (GTDB taxonomy): Bacteria > Acidobacteriota > Terriglobia > Terriglobales > Acidobacteriaceae > JABCZH01. Next base: position 179,943 of record CAVTHF010000018.1, on the reverse strand, counting down.
AGGCTTGCAGCATCTGGTGGGCGAACAGCTTGCGGTCGGCAAAGTTCAGGACCGGATCCACGTACTTGACGTTGTGCTCGGCAAATACGTCGTTTTCCTTGGTGAATGCGGCTTTCACCGTTTCCGGCGTCGCAGTCACCGTTGGGCACGCATTGGCACCGACTATTTTCACCAGCGGCGAGGTCAGCACGTCGTACATGGGGAAGAAGATCACATCGAGCGGCTTCTTGCGATGCTTCTCCTGAATCAGGTTGTAGACGTGCGAAATGCCGATCTTGGCCGGGAAGCACGGGTCGATCGCGCCGCGACTGGCCCCGGCTCGGTAGAGATCGGAACTGGTGTAGTCGGAGTAAATGATGTTCTCCGGCTGCACACCGAGGCTCTCAAGATAGCCGTTGAAGAGCGGCGCGTAGGTGTAGATGTTCAGCACGCGCGGGATGCCGATGCGCAGCTTCTTGCGGCTCTCCATCAGCGGAATGCGTTCTTTGGCTTCCTTGTTCCAGAATTTGGTTGCCGGAACCGGATCGGCAACGCTCTGAGGGCTGACTGATCGGAAGACCTCGTGCGCGGCAATGTCCACGAAGTTGGGATACTTTTCCTTGATCTGGTCGAGGCCGGCCTTGATGTCCTTCATGTCGTTGACATCTTCGACCATTCCCTTTTCGCAGGTGGCAATGATCAACCGCTGTTCGCCGTGCATTAGCGGGACCTTGGTGACCTTTTGGATGGGCACGAAAGCCATGTCATCCTTGGGCACGGTGCGGATGTCGATGAAGGTGCGCAGGCAATTGTTCTTGCAGAAATTGCAGCGCGTGTATTCGTTGCGGGTAGTGCGGTACTCGATCTTGCGTACCGCCTCCAGACCGACGAAGGTCGTCTGCTGGCCGTTCTTCCAGAGGCGGACCGATTCGACCGCCGCGCCGATGGCTCCCGACTCGCCGCAGAATTCGTGGACAATGATCTCCGGCTTCTTGCCGGCGGCGCGGAAGCTGTTGTTGATGAAGTCGACCTCGGCCTTCACCACCGCCATGTTGTTCTGCGTGCCGCCTTGCAGCACGAAGCGCGTTCCCAGCGCGGCGAGATTGGGAATGCTGGCCACGTAGAGGAACACGTTCTTGGGCAGCACGGCCGCCAGGCCGGCGAGGATTTCTTCCGCCCGCCAGCCCTGGCGCTGGAAGTTCACGATGTCCGACTGCATGAAGACCGCGCAGCCGTAGCCGAAAACCGGCATGGATGTGCGCGGAGAAAGCCAGGTCGGCGTACTGCTCGACACTCAGGCCAAAGCCTTCTGCCGTCGATTGCAGGAAGTAGCCGTTGCCGGCCGAGCACTGCGTGTTGAGCTTGAAATCCTTGACACGGCCGTTGTGCAGGATGATGATCTTGATGTCCTGCCCGCCCACGTCGACGATGACGTGCGGGTCGTCGTAGAACTTCAGGGCCGATTCGGTGTGCGCCACGGTCTCGACCAGCGCCACATCGGCGTTCAAAACGTCTTTGAGAATGTCCTTGGCGTAACCGGTGGTGGCGACGCCCAGAACTTCCAGCTTCGCCTTCTGCGCTTCGACCTGGCCGCGCAGGTTCTCGAACATTTCAATCGTGTCTTGGATCGGATTGCCGTTCGAGAGCTGATAAGCCTTGCAGAGAATGTCGCCGTTCTCATCGAGCAACACGGCCTTGGTCGAGGTGGAACCGCCGTCGATGCCGATGAAGCCGCCGACAGTCTGGTTGGTGTTGAAGGTCGCCGGAATGAATTTCTTGCGCCGGTATGCTTCTTTGAATCCATCCAGTTCCTGGTCGCTGGCGGTCAGGCCCTTGGCGCCGGACTTGGCTTTCTCTTCCTGGCGTCCGAACTCGATGTAGTGCACCAGCTGGTCGTAGCCACGGTAACAGCCGACGCAGTCCTCTTCGCTTTTGCCGAACTCAATGGCGCCCATGGCGGCAAAGTACTGCGCGTTCTCCGGAACCTTGATCAGATCCTCGGGCTTGGCGCCGTCGGGAATCTGCACCTTGCGCTCCTGCCACATGCGGGGAATATTCGCCTGCCAGGCTTCGCGCATGCCTTTGATGAAGCTGTTCGGCCCGCCGAGCAGCAGCACGTGCGGCCGCAAGGTATGGCCGCGGGTCAGCACGCTGAGGTTCTGCAGCACGATGGCTTCGAAGAGCGATGCCATCAATTCATCCGGCGGCGTTCCAACTTTTTGCAAGCCGTTGATGTCGGTCTCGGCGAACACGCCGCACTTGCCGGCGACCTTGTGCAGCTTGATGCCGTGATAGCCCTGCACAGCAAGCTCGGCGGCCGGAATTTTCAGCTTGGCGTTGATCTTGTCGATGACCGCGCCGGTGCCGCCGGCGCACTTGTCGTTCATCGACGGGATTTTCTTCTTGCGCCCAGTCTCATCGTCGTCCTTGAAGACGATGATCTTGGCGTCCTGGCCGCCCAGTTCGATGACGGAATAGACCTCAGGATGCAGCTTCTCGACGGCGAGCGAAACCGCGGTGACTTCCTGCACGAACTTGGCGCCGATCTGGTCGGCGATACCTCCGCCGCCCGAACCGGTCATGAACATGCGGGTGTTGTGGCGGTTGATGCCGACTTCGGCTTCAATGCGCCGCAGGAATTCGAGCGTCTTCTCCGGCTGCTTGGTCTCGTGGCGTTGGTAGTCCTGCCACAGGACCTTGTCGGTGTCGGCTTCCACCACGGTGGCCTTGACCGTCGTTGAGCCAACGTCCAGCCCGACCAGAAACTCGGTGTGGTGATCGTGTGGCCTTTGTGGAGGCGCAGGAGCTATCTGAAGCAGCGGCGGCTTTGCGGTTTGTCCTGAATGATCGTGCATTCCGTCCTTCAAACTCGCTAAAATTTGACGAAATCACACTGGTTCTCAGTCTCCGCTGGCCGTAGCCGGTACTGCCACGGCAACGCGCGAACGCTTCCAAAGACGCGTGTTTTTGTTGATGCGATCGTTTACATGCAAAATGAACTGCGCTGCGGTTCCAGCCACTCCTTCGCGGTGAGGCACGTGGTAGAACGGCCGCCGCAATTCAGGATGCTCCGCGACAAACTCGCGGATCTGTTCCATGCTTTTGCCAGTTGACTTCAGGCACTGTTCAAACTCGGTCTTGGCTTTGACTTTGGCTTCGCCCAGCGCCATCTGCACGCGGCTGTGAGCGTTCACTTCGCCCTCGCCGGAGGTTTCAATGGGCAGGAAGATCATGTCTTTGAACTTGTTGACCACGGCCGATTGCACTCCATCGGACTGCGATGACGGCATGCAGCCGAACGGCTTCAGCGCCAGCACCATGTGGCACAGTTTGTGAATGGTGTAGTAAACGTTCTTGCCGACTTCGAGATGGCCTTCGCCGCCGCGCGCAAACTGGTTGTAGAACGGGTTCGCCAGATCGGCAAGGTCCTTTTGCGGAACCAATTCGTGGGTGAGTCCGCCCAGGTGCTTGATGGTGCGGTGATAGAAGAATCTCCACGCCTTCTCCCCAAAGCCAATGCCCCACAGCTTCTTGTGGAGGCCTATGTAATTGGCGAAGTTCTTCTTCGCTTCATACCACTCCGTGTTGCGATACGGCCGGTTCACCGGCCATTTGGCGATGGCGTGGGCCTTGGCCTGGTACATCAGGTACGCGACCCAGGTGGCGATGGGCTCGACGATTACCTGCGCGCCTTCGCGCTCCAGGAAATCGAACATGTGGAAGTTGCCGTCACCTTCGGTGATCTGTGCCCAGAATTCGCCGGTGATTTTCACCATCGGCTTCACTTTGGTGCGGTCGACTTCGATGGCGTCCATGCGCTTGCGGGCCGTATCCAGGGCGCCCAGATAGTCCTTGCCCCACATGTGCTCGTGCCATTTTCCGAACACGTTGGCAGTATTGCGCAGGACCTTGTTGCTCTTGAACTTGGGTTTGGCCCAGTCTGGAGCGCGCTCCTCGATTTCGAAGCTCTTGCGATTGCGCAAGTCTTCGCACAAGCCATCTACGGTCTCGTGGAAGACGCGGTCAGTCTCGCCCTTGTTCACTTCGTAGGGCCGGATTTGATAGATCAGGTCGTTGAAGACGTCGCCCAAGTGCATGGCGTTCAACATGCCGAACCCAAAGTCGATGGTGAACTTCAACCCCGGCTCACCCGATGCCGCCTTGATCCCGTCGCTATCTTTGAACAGCAGCACTCGGAAGCCGTCAAAGCCCGCGTTCTTCAGCGCGAACCGATACTCGGCTTCATACATGCCGAAACGGCAGGGGCCACAAGAACCAGCGGTGAAGAAGACATAGTTGTCAAGAATCTTCTGGCGCGGGATTCCCTCCTTCTCCAAGAACTGCAGGTATTGCACCAGGTTGCCCACTGTGAAGTAAGTAGGATTGCACTGGCCATTGTTCCCGTACTCCTTGCCGATCTGGAAGGCGGGCACGTCAGGCACCGGCAATTTCTCGCAGCGGTATCCGCAGCCCTGAAAAACCGCCCGGATCAGATCCTCGTGCTTCCAGGTAAATCCGCCGAAAAGAATCGTGACTTGGTTGCGCTCCTCAGCGGTAAACGCACGCTCCACCGGACGGTGGAAATGGTCGGGGGCATCCAACCCCGCGATCTTGCGCAAACGTGTCCGTTCTGCAGCCAGTCGCTGCTTAATTTCTACATCGTCTTCAATTTGAACGAGGTGTGTAGCCATTATCTTCCTCCGGCGGACGGGGTTTTGACAGATTGTGCAGAGAGAACAGAGGGCCTGGACGGCCACCTGCAAGAACTGGCGGTCAAGAACACGCAGGGATATCGCGGGAGCACCCTCGAACGAGTATTCGAGGCCATTCATCCGGCGATTGAAGTGCATCAGAAACTCCTGCCACTAGGCCCCAAGGAGGTTCGACGTTTACGCCTACGAGAATCGTTCTGACACCAATTCTCGGGCACCGTATTCAGCAAGATTACTGTAACAAGTTTCGATATTCTAACCCGAAAACCCTCTGGATTTGAATACCGATTTACAAAATTTTACGCAAAACTTCCGCTTACCCCCTGGAAACCGTGCGACGCCTGTTTCATAACCCACTTCAGCACTCGGCTGTCGTTGTAACAGAACCCCAAGTTGTGGTTCAGGGTGGAGAAACAATGGGTCTGGCACGACTTCTTCATTTCGTTTAACTGCGGAACTGCAAACTTGTGCTTCTCAATAACACCCCAGTCGTGTGTCGCCGAGTACATCGGGAAACATGGAGCGAGGGTACCGTCCACGCGAATGATGATGGAGTTCTGCCCGGCCCGACAATTCCACGGTTCCACCTTGCCGCGCATGAAGTCCTTCATGTCTTGCAATCGCTTGACCGAATTCACCATCTTGTAACCCGACTTATTCTTCTCGATCAGCCAGTCCACCAGTTCATCGACTTTGGGAAAATCTTCCGGGTGGATAAACGTGTCGTTCTCGTCATAGTGCTTGAAGTGGCTTTGCTCGATCATGGGAGACTCGTTGAGATGGTAATCGGTGGCGATGCCGTGGTCACGAGCGATCTCGGTCAACTGCTTCACGTCCTCGAGATTGTTGCGGCAAATGTTGATATTGAAGAACACTGCGTAGCCATATTTGTACTGTTTGCGGATGAGGTAATCGAAGTACTTGCGCACCGGAGTCAGCGCTTTGGCGAGTCCAGGCTTCTCGTCCACTGCGTCCACAGCAAAGTTGAAAATTGCCACACCAGCATCCGCAAGGCGGTCGATCACGTCCGGCCTTAACAGGCGCGCATTCGTAGGTAGGTAAATCCAGAAACCCTTCTTGGCGGCGTAATAAGACGCCTTGTGGATCAACTGTGGGCGCAGCAGCGGTTCCCCGCCCATGAATGCCAGTACCCGGCAAGTGGTGGAATGCAGCCAGTCGATCGAGCGCTTGGCCACTTCCTCGGTCATGCCCTTCACGCTGTTGTCAAAAGCCCAGCAATAATGGCAGTCGAGGTTACATTTCCACTCCGTAAAGAGGTACGCGATGATGGGGTGAAACGGGCCCGGTAACACCCGCGACTTCATATAAGGAAACAACCAGCCGTTCATCGCGCGATAAACCAGAGGCGCGGTCCAGTTCCGCTTCCCCGCCTTGGCGGCCGCTAGATTGGCTTCGTAATTATCATCCTGCGCCCAGAGGTTGGGATGTTGAGGAAAAACCGGCTCGGGAAACTTGCCCTCTCCCGTGCTGGGTAAAAGAAAAGGCCTGGGTGCGGGGGCTTTGGTGAGGAGGTCGTGAGGTTGAACATCCAAGCGAAACGTTGAAGGGGAATCGTTCTCGTCGTGGCGCTCCTGAAGGACAGGCATGAGGTTCTCCTCGTTATCAGGATAAAACTGTGCTTTTAAAAAAGAGTTTTGCACGCTGCGCCAGAAACTGTCAATCAGGTTTGCCCCCTACTCGGAATCTCACTTTGCTCCGTACGCTAGCGCACTTTCGCGCCGGTGTTTTCTTAATTCGCGTCCAAAGAATCCCAGTGTCCACAGCGATGGATGGAATCCAAAAATCTTCGGCGACTGTGGGCCATTTCTGATGTCCAGGGTTGCAAGCCGCGCGACCCGGGCGGATCGCAGTTTGGCTCGGATTGCCCTCGAAATTGTCGGTCCTTTGTGCTGCACTTGGAATCTCCGTTCTCCGCGCATCCTGGGTCGCGGTCGCCATCTTCGTCAATTCAAGACACTTCGCGGAATCTCAACGTGTTTCTCCTCCAATTTCCAGAATCCGAAGGTAACGTTGGTAATCTTTACGGAAATTACCCACTCATTAGAATCGGAGTAGTTAGCTCGCAACGCCAAAGCAGGCAGCAACTTCCACTCGGGGAGGCTGAGCAGCCGACTAAGTGTTTGCAGAATCAGGGCGAAAGCCCGTCTTCAAACCAATCCGAATTTGCAGGTGGAAAGCCAATGAAGTGTCGAGTCATCGCGGTGCTGGGTACCCGCCCGGAAGCAATCAAGCTGGCGTTAGTCATTGCCGAATTGCGGCGGCGCTCGGAGGATTTTGAGACGGCAGTCATCCACACCGGACAGCACCGGACTATGCTCGACAACGCGCTCAAGCTGTTCAAAATCAAGCCCGACTTCCTTCTCGACGTGATGCGTCCCAATCAAACCCTGAGTTCACTTACAGGGCGGGTCTTGGATACGGTTGAAAACGCGTGCCACCAATTCGAGCCCAACATCGTGCTTGTGCAAGGCGACACTACAACAGCATTCGCCTCTGCTCTGGCCGCCTACTATTGCAAGGTTGCGGTCGGCCACATTGAGGCTGGCCTGCGTAGCGGCGATCTCTACAACCCTTTTCCAGAAGAAGGCAACCGTCGCCTGGCCTCGGTAATGACGGAGATTCACTTCGCTCCTACCGCCTTGTCGCGTGACAACCTGTTGGCCGAAGGCGTTCCAGCAGAAAAGATCGTCGTCACTGGCAACACTGTTGTAGACACACTGCGTTTACTGGGTGACCTGCCCCATTCCTGGGAAGGCACGCCACTAGCTGGCATTCCTCGCGACGATGGCCGCCTGGTGTTGGTGACTTCCCATCGCCGCGAATCCTGGGGATCCGACCAGGAAAACATGTGTCTGGCTTTGAAGGACCTGGTCAAGAAACACGCTGACATTCGCGTGATCTATCCCGTGCACATGAATCCGAACGTTCGCAGCACCGTGAACGCACTGCTCCAGGACACCGATCGCATCCATCTGACCGAACCGTTGGGTTACATCGATTTCGTCAGCCTACTGCGAAGTTGTTTTATGGTATTGACCGATTCCGGCGGCATTCAAGAAGAAGCCCCGACCTTTCGCAAGCCAGTACTGGTTCTACGCAAAGTTACGGAACGGCCAGAGGCTTCGCAGTTCGGCCTGGCCAGGATCATTGGAATGTCACGAGAAGCGATCGTGGCCGAGGCCGACCGACTCCTCACCGACACGGATGCTTATCAAGATATGTCCGAGGGCGAAAACCCCTATGGCGATGGGCACAGTTCGGAACGAATCGTGGAAGCCGTGGCCCGCTGGCATCAGAAGAAGAGTCCCCTGTTGGATCCCGACAAGCAATTCAAGCTGCCGCCAAGGCCGCAACCCCGGCGGCGAAAAAGCGATCTGGCAACGGCTGCGGCAATGGCCGCAATCGCGGGCAAGGAGTGACAGCTCCAGATTGCGGTCGTAATGGCGCACCATGATCTATGCACTCTACGTTATTGTTTCCGTCATCTGCGTCTATACCGCGCGCCATTACTGGTTCACGCTGAACCGTCTCTTCGGGTTCCAGCGCCATCCCTACATTGATATCGATACGGCAGACTGGCCGCCAGTCACGGTGCTGGTCGCGGCCCACAACGAAGAGAAAGTTGTTGCCAATATTCTCAGCGCTCTGATGACGGTCAAGTATCCCGAGGACAGGATGCTGGTGATCCCGGTGAACGACCGCTCCACCGACCGCACTCGCGAAATCATCGACGAGTTTGTGGAGCGCTTTCCCGGTCGCATCCGGCCCTTTCACCGCAAAGAAGGGAAAGGTGGCAAGGCAGCTGCCCTAAAGGATGCGATGGAGTTAGTGCGGACCGAGGTCATCCTGATTTTTGACGCGGATTACATTCCAGGCGCGGGCCTGATCAGACAGTTGACCGCTCCTTTCTTTGATCCGGAGGTAGGTGGAGTGATGGGACGCGTCGTGCCGATGAATTGCGGCACCAATCTGCTTACTCGTCTGCTGGATCTGGAGCGGTCCGGAGGGTACCAGGTAGACCAGCAAGCCCGCATGAATCTTCGGCTCGTGCCCCAGCACGGCGGTACGGTGGCCGGGGTCCGGTTGAGCGCTCTAAAAGAGATCGGCGGGTGGAACGACACTTCCCTGACCGAGGACACCGACCTCACCTATCGTCTGCTGCTACATGGCTGGAAGACGGTGTATCAGAACCGGTCGGAATGCTATGAAGAGGTGCCCGAGACCTGGCCGGTTCGAATTAAGCAGATCAAGCGCTGGGCCAAGGGACACAATCAGGCGATGGTCACCTACGGCCTGCATTTGCTGTTGGGCAGACATCGCGCCAGTTTGCGGGAGCGAATCGATGGAACGCTGCTGCTGGGGGTCTACATTATGGCCCCGTTTACCCTGCTTGGCTGGGCGCTGGCATTGGGGGTGTTTTATCAGGGAATTGCTCCCTTGCACGGAATTATAGCCATTCTTTCGGTGACGGCGTATGCAGCGATCGGCAACCTGGCGGCATTTTTCGAAATTGCCGCAGCCGTGCGCCTGGACGGCTCCCGCAACCGGATTTGTCTGGTCCCCTTTCTGATATTGGGCTTCGCGGTCAGCATTTTTGCGGTTTCCTGGGCCGCCGTTTCTCAGGTGAAAGACGCACTCACGGGAGCTGAATTCCACTGGGACAAGACCGAGCGTTTCCGAAAGGCGGCGTCGTGAATCCCTTCTTCGCCGTCGTAGGTCTGATCCTTCTAACCAGCACCCTGATAGTGCTGCCGCTGTTGCCGGCATTGGTTGAATTGCGTGGCAAGTCGGACGCGCTGCCCTTGAGCGTGATTCAGCAACATACGGGCGAGATCCGCTTCTTTTCGGATGGATTTCGCCACTACATTAAAGGGTTGGAACCAGTTCTGCGGGACTGCGTCAACTCCGGCACACACACCACCGGGACTATGCCAGATGGGTCTGATTATCTTGTCCTCGGCCGTGGGGAAGAAGCTTTGTTCCTCCCTTTTCGGGAGCGAAACGAATTCAAGCCGGTCATGATTGCTTCCGGTACCGACCTGCTTCTACCCTCGGAGACCAATTTCTCCAAAGATGTCTATTCGGCGGGCAGCGTGATCGGCGGTACTGAGAGTCGTTACCGAGCGATTTTGTCGGAAAAAGATATCCGACTGGGCCGCGAAAGCAGCGTTATGCGTTGGGTCCATGCGGTCGGGGAGTTCAGTGCTGATCCCGCTTGCCGTCTGTATGGCCGGGTCTCCTCAGACACCGGCATCCGGTTGTCGGCGGAATGCAGTTTCCTGAGATTGAATGCGCCCTACATCGCGATTGGTCCGGAGGCGGGCCCTGCGCAGGGTTTCTCGCAAGGTCCGGCTGACTGGACCACCCCCGAGCGCTTATTCCACGACGGCGACTTTGAGATTCGCGCAGGCGACGTCTTTCAGGGGAACCTGGTGGTTCGAGGCAGATTGCGTATCGGTGCTTGCGCCCGGGTTTGCGGCAGCGTTAAGAGTGAAAAGCAACTGGTTCTGGAACCCAGAGTCTCAATCGAAGGAAGCTTGATCAGCGCCAGCACCATGCAGATTGGCTCCGATTGCCTGATCCGCGGACCGGTCATCGCAGAACACACTGTGCTAATCCAGAAAGGAACTCGGTGCGGCACACTGCAAAACCCAACTACCGTTAGTGCCCCGAATATTGAAGTAGAGGAGGGCGTAGTCGTCTTCGGCACGCTGTGGGCACGCGAAGAAGGACAAACGGTGGCCAGCGCATGAAGTACCGCTGGATCATCCTCGGGACTGGAAGCCTTCTCCTGGCAGTGATTTTTGGAGCCTGGTCGTCGCGCGGCCGCTCCGATCCCAATACTGACCGCCTGCTGTTGCTGCTTCCCGATGGCGTGAGTCTTTCCGATTACAGAGTAACGGTGTGGCTGGATGCTGCCAGTGAAGAGGGGTTTCACATCGTCCCAATTCGCGACTCCGAATTCGTTCGTCCGTTCTTCGGCCAGCCTAGGTGCGCGGGAGTAATTTTCCCTGATTCCGTTCATCAACAGGCCAGCGATTTCTTTATCGCGTCTCTTCGGCGCTTTGTCACTGCTGGCGGCAAACTTCTGCTGGTGTATGACGCTGGCGCGCTGTCGCCCGCCGGTAAGTATGCTCGTGGCTGGTCACGGTTGTCGGACCTCGCAGGCGTGGACTACGCCCTCTATGACCAACTGCACGACAACACGATTCGCTGGGGGAGTGTGAGCGGGAAATTCTCCACCGCGCGCCAGATGGAAATTCCTCCGGGAAAGTATTACCCCTTTCAGTCAGCAACTACCGAATCCGACTCGGCTGTCGAGATTTCGCCGGAGTCAGATTTCGATATTCAGCTGCGCCGTTATAAATTCGGCGACTTGCAGTATCCCAGCTTCGTGACCTCCGGTAAGAATGCCGGTCACGAACTCTTTCACTCCAGCGCCGGTGTGGTCGCCAATGAAAACGTCTACGGCAATGGTTCGGTTCTGTTCGTGAATCTGCCTCTAGGATATTTGAAGGCCAACACCGACGGCTTACTGTTGCATGCTTTCCTCAGATACTTTGCCGAGCATTCCCTGGCTCTGCCCTCCTTGATGCCTGTTCCCGATGGTGTGGGAGGCCTGGTCCTGAACTGGCACGTCGATTCCAACGCCGCCATCAAACCCCTGAAGGAAATGAGTTCCTGGTCGCTGGTGCAGCAGGGTCCTTACTCGATTCACATCACCGCCGGTCCCGACGAAATGACGCCCGGAGACGGAGAGGGTTTCAACGTCGAACACAATCCCGCGAGTCAGCAGTTGGTCCGCCGTCTCTCAAGCCTTGGCGACTCGATCGGAAGCCATGGCGGCTGGATCCACGACTACTTTGCCTCCCATGTGGACAAAGACAATCCCAACGACCTGGAGAAGTTTCTGGAATTGAACAAGGCGGCTTTAGAGAGAACCACTGGCAAGCCGGTGGTGGAATACTCCGCGCCGGACGGCAATCAGCCCAAGTGGGTTACCGCGTGGCTGGCATCGCACGGATTCCTGGCTTACTACTTCACCGGCAATAGCGGGATGGCACCGACTCAAGGATATCGGGACGGGGTGCGCGAAGGCCGCGACATCTGGTCATTTCCCATCGTGCATCTGAACCAGGCTGCAGCCTTTGAGGAGATGGCGAGGGAAGGATATTCCCGCACGGAGATCGAACGCTGGTTGGAAGCGGTCACCGAATTTGCGGTAGATCACTATTCCGTGCGGCTTGTGTATTTCCATCCCCCCGGCATGATGCAATACCGGGACATCGTGGAGCAGTGGATGGAACGGACGGGCCGGCTACGGACGGAAGGACGCTTCCGCTGGTACACGATGACGCAACTTGCAACATTCTTGAATTTGCGCAAACAAGTGATCTGGAGCACCTCTCAGAACGGCGAGCGGGTCACGATCACAGCTACCCACCCCGTGAGCCTGGAGCACGAGACCTGGCGCCTGCCAGCCGGCAGTTTCTCCGAGCCGGTAATGGTACAGGGCTCGGCCCAAGTGACACGCAAAAAAGACACCTGGATGGTGATCGCTCGCGGAGGGAAAGAACTTCAGTTCGAAAGCACCAAGGTGAACCAATGACGACAATTGCAATCCTGGGACATCATCGAATCACGGCCCTGCTTTTTCTGTCGAGCATTGCCTTCACCCTTCAGGTCCAAGGCCAGTCTTCACCGGCTTCATCCGAGCCGGAGCCGGTACCGCAACCGGCATCCGTCGCCACACCACCCGAATCTCAGAACAAACCGTTGACCAACTTCGTGGAAAGCGGTGGAGACTATCTGACCCTGACCAATGGCTTCGGTTCCTGGAGTGGCGGCTACAGCCGTGGCGTGTATGAAAGCGGCAAGAACATTTGGAACGCGGAGATAAACGGCCAGCGCGAGTTCGGAGACGCCGGCGTCTATTTCGCTGCCGGCGACACCTATAATTTCAACCCTGACTGGTATGGAGCGCTCACCGTGGGCTCCAGCGCTGGGGGGTTCTTCTGGCCACGTTTCCGTACCGACGGATTCATCAACAAAAAGTGGCTGCGGCGCAAGCAGTGGATCACGACGGTGGGCGCCAGCTATGTCATGGCGAAGGACGTTCATCGGGACCATACTCTGTATCTTGGCAGCACGTACTACTTTGAGAAGCCGTGGATTGTGGAAGAGGGAGTTTATTTCAACATCAGCCACCCCGGAGCAGTCTTTGCGCCGGCAGGCTTTGTCGCGGTGACGCAAGGCCGCAACAAGCAACAATACGTTACAGTTCGCGCCGGCTTCGGAGAAGAGGCGTACCAGTTGGTTGGGCCAACCGCCAGTCTGTCCCAATTCAACAGCCAGACTTTGACCATCACCTGGAGAAAATGGATGGGGCCAAATTGGGGTTTCAATTTTGTGGGTGACTATTACCACAGCCCGTTCTACCTGCGCGGTGGGAGCAGCTTTGGCTTTTTCAAGGAATTCTGAAATGCGAGCCGTAGCACACAACCCGGGTCAGCCGAGAATGCCGGACCAGGTGCAATTCCGCGGTCATCGCGGTGGCGTGATCGCCATGCATCGCGCACTCACCCACTTTCGCCTTGGCCCGATGAATGTGATCGCTTCAATCTGTCTGTTCTTGCTATTTTCCGCTCTCTGGCTGGTGGCACTACCCGGATTGTGCGTCCTCTGGAAGCGCGCCTTGGCCTTTGGACTCAGCATGCTGCCTTTGAACGCCCGGCTTGACGTAGCCGAGCATCATTTCCAACTTCTCCAGGTCCGGATTCCCTACCTGCGCATGGAACCGGTTCTGCCCGATCTTCAAACCTGGTCGCTGGCTTGTGGTGTCACCGTGTTGCTCTTCACCGGCACTTTCTTTTTATCCAAGAAGCTAGTGCCCGTGATTTATCTGGTTCGCGGCATGCTGCTGATCCAGGCAACTTCGCTGTTCTACTTTGCGCTCTGGCCCACCAGCTTCCCGCATACTCCAGACAGTTACATGGAGGCACTGATCACCGCGGGAATCGGCTTGATTTCTGTCGTGCCTTTGTTGTTCGGGTTGACCTACTACATTTTCGACTTCGGCCTGTTGAGAAAGGCTATTCTCACCGCAGTAACGATGACGCACTTGGCGGTTTTTCTTCCTTTTCAAGCACTGGCACAAGCCATGGTGTTGCAAAAAACCGTGCTGTTCATGCCGGTGCTTTACATAGTCTTTGGCATGCCAGTGGACGTGCTGCTCATCATTGCGTTTTATTCCTGGGGAATGACCTGGTCGTTCCGGCGGGTGGGCGTGGACAAAGAGCACCGCTGGTCAGCTTCCCGCCTCAGGAGCTGGGGTCAACGTTACTTGCGACGAATGAAAAGAGCCATGCTGCAAACCACCAGCAACTACTAGCTCGTCCGGCTCTTCAACACCTCAATCGCTTTCTGCAATTGCTCGTCTTGTTGCGGAGGTTGAGGCTTGTTGGTCTGGTCCGCCGGCACCGCATTTTCGTCCTCGTCCGGCAAAGGCGCGTCGTCGTCCTCGTCAGCCACCAGAACATTGGGCGTCACGGCGGCGTCCTGAATGGCTTTGCCGCTGGGCGCATAATACTTGGCGACCGACAAAATCAGCGCCGATCCATCGCCTAACTCGATTACTTTCTGCACCGAACCCTCGCCAAAGGTCTTATCGCCTATCACGTCGCCGCGAGCGTTCTCCAGCACCGCAGCCGCTACAATCTCGGCCGGTCCAGCCGTGCCCTTGTTCACCAACACTGCCAACGGCAGGCTGGTAATGGTTTTTGAAGGATCGGCGCTAAATGCCTCGCGGGCGTACTTCTGTCCCTGAACATAGGTGATGGTCCCATGATTCAGGAAAAGATTGGCGGTTGCGATACCCTCGGATTCCTCTCCCTCGGCGCAGTTGCGCAGGTCGAGGATCAGTTTCTTGGCCCCATCCTTCTGCAGGGCTTTGATCTTGTTGGCAATTTCCAGCGACTTGCCTTTGGGGAATGCATCTACTTGGATCTCACCGATGCCCTCGGCCATCATCTTCTCGGTCACCGGAGGAATCACGACCGTGTCGCGCGTAATCACCAACTTCTCAGGCTCAGCGCGGCGCGCCCGCACTACGGAAACCGTCACGTTTGAACCCGGCTGCCCCGCCAGCATGTTATGAATCTCAGCCAGGGACATCTCATGCGTGCTCTTGCCTTCAATGGCTTCGAGAATGTCACCATCTTGCAGACCAGCCTTGTCCCCAGGACCGCCCGGTATCACTGAGATGACGGCGGCGTAGCCCAGCCGCTTAGACACAGCAGCGCCGATGTCGGCTTTGGCTCCAGTCAGGTGGGCTTTGTATTCCTTGTACTCGGCTGCGCTCAAATAACTGGAATTGGCATCCAGCGACTCCAGCAACCCGTGCAGAGCGCCGTCAGTCACGGCGGGAAGATTTGGATCTTCAACGTACTCCGCGCGCACTCGCGAGAGAACTTCGCTGTACACCTGAAGCTGGCGGTATGCGCCATCGTTACTGGAAGCTCGAACCCCATCCATGCCGCCTACGACCATGAACAGTAATACCGCGGCCGAAGGTACCAGAATCGCAGCCTTAACTTTGTTTGACATCGTGATTATCTTCCCGGAGAGTGACATTACTTCCTGCAGAACTCGTTTCATTATAGCCTGTTTGATGCACTTTCCTGCAGGACTGTTTAGCGAGACCCGCCGCTGGTAACCGGCTCGCACAACTTGATGCCCTTAGAGGCAAGAATCCAGTGTCTCTGTTAAAAAGAAAGCACTTATCTCACTCAGCGCACTTCAGCCAGTTGTGTGCGCAGCTTGTGGGTGGCGCGGAAAAGCGTGTTCTTTATTGTGCCCTCGCTGGTATTTAGTATCCCCGCAACGGTACGCAATCGAAGTCCGTGGTAGTGCTTCAACTCGAACACCACCCGCTCGCGAGGTGAGAGTCTTTCCATGGCACGCAGGATGCACTTTCGCAGCTCGCGGCTGATCAGGCTGCGTTCCGGGCTGGTGCCCGCGCGTTGATCGGGCAACCGATCCAGCACCTGCTCTTCTTCCCCATCGGCCGAAATGGTGGTTGTCAGATCGCGAGCGCGAGAAGATTTCTTGCGTAGATGGTCGAGGCACAGGTTGGTCACAATCCGGTAGATCCAGGTGTAAAACGAGCATTCAAAACGAAAACTTCCCAGGTTGATGTAGGCGCGGAGAAAAGCCTCCTGGTAGATGTCCTGACCGTCCTCCTGTGACCCGGTGAGATGGACCGCCAGACGCAACACGGCGCGGTCGTACTGGCGCACCAGCTCTTCGAAGGCGCCGGCATTACCCATCTGGGCTTCGCGGATGAGGAGAGAATCATCGACACGAGCCGGCCCCACTTTCGCTCGCTGTTGCCCCCGAAGCTGTAGAGCTTTTTCCACCCTGGTCTCCTGCCACCTTCAACCGACAAACTTGTAGCCCGTTCCATGAACGGTCAATATGAAGCGCGGATCATCGGGCTTGGGTTCCACCTTCTGCCGCAGCCGGACAATGTGTGCATCCACCGTGCGCGTAGTGGGGAAGCGGTCGTAGCCCCACACGTCCTCGAGTAACCGGTCGCGGCTCAACGTCTCTCCCGGATGGTTGAGGAAATATTTCAAAAGTTCGAACTCTTTCGAGGAAAATTCGAGCGCTTTGCCTTTTCTAGAAACCTGGCAACTGCGCAGATTCACTTCGACCTCTCCAAACGCGAATTTCTCGCCCTGCTTCGGAACAGTCCCGGCCCTGCGCAAGACTGCTTTGACCCTTGCCAGCAGCTCGCGAATGGAAAAGGGCTTGGTGACGTAATCGTCGGCCCCGAGTTCCAGACCGACCACCTTGTCGACTTCCTGGCCACGTGCCGTGAGCATGATGATCGGCATCGATGGTTTCTTTGCCTTGAGTTGCTTGCAGACGTCGAGCCCACTCATGCGTGGCATCATGACGTCGAGAATCACAATGTCCGGTGACTCGCTCAAGGCCCGCTCCAGGCCGGCCACTCCATCGGGCGCAGTCAGCACCTGATATCCCTCGAATTCGAAGTTGTCCCGCAACCCGGCCACCATGTTGGGTTCGTCTTCGACAATCAGGATCTTGGCCATGCTCTCCCGTCTCCGAAACTCACGCAGTCGCCAACTTGTGTCCGTTAACCTTAGGGCTCACCGGCAGAGTGATGGTGAACTTGCTGCCTCTGCCCGGAGTGCTGTCCACCGCCACTTCTCCCCCGTGGGCTTGCACAATGTGGCGCACCAGGGAGAGTCCCAATCCGCTGCCTTTGGTGTTGTGGACCAGTGGGTCTCCGACCCGGTAGAACTTCTCGAAAATCTTAGGCTGCTCTTCAGTGGGAATGCCGATGCCATGGTCTACGACTTCCAACTTCACAGATCCGTTATGACGGAAAAGGTTCACACCGATGAACTTCTGGTCCTGTGAGTACTTGAGGGCATTGTTGACCAGGTTCAGCAACGAACGCGCCATGGCCTCGCGGTCCACACGCAACGGGGGCACGTCTTCAGCAATCTTTTCCTCGAAAGCGAAACCGTTCTGCTCGATCTGGAAGCGATAAGAGTCCAGCGTGTTGTGAACGAGTTCACGCATATCGGTCTCGCGGAAGTCATATTCTTTTCTTCCAGCCTCGATCCGCGAGAAATCAAGGATGTTGTTGATCAGAGCCGTCAACCTCTCACTTTCCTTACGAATAATGCGGTAATACTCCTGATACTTCTCCTCCGATTTCAGCCGGCCCATCTCCAGGGTTTCGGCATAAAGCCGGATCAAGGAAAGCGGCGTCCGCAATTCATGGGAGACATTGGAAACAAAATCGGATTTCAGCTTCGCCAGCGCCATCTCCCGCGAAATATTGCGGTGGGTCAGAAAGAGTCCGCCTGCCAGCAACAGCGAAATCACCCCCAGGATCAGGAAGCTGGTGCGCACAAAGTGCTGCTCCATCGCCGCCAGCGTGGTACCCGGTAACTTGATGCCGAGCGTCAAGCCGGGAAATGCCCCCTCCAGGTTGCGTTCCACCTCAGGAGCACCGCCATCCCAACCTTGAGAAGTGGCCAGCGGCGCGTATTCGTACTTGGGACGCAACATCATCGCCACATGGTTCTTCTCTCCCTTTTCTTCCTGATGGCTCAAGACCGCGTCCAGCATCTCGGGGAAGAACTGATCGTGGAGGTAGTCGGCGTCAAACACCATCCCGGCAATGGCCTTTTTATCCCCGGTTCCGCCAATCAAGAAGAATTGCCCGGCGACATAGGCATGCTTGTCACCCCGGGGGACCCAGTCCGCAAAGGGATACCGCCGGCCCTTGGTGGCCATTTGTTCCAGGTTCTTTTCCATTTCCGCATAGTCGACTTGAATCCAGCCCGTAAACATCGATGCCAGATAGTCGTGCTCGGGACGAAAGGCGGGAGAGTTTGCGCGTGCGGGCTGAGAACGGAACACCAGCCCAGTTTCCGGGTCGAACACGAACAGGTGCGCTACGTATGGATGAGTGGCCAGAATTCGATCCATGGTCTCAGTGCAAGCGACGTCAGTGACCGGAAATTGGTCGCGCACATCGTCCACCAGTTCAAATGCCTTCTGGTTGATCTGCTTTTCAGAAATGGCCAGTACCTGGCTGAAATCGCGCTGGAAGGCCGCCTGCACTCCCCGATCCCGTTGGATCGACTTCAAATGGAGCGCGCTCAGGATGACCAGCGCGGCGGCTGGCAGCACCACGGCAAGCTCGAGCGTGAGCATCAACCGGGTCCGTTCATTCCTTGGGCGCTTCAGTTTCATTGGTCTTCTGGTCCGTTTTACCTTGACCACCATAGTCAAACCTCCCGCGACGGGTGTCAATTCAGGGTAAAAAGACGTAAAAAGTTGTGAACTGGGTGCCTTGTGGGGTGCCTACCGTGGAGTCCTATCTTGATGGAAGCACAGAATTTCGGCACCGAACGCCGCAGCCTAAACAATAATTGCCATTCGCTTCATTCGGCGGATAGAATCCTCTGTTGTCGAGCCTTCCCGATTCCCGCGAGGATATTTGAAAAAAGTTGTCGCCATCTACCCGGGTTCGTTCGACCCTCCGACCAACGGACACCTCGACCTGATCGCGCGGGGCAGTAAGATCTTCGACCAACTGATCGTCGCCATCCTGCGCAATGCCGAAAAGGCCCCATTGTTCGGTCTGCCCGAGCGCGTGTTAATGCTGGAATCCATGACTGCGAGCTTCAAGAATGTTCAGGTCGCCAGTTTCGATGGGCTGATGGTCGAATACGCCGCCAAAGTCAAGGCGGATGTGGTGCTCCGTGGGATTCGAGCCATCAGTGATTACGAGTACGAACTGCAGATGGCGTTGATGAACCGCAAATTGCACCCCGAGTTGGAAACGGTATTCATGATGCCGGCGGAGCAGTATTCTTATCTTAGTTCGCGTCTGGTGAGAGAGATTGCGCAGTTAGGCGGCTCCATCCGTGATCTGGTTCCGGAGATGGTCGAGCAGCGTATCAAGGAAAAGCTCGATCCGGCCATCAAGTTGCAGCATGCAAGAAATCCTAAGGCTAAAAGAAGGAAACGAGGATGACTCCAGTAACCGATGTTGCCGCCGCGCTGAAGCTGACCGACCGAATTAACCGCATCGAGCCTTCCGCCACCCTGGCCGTAGTGGCCGAAGCCGACAAGTTACGTCAACAGGGCATCGACGTGGTCGACTTCGGGGCGGGCGAGCCCCACTTCGCAACGCCGCAGCACATTAAGGATGCGGCCATTGCGGCCATTCAAGCCAATTTCACCAAGTACACTGCCGTGGGAGGCACTACCGAACTACGCGACGCCATATTCCAGCGCCACGCCCGCGATTTCGATTCCGGCTACCGGCGTGAAGAGGTAATCGCCTCCGTGGGCGGCAAACATGCGTTGTTCAATGCCATTCAGGTCCTGGTTGATCATGGTGATGAAGTTATCCTCCCTGTGCCTTATTGGGTTTCGTTCAAGGACATTGTCCGCTACGCCGGGGGAAATTGTGTGCTGCTAGACGCGGACGAAAGCCAGGGCTTTCGCGTGACCGCGGAGATGATTGAACGTCTGGTCACGCCACGCACCAAACTCATTATTTTGAATTCGCCGTCGAATCCTTCCGGAGCGGTGATGTCGCCAGAGGACATGGAAGCGGTCGTCCGGTTGGCACACGAGCGCGGAATCTGGGTGATTTCGGACGAGTGCTACGTCTACCTTAATTACACTGGCAGGCTGTTTTCCGTCGGGTCGCTGCGCGACTACCGCGAGCACATGGTCATTGTGGGTTCGCTCTCCAAGACCTACGCCATGACCGGATGGAGGCTGGGCTACGCACTCGCTCCGGCGGCGGTGGTCAACGCCATGCAGAAACTGCAGAGTCAATCCACGTCGAATCCAACCTCCATCGTTCAAAAGGCAGCCGTCGCTGGATTGACGGGGCCGCAGCAGTGTGTCGCCGACATGCGAACCGAGTACATCCAATTGCGCGATCACGTGGTCAATGGGCTGCGCTCGATTCCCGGCGTCCATTGCACCATGCCAGAAGGCGCGTTCTATGCCTATCCCAACATTTCAGCGTATTTTGGTCGAGGTGGCGTGAAGTCGGCATCAGACCTTGCTGGTAAGCTTCTGCGGGAAGCGCACGTGGCCACGGTTCCAGGTGAAGGCTTCGGTACTCGCGATCACATCCGGGTTTCATATGCGACTTCAATGAAAGAGCTCGACCGGGGCCTGGAGCGTATGCGCAAGTTTCTAGCGTCTTTGTGAAGCTTGGAAACTGCCTCGCTGTGGGGCACAACCAATCCGAACGTCTCCCGTGTTCGCCTGTTGCATGAATGATCTTTACCCGCTGCTAATGTCGCCGATTTTCGATCCCCGGCCCTGGGGAACGCAGGACTTGTCGCCGGTTTATCCCAATCATCGCTTTGAAGAGAAGATCGGAGAATCGTGGCTCACCGGGGGCGACGGCAAAGTGGCGAACGGCCATTTGAGAGGCAAGTCGCTTGCCCAGTTGACCACCGAGTATGGCCGTGAACTGGTGGGGAAAACCGCCAAGGATGCAGATCGTTTTCCGTTGCTCACAAAGTTTCTCTTTCCGCATGAAAAGCTGTCAGTGCAAGTGCATCCGGATGACGATGCAGCCCGGCGTGCCGGGGAACCCTGTGGCAAGAACGAATGCTGGTACGTCGCCCACGCCAAGCCCGGTGCGCAAGTCGCGCTGGGACTAAAGCCCGGAACCACACGGCAGGAGTTTGAACAGGCAATTCAGCAGAATCGCGCAGAAGAATTGTTGAACTGGATCAACGTCTTCCCCGGCGAAATGATTTATGTAGTTGGAGGCACTGTGCACACGCTCGGCCCCGGCTCCATCATGGTAGAAACGCAGCAGCAGTCGGATACGACTTATCGTTTGTATGACTATGGCCGTCCGCGGGAACTACACTTGCAGCAAGGGCTTGCGGTAATGAAGGAAAAGGTGGGCTCGGGAAAGGTGGTTCGCCCCGGACCCACGGAGATCCCCGGCACTAGAAACCGCAGGGCACCGCTGGTCGCGTCGTCGTATTTTGTGGTAGAGATGCTGGATCTTAAGGATCTGCAGGAATTTCACACTACCGACGACACCGGCAAGACTTCGGTGCAAATTCTGACCGCGGTCGAGGGTTGCGGCGTGGTCGAAGCGCCAGGGACCGAACCTGTGACCCTAGCCAAGGGTGATGCAGTTGTGATTCCGGCATCGATCGGGCGTTTCAGTGTTCGCCCCCAATGGTCGGTCGAATTCTTGAAGTCGTCCTTGCCGGGCAAGGCAATGCCAGAACCAGCGGTTAGAATGTAACCTTAGGTCCCTTGACGACATCTCAACCGAACTTGTGCCGAAAACCAATCCAAATTTCTACCCCGTGATCCTCGCTGGCGGCCGTGGCACCCGTTTCTGGCCTCTGAGTCGGAAGCGACGATCCAAACAGTTGCTCGCGCTCGATGGCAAGCGGACCATGATACAGCAGACGGTCGCCCGCCTGCTGTCGCTGGCGCCGCCCAGCCGTTGCTGGATTATTACCAACGAAGACCTGCGCCGCGAAATCGTTCGCCAGGTTCCCAGGTTACACGGTGCCCAGGTCCTTGCTGAACCTGTCGGCAGAAACACCGCACCGGCCATCGGGTTGGCAGCTTTCATTCTTTTGCGCCACGACCCGTCTGCAGTCGTCGGCCTGTTTCCCTCCGATCATGTCATCGCCGACGAGGCCCGTTACCGTGAACTTCTGCGAAGAGGCATTGCCGTCGCTGCAGCGGGCGAGAGCATTGTCGTGGTTGGCATTGCTGCCACCCGCCCTGAAACTGGGTACGGTTACATCGAGACGGGATCCGCAACCGGTGACGGCACCGTGCGAGTAAGGCGCTTTACCGAAAAGCCCGACGCCGCGCGTGCCGCCCAGTTTCTGCAAGCCGGCAATTATTACTGGAACAGCGGCATGTTCTTATGGAGTGCGCGCACACTCACCGAGGCCCTGCGGGAACATCTGCCTAAGACAGCACCCATTTTGGAGGAGATAGCGGAAGCGTTCGGCACCACAAGGTTCGGTCGGGTCTTTCGCCGGCTGTATCCCAAGTGCGAGAACATCAGCGTTGACTATGCCGTCCTCGAACCGCGCTCAGCGAAAGGCGAGCAGAAGTCGAACATCTTTTGTCTTCCCGCCGGTTTCGGGTGGAATGATCTGGGCTCGTGGACGGCGTTGCATGAGCACCGTGTTGCCACACAGCAACCCCAGCATGACAACGTGATTTCGGCGGCTGGCGTTTTTACATTGAATGCGCAGGGTAACTACATTCATGCGCCGGGAAAGTTCGTCGCAGCTGTCGGTGTCAGCAACCTCGTGGTCGTCGAAACTGATGACGCGCTGCTGATCACCACGCGCGAGCAGGCACAAGATGTCGGTAAAGTGGTGAAACATCTGGACGAGAAGAAACTGCACAACCTGGTCTAGCAACCAACGCCCCTTGCCCGCCCCCATAAAATTCGGCACTGACGGATGGCGCGGCCTGATCGCCGACGATTTCACTTGTGACAACGTTCGCCGGGTTTCAGCTGCCATTGCCGCCTACACCCTGAAGCACGAAGATGCCCGTCACGGCCTGGTTGTGGGCTACGATACGCGTTTCGGTTCGCAACGTTTCGCCCGGGTCGCCGCTGAGGTGCTTGCCAATGCTGGCATTCCGATCAAGTTGGCCAACGACTATTCCCCTACTCCAGCGATTTCTCTTGCAGTTAAGCAACTTGGAACCGCCGGGGGTGTAGTTATCACTTCGAGCCACAACCCCTGGAACTGGAATGGAGTGAAGGTTAAGGGAAAGTTCGGAGGGTCGGCCACCCCTCAAATCATTAAGGAAGTCGAGGCCGAACTGCTGGCAGGCACGCGTTCGAACGACCAAAAGGCAGCGATCGAAGAAGTGGATTTCAAGCGGGCGTATGTCGATACCATTTGCCGGTTCGCTGATCTCGATCTAATCGCCAAGGCCCGATTCAAGTTTGCCGTGGATTCGATGTATGGCTCGGGACGCGGTGTACTGGCTGGGATTTTCCGCGATCACGGAATCGCTCATGTCGCCATTCGCCAGGAATTGAATCCGCTATTCCCCGGCATCAACCCGGAGCCCATCGAGCCTCATGTCGCCCTGCTGCAAGAGTCAGTGGTGAAGACAGGCTGCCACGCCGGGTTTGCCAGCGATGGCGACGCTGACCGCATCGGCGCCGTTGCGGAAGACGGCAGCTTTGTCGATTCCCACAAGATTTTTGCCGTTCTCCTGCAATGGTTGTTAGTGCGCAAGAAATGGCCGGGCGACGTGGTTCGAGCCTTCAACACCACCCGTATGTTGGACCGCATCGCGGCACGCCACGGCCGCACGCTCTATGAGTGCGCCATCGGATTCAAGTACATCGCAGACCTGATGATGGAGCACGACATTCTGATTGGTGGCGAGGAATCTGGCGGGATCGGCTACTCCCGGTTTCTACCTGAGCGCGACGGCATTCTGAATGCTCTGCTATTGGCCAACGTCATGGCCGAGGAGGGTAAACCGCTCGGTCAACTGGTGGCCGATCTGCAACACGAGTACGGCCCTCACCACTACGGCAGACGCGACATGCACATTTCGGAAGACGTGAAACAGAGTCTCCATTCAGCGCGCTCGTTCCGATCAAACCACACGATTGGGCCGCTACTCCATCTTGAAAAAAGAAAATCTGGACGGCATAAAGTTCTTTCTCGACGCCCCAACGCCTGATAAAGGAGCAGAGGCCTGGGTTCTACTCCGGGCGTCCGGAACAGAGCCGCTGCTCCGCATTTATGCCGAGGCGGCATCGCCTGAACTGGTAAGCGAAATCCTGACTACGGCGGAGTCATTCGTCAACAGGCAGGGGTAACAATGCCCCCGACCGCATCATGTCTTGTACCAGCAAGCTTTACTTTTCGAACCCATATCGCCTCCGGCTGAGTACAATACCCCCTAGATGAGCTCCCCCGCATCCATTCTCAGCCCTCCGGCTGATTCGCCGGAGGCGCGGCGCTATAACCGTACTCGGCGATGGCTCGGCGTCGCCGACTTCGCCCTCGGTCTGTTGTTTCTCGTGGCGCTTCTCGTTACCGGATGGAACGGTACGCTGCGCGACTTCGCCTATGTCTCCCAAAATTACGTGCTCGCGGTCTTCTTATATGTCGTGATGCTCATTCTGATCGGAAAGGCCCTTGGGCTGGGCCTTGATTACTACGGCTTCCGTCTGGAGCACCGCTTCAATCTCTCCAACCAGAGACTGCGGGCCTGGGCGTGGGACGAAATTAAGGGACTTCTGGTGAGTCTTGTGCTGGCGGTAATCGTGGTCGAACTGCTTTATTTCATTATCCGGGAGGCTCCCCAATACTGGTGGCTGATCGCCTGGGCGGCCTTTCTCGGATTGTTCGTGCTGTTGGCGCAACTCGCGCCGGTGGTCCTGTTCCCGATCTTCTATAAGTTTGAGCCCTTACAGAATGAAGAACTCAAAGTCGCGTTTGGTGAAACTCAGCGAGGCGGCGGGAACACGGGTGCGCGGCGTTTACAAATGGAATTTGTCGGAGAAGAGCAAGAAGGCGAACGCGGCTCTCACAGGGCTGGGAAGCACTCGTCGTATCATTCTCGCCGACACTCTTCTGGAACACTATTCCCCCGACGAAATCGAGGCCGTACTCGCCCACGAGCTCGGACATCACGTGCACAAACACATTCTGAAAAGCATCGCGGTGCAGGCCTGCGTCACGCTGGCAGGATTTTGGGCGGCAAACTGGATCCTGCACTACGCCATCGAGCGCTGGCACTTCTTCGAGACCCTGTCCGACTTCGCCAACTTGCCGCTCCTGGTGCTGGTTTCGACAGTGTTGTCGTTCTTGTTGCTGCCGGCGCTCAACGCCTTCTCCCGCTATAACGAACGTCAGGCGGATCGCTATGCCTTCCAGTCGATCACCAGCATCCAGCCGTTCATCTCGTCGATGAACAAACTTGCGGAGCAGAATCTCGCAGAGCGATCTCCCTCGAAGTGGGTGGAATGGTTTTTTCATTCCCACCCCGCAATTTCCCGGCGGGTGGCAGCTGCCCAAGCCTGGGCCAAACAACCCAAGACGGCTGGGGCCCGCTAGCGTTTCAGGAGTATTCTCTCCACTCTCTGCAAATCCTCTTCCGTATCCACTCCTACCGTGTCGTACTGCGTCTCCGCAACATGGATAGGAATTCCATTCTCCAGAAAGCGCAGTTGTTCCAGGCGTTCACTGCGTTCCAGCGACGATTCCGGCAGGGCGCAAAAGCGGTCGAGAGCGTCTTTGCGATAAGCATAAAACCCGAGATGCTTGAAGTAGCACGGGTTTGAGCCGTCGCGGTCGTAAGGAATCGTCGCTCGGGAAAAATAGAGAGCGCGCCCGGCGTTGTCGGTCACTACCTTGACCGCGTTGGGATTGTGAATGTCTTCTGCGGCGGCACGCGTGCACAGAGTTCCAACCAGTATTTTCGGATCTTTCATGAGGCCGAGCAGAGTAGCGATATGTTCCGCCTGGGTCATGGGTTCGTCGCCTTGGACGTTGAGGTAGACCTCGGCGGCAACTGACTTAGAGATCTCATGCACGCGTTCGGTGCCGCTGCGATGGGCGGTCGATGTCATCTGCGCATGCCAGCCGTTGTCGCGGCAAAGCCGCAGGATCTCCTCCGAGTCGGTGGCGACGACGACGTCATCGAGCAGCGCACAAGCCCGGACTCCCCGGTACACATGCGCTAACAAAGGCTCTCCCGCAATCTGGCGCAACATTTTTCGCAGCAATCGCGTGGACGCCAGCCGGGCCGGAATGACCGCAATGGCTTTCATGCCGTCCAGTGTCAATTTTCCAGGCCGGGGATGCAAGCGAGTTCGGTTTGAGAGAGCTGCTAAATTCATCAACCACGAAGGACACGAAGGAACACAAAGGTGCGAGTCCAGAGGGCTTCCTTCGTGCTCCTTTGTGTTCTTTGTGGTTAAGTAGGACACTGCCCAGTTTGATAGAATCGAGGCTGCGGCTCGCCGATGCGTAGTCACCGACCGCAAGTCGTGAATCACACCGTGGCGGTGTAGCTCAGGTGGCTAGAGCGACGGTCTCATAATCCGTAGGTCGTTGGTTCGAGTCCAACCGCCGCCACCATGTCTTCCACTAGATTTCGGCCTGCAATGGAGCCTTAGTCCTGTCTTTTTCTCGCCGAGAGCTGGACTTTCTTCTCCTTGCCTCGCAGGCCATGATTGAGGTAACTTTGCGTCCCTCGTGCTTAGGTTTGGGTACAAGCCCCCAACCGGCAGTCAGCATACGCTCGAACCTGATAAGGTGAGTAAGAAATGACAAATATCTACCGTTTCCTGGGACGATTGCCGAAAACCCAGCTTGGGCCTCTGGAGCAGCAACTGCTCGAGGAATTGTGGAAGTGTAAGAATGCAACCGTTCGAGAGTTGCTTGATTACAGCGATCTCAAGCTGGCTTACACCACAGTGATGACCACCCTCGACCGGCTCTATAAGAAGCAACTGCTGGACCGAGTGGCCGATGGCAGAGCGTTTCGTTACTCGCCACGGCACACCCAGGAGGAGCTCAAGAAAGCCGCTGCCGGCGAGACCATCCGCCAATTGTTGGGTTCAAGTTCCGCCGCAGCGCTTCCGCTTTCCTACCTGGTGGAGGCGGTCAGCCAACATGACGCGGGGTTGCTGGATGAGTTGCAACAACTGCTGGATCAGAAACGCCGTGAACTGAACCGGGAGAAGCGCTGATGTTTATTGCTCGCGGTGTTGGCATTTCGCTGGCCTTGTTTCTTCTGCTGTATGTTCCAGCTTCTCTTACAGTTTCACGAGGGTGGGCCGCGTTGCAGCGGGCCTTCGAGCCACAAACAGCGCGCGCCTCGGCCAACCTGCTGTTCGCTTTGCGGGTTCTTCCGTTTGCTCTGGCTTCAGTCTTCACTGTGATGTTTACTCTGCCGTCTTTCTTGTTGCTGGAACCCCGTTCGACCGACGAGGCTGTGGGTACGGTGCCGCTGATGTTGGGTCTTTGCTGCCTGACGCTGCTGGCTGCCGGAATTGTGAAGGCTGCATCAGCACAGATGAAGACTTCACGAGCGTTGATGAAGTGGCTAGAGGGCTCCAGGGTCATGGACGCGGAGGCTGCCGTACCGGTGTTTCGCACCGGCAAGGACACACCATCGCTGACTGTCGCAGGCGTGCGCCAGCCCAAAGTGCTGGTGTCGGAAGCCGCCATCGCCGCGCTGACTCCTCCGGAACTACGGACTGCGCTAAAACACGAAGTGGCTCATGCCCAGTCCTATGACAATCTGAAGAAACTGCTTTTTCGAGTTTCCGCATTCCCCGGAATGACAGAGTTGGAACACGCGTGGAAAGATCAAACCGAGCTTGCCGCGGACGATGCTGCTGTCTCCTGTTTCAGGGATGCACTGGATCTGGCAAGTGCGTTGATCAAAGTGTCACGGTTGACTACAGCGGGACAGCAGGCGGCACTGACGACGGGGCTGTTGCACAGTTCGACTGCGCTCGGAGAGCGGGTGCAGCGGCTGGTTTCCTGGGAAAGAAAACCCGAATCAGCAGCTAGCCGTAAGTACTGGCGGTACGCGTGGCCGTCTTTGGGCGGCGCCCTGTTACTGCTTGTCGCGACCTACGGCTCGGCGCTCACCGGCCTGCACCAGGTCACAGAATGGCTGGTTCGCTAGCTCGCTCGACGCCTTCCCAGTGATCAATATGGACTCAACGGTGTAGCTGTCCATCCCCACACTACCGGGATATGACTTATCTTCGTGCCGCCGGCACCTTCGCGGCTTCCGGAGCCGGGGTAGGCATGGTGGTCACTCGCGCTCCCGCAGCCCCAGATGAAGATGCGGCCGCGGCAACCGGTGCAGCGGGAATCATCCCCAACTGCTTTCGCACCTCAGCTTCCAGCTTCGCCATGGTGTCCTTATTGTCCTTGAGGAACTGACGGGCATTCTCACGCCCCTGTCCGATGCGTTCCCCTTTGTAGCTGAACCAGGAGCCGGATTTCTCCACGATTTCCTTAGCCGCGGCTAGATCAAGCAAGTCGCCTTCCCGCGAAATTCCCTCGCCATACATAATGTCGAATTCGGCCTCGCGGAAAGGAGCCGCGACCTTGTTCTTCACGACTTTGATCTTGGTGCGCGATCCCGTGACGATATCACCTTCCTTGATGGCGGCGATGCGGCGGATATCGATTCGGACTGAGGAATAGAACTTCAGGGCGCGGCCGCCGGTGGTGGTCTCGGGATTGCCGAACATCACTCCGATCTTCTCTCGTATCTGGTTGATGAAAATCAGGCAGGTACGCGATTTCGAAACTGTACCGGTCAACTTGCGCAGAGCCTGCGACATCAGCCGCGCCTGCAGGCCCATGTGGCTGTCGCCCATTTCGCCGTCCAGCTCGGCTTTAGGCACAAGCGCGGCCACCGAGTCCACGACCAGCACATCGATCGCACCGGAACGCACCAGCGCCTCAGTAATTTCCAGCGCCTGTTCACCATAGTCAGGTTGCGATACCAATAAATTGTCCACATCCACACCCAGCTTCTTGGCATAGCCGGGATCAAGGGCGTGCTCTGCATCCACAAATGCCGCCATGCCACCGGTTTTCTGCGCTTCGGCGATTACTTGCAGTGCGATCGTAGTCTTCCCGGAAGACTCAGGCCCGAAGATCTCAACCACGCGGCCGCGGGGAAATCCGCCCACACCGAGCGCCGCGTCGAACGAAATCGCGCCGGTAGAAATCACCGCAATGGGTACGATGGCTTCCTTCGATCCCAGCCGCATGATCGAACCCTTGCCAAACTGCTTTTCGATTTGCGCAAACGCCAGATCAATCGCCTTGGTCCGTTCATCGGCCATGAGAGCAAGCTCCTTTTAGAATTGCAGGATGTGTCTACCGCCGAATTATATACTTGGACTACAGCGAAGAAAAGGCGAATTTCGCGAAGATCGGTGGAAAAGGTTCCCAAATTGGTGCGGGAAACCCTGCCCTCACTCTACGTGGGCGTCGAACACTCCCGTCTCCACTTGGCCTGCGCGCTTCACTTGGATGAAGATACGGTAATCGCCGGCTTTGGGAAAGCCGTAGGGGAAGGAAACTTCAGGTGACACGGATGCCACCGGCATAGGCATGTCTGAGGCCATTGCCTGCATTTGTCCCGCATAGGGCACCAAGCTAGCCTGAGCTAGCTCGAGCGCCGCCATGGGCACCGAGCCCGCGGGATGTACGTGAGCAAAAACCGTCAGGTCGGAACGCACAAATTCCGCATGGGCCGCCATGCCCATGTAGGGCTCCAGGTTTTGTGCCGGCTTTCCTTCCGCGTCTTCCACACGAAAGCGAAAATTGGTGAGCGTTCGGGCTCTCAGCGGTGTCACCGGTCGCTCCCAAATCATGTGCCCACCGCTGGGAAGGGAGCATTTTGTAGATTGGTTCGTTTCAGACAAAATCGCCGCGCCTGTCCACTCTGAATCGTCGCCACTCGTAGGTCTGCTGGAAATATCCGGGAGTTCGACTTCTCCCACCAAGGTTGTCGGGAACCCGGTTTGATGCACTACATCGGCGAACATCTGGTACCGGCCCGCTGGCAGATTGGGCAACTGGAGCACGAATTGATCGCCGTCGGTTTTTTCGGGATGCAAGTGCAGAAAGCGATCCATCTGCGGGAGCCGGATCAAGAACAGGTGCATCAGATGGTTGTGATCGGGAATCAGGTCGGCCAGATAGTTGTCGTCGACCCATCCCCGCGGGAGTTCGCGATTTTGTTCTTTTCTAGGCCGCACACTCAAGGACAGCCGGCCTCCAGGTTGGAGCGTGCCGAACACTTGCGGAATCTGATAAACGTTTATGTTAGCGATGGCTTCGTCGGCATCCCACCAGCGTCTGCCACTGTAGAGCAAGGCAACAATCAAGATGCTGGCCCCGGCCATCACCAGACGCGCGCGGCGCCGGTCCTTTTCCGCTGGCTTGGCCCCGGGTGGCAACTCAGCTTCTCGCGCGGCCGCCATGGCAATTGCCACCCCTCCGAACGCCAACAGCATGGTGAGGCCGAAAAGTACGCCTGCCAAGGGTCTGGACATGCGCAGCGTGCCCTGGGAAATCGCGGCGACCGGGACAGAGAGTTCACCCTTGCCTTTGGCACCGTCCACTCGTATGCGCACCTGAAGAGAGCCAAACTCCATCAGCCAAAGGTCGCCGACAAAAAACTGCGGGTCCTGTTTTGAGCGCTCGGTCGACTCCGGTGAGGGCGAGTATTTTGCCCCGACCCCCGTAAGTCCAAGGGCCAGAATTCCCACCTGTGTGACATCGTTGGATTGACTTCGAACTTCAACCTGGGCAATCCCGGGAACTACCTGCGGCACGCGCACGGTAACGAAAAGATGATACGGCCCGGCATCGCCTTCGTAGTAGACGTCGGGGCTGCCCACGTGCGCCGCGAGCGGGAATGCTGCCAGCAGCACCAGCGACAGAAGGTAGCCAACATATCGCCCTGGCTTCGCGAGACTCTTGAAGGTAGTGAAACTCGGTTGTCGTAGGCTGGGCACTTCGTTTCTCAAATCTTCCTTAGCGGCGGACTTTCTTTAACCACTCTCCACAAGCCATCCCGATGCGTGAGCTCAGGATCGCAGCACCCAGTGCGACCGCCATGATCAGCCAAAACCGCATGGGGGTGGCTGCTCCCGGGTAGAACTGGTTCATGACGACATGGGACGTGGGCGCGGCGAAATAAGGCAAATAGATCGTTCCAAAAAACCGGTTGCGAGACCAGGGCGACATAAGAAAATCCGCGAAAGGCCACTGCGCGGCAATAAATCCTGCAAGGAACACTGTCCCCAGGATCGCGGACAGCAACCAGCGGTTCATTTCCGGCAACCGGGCGCGCACCCAGTCCAAACAAAAGGCAGGGACGATCAACAGGAGGGGAAACTCCAGCGGAGCGAAGTGGGTTAACGGCTGGTAAACCGGGCCAAGTTTCGGCGTCGCCGGAAACAATGGCAGGATCCACACGCCCAGCATCCAATAAGCCATGTAGATTGCCGCCACCGTCGTACACGCCCACCGTGACCACGACGCTGTTGCCATGGCCACCAGCACAACCGGCGCCGCGGCGCACACCGCGGCATAACATACCGCACTGTGTTCAATAATCCGGTGGTTGGGCAGGATAAGCTGCAGCACCAGAATGGTGGCTCCCAGATAAAGGAAAAGAAATTCCAGCTTTTTCCTCGCTGGCCCTGTATCGCGGTTCATGGCCGCTGCCAACCAGGACTATGCCGCCTACCTGTACCCCCGAGATGCCGATCGCGAGAGCCCAATGAGGGGGACTGTTGATGGTGGCGTCCAATCCGTACGCAAGGTGCCACCAATTGTCAAAGCCGGCCGCGGTCAACATCACGATTCCGCCCCAAGCCGCTATGAAAGCTCCCAGCGGCCCATGAAATCCCAAGACTCCGACCGAGACCGCCCGCTCTGCCGCGGAGTCGCGGAAGGTCGTGGCGAGGATCATGTATCCGCAGGAGATGCCAGCCAAGACCCCGCACATGTAGATGAGCATATGCGGTGGGATCCAAAAGGTGTCATGGCCAATCGATTGATGCCAGGACAGATCCCAGGATATTCCGCTGTCGAAACAGGTAACCGCAATAACTACACACACCAAGGGCCACGGCACAGAGGCAGACAGACCCGTCCGGTCTACATTTTGCCCCGCAACACGATGATCGAGGGTAACCGAACCTGCCATGATGGGAATTCAACCGCCTGCGGCGTCAGCATTATAACCCAGATGGGCGCCGTTTCAGTCCCGGGATTACCCTCAACCGTAAGTTACTCAAGAAGATGGGAAATGCGTTCCGATCGTAGAACCGCCATTCGGGGTCAACGCCGAGTCGCAACTTTTAATCTTGGCGCTGTAATCATGCGTCCACCCAAATCTCCGCACCACCTTGTCGACATAACAATCAAATGTTGACCGGTTGTGGCCGACGGCAGTAAGATTCGCACTCGGAAAAGTGCCGGTCTTGCGCCCCTCCCCAAGTGCGCAGGCAGCCTACGGCAGAACGTTCACATAAACGCCGTTTATGCCGAACCCAAAATCTGCATTCGCGGTTAACGTGGCTGAATTTGCCGCAGTCTTGCTGGCTGAGCAGGAGGTGGCTCCTCGCGCGCAGGCAGTCGCGAACACAGTCTCGGAGCTGTTACCGGACACCGTGGCTGTGGTCTATGTGATTACCGATCAGGAAACTCCCAATTGGACGGCCAAGGCCGTTGCAGGTGGCATCACGGTTCCAGAGACGGTTGAGTTTGAAGCCGGCACGCTGGGTACCGTAGCGGAGAAGCGTGAGCTTCTGGTGTTTGAGGGCGGCGCGCTGTCACGCGAAGATTACGCGCACCTTGACATTCGTCGGGACTTGATTGTTCTGGCTTGCGTCCCCTTGCTGGTCCACGAAACTCTGGTAGGGGCCATCGAGCTGTTTCACTGCGAACAGTCATTTCCGACGGCCATGCTGGCGGCTCTGACCGATATCGCCGAACTGGCGGCGCCGGCGCTCGCAGCCGCTCTTTTCTATGAGAGCGAGCGCAACACCAACCTGCATTCCATCAGTCGCGTGACCCAGATGTACGACCTGGAAAAGGTTTTCAACTCCACGCTGGAGATGGACGAATTGTTGTCTACCATTGCCGGCAAGTTCCAGGAGGTCATGAATGTCCAGGGCGTCAATTTGTGGATGGTGAACCACGATGCCCTGGAACTGGTGGAGTGTGCCGGAATGGACCCCACGGTTGAGGCTGGCATGGTGCAGAGGCCGGGCGAAGGCATCGCGGGGGATATCTCCGACAGTGGCGAACCGGTGGTGATTGATGATCCCGAGGACGCGCGCCTGCAGAAGCGAAATCAGGGAGTCGAAGAGGGCGCTGTCTTCTCGATCGCGGCTGCTCCGTTGCTGGAGCACGAAATGCTGGTCGGTGTAGTTGAGGCGGTAAACCGGGTGGACGGACTCCCCTTCGACGAAGATGACGAGTTCCTGCTGGCCAACATCTGCGCCACCGCCAGCAATGCCCTGCACAACGCCAACTTGCTACAAGCGGAGCGCAAGGTCGAGATCCTGGAAGCCCTGGTCAAGGTCAGCGGTGAAATTACTTCCACCCTCGATATGGACCGGGTGCTGGACGCGGTTGTGAACGGGCCCAGCAGCGTAATCCCCTATGAAAGGGCCGCGATCGCGCTGGAGCAGCGGGGCAAGTTGCAATTGAAAGCGATCGCCGGAGTAGCCAAGATCAATCCTCAGGACCCCGATACGGCGCGTCTGCAGGTATTACTGGATTGGGCATCGTCGTCCAAGCAGTCCATATTCGTGGTCCAGCGCGGGGGCCAGGTGGAGGACGAGCGTCCCGAGACGCGCGCGAAGTTTGAGAGATACTTCGCCGATACCGGTATGCGCGCCTTCCATGCCCTGCCGCTGGCGGATGACGATGGCACGTTGGGCATTCTCTCGTTCGAGAGTAGCGACCCGGATTTTCTCAGCAGCGCCCACCTGGAAATGATCAAGGTGCTGGCTGGCCAGGCCACAGTGGCGCTGCGCAACGCCTCGCTTTATCGTGAGGTGCCTTTCATCGATGTGATCGGGCCCCTCCTGGAGAAAAAGCGCAAATTTCTGGCCATGGAGAAAGGCCGGCGAACGGTTGTAGTCGCAGGAGCGGCCCTAGCCTTGCTATTTCTTGCAGCCTTTCCCTTGCCTCTGCGCGTGGATGGCCCCGCGGTGGTGGCTCCGGCACATAGCGCGAGGGTGCAGCCGGAAGTCGCCGGCGTGGTGCAGGCGGTCAGTGTTCGAGAGGGCGACGCCGTCAAGCAGGGCACTGCCCTCGCTCGTCTCGCGGATTGGCCATACCGCGCCGAACTGGCAGGGGCGCAGGCCAAGTACGACACCGCCTTGTCGCAAATGAACCGGGCACTCGCTGCCAACGACGGCACGGAAGCTGGAATCGAACGGGTACAAGTTGACTACTGGGCCGCGGAAGTTGCGCGCGCCCGGCAGCGATTAGAAAAAACGCTACTGCGCTCTCCCATTGATGGCCTGGTAGCCACGCCACATGTGGAGGACCTGGTGGGGCAGGATTTGAAGCCCGGCGACACTTTTGCAGAAGTCGTGGATACCTCACGGGCAGTTGTGGACGTTGCCATCGATGAGCATGACTTTTCTCATCTTCGGCCTGGGGAGGAAGCCGCCGTGAAACTTGAGGGATTTCCCAGCCGCACGTTTCGCGGAAAGGTGATGGTAGTGAGTCCCAAGGGCCAGGCGCAGGGCGACGAACGCGTCTTCTTTGCGCGGGTCAGCATACCCAATAACGACGGCTTGATCCGCAGCGGGATGCAAGGCCGCGGCAAGATCTTTACCGCCTGGAGACCCGCCGGAGAGGTCTTCTTCCGGCGCCCTGCCATGTGGCTGTGGTCCAAGATTTGGTCGTGGTTTGGCTGGTGAACCGAGGTGACGCCATGAAATGCTACATCGTGATCGGGTTGACCATTCTGGCGCTGAGTTTCAGCGCATGCAGCAGCTCGAAAGAGGTTGTGGCTGCCGCCCCACCGGTGCAGCCGACGGAGCAGCCGGCCAGCGTCCAAAAGGAGGGCGTTTTCGTTGCCTCGGGCCCGGTGGTGGTGGAGAACCAGGTAGATGTCAGCGCATTGCGAGAGGGGCCTGTGGTATCCATCCTTGCCCAGCCCGGCACCCAGGTACATCAGGGACAACTGCTGGCGAAACTCGATGACCGCCAGATCTCCGCGGATGTGGAGGGCGCGGCCGCCAGAGTGCGGTCGATCGAAGCCAATCTAAAGAACTGGCAAGCCGAGACCAAGGTTCTGAAGTCCGACCGGGCACGCGCCGAAAAACTGTTTGAGGCGCAGGTGATCCCGAAAGAAGAGCTGGAACATGTGCAATATAAGGAAGAGGCTGACGAATACGAAGTGCAGCGCGAAGCCGAGAGCCTGAACAACGCCAAGGCGACACAGAAATCGCTCGAATTGGAGCTTGACAAGACCAACATCATTGCCCCGTTCGACGGGATTGTGGCTCGACGTTACGTCCGCGTCGGCCAGAAGGTTTCGGTGGGCGATCGGCTCTTCTGGGTTACGGCCATGGCGCCATTGCAGGTGAAGTTCACCCTGCCGGAGCGGCTGCTCGGAGCCGTCAAGCGCGGGCAGACGGTTTCCGTAGCTTCAGCGGATGTCTCTCCAGTAACTCAGCACGACGCCAAGATCGTCGATGTCAGCCCGGTGGTGGATCCATCCAGCGGCACCATAGAAGTCCTCGCCCAGATTGAAGGACCTGCCCCTGACTTGAGACCTGGGATGCTGGCCACCATCCGTGGCAACCTGCCGCAATGAACATCGTTCAAGCCCTGGACGCCGCAATTCCCGCAATGCCCGAGCGGGCAATCCAGAGGGACAAGCCCAAGCTGGACCCTCGACTCATCGCCAAAGAACATCTCGAGGACGGCCGTCCGATTGTCATAACCAAGCTGCCCGGAACCGAATATGTTCTCCGCTTCATCCCCGAACAATGGAAGCTGATGCAGCTTTTTGACGGGAACCGGTCGTATCAGGAGATTTCCGAACTCTCAACTGAGAGCGCGGGAGCGTTTTTTTCGGAAGACGATGTCCGGGAGATGGCCAGCTTCCTGTATGCCGAAACCGAGTTCATCTGTAAGACGCCGCTCGAAAAAAATATCATCCTGCAGACCCAACTCCGCGGTCAACGCCGCAAACAGCGCAAGCGCTTCCAAATTCCTGACTTCACCGACATCACGATAAAGGAATGGCCAAATGCCGATCGTTATATCTCCCGGCTTTACCCCAAGTTAAAATTTATCTACACTCCTGCCTTCGTGCTGCTCAGTTTCTTCTTATTTGCAGTCATGCTCTGGATGTGGGCCGACAAATTCGGTGAAATCTGGAATGACAGCTTCGAGTTCTATAACTTCACCTCCAAGTCGGGAAGGGATCTCATCGAGTTCTGGTTTCTCTTTGGCGCCATGGCGTTTTTCCACGAGACGGCCCACGGGCTGACCTGCAAGCACTTTGGGGGTGACGTCGAAAAAATGGGTTTCACGCTGATGTATTTCGCTCCCAGCTTTTTCTGTGATGCCTCGCAAGTATGGATCTATGGTGGCCCCTGGGAGAGGATTGCCACTGCCATCGCCGGCATTTGGCTCGATCTGATCATTTGCGTCTTTGCCACCGTGGTGTGGTGGGCAACGGCCACCGGCATGACCATCCACGATCTGGCCTACAAAGTGATGATGGTCACTGGCATCGGCGTTTCTCTGCTAAACCTCAACCCCTTGATAAAGCTGGACGGATATTTGATCTTCTCCGAACTCATTCACGAACCGAGCCTCAAAGAAAACAGTACTGCCTATCTTTCCGGCCTCACTCGAAAAAAGATCTTCGGTCTGCCTGTAGAAGTGGACTTTGTTCCCCGGCGACGGCGCGCGTTCTACATCATTTACGCCATTCTTTCAGGGCTGTACGGATATGTCCTGCTGTCGTTCCTGATGGTGCTGTCCTTTCATATTTTGCAAAGCTATACGCCGGAGTGGGCCTTCCTGCCCGCTCTCGCCATCGGATATTGGGTGTTCAAGTCCAAGATCAAAGCCTTGGTGAGGTTTATGAAAATTGTCTATCTGGACAAGAAAGAACGCGTAAGGGCCTGGCTGACGGGGCCACGCACAGCGGCGCTTACCGCTGCTGCATTGGTGATTGTTTTTCTGCCGTTATGGCCAGAGTTCGTTGAGGGACGATTCGTGCTGGAGCCGGCTCACAAAGCGTCGATCCACGCCGAGGTCGCCGGGCGGGTGACCCGAGTGTTGGCCCGGGAAGGACAAACTGTGGCCGCCGGACAGCCCCTGGTCGAACTCAGCAATCTGCAACTGGAATCAGCGGCGGCAGGCGCAAAGGCTGACCTGCACGTCGCCTCCGACCAGGCAAACCTGGCGCTCTTGCACTATGGAGAATATGGCCCGGCGGAGTACAAGCGCCAGGAGATGACCGAGCGGAACCAGACCCTTGCCGGACAAGTCGCTCTTCTCCAAATCACCAGTCCAATCCCCGGTGTGGTCGTCACTGCCCGGTTGGATGACCTGCTGGGAACTTACCTCGTATCGGGCGCGGAGATCGCCGAGGTGGCTGATCCCTCCGCCATGACCGCGCGGATTTACATTCCCGAGTTTGGAATGAGGAACGTTCGCCTTGGCTCCACGGTAAGGCTCCAGGCGGAATCGCGTACCATGCCCTTGACTGCAATCCTGCTGTCAGTAGCACCGGCATTCACTTCGATTGAGCCAGGACTGATCCCCGCGGACCAACTCAAAGGCCTTACTCAACCCCGCTTCTACACCGGATCGGTGCTTTTGCCCAATCCGGGGGAGCTTAGAGAGGGGATGACGGGAACCGCCAAAATCCTCGTGACTCACCGCAGCATCGCCGGATTCGTCTGGACATTTGGTCGCGATCTAGTCGATCGGAGAATCTGGTAGCTGGCGCTTACCCCATAAAAGTAAAAGGACCGCAATTGCCTGCGGTCCTTCTTGTGATTGTTCGGTTCCGTCTTACTGAGCTTTGACGCGGGTGATTCCCACGCGGTTCACGGCAACGCGAGTCATTCCTACGCGAGTCATTCCTACACGAGTCA
Source organism: uncultured Acidobacteriota bacterium (assembly GCA_963734415.1). Lineage (GTDB taxonomy): Bacteria > Acidobacteriota > Terriglobia > Terriglobales > Acidobacteriaceae > JABCZH01. The sequence goes on along the minus strand of CAVTHF010000018.1, from coordinate 141,963 downwards.
TTCCCACGCGGTTCACGGCAACGCGGGTCATTCCTACGCGAGTCAAGCCGACCTTCGTGTGTGGGATACCGACCTTCGTGTGCGGGATACCGACCTTCGTGTGCGGAATGCCGACCTTCGTGTGCGGGATGCCGACCTTCGTATGCGGGATGCCGACCTTGGTCCGGCCGAGATTGCTGCTCACTTCGGGCTTCGCTACCAGGGCTTTCTTGGTTGCGGCGCGATTGCTAATCAAAGATTTCTTCTGGATGGCCATGTGATTTCCTCTCAAGCCTTCGGGATTTTTTTGTCTCTACCGACGCAGCTACAAATAGCACCTCTGCTGCCAAACCATCGAGCTTCTACGGGATCGACAGAGATCATTCAGAATCAAGCACTTGCGACGCTCTCAAGCTCGAAACCGCTTCCCCCGCTAACGGCTCTATCTCTGTCCGGTAAAAAATTAACCTACACTTGGTTAATTATTGACCAAAACTTCTATAAATTCCGCTTGCGGCAGAGATACTTCATACGCTGGGGGTCGATGCCGAGCAAGGCCGCGGCCGCAGACTTCTGACCTCCGGTCCGGTTCAGCGCAGCCTGCAGGTAGGCGAGCTCGATGCGTTCCATCTCCGAATCGAAATTCACTCCCTCTTCTGGAATCAGGATCGCCTCCTGACTGGTATTGCTGGCCATAAGCAGTTGTTTGGGCAGGTGATCGAGACCGATCAGCGGGCTGTCGTTCATCAGCACCAGCCGCTGAATAACGTTCTCCAACTCCCTCACATTCCCCGGCCAGTCGTAGTCTTCCATGACCCTCAGGACTTCAGCTTCCACCTGTTTTAGGGGCCTGGCGTTGGTTTTGCAGTAGATGCGCAGGAAGTGGCCAACGAGTAGGGGAATGTCTCCTTGCCGTTCGCGCAAAGCCGGCAATGGGATGGGTACGACGTTGATGCGGTAATACAGGTCTTCGCGGAAACGGCCGGTTTGAACCAATTCCTCCAGATCCTCATTGGTTGCCGCGATCAGGCGAAAGTCGATTTTCTTGGCGCTCTTGCCACCAATACGGGTCACGGCCCGGTCTTCCAAAACGCGTAACAACTTGGACTGCAGGGCCAACCCCAGAGTGGCGATCTCGTCCAGAAACACGGTGCCGGTGTGCGCCAGCTCGATATGTCCCTGCCGGGCTTCCTTGGCATCCGTGAAAGCGCCTTTTTCGTGACCGAACAGCTCGGTTTCGATCAGATTCTCAGGCAGGGCAGCGCAGTTAATACTGATGAAGGGCTTCTCGGCACGGGGTCCCATGGTGACAATGGCTCGTGCCACAAGTTCCTTGCCGGTGCCGCTCTCGCCCCGAAGCAGTACAGTACTGTTGCTGTCGGCGACCCGGGTAATGGCGTCATAAACGCGGCGCATGGCTTCACTGGAACCAATCAACTCGCCGAAAGATTCCCTCTCGGCCTCTTCCTCCTGCCGCCGCCGGTAATCGATTTCTACCGCTCGCTTCTCGAGCGCACGTCCAAGAACGATGCGGACTTCCTCGAAATTAATAGGAGCCACAAAATACTGATCGACGGTGGCGTCAATGGCCTTGTGCCGCAGGCGGCGGCTGTCCGATCGCGTGAGAGCCACCAACATCATGTCAGGCCCTAGTGAACGAAGTTCTGCCAGCGCAGTAATCCCCTGGTCACTGTTGGCCCCAACCGTGTCGATATCCAGGAGAATGGCATCGGGCAACTGCTTTTTGACCAAGGCCAGCAATTCATCCCAGGTATGAAGCATGCGAAGGTCGTAGTCAGCTGCGAGGTAGGTTTCTGCCTCAGGACCCACCAATTCGTCACCAGTGACGATGACAATGCAATGCCGGGAAGCCAGATTACGGGCGGTTGCGGCGCGCATATCCCTCCGCGAAAGCGCCCTGATTATGACAAATTTTCCGCCCTTCGGGTTAATTTTTAACCCTTGGAGTACGCCGTACTCTCCGGCCCCGGCCAGTCCCCGGCCGAATCACGGCTTTCTCGTTGATTCCAAGGAAGAATGAGGATTATTGGCTTGAAAAACCCAGCCCGTTCCCGTAACTTTAGCTCGCGCCGCGAACGACCCATTTCACTACTCTTTGCAGTCATCGGGGTGGTCCTTGCTGGCCAAAATAAGGAGAACGGTTTGGACATCAACGTCCGTAAACGCTCGGATGTACAACTGATCCAACTTCGCGGACCCTTAAGGATGGGCCCCGCGGTCGACGGATTGCGTCAAGCCATGGAAGAGGTAATAGGCCAGGGCGACTATCGCATTGCGATCAATCTGGCCGAGGTATCCATGATTGATTCCAGCGGCATCGGTCTGCTGGTGCGGTTTCTGGCCTCCACCAAGAAACAGGGTGGGAACATCAAACTGGTGCAGCCTTCCAAGTTTGCTGTACAAACGTTGAAGCTGGTAGGAGTTCTGAATCTGTTCGAAATCTTCGAGGATGACGACGCCGCGGTAGCATCCTTTTCTTAAACTATTGTCTTGGGTTGGTTCGATTTCACCGAGAATGAGCCTCATGGTCGATAAACCTGGCACGGGCGCGAGTAGCAGCATCACTGAACTACTCAATCTGAGCATGCCCGCGAGTGCCGAATCGATCACAACCATTACCAGCGCGATTTCCGAAATTCTGGCGCGGTTGGAGATTCCCGAACAAAAGCGTCTGGAGATCGACCTGGCAGTGCAGGAGGCCCTGGCCAACGCCGTGGTACACGGATGCGATGGCGATCCCTCGAAGACGATTCGATGCAGGCTGAACGTCGATCAACAGGGCCGCATCGTGATTTCCGTGACTGACCCCGGCCCGGGATTTAAACCCGAGGGTGTAGCCGATCCAAAACGGCCCGAGAATTTATATGGCGGCCACGGTCGTGGCGTTTACCTGATCCGTCAACTGATGGATGAAGTTCAGTTCGAGCGCGGCGGGTCCGAAATCAAGATGTGGAAGTATTGAAGCAGACGCAGCGTTGTATCCGCAGTGCCGCACGCTCTCCCGATGTCCTCGTGTTACGCCGGTAACTTGGAGGCGCTGCACTCGGTGACCAATAATGCCCAGGGCGGTGATTGCGTCCTGGAGGCATTTTGTGACTTGGCCATTCAAGAGAAAATATGAGCGCGTGAACCTTGCCGTGCAGGCTGAAATGCGCAGCCCGTTTAAGAATTACCCTTATCGCGGACGGACCGTCACGGTGGGGGAGGGTGGTTGCTACATTGAAGTTCTGGAAACGCTGGAGCCCTCCACCACGGTTGAGGTGGTACTTTGGCTGAATGGGGAGAAGGTGTTGGCCAAGGCGGAAGTGGCCAGCAACGACCGCCATATCGGCAATGGGATCAGGTTCGTGGAAATGGGCCGGGAAGATGCAAAGAAACTGAAAGCCTTCTTGAAAGCAGCACCTCAGGGTACGGATCCCACTGCCTCACTCGAGACCGTTGTCCCAGTGTTTGAGGTGACCAGGTTTACCGCCCCTTCCGCCTAGACCAGAGTGGGGCTTCGACGCAAGGATGGGACGGGCCTACCTTCCGCTGATTGCTCCACCCTCCGCCGCTTTGAGCACAGGCAACTCGACCTTCAGCCGAGTCCCTGCCTGGGCAACGATCAACCAGTCTTCGCTTTCTTGCTGCACGATTGCATTCCCTATGAGAACCCTGGGACGCCCGTATGTAGAGGCGGGAACAGCCCAGGTCATCTGAGCGAGGTCCTGCGGAGTTTGCGCTGCAAGAAATTGCCGGTCCGTGCCCCCCCGAATGAGTTGCCAGTTCAATTCTTTTCGGCGGTCCAGAAAATCTCCCAGCTGTGTCATCGTATACCAGCGAAACTTGTTCGCCTTTGCCAGAGACGCCGTTGTCTCCATCCATTTCCGCATGAGTCCGAGGTACGCGATAACGCCCGGAGGGTGCGAGTAAAACAGCCTTGCCGTGCGATGCTCGGCGCAGAAGTTTGCGAGGTCTTCGAGCCATTGCAGAACCTGGGTATCAGGAATCTTATCCCTGCTGATCTCTTCGAAGGACGCCACGCGGCCCAGGTGAGAAATCGGAAAGGACCATCCGTTTTCGTCTGCCTTCTGGCCATCCCGGTAGGTTTGAGTTGGCGCCATACCGGCATTTCCGGTGAAGTAATAGGCATGTATACCGTGAGCCTGCAGCCACAGGGTGACCCATTGGGGCTGATTCCCGACCGGTGCCGAGTATTCCCGAACTGGACGTCCCACTATTTTCTCCAGGGCCTCCTTGTTAAGCACGAGAAATTTCTCGAACTCTTTCTGGTTGTCTTCGCTCACGTGCAATCCGAAATAGTCGTGAATCCATCCTCCGTGACTTCCAATCGCGTGTCCGTGTTGCGAGAAGTACCGGAGCCACTCCTGGATCGCTGGATCTCCATCCACATTCAGCCCCAGGCGGTCACCGAATTGGCGTGCGTCGGGACCCGCCGTCAGGTGAATGGAGTATGGTCCCTGTTCGAAGATTCCGGCTTTCCGCATGGTTTCCAGCGGCGCCAGAGCGGCATTCGAGTCCAAGTGCCAATTCATAACCATTCCACCAATCCCATCCGGCACGGCACTGAGGGATGGAAGGTGCAGCAGGCTGGTTGCAAAGTAATTCAAGAACACATGGAGTAGGAGGCCATCAGTCCGCCCTTTCAGATAGCCAAGCGGAAGATTGACATAAAGAACCTTGCCATTTCCCGAGGTTCGGAGACCCGCGGCGACCCCCGAAGGTGACTGGAGCAAAACTCGGCCATCGTATGAACCGCGAGTCAGAAACACTGGATAGCGAAGGTCCCCGTCTCCGTAGCGGGCAAACGCTAAATCAGTGCCTTGCTGCTCGCTGGAGTCAGTGGGTCTGGAGGAATCACCTGAGTGATTTCGCTGAACACCCACTCCCGGGGGGACATGGAGCTGATTGAAGACTTTCTGGCTTCCCCACACTTCACCCCACGCCGTCGCCTTATCTCGAAGTTCGTCATAGAAGCAATACTCAACGCCCGCCAGCTTGGACAACCGTGAACTGGGATGCGGGTATACGTTGTTCTGATCAAGGACGCCAGCGTCGCCAACCAGCAACAGAAGGCCTCCTTGATCCACATATTGCGAGACCATGCTGACAAGAACATCGCTGGCAGAGCGGTGAATGGTGTCAGGAAGGATGACTCCCTTGAGCTGATGCTTACTTGCCTTCAACCGCAAGAACTCTGAGTCATGCATTGCAACAACGTGCAGCCCCTCTTCCGAGCCCGCGTCGAGCCACAATCTGACCATGGGATCGGCGAAGTCAACCTTGTCCGGCACGAGCAGCGCGATATCGTCCGCCGCCGTGAGAGCTTCCTCGCCTAGGGCTTTCGAGCTCCAGGTTCCTGCGGCCAACAGAAAAAACACTACTGCCAGAGCACCGTGGAACGCTTTCGTTTTTCTAATCGTTTGACTTCCCCTTCTCTGCGGCCTTCATGATGAGATCCCTACGATGGCACAGTCGCGCCTGGGAATCCAGACTAGCCTGTTCGTTGACCTTCGCTGTAATCTCGCCTGTCTTGACCGTACTCCTGATCGAAAGAGCACCAAAGTTACGAAGGGTGCGGGATTTGCAGGGTTTGTGGAAGGAGATTGAATTGAAGAATGATGGGCCAACGGCTCTAAACCATTGGAAAGAAATGGTAGGCCCGAATGGACTCGAACCATCGACCTCTTCCGTGTCAAGGAAGCGCTCTAACCAACTGAGCTACGGGCCTACAAACTGACGCGACAAACTTCTATTGTACCGGGCAAACCTGCTTCGCGCGACCCGCTGATTTGCAATGCCGTCCGCTTCCCGGAGACAATCGTTAAGTGTTGAACTTCCAATTTCAGGCACACGAGGCCGCGCAGTGAAGCTCTCCCAACTGCTGACCTACCCAAATCAGCTCACTCTGCTGCGCATGTCGTTCCTTCCCTTCATCGTCATCAAGCTGGTCGATGGCCGCTACGGCGTGGCGCTTGATCCTATTCGTGCTGGCCGGGATGAGTGATGGGCTGGACGGCCTGCTGGCCCGCACTCTCAAACAGCAAACCGTGCTGGGACAGTACCTCGATCCCATCGCCGACAAGCTGCTGCTGAGCACCATCTTCCTGGTGCTTTCCATTCTGCACAAGATTCCCTGGAAGTACACCGTCGTGGTCTTCAGCCGCGACATCTCCATTCTGGCCGCCAGCGCCGTCCTGTTCGCGATTGCCGGATTGCGCGACTTCCGTCCCAGCATGTTCGGCAAGGCCAACACCTTCGCCCAGGTTGCCGCCGTGTTCTTCGTGTTGTTGCTGCAGTTACAACCACGCACGCTGGATCGACATCGCCCGTCTCACCTTCCTGCGCGCAACTTTCGCCTTCACCATTATTTCGGCATTGCACTACGTCTTGCTGGTCGGGACAACGCCTGCACGACCAACAGCGCTCCCGCGGCTGCGCCCTCCGCGGAACACACCGGCATTTGACCCCCTTTCTTTCGTCCCCCTAGAATGAAGGTTCTCTGTCCAGCTCCTATGGCACTGCGCCTCTACAACACGCTCTCCGGCAAGGTCGAGGAGTTCCAGCCGCTTGCCGGACAACGAAGTCCGCATGTACGCCTGCGGGCCCACGGTCTACGACTACGGCCACATCGGCAACTTCCGCACCTTTGTCGCCGTGGACATTCTGCGACGCTTCCTGCGCCAGAGCGGATACCAAGCTTCGCCACGTCATGAACATCACCGACGTGGACGACAAGATCATCCGCAACTCCGCCCGCGACGGCGTGAGCGTCAAGCAGTACACCGCAAAATATGAGAAAGCGTTTCTCGAAGACGCGGCGACGCTCAACATCGAGCAGCCGATTCTGGTGCGCGCCACCGATCACATCGCGGAAATGGCGCAGTTCATCGCCGAGCTGGAGAAAAAGGGATTCGCCTACCGCGCCGAAGACGGCTCCTACTACTTCCGCATCGCGAAATTTCCCGGCTACGGCAAGCTTTCCAAGAAAGATTTCGCGGGCATGGAGGACGGCGCCCGCGTCGATGTGGACGAATACGAAAAAGACAGCGCCCGCGACTTCGCCCTCTGGAAGGCGCCCAAACCGGGCGAAGCTTCGTGGGAGACATCGATCGGGCCGGGCCGCCCGGGCTGGCACATCGAGTGCTCGGTCATGTCGATGGAAGAATTGGGCGAGAGCTTTCGATCTGCACGCCGGCGGCGAAGATCTGATCTTTCCCCATCACGAAAACGAAATCGCGCAGTCCGAATCGCTGACCGGAAAGCCGTTTGCCCATTTCTGGTTTCATGCGCGTTTTCTGCTGGTCGAAGGCGAGAAGATGTCGAAGAGCCTCGGCAACTTCTTCACCTTGCGCGACCTCGTGCTCAAGGGACACAAGCCGTCGTCCATCCGCTTTCTGCTGGCTTCGGTTCCCTATCGCAATCAGTTGAACTTCACCTTGGACGGATTGAAGCAGGCAGCCGTTTCGGTGGAGCGTCTTCGCAACTTTCAGCAGCGCCTGGCCAGTGGAGCAGTTCCCTGCGGGCAGCGAGTGCAGGCATGGACCGAATCTGGCGCAGGAGACCAGCAGCAACGCCTGCGGGCGGGAATGGACGACGACCTCAACACCGCCCAGGCGCAGGCAGCGATCTTTGACATGGTGCGCAAAGCTAACGCTGCCATCGATGCCGGACAACTCAAGCAAGAATGATGTCAGCTGCACTGCTCGCGGCGCTGCGAGCAGTTCGATGAATTGTTCGCTGTGCTTAAAGACGACGACGCGCCCAAAATGAGGAACATTGTCGAGTGGGCGAAGAGCGGAAGGCCGCGAGAGACGAAATCAGCAAAGAGCTGCTCGAGTCAGTTAGTCTCACCGCAGCTCTCCGATGCCGACATCGAAAAGAAGATTGCCGACATGAGAGTCGCCCGCCGCGGCCGCGATTTCAAAACCTCCGACGCCATCCGCGCTGAGCTCACGGTCGCCGGCATCGTAGTCGAAATCACCAAAGATGGCGTGCGCTGGAAGCGAAAGTAAAGACGCCTCTGTCCACCCGGTCCGCCCAGGCAGACAGAGGCAGCGAGAAAGCTGCTCACCGCTATTTCACCGGCACACACTGAAAACGCCGCATCCAGGGTCACTTTCCCCGTAGCCCCGCACACCGGCTGATTCCACTGCTTCTTCAAGATCCTGCGGCTGGGGAATTGCAGCCTTCTTCCCGGACACCGCGGCTTTGCGAGCGGTCGGCATCCCGGACGTCTGCGGAATCAACGCAGCAAAGCTGGTCACCGTTGTCAGAATCAGATTCACCGCCGCCGTGATTCGCGCCGACTAGTACCGGATCGCCAATATGCGCCGCCTGCAGCAAGCGCAGGCAGATCTCTGATTGATGTCCGCAATCGCGCTTTGGATCTTCTGTAGCGCGCTGGCGGTCGGATTCGCCTTGTACTGGTTGTAAAGCGTTTGCAGCAAGGTTCAAATCTTTGCTGGCTTCCGCCGAAATATTCTGGATGGCCGGCGCTTCCGATGCGCTCAATTGCTTGCCGGATTGCAGAGTCGTCACCAGCGATCCGATGTTCAGCGCCATCTGCAGCAGCACCGGCAAATCGGCCAGGGCGACGCTGATCCACTGCGCGCTGCAGCCGGTAGCCAGCAGTGAAATTGCGAGCAGCACAACCAGTGCCGCTTTCGGTCTAGAATTACACTTCATACGATTTCTCCTTGGGTTAGATTGTTGGGTTAGCGGTTGACTGACAACGGTTTTCAAATGAAATCTCTCGACGAATATCTGCGCGACGCCGAACAGGCCCACGGACACCTGTGCGCCGGCCAGGTTCTCGGCGTGCGCCTGGCCATGCTCGGCCTGACAAAGCTCGGCATCGACGATCCGCGCGGCAAGGACCGCAAACGCCTGGTTACTTTTGTGGAAATCGACCGCTGCGCCACCGATGCCGTCGCCGTGGTTACCGGCTGCCGTCTCGGCAAGCGCGCCTTGAAGTTCCGCGACTGGGGCAAAATGGCAGCCACCTTCGTCGACGTAAGCACCGGCAAAGCCGTGCGCATCGCGGCCAAAGAGTCGTCCAAGGCGCTGGCGCGGCAGATGCATCCCGAGATTGAAGACAAAAATAGCCAGCAGATGCTGGCTTATCGCGAAATGCTCCGACGACGACCTGTTCACCACGCAATGGGTAAAAGTCGATCTACCACCGGAAGAATTTCCCGGATACAAAGGTGAACGAATTGTCTGTGAAATCTGCGGCGAAGGAATCAACTTCCGCCGCGAAGTACGCCGTGAAGGAAAAGTATTGTGCCGAAGCTTGCGCCGGACGAACAGTACTACCAGCCGGCGTAGGAGTGCGCCTACTTGGTCAAGGACGATTCCTCGCGGCATGCTGCTCACGCGGAGGATTGTCGCCTCATCGAAGTGCTTCCCCAGAATCTGCAGTCCGATAGGCAACTTCTCTTTCGTTTCCCCGCACGGAATCGAAATCCCGCAGATTCCGGTCAGGTTCGCAGTCACCGTGAAAATATCCGCCAGATACATGGCCAGCGGATCATCGACTTTCTCTCCCAGCTTGAACGCCGCCGTGGGACTGGTCGGAGTCACGATCGCATCAACTTTCTTAAAAGCTGCCTCGAAATCCCGGGCCAACAGCGTGCGCACTTTCTGTGCCTTGAGATAGTAGGCGTCGTAATAACCCGCGCTCAGCGCGTACGTTCCCAACATAATGCGACGCTTTACCTCGGCCCCGAATCCCTGATCGCGGCTGCGCCGGTACATCTCCGAAAGACTGTCGGGCATCGCCGGCGCGATAGCCGTAGCGAACACCATCAAAGCGCGCCAGGTTGGAAGAAGCTTCGGCCGTCGCGACGATGTAATAAGCCGGAATCGCATACTTGGTGTGGGGCAGCGAAATTGGAACAATCTCGCAACCCAACTTTGCCAGCTTCTGGATGGCAGCTTCCACCGACTGTCGGACGTCGCCGTCCAGTCCCTCCCCAAAATATTCCTTCGCTACTCCCAGTCTTCAGACCTCGCACCGGCTTCTCCAGCTCGGCAACATAATTCGGAACCGGAATATCTGCTGAAGTTGAGTCCATCGGATCGCATCCCGCAATCATGCGGAGGACCAGCGCGGCATCTTTCACTGTCTTCGTCAGCGGCCCGATGCGGTCGAGCGACGAAGCAAACGCAATCAATCCATAGCGCGACACGCGGCCATAGGTTGGCATCAGGCCGACCACGCCGCAGAACGACGCCGGCTGCCGGATCGAGCCGCCAGTGTCGGACCCGAGCGTGGCCACCGCCATGTCCGCCGCCACCGCCGCCGCCGATCCTCCCGATGAGCCGCCCGGAACCCGGCTCGGGCTCCCGGGGATTGCGAACCGGACGCCATGCCGAGTTCTCATTCGATGAGCCCATGGCAAACTCATCGCAGTTCAGTTTGCCCAGAACCACCGCCCCCGCTGCCTCCATCCGCGCCACCGCCGTGCAGTCGTACGGCGGAATGTAATTACCCAGAATCTTTGAGCCCGCGGTGGTGCGCACACCGCGCGTCACCATCACGTCCTTGATGCCGACCGGAACGCCGCCCAGCGGCGGCAGCTTCTCACCTTTTGCGGCCAGCGCGTCGATCTCCGCCGCCTTGGCCAAAGCTCGCTCCTTCGAGAGCGTCAAGTAAGCGCCAATCTAGGGATCCTGCTTCTCGATTCGTTGATAGAAATCTTCGGCCAAGGCCGTGGCGGTCGTGCGTCGCTCCTGAACAGCGGCACGGATAGCATCGATGGTGAGCGGTTGAGAATCCATCAAGAAAGACGTAGCTATCTTTCGATCACTTTCGGCACCCGGAAGAACGTTCCGTCCGCATCGGGTGCATTGGCGAGCGCAACATCGTGCGGCAAGGACTTCCGCAGGCCTTCGTGAATGTCCTGGCGAAGGGCGGTTGCATCGCCGCCCAGTTCCGTCATCTGTGCCATGGGTTGCACCTGCGAAGTGTCCAGCTCACCCAGGCGGTCAACGTAGTCGAGAATCGAGTTCAGGTCACGCAGAAAACGGGTGCGCTCTTCATCCGTCAGCTCCAGATGAGCCAAGTCAGCAACATAAGCAACGTCCTTCTCGCTGATCTTCATCGCCGCACCCCGGATACCACAAATTCGATTCGGCGCACGCCACTGCCAGTGTAACGATTGATGACTGCCAGATATTGCGGTGCCAGAGACCGCAGTTCCGCGCGCCAGCCCGCGTCAGGCACCTCCACCCGCAGAATTCCGTCGTCGAAATCCAAGGCTGAGGTTCGCGCCGCCACCGCCTGACCGCAGGCGATAGGCCATGCCAGGATGGGACCGGTTCCGGCGGGCGCATGCCGCAGGCTCGCCGCAACAATCTTCTCGATTCCTAAACCTGCCTGTTCCATGGAGAGTCGTTGAAGTGAAGATGGTAACTGATTCTCTGCCGGCTGGTTTTCTGACCTTCTTATTTTCAGAATAGCAGTTTCGGAAGGCAAGTGAGACACGGTTTCGGAAAATATATCGCCCATTGATTCAGCGAGATGGCGGGATTGTGACGAAAAAGGGGGCTTGACAAGATTTTTCGCAGCCGTGGAACTTCCCGCTCCCTTTCGGGAATTCTCCCGCTTCGGGACTAGTTCCTCCTATTTTGGCACGGGAAACTCTCGTGCAACGAATTGCAACGCTTCCTCGCGGCTCCGCAAGCGTCCTTCGAGTTGCCCATCTTCGACCAGGGAAAGAATCTCCTTGAAGCGCGGCCCTGGTTCATGTCCGGTAGCGATCAGGTCGTCGCCCGTCACCAGCGGTGCGGGACGCATTGCTTCCGGAGTCAGCGTTGCCATCTTGTTGCGGGTGAATTCGTAAGTCGTCAGATCGCCGTGGCTGGCCTGGCAATCCAGGCGATGCAATTCCAGGTGCTGGTCGAAATGCGGCATGCGAACAAACTTCTTGAAGGTGGATTCGCTCATGCGCATGGCATGGGCAAAGCGCATATGGTTGTCCACCAGTTCCAGCACCTGCTCAGTGTCATCTTTCGAAAAGCGGAGACGCTGGCAGATTGCTTCCGCCATTTTGACTCCCACATCCACGTGCCCGTCGAAGCGAATGCGGTCTGGCGCCACACGAAATGTCGGTGGCTTGCCCACATCGTGGAGTAACGCTCCCCACGCCAAGGCCGCCGCGCAGGGATGCGGCAATTTCTCCAGCAAGAGCAATGTATGCAAGAAAACGTCGCCCTCGGGATGAAATTGCGGCGGCTGGGCGACTCCCTTCATCACTTCGATTTCCGGCAGCACTTCGTGCAGCAAGCAAGTTTCATCGAGCCACTGGAAAGCCGAGCGCGCGTGGCCTTCGGTGAGCATTTTCGTCAACTCGTCCCGCACCCGCTCTCGCGATACCTGGTGAATCTGGGGCGCCAGCTTCTCAATGGCGGCAAACGTTGCAGGCTGGATCTCGAAGCCGAAGCGCGCCGCGAACCGCACCGCGCGTAACATGCGTAGCTTGTCTTCGCCGAAGCGATGGTCCGGCTTTCCAATGCAGCGGATGATCTTGGCCTTCAAGTCCTCCTGGCCGCCGACAAAGTCGAGAACGGCGTTGCTGACCGGATCGAGCATCATGCCGTTGATGGTGAAGTCGCGGCGTTGCACATCTTCCCGCGGATCCTTGCTGAAGCGGACTTCGTCGGGATGGCGGCCGTCGGAGTAACCGATGTCTGAGCGGAATGTGGCAACCTCGACCGTAGTCACACCTGTATATTCGTTGCTGGTAACATCTGCGGCGGACGCTGGCACCAGCACCACCCCAAACTGCACGCCCACACCATAGGAATCGGGGAAAATGCGCATGACTTGCTCCGGCGTGGCATCAGTAGCCACGTCGTAATCAGCAGGTTCCCGGCCCAGCAGGATGTCGCGCACGCATCCGCCCACCAGGTAGGCCTGGTGACCGTGGTCGCGCAGCGCACGAATGATCGAGATGGAAAGGGCTTTCAACATTCAGCAGTCGGTCCACAAACTCTACTAATATAAGCCTATGTCTGACGCCTACATCCTCGGCATCGAGAGCTCCTGCGACGAGACCGCTGCCGCGGTGGTGCGCTCGGGCGAGGAGGTCGTTTCTAACGTGGTGTTCTCGCAGATCGCGACGCATCAAGCCTTATGGCGGAGTGGTGCCGGAATTGGCTTCGCGCGAGCACCTGCGGGCCATTGTGCCGGTGGTCCGCAAAGCCCTCGCCGATGCCAGCCAGACCTTTCACTCGATTGATGCCCTCGCCGTCACTCAAGGTCCTGGACTCGCCGGAGCTTTGCTGGTTGGTATCAGCTACGCCAAGGCGCTGGCGTTTGCCCTCGACAAGCCGCTGATTGCAGTAAATCACCTGGAAGGGCATATTCATGCTGTCCTGCTGGAAGAGCGACAGAAAGGAAACCACAAGCTGAGTTTCCCCGTGCTGGCATTGGTGGTCTCGGGTGGCCACACCCATCTTTATCTGGCAAAGCAAGGGGAGCGCGGCTGGTCCTATGAGAACATCGGCCACACCCGCGACGATGCCGCCGGCGAAGCCTTCGACAAAGTCGCCAAGCTCTTGGCTTTGGGCTACCCCGGCGGCCCCATGATCGACAAACTTTCCGCTCACGGAGACCCGAACGCGGTCAGCTTTCCGCCGGCGCAACTCAAGCATCGCGACCGCAACGATCAGCGGCGTAGCCAAGAGTCAGATCAGCCTCGTTTCGATTTTTCCTACAGTGGAATCAAAACAGCTGTCCTGCGCTACGTGGAGACCCACGCTTTGCAAAGCTCGATCGAAGCGCGACGCCAAGCCACTCGGGCGATCGCCCAACCCGGAGTGGCGGACTATCTTATCCCACTGCGATCAGCAAACGCTGGATCTGGTGGCTTCGTTTCAGCGTGCAATTGTCGAAGATCTGGTGGCAAAGACTTTGGCTGCGGCACGCGCCTGCAACGCCGCCAGCCTGTTTGTAACAGGGGGGGTAGCTGCGAACCACGAACTACGCCAGCGCTTCGAAAAGGACGCAGCAATGGAAGGTCTGCGCGTATATTTCCCCTCCAAACCCCTTTCAACCGACAATGCCGCCATGATTGCCGCCGCGGCCTACCCTAAATTCGTCGCGCAGGATTTCGCACCGATGGACTTCTCTGCGGAAGCGGGATTGGCGCTAAGGTAAGCGAAAGCCAAACCTCGTAACGCTAACGGCCAACTGTCTTCCCCTTAGCCGTTTTGGCCCCTAGCAGAGCCTCCAGAGCCTTGGCTAGCTGAGCTTCGATGTCGATGTCTTTGAAGATGGCAAAGTCGGCGCGCTTCTCGGTGTTCTCGAAACCGCTCTGGCGGCCCGCTACGATGACGATGGGAATGCTCTGTGTCGAGGCTTGGCTCTTGAGTGCTGTAATCAACTCACTCCCATCCATCTTCGGCATCTGCATGTCGGTTACAACAATGTCAGGCGATACTCGCTTGAGTACTTCCAATGCCTCTTGCCCGTTGGTCGCGGACTCGACCGAGAAACCGCGTTCTTCGAGAAAGCGGCAGACCGTATGCCGGATGAGCATGGAGTCGTCTACGACCAAGGCCACTAGTGACATGAGATTTCCTGGCGGCGAACATTCCCAAGACTGAACACCGCCAACCTGTAAATATGCATGAAAAGGCGGACCTGGGGAAAGTTACCCTCGTCACTCGTGGGCCGCCAGCAGGGATTCGGCCTGACCTCAGAATTCGTTCTTGAACTTGGTCTCTTCGATGTTCATGTCCTTAAATTCACTGGACTCGAAGATTTCCGCGCATTCCAGGCATTCGACAAATTCGGAGTCTTCATCGCGGGAAACGATCCGCACACGCGGATGCTTGCATTGGCCCATGTTGCTCCTCTGCTCGGGGGGTGGGGACGGCGGGATTGAAGTCATAAACCCGGTCTGTCTGGGTCGGGTAAGTTGTACGGGGCACAACACCCCTGAATTGGCCGTATTTTTAGGCTTTATGACCCTCTTGTCAAGTGCGTTTGGAAGAATTCGTTCATTCCACTCCCGATTGTCATTCTGCCCTTACTGTTTTCCGCGGACTCTCTCTGAGCGCGCTGAGCGGAGAATACGACCAAAAATATCGTAATCTATTAACCCATTCACTCGCATAGGGTTACCATTTAATTCGCTCTATTGCCATTGCCTGCTCCGGCTTGCAATCGGGGCCTGCTGTCCTCTAAAATACATATGTCCGACAGAAAAGGTCGTACTTAGGGATCTGCATGCTGAAACTGACCAAAAAGGCGGATTACGGCTTGATGGCGATGAAGCATCTGGCGGAGCATGCCGACGAGGGCTCATGCAGCGCCAAGGACGTCGCCGACGCCTATGGCATACCGCCTGAGGCACTGGCGAAGATTTTGCAGAAGCTGGTGAAAGCCGGGCTCCTGCACTCGCAGCACGGGATGAATGGCGGTTATACGCTGGCCCGCGACGCGAACAGAATCACCGCATTTGAAGTCATCCGCGCGATTGATGGACCGTTGTTTATCACCTCGTGTGTAACCGTGCGCGGCGAATGCGATCAGACGGACCGTTGCACCATCCGCGAGCCGTTACGCCGCGTGAATCAAAGCTTGGAAGACGTGCTGCGGCGAATCACGATTTCGCACATGAAAGAAGAAGCTCCGGCGGAGGAACAGCCGGAATCGAAGAAACCGGTGGATTTGGTAAGCATCACATAAATGAACCCAGGGCCCTCGCGGGCACTGACAGATTCAGGTAGGAGAGCAATTATGAGCACGGATGTAAAGACCATCCCCCAGGTGGAACAGACTGCGCCCAACGGCATCAAGCTGCCCATCTACATGGACAACCACGCCACCACTCCGATGGATCCTCGGGTGTTGGAAGAAATGCTGCCCTACTTCATGGAAAAGTTCGGCAACGCCGCCAGCCGCAATCACTCGTTTGGCTGGGCCGGCGAGGAGGGTGTGGAGACCGCTCGCGAGAGGGTCGCAAAGCTGATCGGCGCTACCAGCAAAGAAATCATTTTCACTTCGGGCGCAACTGAAAGCGACAACCTCGCAATCAAGGGTGTGGCGGAGATGTACAAGGAGAAGGGCAACCACATCATCACTGCCGTCACCGAGCACAAAGCTGTGCTCGATACCTGTAAGCGGCTGGAAAAATACGGCTACCGTGTCACGTATTTGCCGGTGCAAAAGGACGGGATGGTGGACCTTGAAGATCTCAAGCGCGCCATGGATGACAAGACCATTCTCGTGACCATCATGTTTGCCAATAACGAAATCGGCGTGCTGCAGCCAGTCGCCGAGATCGGCAAGCTTTGCCATGAGCGCGGCGTGATTTTCCACACCGACGCCACGCAGGCCGTGGGCAAGGTCCCGGTTGACGTGAACAAGCAGAACATCGATGTCATGTCGATCTCAGCTCATAAGATGTATGGCCCGAAAGGCGTCGGCGCCCTGTACGTACGGCGCAAGAATCCTCGGGTGCAGCTCTCCGCTCTCATTGATGGCGGTGGGCACGAGCGCGGCATGCGCTCGGGTACGTTGAATGTGCCGGGCATCGTGGGGCTGGGCAAGGCTTGCGCGATTGCTTCCGACGAAATGGCAAAAGAGGCATGCCACTTAGCCGGGCTGCGCAATCGGCTGCGTGACCGCATCATGGGCCGTCTGGACGAGGTCTACATCAATGGTTCTATGGAGCATCGGCTGCCGGGGAATCTCAACATCAGTTTCGCTTATGTCGAGGGCGAGTCGCTGCTGATGGGAATCAATGACATTGCGGTTTCGAGCGGTTCGGCCTGCACCTCGGCCACTCTGGAGCCATCTTATGTATTGAAGGCGCTGGGCACCGGCGATGATCTGGCACACAGCTCCATCCGCTTCGGCATTGGCCGCTTCAACACCGAAGCCGAGATTGATTACGTGGCCGACCGCGTGGTGGAAACGGTAACGCGTCTGCGCGAACTTTCGCCTCTCTATGAGATGGCGAAAGAAGGCATTGACTTGAAGTCTGTTAAATGGGCGGCTGAGTAATCGAGACAGAGGGCGTTGCTTGCAAGGTTTGCCAAGCTGACAAATTTAAGGAGAGCTAAATCATGTCATACAGCGACAAGGTAATTGATCACTACAACAACCCGCGCAATGTTGGTTCTATGGACAAGAGCAGCTCCGAAGTTGGGACTGGCCTGGTGGGCGCACCGGAATGCGGCGACGTTATGAAGCTGCAGATCAAAGTGAACCCGCAAACCAGTGTCATCGAAGATGCCAAGTTCAAGACGTTCGGTTGCGGCTCAGCCATTGCTTCTTCGTCGCTCGCTACCGAGTGGGTGAAGGGCAAGACCGTTGACGAAGCTCTGCAGATCAAGAACACCGAGATCGTCAAGGAACTCTCGCTACCGCCGGTCAAGATTCACTGCTCGGTGCTGGCAGAAGACGCCATCCGCGCTGCGATTCACGACTGGAAAAAGAAACAGGAAGTAGCCAAGCCAGTCGCGGTTGAAGCCCGCTAGGCAGTTGGTCGTCCCGAAGAGGATATGAGCGCAACCATTACCACCACCGTGGCGCCCGCCAAGGGCGTGAACGTCACCGACAAGGCCCTGGCCAAAATCCGCTCGGCGATTGTCAAAGAAGGCATCTCTCCGGAGCAAGGCGGCCTCCGGTTGGGCGTGCAGGGCGGCGGATGCTCCGGTTTGAGCTACAACATTCGTTTTGACACGCAGCCGCGAGAGCGCGACCGCATCTTCCAGTTCGACGATGTCAGAGTGTTTGTCGACCCGAAATCGTTCATCTACCTGCACGGCATGACTCTGGACTATCAGGAAACGCTCATGCAGCAAGGCTTCGTGTTCGTGAATCCGAACTCGACGAAGTCATGCGGTTGCGGCACTTCGTTTTCGGGATAAGTGGTGGGCCGCGGGCAGTCACCCGCGAAACCTCTCACCACAGCGCTTCCTTCCGCTGTTTCGGCCTACCAAACTGGGCCAGCAGGGTGTGGCGAAAGTGTCCTATGACTGATCGATCCAATACCGGAATGGTGGTCCTCGCCAGCGGCGAACCCGCCAGTACTTGCTGGTCGTGCGGCACGATGCGGGCAGCGCACTTCTGCACGTCCTGCGGTAAAGTGCAGCCGCCGGCCCCCGCCGATCACTTTGCGTTCTTCGGCTTGCCGCGCAAACTGAACCTCGATGTCAGCCGCTTGGAGCGCGATTTCTACGAACTGAGCCGCAAGCTGCATCCCGATCTCTATGGCTCCGCCAACTCTCGCGAGCAGGAATGGAGCCTGGAGCAGACTTCGAAATTGAATGATGCCTACCGCACTCTGAAAGACCCGATCGGCCGCACTCGCTATCTGCTGCAACTGGAAGGGGTGGAACTGGAGGAGCAGTCGCATGCAGCCACTGAAAAGGCGCGCTCGACGGGCGAGATCAAGAAGCAGGTGGTACCAGCGGATCTCCTGGAAGACGTCTTTGAACTGAACATGCAACTCGAAGAGTTGCGTATGCAGAAGAAAACGGGCGAGGACGATCCCGCGCTGACGAAAGAGATCGAGAGCCAGAAGCGCATGCTCGAAGGCAAGGACGCCGCCTTGCTCGAAGAATTGAAGGGCTATTGGAACGATTGGGACAACGCGGCCGAGAACGACGTGGCTCGTACCAAGGTCCGCGACCAAATGGTCGACCTGCTGAACCGTCGCAACTACATCAGGAATCTGGTACGAGATGTGAACGAAGCTCTGGAAAGTTGACACGAATAACGAATCAATGAATTCCGATCGCACTGTCGGCATCGATCTGGGCACTACCAACTCCCTGGTGGGGTTCATGCAAGGGGAACACCCCGTCGTAATTCCGGGTGATGACGGGTTGAATCTAGTGCCATCCGTGGTTGCTCTGGACGAGCACGATCAATTTGTCGTTGGCAACTCGGCCCGCAAGTATTTGATTGAGACACCAGACCGCTCGGTTTATTCCATCAAGCGTCTGATGGGCCGCGGCGTGGAAGACATTCGGGAAGAACTTGAAGTTGTTCCCCTTCCGGTTGGCAGACGACCTCCAACCCGGGGAAGTTCTGCGCATCAAGCTTGGTGAAAAGACCTTCACTCCACCTGAAATCTCGGCCCTCATTCTCCACCAGCTTAAACGCAATGCCGAGCGGTTTTTCAATGCCCCGGTCAGCAGGGCGGTCATTACCGTTCCAGCTTATTTTAACGATGCCCAGCGCCAGGCCACCAAAGAC
Source organism: uncultured Acidobacteriota bacterium (assembly GCA_963734415.1). GTDB lineage: Bacteria > Acidobacteriota > Terriglobia > Terriglobales > Acidobacteriaceae > JABCZH01. Next base: position 122,738 of record CAVTHF010000018.1, on the reverse strand, counting down.
GCGGGTCGCATCGCCGGACTGGAGGTCCTGCGCCTGGTCAACGAGCCTACGGCCGCATCGCTCGCCTATGGTTTGGACAAAAAACAAAACGGCGTAGTGGCAGTCTACGATCTCGGTGGCGGCACCTTCGACGTCTCCATTCTCAAGTTGCACGATGGAATCTTCGAAGTCATCTCCACCAATGGTGATACCCACCTGGGTGGCGATGACATCGACAATGTTCTGATCCACATTGCGCTCGATGACATTCGCGGCGATATGAGCATGGATGTATCGCGAAACGGCGAAGCCGTAGCCCGGATTCGCAAGGCGGTCATTGAAACCAAGATCGCTCTGTCCTCGCAAGCCGCGGCCAAGCTGGATGTCGAACTGCCCGATGGCAGGCGTTATCAGCGCGAGATTACACGGGCCCAGTTCGAGCAGTTGATTCAGCCCATCATCGATCGCACTCTAGACCCATGCAAGCAGGCTTTGAAGGACGCAGGCCTCAAGCCCGAGCAGATCGATGAGGTCGTATTGGTCGGCGGTTCGACCCGCATTCCTAGAGTCCAGTCGTTGGTTGAGGAGATGTTCAATCGCACTCCACACGCCGGCCTGAATCCTGATGAAGTCGTCGCTCTGGGAGCGGCAGTGCAGGCGAACATTCTGGCCGGTGGCTCCCAAGCCACCGAGAACATGCTGCTCCTCGATGTAACGCCGTTGTCTCTCGGCATCGAAGTCGTAGGTGGGGTCACCGACAAGATCATTCTGCGCAACTCGACCATCCCCGCATCCGCCACTCAGCACTACACCACCCAGATTGACGGACAGGCCAACGTTGCCATCCACGTGCTGCAGGGCGAGCGTGAGCTGGCCAAAGACTGCCGTTCGCTGGCCCGCTTTGATCTAAGGGGAATTCCTCCAATGACGGCCGGCATGCCGCGTATCGAGGTGAAGTTTCTCATCGATGCCAATGGCATCCTGCATGTTTCCGCGCGTGAACAACGTAGCGGCAAAGAGGCCGAAATCGAAGTCCAGCCCAGTTATGGGCTGACCGACGATCAGGTTGAGAGCATGATCCTCGATTCTTTCGACTATGCCGAGGAAGACTTCCGCCAGCGCCAGGTGATTGAGGCACGGAATGAGGCAGCCACGATTCTCGCGGCGTTGGAAAAAGGCAAGCAGAGTCCGGCATGGGGCAAGCTCGCCAGCGGGGAGAAGAAGCAGATTGCCAAGCTCGAGAAGGCTCTCGTTCAAGTAAGAAACGAAGACGACTATGCTGCCACCCGCAAGGCAATCGATATCCTCAACCAGGCCACCATGCGCCTGGCGGAACTGATGATGGACAGCGCAGTCAGCACCGCTTTGACCGGGAAAACGATGGACGACGCCGACCTGGGCGAGGGCCCGAGCGCCCCTCACCCTGTCGCGAAAGCGGAATTTAAGTAGCAGAAACCTCTGTGACCTCTGTGCTCTCTGTGGTTCGCACTTCTGAACCACAGAGGACACAGGGACACAGAGATCGGAGCCACCATGGCACACAGAGAAGAGTCGGAAGCGGGCACGGTTGCGGTCGCGCCGCCCGGGGAAAATACTATCCAAGTTACATTTCTGCCCGAGGGCAAAACTGTCGAGTTCGAACATGACAAACTTCCCTACAAAGATCACGGGAAGGAACAGTCCCTGCTCGACGTTGCGCTCAACTACGGCGTCCGCCTGGACCATGCCTGCGGGGGCAATTGCGCCTGCACCACTTGCCACGTCTGGGTGAAAGAAGGCGCGGAGAATCTTTCCGAGATGGACGACGATGAGGCCGACCGGCTTGACATGGCCGCTGATCTGCAACTAAACTCGCGCCTCGGTTGTCAGGCGGTCATCAAGAAGCCCGGAAAGGTTGTGGTGGAAATACCAGCCTGGAACCGGAATTACGTTTCCGAGGAACACTAGAAAACAGTTTCTAGTTTCCCGTTTCTAGTTTCCAGTCGTGAGAGCCAAGTTCAACTCGTAGAGTTTGCGGTGCCGCTCTGGAAACCAGAAACTGGAAACTGGAAACTTGCTTAGGAGCCTGCATGCCCAAAGAACTCACCTGGGATGACGCCACTGACATTGGAATTTTGCTTTCGGATACTCATCCCGAACTCGATCCGCTAACGATTCGCTTCACTGATCTCCATCGCTACGTGACCGAACTCACCGACTTCAAGGACGATCCCAAGAAGTCCAACGAGGGCAAACTGGAAGCCATCCAGATGGCCTGGCACGACGAAGTAATGGATCGCACCCAAGGCTGACGTCGCGGTTGCGCCGATCACTCATTCATCATCGCTGCATTATTGGATTTTGCTTAGGCCGTCCCACAGGATCTTCCCAGACCCGTGTCGTTCCCCTGATTGTTTGGGCTTGTGGCTCCGCACTCTAGCTAGGACGGCGTTGTTCGAGAATCCAGACAACTACCGCCGAAGGAATAGCCCCGGCTAGAAACCATGGAATGAGAAATACGAACATCCAGTTACGAAGCTCCCACGACGGTTCCCCGAAGAACCACACCGGAGACCAGTAGAGACAAAACGCAAGAACAAGGGGCACAATCACAACCCAAAGTCTGCGTAAAGCCACCGGGAATACTAAGCACAAGAGACAAACGACCGCCACCGAAACGAAGGCCAGCAGAATTGCTCCGGAGGTAAGTGACAAAGATTGAATGAATGTCTTCACTTGACTTGCGTTTATCACACCTACACGGGAATAAACCTAGCGGGACATCGAATCCCGTGCCCTGACGCAGAGCGGGCGTTCTCCGTGTTGAGGTGACCTCTACCCTATCGTGGCCGGCACAGCCTCTTCCACGCTGGCTTCCCGCAGGAACTTTGCCGCTTCCTCGGGCGGAGTCGGATTGATGTAGAAGCCCGTACCCCATTCGAATCCCGCCGTCTTGGTCAGCTTCGGCATAAATTCGATGTGCCAGTGATAATGATCGTTGGTGGGGTCCTGCACCGGTGAAGAGTGAATCACCAGGTTGTAGGGCGGATTGTCGAGCACTCGATCCGCCTTGGTAAGAAGCTGTTTGAGCGCCTTCGCCAGGTTTTCAAACATGTGGGAAGAAGAGTTCTCGAACGCCGATTCGTGCTGCTTGGGCAGAATCCAGGTTTCGAACGGGAAGCGCGGCGCGTAGGGAGCCAACGTCAGGAAGTCCTCATTCTCCGCGACTACCCGCGTGGCCGTCTCGGTTTCCTGCCGAATGATGTCGCAGAATACGCAGCGTTCTTTATAGATGTAGTACTGCTTGGCCCCCTCAATCTCTTCGGTCACGTAGATGGGAATAATGGGTAATGCAATCAGCTGCGAGTGGGCGTGCTCGAGCGATGCGCCGGCGGCTTCCCCGTGGTTCTTGAAAATCAGAATGTACTTGAAACGGCGATCCTTCTTGAGGTCCAGAATACGGTCTCGGAAAGTCCAGAGCACGTCTTCGATTCGCTTGGCAGGCAGCGTGGCCAGGGTCGCATTGTGGTCGGGAGTCTCCACGATCACCTCGTGGGCGCCGACGCCGTTCATGCGGTCGAACATGCCCTCAGCCTGGCGGTTCAGGTTGCCTTCAATGCCGAGCGCGGGAAACTTGTTGGGCACAACCCGCACCGTCCAACCCGGCGAATCACGCTGTGGCGGCGGTCCGCCGTTGGTGTTGGGGCGATAGGCCTGGATTTCCGGTGGGGTCTTGCTCTCGTTCCCGTAGCAGAAGGGACAGAAACCGCCCTTCAATTTCACTCCATCACGGGCAAAGTCGGTGGGACGCTTGGCGCGGTCGGTCGAAATGATGACCCACCGGCCTACAATGGGGTCTTTTCTCAGCTCAGGCAAGTAATGAATCCTTTCAATATGAGGGCACAGTCAAACCCGTTATTTTACGCCACGGGGAAGGCACTCTGAAATATCTCAAACTGCGGCTGGCGGGACTGCCCTTCATAATACACACTCACCACATCAAAGCGCCATTGGCACGAAGGTGCCATATGGCGGAGGTACTCCCGGGCCACCGCGACCAGGTTTCGTTGCTTCTCCCGGTCCACCGCGGCTTCCGCAGGCTTCACGTCGTGCGTTGTCCGGGTCTTGACCTCGATAAAACACAGGACATCTTTGTCCCAAGCGATGAGGTCAATTTCTCCCCGACGGTTGGGGGAGCGGAAATTGCGCGCCACCATCACGTATCCGCGGCGGCGCAGGTAGAAGTACACGTCTTCTTCACCCCGTCGTCCGGTGCGTTGGTGTTCGGGAGACTTGTCCGGCGGCAGCGTGTGTGCGGCAAGCCAGTCGAGGGCGCGAACGGCGGCGTGGGTGAGTCGTCCGGAAGACATGAATCGGATAACGCTAGCAAGCCGGCCGCCCGACTGGCTGTGACAGATGTCACAAGACTCAAGAGGCCTGCTGAGCAACTCCCGAACTGGACTCAGAAACTTCGCTCACTTGCTCCAAGCCATGGTCCTCGGTGACTGCCTTTCGACTCACATTGACCAACCCCACCCCCAGCAGCGCGATTGCCCCACCCGCCAGCGACAGCACTCTTGGCACCTCTCCCAGCCATACCCATGCAATTGCAATGGCAAGCACAGGAATCAGATAGAGCAGCGAAGTCATACGTCCAGCCGGGCCATGTGACATCACATATGCCCAGGCCACATAGGCGAGAGCCCCAGGAAAGATTCCCAGATAGATCACTGCCAGTGTTCCGCCGAGCGGGCCGGTGCTCATATTGTGCAGCAGCCCGCCGCCAAACGGCAGCATGAAGAGCGTACCTGACCAGATGGAATACGCCGTGAACTCCAGCGCGCTGTAGCGTCCTAGGAAATGTTTCTGTTGCACCATGTAGATTGCGGAAGTGAGTGCCGCCGCCAGAATGATCAGCGCCTGCGGTGAAAGATGAATGCCCTGGCCCTCTCCGCTCGCGATCAGCGCGACTCCGGCAAAGCTCACCAGGATTCCTATCCACCGCCGAGGCGTCAGCCGTTCATGGAGAGTGAAGCTGGCCAACAATGCCGTCCAGATCGGCGTCGAGGCGATCAGCAGGCTGGCGGCGCCAGCAGTGACGCGGGTCTCACCGTAGTTCAGGGCCAGGTTGTAGAAGGTGATCCCGATGATTCCGCTCAGAAGAAAGCCAGGAATGTCGCGTCCTTTAGGACGCCGGAAATGCGCAACGCTCGCGTAAACCGCCAATACAATCGACGCTACCCCAAAGCGCAGGACGGCAAGCTGGCCCGGCGAATACGCCCGCAGACCAGCGCGGATGCCGGCAAACGCTGACGCCCACAGCAGCAAAGCTGCGGCCAGGGCCAGCAAAGCGCGAGTTGTAAAACGGGTCGTCATGGGCCTTCGAGCTAAGCATGTGTTTGTGGGTACAGATTAGAAAAAAATCGGGGACGGGGGAGAACTACCCGTCCCCAGGTCGCGCCTTAGTTGCCCTTGGCCACTATCGAGATGGATTCCTCAAGCGCATCAAGGGCGGCGTCAGCTTCATCTTTGTTCACAATCAGCGGCGGGGCGATGCGGATGGTGCTCGGCCCACAACCCAGGAAGAGAATGCCTCGCTCGAAAGCATGTTGAACGATGCGGTCGCGTTCCGCCACGCCATATTCTTTCGTCTTCTTGTCTTTGATGATTTCAACTCCAATCATCAGGCCGCGGCCGCGCACGTCGCCCACCAGTTTGTGCTTGCTGGGCCAGTCGGCCATTCGCTTCATCATGTGATTGCCGACTTCGCTGGCGTTCTTGATCAAGCCCTCGCGCTCGATCACGTCCAGCGTGGCCAGGGCGGCCGCGATGCAGACCGGGTTTCCGCCGAAAGTGGACGCATGGGAACCTGGCACCCAGTCCATGATTTCTGCTTTGCTCAGGGTGACGCCTAGCGGCATGCCGGACGCAACGCCCTTCGCCATGCAGACGATGTCCGGGTGCACCCCAGTGTGCTCGATCGCCCACCACTTGCCAGTGCGCCCAATGCCGCTCTGGACTTCGTCCGCCACCAGCAGAATGCCGTGCTTGTCGCAAATCCGCCGCAACTCCTGCATGAATACGGTGGGGGCGATCACGTATCCGCCTTCGCCCTGGATCGGCTCCACGAAGATGGCCGCCACTTCCTCGGGCGCCAGCGTCGTCTTGAACAGCTTGTCTTCAATGAAACGCGCACAGCCTAGCGCGAAAGCCTCTGCGTCTTGGGGGCCACCTTCGCAACCGCGATATACATCGGGATAGCGAACGTGGGTCACGCCCGGCACCAGCGGCGCGAAACGGCGCTTCTGCTGCGGCTTGGAAGCGGTCAGCGACAAAGCGCCCATAGTGCGGCCGTGAAACGCGCCAAAGAAGGCAATGATGTTCTGCCGCTTGGTGTGATAGCGGGCCAGTTTCAGAGCACACTCCACCGCCTCGGCGCCCGAATTGCCGTAGTAGATTTTGTGCGGTCCCGGCATGGGAGCAATCTTCGACAGCCGCTCCGCCAGGGTCACCATGCTCTCGTAGTAAAAGTCGGTACCCGACATGTGGATCAACTCGCCGGCCTGCTTCTGGATCGCGGCCACCACATGAGGATGGCAATGGCCAGTTGAAGTCACGGCGATGCCCGCGGAAAAGTCAAAGAACTCATTCCCGTCTACGTCAGTAACCACGACTCCGCGGCCATGCTTGGCCACCATCGGATAGGAACGGGTATAGGACGGTGAAATGTACTTGCTGTCGCCTTCGAGCACGCGCTTGGCATTTGGACCCGGCAGCGCGGTCTTGATCTTGGGAGCGGTCAGTGTCTGGGTTGGCATAGTATCCTCCAAAATTCGGTCGTTGGTCGTGCTTGGGTCAGGCCGTTCTCGGTAAAGGGCGTACTTCGAGACCTACCGAGAATCGCAACCGGAGGATGGGAAACTAGTCGCTACCGAAGAGGCTGGGGCGGGAACGCGAAGGCAGCACTGCCAAGTGGCGCCGGGGGCACACCAAAGAGTGCAGCCAGCACGCGGGCAGGTGCGAGTTGGAATTCTGATGAAGCATAGGAACTCATTCCAGCTTTGATTATATCCGTTTGTGACCTCCCGCGTAACCCCCAATCGGCGATGACCCTTGGGTTTACCTGCAATACAAATCGAATCCAGAGTGAGCTACGCGGAGTCTTATAACCTTAAGTCCCCATGACTGAGAGCCAACGCCGTCAACGCTTCGCCGTTTTCCTGGCCTTCGGCCTGGTCTACTTTTTCTGGGGATCGACCTACCTGGCCATCGATATTGCGGTGGAGAAGATCCCTCCCGCCCTCATGTGCGGCGTCCGCTTTCTGATTGCCGGGGTCTTCATGCTGGCATTTTGTGGCCTGCGGGGCCGCAAGATCCGCTACAACCCGCGCCAGTTGGGCCAGATGGCGGTAATCGGCATCCTGCTGCTGGTGGGCGGCAACCTTACCCTTGCCTATGCAGAAACCCATATTCCCTCAGGCTTGGCGGCGCTGATCGTCGCGGTCGTGCCGCTGTGGTTCCTCGTGCTCGACTCTCTGCTGCTCGGGGATCATCACGTTTCCGCCCGCGGCAAGGCAGGGCTGGCTCTGGGAGTGGCCGGACTGGTTGTCTTGTTATGGCCGCAGTTGCTGGCCACTACCCACCTGGGGCGTCAGCAACTGTGGGCGTCGCTTAGCTTGCAGGGCGGTTGCTTCAGTTGGGCACTGGGTTCGGTCCTGGCCAAGAAATGGAAGTCCCCGGATGTGGACGCCTTCTCGGCCACGGCCTGGGAAATGATCGCCGCTGGCCTGGCCAATCTGCTGATCGCCTTTGGCCTGGGCGACCTGGCGCGCGTGACCTGGACTGCCCGCGGCGTCAGTGCAGTGGTGTACCTCGTGGTCTTCGGATCGTGGGTCGGCTATACCGCCTATATCTGGCTGCTGGGCCACGTGCCCACGTCGAAAGTCTCCACCTACGCCTACGTCAATCCCGTGGTTGCGGTGTTCCTGGGATGGTTGGTGCTGCGCGAGCCGATTGATGCGTACATCCTCGGCGGCAGTGCGATTGTGGTCGCCGCAGTCGTCCTCGTGACCAGCGCCCAGGTAACTCGCAGGTCAACCCCACAGGAACTCCCCATGGTGGAAACAACCGGAGACTGACCCGCCTCCCCGGCCTTGGGCTTAATCCGTTACAATAGACGGAGATAAGGTACTTTGCAGTGAGCCCTCCTACGACGTCCCGGGCAGGTCTTTCCTCTCTTACGCACGCCGCACCTGCAACCAATGAGACTTCCCTCCGCCACATCCCCCGTGTGCTGGTCGTGGATGACAATCCCGACACCATGGCCCTGATGCAGGAACTGCTGGAAACGCAGGGTTACGAGGTCGTGACCATGCCGGATGCCGCCCAGGCCGAGGCCGAAATCCGCCGCCGGCTGCCTGATCTGATTCTGTCCGATGTCATCATGCCCGGTAAATCGGGTTATGAGCTGTGCCGCGAGTTGAAGGCCGACCCCGCCACCCGGTTGATCCCTTTTGTTCTGATCACCGGGCTCGCGGACCGCGAAGACAAATTACGCGGCATTGAAGCCGGGGCGGATGATTTCCTCAACAAGCCAATCTTTTCCGAGGAACTGTTTGCCAGGGTAAATTCCCTGCTCCGCCTCAAAGAGTTCACCGACGAATTGGAGAATGCCGAGTCAGTGCTCTGCACCCTGGGCCTGAGCGTCGAGAGCCGCGATCCCTACACCGAAGGCCATTGTGAGCGCCTGGCGGAGAGCGCGGCCAATCTCGGACGGCATCTCGGGCTGGACGAGGCTTCCATCGTGGCGTTGCGGCGTGGCGGATATTTGCATGACCTGGGTAAGATCGCGGTGCCGGATGAAATCCTGAAAAAAGGCAGCAACCTCACAGCCGAGGAGTGGGTGGTGATGAAGCTGCACCCGATTACCGGAGAGAACATCTGCCGCCCCCTGAAATCGCTGCGGCTTGTGCTTCCCATCATCCGACATCATCACGAACATTCCGACGGCAGCGGATATCCCGACGGCTTGCGAAAAAATGAAACCCCGCTGCTTCCGCGCATCCTTCAGGTGGTGGATGTCTACGATGCCCTGCGTACCGCGCGGCCCTACAAGCCGGCGCTCGGCCACGACCAGGCTGCTCTCACCATGCTGAAGGAGGCCCAATCCGGGCTTTGGGATACAGAACTGGTCAGCGAGTTCTTCTCGATGCTGGTGCGGCGGCGTGTGGCTTGAGTCCCGGCTTTTTTGCTAGGCATTGCCGTTCCAGTTGACTACACTGCCTATACTCGAAACCCTCAACTGAGAACCGTCTCTTGCCCTCCCCCACTTACAGCATCGTCCTGCCCGCTTACAACGAAAGTGAGCGCATCGCCGCGACCATCGAGAAGATCTCCGCCTTCGCTGCACAGCGCGCCTGGCAGACGGAGATCATCGTAGTCAACGACGGTTCGAGCGACGATACCGCCGAAGTGGTACGCCGCTCTGCGGCAACGCACCCGGGAGTGAGGCTGCTCGAGAATCCCGGGAATCGCGGCAAGGGCTACAGCGTCCGCCACGGCATGCTGCAGGCGCAGGGCGAAATACTACTGTTCAGCGATGCCGACCTCTCCTCCCCCATCGCCGAAGCGGAAAAGCTGTTTTCAGCCATCGCAGGCGGAGCCGACGTCGCCATCGGCTCGCGCTGGCTAAGGACCGAACTGCAATTGCGGCGGCAGCCGCTCTATCGCCAGATCTATGGGCGAATCTTCAACCTGGCCCTTCGCCTGATTCTGGGACTGCAGTTCAAAGATACGCAGTGCGGATTTAAGGCTTTTTCCCGGCGCGCGGGACAGACCCTTTTTCCGCTGCAGAAGATTGAGCGCTGGGGATTCGATCCTGAACTGCTCTACCTGGCCAAACGCCTCCACCTGCGGGTCGAGGAAGTACCCGTGGCGTGGGCGCATCGCGAAGGAACCCGTATTAACCCGCTGCGCGACGGAATGCGGATGTTTGGCGAGATGTTACAGATCCGCTGGAACGGCCTGCGGGGGGACTATCGCGCCACGCCGACGCTGTCGCGGCCTCTCTAGCCGCCTGATCGACGTCGGCAAGTGGCTTGGTCAGGACTCCGACTCCCGCTTTGAACACTATCGTCATCTCCCGAGCGCAACTACCACACAGCCAGAAAAATTCCACTTTACGGGTTTTCTTGCTTTCAGGCCCGGAACCACGCGTAGTGTTCGTCCCATCCCAACGAAACAGTCTGCCCTGATGCAAACGTAGAAACCGTTCTGAACACTGCGGATTGGCACACTTCGAAACCATGCGGATTCCTGGCGAAGAGACAGTTGGCCTGAAAAACCTTTCTACACCCAGTAGAGTCGCCGATCCAGTGAATTACGCTCACTCTCACAGATTGCCAGACGAAACGATTCAGGTTTGGGACACTTCCGAAACCGGCCTCTGAGGGCATCTTATCGGCGAAGGCTGCATCGCGGACGCGCTGGGCGGCGGCATCGACTATCATCTGATTCCGTTGATCGCCTGGCGAGTGCAAGTGGACGCGTTGCAAACCCGGTTCTTTGGGACAACCCAGGAAAACGTACGCTTTTCGACAGGGATTACGTTTCACTTCTGAGGCGTGGATAGCCCGCTCTCCGCTTTGGGCGCGTGATCTGCCCAGTATTGATGGTCGCGCAGGAAGTGGTCTTCGTTCCAGAAGTTTAACGCCGTAGTCAAGAAGAGTTTAGTGACCCGGAAGTGGCCCATCTTCTGAAAGCGGCGGTTGGTGGTATAGAGACCGCCGCGCACAATCCCGAACTTGCTGCGAGCTACCTGTTTGCTCAGCAGATAGTCCTCGGCAAAATGCACTTGCTCGTGGAACCCGCCCAGCTCGCGGAACCGCGCCACCTGGAACAGCATGAACATCCCCGTACTGAACGGCTGATGAAGCCGCGAGAGGTGCTGGAAGAGCGTGTTTCCGAAATAAAGTGTCTTGTCCAGCCATCCACCCTCGCGGCAAATGATGTTGGTGGTGACACAATGTAGTTGTTTGTGCTGCGCCAGTTCGACCGTCTGTCGAATCAACGAATGGGTGGCGGGTTCGACATCCGCGTCGACGAAAAGCACATACTCTGTCTCTGCCTGGGAGGCGCCGGCATTTCGCCCGACCGAAGGCAAGCCTCCGGGAATCACGCTGACCTCCAGTCGATCGCGAAATGCCATTACGGCCTCGGGCGTGCCATCGCTCGAGCCGGCGTCAGCCACCAATATTTTCGTATTCCGCATCTTCGGGTAGTCCTGATTCGCCAGCGAATTCAGCAATTGTGGAATCAGTTTCGCCTCGTTCTTGGCCGGAATCACAATCGTCAGGTCGCTCCTGGTACTCATGGATCTGCACTCCTTCGGGTCCAACGGTGATGTAGGTTTGCCGGGAATCGATCCAGCCCCCTGCGTTGTAATAGTGGACGCCGTCTTGCTGCTGCTGCATGGCTTCGTGGGTGTGTCCACAGAAGATGCGCTCCGCTCCCTGCTGCCGTGCATGCAGAATCGCGCCGGAAGCCACTTTTGAGGACATACGCAGCCACCGCGTATTCAGGCGGTCAATGAAACGGGCCACTGGCTTGCCCTTGAGATCGAGTTTCTGCAGCTTGAGATAGATCACGGTCCAGAAATGATTGAGCCGGAGATTGTTCACCACGAAGCGGTCGAATTGATGCCCGTGAATCGCCAGGTGCTGCAGACCCGCATACTTCCATGCGTATTCCTGGTACACCTGCACGCCCACCAGGGCTGACATGATCTCGGTCAGGCCTTCGTCGTGGTTGCCTTCCACCCAGACCACTTCCACCTTGCGTTTGGGATTGGAGAGTTTGCGGATCTGGCCGAGAAACTTCCATTGCTCTTTGCTGAGCCGGCGAAAGTCCAGGTTGGCGAAGATATCTCCCAGCAAGATCAGGCGCCGGAATCGCCTTTCTTTCAGCAGGCGCGTGGCTTCACGGGCGCGGCTGCATTCCGATCCCAGGTGGAGGTCCGAGAGGATCAGCGTGTCATGGACGGACAGGTCATCCATGCACCATTTCTAGTGCAACTGTGTTACAGGATGATGAATGGCGGATAACAATCTGGTTAACAGGATGGCACCAAAGGTAACCAAGTCACCTAGTGCTGTGGGGGAGGGACATACTCTTTTGGTAGGGCGGCCCCATCGCCGAAGAAGAACTGCTCCATTTGCTTCACGATCGCTTCCTGGTCTTCGCGGCGTGCCGGATTGAGACGGTATTCGTTGAGCAGCATCTTGCAGAATTCCATCCACTGGTTCCAGGCCTGCTGCGACACGTTCTCATACACCCGCTTCCCCAGTTCGGTGTCGAACGGAGGCTCGTCCAGGCCAGGCAAATCCTTTTGCAACTTGACGCAGAAAACTCTGTGCTCAGGCATGTTTCCTCAAAGAGTAGTGCAGAAAAATTATCTCATACGAAGGTGGTCGTGGAGTGGGTCAGGCCCGGTTTTGCGGACAAAAAATAAGGGGAGCGATTTCTCGCTCCCCTCAGGTTGTCGAAGACTCCGACTAGAACAGCAGCTTCAGCGCGAACTGGATGAAGCGCCGCTCGTTGGGTACGCCGCCGGTTGGGACCACGCCGATCTTCGCCTGAATCGGGAAGCCGGCGCAGCCACCCGGATTAAGGGTCGAACTGCAGAACGTATTCCCTGCATCTTGCGTGCCGCCCGGTTGGACGTAGTAGTTGGAGTGATTAAACAGGTTGTAAAACTCGCTGCGGAACTGCAGCTTGAAGCGTTCCGTGATCGGGAACATCTTTCCGATCGCCAGATTGATGTTGTACGCGCCCGGCGCCACAAACGCGTTGCGGTGGGTCATGTTCGAAGGCCAAGTGCAATTCTGACCCGTCGAGATGGTATTGCCGGCCGCGTTGGTGGTGGTGCTGCAGGTTGGCAACTCACCCGAACCGACAAGCGGATCAGTGTAAGTTGGCGACGGAGCGAGGTTCATGTAAGCGTACGTGTTCGGACTGATGGGGCTCGCCGTGCTTGTGCTGCCTGTGGTTGGAATAGCAGCTCCGCCCGGCAGGAAGTAACGGGCAGCTACCGTGTCACCAATGTTACCCGAGCTATCGAAGATGGTGAACGGGTTTCCGGTATGGGCGACGACGATGGGAGCAACATCCCAACCATCTGCGATCTGACGCAGAACGCCGTGCGTGCCGTGGGCGTATGGAGGCGCCCAGACCGCACTGATCGCAACCCGGTGCCGCGCATCGTAGTCCGCATTTCCCTTATCCAAGGCCGGCTGGAATGGATCCAACAGACCCAGGTTTTCGGTTTGCGGGCTCTCGCTGAACGTGGAACTCAGGTTGTCGATGGTATGCGAGAAGGTGTAGTTGACCGTCAGATCCAGCCCCTGATGGAACAGGTTGCTGGAAACGAAGCGGGTGTTCAAAGCGTTGTATCTCGAAAAGCCTCCGAACCCGCGGGTATTCATGTTGCCATACTGGCGGTTAAGGCGATCAAAGGCATTGTCCACCACAGGATCAGTTCCCAGGTAGGTTACCCCGAAGCCGCTCTGGTTCAGGTTCTCAATGCTATACAGGTCAATTCCATTCGATCCCGTATATTCCAGGGCAAACAACGAGTTGTGCAGGACTTGCCGCTGTAGTGACAGGTTCCAGCTCTCGGAGTAGGCGGTGGGGATATCCTGACGCACATAGCGGAGACTCGGAGGCGGAAGCGACTTCATGAGGCCGGGGTTGCCAGCAAACGGTCCCAGGTTGTTGCTGGTAATCGGTTGTGCCGGTGATGGGAAGTTGGAGTTGAACTGCCCGGGCGGGTTCTGGATCACGTTGTAGGTAACGTTGCCGAAGTTCCGTTCATACGCGATGCCATAACCACCGCGCAGACTGGTCTTGCCGTCCCCAAACACGTCCCACGCAAATCCCACGCGAGGGCCAAAGTTGTTGAGGTCCTTATGCCACAGGCCGCCCACGGAGCTCTTGTCAGCGGTCTCAACCTGCCCATTGCGGAGCTTGTCGAAAATAGTGCTGCCCGCCCCGAAAACAAAGTTCGAGGAAAGGCCCGTCGGGTCGCTATGCTGGACGCCGTAATACTCCCAGCGCAGACCGAGGTTCAACGTCAGGTTCCGACGTATCTTCCAGGTATCCTGGCCGTAAAGGGCAATATCCCCATAGCGGTTGCTACGGGTGAAACTGGGCTGCGTTGCGGGCAGAGTTATTTCGCAGGCAGGCGTCACAATCCTGGCCCCGGTTGCATCCTTAAAGCAAGGGAATTTGCCCTGCGGATCAATCACCACCTGGAACCATCCCATGTCTCCGTTTACCAGGTTGTTGATGCCGCCGTCGATTGTATTAAATCCATTTGGCTCCAGCGCTTCTACCGCATTTTGGTAAGCGCCGAAGGTGCGGTTGTCCTTGGTCCACATGTACATGCCACCAAAGCGGAAGTCATGTTTGCCGTGGTTCCAGCTCACCGACTGTGAGAACTGGAATACGTTTTGCGGTCCCCCGAACGGAATCGCATTGCCGGGAGTCGTGCACGAGTAGCCAGGGAGGCAGGTAGAGAAGCCATTGACCGAGCGTTCCGCAGCGTAGCTGAAGTAGAAGCTGGGCTGTATCGGCTGAGTGGAGGCAAGAGGCTCCTGCAGGTTAAGCCGGTTCACGTTGAGCTTTGACTCAGTCACCAGGCTCGGCGTCCAGACATGCGACAGGGTGTACTGGAAGTTCTGGTAGAACTGGGTCAACCCGGTGTCGTACCCGGTGTAGGGGCTGTTGTTGAGGAAACCATCGAAGTCCTTCAGGTTCAGAAGGGCATAACGACCGTACATGGTGGTCTTGTCAGTCATATTGAAATCGACGCGATGCACCATGTTGTAGGTGTTCTGGGGGGCGCCACCGCCGGAATCCGAAGGGACTGGATAGCTAACGATGTCAAATACGTTTCCGTTATAAGGCACACCGCCCGCGTTCACGATGGGGGTAAGTCCTGCTGCAGCCGCGTTAAGCGTCTGCGTGACCTGCAAGCCAGGTCTGAAGCCGAAGGGAGCGAACACAGCCTTGGTTGCCGGATCCGAGAATGCAATCAGAGCGGGGTCGAGTGTCGCCACCTGAACGTTAGCTGAGCTGCGAACCCGGGTCCACTCGGTGCTGCTAAAGAAGAACAACTTGCTCTTGATGATCGGTCCGCCAACTGAATATCCGAACTGGTTGCGGGTATATTTCGCCTTCGGCACGCCATTGGCAACGTCATCTACGTCGTTGCTGGTGGTCGCCGACGTGCGGTTGAACTCGTACAGACTTCCATGGAAGTCATTGGTTCCCGACTTGGTGACCACATTGATCACACCGCCGGACGCACGGCCGTATTCCGCCGAGAAATTGTTGCTGGTAATGCTGAACTCCTGCACCGCATCCAGCGGAACTGGCTGCGCTACAGCGGTAGTGTAAAGATCGACGTTATCGCCGCCGTCAAGCAGCGTATCCGTGCTGGCAGAACGGGCACCGTTGATCGAAACACCGGTACCGCGCACAGCCTGGTCCGCCTGACTTCCCGAAGCCGGATCCTGGTTGACGTTGCCCATGGTCTGGACAAAGTCGTAAGGGTTACGGGTCAAACTGGGCAGCGCGGAAACACGGCCTACGTCCACACTCTGACTGATGGCCGAGGTTTCCGTGTCTACCTGGGTCTCGGTCTTCCCGATGACCTCAACCACGGTCTCCGTTCCAGCCGCCGACAATGTAGCGTCAATCGTGCTGGCCAAGCCCGGAGAGATTGAGACCTTCTGCTTGTAATCGCCGAAGCCTTTTTCCGAAACCTTCACTTCATACAGGCCGGGCGACAGACTTGTGATGTTATAGAAACCGGCACTGTCGGATACGGCGGTTCGAGCCGCTCCGGTGCCCTGCGAAGTGGCTGTGACCTGTGCGCCGGTAATGACCGCTCCGGTCGAGTCTTTCACTTCGCCGCTGAGCGAACCTGTCTCCAATTGAGCCAGAGCCGCGATGCTAAATGCCACCAAGCAAATGGTTGTTGCGAGAAACTTGAACTTCATATAAAGCCTCCTGGTCCAGAAAACCGAATTTTCTGAACATGCGGGGTTGAGTTGAGAAACGGAACCCTGAGAAATATCGGCACTGAACAGTAGGCAACTCCCGTACCAAACAATTTACGTTTGTTTACATACGTTTACAATCATCTGTAAACCTTGTCATCCGCTTTCAAGGATTGCGCATTCCATTTCCTGTATTTATTCGCACAATTCGTACCAGGAATGCGCCCTTTCATCCTCGAAAGTGACTGGTTCGGCAGGACTTCTCAAACGAAACTGAGGCGGCATGTAATGTGTTATGAGCGAGTCTGGAAGGTGAGTCTTTATACGAAAGGGTCGCATGGTGGGCCCTCCAGGATTTGAACCTGGGACCAATGGATTATGAGTCCACTGCTCTAACCGCTGAGCTAAGGGCCCGCTGCGCCTAATCTAGCACAGACTACTGGAAGCTCGAATCCCTGCTTCGAGTACCCTTTCCGCAATTACCGAAGTTTTCTCGAATCGCTGTAAATCATTGTTCCTGCTCGGATTAGATGCTAATTCTTAGAGTTCCCCGGGGGGGTGTGGCCCGGGGCCAACCATCATGGGAAGCGAACTGGCTGGCCGACCACAGTCGTGGAGAGACCTGACTTCGAGCGCCAAGGCCTTTATCGGCCTGGTGATCGTTCTGGGTACGGCGGTCCTCCTATACGGGGCCATCCATCAAAGCAGCAAGAACATTGCTGAGTTCATCTGCTACCTGGGAATCGCAGTTCTGGCCTCTCGCCTGAAGGTCAATTTACCCGGCATCACGGGGACGATGTCGGTCAATTTTCTATTTATTCTGCTCGGCATTCTGCAACTCAGCTTCTCGGAAACCCTGGTCTTGGGGTGCGCTTCCATCCTGGTGCAGTGTCTATACCCGGACCGGCCCAGCGCGATTCAGATCACGTTCAACATCTGTGCCAGTGCGGTCTCCACGGCACTGGCGTATGGCGCGTATGACTTCGCGCTGTCGCGCGGCCTGGTCACTAGCACGGCCCTGGCTCTCGGCATCGCCGCGTCGATTTACTTCGCGGCCAACACCGGTTCGATTGCAACCGTCATCTCGTTCACCGAAGGGAAGTCGCTGCGGAAGATTCTGGTGGAATGCTATTTCTGGTCGTTCCCCTACTATCTGGTGGGTGCCGGAATCGCAGGAGCAATTGGTTGGTTCGACGATGCCTTCAACTGGGAGACTTCACTGCTCGTGGTACCGGTCATCTACCTGATCTACCGCTCTTACGGGCTGTATCTCGGCAAGCTCGACGATGAAAAACGGCACGTCGAGGAAATGGCCAACCTACACTTGCGGACGATTGAAGCGTTGGCGCTGGCCATCGAAGCCAAGGACCACACCACCCACGACCATTTACAGCGGGTGAGAATTTACGCCATCGAAGTGGCCAAAGAACTTGGCGTCACCGGCGGCGACATGGAAGCGTTGCACGCCGCGGCGCTGTTGCATGACATTGGCAAGCTCGCCATCCCGGAACACATCATCTCGAAACCGGGCCGGCTGACTCCGGAAGAATTCGAGAAGATGAAGATCCATCCCGTGGTCGGCGCCGAAATTCTGCAGCGCGTGCGCTTCCCGTATCCCGTCGTACCGATTGTTCGGGCCCACCACGAGAAATGGGACGGCACGGGCTACCCGTTCGGTTTGCGGGGTGGAGAAATTCCGATCGGCGCTCGCATTCTCTCTGCCGTCGACTATCTGGATGCTTTGGCGTCAGACCGCCAGTACCGTCGCGCGTTGCCGCTGGAAGAGGCCATGGGGCGACTGGCTGCTGAGTCGGGGAAATCTTTTGACCCCAAGGTCGTGGATGTTCTGCAGAAGCGCTACCGGCAATTGGAAAAGCGGGTTCACGCCCAATTTGCCAAGGAACGGGAAGAGGACACGCCACTCTCAACCGACATGAAGATTCAACGCGGCCTGGCCCCGGCTGCGGGCTTCGAAAAGGCGACAGCCAAAGACGCTCCAGGACGGGAAACAACCTTCCTTTCTTCGATTGCTGCCGCGCGCCAGGAAGCACAAGCGCTGTTTGAACTCAGCCAGGACTTGGGTGCCTCTCTCAGCTTGGGGGAGACGCTCTCGGTGTTTTCCGTGAAACTAAGGTTGCTGGTACCGTATGACGCCATTGCGATCTACCTGCAACGCGGTGCCGAGCTGATTCCCGAATATGTGAATGGCGACAACTTCCGCCTGTTCTCTTCACTGCGAATTCCAGTGGGGCAGGGCCTCTCCGGCTGGGTGGCCCAGAACAAGAAACCGATCATCAATGGCAATCCCTCAGTTGAGCCGGGCTATCTGAATGATCCCAGCAAATTCAGCACGCTGCGTTCAGCCCTGGCGGTGCCGCTCGAAGGCGTCTCCGGAGTCATTGGAGTGCTGGCGCTTTACCGCGGGGAGCGCGATGCCTTCACCTCTGACCATTTGCGCATTCTGCTGGCTATCAGTTCCAAGATGGCGTTGGCGATTGAGAACGCAGTGAAATATCAGCAGGCGGAGAGCTCAGCTACTACCGACTATCTCACTGGGCTGCCCAACGCCCGGTCGTTGTTCTTGCAACTGGATCGCGAGTTGGCACGGTGCAAGCGCGACTCGACCTCCCTGGTGGTAATGGTCGGCGACATGGATGGGTTCAAACAAATCAACGACCGCTTCGGGCACCTGGAAGGGAATCGGGTGCTCCGTCTGTTTGCCCAGGCCCTCAAAGAGAGTTGCCGCGAATACGATTACGTGGCCCGCATGGGCGGGGACGAATTCGTTGTGGTTGCTCCCGGGCTGCCCACAGACGCCGCGGCCAAGAAGGCCGATCAACTTCGTGGTCTCGCGAAACAGGCGGGAGTTGAAGTCTGTGCGGAAGATATCTTGTCGTTAAGCGTCGGACAAGCCGTGTACCCGGATGACGGCAAGGATGCGGAAGAGCTGCTGGCTGAGGCCGATCGCCGCATGTACATGGAAAAGCAGCGGCACCCTTCCCACAAGAACCGCCGGCAGCATGCCCGGCTGAAATGCCGTGTCACGATTGAGGTCCATCCCGACGCTGCCAGCGGCCCTCTCTTCGCCAATTTGACCGACATCAGCCTGGGTGGCTGCTACGTCGAGACCAGCAACATTGTTCCGCCCGGCACAGAGCTCAAATTGATCTTTTCCGTCGATGACGGCCAGCTGCACGCAGCAGGCACAGTTGCACGAATCGATCCAGGTATGGGGCTGGCAGTACAGTTCAAGGAATTGAACCGCGAGGACAAAGATAAGATGCACCGCATTCTGGAGTTCGTCCAGAACAGCACGGTGCTCTACGACAACCGCTATCTCAAAATGTTAAACGCTGAGCGCACATCTCAGGCGTAGGGCCTGCGGGCAGGAATCTCAGATAACTTTCCAGGAAGGATCTTATTTGCGGCCGGGGTGGGCTTCGCCCTTGCCGGAGAAGAGCGCGTACGGCCACTCGCCTTTTTTTTGCGGAGCCTGGATGGTCGCCCCTGACGACACCGGGCCCCTGGTCCAGTCCGCCGGGGCCGGCTTGATCGACCAGACATTGCCTCGCTGCTCTAACTCGATTCCCACCAGCCAATCCTTGCCCAAGGCAACGCAGCTTGTAACCCGCGCCCGTGCACTCAGTCCGCCCGGCAGCTCTTCAATCGACACCTGGAGCCCTACTTCCACGGGTCGGGTAAGGCGTACGCCGCAGCCTTCACAATTCACGACCACAGTCTGGCAGGTCTCGTTCAGACCGGCGTTGGGGTCCTGGCTCACAATGCGGACCGGAACTTCTGCACGAACCCGCGTACTTCGCCGCAGTGCGTCGTAGGTGGTTGTCCCTGAGCTCATGTTCTCTTCAAGAAGTCTACGGCTTGCGGGGTTTCTCGCGAATGCCTGGCGGGGGCTAAGGATGACGGAAGTAACCGTATGTTTTCACGGGATGCCTTGGACCCGTTAGGATCGCCGGGCGGTCTCTCGAGCCCGCTTCATTCCGGCGGTCAACCCTGCGGCCACCGCGCGCTGGTAACCCGCCCGGCGCGATGCACGCTGAGTCGCCGCTGCGATGCCGCCCGGGGTGGCAGCTTCGCGCAGCAATGCCTCCAAGCCGATTGAGCCTTCCCGCCAGGCCACAATCCCATCGGCCAGGGCGTGCGCGGCCGCAATTAATGCCGTCTTGCGGTCCAATCCAAGCTTTTCAGCTTCACCCGCCAGCGTCGCTAACGCGTGATACCCATGAGTGCACGAGTGCGTGGCGGTGAAAGCGTCGAATTGTCGCTCGGGAATCTCAACGACCTGCCCAACCTTGGTAAACAGTCTCTTCACTTCACCCTTCGCGGTTGAAGGAAATCCACGGTCGAAGGCCAGTGCCGCGAGTCCTCGTCCGCTGCGACTGGCAGGGCTTGGCATAGCGCGTGACCAGGGTACTCGGGAACCCAGTACAGATCGTAGATTCGCGAACGGAATCCCTGCCGCCAAACTCACCGCAGTGAGGGGCCGATCAACTCTTCCGATTTCACGCAACAGATCGCCAACCGAACTGGGACGAACCGCAATCACCAGGATCTTGGCCTGTTTAACCGCACGATACAGATCAGTCTCAGTGCTTACTCCATAAAGCCTCTTCAACTGCCGAAGCTTGTCCGCATGGCGGTCATAAACAACAACCGGGGGCGCATACTTTGCCAGCCGCCAACCTGCCAACAGCGCACTGGTAATCCGCCCTCCTCCGAGAAAAACCGTCGCCTTCACGCCATCTCCCCGCAAGCCTGATCGGCGCCTTCCAACAATTTGTGAACGTCACCTTCGGTGTGTGCCGTCGAAATGATCCAGTGCAATCCGTTCGAGGGGGTCATGTAGATGCCACGATCGAGCAGTAGCTGAACGAAGCGCGAATAGCGGCGAGCATCCACGTAGGTGCAATAGTCACGATAGTCATGGATGCCATCACGCTCCGTAAAATAGACCTGAAACATTGGTCCAAAGCCCTGCACGATGGCTTTAATCTTGCGACGGTGAAGCACATCTCGCAGGCCCACGATTGCAGCATCGCCGATTGCGTGCAGCCGACGATAGGCCCCATCGGCCGACAGCAAGTCCAGGTTTGCAGCCACCACCTTCATGGTCAGGCGGTGTCCGTTGAACGTCCCATAGTGCAGGACCATGTTAGCTCCCCAGCGCATGCGATCAAGAATCGCCCTCGATCCGGCAACCGCGCCTACGGGGAATCCCGCACCCAGTGCTTTGCCAAAGGTACTGATGTCGGGCCGAATTCCGTAATACTCCTGGCATCCGCCCGGCGCGTAGCGAAAGCCGGTGACCACTTCGTCCAAAATAAGCAGCACACCATGCTCACGGGTCAGTTCACGCAAGCGTTGCAAGTAACCATCGCGGGGCAGAATGCAACCCATGTTGGCCATGATCGGTTCCGTAATCACCGCAGCGAGTTCGTGACCATGTCGCTGCATAATGCGTTCAAGAACTGTCACATCATTCCACGGCGCAAGCACTACGTCGTCGAACGTCGCTGGCGGAATCCCTTCCGAGTCCGGAATGCGAGCCGGATCCTCAGGCGTGCCTAATTCATCCGGCAGATGGCTATGGGCATTCAGAAGAAAAGGATCGTACCAGCCGTGGTAGTGCCCCTCGAACTTCAAGAACTTCTTGCGACCAGTGTGGGCGCGTGCCAAACGCAGCGCCAGCATAGTGGCCTCGCTGCCCGTGTTGGTGAATCGTACGACTTCGGCTGACGGGACCATGCGCTGGAACCGCTCCGCCGCTTCTACCTCTGCCGATGTTGCCGCGGCAAAGTGTGATCCCTGCGCCATCGCCTCGGAAACCACAGAGACCAGTCTGGGATTCGCATGGCCTTGGATCAGGGCGCCAAACGACATCATGAAATCGACGTATTCGTTGCCATCAGCGTCCCACACATGAGAACCCTGGCCCCGCTCAAGAAAGGTCGGGCCGCCGCTGTACGCCGCTTCGCCGCGGGAAGGTGAGTTCACGCCTTCTACCAGCGAGCTTTGAGCACGCTCAAACCACTCTTGCGAGCGCTTCCGGCCGCGGCTTGTAGTCACATGCATGTGCGCCTCAGTCCGCCGTACCGCCACCGTCCACCACCAAAGCTGCACCAGTCATAAAGGAAGAGTCATCGCAGGCAAGAAATAACGCTGCCTTCGCGATCTCATCCGCCGCCCCAATTCGCCCTAATGGACGATTCGCACATCCCGCCAGGTAGTCCTCCCACTTCAATCCGCGAATGCGCGCATCCTCGGGCAGCATGGGCGTGTCCACGTCTCCCGGACAGATGCAGTTGACCCTGATCCCCTGGCGCCCGTGATCCACCGCCATGGCTTTGGTGAGCAAGACCACGCCACCTTTCGATGCGCAATACGCAACCGCGCGGTCGCCGCCCACAATTCCCCAACCCGAACTATTGTTTATGATCACACCCTTGCCCTGCTGAATCATGTGTGGGAGGGCCGACTTCGACATCAGAAATGTTCCTTTCAGGTTGATGTCAATCTGCAAGTCCCATTCTTCTTCGCTGCAGTCCAGGGCGGTGTGGGGATAGAAGACTCCGGCGTTGTTGAAAAGAATGTCGAGTTTCCCAAACGCCCTGACTGCGCCATCCACCGCCCGCTGGCACTCCTCGGACCGGCGAACGTCGGTGCGAATGAACAAGGCCTTGCCACCACTCGCGAGAATCCTTTCGGTTACCGCAAAGCCCCGCTCCTCGTTTCGGCCTGTGACGGCGACGCTGGCGCCTTCCTGAGCAAAGAGCAGGGCGGTGGATTCTCCGATACCCGACGTTCCCCCAGTGATCAGGGCGACTTGGTTTTCAAGGCGCATATTTTGGATCTTAGAGATGAGTTTGTTACTCTCTATCCTCCCGCCAGCCCCCCTCCATCGACCACCAACGCCGTCCCGGTTACAAAGGACGCCGCTTCACTAGCCAGATACAGCGCGGCCTGCGCAATTTCCTCGGGCCTGCCGACGCGCCCTAGCGGCCGGCTCGACGACTCCGCCAGGAAGCGCTCTTCACGCTCTCCCAACTGCTGCGCTTCCTGCCGCAGCATGTTCGTGTCGGTGTCACCGGGGCAAATGCAGTTCACGCGAATGTGCTGCGGGCCATGGTCAAGCGCCATCGCCTTGGTCAACAACACGACGGCGCCTTTCGAGGCACAATAAGCCGCTGCTCGCGGGCCGCCAGCCAATCCCCATCCCGACGCCATGTTAATGATCGCGCCGCCACCGCCGTTCACCATAATGGGAACAACCAGCCGAGACATCAGGAACATCGACTTCACGTTCACTGCCATCACCCGGTCCCAATCTTCCTCGCTCAATTCGACCACGGACGCCCGCCGGATGATGCCGGCATTATTAAAGAGCACATGAATTCCGCCCAGTTCACGAACCGTCGCTTGAACCGCCCGTTCACACTCGTCAGCCCGGGTCACATCGGCGTGCTCGAAGATCGCCTTTCCACCGTCGCGGACAATTGCCTCAACTACCTTTTCCCCAGCTTGCTGATCCAGATCCACAACCGCCACCGTGGCGCCAGCTTGCGCGAACAGCAGGGCACTGGCACGGCCAATGCCCGAAGCCCCGCCAGTAATCAAGCCAACCCTGCCGGTGAGAACCTTTTTGGAATTCAGGTCTGTTGTCATCAGAGATTGGAATCAACGGCTCGCCAGGCCGCCTGCAGTTTCGCCTCCGTCGGCGGTGTACACCTGGCCGGTCATGTAGGCAGCGTCATCGGAAGCCAGGAACGCGAACAGCGCCGCAATCTCCTCCGGCCTCGCGTGCCGCCGCAACGGAATCTTGCGATTCACTTCGTCGAGCATCGCATCGCTATACTCAGCGCGCTGCATGGGAGTCAGCACATATCCCGGGGCCACCGCGCAAACCCGCACCTTGGGCGCCAGCTCGAGTGCCATCGACCGGGTTAGCTCAATGACCCCGGCCTTGGTTGCATTGTAATCAGCATAGTAGGGATAGCCCATTACCCCGTTGGTGGAGGCTGTCTGCAAAATCACGCCGCTGCCCCGCTCCCACATGTGTCGCGCAGCAGTTTGCGCCACGTAGAACACGCCCGTCAGATTCACGGCGACTACTTTGTCCCATTCTTGAGGAGTGATATCCAGGAAGTTGTGACGAATGCTGACGCCGGCATTGTTGATCAGCACATCGACGCCACCCATGATCCGCACGGCCTCGGCGAACGTGGACTGCACTTGCTTGAGATCAGACACGTCCGCAGCCAACGTTCCTGCCAGCCCCAAAAGCTGTTTCTGAATCTGATCACGTGCTGTGGGGTCGCGATCGAGTACACAAACCACCGAACCTTCCTCCAGAAAACGGCTGGCAGTGGCAGCGCCAATGCCGCTGGCGCCGCCCGTGATCAGCACACACTTCCCCTTGAGTCCTCGCATTCGATTCAGGATAGAACGGCAGCGGCGCAAATAGCTAGGCAGGGATCCGGGTACCGTCTGCCAGGGAACGGCTCTTAGATCGGTTTGCCGCGGAAGAAATAAATCAGCTCAATCACCAGAATGATGACCACCGTCAATTCCAGGAAGAATGCCCTGCTCTGGTTGAACTGGTCCACCATGAAGCGATAGAGCTCTTCCGCGGTCTGCACTTTTTGTGTGACCAGGTCTTTGTAGTCGGGAACTCCGACTTTCAGCGCTGCCAGCTTGTACAGACGGGCTGAAAACATGTCGCTCAAGAACTTGATGGCATTATCCGCGTGTTCGGTAAGCTCATTGACGTCCAGCAGTACGGTATGCAGCTTGGTGGCGGCACGCGCCAAACGCCAGCGCGCAAAGATCCCGGTTCCCTCGTCCAGGGACGCGTAAACTCGCGCCAGTTCGCGGGTGAGCAGCTCATCGTAATGACGGAATTCCAGCAACTGCGAGTTGGCGTATTCCAAGAGTTGAATCGCGGTCTCTGCGCCGGCTTCGGTATCGTAGAGAAACGCCGCGTTCCAGCCGATGACCGCCAGATCGTTTGGATAGTACGAAATCCGCGATTGCAGAATTTCATTGCGTTCGCCGTCGGAGAGCTGCGCCGTCTCCCCGCGCACGATCTGGGCAATGTGCGCGCCCTGCGTCTTGCAAAGCTCCTCAGCCGATGGCGATTCCGCCGTCTCACGGACGTGAAAAATAAAGTAGTCCTCGCTGAGCCATTCCTTGTAGGGCTTGACCAGTGCCGGGGCCGCACGCTCGAGCTTCTGGCGCGCGATGCGAGACGCATGCGCCGAAAAATCCACGTCCCAAACCCATCGGCTGCCCAAACGAAGCAACGTGTCCCAATCGGCAGCAAAGGGCAGCTCCAGCACCACGCTCACCACCCCGTAGTCGTAGTACTTAATCTGGCCTTCCAGCCTCTCGCCGCTTTCCAGCACCAGAGGCTCGATTGGCTCTACTACCGGAGGGCGCTCGTAGCGGACATAACCAGGAGCCTGATGTTTGAGCGTGGGATGTTGCAGGGTACGGGCCCCGAAAATTTGTTGCAGTTGATCCAAGCGGATCTCTTCGCAGACATCAAACTGGATGAGCACCAGCACCGAGCCATGCAGGGCGGAATCAGTCCCAAGCGCTTGGGTGGAGAGTGACTCGGGCACGTCCCTACCTTGGCGGTCGGTGACGGCGACGGCGGGCTCATTGTCCCGGATCATGGCGGCCTTGGTTACCGGGCGGACTTGTCCTCGGCCCCTCTATTCTCCCAGAATCGAGGTCGACTGGCGACAGATCAATTAAGCTTTTATTATCAATAGATTAGGAGTGCGGCGACAGGGCCATCTTCAGCACTTCTGCCAAATGCAGGGCCCGTCGCCCGGTGGCTTGGACGATCTGCTCGCGGCAACTGAACCCGTCCGCCACGATGAGTGAATCGGAGGCCGCCTGCCGCACTGCCGGGAGAAGCTCCAGTTCGCCGACTGCCATTGAGATTGCGTACTTGTCTTTTTCGAAACCAAAGGCCCCCGCCATGCCGCAGCATCCGGGCGCCGGGGAATAGAAGTCGATTCCCATTTCCCGCAGCACTGTTTCTTCGTCGGTCATCTTCATGATCGACTTGTGATGACAGTGTCCATGAACCAGCGCCCGACGTGACAGTTTCGGAAGCTGGAAATGCTTGGTCTTCTGCACCAGAAACTCGCTTAGCAAGAAGGTCTGCCGCGACAACGCCTGCGCTCGCGGATCCCGAGGAAACAAGTTGGTCAACTCGTCGCGGAACACAGCTGCGCAACTCGGCTCCAGAACCACCAGCGAAGTTCCCTTCTCGATTTCGGGTGCGAGCGCGTCAAGAATGTCCAAGAGCAAACGCTTGGCTTGATCCACCATGCCCCAGTCATAGAGTGGGCGCCCGCAACACAGGCCGGCCCTGGGCAGGAGCACTTGAAAGCCTGCCGCTTCCAGAACTTCGATTGCAGCCTGGCCGGTTTGAGGTAGGAAGTAATTATTGAACGTGTCCGGCCAGAGCAGCACCGACGCTGCATCGGAATTGCGCGGCAGCCTGCGGCGAAACCAGTCGCGAAATGTTTCCCTGGCGAAGGCCGGAATACTTCGCTCGCGCGGCATTCCCGCCACCAACTTAGCGACCTCCCTTATCAGCGGCGTTTGCGTTGCCAGATTCGCCAATGCTGGCGCGACCGAGGCCAGTCGCGCCCAAGTAGCGATGTTTCCAAAGGCGTAAGCGCTGCGTGGACGCCACCGTCCTTCGTAGTAGTGCGAAAGAAACTCGGCTTTGTAGGTGGCCACGTCTACGCCAACCGGACAATCGCTCTTGCAGCCTTTGCAAGCAAGACACAAATCCAGCGACTCTTTCACATTCTCGTCGCGCCAGCCGTCGCGAATCACCTCGCCCTTCGTCATTTCCCAAAGCAGGTGGGCTCGCCCGCGAGTAGAGTGCTGCTCCTCTCCGGTCACGCGGAAACTCGGGCACATCACGCCGCCGTCGTAGCGCCGGCACTTGCCAACCCCCACGCAGCGCAAGGTGGAACTGGCCAGGCTCCCTTCATCCTGCGGAAACTGGAAATGCGTCTGCGGCTCCCAAGGATGGTATTCAGCACCCAGGCGCAGGTGGTCATCTAATTTGTAAGACTCCACCACCTTTCCCGGATTCATTTTCCACTCCGGGTCCCACAGTGCCTTGAACTCGCGGAATGCCTGCACCAGTTCCGGCCCAAACATCCGTGGCAACAACTCCGCTCGGGAATGCCCATCGCCGTGCTCACCGGACAGTGATCCGCCATAGCCGACCACCATGTCGGCAGCTTCTTCAACAAACTTGCGATAGCTTGCGATGCCCGCGACCGACTGCAGATCGAAATTGATGCGCATATGGACGCAGGCGTGCCCAAAGTGTCCGTACATGGCGCTGTGGTAGCCATAGCCGGTCATTAATTTCGTCAGGTCACGCAGATAGTTCCCGAGTTTGTCTGGAGTCACCGCCGAATCTTCCCAGCCTTCCCACTCCAGAGGTTCGCCGGGAACGTGAGAGGTCGCGCCCAAAGCCGATTCCCGCACTTCCCAGACTCGCTTCATCTGCTGCTTGTCGGTGAACAATCTCATCTGCGGAGGGTTGGGGCTTCGTGACAGCGCTTGCATCAACTTCTGTGCTTGTGATTTCGCCTCCGCCTGCGTAGTCCCGCCGAATTCTGCCAGTAACCATCCTCCGCCCTGCGGAAGCAAAGCAAGCCCCTCGGAGTTGATCCCTTTACGCCGGGTGTATTCGGCCAGCAAGTGATCTACGCCTTCGAGCCCGATGGGCCCGTGGGCCATAATTTCCGGAACCCGATCAGCACACTGAAAAATGTCGGCATACGCGAGAACCAGCAGCACTCGTTCGGGCGGGCTTTCTACCAGACGGCAAGCCGCTTCGAGCACCGTGACGCACGTCCCTTCCGATCCCACCAACGCCCGGGCCACATGAAACCCGTTTTCGGGAAGAAGATAATTCAGGTTGTATCCTGAGACCCGTCTAGGAATGTTCGGATAGCGCTGGCGAACCAGAGCGGAGTAGCGATCTCGCAGCGTCTTCAAACCGCCGTAGATTGCACTACGACGACCGCCTTCGCGAATGATTCGTTCCAGTTCCTCTTCGGACGTCTGGCCGACTCGCATCCGTAGACCGTCATAAGTCAGGATTTCCAGCGCCTCAATGTTGTCGTCGGTCTTGCCCGCCATCACCGAATGCACGCCGCAGGAGTTGTTGCCAATCATGCCGCCGAGGGTGCAACGATCGTGGGTGGCCGGATCAGGCCCGAAGGTCAGATGATGTCGCTCCGCCGCGTTGCGCAAGTTATCCAGTATTACCCCAGGCTGAACTCGAGCGATACGGCTGGCAGGATCGACTTCCAGGATCTTCGCCATGTACTTCGAGAAATCGAGCACCACGGCAACGTTGCAGCACTGTCCCGCCAGCGAGGTCCCTCCGCCACGGCATAAGATCGGCGCACCGAATTCCCGCGCCGACGCGATAGTGGCGACAACATCATCCACGTCACGCGGCAGAACTACCCCGATCGGTACCTGCCGGTAGTTGGATCCATCGGTAGCGTAGAGCGCACGGCTGCCGTCATCGAAACGCACTTCACCCCGCAGTTCGCGTTTGAGAGCGACGGCCAGGGCGGTAGCGTCGACTTGCGCAGATTTCGATGCGTGAGCGAGTACGGCGAAATTGTCCGGCATGGAGAGAATTCAGAGTAGAGGATTTGGAGCTATCTCGTAAATGGCTGAGCGGGATACACCAAACGGTGGATGGTGAGATCGCCGCCTGGATGCGGATCAGTTCTATCCGCTTTGCCTTCGGCAGTTTGACGGGCAACAGAATTACCCGTGTCTCGCATACCTCGTGCCATAGTCCGCCAAACTCAAAAGCAGTAGAAGCAGCAGCCAGAAAATCGACGCCACGATCACCATCTTGGTCAACTTCTCGCTGGCGTATTTCACGTGCATAAAGAACAACACCACCAGCAAGGCTTTGCAGGTGGCGATCACCAGCGCTACCACGGTATTGAACGCGCCGAGGTCGATAAATGCGACTCGTGCCGTCACAACAGTCAGGATCATCAGCGCGATCCAAATGCCGTAATACATCTTGCTCGAAAGAACGTGTTCAGACATGGCGGCTCACCCCAGCGGCTTGCGGTCGATCAGATACAGCAATGGAAAAAGATAGATCCAGACAACGTCGACAAAGTGCCAGTACAGCCCGCCCAGTTCAATCGGGGTGTAGTATTCCGGCCCGTAGCGTCCTTTGACGGAGTGGTAGAGCAAATAGGTAAACATTCCCACACCAATGATCATGTGCAGGGCATGCAGACCGGTCATAGCGAAATAAAGGGAGAAATAAATCTGCTCGTGCGATTGGTCAATGTGAATCTGAGGATAATCGCGAACCAAGTCTCCGGCGTCGAAAGACATTCCCGGAATGTGGTGTTCTTTGTATTTCGCGTACCACTCCACGCCCTTGATGCCCAGGAAAGCCAAGCCGAAGATCAGGGTGAGCACCAGCAGAATCACCAGCAGCTTTCGTTTGCCCATCTGCGCGGCGCGCACCCCCAGCGCGACGGTCAAACTGCTGCAGATAAGAACGATGGTGTTGACGGTTCCCATCCAGATGTCCAAGCTACGGCTGCCGGCCGCGAATTCGTTGAAATACCACAAGCGATAGACCAGGTAGGCGAGAAACATCCCCCCGAAGAACATGATTTCGGTGCCGAGGAACAGCCACATGCCGAGCGACGCCGCGTCGCGCTGCTGCTCGGCGGTCGAAAAGTGATGACGCAGTTCCGGGCCGTGACGTTCGGCTGCGACTGGACTATTGCTCAAACCGAAACCTCCTCGGACGGCGCGGGAATCTGATCGTAGTTGTAGGCTTCCCAGGTCACTTCCGGCTCTACCTCAAAATTCAAAGTTGGGGGCGGCGAGGTAGTTTGCCACTCCAGTCCGGCTGCGCCCCAGGGATTATCGTCAGCCAGCTTGCCGTAACGCATCGACCACAGGAAGTACACCATGGGCAGCACGTATCCCACCGCCAGAATCGTGGAACCAGCGGTGGAGAGCACATTCAGCACCTGGAACTCCGGCGGATATTGCCAATAACGCCGGGGCATCCCCATGTAGCCCAGAATAAATTGCGGAAAGAACGTCAGGTTGAATCCCAAAAAAACGATCAGCGCCGCAAACTTGCCCAGCCACTCCGGATACAGACGCCCCGAGATCTTCGGCCACCAGTAGTGCATTCCGCCCAGATAACCCATGACCGCCCCGCCCACCATGATGTAATGAAAATGGGCAATTACGAAATAGGTATCGGTAACGTGAACGTCGATTCCCAGAGCCGCTAAGAACAACCCGGTCAACCCTCCCATGGTGAAGAGTCCGATAAATCCGAAGGCGTACAGCATAGGCGTGGAAAACGTAATTGAGCCCTTGTACATGGTTGCGGTCCAGTTGAACACTTTGATCGCTGATGGCACCGCCACAAGGTAGCTCAACGCGGAAAAAATCAATGCCGAGTAAAGCGACATTCCGGCCACGAACATGTGGTGTGCCCACACCAGAAAGCCGAATACGGCTATGGCGATGCTGGACAGCGCAATCGCCTTGTAACCAAAGATCCGTTTGCGGGAGAAACACGGCACAATTTCCGCCACTACGCCCATCGACGGCAAAATCATGATGTAAACCGCGGGATGAGAATAGAACCAGAACAGATGCTGAAAAAGTAGAGGGTCTCCCCCGCGCGCGGGATCGAAGATTCCCAGGTGAAACAGCCGTTCAAACACCACCAGAACCAGCGTGACCGCTAATACCGGCGTGCCCAAGAGCTGAATGATGCTGGTTGCGTAGTGAGCCCAGATGAACAGCGGCAACCGCGACCAAGTCATTCCCGGCGCCCGCATACGATGGATCGTGACCACGAAGTTCAGGCCGGTGAGAATCGAGGAAAATCCGGCCACGAAAATCGAAAGGCCCGCCTCAATCACCTTGGTATTGCTGAAAGCGGTGCTGAAAGGGGTGTAGAAGGTCCATCCGGTATCAACCCCGCCAGTCACAATGCAGTGCAACATCATGACCCCGGCAATAATGTAGAGATACCAGCTCAACAGATTGATGCGGGGGAACGCCAGGTCCTTGGCGCCGATCATCAGTGGCACCAGAAAATTGCCGAGCACGGCGGGGATGGATGGAATCAGGAAAAAGAAAACCATGACCTGGCCGTGCATGGTGAAAAGCTTGTTATAGGTATCGGCTTGTACCAGATCGCCGGCGGGAGTCAGCAGCTCGAGCCGAATCAGCAGGGCGAAAAATCCCCCGATAAAGAAAAAGAACGTGATCGATACCAGATAAAGCAATGCGATCCGCTTGTGGTCCGTAGTCAGCAGCCACGACCGGATGCCATATTCCTGATTGAGGTAGTTCTCGCGTTCGGGAGTAATGACTGCACTGGCCATAACTATTCCTTGGGCTCCTGCGTTGTTCCGCCGGAAGCGGGCCTGGCACCCGCCACCGCTCCTGATGGCGATGGGCTCAATGATTTGACATATGCCACCAGTTCAGTCAGCTGTTCTTCACTGACCAGCCCCTGAAAAACCGGCATGATCGGCTTGAATCCGCTTACCACCTTGGCGCTCGGACTCAAGATCGATTCGCGTATGTAGTTCTCGTCCGCAAGCACCGTCCGCCCGTCTTCCAACTGCACCGGCTTGCCGAAAACTCCCGCGAGGTTGGGACCGCGGCCCTGAGTGTCAGAGCGATGACAGGTTACACACCCCAGCTGCTGAAAAATGCTTTGGCCGTTCGCAGCCAAGGAGCCTGACGTGTTCCCACCCGACAACCATGCTTGATATTGCGCGGGTTCCATCACTACGACCTGCCCAATCATTCCCGAATGCTGCGAGCCGCAGTATTCCGCGCAAAACAAGTGATACACGCCCGGCTTGATGGCACGGAACCACGCTGTGGTATAGCGTCCCGGCAGTACGTCCTGCTTGATGCGGAAAGCGGGCACATAAAAACTGTGGATTACGTCCTGCGAAGTCATGATCAGCTCAATATCGCGGCCGACCGGGACGTGCAGCTCGTTGATCTCCCGCTGGCCCTCGACGTGTTCGAGTTTCCACATCCATTGCTTCGCAACGACATACACTTCAGTCGCATTCCGGGGCGGAGTCCGCTCCTGAAAATAAATCACCGCACCCCAGGCGAAGATGACCATAAAGATTCCCAGCGGAACCACCGACCAGGTAATCTCCAAAGCGTTGGAACCTTCAATCTGTTCGGCCTCACGGCCGGCTTGACGCCGATAGCGCAGCGCGAACACCAGAATCATTGAGAAGATGGCCACACTCATGAATGTGGCCAATAGCACCAGGAAAATGTAGAGAGCATCTACATTCCCCGCCCCGGTAGAGGCGCGCACTGGCCAAAGTGGAAGATTATCGAACATAATTTACATCGCTCGCTTGGTGTGCTTCGACTCTGACAGCGATCCCATGCGAAACATCACAATCAGAAAAGTGCCGAGTATGAAAACGGTCGCGCCGGCGGCAATCTTCATAATCCTGCTGACAATCGCGCCGTATTTTCCCGTGTCCGGGTTGTAGTGGTAGCAGTAGAGCAACACTTCATCCACGATGCTCCCAATCTTGTTTTGCGACGCCTGAATCAACCCCAGGCGCAAGTCCTTCGGCGCAAACTCAACTCCGTAGTAGTACTGCGCGATCTTGCCTCCGGGTGTGAGAATCATGATGGCGGTAGCATGCGCGAACTGTCCGGTCTTGGGATCGTATTCGTAGTCGAAACCCGAGGCCTTGGTCAGCGCATCGATGGAGACCTGCGGTCCCGTCAGGAAATGCCAGCCTTCGGCGGCGCCGGCTCGGCCGTAACGCTTCAGGAATTCCGCCTTTTTCGCAGCTGCCATTTCTGGGGTCTCTTTGGGATCGAAGCTCACGGTGAGGACGTCGAACTCCTTGCCAACATCGAATTTCAGCACCCGCAATGCGCTTTCCAGTCCACTCAAGACTTCTCCGCACAGCATGGGGCATTGGTAATAGACCAGATTCAAGATCATCGGCTTCGTGCCAAAATAGTCGGCCAGGCGAACCGGTTTCCCAGTCTCGTCGCGAAAGGCGAGATCGGGTGGGATCTGATCGTTCAGGTGTTGCTCGATGCCCACACTCTTTAACCCCGGCGGCCGCATATTGGCCGGTGGCGACATAATCCCTTGCGTCATCCCCTGACCAAAAGCGGCTGTTACCAGTGAGGTAGCACTGAGGATCGAAGTGACCATCAGTCTCGCGAGGTTGTGTCTTGTTATCTTCATCACTATCACTGCTTCTTGCCTTTTGACCGCCGCAGTTGGCTGTTATCGGCCCCCTGCACCGCCTGATTCACGACATTCACCTCTGAAGGCGGAACGCTTCCGGTTTTCGGCGTGGTCGGCAACCCGCGCTGTGCGATCAACTGCATGGCCCGGTCAATTGGAATGCGCGCCACGCCCGCCTTCTGATCCACCCAACCGTAACTCTCAAGAGCCTGTTCTTCCCGCAGCCTGAACTCGTTGATCTCCAACCGTTCGTTTCTCTCCAAACGCGGCTGCGGAAATGCGTTGATCACGTCAGGTGACACTTGACGTGTGTCAACCTGCGTTTGTGGCACCAAGGGACTCTGTGAAGGTTGATGCTGGCTCTCGTACGCATCCATCGCATGGTAGGCAACCCACAGCAGAACCGCTACCACAGCCATGACCGCTGCCAGTCCGACGAGAAAGACATAGACACCACGCGGACTCAAGTCCTGGCGCTCGAACCCCGCTGCCTCGGGCTGGTGTTTCCCCGGCTCAGCCATGGCTTGGCTCCAAAACTTCGCTGGCGTCGACGTCATGCACCGGCAAGAGCGGTATTGAATTCAGATTGCGGAAGAAAAACCACAACCACAGTCCCCCCATTGCCACGGGTAGTACGACGTCGGCCCAGGTCACAGTCAATCGCTGCGAAAAATTTGGCTCGATGTTCCAGAACAAGTCCAGATAGCGCATCAGCAACATCCAAGTGGCCAGCCAGACCATTCGCTTTATGTCGCGCTTGAACGAGCGTGAGAGCAGAATCACGAAGGGCACTGCAAAGTGGAACACCACCAGCCACAGGCCGACAAAGCCCCAGCCGCCGTTCAGTCGACGCATATACCAGGTGATTTCATCCGGCAGGTTGCCCGCCCAGATGATCAGCCACTGCGAGAATGAGAAATATGCCCACACCATGATGAAGGTCAGCATCCACTTTCCGTGGTCGTGCACAAACTCCGGCTTAAGCCACTCTGACATCGGCTTGTACTTCACCAGAATTCGCTCCACCACCACGGCAAAACACATGGCCGAGAGCAATTGCCCAATGAGGATCACCAGGCCATAGATGGTTGAAATCCAACTGGGATCAATCGACATCACCCAGTCGATGGCGGCAAACGACACCGTGAAGGCGTACAAAATCAATCCGGGTCCGCTCAGTACTTTGAAACGCTTGTTGTCCCGCAGGGGCGGCTGGTCCTGCTCACGCGACCACTTTGTCAGGAAGAAGGACAGCAGGTTCCAGATGACGAAGTAGATCGCGGCCCGCACAACAAACCCATTGACCGAAAGGTACGATTTTGTGATCTCCTGCAAGTGCTCGCGGAGATGTTTGTCAGCGATCGAGTCCAATGGCCTTGCCCAGACATAAAGCCGGGGAAGCCCAAACAGGATGGGCACAAACAAAACTGTCATCAGCGGCACGCAGCGCATCGCCGCCCCCAGGATCCGCCGAATCACCGTGCCCCAGCCGCCACCGGTAAGATGGCGGATCATCAGAATCACCATGGATCCCAGGGTCACGCCCAGCCAAGCCATGTAGGCGAGCAAATAACCGCGGAAGAACTCCTCCGGGCGCAGAAAGGCGCCCCCTACGGCAATCGCGGCAAAAATCAGGCCGATCACCAGTGAGCGTCCCTGGATGGTCCGGGCCACCGGCGGAGCCATGGTATCGAGCTGATTCGCCCGTGCCGCGCTCATTTCTGCTCTTCTCCGTTTCCTGCTTCAACCGTTTGCTGAATCTCCGGCAGCGTTGCGCCGGATCCTGGATCACCGCGGAACACCGGCGGCAGTGAGGGCACCTTCTGCCCAGCCGGGACATCAGCCGCTGCTGCATTCTGGCTCAACTGCAACGCCCTGATATAGGCAACGATGTTCCACCGATCTCGCACCGGAATCTGTGAAGCGTACTCTGGCATGGCGCCGAACCCATTGGTCATCACATCGAAGAAATACCCCAGTGGCGCCTTCCGCAGTCGCTCAGTGTGATAGGAAGGCGGCTTGCGGAACCCGCGCTGAACGATCATTCCGTTGCCATCTCCCAACTGCGAGTGACAAGGGGCACAGTAGATGTTGAAGCGTTCACGTCCCCGCGCCAGCACTTCTTCGTTCACCGCAAACGGCATGTAGTCGCCGGGATCGTTTCCCACCTTGCCGGTGTAGAAATACGAATCCTCATGGAGTTGGCCCCGAGCCACTGTGCCTTCAACTGGCGCCCGCGCCGAGCGCAGGTCAGCATAGAAATCGCTGCGCGCCAGCGGCTTGAATCGCGGCTGGTCGTGCATATCCTGGCGGCATCCTGCCAGCACGGCGAGCAATCCCAGCGGCAATATTCTCTGCAAGGCCCGCATGTTCTAGTCGGGGACCTCCGAGATCGCCCGCCCTCCCAAACTCTCCAGGAAGCGACGAGTCTCCGCCTGGCTGTACTTGGGATCAGAGGCGAACACAATCAAAAAAAACCTGTCCTTGCTGGCAAAGGCAAAGCGCGGCACGTTAAATACCGGGTGATAAGGCATGGGCAGCCCATTCAACGCCAGCATGCCGAAAACGGCGGAGATCCCGCCAAAGAGGATTGTCATTTCAAAAGTCACGATGATGAACGCGGGCCATGAGTGATAGGGCTTGCCGCCAACGTTCACCGGGTAACTGCTGGTCGAGATCCAGTACTGCAGCAGATATCCCGAAAGCCCGCCGATCAAGCCTCCGATCAGCGTTACCAGCGGCACCCGGTTCTTGTGAAATCCAACCGCCTCGGCTAGACCTTCGATGGGAAACGGACTGTACGCATCCACTTTCTGATATCCGGCTTGGTGAGTGCGGTGAGCGGCAGCGACCAGAGCGGTGGGAGAGTCGAACTCCGCCATTGTCCCGTAAATCGGGGCTCGCTTCATTCCTTCACCTCCGCCTCAGGCAGCAAGGTGCGCATCTCGAAAATCGAAATCATGGGAAGGATGCGCACAAACAGGAACATTGCGGCCAGGAACATGCCAATGGTGCCGATGAAAGTCATCCAATCCCAACGCGTGGGGTAGTACATGCCCCAGGAGGAATTCAAGAAGTCACGGTGCAGGCTGACTACTACGATAATGAAGCGCTCCAGCCACATGCCGACCAGGACGACGCCCGAAATCAAAAAGAGCGCCAGCGGATTGCTGCGCAGCTTCTTGATCCACAGCACCTGCGGAATCACGATATTGCACAGCAGGAGCGCGAAGTAGTCCCACTTGTAGGGTCCATGCAACCGGTTCCACATGGTGAAGGCATCGTAGCGATTTCCGCTGTACCAACCCATGAAAGCTTCGATTCCATAGCCATACGCCACAATCAGTCCGGTGGCCAACATAACCTTGGCGGAATTTTGCAAGTGGCGTTCGGTGATGAAATCCTCCAGTCCGTAAAGCTTACGGATGGGAATCGCCAGCATCAGCACCATGGCGAAGCCGGAATAGATGGCGCCTGCGACGAAATACGGCGGAAAAATCGTAGTGTGCCAGCCGGGTACGATGCCGACCGCGAAATCGAAACTCACCACGGTATGCACGGAAAGCACCAGCGGCGTGGCCAACCCGGCCAGCAGCAAATAAGCGGTTTCGTAGCGATCCCAGTGCCGCGCCGAACCGCGCCACCCCATGGCAAGGATCCCGTAAATGATTTTGGCGCCTCGATGGGTCGAGCGGTCCCGCAGCGTCGCCAGGTCGGGAATCAGACCTACAAACCAGAACAGCAACGAAATCGTGGCATAGGTGGAGACCGCGAACACGTCCCAGATCAGCGGACTACGGAACTGCGGCCACACTCCCATGGAATTGGGATACGGGAACAGCCAGTAAGCCAGCCAGGGCCGGCCCACGTGAATCAAAGGAAAGATGCCGGCGGCAGACACGGCAAACAGCGTCATAGCCTCAGCGAAGCGGTTGATCGAGTTGCGCCAGGATTGGCGCAACAGCAGCAATATAGCGGAGATCAGCGTGCCGGCATGGCCAATGCCGATCCACCACACAAAATTAACGATGGCAAAGCCCCAACCGATGGGAATGGTCACGCCCCAGATGCCGATGCCGCGGACAAACAAGAAACCAATCGCGTACAGCATCATCATGGTCAGAAGAAAAGCCACACCGAACCCGATGAACCACCCGCTCGACGTCGGACGCGTCAGAACAATAGAGCTGATCTTGTCCGTAACCGTTGCAAAGGTATGCCCCGGCTCGATGACGGGAGCCCGGGTACCGGTCGTTGGTTCGCTTCGTTCGTCCACTCTCTGACTTCTCTCCTCTGCTAACCCTTGGTGCTTTCCAACTCAGGATTGGGGTTCCGTATTTCCGCCAGGTAAGTCGTCCGCGGCCGCGTGTTCAGGTCTGCCAACAAGCTGTAATTTCGCGGATTGTACTTGAGCTTCGATACCCGACTGTCAGGGTCATTGATATTTCCGAAGACGATAGCGTTGGCCGGGCACGATTGTTGGCACGCGGTCTGCAATTCGCCATCTCGGATCTTGCGGTCTTCGCGCTCGGAATCGATGCGGTGTTCGCTGATACGTTGCACGCAGTACGTACACTTTTCCATCACCCCACGACTGCGCACGCTGACGTCGGGATTGCGCATCATCTTCAACTGGGGCGTCTCCCAGTCCTGAAACAGCAGGAAGTTAAAGCGCCGCACCTTGTAGGGACAATTGTTGGAGCAATAGCGCGTCCCCACGCAGCGGTTGTAGACCATGTCATTCAAACCTTCGCTGCTATGCACGGTCGCGCCCACGGGGCACACGACCTCGCAAGGCGCGTTCTCGCATTGCATACAGGGCACGGGCTGGAAATAAGCTTTGGGATTGTCGCGGTCGCCCTGGTAATAGGCGTCCACGCGCAGCCAGTGCATGTGTCGGCCGAGAACGACCTGTTCCTTGCCTACGACCGCAATGTTATTTTCCGATTGGCAAGCCACAATGCAGTTGTTGCAACCCACACAGGCGTTCAGGTCAATCGCCATGCCCCAGGCGTACGGCTCTTTCTCGTATGGATACGGCTTGTAGAGCGTTAGATCTTTCGGCGGTTCTTCTTCCCGCGCGAAATCCGGCTCTTTGTTATATTCCTCCAGGCTCGCGGTTCGCACTAGGGGCCGCGCGCCAGTGGGCGTGTCCATCGTCTGGTAGCCCTGAGTCGTAGCCAGTTTGTACGTTTCGCCGGTCTTCACAACATTCACGCCCGCTGCGACCCATGGTGTGGCGCTGTAACGCAGAGCATAGAAGTCGAAACCTGCACCAGTCCCAACGCGTCCCGCTCGCCGCCGACCGTAGCCCAGAGACACGGTGATCGAATTGTCGGGATGGCCGGCCTGAACCCAAACTGGAGCAGCAACTTTCTTCCCGTTGAGTTCGATCTCGATCATGTCTTCGGACTTCAGCCCCAACCGTTCTGCCATGGCCGGGCCGACTAACACCGGGTTGTCCCAGGTCATCTTCGACATCGGCTTGGGCAGTTCTTGCAACCAGCCGTTGTTGGAGAAACGGCCGTCGTGAATCGAGGGATCGCGGCGGAAGTTGATCTCGATGGCGTTCTGCGCCACGCCAGCCAGCGCTGGCATGCTAGGGAGTGGCCTGACGCTGACTTGCTTCGCAGCAAAAGTCGTGCCCTCAACCCATCCATCTTGCAAAGACTTTCGCCAGAACATTTCAAAATCCGCACCCGGATGCTGCTTCTTCCAATAGCCCTGGACGGCATCGTGACTGCTCACCTCGGGACCTGCCAACGTAGCCAAGAGTTCTTGCGCGCTCTTGCCGCTGTAAAGCGGCGCAATCAGCGGCTGCACGATGCTCACCGTGCCGTCATGGGCACGAGCATCTCCCCAAGCTTCGAGATAGTGCGACTCGTTGATATGCCAGTGGCAAAGCTCGGCGGTCTCGTCCTGATAGAGTCCGAGATGCACACGCAGCGGAATGCTGGTGTTCTTAAGCGCGTCGGCAAAACCGAAGTCCGCGGGCGCATCGTAGGCAGGATTGCCACCGATTATGACCAGCATGTCCACCTTGCCGCCACGCATGTCGGCGACCAGGTCTTTCAGCGATTCGGTCTGATTGATCGGATTGGCATCCACGGGATCGGTGTAGAAGACCGTCTTGCCAACGTTGCCCAGCGCTTGGTTGATAGCGTGTGCCAGTGCATGAACTACCGGAGGCTGATGATCGCCAGTGATCACGACACTCGATCCACGATGAGCCCTTAAGTCATTCGCCATCGCCGCCAGAAATTTTTCTTCCTGGCCACTCAAAACGTCCGACGGATGGCCCTGCTCCACAAACTTGTTCAGCACCTGCGTGGCGCGCTCGATCTCGCTAGAACGCACCGGCAACCGATGATCCGCCTTCGCTCCAGTTGCACTCGTAGTGCTCTCGACCACGTACAACCGGCTCATCTTGCCCGAATCCGGCTCCCGCCGTTTAGCGAAATCTCGAATGTAACGCACATTCCCCGGGAACCCTGCCGAGAGAATATCCGCGTCGAGCGAGACGATGACATCGGCGTTTTCCAGCTTGTACTGCGTCTCAACTGGCTGGCCGAAGGCGAGTTTCGCGCCTTCCAGAACATTGTCGCGATTCAGCGGCTCATACACATGCCATTTCGCCTGCGGAAACATTTTCAGCAGCCCACGCATCTGGTCCGCCAATGTGGGCGACGAAACGGTTCGCGTCAGAATGCGGATTCCCGCGCCCTGCACTGCCTTCTGCGCGTTCAGTGGCCCGCGGATCGCCTCCAGGAAGTTTCCCCAGGTGCGCACTTCGCCCAGATTGTTGATGGTCTGGGAGCGATCGGGGTCGTACATCTCGAGAATCGACGCCTGCGCGAATATGTCGGTCCCGCCGAGACTCGCCGGATGCTTGTCGTTCCCTTCAATCTTGGTGGGCCGATACATGTGGCTTTCCACCAGCAGTGGCGACGCATATCCGCCCAGGGTGAACGCCGTGGCGTAAAACATCGGCCTGCCGGGGATCAACTCCTCCGGTTGCCGCACGTAAGGAACGATCGGCTCCAGCGGTTGTTTGGTGCAGGCCGTCATGCCCGCCATCGCCAGCGACGCTCCCATCAACTTTAGGAAGCCGCGCCGCGAAACCGAGTCCAGCCACTCCGAGGCGCCCTTGGGAAACTCCCGATGCATCATTTCCTGCCACTCAGGACTGCCTGCAAGTTCTTCCAGGCTGCGCCAGAACTCCGGCCCTTGCGTCTCGGCCAGAGCGCTGCGGGCGGCGTCCAGATCAAGCGTGGACTTCTTGCTTGGGCAAACCGCTTCGGGACGTCCGGTTCCGTCTTGTTCTTCCATCTTCATACGCATGGCTACCGGTGACAGGTCGAACAACTCGTAATATCGGTCACCGTCCTCAACTTGTATTTCTGGACCAAATCCTTCCCCAGTGACGTCTGGTCCGTATATTCTTTGCCGTCCATCGTAACCGGCTTCAAAGTCGAAGGTGGTTCGTAACGCATATTGAAAACCTGGTCGCGCGGGCGCAAGTTCTTCGCCGGATCACGGTGACAATCCAGGCACCACTCCATCTGCAGAGAATATTCGTTATACATCAGGGGCATACGATCCACCGGCCCATGGCAGGTGTTGCAACCGACACCCTTGTTAATGTGAATGCTGTGATTGAAATACACAAAGTCGGGAAGATCGTTCACCCGCGTCCACACCAGCGACTTGCCGCTGCGGAAGCTCTCCCGCACCGGTTCGAGCAGAGGCGCGCCCGTCCAAATCTGAGAATGACAATTCATGCAAGTCTTGGTTGGCGGGATGCCGGCAAAACTCGAGGTTTCTACCGAGGTATGACAGTAACGGCAATCAATCCCCAGTCCGGCTACGTGATGCTGGTGGCTAAAAGGCGCCGGCTGTGGGCGGGCGACTTTCGCATAGGTAATGTATGGCGAACGTTGCAATTCCAGTACCGCCCACAATAGCGCGGCGATCAGGAAGACAGCTCCGTAAATCGTGGCGCGAGAAATTGTGTTCGTACTGCGATGAAAAATCTGCATCAGTCAGAGCTTTCAGTGCAGCGGGGAGGAGCCTCTCACCCCGGTGCTTTTGTGGAACCGCATGAGCTGTCGCAGTCAAACGCTTGTGAACTTGGGTTTGGAAACAACGGATTATATCAGTTTCAAATCGTGGCTTGCTCAACCGAAGAAAACATTAGCGGAAATCTTTCCTGACACCCTTCCAGACCCGAATCAATTGAAACCCCTACCGCAAGTTCATTACCAAAAGCCGGGGCTCGGTCATTTCTTCAATGGCATAACGCAACCCCTCCCTTCCCAATCCGGAATCCTTGATGCCACCATAAGGCATGTGGTCAATACGGAAAGTGGGCACGTCGCCGGCGATCACGCCGCCCACTTCCAGCTCCTCGTACGCGTTGAACAGCAGCTTGGCGTCCCGCGTGAAGATACCGGTTTGCAGACCATAGGACGAGCGGTTGATCTGCCGGATGGCATCGTAAAAGTCGTCGTAAGGCTCAACCGTTACTACCGGAGCAAAAATCTCCTGGCAATTCACTTTCATCTCGAAGCGCGTGCCGGTCAGAACGGTGGGTTCGAGCATCGAACCCCGGCGCTGCCCGCCGATAAGCACCCTGGCGCCTCCGGCGACTGCTTCCTGGATCCACTCGCTGGCACGAATCGCGTCACTCTCCCGGATCAACGGCCCCACTTCGGTTGATTCTTGCAGCGGATCTCCACTCTTGAGTTTCTTCACTCCAGCCACCAGCGCGTCGGTGAACTTCCCGCAGACCGACCGCTCCACCAGGATGCGCTGCACCGAAATGCAGGTCTGCCCGGCATACACAAAGCCGCCCGACACACAGCGTTCCGCCGCAAAGGCCACGTCGGCGTCACTATGGACGATCACTCCCGCATTTCCGCCCAGTTCCAGGACAACTTTCTTCTTGCCTGCCCGCCGTTTGATGTCCCAGCCCACGGCCGCACTGCCCGTAAAACTGATCATCTTCAAACGCTCGTCGGTCACCAGCAACCCAGCGTCCTCATTCGAAAGTGGAAGCACGTTCAGCGCCCCGTCTGGCCAGCCGGCCTGCTGTACCACCTCCGCCAGCAGCAGGGCAGTAAAGGGAGTTTGTGGTGCGGGCTTGATCACCAGAGTGCAACCAGCGGCAATAGCGGGAGCCACCTTGTGTGCCACCAGATTGAGCGGAAAATTGAAGGGAGTAATGCCCGCAATCGGACCCAGCGGAAAGCGCTTTACGATTCCCCAGCGTCCGACGGTATATTCCTGCCAATCCAGCGGAAGATACTCGCCATAAATGCGCGTGCTCTCTTCTGCTGCCACCGTGAAGGTAAAGATGCTGCGCTCCACTTCCGTGCGCGCGGCTTTGATGGGCTTGCCCGCCTCCTGCGCCATGGTATGAGCAATCTCTTCTTTGCGTTGGGTGAGTCCCTGAGCCACGCGGCGCAGCATGCGTTGCCGTTCGAAAGCCGGCAAGCGGCGCGTAGTACCAAAAGCCTTTACGGCGGCGGCGATGGCCGCCTCGGCGTGTTCTCGACGCCCCTGAAACACCCGCCCAATGACGCTGCGATCGTAGGGCGCCCGAATCTCGACCGGATCACCTTCTTCAACCCACTTGCCATCTACGAGAAATCCTTGCGTGGTCACGGGCGTGGCTGTCATCTGGGCCATGGGTTTTCCTCACACCTCCGGAGAAGACAGATTGTAAGATTATAGGCCTTCGTGCAATCGGCACGAACACCCTCGTACAAGTTTTCACCAGGGCTCATGTTGACCTCCATTCTGGAAGTTGGCCAACGGTTGCGCAATCGGGAACTCTCCCCCGTGGATCTGGCGAGGGACTGCTTGGCGAAGATTGCCAAGTTGAATCCCGTACTCAATGCCTTCATCACAGTGACCACAGATTCGGCGCTAGAGCAGGCGAAACAAGCCGAATCCGAGATTCAGCAGGGCCAGTGGCGTGGGCCACTGCACGGAATTCCTCTCGGACTGAAAGACCTTCTCGATACCGCCGGCACCCGCACCACCGCTGCCAGCGCATTTTTCAAAGACAGGGTTCCAACCCAGGACGCAGAAGTTGTCCGACGCCTAAGGAATGCCGGCGCGGTGTTCTTAGGAAAACAAAATCTTCACGAGTTCGCCTACGGTGGTAGCTCGATGATCAGCTACTACGGCGAAGTGCATAATCCTTGGAATCCCGCCCACATCGCTGGGGGATCGTCGGGAGGATCGGCGGCGGCCGTGGCCGCCGGCCTTGGTTACGGAGCCATTGGTACGGACACTGCTGGCTCCGTCCGTGAACCAGCAGCCCAATGCGGAGTGGTTGGAATCAAACCCACTTTCGGGCGAGTGAGCGCGCGAGGCGTGATTCCGCTTTCCCAGTCGCTCGACCACGTGGGCCCCATAGGCCGAACAGTTTCTGATCTTGCAGTGCTGTTGCAAGCGATCGCCGGATTTGATCCGCAAGATGAGACCAGCGTTGATACTCCCGTCCCTGACTATCTGGCAGGCCTTCAGAGTGAACCGAAGCCGGCCCGCATTGGCCTGCCGAGAAAATTCTTCTACGACGACCTGGATGCGGAAGTGGCCGCCGCCGTCGAACATGCTCTCAATGTGCTGGAGACCCTCGGCGCGGTGATCCGGGAGATCAATCTCGATGTCCCCACTGATCGCACCCTGCAAGCCGCAGAGTCCTACGCATACCACCGAGAGTTCGTTGAAAGAAGTCCAGAGCTGTATCAGCCAGAAACGCTGCGCCGCATCCGCAGCGGGGAAAATTTCTCGGCGACACAAGTCGCTGCTGCCCGGCGAGACTTGGCGAAAGCACGCATTGAAATCCAGAGCGTTTTCTCCAACCTGGATTTCCTAGTCACTCCGGCAGTGCCGATTCCCGCGCCGCCGCTCGACGAACTGAAGCAACATCCCGACCTGTTACGTCCGCGCGAACTAGTTCTGCTGCGCAATACCCGGCCATTCAACGTCTGGGGACTGCCTGCGATCTCCGTTCCCTGCGGATTCACCAGCACCGGACTGCCGATTGGGCT
Source organism: uncultured Acidobacteriota bacterium (assembly GCA_963734415.1). Taxonomy (GTDB): domain Bacteria; phylum Acidobacteriota; class Terriglobia; order Terriglobales; family Acidobacteriaceae; genus JABCZH01. The sequence continues at coordinate 78,303 of CAVTHF010000018.1, read as the reverse complement.
GCAGATCGCCGGACCTGCGTGGTCAGAGTCAGACGTCCTCGGGCTAGCCTACGCCTATGAGCAAGCCACCGCTTGGCACAAGCGCGAGCCGAATCTGATAGCACGGCAACCGGGCGCTACCGGCCCGCGGCCTTCTCCATGAAGCTCGCCTGGTCGGCCTTCATCTTCTTCAGTCCATCCACCGGCAGATAGATCATGTGCCCAGCGTCGTACGTAGCAAACGAAACGTTTTGACGGTACTTCGGACTGAGGTCAAGATGGTCAATCGTGTAATTGGCGGCGTAATACGGAGTCGCCAGATCGAAGTACCCTTCCATCACCAGGATTTTCAAATATGGGTTCTTGGCCATGGCTTCGCGCAACGCCGTAGCCGTGTCAGGGAAGCCCCGAATGGCCGATCCCCAATCCCACTTATCAAAACCCGCATCCTGGGCGAAGGTGTAGTACGGCATGTCCGTCTTGTAGCCAAGCTCGGTGCGCACATAATTATTCAGCACCGCAGTATAGGGCGGCGCGATGGCCGACCCAGTTGGATCATAAAAGTTCGTGTCCAGCAGGCCGTCCGGATCAGGCCCGGTGAAGCGGCCATCCAGCCGCCCCACCCGGATTTTTTGATCGATCAGCAGATAGTGGGTGAACTTCCCCACATCGATCCGCAAATTGGCCTGGTCGATCACTTCCTTGCTTAAGCCGGTGTATCGCGCCATATGCTCGATCACTGTCTGCCGTACCTCGGCCGCAAGCGCGTCCCCTTTTGACAGCGCCTGCGCGTATTCGCCCGACGCCCATTGTTCCGCCTCCTGACGCGCCTTACTCATGTCCGCCGCAAGATCGGGCGGCAGTTTGTGGTGGTAACCGGCGATCGTGGTGAATGACGGAATCAGAAAAATGAAGGGCTGGTCGTTAGTCTTGTTGTCCTCGAGAGTCTGAAAGTTCAACACCGTCGAAAGCAGAGTGATGCCGTTGAAAGCGATGCCGCGGTCCGCCAAATAGCCCGCGACGCCCGCGGCTCGCGTTGTTCCGTAGCTTTCGCCCAACAGATACAACGGCGAACTCCAGCGTTCGTTGCGGGTGATGAACAGGCGAATGAACTCGCTGAAGGCCTCGATGTCCCCCTTCACGCCCCAGAATTTCTTGAACATTTCCTTGTCTTCCGCGCGGCTGAATCCAGTGCCGATCGCGTCCACCATCACCAGGTCGCTCTTGTCGAGGATCGTGTACTGATTGTCCTCCACCCGGTAGGGTGCCGGCGGCATGAATCCGTCCGGCTGCATCACCACCCGGCGCGGGCCGAGCGCACCCATATGTAGCCAAATGGAGGCCGATCCTGGTCCGCCGTTAAATGCGAAGGTCAAGGGACGGGTGCTGGCATCCTGACCGTCCAGCGTGTAGGCCACAAAGAACATCTCGGCTTCAATCTTGCCGTCGGCGCGTTTGATGGGAAGCCGTCCCGCGGTCGCGGTGTACTTCAGCGCCTTGCCACTGACCGTGATCTGGTGATGCGTCACGACAGGCGCAACCTCGGTCATATCGAAGTGTTCTTCTTTGTCTTTGTCCTTATCCTTGTCGCCGGAGCTCTCCTTCGCCGCCGACTTTGCCTCCTGAGACGAGGCCGCGGCCGGTTCGGGAGTGCTCGCCGTATTTTCGGCTGGCTTCTTGTCTGGAGCCTTGGCTGGCTGCGACTTCTTCTGATCGGCCGGCTTCTTGGACGAGTCTGCCTGGTTTTGAGCGAGTCCCAAACTCGCGAGTAGGACGAGTACAGCAGCCATCAGAGGACGCATGTTGCTCTCCTTGAAAAATGATTTTCGGGATTCCCTTTCATGGGATCGTGAGCCGCAATTATACCCACGAAGCTGTTTGACGGCTGCAAGTGGAAAAGGTGATTGCTAAGATGTTTCTGTGCCCCCTGCCCGCAAGCAAGCACCTTCTACTATCCTCACCGTGCCCGCCCTTGCCCAAGTTCCGTGGTTGGTGCACGGTTTTTCGACCCGCACTGGCGGATTTTCCAGGGCTTACAGCGGACGCTCGCGGAACCTCGGCTTCACCAAGGAGGATTCGCATGCGGCGGTGGAGCGCAACCGGATTGAGTTTCAGCGGCAGGCCGGGGCAGTTGATGGGAAGCGCCTTTGGCCGCTAATCACCCTGCGGCAGATTCATTCCGATCTCATCCATTGTGTATCGAAACCACCGCGAGAACCGCTTGCCGGCGACGGTCTGATCACCAACACACCCGGAATTCTGCTCGCCATCCAGACCGCCGACTGCCTTCCGGTCGTGCTTGTCGATACCAAACATGGCGCGGTGGGCGTTTTTCATGCCGGCTGGCGCGGGACAGTCCACCGAATCGTCGAGAAGGGGGTCGGTGAAATGCGCGGTTGCTTCGGTACCCGGCCCCGGGACATTAGAGCTGCCATCGGCCCGGGGATCCATGGCTGCTGCTACCAGGTGGGCACAGAAGTACGAGACAACTTCGAGTCCCAATTCACCTACGCCGCTGATCTCTTCCGCGAGGTCAAGGAATCTGATCCCGTCCGCGAAAAATACCCGCTGCTGTTCCTCACGGCCCGCGCTCCTGGCCACAGCGAGCTGCCGACAAGCATCTTTCTGGACCTGGTCGAAGCCAATCGCCGCCAGTTGATAGACGCGGGAGTATTGGGGAAAAACATCCATGTATCGCCGCTTTGCACTGCTTGCCGGACAGACTTGCTTTTCTCCTATCGCGCCGAAAAAGGAGTGACCGGAAGGATGATGGGCGTGGCAGGAATTCGGCCGACATGATCCCTCTATATGGACTTCTGGTCTACCGTGATACAGTTTCACGCCGAGTCACTCCATGGAGGACCTATGCTGCTAGGTATGGGATTGCTCTACATAATCATCGTGGGCCTGATTGCCGGTTGGGCCACCGGCAAAATCATGAAAGGTTCGGGGTACGGTGCACTGACCGACATCTTGCTCGGCATCGTGGGCGCTATTATTGGGAGCCGGATCCTTGGCCTGGTGGGAATCTACTCGAGCGGTGGGCTGTTGCCCAATATTCTGGTGGCCATCGTCGGGGCTGTGATTCTCGTGGCCATCGTGCGCGCCATCAAGAAAGTCTGACTACTTCTTGGCTGCTTTCAGCCGCTGCTCCAGTGCCGCCACCTCATCGTGCAGACCCTTGGGCAGCCGGTCCCCGAACTTGACGAAGTACTCTCTGATGCGGGGCACTTCGTCCAGCCAGCCGTGAACATCCACACTCAACAGCTTGGCCAGGTTGGCCGCCGGCAGATTTAGTCCTTGCATGTCTAGATCCGCGGGCTCGGGTAGCCGCCCAATCGGCGTATCTGTGGCATGAGCTCTGCCGTCACAGCGTTCGAAAATCCACTTCAGGACACGGCTGTTCTCGCCATATCCGGGCCACAGGAACTTGCCGTATTCGTCCTGGCGAAACCAGTTCACATAAAAGACCTTCGGGAGCTTTTGCGAGCGTTCGCCAATTTTCAAATAATGCGCGAAGTAGTCGCCCATGTGGTAGCCACAGAAGGGCAGCATGGCCATCGGGTCACGCCGCAGTTCTCCCACTTTGCCTGCCGCCGCAGCCGTGGTCTCACTACTGGCGGTGGCTCCTAAAAACGTGCCATGTTGCCAGCTGAAGGATTCGGTTACCAGAGGAACGATTCCCGCGCGCCGGCCACCGAACAGGATGGCGTCAATGGGCACTCCCTTGGGATCTTCCCATTCCGGCGCAATCACCGGACACTGTTTGGCGGGAGTTGTGAACCGCGCGTTGGGATGGGCAGCCCTGCCGCCGGTCGACGGCGTCCATGGCCGCCGCAGCCAATCGATCAACTCCGCCGGCTTCTGTTCCGTCATTCCTTCCCACCAAACGTCTCCGTCAGGAGTCATCGCGCAATTTGTGAAGATAGAATTCCGAGTGACGGTCAGCATGGCATTGGGATTCGACTTCACGCCGGTGCCCGGCGCAACGCCAAAGAAGCCATACTCGGGATTGATCGCGTAAAGCCGACCGTCGGCGCCGAACTTCATCCATGCAATGTCATCGCCGATGGCCTCCACCTTCCAGCCCGGAATGGTCGGAATCAGCATGGCCAGATTGGTTTTTCCGCAGGCAGACGGAAAAGCCCCGGTGATGTACTTCACTCCGCCCGCTGGGCTGACCAGTTTCAGGATGAGCATGTGCTCAGCCAACCAGCCTTCGTCCCTGGCCTGCACCGATGCGATCCGCAGAGCGTGGCATTTCTTGCCCAACAGCGCATTCCCGCCGTACCCGGAACCGTACGACCAGATCTCGCGCGTCTCCGGGAAGTGGCATATGTATTTGTGCTCAGCGTTGCAGGGCCAGGTCGAATCCTGCTCACCAGGCTTGAGCGGTGCGCCAATCGAGTGCAGGCCGCGGACAAAGTCTCCGTCGCCCAACGCCTCCAGCACCTTGCTTCCTACCCTGGCCATAATGTGCATGCTGGACACTACATACGGCGAATCTGTAACCTCGACGCCGATCTTGGCGATGGGAGATCCGATTGGCCCCATGCTGTAGGGAATCACATACATGGTCCGACCAGTCATGGAGCCGGCATAAAGCTGGCTCAGCTTCTCCTTCATCTTCGCGGGATCTTCCCAGTTGTTGGTCGGGCCGGCATCGTCTTTGCTCCGCGAGCAAATGAAGGTCCGGTCTTCCACCCGGGCCACATCCGCGGGATTTGACCGGATCAGCACGCTGTTGGGCCGTTTCACCGCGTCCAGTGGGATAGCCACCCCAGTCTGGACCATGAGCCGCAGCATCATCTGATATTCGTCCGCAGAACCGTCGCACCAATGGATGCGGTTGGGTTTGCAAAGCTGCGCCAGCTCCTCCACCCACTTCGTGAGGAGCTTGTTTCTGCTGGCGGCTGATTCAACTTCCATGGTTAGGCTGGCCATATGAAGGTTCGGGCCAAAGATCTGGCCCGAAGGAAAGACCTAAGTATTGTGCATCTTTCTGCAAAGACTTCCAAGTTACATCAGAATCGTGCCTTTTTCGGAAAGCGTGCAATACACACAAACAATTGCGCCAGAAAGGCTTAGGGGACTTCCACCTCTTCGCTCACTACCGCTTCCAGATGGTCGAGAGTTTGCGCCACGGTCAGTGAATACATCTCTCTCCCGATCCCCTCTCCCGATTCCAAGGCAGTCTTGAGGTAGTGGCCCGCAATCTCGATGGCCAGGGAGTCGGTAATCACTTTGCCCGTGCGATTCGCATACTCCACCCATGCCGGATGGGGGAGAGCAATCCACACCGTCCTGCCATCCACCAGAAACTTTATGTCCACAGCGTCGGCGTGCCGGGTGGCGATGGCCACGATCAGCGCCTGGTAAATGCAGTGGACTTCCTTTTTCGACCATCGATCCGCCGCATGGAAATCTTGATACATGAGAAAACTATATCGGAGCGGTCGTCTGAGGGGCAACCGTTCGCCCCCGTGCAGGAACCGGACGTGAATTATCATGGTCAAGCTGAAGGCCGACCGCTGACAGCTCTTATGAAGAACCTTGGGATCCTGCTCTCAGGACGAGGCTCGAACTTCGAAGCCATCGCCAGGAACGTGGCAGCGGGCCAGATACCGAATGCCCGAGTTTCCATCGTGATTTCCAATCGCGCTGATGCCGGCGGCATTGCCACCGCCCAGCGCCTGGGACTTACTTCTCTGGTCATTCCGTCCAAAGGTAAAGACCGGGAAACGCACGATCGCGAAGTTGTGGCGGCATTGCAACAACACAAGACTGACCTCGTCTGCCTCGCCGGATACATGCGCCTGCTCTCGCCCTGGTTTGTGCGGCAGTTCCCGCATCGCATTCTTAACATCCATCCTTCGCTGCTGCCCGCCTTCCCTGGTCTCGAAGCTCAAGAACAAGCGTTCGCGTACGGGGTGAAGGTCACCGGTTGCACGGTTCACTTTGTGGATGAAGAACTCGACCATGGTCCCATCATCGTGCAGAAAGCTGTTTCTGTTCTCGACACCGACGACGAGCACTCGCTCGCCACCCGCATTTTGGAGCAGGAACACATTGCATATAGCGAAGCGATTAACATAGTGCTCGCGGAGAAGTTCGAGATCAAAGGACGGCGGCTGGCTCCCGGTAAGTAAAGCCTACCGGAAAGAACGCAAAGAAAGACCTCGCTAAGTACGCAAAGAATTGCCAAATCGGGAATCACAAATCACTCTTTGCGAGCTTTGCGATCCCCTTTGCGACCTTTGCGGTTTAAGATTTTGAGGTGCGGAACACCGACCTCACACCCGAGATCATCGGATCCGCCATAAAGATCCGCCGCCGACTCGGGCCCGGCTTGCTGGAGTCGGCGTATGAGTCCTGTCTCGCATACGAACTCACCAAATTGGGCCTGCACGTAGAACGCCAGAAACCGGTGCCCCTCATATATGAGTCCGTGAAACTCGACTGTGGATTTCGAGCAGACTTAGTCGTTCAAGGGAGGGTTGTCGTTGAAACCAAGTGCCGAGAAGCCTTGCACCCCGTGGACGAGGCACAGTTACTCTCCCATCTTCGCCTGCTCAACATCACAGTTGGCCTGCTGATCAACTTCCACGTGGTACTTCTCAAAGACGGAATCAAGCGGCTCGTCAACAATTATCAAGACCTGGAAGACGCTTCTTGACCATCTGAATCTATCTCTTATTTGCGGTACCGCCATTCAGCTTCTCGTTGCGCTCTTTGCGAGCCTTTGCGACATTTGCGGTTAAGAGCTTTCAGCCGCAAACTCCGCATATAATGATCGTTCCCATGCCAACTTTCGCGGATGTTGACGAACAAGTGGCGTACATCAAAAAAGGCTCCGCGGAAATCATTCGCGAGGCCGACCTGCGCGCCAAGCTGGAAAAGTCCCGCGCTTCCGGCAAGCCGCTGCGCGTCAAGCTCGGCATGGATCCCACTGCTCCCGATCTTCACCTCGGCCACACCGTCGTTCTCCGCAAACTCAAACACTTTCAGGATCTCGGCCACACCATCATTTTTCTGATCGGCGATTTCACTGGCATGATCGGCGATCCCACCGGACGTTCCGTCACTCGCCCGCCGCTGTCTCCCGAACAGATCGAGCAGAACGCCGAAACCTACAAAGCCCAGGTGTTCAAGATTCTCGATCCTCACAAGACGGTCATCGATTTCAACCGGCGTTGGTTTTCGAAGTTCACCGCTGACGACTTCATCCGCTTGGCCGCGAAATACACGGTCTCGCAGATGCTGGAGCGCGAAGATTTTCACAAACGCTTCCTCGAAGAAAAGCCCATCGCGGTGCACGAACTGCTCTATCCGCTGGCCCAGGGATACGACTCGGTCGCACTCGAAGCCGACGTCGAACTCGGTGGCACCGACCAGAAATTCAATTTGCTGGTAGGCCGGGAACTGCAAAGGTCGTACGGACAGGAGCCGCAAGTTGTGCTGACCACGCCGATTCTCGAAGGCCTCGACGGCGTGCAAAAGATGTCCAAGTCACTGGGCAACGCCGTCGGCATCCACGAGCCCCCGCTCGAAATGTACGGCAAGATCATGTCGATCTCCGACGAAATGATGTGGCGATACTACGAACTGCTGACGGATGTGCAGATTCCGGACATCGAAAAGATGAAGCGGGAAGTACATCCCATGCAGGCGAAGAAGGAGTTGGCACGGCGGATGGTCGCGGACTTTCATTCCGCCGAAGCAGCGGCGAAAGCGGGGGAGGATTGGGGGAAACAATTCCAGAAGAATGAGGCCCCAGAGAGCGTCGAACGGACCGAGGTGCAATCTGAGGGCCTGAAAGGAATTCGCCAGCAAGACGGGAGTTGGCCTGTTCGATTCGACAAGCTACTTGCACGGTGCGGACTCGCAGATTCCGTAAGCGACGCATCCAGGAAAATCAAGCAGAAGGCTGTCAGCATCAACGGGAACGTTGAAACCAGGGTTGAAGTCTTTCTATCACTCCCGACCAGCTTAGTCATCCGTGTCGGGCGTAAGATCAAGAACGTCGCGATTTCGTAGGATCGTCGCCGCTACTCCCCCGACATGCGGGCTGCCGCCATCTTCGGGCCCAACGCCTCCGAAAAAGACCTGCGGCCATTCCAAAGAAACTCCGACGCCACATGGCATGGCGGCGTGCCCAGCAGTCCGCACGACACTGACGCCATTCTCATCTTCGGTGGAGACGGCACCGTCCACCGCCATCTGCCTGACCTGGTCGGACTCCAACTGCCTGTGCTCGTGGTTCCGTGCGGCAGCGGAAACGATTTCGCCCGAGCCCTTGGTTTAAACAGCGCAAGACACGCACTCGCAGCATGGAAGATGTTCACATCCAACGGCAGTAACGTTCGCGCCATCGATCTTGGAGAAATCGCCACCCTGTCAGAACCGTCGCGCGAACACTACTTCTGCTGTGTCGGCGGCGTCGGCCTCGACGCTGAAGTCGCCCGCCGCGCCAGCCAACTGCCCCAATGGCTCCGCGCTCACGGCGGATACGCACTGAGCCTTTTGCCAGCTATGTTTCAGTTTGCTCCGATCTCAATGAGAATCAGCATCGATGGGAGCCCCGCACAAACCAAACCCACCATTCTGGCTGCCTTTGCCAATACGCCCACCTACGGCGGTGGCATGAAAATCGCGCCACGTGCTCAGCTGGACGACGGTCAACTCGACCTTTGCATCGTCCGCGACATTGACCCATTCAAGCTGTTTTGCCTGTTCCCCACGATTTACTTGGGCAAGCATCTCTATATGCGGGAAGTGGAATATCTTCAAGTCTCGCGCCTGCGCATCGAAACCGGACAGCCCGTCGACGTGTACGCCGACGGCGAATACGTTTGCAAGACCCCGATTGAGGTCAGCATCGCTCCGGCAGCACTGCGGGTCATTGTTCACCCATCACAGACAAGTTTCTAGTTTCCGGTTTCTAGTTTCTAGAGAACTGGAGGCCAGCATGGGACACGCCGAAGGGCAAGGCAGACTCTCCAGGAGAGAATTCCGCCAGTTCCTGGGTCAAGCACGCGGTTCCCTGATCGAATTGGAAACGCAGGTGGTAATCGCAGGGAATCTAGGCTATCTCTCACCAGAAGCCTCAAAACTCCTAATGGACCGCTCAGGAGAAGTCAGCCGCCTGCTACACCGGCTCATAGATTCGCTACAGGCGTCAATCCAAACAACTGGAAACTAGAAACTATTCTCCGGTGCTACACTACTCGTCACCTTATGCCTGAGAATGGCCGTTCCCGTACCTGGCTGTGGGTCGTTATCGGTGGCGGAGCTTTCTTCCTGTTCACGCTGGCGGTGTTTACGCTCGTCTATCTGACGCTGCACGCCGGCGGTGAGCAATCGTCACTCACCCGCTTCGGCGACAAGATTGGCGTAGTTGAACTGGAAGGCGTCATCCTCGATCCCAAAGTCGTCGTCGGACAACTGAAGAAGTTCGGCGATGACGACTCAATCAAAGCGATCATCATTCATGTCAACTCGCCCGGCGGCGGTGTAGCCGCGTCAGAAGAGATTTATCGCGAGGTCAAACGCATCCGCGACGACAAGAAGAAACGCATTGTGTCGTCCATTGAAACCGTGGGGGCTAGCGGCGCCTATTACGTTTCCGCCGGCACCAACAAGATTTATGCTGACAACGGCAGCATCGTAGGCTCCATCGGTGTGATCGCGCAATGGGTCAACTACGGCGACCTGCTGCGCTGGATGAAACTCAAGTCGGAGACTCTGAAGGTCGGCGAATTCAAAGACACTGGCGATCCCACCCGCGAGATGACCCCTGCCGAGCGGGCTTACATGCAGTCGTTGATCGACAATATGTATGGCCAGTTCGTGAAGGCCGTGGCCGACGGCCGCCACGCCAAGGAAGCCGACATTAAAGCGATCGCCGATGGCCGGGTCTGGACCGGGCAGGAAGCGCTCTCCCTGCATTTGATCGATCAGATTGCGGACTTCCAGGCGGCGGTCGAAGACACGGCCAAAGCCGTCAACATCAGGGGTGAGCCCGTACTGGTACATCCAGACCGGCGCCGCGAGACCGCCTTCGACCTCTTGTTCGGCGACGTTTCCCAGTGGCTGCCTACCCGGGAGAAGCTGATGGAGAACCAGTTGGGGTTCTATTATTTGTGGAAGTAGGAACACCGCCCCCAGCCCCGAGAACCAGAAGCCACTTGCGCACAACCCCTGAAATTTGAGAAGGTTATGAGTGCCCATGTGGCACGGGAGCCCGGGTCCCGAGCAAAACCACACAGGCGCGAAATCACTGACACGGAGCGAACAAGCGTATGACAAAAGCGGATTTGATCGACGAAGTCTCCCGGCTGGCGGAGTTGACACGCAAAGACAGTGAAGTCATCGTCGAAACCATTTTTGACAGCATCGTGCGCTCACTTCGTGTGGGCGACAAGATTGAGATTCGTGGCTTTGGCAGCTTCCGCACTCGCCAACGCAAGCCACGTGTGGGACGGAATCCCAAGACCGGCGACCGCGTGGAAGTTCCGGCCAAGAAGATTCCCTTCTTCAAGCCCAGCAAGGAATTGAAAGACCTGGTGAATACCGGGGCTGGCGAAACCACGGCACCGGCTGCACCCGCTCAGTAGTCCGAGGATCACTGCCTTTTATTTCACGGGAAGGTACACGTCCGCGACTTTCATCGCCAGCGCCTTTGCTTCCAGGTCCGTGCGGTTGCAAAGCACAATAACGGTCAAGCGCTCGTCCGCAAAACGTTCGATCACAGTCCGGAATCCGACCGTAGAACCGGTGTGCCACATCCGGGCATGTCCTTTGTAGGGATCCAGGAACCATCCAAAACCGTAATACGCGGGCTTCCCGGGGTTCTCTTCCTCATCAACCTCTGGCACCAACACCGGCGTGACTGCTGGCCGCATCTCGGCCTCGCTCAGCAAACTGTGTTTCGGTTCAACGCCTGGTCCCATTTGGCGAGATCGTCCAGCGACGAGTACACACCCCCGTCACCCAGCGTCGCTGAAGTTGGACTTTGATCAGTTTCTCGCCAGGCATCTCCGACCCGGCTGTGGCCGTAGGCGCGACGGGTCACTTCATTCTTTCCTTTCTGGTACGCAATGGTGCTGTTCATTTGCAACGGCACAAAGATACGCTTCCGCAAAAACTCGCCAAACGGTTGACCTGAGGCTTTCGCCACAACCAGGCCGAGCACTACGTAGCCTGAATTGCTGTATGCCCATTTGGTGCCAGGAGCGAACTTGGTCGTCTTCTGTTGCTCCAACAAGTGAAGCACTTCGGCATCCTGGATCTGCGGAATTTGGTTAGGCGGTGTTCTTGCCTCAGGCTGAGTCATCAGATCTTCATAGTCCTGCAGCCCGGACGTGTGATTGAGGAGATTGCGGATGGTGATGCCACGGGCATATTCGGAAAAATCGGGAAAGACATCCGTCAGGCGATCTTCGTAGTGCAACTTGCCGTCGTGCACCAGCAGCATGACTGCCATTGCCGTAAATTGCTTGGTGAATGACGCCAGGCGAAAGTTGGTGTGGGAATCGATTTTGTTGAGAGTGCGCAGATCGGTCACTCCGTATCCGCGCTGGAACAATGCGCGCCCGTTCTTCAGGACAAGGACTGCAGCGCCTGGGGAGTCACTCGACCGCAGGGTGGCGAAGATTGCATCAATTTGCGGGATTCGAACCGCGTCATCCGCCCACAAGCAGCGCGATCCCGCCAGCAGCACGATCACGCTTAGGACAAGACTTCTCCGCTTGTTCAAGAGCCCTCCTGTTCATGATTCCACACAACTCGCAGCCCCACTCTATGGTTAAATCGTAACCTATGTTCGCTCGCAGGGTCCGCGTGGAGTACGACAGAAACGGCCAGGCCCTTCCGTGTCCACTAAAGTGGCTCGACAGCTTCTCCATGCGTAACTTTACCAACGCCAGCGTCTTTGACGACACCCTGCCCACAGCCGACGGGACCATGGAAATCGGCAGGAACGTTCCATTGAACGAGTTGAAAGCTGCGATGGAGGACTGGTTTCAGCGTAAGGGATATTTGCCCAAGGGCGCACAACTGACGGTTAGGGAAGGCTGACCCGGAAGCTGCGATTTTGCGCTTGACCCTGGAACCAATTCCGGGGTGTAAGCTCCCACCAAGTATTGAACAACCATGCGCTCAGGCGAATTGGCGCGACTCACAGGTATAAGCACCGACACTCTGCGGCACTACGAGCGTCTGGGACTCTTGTCCAAGCCACCCCGTACCAGCGGAGGCTATCGAGACTATCCTTCCCACTCACAGGACCGGGTGCACCTGATTCGCCGGGCTTTGAGCATCGGCTTCTCATTGCCGGAACTCAGGACCCTCCTCAAATTGCGCGATGGCGGCCAGTTTCCTTGCCGCGATGCGCAGCGGTTGGCCAAATCCAAGGTCGAAGAAGTGAAACGTCAAATCAAGGATTTGACTGCCATGCGACGCCAACTGGAACAGATTCTCAAGACCTGGGATTTGCGCCTGTCCCGTACCGGCCAGGGGAAACCGGCACGTCTGTTGGAGAATCTTCCCGGCGGACTGATAAGGGTAGAGCCGAAGTCGAGATTCAAACAAAAACTCAGAAGAAAAGGAAAATCATGAAAACCGCCACAGTCCTACTTGCAGTTCTAGCACTTACTCTGGCCGCACTCGGCCAGCAAAACGAAAAATGCGCCGATCATCATTCCGCGCTAAACCAGCGGGGTGACCACGCGATGGGATTCTCCCAGGAGAAGACGACTCATCACTTCCGGCTGTTCAAGGATGGTGGCGCGATTGAAGTGGAGGCAAAGGATCCGAAGGATACCGACAACCGTGACATGATCCGCATGCATCTTTCGCACATCGCCCAGACGTTTGCCGCCGGCGATTTCGATACGCCCATGTTCATCCACGACACCACCCCACCCGGCGTGCCCACGATGATCGAGTTGCGCGATCAAGTCCACTACCAATTCGAGGAAATGGATTTGGGTGGAAAAGTGACAATTCAGACATCGAATTCCAGGGCGTTGACAGCTATTCAAGATTTCCTGCGTTTCCAGATTTCGGAGCATCAGACCGGTGACCCCACAACCGTCACTGACAATTCGAAAAGATAATTTGGAGAGAAAATTGTGACTTAGTTTTGACCAAAGGATTACAACCTGGGAGGACCCGCCCGGGGCAACCCTACATCCAATCTGCATGGGCACACAATGGCGGGTTTCGGAGCCGGGACCTTTCAAACTAAATGCGGGCAACTCCAGCTTCCGGGAAATCCTCTCGGTTCTGGCCGAAAGAGACGGCGCTAAGCGATCGGTCAGGTGGGGTCAGGTTCTAGGACTGGCGATGACGGTGGTGGTCAGCGCCGGCGGATGGGCGCTCATCATCGGGCTGCTTCTTAGGTAGGGCTACTCATCATAATTGAAGTGGCGAAAAAGCGTCGTACTGCTTGAGCTTGGCGGGCGGGTGCGGAAAGCGATCGGCAGCAAGGCTCTGCCCGCCAGCGCGGACCGGGCCACACTACGGCTTGGAAACATTGGACTGCCGCGCCACGTCGTTCAGGATGTACTCGTGCTCGGACGCAACCCCCAGCCTCTCAAAGTAGCGCCAGTACCAGATGGGATGAAGGTGGGAAACAATAGTGGTCGTTCGGATAAGCCGCGTTGCCGAGCCTTCCGGGCGTAGCTCGTACTGCGCATTTTCGAAACCCAGCCAGTGCCTTCCCGGCATGTTCGTACGATCGATGCTTAAACCCATGGCGTAGGGCGGCGACCATTCCGTGATCGTCTCTTCAATCGATCCTTTCTCGAAGTAGCAGGTCCGCTTCGCACCTACCCCTGAGCCCACTAACTGGCAACGTACGGGGATGGGAAGGCCGATATACATAAGCAAAGGCTTCGGTACGGCGATGCTGTCGATCGAAAGTATGTGGGACCAAATTTCATCTGGCGAGGCGGCGATGGTCACGCTGCTCGTTACTATCTCCTTGCGCGGCACGCTCAACTCGCGATACTCGGCGCGATGACCCGCCAGAATGAACGCCGGGGCGGCAAGGAAGAACAGCATCATCGTCATCGATTGATTGCGAACCCCTGCCATTACATACTTCCGGAACAAGTTTCCGCAGACCGCGCCGAGCGCAAGTCCGGCCGCGAGCAAGGGAAAAGCCAACACGGCACAAAGTGGGCCTTCCTTTCCGAGTGCCACCAGAATCACCAGCGACACCAGCGCGGAGAGCAGCATCGCCGCCGGCATGGTGTTGGGCTTCGGGGTGACCAGGGCTATGGCAAAGCCGGCCAACATGGGAGTTAGCCAAAACATGACCATGCCCATACCTTGAGCGTTGGGGACCTCGGACAGAAAAAACCCACCCAGTCCGAAGCCCACGCCGGTCAGCGTGCCCACGCCCACACCCTTGAGTAGACTGAGGTTGTCTCTTTTCATGGAGCCGGCTAGGCGCGGACAGGAGTATCAGCGCCGCGCTACTTTTCGTAGTGCAGCAGCGAGAACACATCATACCCCTTGAGCTTGTCGCGGCCGTTTAGAAAGTCGAGTTCGACCACGAAACCCAACCCGGCAATCTTTGCGCCCAGCGACGTCGCCAGCTTGGTGGTCGCTTCGGCCGTGCCTCCAGTTGCGAGCAAGTCATCCACGATCAGCACATTCTGGCCGGGCTGAATTGCGTCCTTGTGGATCTCAAGAGTATTAGTCCCATACTCGAGCGCGTAATCATACTTCGCCGTCGCCGCTGGCAGCTTGCCAGGCTTGCGCACCGGGACGAAGCCGGCGTTCAGCCTGTAGGCCAGCGCCGGCGCAAAGATGAACCCGCGCGCTTCCATTCCCAGCACCAGATCGACGTCCTTGTTGATGTAATGCTCGGCCAGCGCATCGATCAGCATGGCAAAACCCCGCTTGTCCTTCAACAGGGTCGTGATGTCATAAAACAGAATCCCCTTCTTGGGGAAGTCAGGGACTTCGCGAATCAGTTGTTTGAGCGGCTCGCAATTCGTTTCCGGCTTAATGGACGCAACCTTGGTTGACATTACCAGGCTCCTTCAATGCGAAATGTGGTCAGACCAGCGACCGGCTTGGCCTCATGCTCTTCCACGTCATCCACACGCGCGGCACGCGGCCCCTGCCGCAGTCGCGATTTCAATCCGCTGAGCTGATCGCGCGTCCCGACAGCCAGCACTTCCACACTGCTGTCAGCATTGTTGCGCACCCACCCAGCGATTCCGAGGATGTGTGCCTCGCGCTCCACAAACCAGCGAAATCCTACACCCTGGACACGTCCGCGTACCAGAAAGCGGCGAGCTTGGGTTGCGGATTGTTGCGAAGCCGCCACGGTTATTGCGCTCGCGACAGATAGACTCCCTCAGCCGTATCCACCTTGATCTTCTCGCCTTCATTGATAAAGGGTGGAACTTGTACAACGAGCCCAGTCTCCGTCTTGGCAGCCTTGGTGACGCTCGACGCGGTGGCACTCTTGAGCCCGGGTTCGGTTTCTACCACGGTCAAGATCACCGTCTGCGGCAACTCGATGCCTACGGCCTTGCCATCGAAAAACTCCACCTGAATCTGGAGGTTCGGGGTCAGGTAATCCACGGCATCGCCCAGAATTTCCTTGGTCAAATGGGTCTGCTCGAAGTTGGTGGTATCCATGAAATAGTAGCTATCACCATCGGCGTACAGGAACTCCATCTCCTGCTCGTCCACGTTGATCTTTTCAATGGGATCGGGCGAGCGGAAGCGATGTTCGAACATGGCTCCAGTGCGTAAGTTGCGCAGCTTGGCCTGAATGAAGGCGCGCAGGTTGCCGGGGGTGCGGTGCTCGACGCTGAAGACTGAATGCAGATCATTGTTGTGCTTGATGATCATGCCGGGGCGAAGCTGGGTCGCAGGAATAGCCATTGCGAAAACAATCTCCTTATTTTGATGGCGGCTGGCTGGCGGACGCGGGCAGGCCACAATTTCCACCAGACATGAGGCTCGAAAGCTTTATTTTACACGCACTTGGGGAAAGAGGGAAAACCAGGGTCCTACGCGATACTCCCGTTACCTGCCCTTTCCCCGGTCAGGCGACTAGAATGGCTGGAGGTTCATCCAACAACCGGAGTTTTCATCCAAAGAGGTGTTTTCATGCGCGTAGGAAAATACGAAGTCTCCGAAGGTGGCCGCGGCAACACTGCGATTACCTTTCTGCTGATTGGGCTCGGCGCAGGTGCGTTGCTGGGCCTGTTGTTCGCTCCCAAAGCCGGCAAGCAAATACGCAAGGATTTGCGTCGCAAGTACGACGACGCCCGCGAAACCCTGGACGACTGGACCGAAGATGCCCGCGACGCGGCCGAAGAGGTGCTCGAACGTGGCGCCGAGTTTGCCGAGGATGTGCGTGACCGGGTAAGTCCGCTGGCAAAAAATCTAAGGCGAAGGTAGAACCGGAAAAGCGGCAACCTCCTTAGCCAAAGATGGCCGAGAAGAAGCCTTTGAGCTTGCCAAAGAAGCCGTGGTGCTCCGGCTTTGGCGGCAAGGCTACCGCTTCGAAAGAGGTTGCCACAGGCATGTCGCGGAGGGGAAGCAAACTGGCTTCCTCGGCGGGGGCTGCCGCTACGGGCGGGTCACTGGCGCGGAACACAATCGGTGCTTCAACCTGCACATGAATGTCATTGGGCTTCGACGCCGGAAGAGCGGCTGTCACGGAGCCCGGGACGGGCATTCTGAGCTCTTCGATCGCTGACGCCGACGCGCGCATCAATGGCGGCGTGGTCGGTGGACAACCGCAATTCATCGGCACTACGGTATCCATTGCCCCCAGCTTGCCCGAGTGAAACATCACCTGCTGTGCGGCCTTCACCTGGTAGGTGCCGTCGCCCAAAAGTTCCGACACAATTACCGCCGCGGTGTTCCCCGGCAATGACTGGATGCAGGTATTGCCGTGCGAGTCTGCGCTGACGCCGAAGTGGAACTCTCCCGGCCCTGCCAGCAGGATGCGGAAGTCGGGAGTGAGAATCGAATCCGCCGCCGCATCTAACGAATAATGCGCTTCCAGCGCCCCCGTGCTCATGCCCAGCATCAAGGTGCGCCCGTTTTGCGAGCTAGTCACCGACACTGTGGTCCGCGGGCAAACCAGCACTTCGCCGCCACGCCCCAGACGCAAAATTGCGGTATCTTCTCCCGCCGTAACCGCCGATCCGGTAGCCACTCGGCTACCCGCTAGTAGCACTGCGCCAGAGGCCCCTGAGGCCGGCAGGACTGCCCGCGAAATGGCCGGAGTAGGAACAACCTTAACTGTCTCCTGCAGGGGATGGAGTCGAACCATCAGCCGGTTTCCCGCTGCATCCCAGGTGTAATCCACAGGCTTGCTCAGGTCTACCACGATCCGCGCCACCGGCGGATTCTGCTGGAATTGACTAACCCTTACACCATTGATCTCACTACCCCGAAACTCGAGACGCTTGTTGTTGGTTTCCAAACGCGCGTTGGGTAGGTCAATTACGAGTCGAGCCGGATTCTCCAACTTGCTGATGGCTGGAACCAGCGGACGGCTGGAAATGATCTCAACCACCGGTCCATTTGCTTCCGCCAGAGGCTGAACCGACCGAACGACGGCGGGCCCCTCCGAGCTGACTACCAATTTTGGATTGGATTGGGCCAAGGCTGCTGTCAGCAGAAGGCAGGCACCAGTTAGCCGCAGATGCTTCATGTGGGGATGAGTCCTAGCCAACGATACCACCGGGATACGACCGGGAGAAGTCATGCCCGTCACACGAAGGTAAGGGGTCTGGATTGGGAACCGACAACCGGGATCGAGCTTTCCTGCTCAGGGCTCAGAAAGGAACTCGTATTCGTCGATCACCGCGGCCACAGCGACCTTGCCGTCGGGACCGCCTTCGTCTACCCGCACCACTTTGCCCTTGCAGCGGACGCGAATACTCTCCGTCAGAGTGATCTCAGGGGGCAGGGTCAGGGTGAATTCAATCGCTGAACCAGCGCTGATTGCTGAATCCACATAGAAACAGATGCCCCGCGCGCTCACGTCACGAGTCTGGGCAGCCTTCTCTTCCGCTCCGTCGTTGGCATACGATACGGATACGGGCAGCCGCAGCGCAAACCGGCGCGTGGCCCGCTTATTGTCCTGCGTGGTCTCGGCCATGACCCCTCCGGAAGTCTGTAGCATGGCGTGTCGGCGGGGCGGTGTCAAGCTGTACTTGCGGACATTCCGATCCAGTCCTAAGCCAGGGTTTTTCTTAGCGCCCTTTGCGAAACCTTTGCGCCCTTCGCGGTAAAGCGTTTGACCTGGAGGCCAAGCCCTGAGGTAAGCTATTTTTAGCTGGCATGGTCTTTGTCCTCGACAACTACGACTCTTTCACCTACAACCTGGTGCAATACCTTGGCGAACTGGGGGCGAAAGTCGAAGTACAGCGCAACGATCAGGTAACGGTTATTGATGTGGAAGCCCTGCATCCGGAACACATCCTGATTTCGCCCGGCCCCTGTACTCCGAAGGAGGCCGGGATTAGCGTCGAACTGATCCGCCATTTTGCCGGCAGGGTTCCGATTCTGGGTGTCTGCCTTGGACATCAGGCCATCGGGACGGCGTTCGGCGGCGAAGTCGGGCGGGCGCCAAAACTAATGCATGGCAAGACCAGCCAAGTGCAGCACGACGGCAAGACCATCTTTCGCGGTCTGGCCTCGCCCCTGACCGCGACCCGTTATCATTCGCTCATCGTGAAAGAAGAAAACCTGCCGGAGGACCTCGAAGTCAGCGCCTGGACTTCAGACGGAGGTGGTTCCCGCACCATCATGGGTCTGCGCCATCGGAAGTTTCCTGTCGAGGGAGTGCAGTTTCATCCGGAAAGCGTACTGACCACTCAGGGAAAACAGTTAATTCGAAATTTTCTAGTGATGAACGGTGGGTAGTGCATCGTCACCGCCCGACGCGGCTACTTTCCAAACACCACCTGTACCAGCGGCAGATCCTCCCGTAGAAACCCATTGGGATGAGCGTAGGTCACATATTCTGTTTGTCCATTGCCTTGCGCGAATTCAGTATGGACCTGCCCGGTGTAGTTGACGCTACCCTTGTAGGGTGTTTCACCCTTGAACAAAAGCGTGGGCTTCGACCACGGACCCCAGGGGGTCCGCGAGACGATGAAATACATGTCATTGTTCAACGCTGGATTGTAAATGTTCATGTACACGCCGAGATAGGCGTTGTAGAAGACTTGATTGGCTGCAGCGCCGCCCTGAAAGATTGTGACAGCGTCGGCTGGATTCGTGCTCCAATTATCGTTCCCTGCGTAATATGTCCACTTCGTGATGTCCAGCGCATCTGCCAACAACACCCGGGCCACCTGACAGTTGTCCACTAGAAAACCGCCTACGCAGCCATAGGAGTAGAGCGTGTCATCGACTACGATGGCGCCTGAATTGAACTCCTCATCTTTCGGTCCCCACATCAGGGTCGGAGTTTTACTCCCAGGATTCTCGATCGGCCGGTTGATGCCCTGTCCTGGGGTATAGACTGCGATCCCACCACCGACAGTGTCCCAGCCCTGCATTCCCGGCACTCCGCGATACAGCTCGTAGTAGTAGAAGAGCGTACGATTTCGCGCCGGATCGTCAATCACGGGACCATCCCACATGGCGAACTCTGCGCCACAAGGTTTCGCCGTGCAGTGATTCTTGTCGTGCTGATAGTTGTATTCTCGTTCCCACGGAAGGTAGGGCAGAAACTCCGCGGGAGCACCCGTGCTGTCCAACAAGTCGTGGTTGAGATTGATGCCCTTAGAAGCGTCCAGATCTGTGGTCCAGGACAGGGAGTTGTCGTCCCAGGAATTGCCCAACACTCCCGGCACTGACATCGGCGTGTCGCCGAACGTCCAAACCGACTTGCCATCCACGAGCGCACTGAAAGTGCCGTCACGACCGTAAATGACCTGGTTCTGCTGAACGGTGCCAAGTTGAGTCACCGACACCACCCTGGGAATCGCTGGCAGATCGGGATCCTGGCCAGCGGAGGCCACCCCAACGATAAGGACAAACATGAAACCAACTAGAAGACAAAACCTACTGCGCGCGGTCATGGACACTCCTGTGAGTGAGCAAAAAGGTATCACATGATTCTTGCTGATCTCTAGAGTGAATAGTCTGGCAGAAGGCTGAGAAGAAAGACCCGGACGGCTCGCGCTTTTTATTTACTCAATGCCTTTTGCTTGCTCCACCGCGCGCAGGACCGCTTTGGCCTTGTTCATACACTCCTGAAACTCCCGCACTGGATCAGAGTCAGCCACGATCCCTGCCCCGGCCTGCAGATAGGCCTTCTTGCCTTTCATCAGCAGTGTCCGGATCGCGATGCATGAGTCCAGATTGCCGGCAAAGTCCGCATACAAGACCGACCCTCCGTACACGCCGCGTCGCACCGGCTCCAACTCCTCGATAATCTGCATTGCCCGCACTTTCGGCGCTCCCGTCAAAGTCCCCGCTGGGAAGCATGCCGCGAAAGCATCGACCGCATCCAGGTCCGGACGGAGTTTCCCTTCGAGTGCAGAGACAATGTGCATCACGTGCGAATACCGTTCCACAAACATGAGATCGCGTACTCTCACCGATCCGTACTCGCTCACGCGTCCCAAATCGTTGCGCCCGAGGTCGACCAGCATGACGTGCTCGGCACGTTCCTTTTCGTCAGCCAGCATTTCTTTTTCAAATTGCAGATCTTCTGCCTCATCCCGGCCGCGAGGATGCGTCCCCGCAATCGGCCGGTATTCGAGCTTGCGTCCTGCAACCCGCACCAGCATCTCCGGGGAAGAACCCAGGACGTGGACGTCCCCCATCCGCAAGAAATACATGTAAGGGGAAGGATTGACGGTCCGCAGGGCACGGTAGATATCGAACGGCGGGACTTCCGGAGTAAAGTCCAGCCGCTGCGAAAGCACCGCCTGAAAAATGTCGCCCGCCCGAATGTACTCTTTGGCACGCTCGACGGACCGCAGGAAATGGCTACGCGGGGTGCGCGCCTGAATTTTCAACTTGGCTTTGCCCGGGTTCGCTTTTTCCCGCAACAAGGCGGGACGCAGCCCCGCAGCCAGTTTTCTTTCCAAAGCCGCGATGTCCGCGACCGCCCGGTCGTAAGCCTTACGGGGACTCTCATGCGAAACATCTGCCGTGGCGATGATCTGAATCTGGTGACGCAGGTGGTCGAAGGCCAGTATCCGGTCGAAGAACATCAGCACGCAATCAGGCAAGGACAGATCATCCTTCGCATGCTCGCCGATCTTCTCCAATTCGCGCACACTGTCGTAAGCGAAATACCCGACCGCACCCCCGGTAAAAGGCGGCAGACTATCATCTGTAGTTGGCTGGCCCTCCCGTAGCAGCTCTTTCAAAACCTGCAGCACATTGCCTTGGTGTCGTTCCACCTGCCTGCCACGTTTCACCTCGATATTCCGACCGCACGCCTGCACACGCAGATAGGGGTTCGCCCCCAAGAATGTATACCGTCCGATCCGCTCACCCCTTTCGACAGACTCGAAAAGAAAAGCCTCCGGTTCCCTGGAGGCAACTGCTAGAAACGCCGACACAGGAGTCAAAAGGTCAGCAGCTACCGGCTTTACCACGGGTATCAGCGTGGCCTTGCGGGCCAACCGTGAGAACTCCTCATAATTGGGATGAGCCATGCGTTTCTTGGCCGCGGCTTTGTCTAGGGCCGCCTTATTATAGGGGACGCCTGGAACGGCCTACCCGACCCCGCCTGCCATCGTCAGAGCCTGCACCCACTTCCTGAGTACATGTTCGCTTGTAACCATTGAAAGAATTGACGGATCGCTCCACAGGCCGCAAGATGACTGTTTAGGCACTATCCCCGCTGGTGAAATGCATGCAGATTAAGTTCTGGGGGGTGCGCGGATCTACGCCAGCTCCTCAGCCCGAAAATATGCGGTATGGAGGCAACACCTCTTGCGTGGAGGTGCGCGTTGGGGACCAGCTTTACGTCTTCGATTGTGGCACTGGTTTCCGCGTTTTGGGGCATGCCCTTCGCCGCGAGTTCGGCAGTCGTCCGGTCTCCGGGCATATTTTCGTCTCTCATTTTCACTGGGACCACATCCAGGGCCTCCCGTTTTTCGGGCCGCTGTACGACAACCCCGAGAACCGCTTCGAATTCCACTGCTCCAGCCGGACCCGCAACCTTAAACAAGTTTTCGAAGAACAAATGGCGGCACCCTACTTCCCGGTGGGGCTCAATCAGATGCACGCCCAGCGCAGCTTCCACGATCTGGAGGAAGGCCGCATTCAACTGGACTCAGGCCGCCTGCAAGCCGCCTGGCTCAACCATCCCCAGGGCTGCATGGGCTTCCGACTGGAAACCACGGATGGCGTTGTAGTCTATGCCACTGACAACGAACCGGGGAATACGATCTTCGACAAGAACCTTCGCAAGCTTGCTGCCGGCGCCGATGTACTTATCTACGACTCTCAATATCTCCCCGAGGAATACGCCGCACGCCGGCGAGGTTGGGGACACAGCCATTGGCGCGAAGCAATCAACGTTGTGATGGAGAGCGGGGCCAAAGAACTTGTTCTCTTTCACCATGACCCCGACCATGATGACGCCTGTATCGACAAAGTAGTCAAGGAAGCCCGCAACTACTACCCACGCGTGCGGGCAGCCGCCGAAGGCATGCAGATGGAAGTGCTAAACGCCCGGTCGGCGGTAAAGTAATCCCTGTTCGTTGAGACTAGCCATTCCCCGCGATTTTGGCATCCTGGATTACAATGACTGTAGTTTTTCGAGCGGTTCGCATCAAAAAGAGGCCTGAGTGACGCAGTTTATGGCAGCCTGGCCGCGACTCACGGTGACTTCGGTCATCGACATCCTGCTGGTCGCGGTCGTCATTTACGAGTTGCTGGCCCTCATCAAAGGGACGCGCGCTTCCCTGATGCTCGTAGGCGTTGCCGCCCTGGCGCTGGCGTTCTACCTGTCGCGCTTTGGGCAACTTACCACCCTGAATTGGCTGATCAGCACCCTGCTCCCCTATACAGTCTTTGCTCTGATCGTGGTCTTCGCCGCCGAGATTCGCCAAGCTTTGACCCGACTCGGGCGCAAACTCACCCTAAGCTACTCCGGAACATCGGAGGAGGACGCTTACGATGACATCGTGCTGGCTGCCAACCTGTTTTGTCAGAACCAGACCGGCGCGCTGATGGTGATTGAGCGTGAAATCGGCTTGCGCACCTATATCGAGAGCGGCGTGCCCTTGCACGCCCAGCTTTCCTACGACCTGCTGGCCACAATTTTTCGGCCCAGCGCGCCCCTGCACGATGGCGCGGTCATTATTCAGAAGGACCGCATCGCCGCCGCTGCCTGCTTTCTGCCATTGTCCATGAACCCCGTCCTCTCTACGCAGTTGGGTACCCGGCATCGAGCTGGCATTGGAGTCACGGAGGAAACCGATGCCATTGCCGTCATCGTCTCGGAAGAAACGGGCAGCATTAGCCTGGCTGTCGGTGGAAAGATCGAACGCGATCTTGCCGTCGAACAATTACGCAACCGCATTGGCGAGTTGCTGAGACATCATGTGCGCCCGGCCACGCTCCCAACTCCCATATCGCATGGCATGCCGCGCGAAGAGGAAGCCGACAGCCTGCGATCCCACTCTGCGGACACAAGGGTCAACCAGGGGAGTGACAATTAGCCCATGAGCGATTTCCTTCAGCGCGCCGTTTTTCACAATCTGGGACTGAAGCTGATTGCACTTGCCCTGGCCATGGGATTGTGGCTTGCCGTCGCCCGTGATCCGGTAGCGGAAGTCGCCGTAAACATCCCGGTAGAGATTCGCAATCTTCCCCAGGATCTGGAGATCAGCTCTGAGATCGTCCCCAAAGCGGAAATCCGCCTGCGGGGCCCGGAGCGGCTCATTCACGAGTTGCAGGCTTCTGACGTCTATGCCGCCATCGAGTTCAATGGTCTCAAACCCGGCGAGCGCACTTTTGACCTCACCGCACAGCAGATTCACCAACCTGCCGGTTTGGAAGTTGTGCAGATCGTGCCCAGCCAGTTTCACCTCGCGTTCGACGTGCGCCTGAGCCGCGCTGTCCCTGTGCAACCGCGTGTCATCGGTGGCTTCGCCCAGGGGTACCACATCGGCCAGATCATCAGCGATCCCCCCACCGTAACCATTACCGGGCCGAAGGGTCGGGTTGAGGCCGTGGAATCCGCCACCACTGACCCTATCGACGTAAGTGGAGCCATGAATCGGGTAACCTTCGTCCGGCACGCATACGTCTCTGACCCTCTGGTTCAGGTGACGCATGCTGCTCCGGTGCGGATTACGGTTATCATGGAGCAGGCGCCTGCCACAGGTGCCCGTTGACCCTTTCCGAATGACCTCGCAAACACGACAACTCTTCGGCACCGATGGCATTCGCGGCGTCGCTGGAGAATTTCCCTTAACTCAGGAAAGCACCTTCCTGATTGGCCGCGCCCTGGGTCACAGCTTGATCCGCACTAATCCGCAGGCGAACGTCGTGATTGGCCAGGACACTCGGGAGTCCAGCGCCTGGATCGCTGACCGAGTCGCCCTCGGACTCGCCTCCTGTGGCTGCCAAGTACACTCTGCCGGCGTCCTCACCACTCCCGGAGTCGCTTATCTTGCCCGCTCCCGCAAATGCGCGGCCGGCGTGGTGATCTCCGCATCGCACAATCCCTGGACTGACAATGGGATTAAAGTTTTCTCAGGGGATGGTTACAAGCTGCCGGATAGCCATGAGCTGGCCATTGAGCACGAAATATTTGCGCTACTGCAAAGCCCGGAGCCCGTGACGCCGCCTGCAACCAGGCCTCCGGCGAGTCTGCCCGGAGAGGCCAGCCTGAGACACGACTATATCGAATGGCTTCACCGTAGTGTGAAAACTGGCCTGAACAGACTGAAGGTGCTGGCAGACTGTGCCAACGGTGCGGCCGCCGCCGAGGCCCCGGAGCTCTTCCGCACTCTCGGCATTGATGCGACATTTATTAGTGCTTCACCCGACGGCCGCAACATCAACGAGAATTGCGGCGCGCTGCATCCCGAGGTGGTGGCCAAAGCCGTCGCTCAGAGAGCCGGGCAGTTCGACCTAGGTATTACTTTCGATGGAGACGCAGATCGCGCATTGTTCAGCGATGGAGATGGCTGCGTGGTCAACGGCGATGCCGTCATCCTGCTGGCGGCCCGCGATTTGCATTCCCGCGGAGCCTTGACCGGCTCTGCCGTGGTGGCCACAACCATGTCCAACATGGGTCTCGAGATTGCCCTTCGCAAATCCGGCATCCGTATGCTGCGTGCCAACGTCGGCGACAAGTACGTACTGGAGGAAATGCAGAAGACCGGAGCGATTCTGGGCGGCGAACAGTCTGGCCACATTATCTTCCGTGACGGCGAAGCCACTACGGGAGATGGCTTGCTCACCGCTTTGCGAGTCATGGAGATCCTGGCCCGCACTGGAAGACCGATGGCGGAACTGGTTAGCGACCTGAAAGTCTTCCCGCAGACGATTCAGAATGTGCGCGTGCGAGAGAAAACTCCGTTCGCCCAGGTGCCGGAAGTCCATCGTGCCATCGAAGCCGCCACACGCGAGCTCGATGGCAACGGACGTGTCGTAGTTCGCTATTCAGGCACCGAGTCGCTGGCCCGGGTCATGGTCGAGGCAGAGTCCGAAGAGAAGATGCGGGCGCTAACTCACAACATTGCCAGCGCCATCAAGAACGCCCTCGGTGTCTGATGTGACTTCATTTCTGTCCAATGCCGCAGCACTCTGGAACCTGATCCTTCTGCTGGTGGTGATCGCAACCCTCGGCGGGTTTCTCTACGGGTTCGTTTTCCGCCGGTTGGTTCGCGCCAGAAGAATCGCCGGCGCCCGTGACCGCAGAATGTTACGCGAAGCCGCCGAACGAGAGTCGGAAAGAAGCAGCTAATCAGCGTAATTGCCGGAAAAGACTTACTCCAGGTCCCGCCAATTTGTTCCCACTCCCATTTCAACCAACAGCGGCACGGTTAATGCATGAACCCGCTCCATCCGTTCCTTCACCAGGGAGCGCATGGTATCAATCTCCGCCTCTGGCACCTCGAACACCAGTTCATCATGCACCTGCAAGGTCATCCGTGACTTCAGCCCGCGCTCTGCGAGTTCCGCGTCAATGCGGATCATTGCGATCTTGATCAAGTCCGCCGCCGTGCCCTGTAAAGGGGTATTCACCGCCGTCCGTTCGGCAAATCCGCGGAGGTTGGCGTTCTTGCTATTGATATCCGGGATCGGCCGTACCCGTCCGAAGAGTGTCGTCACTCTTTGAGAGCGACGAGCTTCCTCCAGAACCTGCTCCCTGAACTTCCTCACTCCAGCGTACTTCTCAAAGTATGCGTCGATGAAGCGGCGGGCTTCCGCCGGCTCAATCCCCAGGCTTTGCGACAGACCAAAGGCTGAGAGTCCATACACAATCCCAAAATTCACAACTTTCGCCTGCCGACGATGATCTGGGTTTACCATCAGCGGTGGCACCCCAAAAACCTGAGATGCTGTCAGCGTGTGAATATCATCGCCGCGGCGATACGCCTCAACCAGAAGCGGATCTTGTGAAAAATGGGCCAGCAGACGCAGCTCGATCTGCGAATAGTCTGCCGCCAGCAGCACATGTCCCGGCTCTGCCGTAAAGGCTGCCCGAATCTCCCGGCCAAGTTCGGTGCGAATGGGAATGTTCTGCAAATTTGGGTTAGCCGAAGACAGCCTCCCAGTCGCCGTTCCTGTCTGGCCGAATGTTGTGTGCAGCCGCCCTGTAGATGGGTTCAGCAACGCCGGAAGCGCGTCGACGTAGGTCGATTTCAATTTGGTGAGCTGCCTGTACTCCAGCACCATTCGCGGCACTGCATGTTCTTCTGCCAACCCTTCCAGCACATCGACTGCGGTCGAAATCGTCTTGCCTTTGCCGTACTTCACCGGCTTGGGCAGGTTCAGCTTGTTGAACAGAACGTCGCCCAACTGCTTCGGCGAACTGATATTGAACTCATGTCCAGCCGATTCATAAATCTTCTTCGCCTGGGCCGCAATTTCCCCTTCTAGCCGCGACGACATCTCCGCCAGGTTCTTGCGGTCAATCTTGACTCCCGCCTGCTCCATCCTGGTCAGTACCGGCACCAGCGGAAGGTCGATTTCCCGGTAGAGCTTGAGCAGCCCCACTTGTTCCACTTCACTGCGCAACACAGTCGCCAGCCTGCCCGTCACGTCGGCAGCTTCAGGCAATGCCCCGCTGAGCTTCAGGTTGAAACGTCGCAAAGCCACATCGGCCAGCCGGTGCGATGGATAGGTCGGATCGAGCAGATAGGAATACAGCATGGAATCATGCTGCACGCCGCGTATCGCAGGCCCGATCTGCCCAACCGCATGAGCAGCGGCCTTCCAGTCATGAATGGTTTTCGGCAGGCTGGCGTCACCCAAGGCCGTGTTTAGCTTTGCCGTCGCCTCTTGAGCCTCGGCTGCCACCGTAAGTGCCACCCCCGGGACCGAGGAGATAGCCATGCTTCGAGGTCGCGCCGCTGGCGTCGCCTCGGCCGACAACGGCAGCATCCCCGTTTCGGACTCGCTCGGCTCCTCTTCCTCATCGCTTCTGGCTTCCGACTCTGCCTCCACTGCAATGGCCAGTGCGCCGCCGGGCGGCACCGCTTTCAGCACAGCCTCTACATCGGCTCCTGATTTCGCATCGCTATAATGTGCCTCGGCGACCTCGGTCACTGGCAGCAGGTCCCTCAGCAGTGAGGTGAATTCCAGTTCGGTGAATAGCTCGCGCAGCGCTTCCCTGTCTGGCTCTCCCATCTTCATCGCACTCTCGTCGAGCTCCACCGGAACGTTGCAGTCGATGGTCACCAGTTGCTTGCTCAGCAGAATGTTGGCGCGGTTGTTTTGTAGTGATTCTCGATAGGTCTTTTTCTCCACCTCCGCCGCCCGATCGAGCGCCTGCTCCACCGTCCCAAAGCGCTGAATCAGGTCAACCGAGCCCTTATCGCCAATCCCGGGAGCGCCCGGGATGTTGTCGATGGAGTCTCCGCGTAAAGCCATTACATCCACCACCCGTTCCGGTGGTACTCCCAAAATCTCCTCAACCTTCCGCGCATCGCAGATCAAGTTATCTTTGGGTGGATTCAAAACCTGCACTCGATCGTTTACCAGTTGCAGCATGTCCTTGTCGCTGGAGACGACATACACTGGATGTGACTTTTCCGCCGCCTGACGTGCCAGCGTGCCGATCACGTCATCCGCCTCGTAGCCCGGCATCTCAAGAATCGGAATGCCATAGGCCTGCAGGGCCCGGCGTATGTACGGGATCTGCTGCACCAGATCGCCGGGCATCTCCGTCCGGTTGGCCTTGTAGCCGTGATACTCCACTTCCTGGAAAGTCTGGCTCTTCAGATCGAATTTCCGCACAGTGGTAAAGGCTTCAGCTTGCTGATCGCGAAACGTGGGAGCGGCCACGTCGAAAACCGCTGCCAGATAATGCGGCGAGAAATCATCCCGCAACTTGCGCAGCATGTTCACAAAAACGTAAACCGCGGCCGTCGGCACTCCGGACTTGGTGGACATTCCCCGCTGCCGCGCCATGGCATGATAGGCGCGGAAAATGAAGGACATGGCATCGATCAGAAAAATGCGCGTGGGATCAGTTGGGCTCTTGGCAAGAGAGAGTTCCGGCTTTGGCCGAACATTGACCTCGGTCGCCATTCTTCTCTTCGGAGGCACGACGTAAGTTTAGCAGCCGGTGGGGCCTGCCCAACGAAGGATGGGAACTGAAACCGGAGAGCTGACAGCCAAGAACTACCTCGTCTTCCCGTACTCAGTGGTGTAGTGAAGTTTGATTTCGCCGCAAGTGCCTTGCTCCGGCGAATAGACTACGCAGGTATCAAATGGCCGCGAATACACATGCAGGCTCACCGCCCGCTGATCGAACTCCCGGGGATTAAGCACGCGGTGCACCGGTTCCAGGGGATCAACCGCACAAGGATGTGCAGCGTTCATCTCGACCGTATCTGCTGCCTCCAGCCGGGCGCTTCCCTTGTCCAGTTCTTGCGCAATCACCCGGTAGTTTTCTACCAGCAGTCTGCCAATGGGCACGCACATCCAGCAGTTCTGGTCGCGGTGGTTGTGCACGGAACTCACCTGTCCAACTTCCCAGCAGATTGCAATCAGTTCGTATAGAGGTGTCTTGTCGATCAGGTTCCGGGTGTAATGCTGGCGGTCCCAGGTGAGATAGCGCTCCAAAGTATCCGGAGCCACCGGAGTCTGCTCCAGAAAGCGAAAAATCTGCTCCGTCCCCCGAAAAGCCGGTTCGGAGAACCGACGCAATCCGGCAACAAAATCCTCGATCGGAGCCTGTTTTGACAGTGCCTGTGTGCTCATGTCTTCCCCCACGACGCCCTAGTATATCGCCAGAGGCCGAAAATGGCGCCAGTCAGTCACTCCACCAGCATGCAATCGCCGTAGGAGTAAAAGCGGTACTTCTCATCTACAGCGTGTTTGTACGCGTCTAGGACTCGTTTTGTCCCACCGAACGCGCATACCAGCATGAGCAGGGTGGACTGTGGCAGGTGAAAATTGGTCAGCAGAGCACCCAGCACTCGAAATTTGTATCCCGGATAGATAAAAATATCCGCCTCCCCGCAGCCTGCTTCGACCCTCCCCGTCCCCGACTGGCCCGCCGCGTACTCCAAAGTTCGCACCGTCGTTGTCCCCACCGCGACGATCCTCCGGCCAGATTCCAGAGCGCGGTTGATCTTCTCTGCGGCCTCGCTTGAGATCACATAAGACTCGCGGTGCAACCGGTGATCTTCGACCCGATCCACCCGCACCGGCTGGAAAGTGCCCAGGCCAACGTGAAGCGTGATCTCCGCGGCTTCAATGCCCCGCCCTCGCATCCGGGCCAACACTTCCGGCGTGAAATGCAGACCCGCGGTAGGCGCGGCAACCGATCCTCGCTCCCTGGCATAGACCGTCTGGTAGCGTTCTCGGTCGCCCGGCTCATCTGCCCGGTCAATGTAAGGTGGCAGGGGCACGTGTCCCAAACGGTCGACCAATCCCCAAAAATCCACCCCCGGATCAAATCGCACCCTGCGCTCGCCGAAGGTATCGCGGCCTACTATCTCTGCTCGTAGCTCGCAGCTCTCCCCAAACAGCAGCTTTTCTCCAACCCCGATCTTGCGGCCGGGACGCACCAGGCATTCCCACTCATTCGGTTCATGCGAAACCTGCCGCGTCAGCAGCACCTCCACGCGGCCCTTCAGAAAGTCCCTGGCAGCGGGGTTGCGTGCGCTTACCGCCTGCGCTTTTGCGCCGCTTCGTCGGCCGTACAGGCGTGCTGGAAATACCTTGGTATTGTTAAAGACGACCAAATCGTCTTCCCGCAGCAATTCGGAAAAGTCGCGAAACCGCTGGTCCTGCAATTCTCCGCACGACCGCTCCAGGCGCAGCAGCCGGGCGGCCGCCCGGTCCGGAAGTGACTCCTGCGCAATCAGCTCGGCGGGAAGAGAGTAATCGAATTCCGCTACCAGCACAGCTAGGAATTATAGAATCAGCCTCGGTAAACAAACGCATTGTCTTAGCCCGAGCTACTGCGGTACCATACGCCAGCCGCCCCCTCAGGTGCTCTCAACCCATGCCCAGCGAACGCCAGCACCGACGTGAGATAGCCATGTTCGGCAAAATGCTGTACGACCGCGGCTACGTGGCGGCCATGGACGGCAACCTTTCCGTACGCCTGGATCAGAAACGGATTCTGGCCACTCCCACGTCTATGAGCAAGGGTTTCCTGCGGCCCGCAGACATGGTGATCGTCGACTATCAGGGCCAACTGCTCTCCGGCCGTCACAATGTTTCAAGTGAAATCGCGATGCACCTGCTGATCTACAAGCTGCGTCCCGACATCCACGGCATCGTGCATGCTCATCCACCTACGGCAACGGGATTTGCTGCGGCGGGAATCGCCCTCAATAAACCTCTGGTATGCGAAGTCGTGATCGGCCTGGGCTCAATTCCCCTGGCACGCTATGGCACTCCGGGTACACCGGAGCTGAGCCAGACCCTGGAGCCGCTGATTCCCCAGTACGACGCCATCCTGATGTCGAACCATGGCGTCGTCGCCTATGCCGATACTGTCCATCACGCCTACATGAAAATGGAGACGGTGGAGCATTTTGCTCAGATCGCGCTGGTGACCCACCTTCTGGGACGCCAGCAGCCCCTCGAAGGCGAGGACCTCGAAAAGCTCCTGCTCGCCCGGGGCAAATACCAGGGCTCCCACTCTCCTGCCCCCATGCCTCTAGCCTGTGGAGCCCCCGCGGACGGCCGCCGTAGCCGGCTGGAACACTCCACTGCGCCGAGGCTGGAAGACGTCGAAGGACCGGCAGCCACCGCATTTCGCGGCCGAGCGCGGGCCAAGAACTAGAAACTCCCTACTCTCCTCCGATACGGAACCGCATTCCCGCGCGGAAGTTCGTTCCCAACGCTGGGTACCCCGATACTTCCTCGTACTGTTTGTCCAATAGATTCGAGATATTCACATAGGCGGTCACACGTGAGTTGATGGCATACCAGCCGCCCGTATCCACTCGCACATATCCGGCGGCATGAGTGAGACCGAACCCAAAAAAATCCGAGTCGGGCCGCCGCCCCACAAAACTTCCCCCCAGGCTGGCGCCCCATCGCGAAGCCAAATACGTCAGCAGCGTTGTCGCTGAATGTCTGGGACGGCGAAGCAACTGCTGCCCTGTCGCCAACAACGGATCACAGAAATTGGCCGGCGTGCATGCTGGCGCATCCAAAATCTGTGTCGAGGTGTAGGTGTAAGCCGTCTTCAAGGACAATCGCTTCATGATTCGACCCTGGAACTCGACCTCTGCACCATGCGCCAAAGACTGGTTCAGATTGGTGTATTGCCCGATGAACGTAACCGGATCACTGGCAAATTCAATCTGGTCGCGAAACAGATTGTTGAAATAAGTTGCGGTCAATGCATACTTACCACCGAAAAATCCCTGCTGAAATCCCACTTCAAAAGCCCGGTTCCTTTCAGGCTTCAGGTTAGGATTGGGCACGGTAAAAGGCCCGGTGGCAAAGACCTCCTCCAACCGCGGCTCTTTGATCCCCGTCGCATAGGAAAAGCGCAGCCGGGTGCCTGAGAAAACAGTGCCGCCGCGCAAGGCTTCCAGGCTGAGCGCGATCCGTGGCACTCCGGTGTTCCCGAAGCTGCCGTTATGGACAAACCGGGCGCCTGCGATTACCGACAGCCGGCCCAGGGTGAGCTGCTGCTGCCCATACAGATCGTGATTCAAACGCACCCCGTGATCCATAGGTGGGGCCGTGGGATCCCCCACAAAACCGTTCTCATCCTCAAAGCGGTAACCGAAAGTGGTTAGGGCCCAACTTCGCTCCACGTACTGCCCCTGATATTCAAAGCCGGCTCGATTGAAGTTGGCGAGGTCATGAAAGGGAAAGGCATCAATGTCGCCAAAGATAGGCGAAATACGGCCGGGATCGTCCACCGTGTCCACGTTCGTCCGCTTCAAATTGAACTCGAAAGCGGTCAAGTGATGTTGCCAACGCGACGGCCCCGCGACACTAAGTTCGAGGCTGGCGAGCGTGTCATTCACCCGGCCAAACTGGTCCAGATCGGGCTGCATAAGCGGCTGGCCGTTAAAGTCCCATTCGCCCTGCACCCCGCTACGGCTGTTGGAATGGCGTGCCCGCAGACGCAAAGAGACTTGGTTCGTTAAAGCCACTCCAAGGTTCCCACCCACTGCGGAGTCGGAATAATCATCGTTCGGCCCGCTTCCCACAGTGTTGAACTGGTCGCCGAAGAAGTTGTAGTCGTAGCGCCCACGCGCCCCCGCCAAAGACAAATAGCCGTGTGCTGTGTCCAGATTGCCGCCATCGGCGCCGAACCGCAGCTCGGGGATCGCCGTGCTGCCGGTACGCGTCCACACCTGCACCACGCTGGTCATGGCATCTGATCCGTACAGCGTGCTCTGCGCTCCCCGGGAAAACTCCAGGCGATCCGCCTCCTCGAGTGGGAAAGTCC
Organism: uncultured Acidobacteriota bacterium; assembly: GCA_963734415.1. Classification (GTDB taxonomy): domain Bacteria; phylum Acidobacteriota; class Terriglobia; order Terriglobales; family Acidobacteriaceae; genus JABCZH01. The sequence continues at coordinate 45,233 of CAVTHF010000018.1, read as the reverse complement.
CTAGGTCAATCGTCCCGCCAGGATCGTTGACGGTCACGCCGTCCACTACGACTTTGTTGTAGCGGGAGTCCCCGCCGCGCACGAAGAGCGATGAAAAACCTCCCCGTTGTCCGGCAGTGGCGATGACTGCGCCAGGAAGGAACCGCAGGGCGTCATTGGCGGCGATGGGCTGCGTGATCTCCAGTTCTTTCCCGCCCAGCGTGTCCACGTTCGCACCCGCGATTTCGCTGGGCACTGGGCTGCGAGTCGCTGTAACCACTACGGTTTCCGCCGCAGCCGGGAGCGAAAGACTTACCGTAATCTCCCGTTCGGAAGAAACATCGACGGATTGTGGAGCAAAGCCGGCCGCTAACACTCTCAGGCGGCGAGGGCCGGAGCCGGCATTACGAAAGGAAACCGTGCCCTCAGGGGAGGAGTATTGCACCGCCAGCGGCGTCGAACTGCCAGCAGCGAACAACGTGACTTGCGCGCCGGCGACCACGGCCGACTGCGGATCAACAACTCTCACTTTGATTTCGGCAGCAGAAACTGCCATCAAGGGGGTCAGAACAAAGACGAGAATCCCGAAGAAAATCCGATAGAACCGCATGCACTCCTCCTTTGTCACGCGAAAGGGGTTGGTGTTGGCGGTTCGCGCCGATCTCCTGGCTTAGCGAGTTAGGTGGAATCGTGTGCCCTAATTTCGTCTCTGGACACTTCCATCCGGCGATCACAACCAGCCTTCCCAGGGATTCCCCCAGTGACTGGCTGCCATTTCCTCGCTTACAGTTGCGCGGCAGCGCGGGATTCTCACCCGCTTCCCTCCTCATCAGTGCTGACGAGGGTGCGCGAACCAAAGTACTTTGGGAAAGAACGAAAACTAACGTTGTGGGAATTTACTCGCCCATCTCTGTGAAAGTCAATTGCAACATGTAATCGGCAATAGGCAGTCCGCTTTCAACAGGGCGCTGAAAGAAGGCAGATACGTTCGGACGTTTGCCAGCCGCATCGTGCTATTAGAATAGGACCCATGATTCCCAAAGACCTGCTCGACATTCTGGTCTGCCCCGTTTGCAAAAAGCCTCTCGCGCTAAAGGACAGCGGGGACAGCTTGAAATGCAGTACGTGCCGGCGGGTCTATCCCATCCGGGACAACATTCCCATTCTATTGATTGACGAAGCCGTAACTGAGCCCACCTGACCTGTCTCACAAAAGCGCAACTTTGATCCCTTCCCAGCTGGCAGCTCGTTCCAGAACGACACAGTGTGTCAGACTGCTGCGCGTTATTTCGAATGGCTCGGGGACCTCTGCATAGGCATGGGAGGGCTCGACGCGACGCAACTTATTGCAAGGTCAAGGGTTCAATCACTTAACCCGCTATGGCTCGGAGGGACTGGGGGACCAAATAATCCGGCAATGAAATTGCAAGTAACTTCAAGAGCATCTGCGGCGTCTAATGTGTAAAAGGGGGTCGGGTCGGAGGTGATGGCGATGAGAGAACGATTTACGGTGATGGAATTGAACGCCTTGCGAAGCGACCTGTTGCAAGGTGGGCTGATCGATTCTAGGGAAGCAGCGGAACTGCTGCAGGTGTTCCTGATGGGGAGGGGTTACGGTGTTTCTCCTCAGGCGGCTTTTGATGCCGCAGGCCGGGTAGAGATGTCAGGCTGCTCTATCCCGGTATTGCAGCACGAACTGGAGAATTTGGCGATGGTGATGTAAGCGAACCAAGAAGATCTGCAGGGACCTCGGAACCAAGTCGCTCCCTGAAGGTGATGCAGTAGACGAGCCGGGCAAACCAGCCCGGCCTTCTTTTTGCTTTTTGGCTTTTGGCGCTTAGCTCTTGGCTCTTGGCTTAGATCAAAGAATGGCAGTTCTACTGCTAGCTGCCGGGCCTTTTGGCAACGCTTGGAGCCGGGATTGAGCCAAAAGCTTAAGAGCCAACAGCCAAAGGCCTTACTCGTACCTCAAACTCTCTACCGGATCCAGCTTGGCCGCCCGCGCTGCCGGCATCGTGCCGAACAGAACCCCCACCAGCGACGACACCAGGATGGCCACAATCGCTGAAATGCCCGAAATCGGAATGCGGTATTCCGTCAGGAATCGAACCGAGAACGGCAAAGCCAGGCCAATCACCACTCCGGCGAGCCCTCCGATGAGTGAGATCAGAATCGCTTCTGACAAGAACTGATAACGTATCGAACGGTTGGTTGCACCGATGGCTTTCCGGATACCAATCTCGCGAATCCGCGAGCTCACGGTCGCCAGCATGATGTTCATGATCCCGATCCCGCTCACCAGCAACGTAATCGTCGCAATCAGCAATAACACCATGGTCAGCGCGTTGGCCGTCCGGTCGGCCACAGCCACGAGTTCAGTGAGATTCTGCACGGTATAAACCGATTCCGGCCGGTGCCGCGACTGAATGACTTTCTGCACCTGCGCCGTCACCGGTATGACCATCGACGGATCGGCAGCCGAAAAATAGAGCTGGCGCACATCCGCGGTGTCGGTAAAAAACCGGGCCACGGTGTAGGGAATCAGCATGGAGTTGTCGGTCACCTCGGATTGTCCGAAGGTGTTCACCCGCTCGCGGAAGGTCCCGATGATGGTGAACGGCAAGCCGTTCACCTTGACTGTCTTACCAATCGCATTGTCCACCGACCCGTAGATCTCTTCGGCCATCTTCTGCTGCATCACCCCTACTTTATTTCGTGCCTGTTCGTCCTGGGCGTCGAAGAACCTTCCCGAAAGCACGACCAGATTGCGCACCACAGTGTATTCCGGGAACACTCCCAGGGTACGCAGATCACGCTCTTTGCCTCCGCCGATGGGGATACGATCATCCAGCGGAACCACTGGCGAAGCGGCCACAATCCCCGGCACCTGTTGCAGCACCGCATACATGTCGTCGATGGTCAGCAGATCAGGAGTGACGTTGCGCTGCGCGCCGCCCTGGTATTCGGCATCGATCAGGTTGGCGCCGATGGACTGGATCTGGCTGAGGACGTATTGCTTCCCGGTCATTCCGATCGTGACTACCAGAATCAGCGAAGCCGTGCCAATGACCATGCCCAGCGCCGTCAGGGCAAAACGCACCTTGTTGCTGCAGAAAGTGTCGTAGGCAAAGCTGAGAATTTCCCCCAGGACAAGCTTCGGAGGATGATGGGTTGTGGTTACGGCGCTGGTCGCCATGCTGTTTAGATGCTACTCGGGCCGCAGAAGCGGCGCAAACTGCATACTGAGAAGGCGCTTTACCCCTTCGCATCCGCGGCGGCGCTCTTCGCGTAGTACGCCGCGTGCCCAGGATCCAGCCGCCGGCCCTTGGCGCTGAAGATGCGAAAGTGCATCAACCCCGACTTCTGCAGGGCGAATTGCAGGGTTGTGGCGAGCACCCCGAACCCATATTTCACGCTGCGGCCAAAGTTAATGGACGAAGCCTCTTCAAAATACTTGGTCGGACACGACACCTCTCCAATACGAAACCCGAAATGCACACACTGCGCCAGCATCTGGTTATCGAAGACAAAGTCGTCGGAGTTCTCGAGCAGCGGCAGCTTCATGAGGACATCGCGACTGAAGGCGCGATATCCGCTGTGATATTCCGATAACTTGGCGTGTAAAAAGAAGTTCTCGAAAGCGGTAAGAAAGCGGTTGGCCACGTACTTCCACAGCGGCATTCCCCCGCGCAGGGCCGTGCCCCCAATAATGCGCGATCCCAGCACCACGTCATAGACACCAAACGCCACCATGCTGGCCATGGCGGTCACCAGCAGCGGCGTGTACTGGTAGTCAGGATGCAACATGATCACTACATCCGCGCCCGCAGCCAGGGCCTCGCGGTAACAAGTCTGCTGGTTACGCCCGTATCCGTAATTCTGATCATGCACGAAACACGGCAGTCCGAGTTCTTTAGCTACGTCGATGGTGTGGTCGGAACTGTGATCGTCCACCAGGATGCAAGAGTCCACCAGGTCGGGCAGTTCGCCCACCGTGGCTCGCAGCGTCTTTTCCGCGTTATATGCCGGCAATACTACGACGATGCGTTTCCCATTGATCATCGAGCCATGATAACCCGCACCCAGGCGGTTTCTGTCGACCAAAGGGCCCGGCACCAGCGACTCTCTTGGTTCATGAACACGTCTACCCAAGAAAAACGCCGCCTGATTCAGGCGGCGTCTTGTAGATGAGAATCAGAATTGCTCAGCGATGTCCTCCTCCATGAGAACCTGAGCTGTGGCCACCCGAGCCGCCAGAGCTACCGTGGTAACCCCCACCGCCCGAACTGCCGTGATAACCGCCGGAGCCGCCGGAGCTGCGCGACGGCGCTGAATAGCTTCCACGACCGCCGTAGGAACCTCCATAGGGACTACCGTAAGACCGGGCAGTGTAGCCGCCACGACCGCCGTACGAACCCCCATATGGACTACCGTAGGACCGGCTCGAGTAGCCTCCGCCGTACCCTCCGCGGCTTTCCGACCCGGAGTAGCTGCGCGGCGCCGGCTGCACTCGCCCCGAAGGACGCGGCACGCTATTGCCCATGTTGCGTGACGAACCGTAAGGCGATGCTTCGCCACGCGCACTCATGGTGGAACGGTTCGGCATGCTGCCCGCCGAGGGACGTGGAAGCGAACGAGAGTTCGTGGATGAAGGTTGATATGACCGCATACTGTTCTGCGGCGGACGAGGGACATTACGATTCATGGCCATTTGCGTGGGCTCGTTTCTCGACTGAGCCGACGCAGTGTTATTCATCGGGCGCTCGCCCATCTGGCCGCGGTTCACACCGCCCATGCTCTGCGGAGGTCGTGGAACATACCGTCCGGCGGGCGCGGGCATTGTCCTGGCCTGTGACTGCGGAGCACGAGCAGCCGCAGAAGTCTGCGCACCACGCGCAGCCGGGGATTCAAAACCGCGCGACGTCGGTGACACCGCATTCCGTCCGCCCGCGACTCCTCCCCGTGCAGCAGCAGTTTGGTTTACGCCCCTCGACCCGGCTGGCGGAGTCATGCGGCTGACAGTCGGTCGCGAGAACGTGCCCGATGCGGGCCTCGCTCCCGGGTCGGCCCTTGCGCCAAGCGTGCTTTCCCGCGTGGGGTTAACATTCACCCGGCTCAACGACTGCGCTCCCTTCAAGTCATTGGGAGTGACATGGATGGAATTCGCATGCACGGGAAGTCCGCGCTGCAGAGCGTTCTGCGAGACGGCGGTGAGTCCGCCTGGCTTGTTCATGTTGGCAAAATGATTTGCCGGCACCCCAGTTCTCGCACCTCGAAAGAAATTGTTGCTGACCCGGTTGAAGTTCGAGATCCGTGCGTTGCTGAGGTTGACGTTACGGAAGAAACCGGGACTGGTGTGGAACCATGGACGGAAGGGTTCCCGGAAACCCAACGGGCACCAGCCGAACCGCGGTCCAAAACCGAAGCCAAAACCGAAGCCCCAGCCCGGCCCGCCAAACCATCCCACCAACGCAGGCGCATACCATGGCCGGTACCAATAGGGCCCAGGTATCCATCCCCACGATGCGCCGATGTACGCCCAACGTCCATAGTGAAATGGCGCGAAGCCCCACGGAGCATCATCGACCCAGGTCCAACCCCAGGGGCTGACCCAAATCCAGTGGCCATAGCTGTATGGAGCCCAGCCCGGCGCCACGGCGGTGGGTGTCCACACCGCGCCGTAATCTGGATAATCTTTCCAGGTTCCGTACTCGTCGAGATCTTCGGAGCCCACCACATCCGGATTCACGTAACGGGCAGACGCCGAGCGGTTGTCGCGCCTATCACGCACGCTGCACCATTCATCGAAGCTGTCTGGCTGGGGGGCACTATTGATCTGGTGCGCCAGGGAATTTCCGCTGGTAAATCGCGCCTGCTCACCGCTGTGGACACTCACGGCCGGGCCCTGGCCCGTAGCCTCTCCCTCACCCTTTCTCACCGTGACCGTGGTGGAGTCTCCATTGGGATCGACGTCGAAGCGATAGTCTCCCGCCTTGGAAACCGTAAACGCCAGGTTGGGTGTATCAATCTCCCACACCTCGCTGTCATACAGGTGCTGTACGTGTACATTCAGCGCGCCCTGGTGGAGCGATACTTGCACCGCGTTGTTGTCGACATTGGTCAGCGTGAGGCTGGTCTCCGAGCTGATTCGCAGCCTTCCGGTTCCAACGTTCAGTTCGGCACGCGAACTCTTATCCGCCCAGACATTGTCAGAATTGGTCAGCGGACGATTGGCAGAACCCTCCACCCAATCCCCGGTGCCCTGCGGCTGAACCGAGATCTGCCCCGTCATGTATTGCAGGCGGGCTACTCGGCCTGGAGGATCTGGAGCCTGGGAATCAGCTTGGGAATCTGGAGCCTGGGAATCGGGAGCTTGTTGAGAATCGGCCTGGGGATATGCAGCCTGAGGATCTGAGGGAGCAGATGAAGAATCTTGCGCCCACACCGTTGTCGCCAGAAAAACTACCAAAGTGATTACTGAAAATAAACCTACAAGGCGCTTCATAACCCATCCCCTTTTGAAAGACTGCGGGCAGTATGCAATCTCTCTCGGAGTCGGCCACGCCAGCGCTGGTCAAGAGCGAAAGCACAACCGACGCCATCTCTGATCTTCCGCCTTACCTGCCACTACACCTATAAACCCGCCTATGGGAGCCGAGTTGCGCGGGTCACATATTACTAGAATCTGCCGTGCTCTTATATAGATGCGATTGCAGTCCCCTGGGAACCACTGTGGTTGGTGGCGCTCCCTGCCTGTGCAAATAGATGCATCCATAACACTTATGAGGGACTCGCCCACCCGTTCGGGCTATTGGCCGCGGGCTTCCGGGGGCAGAGAATAGCCTCAGTCAGATCATGGACAAGAATCCAGCGGGGAGTTGGGAAGTGGACAATCGACGCCGCTACAACCGGACCAAAGCAGTACTGCCGGTGCGTGTCTCCGGCAATGACGGTGCTGGGGCCCCATACTCTGATCTGGCGCATACTCTGGACGTCACCGAATCCGGCATCCGGCTGGGGTTCGTCCGCCGCGAGCTCGAAGTCGGGAGCCGGCTGACCATTCAATACCGCCAGCACAAAGCCGAATTTCGAGTGATTTGGACTTCGCAGCTAACTCGCCTCAAAGAACACCACGTCGGCTTAGAAGCACTGGTGCCACGGGATGTTTGGGGTCTGGGCTCAGAGGCTCGAAGCCGGCAGCAGGCTCCGCAGCGCGACCACGCTTCCACTCAAGTCGCACTCTAGCCGTTGGCGGCAAGTTGAGGCAGCTACCTCAGCAGCTCTACTCGTCCACCACCCGATTCCGCAGCGTCCCTACGCCTTCCACTGTTATCTCAATCACATCTCCAGCAACCACCGGGCCAACCCCTTCCGGCGTGCCGGTAGCGATCAGATCTCCAGGCTCGAGTGTCATGACTTCGGAAATGTAGCGAATCACTACGTCCAGGGGAAAGATAAAATCCCGCGTATTGCCTTGTTGACGGACATCTCCGTTCACCCGCGTTTCCACTGTCACACCCGCCCAGGGATCAATCTCATTCGTGACCACCGGCCCCACGGGACAAAACGTGTCAAAGCCTTTCCCTCGCGTCCATTGGCTGTCTTTCTTCTGCAGGTCACGGGCGGTGAAGTCATTCAGCGCGGTGTAGCCGAGAATGTAGGGTCGCACATCTTCGTCGGCGGAGAGTTTGTGACAACGGCGGCTGAGTACCACCCCCAACTCGCCTTCATAGTCTGTACGTCCGGAAATCTTGGGACGTCGGATGTCTTCGCCTGGCGCCAGGAGCGAGGAAGGCGGTTTGAAGAAAAGAAGTGGCTCGGTTGGAACCTCGTTCCCCAGTTCGGCGGCATGAGCACGATAATTGCGCCCCACGCAGACAATTTTCGACGGGCGCACCGGGGCCAACAGTTTCGCTTCCGCTAACGGCAGACGAGCGATTGACTTCGTGGGCAAATCTTCCACCTCACCGCCGTCATCCGGCGGCTTGAGGAACACGCGGGTGATTTCGTCCCTGCCGGCGACAGACTCCACCAACCCGTACTCAGCCTGGCCGTTGATTTGGAAACAGCAATATTTCAAGGTTAGGACCCCAGAATCCCCATCCGCTTGCCCACCCTGTTCAACACTTCCAACGCTTGCTGCAATTCTTCCGACGTATGAGTTGCGGTCATAATGGTGCGGATACGCGCCTTGCCCTCCGGTACCGTGGGGAAGGCAATCCCCGTCCCCAAAACGCCTTCCTTGAACAGCTCGCGAGAGAAGTCCATGGTCAGCCTGCCGTCGCCGATGATGATGGGCGTGATCGGAGTCTCGCTGGGCGGCGTGTTCTTACCTCCGATGTCGAACCCCAGCAGACCCAGTTCTTTTTTCCAGAACCGCGTGTTCTCCCACAACTTCTCCATCAGTTCCGGCTCCTGCTCCAGCACATCAAAGGCCGCAATACAGGTGGCAGCCACCGACGGAGGATGCGAAGTCGAGAACAGAAACGGCCGCGCCCGGTGATACAGAAAATCAATCAGATCGCGCGTGCCGCAAACGTAGCCGCCCAGAGCGCCGATGGCCTTGGAAAGCGTTCCTACCTGAATATCGACCCGTCCATGCATCTTGAAGTGGTCGACTGTACCGCGTCCGTTGCGGCCCAGAACGCCAGAGGCATGGGCATCATCCACCATCATGATCGCCCCGTATTTTTCCGCCACTTCGCACAACCCGGGCAGGGGACCGATGTCTCCATCCATGGAGAAAACGCCATCGCTGATCAGCAACTTCTTGCCGGGCTGGTCTTGCACACTGGCCAGTTGTTGTGCTGCATGAGCCACATCTTTGTGGTTGAAAACCAGAATCTTCGCGCGCGACAGCCGGGCGCCGTCGATTATGGACGCGTGATTCAGCTGGTCGGAGATGATGAAATCTTCTTTCCCCAGCACCGCCGACACGGTGCCTGCATTTGCGGTGAAACCAGACTGGAAGACCACGCACGCCTCGACATTCTTGAAGCGGGCGATCTTCTCCTCCAGTTCCATGTGGATCTTCATGGTGCCGGCGATGGTGCGCACCGCTCCCGATCCCACTCCGTACTTGCGAGTGGCCTCAAGCGCCGCCTCGCGCAGTTTGGGATGGGTGGTCAAACCCAGGTAGTTGTTCGAAGCCAAATTGATGACCTTCTTGCCATCGAACGTGCAAACCGGGGCTTGCTCATCGTCGAGCACGCGCAGCTTGAAGTGCGTACCCTTGGTTTTGAGCTCGTTCAATTGATCGGTGAGATAGGACAGCGGATTAGCGCGAGTAGTAGCGGTTGCCATGGTCTCTCCAAGAAGAAAACCGTGATCTCAAGACTCACCATTCTAAACCGGCCACGGGTCCGTCTCAGCTCGGGCTGGATCCACCGGAAGCCAGCGCTAACTCCGCCAATTCCTTCAGGCTGGAGACTTCCAGGTCAGGCTTCCCCGCAGCTGCCTTGGCTGCACCGGCACCCGCCCGTGGCGAAGGGCGGTTCACCCAGACCGTAGCAATTCCCATCGCCTGGGCCGGAATCACATCGTGATAAATGCTCTGCCCGACGTGCAGCCAGTGATCCGGAACCACGCCCAACCTCCCCTGCGCAATTTGAAAAATCCTTTTGCAGGGTTTGTAGCAGAGGGCCTGTTGCGCCGTGATCACCTGATCAAATGCCACTTCTAGCTTGGATGCGGTAGAAGCAAACAGATCATCGTCGATATTTGAGATCACCGCCAACTGATAACGCGTCTTCAGTTTTCGCAGCGCGTCGACAGTGTCCGGAAACGGTTGCCAGGCAGGCAGCGAGTCAGGTAGTGAGCGGATTTCAGCCTCACTGGGATGAAATCCCAGTCTCTCCTCAAAACCGCGGACCACCGCTTGCAAGACCTCGCGATAGCTGACGTACTTCTGCTGCTCGGCTTCAAGTTCCAGCTCGGAATAAATCTTCAACAGCGTCACGTCGTTGACTCTCTTGTTATGGGCGGCCAGGATGGGGCGCAATGCCGAGAAGATGCCTGCTTCCCAATCGATCATGGTTCCATAGCAATCGAAGCTGAGTACCGTGAAGTGAGAGAAGTCGAGCATAGAGCTTAGCCCCAAGAACAGAATACCCCGGAAGGTCCCTCCCGGGGCATTTTGAAAGGTCAGCGAATTATTCCTTACTGCTTCACTTCCAGCGGCTGGGAAAGCGTGAAGCTTAAGGCCGACTCCGCAGGAAGCACAATGTCCTTGTTTCCAGTGAATGCAGCTCCCGCTGTACCTGCACCGGCTCCAGCAAGCGCCCCGATAGCAAGGCCTTTGCCTCCACCGGCCAGTCCGCCTACCAGCGCTCCCAAGCCGGCCCCGCCGCCGGCCAGCACGGCAGTTCGCTTGCCCTTGCCCTTCTCGGCTTGGGTGACGGACGAGGTCTGAATCGCATTGTCGGTTCCGTTGAAGTTAATCGATGTCAGTTGCAGAGCGAGTGAGGCCCCGCCTTTGAATCGACCCAGTGGTTTCGCATCCGTTACTGTGCCGGTAGCGGTGGCTCCCGCCGGAATGATGGTCTTACCGCCCACCTCGACAGCATTGGCCAGCGTGGCTGAAAAGCTTTGGCCGGGCTGGCTGATCTTGGAACCGACAGCCTGGCCCAGACGCACAGTCAAAGCGGTTCCCACCGGGATAACGATCGGCTCTGCCTTGGCTTTCATCGGCTCCGTCCTGGCTTTCCTCGGCTCCGCTTTGCTCTTCTCAGCCGATGCTGTCGCATCAGGTGTGGTCGCGCTCGAGTCGGCCGTCTCTTCGGTCTTCTTGCTGCACCCGAGCACAGTGAATGCCAGATAAATCACGAGGATAGGGGCTAGCAAACGCGATTTCATAGTTTTCTCCATCGGATGAATTGTCGAAATCCGGCCAGAAGACACAAACTGTTTGGATACCTTTACGTTGGCAAAGAAGTAGCTCTTCTGCAAGCTAATTCTTTTCCGTGTGGCTCGTGCTCGCCAGCGGACTGATAGGTTGTTCCCGCTCCAAACCCGCCAAAGTGGGCGTGCTGGCGCTTTCGCTATCGCCCGGCTCTTCGGTGGAGATCCCCGGGAGGCGCGGTTTGGGATCGAGAAATTTCGCGGAGTTCAGAAGCGGACGTCCCAGCGAAGCGTTATAGCCTGCCCAGGCGCTTTCGCCACCGGCTTCGCGCTCGAAGTGCGCCCGCATGCTCTCCATTTTGGAGTCTAGATCGTCGAGATAGTGAAGCACCAGCGCTTCCGGAAACATGGGCAGTTTGGGCGAGCCAAACTCATATTCCCCATGGTGGCTGATGATCAGGTGTTCTACCAGGGTTTTGAGTTCATTGGGAAAGCCCGGCAGGAGGGCCAGCTTGGCCTGCAACATCTCCAACTCGATGATCATGTGCCCCAGTAATTGGCCGCGAGTGGTGTAGGAGAATGATCGGTTGTAAGTCAGCTCGTAGATTTTGCCAACGTCGTGCAGAAACGCGCCGGTAAGCAGTAGATCGCGATTGATCTGCGGATAGTTCTGGCAGATCAGGTCGCATGAGCGGCATAGCGAGACCACATGATCCAACAGTCCCCCGATATAAGCGTGGTGCAGAGTCTTGGCGGCAGGGGCGTTGCGATAAGCCTCGGCGATGTCTGGGTCCGCCATGAACGCCTCTACCAGACCCTTGAGATGTGGATTCCGAAACGTCGCGATAAAACCTGCCAAGGAGTGCCACAACTCTCCGATGTCTTTCGTGGTCTTGGGCAGGTAGTCCGCAAAATCAATTTCCGCGTCTCCCAATTTGCGGATCTTGTGAATCGTGATTTGGAAGCGGTTCTTATATTTGTTCAGCAGGCCCTTGATCTTGACGAAGTCATCCGCCTCAAAAGTGTCGAGACAATCTTCGACGTTGTCCCACATTTTGGCTTCAATCAGGCCGCTGCGATCTCCGAGAGTTAACGCCAGGTAGGGCTCTCCAGTTTTCTTGGGTTTTACCTGCTTGGAGGCCACCACAAAGCTGGAGGTGATGACTTTGTTTTCGTGCTGGCTGCACTCCGATAAGAAGAATTCCTTCATGACGTCTATTTAAGCTACTCCGCTTGAAAAACCAGCAACTGCTCGCAGCTTACCTCAAAATAAACCGAACTTTTTCTTCTTTTTCAGCGGCTTTGCTTTCGCGTCCGCGGTGGTCGTCTCCACAGGTTTGGTCTCGTTGGGGCTGGCAGACGTGTCCACATAGCCGGGCTTGATGTCAATGAACGCCTCTTCCCGCAGCTTGGTCAGGTAGTCCCGCAACGCCGGCTGGAGCTTCTGCATGTAGAGCGCATCTGCAATGCGTGGCTCAATCTGGCTGAGAGGTGGCACCCCCGCTTCGTGATGTTCCGTAACCTTCAAAATCACGAAGCCTTGCCGGGTACGTATCACTTTAGAAACTTCGTCCGCCTTCATGGCAAATGTGACGTCTTCCAGCTCCTTGGCCAGGGTCCCGCGCTTGAAATACCCGAGATCACCTCCCTGGGCGGCCGACGGTCCATCAGAATTTTTCTTGGCCACGTCCTCAAAATTGGCTCCTTTTTGAATCTGACCCGCCAAGTCGTCGGCTTTGGCCTTTGCGGCCTCTAGCTGTTGCTCGTCGGTGGAGTCTTTCGTCTTCTTTTCCGTCGAAATCAGAATTTCACTTAGTTTGATCGTTTCCGGCTGGTTCAGCTCACTCTGGTGGGTCTCGTAAAACTTCTTTTCTTCGTCCTTGTCGATGACCAGCCTTTGTCCGACTTCCCTCCCGATCACTTGCTGAGTGATGATCTGGTTGCGCATGTTCTGTTTGAAATCTTCAAACGAAACCCCCTGCGCCTGTGCCGCTTTCTCCAGATCCTCCATGTTGTCCAGGTTCATGTCCTTGCGCAATTGGTCAAGCTTCTTGATCAGTTCGGTGTCGGCGGTAATGCCCAGTTCCTTACCTTTTTCCAACAACAATTGCTGGTCAATCAGATCGCGCAGTACGTCCTTGTCGCGTTCGGCTACTATCTTTTCGGCGTTCACCGGGTCCTGCTGTTGCGCCTCTTTTCTCAGGTCTTCCTGGCTGCGCACATACTCCGTACGGGTAATAATCTGATTGTTGACCCTGGCAATAATCTCTTGGACTACCGTGTCCGAACTGAAGGCACTCGGTAAGCCGGTTACACTAACGAGCGTAAGCAGAAGAAACCGTATTCTCATAGAAATTCCGCAGGCCACGGAACAGGCGTAGTCTCGCCCACTCGCCAAACCCAAGGCCTCTGCAAATTGTAACTCCGCCAGTCCGACCCTGCCACCGGATGTCCTGCTATGATGGGTCGGTTTTCGCGATGATGGGCCACGAATTCAGTCACCGAAGGGGGCATTGTGAGAATCGCAGCCTGTTTTACGCTGGCAATATTGGGGTTAGGGAGTTTGAGTATTCCTGCTGAGGCCCAAACCAAAAAGGTCCCACCAAGGAAGCAGGGTATCGAACTGCCGGACCGTGTTGAACTGGAGAAGATGGCTGCCCGTTTTGCGCCCACTCCTCTGCGCGTGGAAACCTCAGGCCTTTCCGCGGGGGATCGTCAAGCCCTGGTCAAACTGATCGAGGCTGCCCGCGTGTTGAACGACATCTTCCTCAAGCAGCTATGGGAGGGCAACGCTGCCCTCTATGCCCGCCTGCAAAAAGATACGACTCCGCTGGGCAAAGCTCAGCTGAATTACTTCTGGATCAACAAAGGTCCATGGTCAGACATCGACCAATTCAAGGCCTTTCTGCCCGACGTTCCGCCGCGCAAGCCTCTGGGCGCCAACTTCTATCCCGAAAACATGTCGAAAGATGCTTTCGAACACTGGGTGGCACAACTCTCGCCTCGAGAACAGGACGAGGCTAAGAGTTTTTTTACTATTATTCGTTGGCGAGAAAATACCCAATCGCAGAGCAACAACCTGATTGCCGTTCCTTACAGCGAGGCCTATTCCAATGACCTCACCCGCGCTGCTGGCCTGTTGCACGAGGCCGCTGCGCTCACTGACAACGACTCGCTAAAGAGGTTCCTCAATTTGCGGGCCGATGCTTTTCTCTCAAACAATTACTATGACAGCGACATGGCGTGGATGGATCTGGATGCGCCGCTCGACATCACCATCGGTCCTTACGAGACCTACGCCGACGAACTTTTCGGCTACAAGGCTGCGTTCGAGGCCTACGTCAACCTGCGCGACGAAGAAGAAACCGCCAAGCTCTCGGCTTTCACCGCCCATTTGCAGGACATCGAAAACAACCTGCCGATGGAGCCGCAGTATCGGAATCCAAAGCTGGGCGCGGCTGCGCCCATCCGCGTCGTGGATGAAATCCTTAGCGCGGGCGACGGTGCCCATGGCGTCCAGACCGCGGCCTACAATCTGCCCAACGACGACCGTGTGGTCCAGCAAAAAGGCAGCAAGCGCGTGATGTTGAAAAACGTGCAAGAGGCGAAATTTCGCAGCGTCCTGCTTCCCATTGCCCGCCGCACCCTGGCTCACAATGCCATGATTGATGTCAGCTTTGAGCCCTTCTTCACCCATATCCTGGCGCATGAGCTGATGCACGGGCTCGGCCCCCATCAGATCAAGGTCGGCGATCGCGACACTACTCCCCGCGAAGAACTGAAAGGTCTGTATGGTGCGATCGAAGAGTGCTAAGGCCGATGTCACCGGCTTGTTCGCTCTGCAATACATGATGGATCACGCAAAGGAAATGGGACTGAGCAAAGTGCTCGCCTCCGATGAGGCCGCCCAGCGCCAGCTCTATACCACTTATTTAGCTTCTTCTTTCCGCACTCTACGTTTCGGGCTGAATGACGCTCACGGTAAGGGAATGGCCATCCAGTTCAACTCCTTTACCGACAAAGCCGCGTTCGTCCAACACGACGACGGAACCTTCTCAGTCGACATTGCCAAGATGAAGACCGCCGTTGCCGAACTTGATCATGACCTTCTCACCATTGAGGCCCAGGGCGATTACGCAGGCGCCAAGAAAATGCTCGACGAAATGGGTGTGGTCCGGCCCGCGCTGCAAAAAGCCTTGGATAACCTTCAAGGCATTCCCACCGACATTCAACCCATCTTCGTGACCGCCGAAGAGTTGGCGCCCACCAAACCGGCCCCTCCTCCACCAGTCAAGAGTCGGAGTCACCGGGGACGCCGCAACTAGCGGCTCATGCCGGACCACGACCAAACCGCTACGGCCGCTACGCCGACGCAAATGCGCCAGATCGGATTTCTCCCTCTACTGGCGCTGGCCTATGGCTACACCGCCGGAGGTCCCTTCGGATACGAAGAAATCTTCCAGGGTTCAGGCCCCGGCATGGCACTGGTCTTCCTGACCTTCGTTCCCTTCCTGTGGTGCATCCCGATTTCGTTCGCCGCCGCCGAAATGAACAGCATCCTTCCGGTGCAGGGCGGTTTCTATCGCTGGGTGCGCGCCGCCTTCGGCGATTTCTGGGGATTTCAATGCGGCTGGTGGAACTGGACCGGCACCTTCTTGCTGAACTCGGTATACGGCGTTTTGGTCATGGATTATCTCCACGACTATGTTCCAGGCCTTACAGGCGACTGGAAATGGGCCGGCGCCGCAGCGGTACTCTGCTTCTTTGGCTATCTGAACGCGCGCGGAATTCAAGTGGCTGGCGGCCTGGCGGTTGCCCTACAAGTTGCGATATTGATTCCGGTCGCATGGCTCTGCATCGTTACGCTGTTTCACCTGCATCACAACCCGTTGCTCCCGTTCGCTCCCCCGGGAAAACCGTTCGGTGGAGTGTTTGGCAAAGGGCTCGCCCTGGCCATGTGGAACTACGCCGGCTACGAGCAACTGTCGAGTGTTGCCGGCGAGATTAAGGATTCCCAGAAGACTTTCGTCCGAGTCCTGGCCTGGAATACGCCCCTGAATATTCTCACCTACACCGTGCCCGCTACTCTGGCGCTTGCGGTGCTGGGTAACTGGCAGGCATGGCAGACCGGGTACATCGTCACCGCCTCCGAAATGATCGGCGGCCACTGGCTGGGCGTGGCCATGCTGATTGCGTCCGATTATCGGCGTTGCTTCGCTTGGTAACAGCACCATCCTCTACACCACCCGCATTCCAGCCACCATGGCCGAAGACGGCTATCTGCCTGCCTGGCTGGGCAAGATTCACCCGCGCTACGGCACCCCGGCGCGGGCGATTGCCTTCTCAACCGTGATCTATTGCTTGCTGGCAGGAACCGATGTGGTGGATCTGGTTGCTATCTACATCTGGACGCGCATCGCAACTTCCATGCTGACACTTCTCGCCGCCTGGCAATTGCGGCGCAAAATGCCGGACGCTCCGCGGGCTTTCCGCATTCCCGGCGGCGCGGTTGGATTAGCAGCCGCCATCATTCTCCCCGCAATTCTTTGTGGCGTGAAGATCTACTACAGTGAGCCCTTCGTTTTCCGCTATGCACCTTGGCTATTGGCTGCTGGGCCAGTCGCTTATTTTGTTCTGCGTCAGGTTATGGGCTTCGGCGGCCGGCGGAAAGATGCCTAATGACTCGGCCCTTCCTCGTGCTCAATCATCACATGCGACCAAAAGGTACCTGAGGCCATGACGTAAGGCATGGTATTCGCCACTTGGCCTTCTTCTGGCAAGCCAATTTCAGCGGCGGTCTTGTAGGGGAAGTGAACCGATTGCCACGACTTGATCTCACTGCCCACGGTGTTGGTGTCTGCGTGGTAGGCCGAGATGGGGCCGAGCATGCGGTATCCAGCAGTGGGATGGTCGGGAATCGCCAGCTTCTTGGCCTTCACCTCTGCATCGATGGTGCGGTAAATTTCGTCTTGCTTTACGGCTTGCGAGTGCAGTTCTCGCAATCTGCGAACCACGGGCATAAACGACTCGCGGTAGCAACGCACGTCGAATTCGTCCTCGCCCGGACGAGACGCCGTGCATACCATTCCGTTGGATCCCTGACGCAGTGTCACTATCGCCATGTCGGGTGCATAGCCCAGCACGGTAGCCTGTTCTCGCATGACCGCGGGTAGAGGTAAGACGGCGGAGGCGACCTGCTGAACTGCAGGCGGAACCTGTGGCCGTTGCGCTTGGGCCAGAGTGTTTTCAGCCGACAGAAACACACTCACAGCACACATACCGAGACACAGGGACGGCAGGACAATTTTCATCGAAGCTTTGGGGCCATCGCCGGGCCCCGGTTTCCTACTGGGTCACTGTCTTCACCGCATCGCCGACTTTGAACCCTGATCCGGAAACCGCGGTGCAAACTGACGAAATATCGTCCACGTCGGTGACCTTCACCACACCCACTGGTGAAGCCAGCCGTCGAATAACTTTCCCTGTGGACGGATCTTTGATCTCCTTGGTTACTCGCTCCACATTGAGCTGATCGCCTACCTTGACTCCGTTCTTTCCACCCACATTCAGAACAATCTGCCCGCTGTCTACCGCCGCAACCAAGCCTTCGACCACAATTGTCCGGGCCACGAGCTTGTCTTTGTTAGCGACGACCTCCCGGCTCAGGCTGTCGACCGCAGCTTTCACGGCCTCGCCGATGATCGTGCTCTGGAAATCGCTGCTGCCGAAGTCGGCTGCTCCGCCTCCGAAACCGTGCCAATTGCCACCACCGCCGAGCAGCGAGGTGCTCTCGCGCGCCGATTCCCCTTTGCCCTCAGCTACGCCCAGGATTTCAGCAGTGTCGATGTCCACCAGCCGCGCGGTCACGGCCACGATGGCTTTGGATTTCTTGTGCCCGACGCCTCCCAGCCCGAATCCACCGAAACCTCCTCCGCCGCCGCCAATGTTTGTGTTCTTGGTCTCATTACCAAACTGCGTGATGCTGCCGACAATAATGGCATCTACACCCAGCAGCTTGCCGATCTTGGCAGCCGAATTTGGATCGGCGCGATCACTATTGGAGAAATTCTGCTCTTTCAAAATCTTGTCCAGTGCCTTGCGCTCGATCACCGAGTAGGACCCATCCTTCACCAGATCGGTCACCAGGAGGTCAGTGATGCCCTTGCCCACGTCGACGTCCTGGCCGAAGATGCCCGCTACTCCGCCATGAACCGTGGCGTAGTCAAAGTCGAAAACGGCTACGCGCTTCTTTCTTCCCCCCGCAGGCGCTGCAGCCTGGGCTGAAGCCGCAGGCACCAAACCGGCCAGTGCAGCCAGCACCACCAAACACATTACCGCTCTTCTCATAGTCGCCTCTGGACAAAAAATGTCTAAGTGAACGCAACCACCCGTGCCCGCAGGCTAACTCCGGGTGCATCTGTTGTCAACCCGGAAGCCTTCCCGATATGGAAGAATGAACAAGGAGACTCACCCATCCGTAAACCATGAAGAAACTTCGTGTCGGCATTCTCTTCGGCGGGCGCAGCGGCGAGCATGAAATTTCACTGCTCTCGGCCGCTTCTGTCTTCAACGCCATCAACAAGAGCAAATACGAAGTGGTGCCCATCGGTATCACCAAGCAGGGCCACTGGGTCACCGCCGCGGATGCCGAGCGTTTACTGAGAGGGGAATTTTCCCATTCCGAGGCGAAGCACCTTCGGGCCGGCGATCCTGAGGTCACTTCCGCAGCCGCCGTGCTCGCCAATGGTGAGTCCGTGGTAGTGCCCCCCGAACCGCAACAGTCGGGTGGTTCTCTGGCAGCTTTCCAGACGGATGCTTCCACGCACGCACTGGTTCGCCGCGCCGCCGACCGCGCCATTAACGTCGATATTATTTTTCCCGTGCTGCACGGCACCTTCGGTGAGGACGGGACAATCCAAGGTCTGCTGGAACTTGCCGACCTTCCCTACGTCGGTGCCGGAGTTCTTGGCTCCGCTGCGGGAATGGACAAGGACGTGATGAAAGCTCTGTTTCGCGCTGCTGACCTTCCCATCGTGAAGCACGTGACCGTCCTGCGCGCCGACTGGGAGGCGGAACCGAAGAAAGTCCAGAAACTGGTGGAGAGCAAACTGAAATATCCCGTCTTCGTGAAGCCGGCGAACCTGGGATCGTCAGTGGGAATTTCCAAAGCTCATGACCGGAAGGAACTCGGCCCGGCCATCGACGAAGCCGCCAAGTTCGATCGCAAGATCGTCATCGAGCAAGGCGTGGGCGGGCTGCAAACAGAAAGCTCGCGAGATCGAGTGTGCCGTACTTGGTAATGACAAAGCGGCAGCTTCGGTGCCAGGAGAAATTGTTCCCGGCCAGGAATTCTATGACTACAACGCCAAGTATCTCGATGAAGGCTCGCAGCTTATCATCCCCGCCAAACTCTCGAAGACCGAAACCAAGAAAGTCCAGCAACTGGCGATCGCTGCCTTCAAAGCCGTGGACTGCTCCGGTTTGGCGCGTGTGGATTTCCTCATGGAACCCAAAACCCGCAAAATTTATTTGAACGAGATCAACACCATGCCCGGATTCACTTCCATCAGCATGTATCCCAAGCTGTGGGCGGCTACGGGAGTGAGCTATCCCGAACTTATCGAGCGCCTGATCCAATTGGGCATGGAACGGCACCAAGAGAAGAAGAAAAACCGGTACAGCCGCTAAGCAGGACACTGTACCTCCGTGTTCCTCTGTGCCCTCTGTGGTTAAGGTTTTGATTTGCCGGAACCATCTCAGCTGCGTTATCATCTAACTAACCGGTTAATTAATATGCCAACCGCCAAACCCCGCCTCGGCTCCCGCAGACGCCCCGAACAAAGCCGGGCCGCCATCCTGCAGGCCGCCGTGCGCGAATTTTCCCGCGCAGGCGTCGCCGGTGCCCGCATCGATGCCATCGCCCGCTCTGCCCGCGTCAACAAAGCTCTGCTCTACTACTATTTCAAGGACAAGGAAGCGCTTTACTCCGCTGTCCTCGACCAGGTTTTCGGAGGTCTGACGGCCGCCGTCGAGCCGGCTTTCGCTCTAAATGTACCCCCGCGGGAAAAGATCCTCACCTATGTTCGCGCTCACTTCGACTACATCGCAGGTCATCCACTGTATCCACGAATCGTCCAAGGAGAAATGATGCGCGCCGGACGCGAGACTGCGAGCCAACTCGACCGCATCGTAAAACAGTACTTCCGCCCTCTGTCGCTTCAGATCGCCCAAGTCCTCGCTGCAGGCATGGACGCCGGCGACTTTCGCTCGGTCGATCCCATGCAGTTCGTTCCTTCGATGATTTCCGTGATCGTTTTCTATTTCATTAATGCCCCGGCCATGCGTTCCATGAACGGGGTTGACCCGTTGCAGCCGAAGCCAGTAGCTGCACGCCGCGCTGCGGTGCTGGACTTTATTTCCGCTGCACTGCTGAGGCCTTCCCAGTCGACGAAGAAAGAGGCGCACAAATGACCTCGCTCGCCGAATATTTGATCGCCCCTGAAGATCGGACGTCCGCCGGTCATGACCCCTCATTGGCCGGAAGGCGCGCGACCGACCGGGTTCCGGCGGTTAGTCTTATGGGGTTGGGAGTCGCAGATATAGATCAACTTGTGACCCCAGGAGTTCAGTCATGAGTGTTCGCAATAAATTCATCATTATTCTCGGCACCATATTCAGCATCGCGTTGGCTTATTACTTCATTTCCACTCCCTCTAACAAGGACCTGGTGTTGATAGGCACGGTTGACTCCAACCAGGTGATCGTCAGTCCGCAAGTGGGCGGCCGCCTGGCCAAACTTCTGGTGGATGAAGGCACTGCGGTGAGGCAGGGAGATCTCATCGCTGCACTCGATCCTTCCGAACTCGAAGCTGAGGCGAGCGCCGCAGCCGCGACCATCGATAGCATGAAGTCCAAGGTGGCGGAAACCAATTCCACGCTGCAAGCCACTCAGGGCTCAACCTCCAGCGGCGTCAGCAATGCCCAAGCCCGCTTGCAATCTGCGCGCGCTCAGTTGCTGCAAGCCGAGGCCACTCTGGAGCGCACGCAAAGTGACAGCCGCCGTACCATCGAACTGGCAAAGCAAGGCGTGGCCTCTGATCAGGACCGCGTACAGGCCGAATCCAACCTGGCAGCACAGCAGGCCCTGGTGCAATCGTTGAAAGAACAGGTCAGCGCCGCTGAAGCCGATCTGAACACAGCCATCGCCAACACTCACCAGGCTCACGCTGCTCAGAGCACGGTCGACTCCACTCGCGCCCAGCTGGCCAATGCGGAAGACATGCTTAAACAGGCCGAAGTGCGCCTCGGCTATACCAAAATCTACGCGCCTATCACCGGCACCGTCTCGGTCCGCGCGGCACGCGAGGGAGAAGTGCTGAACCTCGGCCAGCCGATTGTCACTATCGTGGACCTCGGCGACACCTGGGTCCGTGCCGCCATTCCTGAGACCGAATCTGACCACATCGGTCTTGGCGACTCTCTGCGCATTCGCCTACCCGGAGGCACGGTCACCTCGGGGAAAGTATTTTTCAAGTCCGCCGAGGCCGACTTTGCCACCCAGCGTGACGTCAACCGCCGCAAGCGTGACATACGCACCATCGTCCTGAAAGTGCGGCTGGACAACCCCAAGGGTGCATATGTCCCCGGCATGACTGCCGAAGTATTGGTTTCTCCACAGCAACTGAAAGGAATCGCCCAGTCGGATGCCTCGGCCGAGCGCCGTCCATGAGTTCCGAACTGAATCGTGGGAACGGGTCGACTGTCACGCCCTCAAGTGGACAGGGGGGACCCCCGCCGGTAAATGCGATTGAGGTTGATCATATCGTCAAGAAATACGGCGACTTCACTGCCGTCGACGATGTTTCCTTCACCGTCAAGGAAGAAGAGATTTTCGGTCTGCTTGGTCCCAACGGCGCCGGCAAGTCCACCCTCATTCGTATGATGACCACGCTGATTCCGATCACGTCGGGCCACGCCCGCATTCTGGGTCACGACGCGCAGAGAGAACCGGACGCGGTTCGCCGCCTGATGGGCGTAATTCCGCAAGCTCTGACCAGTGATCTCGACCTCACCATCGAGGAGAACCTGAACATCTACGCCAAGCTTTACGATGTTCCCGCAAAGAAGAGAAAATCTGCAATCGACGAACTCTTGCAGCTGGTGGATCTCACTAAGTGGCGTTCCGCCCAGACCAAAACCCTGTCGGGTGGCATGCGGCGGCGCCTGGAAATCGCTCGTGGATTGGTACACAGTCCCCGTATCTTTTTTCTCGACGAACCCACTACTGGGCTTGATCCCGTATCGCGCGTAGCCGTGTGGGAGATGCTGACCAACATCAAGAGCCAGCGCCAGCTCACCATCCTGATCACGACTCACTACATGGACGAAGCTGACCGCCTCTGCGACCGCATCGCCATCGTCGATCACGGCAAGCTGGTTGCTCTCGATACACCGTCTGCGCTGAAAGCCAGTGTGCCCGGATCCAACGTAATTGAGGCCCAGTTCGACAATGCCCCCGCCGACTGGGACCAGCGCCTCCAAAAGTTAGGCGATGTGACTTCCGTCCAGCACGAGGGCGCGGGCATGTATCGAATTTTGACCGGAAACGGCTCGCAGACTACCACGGAACTGGTGGAATCCGCCGTCAAAGCAGGAGTTGGAGTCAGGTCCCTCTCCGTGCAAAACACCACTCTGGATGACGTATTCGTCCATTACACGGGGCGGCAGTTGCGCGACGAACTGGTCAAAGCCCACGCCTTCACCATGCCGCAGAGACCAGGACTGCAGCCATGAACCGAATCTTGGCAATCATCGAACGCGAAATGCGCAAGTTCTTCCGTTCTCCGGCGCTGATGATGGCGTCCATGATTTTCCCGCTGGTGCAACTCATCGTGCTGGGCAACGCCTTCGGCGGGAAGATTCGCGACGCCCGTCTCGGCCTGGTCGATCAGGATGGCGGCACCCAGGCGCTCAAGATTCGAGAGGCCTTCGACTCCGTGCGTTCCAACATGCGCACCTTCGAGCCCGTTTACTACAGCGATCCGAAAACAGCCATGGAAGATGTACGCAACGGCAAAATCCAGGGCGCGGTCATCATTCCGCCGCAGTACTCGCGCCGTGTCTACGAGCAAGACCAGCCGCGCATCGCGCTGGTGGTGGACAACAGCGACAACTTCATGAGTTCGGCGCTCGAGGGTTCCCTTACCGACATCACCGCAGCTCTAAACCAGCCCGCAGTCAGCCCGCGCATCCTGCAACAGACGGTGCTTCAGATTGTAGAGCTGTATCCCTACGTCGAATATATGAAGTACCTTCTACCCGGCTCCATCACCCTCGCCATGTTTGTTTCCGTGATGATCGGCGGTGGCATGCTCTATATCGACGATAAGGCCCGAGGGGTGCACGAAGGCTATCTGGTTACGCCCATCACCAAGACCGAGCTGGTCTTCGGACTCAACGGGGCAGGCGCGATCAAAGCCGTGATGACCGGGGTAGTCATCACCATCATTGGCTCGCTGCTGGCGGGAGTGGGCACTCTTTTTAGTCCCATCACCGTGCTGGGACTGATCATTATGATCGTACTGACGTCACTGGCCTTCAACACCATGATGTTTTTGATGATGGTGCGCGTCGAAGACCCGCTGGTGCCACGGGCCATTTTCGGCATCCTCAACACTCTGCTGTTTTTTCCCAGCGGCTCCATTTACCCGATTCAGGCCTTCCCCTGGTGGCTGCGCGTCATCGCCAAGGCAGACCCGTTCACTTACGCCATTCATGGGTTTAAGTCGCTTCTGCTGAAGGAGGCCGGACTCAGCGCCATTGTCCCTGACATGATTTACCTCTCCATCTTCGCCTTCGTGACTCTGGCCATCGCCACGCCACTGTTCAAAAGGACGCTGTAATGCCTCTGGCTTCGGCTATGCTTATAGCAGAATGACCCTGCTCGACGCCCAACCCTACGACGCCGCACGCAGTCGCCGACGACGCATGTGGATCGTGGGTCTTGTTCTGGCGGTCCTGCTCAGTGCATGGCTGGCCTATCACTTCCGAAACTACCCCGAGCGCGCTGCCGCGGGCACCTTTCTTGCGAGCTTGCAGAAGCAAGACTACGAAGCCGCCTATGCAGTCTGGTTCCACGATCCCGACTGGAAACAGCATCAAGAAAAGTACGCAAACTATCCATTCAACGACTTCTATCGCGACTGGGGCCCCGGCGGGGAATGGGGGCTCATAAAGTCGCATGCGGTGGATTGCTCGCTCAGTCCCGGAGCAGGGAGCGGAGTGATCGTACAAGTCACCGTGAACGGCCGCGCCCAGCACGCCTACGTCTGGGTACAGAAATCAGACAAGACGCTGTCGTTTTCCCCCAGCGAAATCGAGTGTGGGAATTGGTGGACCTGGGTGACGGAGTAGCTTTAGACACGGCCATCCACCCCCACGTCATTGTTGAGGCGCTTTGGGAACGACGAATTCGTCGAAGTAGCGATAGATCGTCTCACGATGGGCGGCGCGATAAGCGGCATAGTCCTGCGCAATTCCCTGGTCGGCGTGATTCAGAAGTGCAAACGGCTCGATGAAACCGGCCTTATCGATCTTCACAAGGGCAGCAAGCGAAGGATCAGTGATCAAAACTCCAGGCTGCGACAGGGCCAGAACCATCAGATGTAGAGCGTCGGACTCCTCAGCGAGTGTATGGCGATATTGCGCCTCACTCGGAAACTGCTGTTTGAATTTCCCTTGTTGCCATTGCAGGCGTCTCCCGCTGTATGCCAGCCATGGCTTGAACATAGGATCCTCGGCATGAAGTGACGGATCCAGAGTGACTCGCGGTCCCTTTTCTGTCGAGACGATTTTGGCTTTGTCCTGCAGACGAACCCAGGTCAGAGCAACTTTCATCCGCTGTGCCCATTGTTGAATACCTCCCCAGGATGCTTTCTCGTAAGGCTCAGCGACAACCGCGTCGATGTATTTGTCCCGGGCTTCCGCACTCTTGTTCATGGCCAACAATGCGTCGCCCCAGTAGCGATAGGCCGTCTCGCGGTTCGGGTCGATTTCGGTGGCGCGGGCAAACCACTCCCCCGCGCTGCTGTTCACGTGCTGCTTGAAGTAGACGTCACCGATGAAAAGGGCTGCATAGTAATTGTTAGGATCGAGAAGTAGGGCGTGGAGATATCCGGTACGTGCCTTGTCGAGGTCCCCGCGAGCGAAGTCACCTTCTGCCACCTTCATGGCATCGTCGACTTCCTTGCGATCCGAGAATGCGGCCTCGGAACCATCCACAGGGATCAAGAGCAGTCTCTGTACTGCGGCGCTGTTGTCGCCCTGCTTCTGCGCCTGTAGCGCGACCGCTCGTGCGCGGATTCTGGCTTTTTTGCGAAGTTCGGCGTCGGGCAGAGTGGCGGCGTGCGCCGCGATCGAGAACGCCCAGTCCTCCTTTATAGTTGCGTCATCGGGATGGTCGGCCGCAAGCTTCTCAAACAACGGCATGGCGTCGACAAAGTTCCCTGCGCTAAACAATTCGATTGCGTGCTGGCGCTCGGGGTCGCTTTTCGGACTCGCCTCTGCTTGAGTAGCGACTGGCGATTGCGTAGCCTGGGAGTAAGTCGTCCGCTCACGTGGCAGACCAGGGAGTGACAATAGGCAAACTCCGAACAAGTAGCGTAACTTCATATGCCGCCTCAAACGCGTCGGTGAGAGTATACCCATCTTGCGTGTTGCGGTATTTGACACGATGGGCGATCCTTCCTACACTGACCCCATGGAAGTGAACCTCAAGCCCGACACCGAATCCCGCCTGCAAGAATTAGCCAGCCAGTCCGGCCGGCCAACCGACGAGTTAGTCGAAGATGCCATGGCGGCGTACCTTCTCGAGGTGTCCGATCTGCGCAGTATGCTCGCCAGGCGTTACGACGATGTCAAGAGTGGGAAAGTTCAGCCGGTGGACGGTGAAGAGGCTTTCGCCCGCCTGCGCCAGAAAAGCGAAGCCCGCCGACCCCAGCGGTCGTGAGTGGATACGTTCTCCATCCCGAAGTGTGTTCCGACCTCGACACCATCTGGGAATTTATCGCCGAGGACAACTTGGGAGCTGCTGATCGCGTGATTGGAGAAATCCACGACGCGATACTGAGCCTTGTTTCTTTTCCGCGCCAGGGCCATCAACGGCGTGACCTGACCTCGCGCCCTTTGCGGTTCCAAATCGTACGCGAGTACTTGATCGCTTACGTGCCCGACGAGAAGCCGTTGCTCGTCGTTGCGGTACTGCATGGACGTCGCAGCCCCAGAGTTATTGCCGCGCTTCTGCGCGGTAGATGAAACTACGCCCCGACCGCCATCCCCTCCAACACCTTCTGCAGCGAAGCCTCATCCCCCACATTGAGCGCGGTCTTCGAGCGGTCGATCTGCCGCATCAGTCCGCACAAAACTCTCCCTGGCCCCACTTCTACAAAGGTCTGTACGCCTTGCGCAATCAGCAGGCGCATCGACTGCTCCCACTTCACCGCCCCGGTAACCTGACGCACCAGTGCGTCGCGGCTGTGGTCGCCGTCTACGACTAATGCCGCATCGACGTTGCACGCCACTGCAACCGCCGGCTTCTGAAATGCCAAGGCACCTAAGTCCGCCGACAAGCGATCCTGCGCCGGCTTCATCAGCGAACAGTGAAAGGGTGCGCTGACCTGCAGCAGTATTGCGCGTTTGGCACCACGTTCGCTGGCCAGTTTCGTGGCTCGCTCGACGGCCGACTTATGCCCCGAGATTACAATCTGCTCCGCAGAATTGATGTTCGCAGGCTCGCAAACTTCTCCTTGCGCAGCGTCGTGGCATGCGCCGGTCACTTTCTCCTGTTCCATTCCCAGAATCGCTGCCATCGCACCCACTCCCACCGGCACGGCTTCCTGCATGTATTTGCCGCGATTGCGCACCGTGCGTACCGCGTCTCCGAAAGAAATCGTACCTGCAGCTACATGCGCCGAGTACTCACCCAGGCTGTGCCCGGCCACGAATCCCGGCTTCAGGCCTTTCTCAGCGAGCACTCGAAACGCGGCCACCGATGCAGTCAGAATCGCTGGCTGAGTGATCTCGGTTAGGCGAAGCTGATCCTCTGGCCCTTCGAAGCAAAGCTGCGAGAGCTTGTACCCCAGCGCTTCGTCCGCTTCGGCAAAGGTGTTGCGAGCGACCGCATATTGCTCGGCCAGGTTTTTCCCCATGCCGACCGCCTGCGAGCCCTGTCCCGGAAAAAGAAATGCGATGCTGGATGATGAGTTTGGCATTAAAGAATGGCTTTATTACACGCTGGCGGCTACTGCCGGGTGGATCGCCGCCAGCTCCTTTTCGATTTCTCCGTTGATTTGGTGCTCGGCGAACTCCGCCGCCACGCGAATCGCATTCTTGATGGCATTAGCATTCGATGATCCGTGCGTGATGAAGCACACGCCTTTCACTCCCAACAGCGGAGCTCCGCCGTACTCGGTATGGTCCAGGCGCTTTTTGAAATCGGCGAACGCGCTGCGTGAAAGCATGTATCCAACCTGACGCGTGATTGTGGCCTTCAGCGACTCTTTCAGCGTGTAGCGCACCAGGCTGGCCACGCCTTCCGAGATCTTGAGAGCCACGTTCCCCACAAACCCGTCGGCGACGATTACATCCACTCCACCGCTGTACAGGTCGCGGCCTTCCACGTTGCCGACGAAATTCAATCGCAGCTGCTTCAACAGCTGCATCGCTTCCTTGGTCAGATCATTGCCCTTGCTCTCTTCTTCTCCAATCGAAAGCAGCCCGACTCGCGGACGTTGGGTACCAAACATGGTGCGATAGTAAATTTCCCCCATCACCGCAAATTGTTCCAGGTTTTGTGCGGTGCAGTCCACATTGGCTCCGACGTCAAGCAGGGCCGCTGCCGTTCCCTGTATTGTGGGGAAAACAGCCGCCAATGCCGGCCGGTCAACCCCTGGTATCCCGCCCAATACCATCTTGGCCGTGGCCATCGCGGCGCCGGTGTTGCCTGCAGTGACGAATCCGGCCGAGCGCTTGTCTCTCACCAGCCGCAGTCCTACGCGAATGGAGGAATCGCGCTTGGCGCGCACTGCCTGCACCGCCTTGTCCTCCATGGTAATGATTTCGCTGGCGTGAACAATCTCGATGGGGAGTTGACTGGCGTTGGGATGGCGCGCCAGTTCCGCACGCAGGGTCGCTTCCGGCCCCACCAGCAGGACACGTATGCCAAAGTGCCGCGCCGCCTGGATCGCACCTTCGATCTCAGGCTTCGGGTTGCGGTCCGAACCCATTGCGTCCAGGGCTATGACGCTTGGCATGAATTTGCGATGCTAGCTGGCTTCCTTGACTTCCAGGACTTCGCGGCCTTTGTAATAACCACACTTGGCGCAAGCCCGATGCGGCAGTTTGCGCTCGTGGCAGTTCGGGCATTCTGATAGCGAACGGCTCTTCAGAGAATCGTGGGCGCGACGGCTGCCGGTGCGCGCTTTGGAGTGTCGCCGTTTTGGATTTGGCATCTGGTTCCTCTCTTAATCCCTTGTCATTCCGAGCCGTTCGCAGCCGCATTTACGCGATGAGAACGCGCGAGAAATCTGTATTTCAACAACGCTAACGTTCTAACTTGCCTCGCAGGTCTTTCAATCCTGACCATCGCGGATCCTCTGCCGGCTCCGCGCAGGAGCATTGCAGGGTGTTGAGGTTGGCCCCGCACTGCGGGCACAAACCTTTGCAGTCCTCGCGGCAGATGGCCTTCAGGGGAACTTCCAGCAACACCTGCTCCCGCAGCACATCCTCCAGCAGCAAGCCTTCCCCATGATAATAACTGATTTCGGCTTCGGCGCTGGTCACGGAAAGCTCTGGCCGGCCGGCATCGGCTCCCAACGGGCGATACAAAAGATCAAAACTGCGCTTTACGTCCGTAACTACCGGCTCCAGGCAGCGGGCACAATCCGTTTCCAGTTCCACGCCGACCTGACCCACCAATCGTATGTCCTTGATTGTCTGGTGTTTCCCGTGATGCTCCTCGACCAACTGGGCGCGTCCGCCTGCCCGCAACGGACCTCGTTGCCTAAAGTCCAGCCCCAAATCGACGGCACCCGGAGAAAGCTCTTCCTCAAAATCTACCGTGTGCAGTTCTAACTCACGGATTTCGATAAACATAGCGACCTCCGCGCCCCACTCATATGGCTCACGACGCGGAGCACGCCGACCGGCGTAACTTCTCTCGGGAGCTGCACTTAAGAATAATGGCCATTAGAGCGGAGTGTCAAGAAAAGGGGCGGCAATCAGCGACCCATTCCTCAGTCGAACTGGTCACCGCGGATGAGCGCCTCGCTAACATGCTGGCGGCGCATTTGCCCGTGAAATGGCCGAGGGCGGTCTGCACTTAGGCAATGATCGGCAGGGCTCTTATTCTTTTCTTCGTCGCCGCGTAAATCGCGTTACAAAGAGCCGGAGCCAGCGGTGGCACCGGTGGCTCTCCCGCCCCAGTAGGAGCTTCCGTGCTCGGCACAAAATACGCTTCCACGACTGGCGCCTCGCTCATGCGAATCGGCGAGTAGTCATCGAAGTTCCCCTGCACCACGCGGCCCTTTTCAATCGTAATCTGAGCCCGCAACGCGTTCGTCAGCGCGAAATTCACTGCACCCTGAATCTGCTGTTCCAAAATATTGGGATTCACCACCTGCCCACAATCAATCGCTCCCACCACACGATGCACTCGCGGTTGCTCGTTCTCCATCGAAATCTCGACCACCTCGGCCATGTAAGTGCCAAAACATCCAAAGCACGCAATCCCCCGATAATGTTCCGCAAGCAGGGGCTTTCCCCATCCCGCTTTCTCCGCCGCCATTTGCAGTACACCGCGCATGCGCGCCGTCTTCCAGGTTGTGTCAAAAAACTTGATATCCTCGTCCTTCGCCAAGAAATGTAACCGGAATTCCAGCGGGTCTTTTCCGGCTGCGGCAGCCAGTTCATCGATGAATGATTCCGACGCGAATGCCGTTTCCAGCCCATAAACCGATCGCATGTAGCCCGGAGGCACCGGGGTAACCGTCATCACGTACTCAACCAGTGCATTGGGAAGGGAGTAAATCAATGACGCTTCATCGGGAAGATCGGCATCCACATCGGGCGATGGCCCGGGAAAGCCTTTTTGCGTGTTGACTGACGGCTCGATTATGCGATGGGAAAAAGCCACCGGCCAGCCGCTGCCATCGAGCACCGCGCTGAGCGCGTGATAACTCGCCGGGCGGTAACTGGAAAACCGCATGTCGTCTTCCCGCGTCCAGATCACCTTGACCGGCACATTCGCCGCTTTCGAAACCAGCGCGGCTTCGACGGCGTAATCGTGATCGAGCCGCCGTCCAAAGCCACCCCCAAGAAGCGTCACATTGATCTTGACCTGGTCCGGATCCAGACTTACCGCTTTGGCAACAGCATCACGAACATCCGGCGGCCATTGCATCGGCCCCCAAATTTCGCAATTCGATCCCCGGAAGTGAGCCGTGCAATTGCCCGGCTCCATCGGAGCCTGCGCCATCAGCGGAGTCTGATAAGCCGCCTGAATCCGCCTGCCTGAGACCCTTGAAACATCACCTTTGGAGTAGAGAGTTGCAGCCTTGTTGGAAGCGGATTTCTTCAGCACATCAAGAATCGCGGCGGAATTCAGGTCCTTGTTTGGTCCCTCATCCCAGCTAACGTTGAGCACACGCCGCCCTTCCATCGCGCCCCAAACGCTGTCGGCTACCACAGCCACCGCCGAGTCACCAACCTTTCCTACAAAGCCGACGCCGGCAATCTTTCTAGTTTCCTTGTCATCGAAGCTTGCCACCGTCCCGCTAATCACTGGGCAGCGTGCCAGCACGGCATATTTCATGCCAGGCACGCGCAGATCAATACCGAAGATCGCGGTTCCGTCCACTTTGGAAGGGCCATCTCGGCGCGGAATGGGCTTCCCAACAAGCCTAAAATCTTTCGCGTCCTTCAAGGGAGGAGCAACCGGGATGGGAAGCGCGGCCGCCTTGGCAGCCAGTTGCCCATAACTCAACTGCCGTTTGGACGGCGAATGCACGATAGAGCTATTTTCCGCCGTGCATCCCGACCTGGGTACGCCCCATTCGAGTGCGGCGGCGCTGATGAGCATCTCGCGGGCTGCCGCTCCAGCCTTGCGTAGCGGGTCCCACGAAATTCGCAGGCTCGCGCTGGAACCGGTTTGCTGGTCACCGTAGAGAGTAGGATTCGCGTCGGCTTGCTCGATGGTAATCTGCTTCCAGTCCGCTTCCAGTTCCTCCGCTAGAATCATCGGCAGCGACGTGTGCACGCCCTGTCCCATCTCCGAGCGCGCCACGACAATGGTGATTCTTCCGTCGGTCGCGATTTTCAGGAAGGCGTTCGGAGCGAAGGTCGTACCCTCGGGCGATCGGTGCGGCCAGTAAAAGCCAATCACGAGCCCAGTTCCGGCTGCCGCTCCCACGCTAAGAAATTCGCGCCGCGAAAGAGGACTCATTGCCCGGCTCCGGTGGCTGCGCGATGGATTGCCTTGCGGATCCGGTCGTAGGTCCCGCAGCGGCAAAGGTTGCCCGACATTGCCTGCGTGATCTGCTCGTCTGACGGCTGTGGAGTCTTGGCCAGGAGCGCCGCCGCCGCCATGATCTGCCCCGGTTGGCAGTAGCCGCATTGCGGCACTTGCTCCGCGATCCACGCCTGCTGGAGCGGGTGCAATCCCTTCCCCGCCAAGCCCTCGATGGTCACGATAGTTTTCCCCACAGCCTGCGAGATCGGGGTCGAACAGGAACGCACCGCCGCGCCGTCCACATGCACTGTGCATGCCCCACAAAGTCCGGCACCACAACCGAACTTGGTGCCGGTCATTTGCAGAGTGTCACGCAGGACCCAAAGCAGCGGGGTTTCCGGTGGGACGTTGACCTTGCGCTCGCGGTCGTTAACGCGCAGAGTGATGTCGGCCATTTTCGGTTGAACCTGGGATACGGCAGACATCGTACTCAACCACAGTCCAAAAAGAAACACCCCAGGCTGGGAACTTCTGAGAGTTGATAAATGGAAACTGGATTCACCAGATCGTCTTCACCAAGAGGCTGTTGCGAATCCGCTCGTCCTTTGTGACCAGCGCCATCCCTTCTGCTCGTGCCGTCGCACCTACGATTCGGTCAACCGGATCTCGCGGATAGTCTGAGGGAAATTGGGCGGCGATGGCTGCGATTTCAGTGGTGATGGATCGAACCACCACACCCGAACGGACGATGAAATTCTCCAGCGTCTTCTCCATCGTGTTGTGAGTGCGAAGAACTCCGCGTGCCAGTAGAAAGGCTAGTTCCCAGACGACAACATCGGCTATGGCGATTCCATCGCTGTTTCGCGCTCTGCGGATTGCGGATGCCGCCGTCCGCGAAAGCCGGCCTTCATCGGCTACCGTCCACACCAGAACATGAGTGTCCAGAAAAATCAACGGAGCATGTCCCAGTCTTCCAACGGAATCGCGGGCGAGACGATGTCACCGACAATTTCAACCTCACCTTTCATGCAGCCAAAGATGTTCGCGGGTGGCGTGTCAGCCGGGACTAATTTGGCCACTGGCCGGCCGTTCTTTGTAATCACTACCGGCTCCCGGGTGGACTGCACGTCGTTCATCACTTTGAGGCAGCGGGCCTTGAATTGCCCGGCTGGCATTGTCTTCATTATTCCTCCAAATGACCATGGTCATTATATCATGACCATTCGTAATTGGGGAACTTCCGACCTGACTCTGACTGCTCCTGAGAACGCTGCCTTTAGGCGCCTGTTGGGTGGTTGTCCCGCGCCAGGGCTAGAGTGGTCACATCGTTGTGGGTGGGGGCAGTATGCATGAATTGCTGAACCTGATCGAGGACGGAAAGACAGAATTCCTTGGCGTTAGCTGCGGTCGAACGCTGCAGCCCGGCCTTCGCAGACTCTAATCCCCACTCCTGGCCACCGCATTTCGCCTCTACAATCCCGCGCGAAACCAGCATAAGAACCGCTCCCGGTTGCAGCGCAACAGTCGATGCGTCACAAGTGCTGTGAGAGAACAATCCCAGCGGCAACCCGGTGGCAGACAGTTCCGTTACCCCTGTGCTGTCTCGTACTAATCCGGGGGTGTGGCCGGCATTGAAGTAACATACCGTTCCCAGGTTCTCGTCGTAACACCCGGCAAAGGCAGGGCAGGAGTGCACGCCTCCCGCAGTTTCCAGGATGGTTCGGTTGAGCTGAAGGCAGACTTCAATCATGGCCTCGGCTTCGTTAATGTCTTCCTGCGCAAACAGTTCCGTGCCCAAACTGCGGAACGTCTGTTGTGCCGCCGAAATGATCTCGTGATTCTCTTCCTGACGCCCTGCCACGTCGAGCAGCCCAAACAGCACCCGTTTGGGACTGACACGGAGGAAGTCGTAGAAATCACCTCCCATCCGCTGGCCGTAGTAGACCGCTGAGAGGTTTGCCCCCCGTAATTCGGGCACCTCGGCGGTCACGGCGTCGCCGGTCGGCTTGGGACGTGACTTGCCGAAATTGAACAGGGTGCGCATGCCGACCGAGCGGAGAAGTTAGCACAGAATGGGCCTCGGGGTAAACCCACATTAGCGTTGACCCGCCGCCAGGAGTGTGAGAGAATCCCCGCCACTTCGTTATGACCTGCCAACGTCAAGCACGGGCTGGTCCGCGACTCTGGTTTACAGTTACCACGTCTGCCTGTTTGCTCTTCTTCTTCGTCGCCAGCTGTGGGGCCCAAGTTGCGCCAGCAGTCGGCACCCGACCGGCACCGCCCGTGGAAATGGACAACGTCACCGAGGCTTATCATCAGGGCGGAATCCTCCGGGTCACCGTTCTTACAGATACCAAAACCAAACTGGACCGCCAGTCCGTAGTACGTTTGCATTGCGACAATCCCCTTGGGACGGTCTACCAAACCACTAAGGGCGACTCTGCGACTACTTTCCTTGGATTGTCGATGGGGAAGTACAGCCTAGAAGTCAGCGCAGCCGGATATCTGAGCACTCAGAAAGAAGTTGAAATCTCCGGGCTCACTGACACTCTACAAGTGCAGGTGACACTCCAGAAGGATGCAACTGCGATCAATCTCGACGCAACCGGCACCGCCGATGCTCTGATGCCCGCGAAGGCGTCCAAGGACACTGCTGCCGCCGTCGCCGCTCTCAAATCTTCCAATCTTAAAGAAGCCCGCAAGCGGCTCGACTCAGCCTACAAAGTCGTGCCCGAAAGTGGACGAGTCAATTTCCTGATGGGTTACCTGTTTTTCGAACAGAAGGATTTGGACCAAGCCCTGACTTACCTGAATCACGCGATTACGCTTGGCCCTAGTGATGCTCAGGCGCTCACCTTGCTGGGCCGACTGCAGCTCGTGCGCGGCCAGTTTGAACCCGCGAAAGCTGCGCTGGAACGCGCGGTGGTGGCGAATCCTAACGACTGGATGTCGCACAATCTGCTGGGCAATGTCTATTTGAAGCTGAAGGAATACGAAAAAGCGCGGGAGCAGGCCCAACTGGCGATCGACCAGGGTAAAGCAGACGCCGTCGCAGCCCGGCTAGTTCTGGGCGAAGCCCAGGCGAGTCTGGGCCGCACTGCCGAAGGAATTCAGACTCTTAAGGCTTATCTTGCGATCGCGCCAGCCAGCCCGCAGTCGCGACAGGTAAATGACTTCATTTCTCAATTGGAACAGCGGGCCGTAAGCACTCCGACAGAAGCGTCAACGCTCACGACCGTAGTGCAATCCGCGGTTCCAGTCGGCGATCCCGACCCGTTGGCCGACACCGCCGAGCCGGAATTGTCAGTCGCATGGCAACCTCCAGGAATCGATGAGGCCAAACCGTCCGTCGCGGCCGGCGTTGCCTGCCCCGCTGAGCAAGTTCTTGCAAAATCGGGCGATCGCGTGGAAGAGCTGGTGAATGACGTTGGCCGCTTCGCGGCGA
This sequence comes from uncultured Acidobacteriota bacterium, assembly GCA_963734415.1. GTDB lineage: Bacteria > Acidobacteriota > Terriglobia > Terriglobales > Acidobacteriaceae > JABCZH01. The sequence goes on along the minus strand of CAVTHF010000018.1, from coordinate 10,467 downwards.
TCGAAGATCTGCTACATGAGAGGCTCGATAATCAGGGCAACCCCGTCACCCGGGAGACGCGCAAGTTCGATTACGCCGCCTACATTTCCCAACCCCGGACCGGAGTCCTGCTGGTCGACGAATTTCGCACCGAGCGTTACGGTATTGACAATTTGCCGGATCAGATTGCTACTTCCGGATTTCCCGCTCTGGCACTGGTGTTCCATCCCAGTATGCAGGCGGATTATGAAATTAGCTGCGAGGGCCTGGGTGATTGGCACGGGCAGGCCACCTGGCTCATGCACTTCCGCGCCCGGGAAGACCGGCCCAGTCACATTCAGGATTATGTGGTCGGCACCCACGTCTACCCAATAAGAATGAAGGGACGCGCCTGGATCACCGCCGACAAGTTTCAGATCGTGCGCATTGAGTCGGAATTGATTAACCCGCTAAAGGGAATTGGATTCCTTGCGGAACACCAGATCGCCGAATATGGCCCGGTGATGTTTGAAAAGAAGAATGTACAACTCTGGTTGCCGAAGACCGCTGAGGTGTATCTCGATTTCCACCGCCACCGCTACTACCGCCGCCACAGCTTCGATAAATACATGCTGTTCTCGGTCGACTCGACTGACAAGGTGAAAGACGCCAAGCAGACTCCCCCCGGACCCGGATCAACGTCTCCCCGCAAGACATAAACGTTGGCATGCCGCTTAGGCTGGTGTTGGATCACTGCCCATACTTGCTTCCCAGGTACTTCCCGACTTCCTCTTCGAGCTGTCCGTAATCTGAGTGGATAACCGCGCGCAGCGCTGCTTCCGTGGAACTCCCTTGCCCCAGTCGTTCCAGTACCCGTTGCAGGTCGCTCATACCATAGGTGTCAATGATGTACTGCGCCGCTGCCAACGACTCCTCGTAGGCGACCACCGCTTCCAAAGGCGAGAATCGCATGAAACCGGCTTCCAGAGCATTCAGGGGAATCTCCCGCTGGGTGCGGTAGAGTTCGGCCAGACGGCTTCCACCCGAGATCATTTTGGGTTCGACTGCCTGCGCGATCCCCTCATTCAGCCATTGCGGGCAGCGCCCTGCGGAAAGCTGATTGACGAAGGAATGAGCCAACTCGTGTTTCAGCACACGCGCCAACTCCGGGGTTACGGAATCGAGGCCGCGAATCGGAATCCGCAATTTACCGTCATTGACCGCTCCGGTCCACGTAGGCGCCTGCGTAACATCGAAGAAAGATTGGTCCGTGTACAGCACGACGGCGATGTTGCGTGGTGTGACACCCAACTGGTGAGCCAGATCATCGTAGGCCGACTCCAGCGTGGCCAGCAGCTGACCGCGAAGGGCTTCCGAGGTCTGCGTACCTTCATAGTGCAAGGTGAAGTGTCCGCTCTCCCGCTGGGAGTAGTTGGCCTGCGCGGTGGCGTCGCGCTCGGCTCTATCCAGGTACTGTTGCACGGTGGCGTCGGGACGCAGCTCGAGAGAATGCTTCCAGGTGCGAATTGCCTCCTGATCGCGGTCCGCTGCGAATTGCACATAGCCCAGAACGGTAAGCGCGTCCGGCGAATCGGGTGCGCTACGCACTGCGCGTTCTGCATACGGCAGGGCTTCGGCGGCGTTCCCAGTTCTTACCAGCAGAGCGGCGTAATAGTTCAGAAAAGTCGGGTTCTGACCATCGAAGCGCAGCGCGGTGTCTAAGTAACTGCGCGCTTTGGGATATCTTCCATGTTCGAACTCGTGTTTCCCCGCAATAAAATAACCAGCGGCAATCGTCGCCCCATTCCCCGATTGCTCGAGCGCTGCCAACTGCTCTTCGTCCACCTGATCATCGGGAATGATTCGGCTGCTGAGGCCAGCATCGTTCTTCAGATTGTCCGCGGGCACGAACACCGGCAGATCGTGGTCATCCCCCGCCGAAGGGTTGACCTGCGGAGGCGCCCCGCCGGTGTCGATGCGTTCCACCAGGGATTTCGGAATACCGTAACTGTTGTCGCCCACGTCATACTCAATGCGGGCGCCTTTTTCTCGCACCTGATCCGCCCATATGAGGCGTCCGTTCTTCAAGTGAATGACTTCCGCCCTGGCGCAACAAGGCGAAAGCATAGATACACAAGCACTTACGAACAGGATGACAGAGGCCCGCATTGAGGCGCATTCTAGAACACAGGGAGTCGCTGCGCAGGTGACCAAGGTAGTGGTACGAACGCGACGGGGGCGGTGCATAGTCGCAGTGTTGCTGACCGCCATGCTTCCTGCTCTGGCCCAGAACACCGCGCACCCTGCCGGATCGGCCCCAGTCCAGTTCGGAACGTCAGTTCCCCACAGCGCCGCTGAGAGCCTGTTCCTACAACTCGGCAGTGTCGGACTCGACAGCTCGCGGGTTTATCGTGCCCGCGAAATTTCTTTCGACCGCGCAGCTTTCCACATCTCGCTCGATGACGGTGTCATTGGCTTTACTCAGGACGTTGCGGGATGTGTGACCGGCGCCTTTTTTGAAGGCGACGGTGAAATTCTGCTGACTCCGCCCAATCAGGTGGAACGAGCTTCCATGACGTTGCAGACCGGAGCCGCGATCCTGGAGGAGCGGTTTAATACCGCCTATTTCCGCTTCAACGATGACACCTTTGTCGAGATGCAACCGTACCTTGCCCCCGCCGGAGACTCTGCGGAATTTGTTACGCACTGGGGCCAGGCCGCCCGCAATCTGGCCGAGCCTGATGCACTGCGGTTGTTCATGACGTTCAGCCAACGTCCGTCGACAACTACCGGAGCGGAGCGACCCACTAAGACGTGCGGTGACCCGGACGACCGCTTCTTGCACGCGCGCATGCAGGGGCGAACCAAGGGAACCTTTGACGTCTTCTTTGACTCCAGCGCCCCCGAACAAGTTTGGGCGGGTCAGTCGAAGGAGGTTGAAGGCACAGCGTACTACGACGTCTGGACTTCATATTCTCTGCTAAAGAAGAACGCTGAGGCACAAGCTGCAAACAGCATTGCCGCCCAGGAAGGTAGGGCCAGTGCGGTCGACATTCTGAGCAACAAGATTCGCGTCGAGATAAAACCGCCCACCACCATCGATGCAGTCGCGGTCCTGGGCTTGAAAGTACGAAAGGGAGGTCAGCGGGCGGTGGTATTCGAACTGGCAAGACTCCTTCAAATCAGGGAAGTGCAGGCGGATGGCCGCCCGGTCGAATTCATCCACAACCCCGCCATCGAGGGCACGCAACTTTCCCGGCACGGAAATGACCTGGTGGCCGTAGTCTTTCCAGCACCACTTCAAACCGGGCAACAAGTCGAGCTGCGTTTTTCTTATAGCGGTGAAGTGCTCTCGGAAGCTGCCGCCGGATTGCTCTACGTCGGCGCACGAGGCACCTGGTATCCCAACCGCGGGATCGCGATGTCTAATTTTGATCTTGAATTCCATTACCCACCCGGCTGGACGCTGCTGGCAACCGGTGAACGAATCGATGCACCTGATGCAGGTACCGCATTGACAGACCCGGCTTCCCTCGCAGAGCAGGTCAGTCACTGGGTTTCGGAGCGGCCCATTCCTGTAGCCGGATTTAACCTGGGCAGGTATCAACGCGTGGAGGCTCGTGCAGGAGACGTCTTGGTGGAAGCTTATGCCACAAAAATGGTGGAGCGCGGGTTTCCGCAAGCGGAAACCGGAACCGTGATTCAAAATCCCTCGCAGATCAGTGGCAGAACCGCACCGCCCTTAGTGATCACGGCGCCTCCACCCTCCCCCGCTCGCAATGAGCAAATGGTCGCCGATGCGTCAGCCCACGCCATCGAATCCTATTCACGCTGGTTTGGGCCTTATCCTTATGGCCGCTTGGCTCTGACGCAAATGCCCGGAAATATGAGCCAGGGCTGGCCCGGTTTGGTCTTTCTCTCGAGTCTTTCCTACCTGAGCAGTGATGAGAAATCTCATCTCCGCTTTTCTCCTACGGAACAAACTCTCATCAGCCTGGTCATCCCGCACGAAACGGCGCACCAGTGGTGGGGCGACCTGGTGACTTGGAATGACTACCGCGATCAATGGATTCCGGAAGCACTGGCGAACTACAGCGCGCTGATGCTGGTCGAGGCGGAAGATTCGACCAAATTCCATGAGGTAATGCAAAAATACCGGGATGATCTCTTCTTCAAGAATCCCGCCGGTGTGCGTCTCATGCAGGACGGCCCGGTCACCTTAGGCACACGACTCTCCTGTTCCCAATTCCCCAACGGCTACGAGGCGATCAGCTACGGGCGCGGTACCTGGCTGTTCCACATGCTGCGCTACATGATGCGTGACGCAGAAACGCCATCGGCAGCCAGCGAATCGGACACGACCCGCGATGAGCCGTTCGTGCGAGCGCTGCGCCGGGTACGCCAGACATTTGAGGGAAAACCCATCACCACGCGCGAGCTGTTGAAGGTTTTTGAGGCGGAGTGGCCGCGTCCTCTTTGGTATGAAGGTCGTAAATCATTGGATTGGTTTTACGAGGGATGGGTTAACGGCAGCGCTGTCCCCCACTTCGAGGTCCACGGCGTGAAATATGTGGACACAGCCGCCACCACCACAATCACGGGTACCATTCTGCAAAAAGACGCGCCTGACGATCTGGTGACCCCGGTTCCGTTATACGCGTTTCACAACGGAAAAATGTCGCCGCTCGGACGCATCTTTGCAGATGGTCCGGAGACACAGTTTCATGTGACGGCACCGCTGGGCACGCGCAAGATCTTGATCGACCCCAAACAGACCCTTCTAGCGCGTGAGTGAAGCTTCCCAATCTTGCGCTAGAATTCCCGCAATGAATCCGCAGCAATCGCACTTCAGCGGTTGGCTCGCATGGTACTCTCCGGCCGCGCCCCGCAAGCCCCTCAGAACGAAGCCTCGCCCTTTTGGGTTTGGGCAGGCTGTGTCCATGGCAGCGGAAATGCAATGGTTTCTGGTTACATTCGAATGGGCCTATGTTAAATCAGAGTCAAGCCGGTGAAATCCAGCCAACCGTTCCGATCGACACTCCAGGTGACTTGTACGCCACACGAGGCACAATTCTGGTCGTCGAAGACGAAGCCTTCGTGCGCGAACCCACCTGCGACATTCTGGAGGATGAGGGGTATCTGGTGTTGCGAGCGGGCAATGCTACGCAGGCAGAGTCGGCGTTCCACCGTCAGCACGGTAACGTCCATCTGTTGCTTTCTGATGTCGTTCTACCAGACCAAAACGGCCCCATGCTGGCGAAGAGTCTGAGGGTCGTTCGTCCATCGCTTCTGGCGATCTTTATTTCGGGTTACCACGAGAAGGCATTGACTAGGTACGGCCTCACGGCCGGCGAAACGTCATACCTACCCAAGCCCTTCTCGGCCGAGTCGCTCTTAGGAAAGGTCAAACAAGTTCTGGAATCGGGGCAAGAACAAGCCTGTTCTTAGTCCCGGGAGATCGTTTTCAGGAAAGCTACTCACTGCGGCACGCGATAGAGAAGTCCGACCAGACGGTGGACTTCCTCCATGTACGCTTGCAGTTCGAAGGTGAATCGCGCCCAGTCGAAGGCCTTTAGTCCGGGACAGCCTTCCTGCAAACGGGCAATACCAGGTTCTTCCGCGAAATTGATCTGGCATTCCTCGACATAGCCGTACCCTAGGCCACTCATACGGCAGAGTAAGTCGCTCAAGGAAACCAGCGCCACCAGGTCACGGTGCGCGCCAGCGGTGTGCGGATCATGGTGACATCCCGCCACTGCTACCAGGTCACCGGTCAAGTGCCATTTCTCTGCCACGATCTTCCCGCTTTCACAGTGGGTGAGCCCGAGTGTGCGAGTCTCGGCTTCATGCAGTGGAATCCCCTGGCTCCGGGCCAGATCAAACGCAACCTGAAATTCCTCCGGCACCACACACAGTTCCGCGACTAATCCAATGTCATGCAGCAAACCTGCCAGATAGGCCTTCGCCGGGTCGGCAAATCCGATCTTCTGGGCAAACTGGCGGCAGACCAAGGCGCAGCCCAGGGAATGCTCCCAAAACACCACCGGATCGAATGATGTTCGGCCCCTGGGTACCAGGGTTAGCAGGCTGCAGGACACCGCGATATCCCGCATCCGTTGCATGCCCAGCGAGATGACTGCGCTGCGAATGTTGTCCACCGGCGTCCATCGGCCGTATAGAGGGGAATTCGCCAGGTGCAGGCACTGCGCCGCCAGCGATTTGTCTTGCGAAATCAGGTCCACGACCTGGTCAAGATCGAGAGTGTCCAGAGGTTGCTCCAGGTAGCGCAGTAGCGGGACCAAAACCAAAGGGACGGTGGGCATCTCCTCCAGGCGTTCCAGCCGTTGTCTCAGTCGTCGTTGACGCTCGTCACTCACGTTCTACCTCGCGGCTCACCTGTTTCTCCTCGGCCTTGACGTATGCAATCGCAGATGGCAAGTGGACCAAGCGAAAATCATCATTGACTCCATACAGCGACTCGGAGTGCCCTAGGAACAGATATCCGTGCTGCAGCAGGTTGTTGTAGAAGTGCTGGAGCACGCGCCGCTTGGACTGGACATCAAAATAGATCAGGACATTGCAACACATAATGACATCGAAGCCCTTCAAGAAGACCATGCGCGAATCATCCAGGAAGTTGACCCGGATGATCGACACGTGGGTCTTGACCTCGCCATTCACCTGCAGTCTTTCCCCGCTGGCGCTGAAGTGTTTTTTTATGATCTCCGGCGTCAAATTGCGGGTGCTGTAATTCTCGTAGATGCCCGCTTTGGCGTAAGCCACGGAGTGTTCGTTCAGGTCAGTGGCAACAATCTCAAATGTCCATCCCTGCAGCCGCCCGGCAAGTTCTTCCATCAGCATGATGCTCAGGGTGTAAGGCTCCTCTCCCGTGGAGCAACCTGCGCTCCAGATTCGCAGATGGCGCAGCGCCATCTTTTTTCTGCCTTCGAGAATACGGGCGAGAACCACATTGCGCAGGGCATCGAGTTGAGGCTGATTACGGAAGAAAAATGTTTCCCCGATGCTAATTTCATTGAGCAGGTTGACCAGTTCAGCCCGGCGCATGGGTCTTACCGTTAGGCATTCGTAGTACTCCCCCAGCGTCGGCACTCTTAAGGCCTGCATTCTTTTCTGGCAAAGGTCTTCCAGGTGCCGCATCTTGTTATCGGGCCGGAAGATTCCTGCCACCTGATACACCAGATCGCGGATTTGAACTAACTGGGGGCTGGGAGGGCGCGAACGTGTCTCCGGGGTTGGTGGAAAAACCGCCGAGGTCGTCATTGCATGCTTTTCCGTAGCCACCAGCTCTTGCTCTGAGGCGAGCAAGCCCGCGCGGGATCAAGACGGTATGGGACCTTATGGAACAGAGCTCCCAACCAGCATTCATCGGCACCAGCCCGGACGACTCTAGCCATGAACTTCCTGACTTACTTCCGCTCCGGCGAAGGCTTTTCCGAGTCAACCGGGTTGCGCGGGACACCACCCACCGGAGGCTGTGCAAGAATGACCACATCCACGCGACGATTCTGTGCCCTGCCCGACTCTGTGCCATTCTGCGCGATGGGGTGAAACTGAGCATAACCAGCTGCGGAGAGCGATTCCGGAGCAAATCCGTAACGAGTGATGAGCAGACGAACCATTTCGGTGGCCCGAGCCGTGGAGAGTTCCCAATTGGAGGCGTATTGCAAGTTGTGAATGGGGACGTCGTCGGTATGGCCTTCGATGCGCATATTGTATTCGTGTTCTCGCAGCACTCCTGCCATGCGGCCAAAGGCCGGTTGTGAACTGGCTTTGGTTCCCGCCGAACCGCTGTCGAAGAAGCCGGCCTCCCGCAGGCTGATGATCAGTCCCTGCGGGCTGTTCCGCACCGCCACTTCGCCGTTTGTAATTTCTCCGGCCAGGGCTCTCTCTAGCTCTTTTTTCAAGCTGTCGAGGTCCTTACTCTGTGGATTGTTCGGGGGTAGAACCGCGGGGGCTGCGGGGGGTACCACGACCGCGAGACTCTGCTGTGGGATTGGGGCCGAGTAGGTCGGATTGGTCCCCATCTGTTCAAAGCCTTCTTGAATGGCCGCGGCCAGTTCCACCATTCTCTGCTTGTCGACCTGCGCGGTGGAGTACAGCACCACGAAGAAAGCAAAGAGCAGGGTGACAAAATCGGCGTAGGAAACCAGCCAGCGGTCGTGACTGACGTGTGGTTTTCTTCTTCGCGGTTTCATGGGGTTGCTGCCGCCCTTCTCTTGCCGCCAGCCCTGGCTGGGTCGGCCTCGGTATGCTCAGGGTCGCTCTCCGCCAGGAAGCTCAACAGCCTGGCCTCCACCATTCGAGGATTCATTCCTTCCAGCAGCGAAATCACTCCCTCCAACGTCATCTCCCGCAGCACCTCTTCTTCACGGATCCGGATGCGTAGCTTTCCGGCAACCGGCAAAAGAAAGAGATTGGCTGCCCCGACTCCATAGATCGTGGCCACAAAGGCCACCGCGATACCTCGTCCCACCTCATCAATCTTGTCCAGATGCTGCATCACCTGGATCAAACCCAGCACTGCTCCGATGATCCCGATGGTAGGCGAAAATCCCCCCGCCGATTCGAACACTTGCGGAATCCTCTCTTCTAAATCCGCTTTGTTCTGGAGTTCAAGCTCCATCATGCTGCGCAGTTCTTGCGGTTCGGTACCGTCCACTGCAAGCTGCAACGATTTCTTGAGAAAAGGCTCTTTGATTTTCTCGAGTTCCTCATCCAGAGAAACGATCCCCTTTCGCCGGGCCTGGTTAGCGTAGCGGACCAGCTCTTGAACGATCGCCGCCGGGTCGTAACTACGGGGTATGAAAACATCCCCCAGCCGGCGGATGGCTTCGAGCACCACCGGCAGAGGAAACTGGATCAACACTGCACCGGTGGTGCCGCCGAACACAATCATGGCCGCTGTGGGCTGCAGCACTTGGGACAGACGTCCGCCTTCGAGCAACAAGCCTCCGACAATCCCGCCCAGCCCCAGTGCGACGCCGCCCCAGCTCGCCTTGTCCACCAGCGCCTACCTCTCGGTCTGTTCTTTCGCCTCTTGGCAGTATTCCACCGCGGACAGCGGGCTGAGATAACCGGCCGCAGCCTGGGCATTCTGCAATACTGTCCGGCGAAAGAGCACAATCCGTTCCAGGACCTGATCGCCGCTCTCGCGCACGATGATCTTTTCCCCGTTCAGCAAGGTGATGACTGTGTCCGGAGACTGCTCTACAAACTTGATCAAGTCCGAATTCACCATCAGGGAACTGTTGTTCAACCGGGTCAGTTGGATCATTGCTTCTCCGGGCGCGCACACTCTCACGCCCATGGCCGTGTTCTCTTCGACCATCGGCGTGCGTTCCAGATATCGTTACGCCTGCCGCAAGGCCGGGTCTGTTACGAAAGTTCTGCAAGCGACCAACAACCCCGCCTAAAGCCTTTTCGGAATGGGTCGATGGGATGTGTGAAGGACAAGACCCGCACAGGAACGGACCCTCTGCAGAAAACTCAGGGGTGGCGGTTCCGCCGGGGCGGAACCCACTCAATCAAGGAGAAATTCAATGCCATTAGGAATTTTGAACAATATTCCGTCCCTGGCGGCGGAAAACCAATTGACTCTCACAAACAACGCCTTGAGCGCGACCCTGCAGCAACTATCTTCAGGATCGCGCATCAACACTGGCGCGGATGATGCCGCCGGCCTGGCCATCGCGAATGGCTTGCAAGCCAACGTGACCGCTCTTACTCAGTCCGTGAGCAACGCCAACAACGGTGTGGGCGAGTTGCAACTGGCAGATGGCGCGCTTGCCCAGGTCACCACCCTGCTCAATCGCGCGGTTACCCTGGCGACTGAATCAGCCACCGGCACGGTTTCCAATGGGCAACGCACCGCACTGCAGGCTGAATATGCATCCATCCTGTCGGAAATCAACCGTGTCGGCAGCAGCACAACCTATAACGGCCAGGCCGTATTTCAAAGCGGCTCTGGACCCAACCTCAACGCTCAGAATAGTCCCGCGGCGGCTGGAACCCTGGCTCTGGGCGACGTTCTAACCGTGGGCGGCAAGACTTCGGTCACGGCGGGTGGGACTACTTTCACTTACACCAATGGCGCCACGAGTGGTAAGAACCTGAACGAAGTGACGGGCGCTACCACCACCCTTACATCCCTTACCGCGTTTACCGCCGGCACGGTGATCACCTCGACCAGAACCGGCGGCACCACCATTTACACGGCCGGCGCGGGCGCGACCGTCGGTGAACTCGTGACCGCGATCAACACCGGGGCCAACACCGCCAACATTGCTGTGACCGGCGCCGATGCCAGCCACACCGGCTACCAGGGCGCGATCGTGAACGGAAGCCTCCAAATCGTTGATCTCAAAGGTAACAGCAACCTGGCGGTAGCTGAAACGGTTCACGTCGTAGCCGGCGCCTTTACCACCAACGCCGCGGCAACCTCCACGCTCCAGGACGTGATCAATGCGATCAACAGCGACACCACCGTGG
>CAVTHF010000017.1:0-83150 GCA_963734415.1 uncultured Acidobacteriota bacterium | reverse complement strand
CGAACCAGTAGGTCGGGAGTTCGAATCTCTCAGGGCGCACCATACTTTCCCCGACCCTTCGCCTGCCGCACCCACCGGGCTTTTGAGACGAAAGACCCCTTTTTCATCAATCAAGTACAAGCTAATATCGGTCCGATTTATCAACCTGCAGGGGGCGCTATGGACGGCATTCGGAGCCTTGGGGCGAACGGGTGGTTAAGGGCGGCAAGTGCGGTAGTGATCGGAGTGGCTTTGCTGTCGGCGGCTAGTAGCAAAGTGTCTGCGCAGACTTATTCCGTCGTGTACTCATTCCCCGGGGGCACTAGTGGCGCGTTTCCGTTCGGCACCATAAGCCGGGACATCAAGGGCAACATTTACGGCACCACCTACAACCTGACCGGCGGCTCCGGCTATGGCCTTGTGTACCGGATCGATCCCACTGGAGTCGAAACCATACTGCACACTTTCCTGGGTCCTCCGTCGGATGGAGGTGGCTCCCAGACGGGAGTGATCCACAACACCGGTGTGATCTATGGAACCACGAATTCCGGAGGCACCTCCGGCAACGGAACCGTCTACACGGTGACATTGGGGGGTAAGGAAACGGTACTCCACAGCTTCGCAGGTGGAAAAGACGGAGCCACTCCGGTGGGTCTTCTGGTCCTCGATACATCGCTCAATATTTACGGTATGACGGAATATGGCGGCACTCCGACGTGCGGCCCCTCCGGATGCGGGACTATCTTCAAGGTGACACAGACTGGCCAGGAGGCAGTGGCACATCGCTTCTCCGGCCCCGACGGATCGTATCCCATGGCAGGTCTGCTGGTCTCTGGGAACGTGGGGTACGGCACGACGTCAGCAGGTGGCACATTCGGCAACGGAACCGTATTCAAAATCACCTCCACGGGCAAGTTCACATCTCTGTATAGTTTCGGCGCGATGCCGGACGGGAGAGGCCCCGCGGGGCCCGTAATTCGCGATACCGCAGGCAATACCTACGGAACCACTTACTACGGAGGAACCGCGGGCGAAGGCACAGTGTTCAAGATCGATACGACCGGACATGAGAGTGTGCTTTACAGCTTCACCGGCGGCGCCGACGGAGGCAACCCTATGGGAACTCTGGCGATCGATCCCGGAGGCAACCTGTTCGGAACCACTTATGCCGGCGGACAAGGAATCCAAGGTGGCAACGGAGTGATATTCGAAGTCGATACGACGGGCCATGAATCTGTGATCCATGCGTTTGCCGGAGCACCCGACGGGCAGAATCCTTACGGTGGCTTGCAAAGAGATGTGCACGGAAATCTTTACGGGGCGACAGTATATGGCGGGACTTCGGCAGCCTGCGGGGTGCTGGGCTGCGGCACGGTCTTCACTGCGCATCCCTGAGGCCACCGCATCGCGGCTGATGAGATAACCGTTTCGGCTCCTTTCCTCCGAGCCCTGGTTGCTTGAGCGCACCACGTTTAGTCGGCGGCTGGGAGCCGACACGGTTATCTAGTCAGCTCACCCGCCATGGGTCGCCGCCTCCCTTCCGAATGGAGTTGTCCCCGACGTGTAAGGTCGTTATAGTGTGGGGTCTTGAGATGATCAGCGCTCCTGGGTTGGAAGGCAAACCGGGGGCACATCCTAAGGAGGGGCCATGCCACTACGTCTGGACAGCCGTCCGGTGGGCGACATACTCGTGGTGCAATGTAGCGGACGCATCGTAGCCGGCGCAGATGTGCACTCGCTGCAGATGCTCCTGGGAAAGGTCCTGCCTCAACACCATGAGGTGGTGCTGCAGTTAGAGCGGGTGGAGTTCATGGACAGCAGCGGACTGGGAGCGTTAGTGCGTCTGGTGTCCAGCGCGCGAGCGAGCGGCAGCGACCTGAAGTTATGTGCCCTGCCGGAGCAGGTGCGGAAAACTCTGGAGCTGACGAATCTGTTGTCATTGTTCGAGATCTATGACTCCGAGGCCGAAGCCATTGTGGCGGCCTATCTGGGCTCACGTTACTCGAAAGATAAGGGCGACGAGAAGCAACTCCGCATACTGTGCGTCTATGATTCGGCCGACGTGCGCGCTTTACTGGGAGAGGTATTGTGCCGTGCCGGTTACAAGGCTGTAACCACCGGCAACGTGCACGACGCCCAGATTTTATTGAGAGCAACCAAGGCAAAGCTTGTCGTGTTGGGAGCGAATATGCAGTCGGTGCACGGCGCCTCGACGAAGAAGGCGATGGAGGAGATTGACCCGGCGGTTTCGCTGGTAGTTCTCGACGAGAGCTTTGGCGCCCAGGATCCGGGACAGGCTGCAACCAAATTGCTGGAAACCATCCGCAGCAGAACTGCGGGGACAGCGGCGTAGTTTTCCGTCCACTTCCCTACGATTGCAGCCGGGAAATGAATTCCAGGCCGAACCAGTAGCCGGTGCGATTGCGCACGATAGCGGTCAGTTTGGCGTTGTGGGGTTGGCTGAACTCGATTTCGGTTAAGTCACCGGGTTGCAGCGGGACTCCGGCGTACATAGACATCCCGCCTTCACTGATCTCGACTCCCAAGCCATTGACATGCTTCTGCTTGGGCCCATCACACAGCAGGACACTTACAGGAAGATTGACTGGATAGCGCTTCCAGCGGCGCGTATTGGCGGGAGACTGCATCGTGACTGCCCTGCCTAGTCGCGTACAAAAAGAATGATAAGCATGGAACTTCCGCCCTTCAAATTACGGAGGTACCAGTGGTAACCAGTTACGGCGTGGAAGCGGCAAGCAAACGGGTTCGCCACGGAGAAGCGCAGAGGAAACTCCTAGCCTGGCGGCAAGGTTCGGCAGAAAGCCCGGATTTGAGCGCGCTGCTCAGGAAGGATGCCGACAAACTCAAAACCGTGGAGGAATCCCATGCGATGCCGGACCACGGCACGCAGGGTCTGCAGTTCGGCGACTTTCGGAATGGAAAGCTCCAGCGAGACCATTTCTCCCGGGCGGAATTCACTGGTCACGACCGCCCCCAGCCCGTTTTCTGCGATTTCAAAGCAACGGCCGTGAATGCGGAGATATCCATCCTGCCCCAGGACCCTGACGATCAGAGGCAACTCGGTGCGGTAGCGGGCGTAACGCCTTGTCGAGGACTTGTGCACGCGTCGAACTCTTGCAGCTTGATCTGTTGCTTGTCTGGTAAAGCACCCGGGGTCGATGCAATGAGGACAGGACTATCGTCACAAAAACCTGCGGGCTTGGCAAGGGGAGGACACCGGAAAGTAAGGTACGAAGGGCGTGGTCTCTCGGGACGGAGAACAGGGTGTCCGGGCAGGAGGAAAACGCGGAAGGTATACTTTGGAGTAGCCCAGCGGACCCGTAGCTCAACTGGATAGAGCAATGCGCTTCGAACGCAGAGGTTGGGAGTTCAAGTCTCTCCGGGTCCGCCATAGCGATCAGATCCCTCGACTGCGCTCGGGATTTCGGCTGCTGGCTCCCGCTTCGCTCACGCCCGCAAAACGCCTCAAGTTCAAGTCTCTCCGGGTCCGCCATAGCATTCCCCTGCCCGCTACCGCTATTGCAAAAAACAACCGATCCCTCCCCTGCGCTCGGCACATCTCTGCGGGCCTCTCTTCTACAATGCAGAAGTGAAAACTTGGGACGTCATCATCGTAGGCGGTGGCATTATCGGCCTCTCGCTGGCGATTGAGCTGCGCAAGAGCGGCGCGAGAGTTCTTATCGTCGAGCGAGGAGAACCGGGGCGCGAAGCCTCGCACGCCGCCGCCGGAATGCTGGCCGATTGCATGGTCGAAACACCGGCAGCGCTGCAGCCCTTGGCCACTGCGAGCGCGCGCATGTATCCCGAGTTCGTCCATCAATTGCAGGACGAGTCGGGGATCGATGTAGACCTGCGGGACCACGGGACGCTGCTGTTTCTTAGGGCCGACGGTGCGGCAGGCTTAGACGCGGAGGAGATTTCCGCGGCGCGCGTCGCGGAGCTTGAGCCGGCACTGGGCATAACGAAACATTTGGCGTTTTATTTGAAGGAGCGCAGTGTCGACCCGCGAGCGCTGACGGCGGCGGCGCTCAAGGCTGCCAAACATCGTGAGGTGGATATTTCTTCCGGAACGGCCGTGACCGGCTTATTGCTTTCTGATGCTCGCGTCGCCGGGGTGAGTACGGACAAGACCAGCTATCACGCGCCGGTAGTGGTGAATTGCGCGGGAGCGTGGGCAGGACAGATTTCCCAACATCACTTCCCTACCCGGCCGGTAAAAGGACAAATGCTATGTGTCGTCGGTGCACGCGTGTTGACTCACGTGCTGCGCACGCCGGAAGTGTACCTGGTACCCAGGAGTGACGGGCGAATACTGATCGGAGCCACCATCGAAGAAGCGGGCTACGATAAGCGAACTGATGCTGACACCATTCAGCGCATGCATCGAGCCGCGGTTACCTTGGTTCCAGCGCTGGAGCGGGCGCGGGTACTCGAATCCTGGGCAGGCCTGCGGCCGGGCACTCCAGACGACCTGCCGATTCTTGGAGCAACCAACACATCTGGATATTTCGTTGCGACCGGACACTTCCGTGATGGCATTCTGCTGGCGCCGATAACGGCGCATGTGATGGCGCAGTTGGTTACGGGAGTCAAACCGGAAATGGAGCTAATGCCATTTTCGCCAGCCAGATTCCAAGATTAAGAAACGGCGCTAACTCTTCGGCGTGTAACCCGGACATTGCACCACTGGAAGCCGCGGATACTTGGGGAAGCTGGGATCCGTGTCTGAACGCCCGCAGCGGTAAAAGATTGATCCTCGAGCGGACTTGATGCGGTGCGCATATTGGCAGTCAAGGCAGAGTCCCACACGCTGACGATCCGCTCTGACCTTGTCTTCTTCCGCCACATCTGCAGAATAACCCATCTTTTCATTCAGCCTTTCGTGGAACTTTTGTTGAGTGTTATGCGTTTCTAGCACTACCCTGCGGGATCGGAGGAGAGATTGAAACTGGTCATCGACAAAGTCGGTAAGCAATACAACGGCGGAAATTGGGCACTGAAGGGATTCAGCCTGGAACTCAGCCCGGGCGTGCTGGGATTGCTCGGTCCGAACGGCGCGGGAAAGACCACGCTGATGAGCATTCTGGCCACGATCACGCGCGCGACCCAGGGCACAGTAACCTGGAACGGAACTGACATAGCTAAGAATCCCGATGCGCTACGTGGGGTGCTTGGGTATCTGCCCCAAGACTTCGGAGTGTACCCCAACCTGAACGCAGTCGAATTCCTGGAGTACCTTGCGGCAGTGAAAGGCCTGGATGCTGCGGCCTCGCGCCGCCGCATCGACGAACTTCTCAATCTGGTTAACCTGGCTGATGTACGCAAACGGCCACTGGGCGGCTATTCCGGCGGAATGAAGCAACGAGTCGGCATCGCTCAGGCATTGCTCAATGATCCTCAGCTTTTGATTGTTGATGAACCTACAGCCGGACTCGATCCCGAAGAGCGCGTTCGCTTTCGCAACCTGCTGTCTGACCTTTCGGGTGAGCGCATTGTGATTCTCTCCACGCATATTGTCTCCGATGTGGAAGCCACAGCGACGGACATTGCGTTGATATCGCAAGGCACGCTGGTGGCACATGCTTCTCCGGAGGAACTGCTTCGCCAGGTTGAGGGCAAAGTCTGGGAATGGGTGCTCCCCAGCGCTGAACTGAATGCAGCCAAGCAAAAGTACCTGATCGGCAATACCACACGGCGCAGCGATGGCGTGCATGCGCGGGTGTTGGCAGCGCAGGCGCCCAGCGGGGCAATGCCGGCGGTACCCACGCTGGAAGATGCCTACCTGCACTGTCTCTCGCATCATCGAGCGGGTGTGGCGGCATGAACCACGCGCGCGTGCTCTACCACCTGGTCCGTGCCGATTTTCTTGAGCGAGTGCGGCGCTACAGTTTTTTGCTCACCCTGGCGGGAACACTCTACCTGGGTTGGGGCGTGGCGACGGAGAAAGTATGGGTGGTGATCGGGAACGGCTATCGGGGAGTGTACAACTCGGCATGGATCGGCGCGCTGATGGCAATCTGCTGCTCGACATTTCTTTCCCTGGCGGGGTTTTACGTGGTGAAAAATTCGCTGGAGCGCGATGCCACGACGCGAGTTGGCCAGATTTTGGCGGCCACGCCCATGCGGAAGACTTCTTATACGCTAGCCAAGGCGATTAGCAACTTCGCCGTGCTGGCAGCGATGATTGCGATTCTGATGGCGGCCGCTTTGGTGATGCTGCTACTTCGTGGCGAGGGCGGACAGATCTCAGTGTGGAAGTTGTGGTCTCCCTTCTTGCTTCTCGCCTTGCCGGCGATGGCTATCGCTGCGGCCCTGGCTGTATTGTTTGAGACTCTGCCGCTGCTCCGTGGCGGATTGGGAAATGTCGTTTATTTCTTCGTATGGACTTTTGGCTTGGCCATGGGGGTGCAGGCCGGAGCGTTGGAACCGACTGGTTTGCAATTGCTGTTCCGGAGCACGCGCGCTGCCTTGTTGAAGCTTGATCCCACCACAAAAGACAGCTTCAGCCTGACCATTGGAGGCGAGCGGGCTGTCCGGACATTTTTCTGGGGAGGTTTTGACTGGACCCCTTCCCTGGTCATGAGTCGAATTCTGTGGGTGGGGGTGGCAGCGGGCATTGCATTATTAGGATCGGTGTTTTTCCATCGCTTCGATCCTGCCTACGAATGGTGGGGCAAGAAGAAGACGGGACCGCAAGGGCAGTCAGCACTGGCGAACGGCGAGATAGCGGCGCCAGTAAGCACCCAACAGAGTACGACCCAACCGGTCCATCTGACCCCGATGACGGCAGCTCGAAGCAAATTTCGTTTCCCGCAACTCGTCCTCTCCGAACTGCAGGTCATGCTGAAGGGACAGCGCTGGTGGTGGTACCTTGCGGCATTGGGCATGGTAATTGCGGGATTGTCGACATCCCCCGCAGTGGGACGCAGCGGTGTATTGGTAGCGGCATGGCTTTGGCCGATATTGCTGTGGTCGCAAATGGGCGCGCGCGAAGCTCGCTATGGGACGCATGCGCTGATTTTTTCTTCGCAACGAGCTCTTGACCGGCAACTACCGGCAGTGTGGACGGCGGGAGTGATGGTGGCGCTTCTGACCGGCGCAGGAGTGGGTGTGCGCTTGCTTCTGGCGGCGGACTGGCACGGCATGGCGGCATTCCTGGCAGGAGTGTTGTTCATTCCGAGTCTGGCGTTGGCGCTGGGCGTCTGGAGCGGGGCCAGCAAGCTGTTCGAGGCCATTTACATAGTGTGGTGGTATGTGGGACCGGCAAACCACGACCCGCAATTCGACTTCATAGGGACGACGCAGGGGTCAACCCGCCCGGTCTATTATCTTGCCATCGCCGCTGCTCTAATAGCAGCAGCTTACCTCGGACGTCGCGCCCGTATGGCCTACGCGTAAGTCCAAGATTCAATGCCGCACAAAAGCTGCTCGTTCTACCAAATCCGCACGCGGTCGGTCGGGGCAAGGTAGAGCTTGTCCCCGGCTTGGACATCGAATGCTTTGTACCAGGCGTCGATATTGCGGACGGTGGCGGAACGATACTGGCCGGGGGAATGAGGGTCGGTCATCACTTGCTGGCGAAGAGAGGCTTCGCGCGCCTTCGACCCCCAATTCTGGGCGAAAGCGATGAAAAACTGCTGGTCGCCAGAAAATCCTTCTTGCGTCGGCGGGGCCTGTCCAGCGAGCGAGGCCCGGTAGCCATCGTAGGCAGCCGAGATACCGGCAACATCGGCGATATTCTCCCCCAACGTCTGCTTGCCGTTAATGGAAAGATCGGGGAAAGGTTTGTAGGTGTCATACTGCGCGGCAAGCTTGGCAGTGGCTGCCTCGAAATGGGCGAGATCGGCCGGCGTCCACCAGTTTCGCACTCTGCCCTTGGAATCGAAGGCCGCACCTTCCGAGTCGAAGGTATGGCTGATTTCGTGTCCGATGACTGAGCCGATGGCACCGTAGTTGACGGCGGCCGGGGCCTGCGGATCAAAAAACGGCGGCTGCAGAATTGCAGCGGGAAAACTCAGCGCGTTTTGCAACGGGAGATTGACGGCATTGACAGTCTGGGGCGTCATGGACCATTGCTTGCGGTCAACAGCCATGCCCAGGCGTGCAACGTCATAGTGATAATCAAAGAGGCTGCCGCGCCACAAGTTTCCAAAAATGTCATCTGCCTTGACTTCGTAGGCCGAATAGTCGTGCCAAGTCTCCGGATAGCCGATGCCCACATAGAGCGTGGTTAACTTGGCCTGGGCTTCAGCTTTGGTGGACGGATCCATCCAGGAGAGTGCTTCGATCCGCCCCCGAAAAGCGGCGATGATGTTGGCGACCATCGCGTCGGCCTGGGCCTTGGCCTCAGGCGGAAAGTAGCGTTGTGCATAGATCTTCCCGATCTCGTCGCCAAGCAGACGATTCACCTGCTCGACACCACGCTTCCAGCGCGGACGCTGCTCAGGTGTGCCGGAAAGTATCTTGCCGAAGAAGGCAAAGCGTTCGTCGGCGAGCGCCTTTGGCAACACGCCAGCGTAGGCTTCGATCAAGTGGTACGCGAGCCAGTCCTTCCAGGTCTCCAGTTCCGAGGAGGCCACCAGTGCCGACTCGCCGGTAAAGGCACCGGGTTGCCAGACGATAAAACTCGTCTGTTTGGTTAGTCCAGCGCCGCGGAAAAACTCCGGCCAGTCGAGGCCCGGGGCCTTAGCCACGAAGTCTGCTTGCTTCCAGGTATTGTTAGCTTTGTGGATATCTTCGCTGTCAGCCAGGCTGAGATGGGTCTGCGCGATGGCGTGCTCGAGTTCCACGATCCTCGCCGCGCGAGCGTCGGTGTCGGAAGATCCGACCAGTTTGAGCATTGCGGAGATGTGAGTCTGATACTTACTGCGGAGATCGCGCATGCGCTCGCTGTCAGCAAGGTAATATTCGCGGTCAGGCAGTTGTAAGCCGCCTTGCAGCAGGTATGCAGTGTAGTGATCTGAATCATTGAAGCTGGGAGCGACCCACAGGCCGAACAGGTTTGGGGTATGGAAGTTAGTGTTGTTCAGCGCGTCAACGTCAGCACGCAGGCTGTCTCCGAGGGCATAGGCCAGTTCCTGCTTGTTGTGGATGGCGGCAATAGCTTTGAGGTGTGGCTCGACAGGCGCAAGCCCGCGGGTGTCGATTGCGGCTTCGTCCATATAAGAGTTGTAGAGATCTGCGATTTTGCGCGCACCGGAACCGGCTGGCGCGCCACCTTTCGCGATCTCTTCAATCAAGGCCGCGGTGCGCTTGTCGCTGAGTTCGGACAGGACGGTGAAAACCCCGATGCGTCCGCGGTCCGGCGGAATTTCAGTACGCTTGATCCATTCACCATTGGCGAATTGATAGAAGTCGTCGCCGGGCTTGACCGAGCGATCCATGTTGGCAACTGCTATTCCGTGAGTCGCAGGCTGCGGAACTTCCTGGGCGTGGATAAACACTAGAGAAAATGTGGTGAGCGCGACAATGACTGCGCATGTCCGAGAGGAAAACGAGGCCTTAAATGAAGGTTTCATCGATGACTCCTTGAGGCTGGAAGGTAGCGCTGTCAACTTTATAGGACAGCAAGCAACAGAAAAGGGTAGCACGACGAACCCCAGAGCGAGCGGCTGCGCCCGGAAGTCCGGCCCGGCGCTCAGGTATACTTAATCGTCATCCATCTAACTGAGTCGGAATCGCGTTCCCGCGCGAGAAATGAGGACACTTATGGCTTCCCCGTCAGTAGATTATGCCCGCTCGAATCAACAACGATTCTTAAACGAACTCAAAGATCTTCTTCGTATCCCCAGCATCAGCACCCTGGAAGAACACAAATCGGACGTTCAAAAAGCAGCCGACGTGGTTGCCAGTGAACTGCGGCGGATTGGCATGGAAAACGTGGAAGTCATTCCCACCAAGGGCCATCCCCTGATTTATGCCGACTGGCTTCATGCTCACGGCAAACCGACCGTGCTTATGTATGCGCACTTCGACGTACAGCCTCCTGATCCGCTGGACGAGTGGCATACTCCGCCGTTTGAACCGACCGAGCGCAACAACAACATCTACGCCCGTGGAGCAGTGGACGATAAAGGCCAGCTGTGGATGGAAGTGAAGGCACTGGAATCGTTGATGAAGGCCCACAACGGCAAACTTCCGCTCAACGTAAAGATCATCTTCGAGGGCGAGGAAGAGGTGGGCGGCGAATCGATTGCCGAATACGTGCGTAAGCAGAAAGCCAAGCTCAAGGCCGACTTCGCGCTGGTGTGCGATACGGAATTGTTTGCGCCCGATCTTCCGACATTGTGTGTGGGACTGCGCGGGCTGGTGTACACCGAAATCGAAGCCTTCGGGGCCAAGACTGATTTGCACTCCGGCATGTACGGCGGCGCGGCTCCCAACCCATTCTTCGCGCTGATTGAGATCATCAGCAAGCTGAAAGACGCTAAAGGCAAAGTTCTGATCCCAGGTTTCTACAAGAACGTGAAGGCTCCCAGCAAGGACGAACTGAAGGCTTGGAAGAAGTTGCCCTTTAACGAAGAGCACTACCGTAAGACCGAAGTTGGTTCCAAGGTACTGACCGGCGAGCCGGGCTTTTCGGTGCTGTATCGCACCTGGGCGCGTCCGACGCTGGAAGTGCACGGCATGCCCGGTGGATTCACTGCACCCGGCGCCAAGACCGTAATTCCGGCGAAGGCGTCTGCGAAGGTTTCCATGCGCATGGTTCCCAACCAGGACCCGGACGACATTCTGAAACGCTACACCGCATACGTGAAGAAGCTGACGCCCAAGGGCATCGAGACCAAGATCAAGGTCTGGAGCAAGGGCCCGGCCTGCGTCGTGGGCACGGACAACAAGTATGTGAAAGCTTCGACTGAGGCGATGCACGAAATCTTCAAGAAAGACACAGTATTCATTCGCTCTGGCGGTTCGATTCCCATCGTGACCGATTTCCAGGACGTGTTGAAGATTCCCAGTGTGATGATGGGCTTCGGCTTGCCGGACGACAATCTGCACGCACCCAACGAGAAGTTCCACATCCCGAACTTCTATCGCGGGATCGAGTCGATCTGCTTGTTCTTCGAGAAACTGGGCGAGTAGAAAAGGTTCCGGGGGCAACCGGAGATGGCTGTCCCCGGCGCGGTTCACCATTCGAAGAGCGTATCCATGTCATCTTCGCCGACCGGTGGAGTTGGACGTCCGCGGGCATTCGACACTGTTCTCGTGGGTGGATCGATCGCGGGCCTGCTCGATGGCCTGGACGCCGTGGTGTATTACTGGCTTGCGCTTGCCGTCCCGCCCACCCGTATCTTTCAAAACATCGCCAGCGGATTGCTTGGGCCCAGATCATTTCAGGGAGGTTGGCGCACGGTGGTTTTGGGGGTTGCGCTGCACTTCTCAGTCGCCATCGGAGCCGCTGCGGTTTACTACGGGCTGAGCCGAGTTATTCCAGTACTGGTCCGCCAACCTTGGATCTGCGGGCCCGCGTTTGGAATCGGCCTATATCACTTCATGCAACATGTTGTTATCCCTTTGTCGGCGGTACACAAAAGGACGATTCCAGCCTCGCCAATGGAGATTCTGGACCAGTTGTTATCGCACACGATGTTCGTCGGACTGCCGATCGCGCTGATGGCGCGACGCTCGGCACGAAGTGATTCATGATTCGCACCCGAAATCTGCTGACGAACCGGTGTATAGTGAATAAAGCTATGGCACAGAAAAACGTTAGTTTCGTTGCTACCAAAACAGAGAAGCGACCAGCAACTGTTAGATTCAAAACCAAGTCGGGTGAAACTGTGTCGTTCAAGGCGCTCAAGACTGTGGAGGTAAAGGAAGTTCTGCACTTTCGCACCAAGAAGAAATGAAACGTATTTATCTCGATAGCAACATCCTGATCGCTTACCACTCTCCAGATAAATCTGAGGAATCAAAAAAGAAGACTGTCGAAGAAGCCCTTGCTGTGTTCGCGCAACTCAAAGACGTTCAGTTGTGTACCTCGATGTGGGCGGTCACCGAGATGGTGAACATCCTCGTGTCACGCAAGAAGATGGACCGTGGAGTCGTGGCTGAGATCGAAACTCAAATGGTGAACGAGAAGCGCCTGCGCGATCTAAAAATACAAATCGTCGAGGTCAGCCCTCGCAGGGACTACGACTTTACCGAGTTCTTCTACCACGTAAAGCAAGGCATCCTGAGATATCACTCCGGCGTGGGCGATATTATTCACAGCGTCATTATGAAGAACAACGATGTTTCCGATATTTTGACTTTCGATGAGAAAGACGATTTCAAACAGATTCCCGGCCTTACAGTTCTCCATCCTAATGACATTAAGATCTAAGAACTCTGTTGCAGAAACATGTACGATTCGTTAGCCTTATCTTGCTCTCGCGGTTCTCTCGTCCTTCCTTAGTTCCCCACCCTTTTGACCGTCGATTGCTGCATTGTGTGTGCAAAATGACGTGGTAGTGCGAAAGGTCATACAAGATATAGTGTTTTCTTGCTTGACCCCGGTGCAATTTGACCGTTACATTAGCTCTGATTTGTGCACGCCGTCTGGCTGACGCGGGTAGCTTTTTGCCCGGCCAAAGCGGCTGGCATCTGATTGGTAAACAGCAAGCGTTAGGGCGCGACCAAGGAGTACACGTTGCTCAAACTGAAAAGACTGCAAATTCTCGGGTTCAAATCCTTCTGCGACCGCACTGAACTCAAGTTCCACGGGGACGGGGTCGCGGCCATCATTGGCCCAAACGGGTGTGGCAAATCGAACATTGCCGATGCCATTTCCTGGGTGCTGGGCGAGCAGTCCGCGAAGACCCTGCGCGGGTCGCGCATGGAGGATGTGATCTTCGCCGGCACCCGCGACCGCAAGCCGACCGGAATGGCCGAGGTGGCACTCACGCTGATCGATCCCGAAGTCTACGACGGTGTTGACTTGGGCAAACCCACCGAGATCGACATCCAGGATGAGATGCCAACCGCTGATTGGGATGAAGCGGAACTGAGAGCCAAAGCAGCCGAGGAAGTGGAGCAACGGACAGAGGAAGCGCAACCCGGGAGAATCACACACTGCTCTGAGGCCGATGCAGAGGATGAGCCACTGTTCGCTGTCTTCGTGAACCCAAATCCGCCGGTGCAGGTGACCCCAACGGCTGCGAATCTCGGGCCGCAAGTGGTGTTGAAGATCCGGCGACGGAAGTTTCAGCAACAATTCCGGGCAGGAGAGATCGTGGTCACCCGGCGGTTGTTTCGTTCCGGCGACAGCGAGTATCTATTGAATGGCAAGCTGTGCCGCCTGCGCGACATCCAGGAATTGTTCATGGGCACGGGCCTGGGACCGGAATCGTATGCGCTGATCGAGCAAGGACGTATTGGGCAGATCTTGAGCAGCCGCCCCACCGACCGCCGGGCGATTATTGAAGAAGCGGCGGGGATCACCAAGTTCAAGACCAAGAAGCGCCTGGCGGAAGCCCGCCTGGAAGATGCCAAGCTGAATCTGTCCCGGGTGAATGACATTTTCGACGAAGTCACGCGCCAGATGAACTCCCTGAAGCGGCAGGCGTCGAAAGCTGAGCGCTACGCCAAGCTACGGGAAGAACTGCGGGCCAGGCTGCGTGTGGTGCTGGCCAGCAAGTTCGCGCAGCTGGATCAAGAGAGTGCGGCACTAGACAGGCAGATCAACGCTATTTCCGAGGAGATACGGCTGCAGGGTGACAGCGTCCAGCAACTGGAAGCCGAGCAGGGGGAGCGCACCCAACGCGGATACGCGATTGAAAGCGAGATTCGAGAGAACCGCGAGCGCTTGAACCAGATCAAGATCGAGGGTAATCGCGCCGTGGCGCAGCGGCGTCATAACGAAGAGCGCTGCACGGATCTATCGGCACGGGTCGCAGCTTCAGAGGCTGAGCTGACCCAGGCCCAGAGCCGCCTGGCAGCGCTCGAGACGGAGCGGGACTCGAACCGGCAGGTCTTGAATTCCGCAGCTGCGGACTTATCTGCTGCGCAAGACCAACTTACGCAGCGTCAGCGAGCGGCTGCCGCTGCCGGCGAGTCACTAGCGGAGTTTGAGCAGCGGCAAGAGGAGTCGCGTAGCGCGATTCTGGAAGCAGTGGCCACGACGTCCAATCTGCGCAATCAGCTGACCCAAACCGAGGAGCGGCTTGCGGCCGTTGATCGCGAGGCCCACCGTCTGCATGCCGAGATGCTCACTGCCAACTCCCAGGTCGAGGCTTTCGGCGGGCAACGTGGCCAACTGGGGTTGGAATTTGAATCGGTTTCGCAGCGGGTGAGTGGCCTGGCGGAGGAGATCGTCCAGGCGCGCAGGACGCTGGAGTTGAAGCGCCGTGAGGAATCCGAGGGCAAGAATCGTCTCGATAGTCTGCGCGCCGAGTTCGCATCGGCCATCGGCAAGAAAGCGTCGCTTGAAGCGCTGGTTGCCGAACACGGCTATTCGACGGAATCCGTGCGCCGGCTGTTTCAGTCCGGTGTGATGAACGGAGGGTTGGCTCCGGCCGGCGTCCTGGCGGACTTCCTGGAGGTCGAACCGCAATATGAGAGTGTGGTTGAGGATTTTCTGCGCGACGAACTGAACTACATCGTGGTGAAGTCGTGGGATGCGGCGGACGAAGGTCTGCGCCTGCTGCGGTCCGATGTTGATGGCCGGGCCACGTTCCTGGTGCATCCTGAAGATTCGCAGGCGAAGTTTTCGTTTGCCGTGGACGAGGCTGCGCGCGGCCTGTCGCCCAGCCGGTCAGTGGTGCCTTTGAAAAATGCAATTCGTGTGCTCAATGGCTTCGGGCGATCGCTGGAAGTCATTCTGCCCAAGCTGCGCGATGGCTATATCGCTCCTGACCCCGCCTTTGCACGGGATCTTGCCCTGGAGAATCCAGATGCATTCTTCCTGGCACAATCCGGAGAGTGCTTCCACAACGTCACTGTGACCGGAGGAAAGCAGCGCGCGGAAGGGCCACTTTCGATGAAGCGCGAACTGCGCGACGTCATGCGGATGCTCGGCGAACTGGAATCGGCACTGCGCGACGAAGAAACTCGGGTACTAAGGCTGGGGCGGGAAATCAAGGACCTTACTTCCCTGCTC
This sequence comes from uncultured Acidobacteriota bacterium, assembly GCA_963734415.1. Taxonomy (GTDB): domain Bacteria; phylum Acidobacteriota; class Terriglobia; order Terriglobales; family Acidobacteriaceae; genus JABCZH01. The sequence goes on along the minus strand of CAVTHF010000017.1, from coordinate 68,071 downwards.
GACCGGCTTGAGGGCGAGAAGCGGGAAGCGGAAAAGCGCGCGATGACCTCAGGCCACATGCTACAGCAACTCGAGGCAGAGATGGCACGTGTGTCCGAACGGCTGGAGACGTGCCGGGGCGAAGTGCAGCGTCTGCGGGCAGACCGGGAAGAACAAATCGGCCTGATGAGCTCGCGGCAGACGAATCTGGCGGAACTGCAGCGGCGCAGAGACGACTTGGAGCGCATGGCTTCGGCTGCGAACGAAGAACTGGCAGCCCTGCGCGAAGGCCGCGATCAGGCCGTGCAAGCCGCATCCCAGCACCTGGCCGGGGTGGCTACCCTCGAGGAGCGTCATCGCGCTGCCACTGCAGTACTGGAGCGTATGGGATCGTTGATTTCCGACATGAGTGAGCGGGTGAGCAGCTTGCGACAGGAGATTGAGTCTTCGGCCGCGGAGAAGCTTCAGCGTGAAGCCGAGAATCAGCAACTGGCGGTAATGCTGGAAGACCTGGCGGCAGAGCGCAATGCAAGCGAAGCCCGTGATGGGCTCTTGCAGTTTGAATCGGACCAGGTGCGCGCGCGGTTGGCTGAGGTCGACGAGGCGCTGCGCAGCGGACGACAGTTACTCGACCAGTCCCGTGATCGTCGCGGTGAACTGGCTGCGGCAGTGGCCAAGCTGCAATCGGACGCACAGTACATGGCCGAAACCTGCCTGAACGAACTGGGCATTCAGCGTCCCGAGCTTATGGCTGATAGTACGATTGCGATTGTTGCCGGAGAAGAATTGACGGCCGAAGATCAGGCCCAGCGCGACATGAGGACCCGGCTCGACGCCATGGGGCCGGTCAACATGATGGCCCTGGAGGAATATAAGGAGACAGCAGAACGTCACGCCTTCCTCGATACCCAGCGAAAGGATTTGCTGGAGTCGATCTCGAATACGCAGGCCACGATCGCTGAGATCGACACCTTTTCTCGCCAGAAGTTTGCCGAAGCCTTCGGCCGCATCAATGAAAACTTCCAAGCCACGTTCAAGAAGCTCTTCGGCGGCGGGCATGCGTTCATGCGGTTGACGGACGAGGAGAACAACATGGAGAGCGGCATTGACGTGGTGGCTTCGCCCCCGGGGAAAAAGCTGCAGAACGTGCTGCTCCTGTCCGGTGGCGAGAAGGCACTTACCGCGCTGGCCCTGCTGGTTGGCATCTTCCAATACCAACCCAGCCCATTCTGCATTCTGGACGAGGTGGACGCGCCGCTGGACGAAGCCAACATTGGGCGCTTCACGGATCTGGTGAAAGAGATGAGTGTGCAAACCCAGTTTGTGCTCATAACTCACAGCAAGAAAACCATGAGCATTGCCCCCGTGCTGTATGGAGTCACCATGCAAGAGCCGGGAGTTTCGAAACTGGTGTCGGTACAGTTGGGGGCGACGGGAGAGCAGATAAAGAATCAAGTGGCGTAGCCCGGGGGGTTGGAGATTTCGGCCAGGCAGGAAGATTGCGAAATTTTCTCGCATCCGGTTATCCTCTGGCGTCCTCAGTTTTTCCACAAGCGTTCCCGCCGAAGGCCAAGCCAGACAGTCGATTTCGGGCGTTCTCTCTTTGTCAACTCTTTTTCTGCGAGCGTCTTGCAGCGCACACTGCGGTCTCCCATCTAAGCGGTTGACAAAAATTTCTGGCGGGTTCAGAATACGCGACGTTTTCTACCTGTAAAATTATTTCATGAGCCCCCAACTACTCGATCCCGTCCTGCTTCGTACCGACTTCCCGGAACTGGAACTTCACGCTAGTGGCAAGGTGCGAGACGTGTACCGTCTCGGCAGTGAGCAACTGCTATTCGTAGCCACCGACCGCATTTCCGCGTTCGATTACGTTCTGGCGACCGGCATTCCCCACAAGGGTCGCGTGCTGACCCAGATTTCATTGTTTTGGTTCGAGTTTCTGCGCGATGTCGTGCCCAACCATCTGATCACCGCAGATGTGGGAGTTTATCCCGCAGGTCTTCAGCCGCACGCTGATCAGCTGCGAGGGCGATCCATGCTGGTGACGCGAGCTGAAATGGTACCCGTGGAATGTGTTGTGCGAGGGTACATCTCGGGCTCGGCATGGAAGGAATACAAGGGCAGCGGCAAGGTCTGCGGCATTGACTTGCCCAAGGGTCTGAAGGAATCGGATAAGCTGCCGGAGCCGATCTTCACTCCCTCAACCAAGGCTACGACTGGCCACGACGAAAATATCTCGTTTGACGAGATGGTCCGTATCGTTGGCCGGCAGCGTAGCGAGGAGCTGCGCGACGTCACTTTAAAGATCTACACCAAAGCCGCGGACTACGCTCGAACCAAGGGCATCATTATCGCGGACACCAAGTTCGAGTTCGGGATCACTTCCAAAGGCATTACTCTGGCGGACGAGGTTTTGACGCCGGATTCCTCGCGCTTCTGGCCAGCGGACAAGTACCAGCCGGGACGCGCCCAGGATTCATACGACAAGCAATATGTTCGCGACTATCTCGAAGAAATTCACTGGAACAAACAACCGCCTGCGCCAGCCCTCCCCCCGGAAGTGGCCCGCAAGACCAGCGAAAAATATGTGGAGGCGTATCACCAGCTCACCGGACGCGAGTTGGATGTTTAGCAGGAAAGCAACTGGAGATGAGATTGACCGCCACTGACTGGATCATCGCGCTGGTGATTCTGCTCTCTGTATTGCAGGCGGCCAGTGCTGGTTTTTTCCAGGAAGCATTTGGCATGGGTGGTCTGGTGTTCGGATACTTGCTGGCCGCGTGGAACTATCGTGGGCTGGCGGACCGGTTTTCCCCGAATGTTTCGTCTTTGTGGCTGGCGGAAATCGCTGCATTCCTGATTATTTTTGTCGGGGTGATGCTGCTGGCTGGAATTGCCGGGCGGATCGCACGCTGGGCCATGAAAGAAGCGGGACTGAGGGTGGTGGATCGAGTTCTAGGCGCAGCCCTGGGGCTTTTGCGAGGGTGCCTGGTGGTCGCGATCGTCCTGACCAGCATGGCGGCGTTTACGCCGACCTCGAAATGGCTGCAGGGATCGCAGTGGGCACCGTATTTCTTGGTGGTCGGGCGAGCGGCCGTTTGGGTGGCGCCTTCGGAATTGCGGATGCGCTTTTATCAGGGACTGGATTTGCTGCACCACGCCCCCCACACAACATAAACTGCAACGTCGAGCAAGCAGTCTGGCAAACAGCCGAAGAGTGGGCTTGAGACTCTTCCAAGAAAGAGAGATGCCGTGAGAGACCAGCTCGAAGCACTCATCATGCAGATGTATCGCAGCAATATTCTGTATTCCGAGGCGGTACGCGAGTTCAAGAAGAGGTTCATCCTGACGGTGCTGCAGGAGAACAAGGGGAATCAGTGCCGGGCCGCCCGCCAACTGGGAATGCACCGCAATACCCTGAGCCGCACGATCTCGGAATTGAAGATCGACGTGCGGCAACTGCGAGCCGGAATCAAGCGCCCTCCGCGCAGCGCTCGCATCTCGCCGTACGAGAGAAAAGTGGTTCGCTAAGTCCTTTTCACCTACCAAGAAATTGGGGGCAGCATGTAACGCTGCCCCCAGTTATCGAATATCAGACCCACTTGCCGCGGCCATCAGTGAGTGGGTTTCCGATGAACCGGCGGCTTCTTGGTGACTGGCGCAGCCTTCGTCAGCAGTGCTCCCTTCTCCATGGTCATCACGAACGGGCTGGCGGTATAGGACACCGGCGTGCCCTCAAAGTCGAGGGTTGAGCCCGCTGCCGGCATCAGCTTTGCAGGAATGGTGCCAGTCATGGTCAGCATGATATCTGCCCGCTTGGCGTCGATGTCGTCCTGGCTGGCAGCTATCTCCAGTTCGGTGTCGCCCGCCTTCAAGACCGTAGCCTCCATCTGCAAGGGCACACCCTTGATTACGCTCCACACTTTGTCGGCATCTTCGGGAGCACCGGCGGAAAGCACCAACTCCCATTCCGCAAAGCTCAGCTTCTTGATGTCGGCCGCGGCCTTGTCTTTTACCAGGTCATGAGCCTGTTCGGCTGGGGTTGGGGGAACGTAAGCTTTGACCGTAAAACCCGCCGGTGGCAGAGGCGTGGTCGCAGTCATCGCCAACAGGTCGTTCCAGCCCTCGTCTGACCCGTGATACTTCACATACTTGCTGCGCCCGAATTTTGTGATTTGGGCCTTGCCAGCTGGGTCTTTGACCAGATTGGCGGCCCGGGCGATGAAGAACAGCCCGTTCACGTCATCTTCAGGCGTGGCGGTGAGGGACGCCAGAGCCAGGGGATAGACGTTCTCCACATTGTTGGGATCGGCTTCCACGGCCGCCCGCAAATCTTTTTCAGCGGTGGCATTGTCCTTCAACTGCAACGCGGAAAATCCCGCCACACTCTCCAGCAGAGCCGCCAGCTGGCCCTTTTGCTTCTCGAAATCAGCGTCGGAGGCTCCGTCCGGCTTGGGCATGCTGGGTAGAGCTTGTAGACCGCGCTCGGCATGGGTTTTGGCATCTGCCCATTTCTGCGCAGCCCGCTCGTTGTAGGCCAGCAACACCAGAGCCCTGACGTTGTTGGCATTAGCAGCCAGCAGCCGATTGGCGGTGTCCATCACCTTGGCCTGGTTTCCTGCCTGCTGGTAGGCACCCATCAGCACCTCGAGCGCGTCCTCTTTCATCACGCTGTTGGGATATTGAGCCAGAAAGGCTTCCAAGCCGCTAACTTTGGCCCCCGCGTCTTGCTGTTGCACCGCTCCCACGTAGGCGTTGTACTCCGCCGGGTCCTTGATTTCCTTCTTCTGCGGTTGGGCTTGCGCGGCAGGTTGGGCTGGGGCTGCAGGTTGGGCCGGTGGTTGCGCCGTAGTTTGCTGACCCGAGGCTAATCCAGCAAACGTCAGCACAATCGCCACTAGACTCGTCTTCATGTGAAATGGCTCCTTAGGATTTGGGGAATGCAACTGCGAGAACGCAACGGCATACTCAACCGGGCAAGTCCAAGCACGGCTTGCCCAGGCTAATTCAGATCGCTGGCGGCTGCACCCAGTCGACGCCCCGGAAGACCAAGGCCTTATAGCAGCACTAGCTGGCCAGGAAAATATTCCGGTGAGGCGGATTATAGGTATGTAATCCGACTATGGCAAGCTGATGCACCCCCAAGCTAACGATCCTGCCTTGTTAAGATGCGTTGAGAGCCATTTCTGGTGGTTCGATTCCTAGCGAAAATGGGGGCGGCGCTATGACGCAGAATGCCGATTCGGTGCTAAAGGAGCAACTGGCATTAGTTACAGGCGGGGGGCGAGGGATTGGAGCCGCCATCGCCCGCAAGCTGGCTGGGATGGGCGCTTTTACGGTCGTCTGCGGGCGCAGCCTTGCCCAACTGGACTCGACCGCGGCAGACATCAAGGGTTCGGGCGGTAAGGCTGAGGCAGCTGTGTGCGATGTAACTGACCTGCAGTCGGTTGAGGCAGTAGCGGCAGACATCAGCTACAGATTTGGAAGGATTGACATCCTGGTTAACAACGCCGGTGTCGGAGGCTTCGGCGGCCCTTTGCACCAAATGGCCCCGGAAGCCTGGGACCAGGTATTGAACACGAACCTGCGCGGAGTCTTTTACTGCATTCGTGCCTTTGCACCCATGATGATCAAGGCGCGCGCTGGACACATCGTGAACATCTCGTCCCTGGCGGGCAAGAACCCGCTGCCTAACGGTGCAGCGTATGCGGCGTCGAAGTGGGGACTCAACGGCCTGAGCTACTCAGTGGCAGAAGAGCTGCGCGCGCACAACATTCGGGTTTCGGTGGTCTGTCCCGGGTCGGTGAACACCGAACTGAGCCCACACGAGGGCAAGGATCCCGGCAGGATGCTGCAGCCGGACGATGTTGCGCATGCCGTGGCCATGCTGGTCACCCAGGCGCCACAGTCGTTTATCAGCGAAGTATTGTTGCGGCCCACGCAGAAGCCGTAAGTATCTTGACTGGGTTATTTCTTGAACAGATTCTCGAACGCCTGCCGGGCATCCATCGGACGCGCAGCCTTGGGGGTCGAGGTTTCCTTCTCCACCCGCACTCGCATAGAGTAGAACGTACAGTCGTTGCGTTCGTCCTTGCGCGGAATTCGCTCGGTAATCGGTTGGCTGCATTCGAAGCGGCTGGAGGTATCAAAATAAGTGCACTGGCGGCAAGAGTGCAGCGCCGCGCCGCATTTGGGGCACTGGGCGCTGGATTCGTCTCCGGCGGGCAGCAGGGTGCCGCACTGGGCGCAGCGGGAAACTGTGTGCGTGCTCGGCATCTGTACCGGACGAGGGCCGAAAGTGTCTTTCTTCGCGGGCCGTTCCCCGCGTTCCGAGGACGACTGCTTCTCCCGCTTTTCGCCCGAGTCCTGATATCCGTGTTGGCGGTACTTCGCCACTGCGACCTCCTGATGGGCTGACATTGTCTCTCGCGGCAGGCATTGCCGCAAGTCGTATGTCGAAGATTCGTCAGGCTGAGGTTACGTCTCATGCCCATTGTGCCTGCCTCCGACGAATTGTAATTCCCCATGCTGGGTGCTACCATCCCAACAGTACGAGAGAGTTTGGAGGTCGATTTATGGCAGACAGCGACGGCAATAGCTTCCTTTGGTTCCTGGCAGGATTGGGATTCGGCGCAATTGCCGGAATCCTGTACGCCCCCCGTTCCGGCAGCGAAACTCGCGAAGCCCTGCGTTCCAAAGCAGAAGAGGGTCGTGATTTTGTACGCGACCGGAGCCGCCAGGCCCGCGAACAGGCTGCCGGCTGGGCCGAACGTGGCCGCGAAGTAGTGAATCAGCAAAAAGAGCAATTCCGCTCTGCGTATGAGGCCGGCAGGCAGGCTTACCAGGAGACGGCGCATCCGGACAGCGGAGACGCTCCGAAACAGTAGCCGGTTCTCCGCAGTGTGAGCACGATCGCCTGCAGCGGAGGAACTTATGGATAACTTAACAATTTTCATCGCCGTGACCTCGGCGGCGGTAGTGATCCAAGCGGGAATTCTTGTCGCCATGTATCTGGCCGTCCGCCAGACCACAGCACGCACCGAGGCCCTGGCCAGCGAAGTGCGCAGCAAGGTTTTGCCCACAGTGGAGCTGGCGCACTCGATGCTGGAGGATTTGCGGCCCAAGGTCGAGGGCATCGTCAACAATTTCAATGAATCGAGCGTAACGGTGCGTAACCAGGTTGCGCGCTTCGACGCCACCATGAGTGATTTGCTTGACCGTGCCCGGCTGCAGGTGATCCGCGCCGACGAACTGGTTAGCCACGCTCTGGATCGGGTGGAGGAAACTGGCGATCTGGTCAATAAGACCGTGGTTTCTCCGGTGCGCCAGGTTTCTGGCCTGCTTCAAGGCCTTACCGCGGGCTTGGAATTCTTCTTTTCAGGAAGGCGCAGATCGCGAGATGGCGCCGTGCAAGACGAGATGTTTATCTAGATTTCAACGGAGATTTTGAGCGACGGCAGCGCCTTCGGCGCTGCCGTTTGCGTTTGCGGTATTACGTAATCCAGCCGCCACCCACCACGAGGTCCTCTTCGTAGAACACCGCGGCCTGGCCGGGAGTGATCGCACGTTGAGGTTCTTCGAATGTCACCAGCAACTCATCGGCGCCCGACCTCTCAATGGTAGCGGGCGCAGCTGCATGCCGATGGCGAATCTTCACTGCAACGCGCATGGGCTCATGCAAATCAGGGACGGAAATCAAGTTCACCCGGTGGGCACGCAGGGTGCGCGAGTAGAGTTCCTCCTGGCCGCCAACCACAACCTGGCGCTTGTCACCGTTGATCTGAAGCACATAGAGCGGCGAACCAGTCGCCACACCTAGACCCTTGCGCTGCCCCACGGTGAAATTGTGGATGCCGCTATGCTCCCCCACCACTTCCCCGTCCGCAGTAACCAGCTCACCAGAGGTATCCGGTAGCACCTCACCCTGGTCGACCAAGTAGGCGTCGAGAAACTTCTTGTAGTCGCCCCCGGGGACAAAGCAAATCTCCTGTGAATCCGGCTTCTCCGCCAGGGCCAACCCGTGATCCCGCGCCAGGTCGCGCACGGCGGGCTTGGTCATTTCGCCGAGAGGAAAGATGGTCCGGCTGAGTTGCTCCTGCGTCAAGCCAAACAGAAAATAGGTTTGGTCCTTGGAGGTATCAGCGGCGCGCTTCAGCAGCCAGCGGCCGCGCCGTTCATCGTATTCCACGCGAGCGTAGTGCCCGGTGGCCAGGGCATCGGCCCCAATCTGTTGCGCGACAATCAACAGTTGATCAAACTTCAGGTGGTTGTTGCATAAACTGCACGGGATGGGCGTGCGCCCGGAAAGATATTCTTCTACGAAAGGCCGCACCACATCGCGCTCGAAACGCTCCTCGTGATTCACCACGTAGTAGGGAATTCCGAGAGTCTCTGCCACTCTGCGGGCGTCATAGACATCATCGAGCGAGCAGCATCGTCCCTGGACGGCCTCGGGCATGCCGGGATGACCCGACAATCTCCGTTGATTCCAGAGTTGCATGGTCAGGCCGATGACCCGATGCCCCTCAGCGCGCATCATGGCCGCGACAGTGGAGGAGTCGACTCCACCAGACATAGCGACGGCGATGGTTCGAGTAGGGGGCATTGGGTTCCTGGCTCTTAGCTTGAGGTCCACAGCCAAAGGCTAAGAGCTAATGGCGTGTTTTCCATTGTAAACCGGTGAGAGCTGACGCAGCCGGGCCACCGTCGAGGGAATCAGGCTTAGGGCAAATTCCACGTCCTCCGGCGTATTCTGCTTGCCCAAGCTGAAGCGGAGGCTGGCGCGGGCCTGGTCAGGAGGCAATCCCATCGCGGTGAGCACGTGGGAAGGCTCAATCGCCCCGGAGGAGCAAGCCGCGCCCGTGGAAACCGCCAAGCCCTTGAGATCGAGCGCGATCACCAGCGCTTCCCCTTCGATGTAGTCGAAATGGATGTTGGTGGTGTTGGGCACGCGTGGCGCACCTGCGCCGTTAACTCCGATGGTTTCGACTTCGGCGAGAATCCCTTCCTGCAAATGGTCCCGCATGGCTGCCATGTGCACGAGGTCACCGCGATCCAATGCTTCCTTCGCGACCTCGGCGGCCTTGCCTAACGCAATAATTCCCGGGACATTTTCGGTACCGGCCCGTCGCGAGCGCTCATGGCTTCCGCCATAAAGCATGGGCTGCAGAATCGTCCCCTTGCGGACATAAAGAGCCCCGACGCCTTGAGGCGCGTGCATCTTGTGGCCAGAAATCGAAAGCAGGTCGCACCCGATGCGCTGCACGTCAATCGGCACTTTCCCTGCCGCCTGCACACCATCAGTATGGAAGTAAACATCGGCTTCGGCGGCAACTCTGCCGATCTCTTCGACCGGTTGCAGAACTCCGGTCTCATTGTTAGCCATCATGACGGAGATCAGCTTGGTGTTAGGGCGCAGCGAGCGACGGACATCATCAGGATCGACCAGTCCGCGCCCGTCCACGGGAATATAGGTGACTTCGCATCCAGCGGCCTCCAGGTGCTTGCAGGAATTGAGAACCGCGTGATGTTCAATGGTCGAACTGATGATGTGATCGCCCTCGCGTACCAGCCCGAATATCGCAAGGTTGTCGCCCTCGGTGCCACCGCTTGTGAAGACGATTTCAGAAGCCCGGCACCCAAGCAGGGCCGCGACCGATTCGCGTGCACCCTCCACCGCTGCCCGCGTTTCCTGTCCATGATGGTGGATGGAAGAGGCATTGCCGAAGTGCTCGGCAAAGTATGGCCGCATGGCCTCAAACACTTCGGGCAGGATCGGGGTAGTCGCGTTGTTGTCCAGGTAAACCCTGCGCATCAAGGCTATTCTACGCCCTGGGCCCTGGCCTTCTACTTCTTCGGCGCCTTAGCCGCTTCTGCCTCGTCTTTCAAGTAATTGGCGCTCAGCGTACCCTTCTGCTTCGCCAGACCGATCAAAGTGGGATAAAACTGCACGAAAGTGGTATCGACCGCTCCATGCTGCGAATGGCACGAATAGCAGGCAGCCTCGGTAGGAACCATCTTCGCAGGCCCGGAACCGTCGAAACCGAAGAATGCCCATTTGCCAGAAAATCGAGCCTCGTCCTTTACATGGACCTCGTGCCCCATCTCCTCGGCGGTTTGAAAGTGTCCACTCTTGTTGATGGAGGCGTTGGTTCCGGCCACGCGAACTTCCAGCACCAGCATCGTTTTGTCAGGCCAGGTACCGGTTTCTTGAAATGCCCGGTAAGCATCAGGGTTCACGAAAACGTTATCGAACATCGAGTGATCCATCTTCATGGCGTTCGGGGAATAGCTCATATCCACGCCCGAGGTCAGGTAGATCCACTCCCGGTACTTCGCCGGGAAGACCAAACGGCCATCGGCCGTGTAGGTGGGAGTTTGGGAGGCAGATCCCTTATCGGCGGCCGGGGCGGAAGACGGCGCAGAACTGTATTGTTGCAGGAGAAAGAAGCAAGCCAGCACCCAAATGCGCATGAAATGCACCTCGCAGGACTAACGAATTGTCAGGGATAAAGTCTAAGAAGTCTTATAGGCGGTGTCTTGAAGAAACGCAACCTCTTGGGTGTGGGGAACCAATGGCTGAAGCTGTTGCGCCGGTAATGCGGGGTGGGAATTTCTACGGCGCCGTCCGCCGGCGACACGACCAATGCGATGCCATCTTTACCGACTTGCAGCATTCCTCCGCCCGGAGGCTCCCAGAACACGCCCACGAATTGCCCTTTTTCGCCCTCCTGCTCGAAGGCGACTACGGCGAGCGTTACGGCCACCGATACAAGCAGTTCGGTCCTTTCACCATGGCATTCCGTCCGGCGGGAGTCCCGCATCAAGATGAAATCGGTCCTCGCGGCGTGCGTTTTTTCGAGATCGAGATTCGGCCAAGCTGGCGAGATCGGATAGAGAACTGCTCCGGAAGCCTCGACACTGCCTATGATGAGTGTGGCGGCGGAGAGATGCTTTGGCTGGCGATGCAACTGTTTCGCGAAACCCGAGGAACCCAGCACGATGGTGGGTTGCTTATCGAGGGCTTGCTGGCTGAGTTGGTCGCCGCCGTTGCCCTTCTGCCCCGCGAAACCGCGAAGGACCCTCCACCATGGCTGGGCCGTGTAGTAGATAAGTTGAAGAGTGAATACGGTGAACGGCTCACTTTGGAAGACCTGGCGCTAGAGGCGGGAGTTCATCCCGTACACCTTTCAAGGGTCTTCCGCCGGAGTGCGGGCGAGGGCATCGGCGAATATGTTCATCGCCTGCGAATCCGAGCTGCCTGCGAACAAATGCTGGCACCCCACAGATCACTGGCAGAAATTGGACTGGCTACGGGATTTGCTGACCAGAGTCACTTCACCCGCGCTTTTCGACGGATCGCTGGCATGAGCCCTGGCGCCTTCCGGAAGCTGGTTACGCAGCGAGTGGAGTATGCATTCGCGGCCGACTAGACTCCCTCAGTCGCATGCACTTCCTCCAGCAGTTCACCTTCGTTCCAGGGGAACATAGCGTTGGGGATAGGTGGGGCCGATGTAATCGGCGCGCGGGCGAATCAGCCGGTTGTCATCGAGCTGCTCGATGACATGGGCGGTCCATCCGCTAATCCGTGAGACCGCAAAGACGGGAGTAAACAAGTCCACGCGAATCCCAAGATTGTGGTAGGTGGATGCGGAGTAGAAGTCCACGTTGGCGTTGAGTTTCTTTTCTGCTTTGACGAACTTCTCAATTCTCTCCGACATGTCAAACCACTTGGCTTGCCCGCTGGACTTTCCCAGGTCCTGCGACATTTTCCGGAGGTGCGTGGCTCGCGGATCCTCGGTGTGATAAACCCGATGGCCAAAGCCCGGAACCTTTTTCTTTTGCGCCAACATGCCTTGGATGTGCTCGACCGGATCCACACCTGCACGGTCAATGGCCTCGAGGATGTGGAACACCGCCTCGTTGGCACCGCCGTGCAGTGGGCCCTTGAGCGCGCCAATGGCGGAGGTGATGGCCGAATGCATGTCGGAAAGAGTGGCGGCGGTGACCCGGGCCGCAAACGTCGAAGCATTAAGTTCGTGGTCGGCGTGAAGGATGAGCGCAATGTCTAACGCACGTTCGGCGGTCTCAGAGGGCTTGGCGCCATTCAACTGGAGAAGAAAATTGCCGGCATGCGAGAGTGACTGGTCAGGTTCGACTACCGGCTGCCCTTTGCGGATACGGTCATACGCAGCCACGATCATGGCAATCTGCGAAGTCAGGCGAATGGCCTTGTTCACATTGGCGTCGTGATCGTTTTTCTTGTCGTCGGGATCGTAAAAACTAAGCGCGGAGACTGCCGTGCGCAGCACATCCATGGGAAGCGCTTCCTTCGGCGCCGTGCGCAGCAGGTTAATAATCGCCGGATTGAGTTTGCGTTCCCGTGCCAGGCGATCGCGTAGTCCCTTCAATTCATCGCGCGCCGGCAGCTTGCCAAACCACAGCAGATAGCAGGTTTCTTCGAAGGTGGAACTATCAGCGAGTTCGTGAATATCTATGCCGCGGTAGGCAAGGACCCCTTGTTCGCCATCGATGTAGCAAATGCTGGAAGTGGTTGCAACCACCCCCTCGAGACCCTTCGTGGCTTGCGCTGTCGATAGGCTGGACATGGCGTCTGGCTCAAACCTTCTTAACTTTTCGATTGTCGCGACCCGCACAGAAAGCGGCACCGCAACTAACTTTTATACGCCAAAATTGCGGAAGTTTCCAACCACGCGGACGCTGCCACTGCAGTCCAAAGTAAGGAGTAGGACGGCATATCTTCGCGCAGCCGGACGTAATTTCCAGCAAGAAACACTTCCGCCAGCGTTCCAGAGAGTTACCGAAGGTACACGACCCTGCCGGGGATGGCCGCTTCGTTCCCCTTCCCGGTTACAATCGGAGGATGCGCTTGCGTTGGCAATGGCCGCTTCTTGTTGTGGCGGTGTGGTGTCGAATGGCGCTGGCCGCCGACACCCCCCAGACCGTCGTTGTTGTGCCTTGCGCATCCTCCCTGCCGGACTGCAATCCCTCGAAGTCCGATCTCAAGAAAGCCAACGCCGCCTTCTCACGGGCACTAAAGCTGGAGAAGGCTAAGCGGCTTGATGAGGCGTACAAGGAGTTTGACACAGCTGCCCGACTGGTCCCGAGCAATGTCAGCTACCTGACGGCCCTCGCAATGACCCGGCAGCAACTGGTCTTCAAGCATGAGGAGCGGGGCAATGCCGATCTCAACAACGGACGGGAAGTCGAAGCCCAAGCCGAGTTTCGCGGCGCGTTGAGCCTTGATCCTGAGAACCAATTTGCTCAGCAGCGCTTGCAGGAAGCCTTTGGGCAGTGGGCGCCACCGAAGACTGCGATGTTGCGCGCCACTGAGGACGGAGCACTACAGGCTGAGCCGAACCCTGACCATCACGCTTTCCATTTTCGTGGTGATTCAAAGACCCTGTTGACCGATGTGGCGCGGGCCTTCGGCGTGAGCGTTGAACTGGACGAGTCGATCGCCTCCCGGCGGGTTCACTTCGATCTCGATGAATCTGACTTCTCTACCGCCATGGGTGCGGCGTGTGACGTAACTGGAACCTTCTGGACTGCGCTTTCCGACAGACAGATCCTCGTGGCCCGGGAGTCGCAGGAGAATCACCGCCTTTACGACCGAATGGGATTGCGGACGTTTTACCTGAGCGCCGCTACCACGCCGCAAGATGTGAGTGAAGTGGTGAGCATGCTGCGCACGGTGTTTGAGGTCCGGTTCCTGCAGCAACGCCCGCAAACCAGCAGCATAACGGTTCGCGCGCCCATGCCGGTGCTCGAGGCAGTCACCAAACTGCTGGAGGACTTCGGCAAGGAGCGGCCACAGGTCATCCTGGACGTGGAAGTCTATGACATCGACCACCAATTGACCCGCAACCTGGGTGTGCACATTCCCGACACTTTCAACCTCTTCAACATTCCGGCTGCGGCTTTGCTGGCCGCCAGTGGGCAGAACATCCAGCAATTAATCAACCAGCTGATTTCGGGTGGTGGCATCAATCAGGCCAATTCGACTGCCATCTCCGGCCTTTTGGCGCAACTACAGGGCCAGGGACAGAGCGGAATTTTCAGCCAGCCTCTGGCTACCTTCGGCGGCGGTCTCACCTTCATGGGATTGAGCCTCGACACCCTGGCAGCACAGTTATCGCTCAACGAGAGTTGGGTAAGAAATCTGGACCATGCCACACTGCGAGCGGCGCAAGGCAATGACACCACCTTCCGCCTGGGCCAGCGCTTCCCTGTGATCAACGCCAGCTTCGCGCCGATTTTCAACACCTCGGCAATTTCGCAGGTGCTGCAGAACGGTAGCTTTCAGGCACCGATTCCATCAGTCAGTTACGAAGACTTAGGATTGGACATCAAGGCCAAGCCAGTGATCTCAGGGGGCGTGCATGTGGGGCTCGACCTGGAGCTGAAACTACGCACCCTGGCGGGGCAGAGCGTGAACGGCGTACCGGTAATCGCCAACCGTGAATACAAGGGCAGCATCAACCTGGAAGATGGCGAACCGGCCGTGGTAGCGTCCTCCGTGACCCGAAGCGAGCAATACAGTATGACCGGCCTTCCCGGGCTGAGCTCAGTTCCTGTGCTGAACAAGATTGCGACCACCAACAACAAGACCGAAGAGCAAGACGAGATCTTGATCGTGATCACACCACATGTGATGAACCTGGGAGCTAACCAGAACGCCGAGTTATGGCTGCCGCGATAATTTATTTTCCGTTGGCGGCAGCAAAGTCTACCAACTTCTGCAGCACGTCGTAGGGCAACCCCCCGGCACTGAGCTTCCTGCCGTTGATGAAGATGGTGGGAGTGCTGTTCACATCCAGTGCCTTGCCCAGATCCAGGGAGTGTTCCACGCGGGTAATGGTTTCAGGCAAAGCCGCGCAGGTGGCCATCTCAGTACCCTTGACGCCAGCAGCGTCCGCGAATGCAGTCAGTTTTTCGTCCGCATTGGCGGCGGTAATGTCCGACTGCGCGCCATAGATGCTCTGAATAAATTTCCAAAAGCCATCGGGCGAAGTCCGTCCCACACAGTCGGCGTAGCTGGCAGCCTTCATTGCCCAGTCGTGAATCGCGAGCGGATAGTTTTGGAAAACCACACGGGCATTCTTGTCCTCGGCGGCCAGGCGGTCTAATGCAGGTTGGGCGTCTTTGCAGTGGGGACACTGCAGGTCACTAAACTCCACCACTGTGACCGGGGCGGCGTTTGCACCATGCGAGGGCCCATTGATTCCCTTCTGCAGTTGGTCCCGCACGGCATCGAAGGGATGGGCGCCGAAGGGCAGAATTTCTCCAATGATGGCATGGGTGCCGTCGGGAGTTACATAGAATTTCTGGCCCTGCGAGCCCTGAGGATTGCTGACGCTGACATCTACCTCCGCCAGACTCTCGGCCGCCGCTGGCTTGATGCTGACAATCTTCCAGCTGATAGCAGGGTCATAGCCCAGGGTCTGCTGCAGGAAAGCGTTAACGACCTCTTCCGATGGAAGCGTCGGAGCCGCGACTGGCTTGGCTGAAGCAGCCTTGGGGGCGCTTTTTTGCTGAGCTCCTGCCGCTACTGCGAACCACACCAGCACGCAAATTAGTAGATAACGATTCATAATTGCCTTCCTAGAGATCTGATTTTGCAGCGATCGGGAACCGGCGTCCATAACCAAAAGCTTTGGCGGAAATCTTCAGTCCGGGGGCAGCCTGCTGTCGCTTGTACTCAGTGCCCTCCACCATGCGGATGACGCGCCGGACTAGACTAACATCGATGCCCCGCCCGGCCGCAATCTGTTCCGCGGTCCGGGACTCTTCCACGTAATCCTCCAGAATCGCGTCCAGCACTTCATAGGGAGGTAGCGTGTCGCTGTCTTTCTGATCAGGCCGCAATTCGGCAGAGGGCGGCTTCTCCAGGCTGGCCTGAGGGATCACCGGTCGTCGGGAGTTCACGTAACGGCTCAATCGATAAACCATGGTTTTGGGTACGTCCGAGATTACCGCCAGCCCCCCGACCATATCGCCGTACAGCGTGCAATAGCCCACGCCCAGCTCACTCTTGTTGCCGGTGCTCAGGACAATGGCGCCAAGCTTATTGGAAAGCGCCATCAGCAGCGTGCCCCGCGCACGCGACTGAATGTTCTCCTCGGTCGCGTCTTCTTTCAAGCCGTGGAAGACCGGTTGCAGCGTCTTGCTATAGCTCGAGTAAACATCGTTGATGGAAAGAAGTTCGAAGCGAATGCTGAGATTGTGCGCCAGAACGCGAGCGTCGTCGATCGAGCCCTGCGACGAATAGGGGCCCGGCATGCCCACTCCGATTACGTTGTCCGCACCGACCGCATCTGCCGCGATCACCGCCGTGAGAGCTGAGTCAATGCCACCGCTGAGGCCGACGATCACTTTCTTGAAGCCACACTTGTTGACGTAGTCCCGCGTGCCCAACACCAGAGCGGCATACGCGCTGGCCTCCTCGCCTTCGATTTGGGGATGGACTTCGCCGGTGAGGCGGTCGGAGTCAAAATAAATAAGGTCTTCTTCAAACGACTTGCCTTGCGCGATGACCTCACCGGCCGGATTCAACACCAGACTGGACCCGTCGAAGACCAGGCTGTCGTTCCCGCCGACTTGATTCACCATGGCGACCGGAACTTTCTGAGTGCGGGCGATGGAGGCCAGCATCTCGCGACGGAATTCACGCTTGCCCAGCCAGAAGGGAGAGGCGGAAATGTTTAGCAGAAAATTCCCTCCTGACTTGATCAAGGCTTCCACGGGATCAAAGGTATAAAGGCGCTTGTTCCAGAAATGCTTATCATTCCAGGCGTCTTCGCAAATGGTGAGGGCCATTTGCTTGCCACAAAATGGAAAAAGATGCTGGCGCATAGCCGGAGCAAAGTTGCGCATTTCGTCGAAAACGTCGTAAGTGGGCAGCAGCATCTTGGATTGCAGGAACGCTAGTTTGCCATCCTGAAGGAGGGCCGCGGAGTTCATCACCGACTTGCCGGTGTCAGCCTGAGCGGGAGTTACCAGTCCGCAGATCACGGCGATACCGCGTGTCTCGGAGGCAATGTGATCGAGGGTCTCGCGGTTATGGGCGACGAATGAGGAGCGTTCGACCAGATCACGCGGAAAGTATCCGCACACCGAAAGTTCGGGAAAGAGAATCAGCCCGGCCCCAACTGACTGCGCACGACGGGAAAAGTCGATGATCTTCCCGCTATTTCCCTTAAAATCCCCTACCGTAGGATTGATCTGTCCTAGCGCAATCTTCACACTTCCAGTGTAAAGGCGGAGCGGAGCGCCGCCAAGTCAACGGCCCAAATCAGCTTGGGCAAGCTGTGAAGGCAAAAAGGGCGGTTTGGCGTTGGGATCAGTGGGAATCGGGTCGGATGGAGGTATAGGGACGGGCTTGGTGGTCGAGGTTGCCGGCGCCGTCGGCAGTTCCTCTCCGGGGCGCCGCAGGCTGGGGGCGTGGGACGGTTGTTCGGGCTGTGCCGTTGGTGCGGCCGTGGCGACGCTAGGTTGAGGGCTGAGATCGACTTCCTTCTCCACGCGGACGATCTTCTCGCCCGTGACTTTCATCGTTTCAACGCGGATCACTTCGTCAGCGACGAAACGTACAAAGTCCACGTCTTGCGGCGGCTCACCGTAGATCCAATCCTCGTACTCGGTGTCGCCCTCCTTCTCACGAATTTTCTTAGGAGCGCGGCCCTTGGAGTAAATCACCATCTCGCGATTCATCCCCACCAGCACCTGATGCTTCTTGATGGCTTCTTTGACTTTGGGAGGAACGGTTTCGATGTAAGCATCGACCGCCGATTTGGCGTCGAAGTCGAAAACTGGGCGGAGCAACTGCTTGAGCTGCACAGGCCCCATCTCGGGAACGTAGTGATCGAAAAGCAGGTCCACGTAAGAGCCGCGCGGGTTGGCGTTTGCGTCTGTGGGGGCGATTGGAGTCGTCCCGGCGTCGCCGCCGATTTCGATGCGCTCGTACCACTTTTTCTTCTTGACGGGGCCACCGTTGATTTCGAAATGAATGCGGTCGTCTTTTATGACGATGCTGGAGATGCGTGCCTGGTCACCGGGCTTGACCGCAGGGCCCCAGGTGACCATGAGCCTCTGCAGGTCTACACCGCTGGGCGAAAGCGTGCCGTTCTTAAGGGTCAACCCTTTCTTGCCCATAGGAAATGGCGTGCGGATATAGACCAGCTCAGATTCGAAACCGCGGATCAGTTCCATGCGGGTCTGCGATGTCATCCGAGGTGACGCAGCGGGTCTCTGGTTGGCAGGTTTCTGATCGGAAGCGCTCGCACCCGCCACGCTCAGCAACAACAAGGGAAGGAAGATGGCAACATGGCCTGGCTTCATGGACACCCCAGCAAGCTCTTAGGCAGATTATAGCGCTGATCGGGCCATTTTGAACCGGAGCCAGAAGACTCTGCCCCGAACAGTTTAGGCCGAAGCAAAGATCATGCGGAGGTTGATTCGGACACAGTGAGTCCGTCCCGGGCCACCTGCAAAGGCAACACGTGGCCGCCGTTCTCGCCAACGGCGTTCGCCACGCGACTGGTGGTACCTTCCTCGACCAGGAAGATGACACAGCCTCCACCCCCAGCGCCACAGACCTTCGCCGCCCGGCCCCCGTGCCGGGTGGCGACCGCGATCAGTTTGTCAATTAGGGGCGTCGTGATGCCAGGAGCGTTGGTGCGCCGCAACTTCCATTCCTCGCGCAACAGATGTGCTACCTCGTGCCAGTTCCGGCCGAGCAGCGCCTTATGCATGGCGCCGGCGATCTGCGAGATCTTCTCGAAGTTGCGGAATACCCTCCGGTCGCCATCGATGTGGGTCTTGAAGACCTCCCAGTTGTTGATGCCGGACTTGCGCGGCACGCCCGTATACGCCAGCACAAAGCGCGATTCGATTTCCTCGGGCGCAATCGGGACGGCTTCGCGATGAATACCGTCGGCATCGAGGTGAATGGCGCTGACGCCGCCGTAGAGGGCCGGATAATAATCCTGGCAGCCGGTGGGCACCTCAATGATCTGGGCTTCCACGTTCTGCGCGATCACCCGCATTTGTTCCAGCGTGAGGTTGCGGCCAGTGAAGCGTGCCAGAGCAGCAGTTGTCGCGATCATCAGCGCGGAGGAACCCGAGATTCCAGCTCCGGCAGGAGACTCAGAGTTGGTCTCAATCAGCAGTCCTTCCTTGGGGGCAAAGAACTGCAAGAGCCGCGCAGCCAGAGGCAACCGAAAACGGCGGGCGGTGCGCAGGGCGTCAAAGCTGGCGAAAGATTCTTCTCTCCGCGTATCCAGCGATCGCAGATGAATTCCCTTCCCTTTCAGCGGTGTGATCCGGCAGGTAGTTTGAATGTTGAGGGCGAAGTTGAGGGTAAGCGCGCCGGGATGAAACAAGTACAGTGGCCACAGATCAATGGTGCCGCCGGCTAAATCGGCACGGCAGGGGGCATGGGCCACGATGGTCGGTTGGTTCAAAACGAGATCCTTGGCACGGTGTTGTCCCATGAGTTTACCGCGTTACAGACTCTTAGCAGCCTCCAAGACTTCTGGAATCACAGCGTCTACATCCGCTTCCGTGGTTCGATGATTGACGATGCACGCCCGCAGGCAGAACTTACCGCGAAGGGTTGCGTTGGATAGATACACGCGGCCACGTTGCACCACACGCTTGAGAATCTCGGCATTTTGCCGGTTGCCTTCGTCTTCTGATTCTGCCGCGGCCGCGAGATAACGGAAACAGACGGCACTCAATCCTACCGGCGCCACAAGCTCTAGCTTAGGGTGCTGTGCAACGGCTGCGGCGAGGCGCTGAGCCAGATCAAGATCTTCCATGATCGAAGCGCGGAAGGCATGCAGTCCGTGATAGCGCAGGGACAGCCAAAGCCGGAGTGCGCGGAAACGCCGCGACAGTTCCATCGACTCTTCAAAGAAAGCAAAACCCTCGATTGGATCGTCCGTGAGCACGCGTGCGTAGTCGCCGGAGTGGGAAAACGCTGCCCGTGCATGGTCAGGGTTGCGGTACAGCAGGCAGCCACAATCCAGAGGTTGATACAGCCATTTGTGCGGGTCCAGCGACAATGAGTCGGCAAGATCAAGACCAGCAAAGCTGGCGGGTATTGCCATCGCTGCAAGCGCGCCATACGCTCCATCGACGTGTAACCAGAGTCCGTCAGTTCGAGCAATGGCGGAAATCTCCGGTAAGGGATCAATGGCTCCGGTGTTCACAGTGCCGGCGCTGGCCACCACTGCCAGTGGAGTCTTCCCTGCCGCCTGGTCACGCCGAATGGCCTTTTCGAGCTGCGCGGGAATCAGGCGGAAATTCGAGTCAGTGGGAAGCAATCGCAGGTTGCGTCGTCCAATTCCCAGCAGCGCCACGCTCTTGCCAATCGACATGTGGGCTTCCTCGGAGGCGTAAACCACAGCTTGCGACCCATCCTTCAAGCCCGATTCATTGACCGGCGTCTTGGCTTCACGAGCCAGTGCGAGGCCCATCAGGTTGGCGGAGGAGCCACCGCCCGTCAGATGGCCGCGAAACCCCGGACAGCCAATCGCACTCGCCAACCAGTCCACCACTGTGTGTTCTATGGCGACGGCAGCAGGCCCCGAGCGCCAGGCGGTGACATTCTGATTGAGCACGCTGGCCAGTAAGTCAGCGAGGGCTGCGACAGGCTCTCCTGAACCGAGCACGTATCCGAAAAACCGCCCGTTCTGCACGCGGGAGTTTTCGACAACGTCGTGCAAGGCCCGGAACGCATCTTCTCCCAAGCCTTGTTCGTTGAGCGGATGATGAAAGAGTTGCTCGGTCTGAGCACCGCTGGTTCGCGGGAGAGTTGATCGCGAGTCCAGTGTGGCAAGATAGTTCGCGGTCAGATCGGCGATTTCTCCCGCAAGCCGACGGAAGTCATCCGGAGCAATGCTTAACGATCTCATGCAGCGCGATTCTACGCTGGATCGCCTGCGCAGAAAAAGAGGAGCGCCTTGCGGGCGCTCCTCCCTTGAACTACGTTTTCGTTACCGACGCCAGTTTTTGCGCCTTGGCGCGAATGAATGCGTAGGGCAATGCGGGGAGCGAATTGAACTCCGCGGCCTGTGAGAAGTATTCGTGAGCCTTGGCAGCGTCGCCTTTCGCCTGATAGGCCAGACCCAGGCGATACAGATTGCGTGGATCTTGATCGCTGGCCTGCTGCAATCCCGCAATGGCTTCCTCGTAGGCTTTCTGGGCCAGCGCAATTCTGCCCGCCAGTTCGTGAACCAGTTTCAACACGACGGCATTGTTCGATGCCTCCGCGGCCTTGCGGAATTCCTCAGCTTCGCTCTTTGCGGTGGTAAAGTCTTTTTTCTCGATGGCGACGGCCGCCAGGTTGAAATGGTGAAGACGAGCCGAGTTGTTCTTGACCTCCTGCGACAGGCTTGAGTCCTGGATCATCTGGAAAGAACGGTCGAAATGCTGCTTTGCCGCGGCGTATTTTTGCGCTGCAAGGGCGATATTGCCCTTGGCCTGAAGATCGGCGGCCATGGAAGCCACGTCGCTCTTCTTCTCTGCCACGCCGTATTCCTTATCCATGGCCTGCTGGGCTTTGTCGAATTTGCCGCTGTCGGAAGCCAGGACTGCCATGGCGAAATACGCCGTGCGCAGCTCACCGTCGTTGCGCGCACGGCCTTCCATGGTTCGGAGCTCCGACTCGGCGTCAGCCGCCTTCCCCAGGTACATCAGATCAGCAGCGACTCCAAAGCGCGAAGGATTGAAGTTGGCATCGAGCGAAAGCGCCTTGCGATACTGCGCCACTGACTCATCGAACTTGCCCTCCTTCAGCAACAGCTCCGCGTACGAATCGTAGGGATTGGGATCGTTGGGAATCAGGTCAATGTACTTCTTGAATGCTGACTCGGCGCTGGCAAAGTCGCCAGACTGGCGATAGGCGTAGCCCAGCGTGTTGTACGACGGCGAATAGTTCGGCGCCAGTTCCGTCGCGCGTTTGAGGTGCTCGATGGTTTGGACGTAGTCCTGTTGTCCGAAGTAGTAGCCGCCGAGAGCATTCTGCGCTCGTTCGTCATTCGGGTAAGCAGCAACCAACTTCTCGCAATATTCCTTCTGCTTGGCCACATCTCCGTTGGCGGCGGCCTGGTTGGTCAGAATTACAAGCCGCTCACCGTCCGAGGCCTTGTCTGCCAAGCTCACCGCTTTGTTCAGATGCTCGAAGAACTCCTTGGTGGTTGGCGCAGAATTGGCCCAGGCGAGTTCCGCCGACGCGAAATCGGGATCGAGGGAGACAGCTTTTTGGAAATGCTGGAGAGAGTCATGGATCAGGAGACGATCCGCGAGGTCGCGGCCCTGTACAAATTCGTTCTTGGCTTCCTCGGATTTTGTGGTGATGGGGATCTTGCCGGCGTTTGCTGAAGCCGCGGCAGAAGTCTGGGCCTGATTGCACGCGAGGCCGGTAGCCATGCAGAGGAGAACAAATATCATTGAGGCAATACGAGTGCGTTGGTTCATGACTGCTCCTTCGACCATAAGATCGGCTGCTGAGCGCGGATCGGTCCCGGCGTTCAGTGAGTGCTCTGCCGTAGCTAGACGGCATGTAGACGAATTTGGATAGCAGAGGACCGGAGCCTGAGTTCACATAACAAGCAACAAGTGATGGGGTTTAGGCGGAGGCGTTAGCTGAGATTCAACGCGCGCTTGATGGTACCGCGCTCTTTTTGAATTTTTTCTTGCAGCAGCGTGATGGCGTAGATCAACTGCTCGGGCCGGGGTGGGCATCCGGGGACGTAGACATCGACCGGAATCACCTGGTTCACGCTTTGCACCAGGGCGTAGTTATTGAAGACGCCGCCCGAGGTCGCGCACGCGCCCATGGAGATCACCCATTTGGGTTCGGGCATCTGCTCCCAGAGTTGCCGGATCACGGGAGCCATTTTGTTGGAGACGCGGCCCGCGATGATGATCAAGTCCGACTGCCGCGGAGATGGGCGGAAAACTTCAGCGCCGAAGCGGGCAATATCGAAACGCGAAGCCCCCATGGACATCATTTCGATGGCGCAGCAGGCCAGGCCGAACGTCATCGGCCAGATGGAGTTCTTGCGCATCCAGTTGACCGCGTTGTCCATGGTGGTAAGGACGACGCCCTCGGGCGTGTGGTTGCCGTAGGTGAGTTCTTTGACCACTCGCTTGCCGTGCTTCGACGGTGACGTAGGGGCCGAAGCTGAGGTTGTCGCTCACAGTGTCTATTCTAAACCACGGAGGGCACAGAGGAACTGGTGGAATCGGCTCATTCTCTAACGCTCGCGCGCCGCACAGCCTTCTCGGCCGACTGGGGCAGGTGCACGGGGACGAAGTATTCCTCGGGATAGAGATAGTCTTCGCCTGACTCGTCAATAACGCGAATCTGGCGGAGCTTTGCCGCAGTGTCGTCCGCGACGACCTGGTAGAGCTTCCGTAATTCAAGGGAAGCAGCGTAGTCTTTGTTTTTGACGCAAACAGCAAACCGCAATTCGCTTCGTTTCATTGGATTTCCAGAATTCGCTTGATCTTGAGCTCTTTCATGCCAATGCCGTGTGCCTCGTACCAGTGCACTTCCGCATGACACATCGTACCATCGGTCAGCTTGACCGTCGCCGTTCCTTTCAGCTTCCTCCAGCGGCGGCCGCCATAGAGCTTTCGTAACCGACGGAACTCGCGGATGCCTTTGCCCGACGCGATCGTCTCAATGTCTAGAATTCGGCCGAGAACCTTGAAGAACACGCGCTGATTGTACTCCCCACCCACGGCGAGCTCGGCGGGGAACTACGGGTTTATCACGATCTTCCCAAACATCTGACTGGATTCCATGTATTCGTGGGCGGCACGCGTCTCTTGCAAGGGGAAGGTGCGGTCGACAACTGGCTTGAGTCGTCCGGCAAAGACGTGGCCCAGAACTTTGTGCAAATCGCCCATGGTGCCCATGTAGGAGCCGAGAAACGAGAGTTGCCGCGCGAACAGGAACCGCAGATCGAACTTGGCATCGAAGCCCGTGGTCGCGCCGCAGGTCACGATCGTGCCTCCAGCCTGGAGCGACTTCATGCTCTCTTCCCACGTGGCCTGACCCACGTGTTCGACCACGATGTCCACCCCTGCTTTGTTGGTGATCTTTCGGACCTCCTCGGAGATCTTCTGCTTGTAGTGATTGATACCGTGATCGGCGCCGAGTGCGTGCGCCTTTTCCAGCTTGGTTTCGTCTCCCGCAGTGGTAATTACGCGGGCATGGAACAATTTGGCAATCTGAATAGCGGCAATGCCCACGCCCGATCCTCCTCCCAGCACCAGCACGGTTTGGCCGGGACGAATTCCCGCGCGCCCTACCAGCATGTGCCAGGCGGTCAGGAATACCAAAGGCACGCTGGCGGCCTGGTTAAAGTCGAGGCTCTCGGGAATCGGAATGACATTCACTGCGGGCACCGCGATCAATTCGCAGTTGCCGCCGTCTACTGCGTTGCCGAGCACCGCGAACTCCCGGCATTGGTTCTGCAATCCTGCGACACACTTCGCGCAGTGATTGCAGAAGAGCATGGGAGCCAGGAGCACGCGCTGCCCAGTCTTGAAGCCGGTTACATATTCACCGACTTCCACAATCTCCCCGGCAATGTCGCTGCCGAGAATGTGTGGCAGCTTCACGCCGGGAAGGCCCTTACGCACCCAGATATCCAGATGATTCAGAGAGCAGGCGCGAACGCGGACCAACACCTGGTCCTTACGCGGTTTTGGGTCGGGGGCTTCTTCGTAGCGAAGAACTTCGGGCCCACCGAATTCGTGAATGCGGACAGCTTTCATGCAGCGCTCCCCCTCTAAATTACGACCCAGCAGCTTACACGATACCCGCCGGCGGGCGCGCGTCCAATTGGCGAAGCCACCGCCCTGCGCAACAAAAGCAGTCATTTCTGCCACTTACAATCCCATGACAAGAAGAGTAGAGCGTCGCCGATTTCGCCATTGCCGAGAGCACCCGAGGTGCAGTACCATGCGCAAATTTGTCTGGTTGAACGTTCGCTCAGAAATGTCGCAAAAGGGAGGCACGCCATGAAAACGGTTATCCGTTGGCTTGGAATCGGCATGGGGATCTTGCAGTGCGGAACACTTCTGCTTGCGCAAGCACAGACATCATCGCAAGCGATCGGCACGATCGTGCCACGCCTGGTTAACTTTTCCGGACGAGCAACTGATGTGCAGGGCAAGGCCATCGTCGGAGCTGCTGGAGTCACGTTCGCCATTTACAAGGCACAATACGACGGCTCTCCCTTGTGGCTAGAAACTCAGAATGTGCAGACCGACACCAAGGGAAACTACACCGTCCAACTCGGTGCGACAAAAGCCGAGGGATTGCCACTGCAGTTATTCAGTTCCGGTGCAGGACACTGGCTGGGAGTTAGCGTCAATGGCGAAGCCGAACTTCCACGCGTGCTGTTGCTGAGTGTGCCGTATGCTCTGAAGGCAGCCGATGCTCAGACACTTGGCGGCTTACCGCCGTCGGCCTTTGTGCTGGCCGTGCCTGGCAACAGTAACGCGCTGGGAGCTGCATCTCCGCTTCCACCCTCGGGCGGCCGCGGTAATTCAGCTGACATCGGGGGATCGGGGACGCAGAACTTCATCCCCATCTGGGCCGACAATTCGGGCGACTTGGGCAATTCCGTGCTGTTTCAATTGGGTTCGGGCGCCAGCGCCAAGATCGGCATCAATTTGACGAAGCCGCTTTTCACTCTCGACGTAAATGGTTCAGAACTCATGCGTGGCCTGTTCGAGATGGCGACGACTGGTTTTGCGACGCCCACCAAAGGATTCAACTCGCAGCCGTTCAATCTGGAATCCTCGGCCTATAACAGTGGAACGGCGAAGTACACGTTAAACCACTTTCAATGGCAAGCGGAGCCGACAGGAAACAACACAGCCAATCCGTCGGCTACGCTGGATCTGTTGTTCGGAACCGATCCGAACCAACCCGCGGAGACCGGACTGAAACTAAGCAACACCGGCCTCTTTACCTTCGCGCCGGGACAGACCTTTCCAGGGACGGGTACGATCACCGGCATCACGGCTGGGACAGATCTGAACGGGGGCGGCACCAGCGGCTTCGTGACGCTCAATCTGGATACCACTAAAGTACCGCAGCTTGCCACCGCCAATTCCTTCGCGGCGACGCAAACCATCAGCAGCGGGGATCTGTCGCTTACCAGCGGCGCTCTCGTTCTCTCCGCAAGCACTGACTCGACCCACGGAGTGATCAGGCAGCAAGGAAACCCGATCATTCACACCTGCTGCTTTGCTGACAACATTTTCGTCGGATTGGTGGCCGGAAACTTCTCCAATACGGGAAGCGAAAACACGGGTGTGGGTAGATCGGCGCTCTCCTCGCTCACATCAGGAGGCTTTAATACGGCACTGGGATCCTTTGCGCTGGCCGGATTACAACCGGGAATAACTGATATTGGTGTTGGGGGTACTAGCTTGCTAAAGAACACTATCGGAAGTTTCAATACCGCAATCGGCACTGCAGCCATGCTTGTGAACATCGACGGAAACGAAAATACCGCGGTCGGAGACCATCGCGCTCGAGTCGATGACCACCGGGAACGACAATACCGCAGTGGGCGAGGTTGCCGGCGAGACCCTTGGTGGGACAGTTTCTGGTTCGCAGAACACATTCATCGGTTACGCGACAGGGACAGGCACCGCCAGCGGCACGATTACCGACGCGACTGCCATCGGTGCCAAGGCAAATGCCGCGCGGAGCAACATGCTGGCCCTGGGCGGCACGGACCTTGACGCCGTGACGGTGGCGATTGGAACCAGCACTCCGTTTACGGATTACTCGCTCGATGTCGAAAATAGCGGCCCTCGCATCGACAGCGGAATCGTTGTAAATGCGGTCGGCGGAAATTTGTACCTGGGGATGACCAAGGGCGTGCACAAATTCCGCGTGGACACCAACGGGGAGACTTTTGCCGATGGCGGATACCAATCAAGCGGTGCGGACTTTGCGGAGTCGATGGCCGTGCGTGGCAGCAAATCGCTCTACGAGCCCGGGGATTTGCTCGTAATCGAGCGCGGTGCGCAGCGGCGACTGACCCGCTCGCATACGCCTTACTCGACTCTGGTAGCTGGCATCTACTCCACCAAACCTGGAATGCTGGCAACACCGCACAACATCGACGATGAGACGGTCAAACGCGAGGTGCCTCTGGCCATTGTTGGCATTGTGCCCTGCAAAGTAACCGCACAGAATGGACCGATCCGCGAAGGGGATTTGCTGGTAACTTCCTCGCGACCGGGCTACGCCATGAAAGGAACCAACCGCCAACGGATGCTGGGTGCAGTGGTGGGCAAGGCGCTGGAACCGCTGCCCAAAGGGATTGGCGTGATCCAGGTGCTGGTCACATTGCAGTAACCCGAACTGGAGGCAGGGGCGATCGCAACCTTGGGAACATTGACCCGGGTTGCGCCGGCGACCGATAATCAGGTTGTGGACATCTACGAGGAGATCGTCAAGCTGCGGCAGGAAGGCAGGCGGGGCGCGGTGGCGACCATTGTCAACGTGCGCGGCTCCATCCCCTCGTTTGAGACCGCCAAGATGCTGGTGCGCGATGATGGATCGATCGCGGGCACTATCGGCGGGGGATGCGTCGAGGCTGAGGTCTGGCAGGCGGCCCGTGAAGTCATGGAGTCGGAGAAGCCGCGCAGCCTGACATTCAATCTGAACCAGGACCCTAAGTACGACACCGGGCTGGTTTGCGGCGGAACTCTGGACATTTTCATCGAGCCAGTACTACCTCCAGCGTTGCTTTATGTATTCGGTGCAGGTCACGTATCGGTAAACCTTTACAAATGTGCGCGAGGCGCTGGCTTTGATGTAACCGTGGTGGATGATCGCGCCGCCTACGCCAGCCGCGAGCGCTTCCCCGACGCCAAGGAAGTGATTGCTGAAGACTTCGACCAAGCCATGGCGAAGATCACGCCGCAGGAGTCGTCGTACATCGTCATCGTCACGCGAGGCCATCGCGATGACATGCGGGTGCTGCGCTGGGCGGTACAGACTCAGGCGCGCTACATTGGGATGATCGGTTCCAAACGCAAGACGATTTCCATCTTTCGTGAGCTGACCAAAGAAGGACTTTCCCCGCAGTTGTTCGAGCGGGTGCATGCGCCGGTAGGCCTGGACATCGGCGCAATCACGCCGGAGGAGATTGCGGTAGCAATCACGGCGGAGCTAATCGCGGTACGCCGCCGTTCAGAACGCGCCCTGCCGCACATGAGCTGGTTCAAGACGCATCTCCAGAACCCTGCCGATGCGCCGGCCGATTCCGATCACGCCGTGGTGAAAGATCCCGACGAAAATCTTTAACCTCCGAGTTTCTGGGAATGTAAGGTCCCTGATTTATAACTCCCGGCTTTCTGCTATCTTCACTGCATGGTCAGCGCATCCAGCGTTTGCGGAGTAATCCTCGCCGCTGGCGAGTCAACCCGCATGGGCACAGACAAGGCTCTGCTCCCGTGGCCGCCGATGGTGCCGGGAAAGCTGCCGGCCAAGACCACATTTCTCTCCGCGGCCATTGAGTCTTTGCAACCTTTCAGCGAATTGGTGATCGTGGTGGCGGGCAACAATGAGCTGCATCTGGTTCCTGTGGTTTACGCCAACGGTGCATCTCTCGTACGAAATCCAGCACCCGAGCGCGGACAGTTCAGTTCCCTTCAGGTGGGATTGCAAGAGGTCCTGAACCATGGCCGGGATGCGGCAATGGTCACCCTGGTGGATCGCCCGCCGGCGAGCGCCGGCACATTGCGGGCCCTCTGCACCGCGTTTGGGTCACGTCCGGCCGGATGCTGGGGCGTAGTCCCCGAATTCGCGGGCAAACACGGACACCCTTTTCTGGTGGCGCGGGAGATGATGGAAGTCTTCCTGAAAGCACCCGCGACCTCTACCGCCCGCGAGATCGAGCACCAGAACCAGCAACACATTTCCTATGTCGCGGTCGATGATCCCGCTGTTACGCTGAACGTGGACACGCCGCAGGACTACTCGGCGCTATCCTCGATACCTCGCACCTGAGATAACTCCTTGGCCTCATCCATTTCGCCCAAAGCTGCCGCCTTTATCGAAACAGTTCTTCGCCTGGAGCCACGCCTTGCAGTCTTTGACTGCGACGGGACGCTGTGGGCAGGTGACGCCGGTGAAGGATTCTTTGATTGGGAACTAAAACGAGGTGTGGCGTCCGACGAGGTTGTGCGTTGGGCCCGTCCGCGCTACGCCGACTATCGGGCTGGAAAAGTCAGCGAGGATGACATGTGCGGCGAAATGGTGACCATGCACCGCGGCCTAATCGAGGCTCAGGTGCAGCGGGCTGCGAACCAATACTTCGAGGAGAATTTCCTTACCAATATCTTTCCCGAGATGCATGAACTGATCCGCCGCTTGCAGGAGTCCGCTTGTGACGTATGGGCTGTGTCCTCGACGAACGAATGGGTGATTCGGGCTGGCATGAAGTATTGCGGGATTCCTGAGAACCGGATTCTGGCTGCAGCGGTTGAGATCGACAAGGGCATCGTCAGCGATCGTCTGGTGCGCGTCCCTACCGGCGAGGGCAAGCCGGCGGCGATCCGCGATGTGATTCGTAAAGATCCCGACGTGGCTTTCGGTAATTCTCGCTGGGATGCGGAAATGCTCGCCATCGCACAGCACCCATTCGCGGTAAACCCGAACCCTGATCTGGAAAAAACCGCCCAAGAACGTGGCTGGACGGTGTATCGGCCAGACAAAACCTAGGGTTGTAGATCCGTGGCTAGTTCTTGATTTCGCTGAGCGCCTTTCGCCAGAGTGTCCATCGCCAAATGGCTGGCATGGGTAGGAGGCCTCAGGCAGGCCACCGATCGCGTCCACCAATTCCTCTCTCCTCAAAGCCCGCGCACCCTCAATCGTTCTTCCCTGCACCAACTCAGTCAAGGCTGAACCACAGGCTATGGTGGGAACGCAGCCTTTGGCCAGAAAACGAATTTCAGCGATGCTGCCGTCGGAAATTCTCAGGCTCAGCTTCAAGACATCGCCACAAGCAGGATTTTCAAGCTGCGCGGCCGCGTCGGGATTGGCCACATCACCGGCGTTCCGAGGGTTCTGAAAGTGGTCCAGGACTTGGGCGGAATACATAGCGAGAATTGTAGCGTGTGGCGGGACGTGGCATGCTACGTCTCCACACGATAAGATGGCGTTACGGTGCCGCGCAATCATACTCCCCTGCGAATCGTTTCCCTCCAACCCAGCGCGACCGTAATCCTCGCGGCCATTGGCAAACTGGATCGTCTCGTGGCCTGTACCAAGTATTGCGCGGATGTATGTCCCGAGATCGCTGGCCGGAAGCTCACCATCGTGCAGGACTCCTGGACTGCCAACACCAACCAGATTGCCGCCGTCCGCCCTGACCTGGTGATTGCCGCGGTTCCCTACCAAGAGAAAGCGGTAGCGGAGATTCTAAAATCCGGCGCCCGCTTTCTGGGTTTGGCTCCTAAGACGCTTGCCGATATCTACACCGACATCGCGACCATATCGGGAGTGATGGGAGCCGCGGACCGTGGCGAAGAGGTGATCGCCGAGATGGAGCGTGAAATCGAAGCTGCTCAGACAGCAGACCGCCGCGAAACCTCGTCCTCGCGTCTTCTGCGAGGAATGGGGCAAGCCCTTGATCGCATCGCAACCATGGGTGGCAGAGCTGGTGCACGCGGCCGGTGGCACATTCGTGGGAACGCCAGGTGCGCAAACATCAGCGGAAGCGATCCTTCGCGAAGACCCCGACGTACTAGTGGCAGCATGGTGCGGAGCGGGGGACCGCGTACCGCTGGAGAAGATTCTTCGCGACCGCGGCTGGACCGAGATGCGGGCCGCCCGGCAAGGCCGCGTCTACTGCATTCCTGACGAACTCCTGAATACTCCTGCGCCCACGCTGGTTCGCGGACTACACGCTCTGGCTGCGGCCATTCATCCTGAGAGTTTTTCGCAGGCCTCCGGTCTAAGATGTATTACCAACGTACCTGTGCACAGCCGCTAGCGGCTGAGATAATATTTCCCCTATGCCTACAGCCTCCAAGTCCAAAGATGTACAGGCAGAAATGGCACAACTGGCGCGCGAGGCGAAATCCACCCAAGATCTCATGGATCGGATTGTCAAGCTGCTTCACCAACGCATGTTGAAATACAACTGGGTGGGTTTTTACATGCTGGAACAGCAGCCGCTGGGACAACCGCCCATGCTGGTCCTGGGCGCGTTTCAAGGAGCGATGACTCCGCATACGCGAATTCCTCTCCATCAGGGAATCTGCGGGGCTGCTGCCTCTACCGGGAAGACAGTCGTGGTCGATGACGTCAGCCAGGATCCTCGTTATCTGGCATGCTCGCTCGAAACTAAATCAGAGATCGTGGTCCCCGTATTCGCTCACGGTAAGGTGGTGGGCGAACTCGACATCGACAGCCATTTTCCCGCAGCCTTCAAGGACGAAGACCGGGCTTTGGTCGAATACTGTGCCGGCCTGGTGGGTGCAAGCCTGGAAAAGTCTTCCAAATAGCAACCTGACGATAGTAAGCAACCGCCGTCGCGAGTCCCGTACATCCATGAAACAAGTGGTCGCAGCGTTGATCATCAAGGATGACAAGATACTGGTGTGCCAACGTACGCGCCACCAAACTATGCCGCTGAAATGGGAGTTTCCCGGCGGCAAGATCGAAACCGGCGAGCAACCTCGAGATGCCCTGCGCCGCGAGCTCGACGAGGAGTTGGGCATCCATGCGACCATCGGCGAGGAGGTCGCGCGCATTCGCCACGAATACAAAACCGGAAACTCGGTAGAACTGCGCTTCTATGTAGTACGAGAGTATGCAGGGACGATCGAGAATCGAATTTTTCGGGACGTCCGCTGGGTACAACGGGGCGAGTTGCCGACATACGACTTTCTCGAAGCAGACATTAAACTCGTAAAGGATCTAGCGGAAGGAAAGATTGCCTAAGTTAGTCGGACGGCTGCGGGCCGCGACGTGTCAGCTTGGGACGATCATCGCCAGGGTTACTGACGGGGGTGTCGTCATCGCCTGCCGGAGCATGGGCAGCACGGCGCAACGTAGGACGATTTCCCTGCTTGCCGTCGTTGGGGGTATGCCGGTTCTGAAGTTCAAACAACCGGGCCCTTACGTCGACGAACTCTGAGGTATCGACTTTGTATTCCGGTTCGGGAGGAAGCAGAGTATTAATTTCCTGCTGGGTTTTTTGAATGCGGTCTGGGGTCTGGGGGTGAGTGTCAAACGCTTTGGCAATGGTGCCGGGCTTGTGCTTCTCCAGCGCCTTCACCTTTTCAAAAAATGTTGTTAGCGCCTGCGGGTCGTAGCCAGCCTTGTACATGTATTCAATCCCAAGAAAGTCAGCTTCGGCCTCAAAACCACGCGTGAACTTCAAAAAGCTCATCGGCACGGCCAGTCCCATCAGATTCCGCGCTGCATAACCGATCCCGCCTCCCACAAAAATCAAGGGGATGGACGCCAGGTTCATCAGCTGACCGCGAGTGTTCTCGCGCGCCACGTGACAGGCGGCGACGTGGGCAATCTCGTGCGACATCACCCCCGCAAGTTCAGCTTCGTTGTCAGCTGCGAGAATCAAACCCGAGTCTACGTAGAAGAACCCACCGGGCAGCGCAAAGGCATTAATGTCGTCCGTGTCGACGACCTTGATGGTAAATGGGACTTGCGCATCGGAATTTCTCACCAGGTTTTGCCCAATGCGGTTGACATACTCCGTGATGACCGGGTCGGTGATCAGCTTAGTTCCCGTCTCCATCTGTTGGGCGTAGGATTTTCCCATCTCGATTTGTTTTTCGAGGCTGTACCAGTTTCCCAGGCCACGTCCGCAACCGATGTTGCGGTTGCCAATGGCGTCAATGTCACGGATGCTCCCGTCGTGATAGGCCTTGACCGCCGGAGCAGCAGTTGGCTGGACGAGAACGGCAGGGTTCTGGGCGACGGACAAGGTAGTGAGCAGCAAAGATGAAGCCAGAAAGATTGGGAGACTGCGCATGCGCTACCCCAGAATTGGCTTCATTATAGACAGAAGCAGCGAGGCGCGAAAGGGTTATCCGGGAGGGTGGCACCCTATGCTTTACGCATGAGACCAAAGTCTCTACAGGAATCCGATCTCGCGAACTCTACCCTCCACCCGACCGCAGGGTCCAGCAAAAGGCCAGGGTCAGAATGGTCATCACCACCGTGGTAGTCCAGGCGACGACGTTGTAAAGGCGGGAGTTGACATACTCGCCCATCAGCTCTTTCTTATTCACCAAAAGGAGCATGAAGATCAGAACCGGTGGAATCGCCACTCCGTTAATCACCTGGGAAAGAATGGATATTTTTACCAGCGGCAAGTCGGGGAACAGAACGCAGCCAGCTCCGGCGACAATCAGGACGGTGTACAGCCAGTAAAACACTGGCGCTTCGTTGAACTTCTTCCCCACCCCGGACTCGAACCCCAGCCCTTCGCAAACTGTATAGGCAGTCGACAGTGGCAGGATCGACGCGGCAAACAAAGATGCATTAAACAATCCCATGGCAAACAGGATGTAAGCGTACTGTCCCGCCAGGGGTCGCAGGGCCTGGGCGGCGTCTTTGGCGTCTGAGATGTTGTGGTACCCATGGACGTACAGAGTGGCCGCGCAGGCCACGATGATGAACCAAGCCACAACATCCGTGAAGATACAACCCGCGATTACGTCAATCTGGGAAGCCTTGTACTGCCGTCTGGTTACGCCTTTCTCTACAATGGAAGATTGCAAATAAAATTGCATCCAGGGCGCGATCGTCGTGCCTACCACTCCAATCGCCATATAGAGATAGCCGGGCAACATGAAGGCTTCTCGGGGCGGCGGTTTTACCGTCAGAATCAGTGCTTCAACCCACGCAGGTTTGGCGAAAAAGCCCGCGATTATGTAAGTCACATAGAAGAACGAAGCCACTAGAAAGACCTTCTCCACACTTTTGTACTGGCCCTTAACCACGATCAACCACACCACCACGGCGCAGATCGGGACGGTAATGTATTTCGAGAGACCGAAGAGTTCCAGGCTGCCCGCGATGCCAGCAAATTCACCCACCACGTTTCCGAAGTTGATGATCAGAATGCCGATCATCATGAAAAAGGTGATCCTTAACCCGAACTCTTCGCGAATGAGGTCACTGAGACCCTTGCCGGTAACCGCGCCCATGCGGGCGCAAATTTCCTGCACCACGATTAAGGCCAGGGTGACGGGGATCAGGGTCCATAACAACAAGTGCCCAAACTGTGCGCCGGCAGCCGAGTAGGTGTAGATGCCGTTGGCATCATTGTCGACATTGGCGGTAATGAAGCCGGGTCCGACTACGGCGAAGAACAGCAGGATCCGGGCTTTCCAGCTTTTCAGAAATTTCATGGGCACAGTTCGCCGACATAGACCGTTACGGGCCGCAAGACGATGGAACAGAATAAACGGAGCGCGAGGAGTATGAACAGGAAAAGTTGGGGATACCCCGCTACAGCTTCGCTCGCAGCAGGCTGATGATGTCGTCGGAAGTAATGACACCCGTCAGCTTCTTTTGGTCATCCACCACCGGCAGGGTCAGCAGGTTGTATTTGTCGAACAGTTCCGCCACGTCTTTCTCGGCCGCCCCGGCGTGGCAAGAGATCAAGGGTTCCTGGGTCAGCGAAAGCAGAGGCGTTTGGGGTGTGGCAAGCACGAGCTTTGCAAGGGGGACAGCTCCAGCCAGCGTCCCGCGCGAATCCGTCAAATAGATGGTGCTGACCGTCTCGATGCCACCCTCGAAGTGGCGCAGGGCTTCAACCGCATCGTGCGCGGTGGCAGTCACCGGCAAAGCGAGATACTGCGGGTTCATCCGGCCCGCGGCTGTATTCTCCTTGAACTCGAGGAGGTCGGAAACCTCTTTCCGCTCCTGCGGCGCCATCTCCAGCAGGATTTCCTCGGTACGGTCTTCGGAGAGATCGGCGAGCAAGTCAGCAGCCGCGTCAGGATCCATCTCCTCAACGATCTCAGCCGCGCGCTCGGAATCGAGCGACTCGACGATCGACTTTTGCACCTTGGGCTCGACTTCCTCCAGGGCCTCGGCGGCGACCCCCTCGTCGAGGGTTTCAAACACGGCTTCGCGCTCGTCCGGAGCCAGGTCTTCGACGATGTCAGCAATATCGGCGGGATGCAGACGCGCCAGGCGGTCGTGAGAGATCTTCAGCTTCACCCGGCGGGCAGGATCGGTTTCAATGACATCCACAAATTCCCAGGGAATGACACGCTCGGGGATCTGCCGAAGTAGTGCTCGCAGCGGCCCGATCGGAACCACCCCTTTGAGCAGGCGTCGAATGGCCCCGCGGGCGCCAACGTCCACCGCAGCGACTTTCAGCGTGGGATGGCTGTTGCTGGTGTCCTGATGCAAGTCCACATCGTTGACCCGCACTACCTTGCGGCCGTGGACATCAATGATTTGCTGATCCAGCAAGTCACGGGACAGAAGGAGCAAGCCCTCGGATTCGTCCGCCACTGTCCAGGTGGACGCCGAAGTCGCCGTGCAAAGGCCCCCGTTGATCGAAGTTACGGAACTGAACGGTAAGGCGCGGTCGCCGGACTTGGTGCGAACCACCAGAATGGCGATACGTGCGGGGTCCTCCTGCGGAGAAACCGCCAGCTCACGCACACGCCCGCAACGCCCGCCAGGATCAAACACTGGCGAGCCCAGCAGTTCGCTAAGGCTGACGGTCGGCATTGCTCCGAGCATACTGAACTCCCGGGGTGGAATCCAGCAGGATGCACAACTCAGCGGAGATTGGGTCGTAATTGAGAGATGAAAAACTATTGACCTCGATCGGGAGGGAGGGGATAATCCCACTGCTTGGGCCGCCCGCCGCGCCTCCTCAACACGGGCAAAGAGTGGGCTTAGGCCACCGTTCTGGCACGTGTGAGTGTGGTCCTGCCCCTGGTGGTGAGTGCTCCCGAGAAGAGGTTCTTATGACCAAAATCCTGTCATTTTGCCCATTAGTGCTGGCAACGCTTGTACTGGCGATTGCGGCCGCGAAGGTGCCGGTCGCCGCCCAGACTCCAACCGTGCTTTATGACTTCGGTAGCAACAGCAACGACCCCAAGAACCCAGTGGAGTCAGGGGTCATCGCGCAGGGCCGGGATGGAAACCTCTACACTACGACGCCCACGGGCGGAACCAGCGGCTATGGCACTGTGTTCAAAATCACTCCCCAGGGAAACCTCACAGTGCTCCACAACTTCGACGCCCCGAACGGAGGCCCGCGCGGAGGTTTGACATTAGGCGCGGACGGCAACTTCTACGGAACTACCTACACCGGGGGTACAACGAACAACGGAACCGTTTTCAAGATCACGCCGGGAGGAACATTGACGGTGCTGTACAACTTCACCGGCGGAAGCGATGGACGATTCCCGACCGCACCCCCGATCCAGGGCATCGACGGAAATTTCTACGGCACAACGACCGGAGCGTTGCCCCAATATGGCACCCTTTATAGGATCACGTCCTCCGGAACTTTCACTCCGCTCCACCAGTTCGATTACACGAATGGAGCTTTTCCTCAAGCCGCTTTGGTTCAGGGTACGGACGGGAACTTCTACGGAACAACTCAATCGGGGGGCCCGGCCGGCTTCGGCACTGTGTTCCAAATGACTCCGTCGGGGCGCGTCACCGTGCTGCACTTCTTTGATGCCACCAACGGCTACCAGCCCTCAAGTGCTCTGGTGCAAGGCAGCGACGGCGCTTATTACGGGACGACTCAGAACGACGTCTTCCGAATCACAGCCGCGGGCGCTTATACGGTGCTGCACGCCTTCGCCGGTGGCCCGAATGACGGCGGCGCGGCTTTCGCCGGTCTGGTCCAGGCGACGGACGGCAACTTTTACGGAGTAACTGATGTTGGCGGGACTTTCGGTTTTGGCATTATTTTCAAAGTCACCTCAGCTGGCAGCTACTCGGTCGTTTACAACTTCGACAGCGTAACCACAGGTGCGAATCCCGGCGTTGCCCTTTTCCAAAACAGTAACGGACTGCTCTATGGTGATACCTACGCAGGTGGCCCCGGCAGCGCGTGCGGAGGCTTCTGTTATGGCACCTTCTACAGCCTGAACCTCGGCCTCGCGCCGTTCATTACCCTGTCCCCGGTCTCGGCCAAAGTCGGAAAGACAGTCGAGATTCTCGGACAGGGGTTCACGGGGACGACCGCCGTTTCCTTCAACGGAACGGCTGCCATGTTCAAGGTTGTCTCTGACAACTTCCTGACCGCCACCGTTCCAAATGGCGCGACCACAGGGTTGGTGAGGGTAACAACTCCACATGGAGCGCTAAAGAGCAGCCAGAGATTTCGGGTTACGCCCCAGCTTCTGAACTTCAGCCCACCCAGCGGCCCGGTGGGGACGGTAGTGACCATCACCGGCGTCAGCCTCACTCAAACCCAGGGAGTCGGATTTGGAGACCGTATCCCCGCCAGTTTCACCGTAAATTCGGACACCAAGGTGACGGCGACCGTACCGGCCGGAGCAAAGACAGGTCCGGTTGGCGTCCAGACCTCCGGGGGGACGGCCATCAGCTCAGCCACCTTCACGGTCACACCGTAACCGCTTGCGGGAATCGCCACGCTCCGAGAGGAGCGGGGACTATTTTTGTTGTCCCAAGCAATGGTTGCGATGTCTTTTTGCCGGTTGCCGCGTCTAAACCGCCGACATGAGACGCGTGCTCCCGCTACCTTTCCTGCTACTTTGCCTGGCTGCTTTTGGTCAGGACGCCGCCACCTTCCGTGGAAACCTGCAGCACACTGGCGTGTACGACTCTGCCGGTGTCGCCAAGTTCACCAAGGTCAAATGGCAATTCCCCACTCACGGACAGATTGTGTCGTCGCCCGCCGTGGCCGACGGGATGGTGTTCATCGGCAGTGCCGACCACAATCTCTATGCCGTGGATCGCGATTCCGGCGCCTTGAAATGGAAATTCAAGACCGGGGGGCGAGTGGGATCGTCTCCGGCAGTTTCCGGGGGCGTGGTCTATTTCGAAAGCTACGACAGCAACTTCTACGCTGTCGAGGTTGCCAGTGGGAAGTTGAAATGGAAGTTCCAGACTGCCGGGGAGCGCCGCTTCGCCGCCAAACACCTTCACGGCGCGGAGCCAGCCACGGAAACCATGCCGGACCCGTTTGATTTTTACCTTTCATCGCCGGCGATATGGAATGGAGCAGTGTACTTCGGCAGCGGTGATGGGAACGTCTACGCCCTGGATGCGGCCTCCGGCAGTATGAAATGGAAATTCCAGACCGGCGATGTGGTTCATGCCTCGCCAGCCATTTCCGACGGCACGCTGTTCATCGGCAGTTGGGACAGTTACTTCTATGCGATTGATGCCTCCACTGGAAGCCAGAAATGGCGCTTCAAGACCGGAGAAGATGCGGACATGCATAACCAGGTCGGCATTCAGTCCTCCGCGGCTGTGGCGGACGGCATCGTCTATTTCGGTTGCCGCGACTCCCACTTTTACGCCGTCGATGCCAAGACCGGCGCCCAGAAGTGGACGTTCGACAACAAGGGCTCGTGGGTGATCCTTTCACCCGCCGTGCGCGACGGCAAAGTGTACTTTGCCACTTCCGATACAGGGCTCTTCTACGCCATGGACGCCAAAACCGGCGTGCAACTATTCTCTCTGGGCTTCAACCACTGGCCGATGTTTTCGTCTCCGGCGATTGCCGGCAACCTGCTGTATCTCGGCTCTCATGAGGGTAAGCTCATAGCCATCGACCTCTCCGCCCAAAAGCCGGCCTGGACCTTCCAAACCGAGACTTCCAAGAAAAACGCGGTCACCTACGTCAAGCCCGATGGCACCCCGAACTACGATGCCGCCTACGACAGCGACTTCTACGATGACATTGTCACCGGAGTAGTCCGAATGTTTTCGCTTGGCCCGATTCTTTCATCACCTGTCGTGATGGACGGTGTGATCTACGTGGGAAGCGTCGACGGAAGCTTGTACGCACTGATGTAGTCAACTGCTCCCGGGGCCCCAGTTGGCCATCCTTCGTGGTTCCGGTGTCTAAACACAGTGCCGGAGGACTCGCTGCGCGTGCGCCTCCCAAAGCCTGTGGTTGAGTTTTTAGGCCGGCTGCAAGTGCGCGTTGACATTTGTACAGGGGAAAGGCGAAACTAGCGACTTCGTCCGACAGGGTGTTCCGGGCCTGCCGGCAGCCGCGTTGGTCATTGCGGTGCCTGCCTGGCGGATAACCCTGGGTCTGCATTATTTTCACAAACTTTAGCCATGACCGACCACCGGGTCTCTTACACACTGGATTCGACACTGGAAACCGTCGACAGTGCCGAAACTACCGCGACTCGGATTGCGGTTGAAGCCGGTTTTGGCGAAGATGAGGTCATGCAGATTTCGATGGCGGTGCGTGAGGCCGCAGTCAATGCAGTGCTTCACGGCAACGCCTATGATCCGGGAAAAAAAGTAAACCTGGAATTTGAGAGGACGGGCCGGGACCTGGTCATCACCATTCGTGACCAGGGAAAAGGCCTGGATCCGGACAAGATTCCCGATCCTTTGGCCCCTGAGAATCTGATGAAGACCTCGGGCCGGGGAATTTTTCTTATACGTTCGTTCATGGATGAAGTGCAAATTCATCCTTCGCAAACGGGCACCGAAATCAAACTCGTTAAACACGTCCCCGGGCCGTCCGGGGATACCAAGGAGGCTTCTCAGTGAGCATGAAGACCAGTACTCGTCAGGTGGATGGGATCACAATTGTGGATTGCAGCGGCCGTATCACACTCGGTGAAGGCAGCGTGATTCTGCGCGACGCAGTTCGCGACCTGCTTGCCAAGGGCCAGAAGAAGATTCTGCTCAACCTGGGTGAGGTCACTTACATCGACAGTTCGGGCATCGGCGAACTGGTTAGCGCTTTCACCACCGTGCGCAACCAGAGTGGCGACCTCAAACTGTTGAACCTCACCAAGAAAGTTCACGACCTGCTACAGATCACCAAGCTGTACACCGTCTTTGATGTCAAGGACGATGAAGCTGTGGCAATAAAAGCATTCAAGTAGACCTTTCTTCTGTTGGCGATAGGGCCCTCGGTACAGTCGAGCGGCCCTGGTGCGCCTTTCCGTTTTGGGACGAACTCACAGTTTAATCACTTCTCTTCCGTCTCGGATCTCCGCCCACCTCCTACAATATTCGAATGCTTGTGGCGCTTCGACCTTTGGTTTGCGGGTGGATTCTCTCTGCCCTGGTTGCAGGCGAATGCATTCCCATAACCCAGGCCCGCGATCACATAGGCGAGACCCAGTGCGTCACTGGCAGAGTTTTGGGACTAAAACACGGCAGCCGAGGCGTAACCTTTTTTGACTTCTGTGAAGATTTCCGCGTATGTCCGTTCACTGTCGTGGTTTTTCCGGGACACTTGAAAGACATCGGTGATATCCGGGAGCTGAAGGATCGGGTAGTTGAAATCCACGGTGAGTTAAAAGCCTACGACGGACGGGCTGAAATCGTTCTAGACCAGCTTCGCCAGTTGGGCGGGGAGGCAGGGAGGATTCCTCGCCTACCCAAGAATTACGACGTGGAGAAGCAAGGCCACTACAGCGCGGGAAGTTTAAGCCATCCCAGGCCTAAGCGAACAACCACCAAGAAGAAGCAGACCCCAACCCTGCCGGCGGAACTTCCCGAGGACGATCAGTAAAGGCCTGGTTTCTATACCAGCCCCTTGCGCAATTCTTCGAGGGGATAGAACGTTCCCCGCCAGACCACGCCTCCGCGCGCCAGAGTCAGCGTCATTGAGCGCAGCATGATGTAGACGAACAAGGTGGAGCTCACTGGATGCAGCACGAAATAGTACGGCGGAACGTCCGACATCCAGGACATGCCCACGTAGATTCCAAACATGGAAGCCAGGGCCAGAGCGTAGGGCAGGCGCGTCCAACCGTGCGCCAGGAGAACACCGGCAAAAGGCATCAGGTTAAGAAAGACTAGCCCAAAGGCCGAAGCAACGGCACGCCACCACTGAAACGACATGATGGCAAACATGTTTTTGGTCAGGTTTTCCACCACTCCCATCGCACTTTTCGCCCAGCGGATGGAGAGAAGTCCGCGACCAAACACATTGCGTTGGGCGTAACCACCAAACTTAACCACTTTCCCCAATTTCATGTCGTCGAGCACTTCGAAGCGCAGCGCTTCATAGGTGCCCACGGCTTGATAAACCTGCCGGCGAATCAAATTGAAAGCACCGACTCCCATGAAATCTTTGGTCTTGGGATCGGCCACTTTCCAGGGCCGGTGCCCGAACACAAACAAAGTCTGGAAGAAAGCGATCATCATTCTCTCGCCAGCCGAGTGCATGACGAAAGTGGGAAACAGGACAAGATGGTCGGCACGTTCGGCGGTGGCGTAGGCCATGGCTCGGCTCAGAGCATCTGATCGGAAAAGTACATCGGCGTCGGTGAACAACAACCAGTCTCCGCTGGCTTGCTTGGCCGCCGTCCACATGGCGTGCGCTTTGCCCAGCCAGTTCGGCGGCAATTGTGACACGTGAATCACGCGCAGACGTGCCTGCGCTCGGGGCATGGACGCCACTTGATCCATGATCTCGCCGGTGCGATCGGTGGAGCGATCATTGACTGCAATCACCTGGTAATTGTCATAGTCCAGTTGCAGCAACTGAGTGAGGGCCTGTTCGATATGTTCTTCTTCGTTGCGGGCAGGCACTATGATTGTGACTGGCGGGCCATCGGTCGCGGCCTTGCGGTTCCACTCTGGAAGCGAAACGTCCGTCATCCTAGGCACCCCTAGAGCGGCTTCCAGTAGGCGGGAGAACCAGATCATGGCCAAACTGCAGCCTGCGACCCACTGGAAATAATTCATCCGCTGTGGCCCTTCGGAGTGGCGCCTCCGACGGCGGCAACAGCGGGAGCGAATCGCATGCCGTAGAAAAGCACGATGGAGGAAATTGCCATGGCGATGACTGGTAAGATAAACGCCGCTTGCAGCGAACGACGATCTGCCACGTACCCCATGAGCGTCGGCGAC
The DNA here is from genome assembly GCA_963734415.1 of uncultured Acidobacteriota bacterium. Classification (GTDB taxonomy): domain Bacteria; phylum Acidobacteriota; class Terriglobia; order Terriglobales; family Acidobacteriaceae; genus JABCZH01. The sequence continues at coordinate 25,965 of CAVTHF010000017.1, read as the reverse complement.
GGGACATCGCCCAGGAGATGGAAAATGAAAATGTTGACCGCAATGGCGGTTGCTCTGATGTGAGAGCCGACGGCGTTGACCAGGGCGGTATTGAGCGGCGAAGTGTTGATCAGAAGCAGGAATGCGGCCACGGCGATGGCCGGAATCATGATTGGCCCCTGGAAGAACAAAGCCACGATCATCACCGGCACACCTAATCCCATGCTTACTGCAGACACGAAGTAGTAAGAGCCCTTCATGCGGGGCAGCAGGCGATCCCCCAGCCAGCCCCCGATCAAAGACGCCAGAATACCATCCACCACAACGATCGCCCCGAAGATCAAATTGGCAGACTCGAGCGTGTATCCGCGCGTGCGCGAAAGAAACGTTGGCATCCACACCTGGATGCCGCCCAGCGAAAACGTTCCCGCGGCCATGCCGAGGGTGACCGTCCAGAATGCCCGGTTGCGGGTTAGACCGAGAAGCGTTCCCCGCTCCGGCGTCTCTTTAAGGGAATCGAATTGTCCTCGCGGAGGTTCGGGGACAAAAAGGATGGCAAGCGCCAGTAGGAATCCGGGAAAACCTGCAATGAGAAACGGGAACCGCCATCCCATGCTGGGACCCAGCTTCCCACCCAGCAGGTAGCCGGCAGCAGTGCCTACTGGAATCGCCAGGTAAAAGATACCGAAGATGCGGCCGCGCATGCGCTCAGGAAAGAGATCGGCGACGAATGTGGGGGCGATGGTCACGAACGTGGCTTCGCCCACCCCGACCAGCGTGTGCCGGACCAGCAATTCCCAATAGGAATGAGTGACCGCGGTCAGCAGTGTAAGTGCGCTCCAGAAAATCGCCCCGAACACGATGATCAGCTTGCGCGAATAGCGGTCAGCCAGAGGTCCGGTGAACGGCGCCGCCAGCATGTAGAAACCCAGAAATGCGCTGGTGAGGTAGCCGACTTGGGTGTTGGTGAGATGAAATTCGGTCTGCACCAGGGGCTGCACCGCGAACAGCACCGAGCGATCAATGTAATTGAGCAGATTCAGCGCGGTCAGCAAGGTCAGCGCTGTCCAGGGATAGAGTTTGGTCGGGGTCACTTGGCGCTGAATATAACATGGCACGGTTCTAACCACAGAGCGGACTGGCGACACGGAGAATTTCTTGGCGACCTTTGCGATGTTTTCTTTGCGAACTTCGCGGTCGATCTTCTGTCGCCGGATTTAGTTCTCGCTCTTTAATAACGATTGACATTATTAACGATAACCGTTACTATCAAGAGTTGTGATCCGAACGTTCGCCGATCGCGCAACCGAAAAAATCTGGCGCACCGGCAAAACACGAGGCGCTCCCCCGGCAAATGTTACCAAGAGAAAGCTCGGAATGCTGGATGCGGCCACGGAACTCGGGGACCTGTCGTATCCCCCGGGGAATCGCCTTGAGAAGTTACGCGGGAGCCGCCAGGGACAGTACAGCATCCGGATCAACGACCAGTACCGGATTTGCTTCGCATGGCGTGACTCTGACGCCTTCGATGTAGAACTGACGGATTATCACTGAGGCCATAAACCCGATGAGCATCGCACGAAAAGGTTCGCCCAACTGGAGGCTTCACCCCGGAGAGGTCTTGCGGGAGGAATTCCTCAAACCGGCAGGTTTATCTGTGTATGCTTTGGCCAAAAGACTCCATGTTCCGGCGCCGCGCATGAATGACATTGTCCTGGAAAAGCGGGGAATCAGCGCTGACACTGCCATCCGGTTGGCACGTTTCTTCAAGACTACAGAGCAATTTTGGTTAAACCTGCAAGGCGCTTACGATATCAGCCGGGCAAGAGCTGAGCGTGCGGAGGAACTGGAAAAGATCGAACCCATCACTTCTTCGGAAGCTCATCCGTAAGCGGCCTCGACGCTGTTCCTTCCTTCGTTGTTTCCTGTAAGCTTGGTTCCTCCCCGAGGGGAGCGCCATGAAAAAACTGACCCTTCTCTTCCCCGCACTGCTATTGTTCATTCCACAGGTTCTGATCGCGCAAGATGCCGCCGGCGCTAAGCCTCAGCCCTTCGAGCGCCACGAATTCGTCATCGCGAACTTCAAGACCGAGAGCGGGGTGACCCTTCCACAGGTTCGCATCGAATATGGGACCTTCGGTCACTTGAACGCGGCCCGCGACAACGCGATGCTCCTGCCGTCTCACTACATGGCAGACCTCCATGGCTATGAGTGGCTGAGCGGGCCGGGCCACGCCCTCGATACCTCGCAGCTTTTTCTGGTGACTTCGGAACTGTTTGGCAACGGACACTCGTCTTCCCCCAGCAACACTCCCGGAACCGTTCCACGGTCCCTCGCTTTCCGAGTGATGACCATCCGCGACAACGTTGAAGCGGTGCATCGGCTTGCTCACCGAAGAACTCAAGATCACCCACGTGCGCGCCATCATCGGTTTCTCCATGGGTGCGCAGCAGGCGTTCCAGTGGGCGGTCAGCTATCCCGACTTCGCGGATCGCGTCGTGGCCACCTGCGGCACGGCGAAGACCTACCCTCACGGATTCGTGCGCCTGGAAGGGCAGATCGCGGCACTTACCGCCGATGCCGCTTTCCAGAACGGCGATTACAAAGCGCCTCCCACCAAGGGTCTGGAGGCGTTTGCAGTGGTGTGGACCGCCTGGCTGTTCTCCCAGGAATGGTGGCGGCGCGAGCTATGGAAGGAAACTGAAAAGCCTGGAACCACCTTCGACCAGCTTTTGCATAACTTCCGCACCGACTTCATTCCGGGGGCAGATGCGAATGACTTAATCCTCCAAATGCGAGCTTGGGAGCAGCACGATGTGGGGACTACGCCTGGCTTTGGCGGAGATGTAGAGAAGGCCCTGCGCTCAATCAAGGTTCCGTTCCTCTACATGCCGTCGGAGACCGACCTGTACTTTCCGGTCGGGGACGCGCGCTATGAGGCCGCGTTCATGCCCAAGGTGACTCTGGTTCCCATTCCATCGCTTTGGGGACATACAGCGGGTGCCGGTGGAAGTCCCGCGGATGAGAAATTCCTGAATGAGACGATTGGGAAATTCCTGGCGGCTGGAAAGTAGTCAGGGACAACGAAAAAAGCAGCGATCGATATGACGAAATCGAGAGACCACAGCGAGATTCGCGTTAGGCCTTGTGCCCCTTGGCCCGCGGCCATCGTGCCATCACCACAGTGGAGATCCCGCCGCGCGGCCGGAAGTCGCCTTTGACTTCCGCCCACACCGGTTTGGCCCATCGCACCACATCTTCCAGTACGCGATTGACGATGTTCTCCTGAAAGATTCCCAGGTTGCGATATGACTGCAAATACTCCTTCAGCGATTTCAGTTCTAGGCAGCGTTTATCGGGCATGTAGCGGATGGTCAAAGTGCCGAAGTCGGGCAGGCCGGTTTTTGGACATACCGAGGTAAATTCGGGGTCATCCACCACGATTTCATACCGCGGAAACTGGTTCGGCCAGGTCTCGATCTCCGGGAAATGCGCGTCCAGGCCGGCCTCAGCATGTTCCCGGGTATAGTGCGGTGGTTTGGACATATCTCATTGTAACCAACTATCTAAGCCGAAATCTTTGCACCCGTTTGCGGTACTTTAGAGGTATTTCTGCATCTAACCGATGAGGTTCCTGCGTACCATCTATTAAGCACCCGGTGGTACAGTAGGTTTTGTCAGTCCTTCACACATGTCATTGACAGGTAACAGTAGCGGCTTTTGGAGCCGCAACCGCTGGCTCCTCTGGACTGTCGGCATCGTGGTGGGAGTAGTGTTGCTGGCGTCATTCATGTCTCGGGGTGAGGTAGTGCCGGTGCGCGCTGCCATGGCGCAGAGGACCACCATCCGGAGCGTGGTATCCACCAACGGGAAAGTCGAACCCATTGACAACTTTGAGGCGCATGCGCCCGTCGGCACTACCGTGGAGAAGTTGCTGGTCCGGGAGGGCGACCACGTCAAGCAGGGACAACTTCTGCTGCAGATGAATGACGTAGAAGCGCATAGCGCGGCGGCCCGGGCGCTGGCGCAGATTCGTGCAGCGCAGGCTGATCTTGGTGCCGTTCAGAGCGGGGGAAATCGTGAAGAGTTGCTGACTTTGGATTCTGCCCTGGTCAAGGCACGCACCGAGCGCGACACCGCGCAGCGCAACCTGGAGGCTCTGCGGCGACTACAAAACGCCGGCGCTGCATCGCCCGGTGAGGTGAAAGCCGCCGAGGACCAACTGCAGCGGGCCAATGCCGATGTCACTCTCTTGGAACAAAAACAGAAGAACCGCTATTCCTCGCCCGAGATAGCCCGGGTGCAAGCTCAGGAAGCCGAGGCCCAGGCCGCGTATGCAGCAGCTCAGGACGCGTTACGCCAATTAAACGTTCGAGCTCCTTTTAGTGGCATCGTTTATTCACTCCCAGTTTTGCAAGGAGCTTACGTCAATCCCGGTGACCTGGTGTTGCAGGAAGCCGATTTATCCAAAGTGCGCGTCCGCGCTTTCGTGGACGAGCCGGACGTAGGAAGATTGGTGGGGGCTGATCCCATTGAGGTTACCTGGGACGCATCGCCGGGACGCATTTGGCACAGCAGTGTGGCCATGACCCCGGCAGTCATCAAGCTGCATGGCACCCGCAACGTGGGCGAGACTACCTGTGTCGTCGACAACCCTGATCTCAAGCTGCTTCCCAATGTCAACGTCGGGGTCACCATCATTACTGCCGAGCACCGCGCGGTGTTGACGGTACCGCGCGAAGCTGTGCATCAAGAAGACAGCCGGACTTACGTTTATCAGATTCAGAACGACGAATTGCACCGGCGCGATGTGCAGACTTCGATTTCGAACCTGACCCAGGTTGAGATCACCGGTGGCCTCCCGGACAACGTGCTGGTAGCGCTGGCTCCCCTGAATTCCAAACCGTTGCGCAACGGGCTGGCAGTGAGAGTTGTCCACTAGGCCAGCGATTTCGCTCTCGCCCAAGCCGGTTTGCCGATTTAGATTTCAAGTTCGAATTGGTCTTCATTGAGGTGAACCCATGAGCCTTCGATCACATCTGCGCTTTTGCATCTTGTTCCTCACCGGTCTCTGCAGCATCCTGATCTCTACTCTGATGGCGGCTGAGTCAGTGCCCCTGAAGCACATGGTCGAACTGGCACTGAGCCACAGCACCACCACAGCCATGTCAGGGGCGGAAGAGCAGCGCGCGTTCGCCTCCTACCATGAGATACGCAATCACTATTTGCCGTCGCTGACGGTCGGCTCCGGATTGGGCGCAACCTGGGGATATCCGCTCAGCCTCGAGGGCTCTGCGCCCTCGATCGTCAATACCACGGCCCAGTCGTCGGTGATCAATCCTGCCCTGCGGGACTTTGTCCGCGAGGCCAGGACTGAGTGGCAGGCCAGCGGGATTCACGACAAAGACCAGCGCGATCAAGTCATTCTTGAAACCGTGCTGAACTATGCCGAGTTGAGCAAGTGGGAGGCGCTGGCGGCTCACTTGACCGAGGATTACGCCGCCGCCCTCAAGATGGAAGAGATCGTCAACCAGCGAATTCAGGAAGGAGTGGATTCCGGGCTGGCGCGCAACCAGGTTCGCCTGAACGCGGCACGGGTTTACCTGCGGATTTCCCAGGCGCAGGGCGCGATAGATGTCCTGCGGGCCCGGCTCTCGCACGTCACCGGGCTGCCCGCCTCCTCGATTGAGACTGTCCCCGACTCAATTCCTGCGTTGCCGGAAATTAAGCAGGAAGACGACCTCACAGCTCATGCCGTGGCAGTGAGTCCGGCCATCCAGATCGCTTCACTCCATTCCAGCGCACTGGCTTTCCACGCTCGTGGAGAACACCGCTCGATGTGGCCGACCTTCGATTTTGCTGCCCAGTACGCCCTGTTGGCCACGTTCAATCGATATCAGGATTTTTTCCAACCGGGGAGTTTCCAGAAGCACAATGCCGCTCTGGGGGTTGTGATCCGCTTTCCTTTCTTCAACCCCTCGCAGCGGGCACGCGCGCAGGCTGCGGACGCCGATGCCTTGCTGGCTCAAAAGCAGGCGGAAGATGCCAGGAACCGGGTGTCGGAGCAAACCCTCAAACTGCAACGCTCGGTGCAGCAACTGGCAGCGGCACAGGAAGTCGTCGATCTGGAATATCAAATCGCCAAGTCCAATTTGGAGGCTACTCGGGTCCGCATCGATTCCGGAAGCGCGACCTTGCACGATGAGGACGACGCCCGTTCCCAGGCTAGCGAACGTTACGCCGTCCTACAAGACGCGAAGTTTGAACTGCAGCAAGCACGAATCACTCTGCTGCGGCAAACCGGCGACTTGGCAGGATGGGTGGGAGTCGCGAAATAGGTGGACCCGGGTCCAGGCTTGCAGATGTACTTGCAATGTACCTCCGGCTGAGGAATCCCGCCAAAAATGTTAATATAAGTTACTCACAAATATGCCTTTAAAAACGCTCTTCCTGAATCCACCCTCGTTTGAGAACTTCGACGGGGGAGCCAGTTCGCGCTGGCCCGCCACGCGCGAGATTGAATCGTATTGGTACCCGGTTTGGCTGGCCTATCCCGCTGGAATGCTGGAGGGAGCGCGGCTACTGGATGCCCCTCCGCACCATGTTTCGGCCGAGGAGACCATCGACATCGCCCGTGACTACGAGTTCCTGGTGTTATTTACCAGTACACCGGGCTTCCCTGGGGACATCCGCCTGGTCACGAAGATCAAAGAGGCCAATCCCAACATCAAGATTGCCTTTGTGGGTCCGCATGTGACGGTGTTGCCGGAGAAGTCTCTGCGCGACTGCCCAGCCATTGACTTCGTATGCCGCAAGGAATTCGATCACACCGTCGTCGAGTTTGCGGAGGGCAAGCCGCTGGAGGAGATTGCGGGAATCTCGTACCGCAAGAACGGCTCCGTCGTACACACGCCCGACCGGCCTGAGATTCAGGATCTGGATTCGCTGCCCCACGTCACTGATGTGTACAAGCGGGACCTCGATGTAACCCGCTACAACGTGCCGTTCCTGCTGTATCCGTTCGTCTCGCTGTACAGTACCCGCGGCTGCCCGGCGCAGTGTACGTTCTGCTTGTGGCCGCAGACCCTCAGCGGACACCCGTGGCGCAAACGCTCTACCGACGATGTTGCCCGGGAAATGGCGAAGGCCAAGCAACTCTGGCCCGACGTGCGGGAATTCTTCTTTGACGATGACACGTTTAACATTCAGAAAGCTCGGACTGTGGAGCTATGCGCGAAGCTGAAGCCGCTGGGTTTGACTTGGTCATGCACGTCGCGTGTCACCACTGATTACGAGACCCTCAAGGCCATGAAGGAAGCCGGGTGCCGGTTGTTAATCGTAGGATACGAGTCCGGCGATCAGCAGATCCTGAAGAACATTAAGAAAGGCGCCACGGTTGAGCGGGCGCGACAGTTCACCAAGGACTGTCACAAACTGGGCCTGGTGGTTCACGGGGATTTCATTCTGGGACTGCCGGGTGAGACTCACGACACCATTGAAAATACGATCCAGTTCGCCAAAGAATTGGACGTCGAAACCATTCAGGTCTCGGTGGCCCACGCCTATCCAGGCACCGAATTGTACGACTATGCCATGAAGAACGGTTTCATCGTAGCCGATACCAAGATGGTCGACGACGGCGGCCACCAGATGGCACAGATCCAATATCCCGGCCTGCCGGCAGACGACATCATGGAAGCCGTACATCGCTTTTACGATGAATATTACTTCCGCCCCAAAGCCGTGTTCCGTATTTTGAAGAAGGCGGTTTTCAACAACGTGGAACGGAAACGGCTATACAAAGAAGCGAAGTCCTTTATGAAACTGCGCGCCGCACGCCACAAGTGGGTGCTGGAGAAACGCCAGAAGGACGATTCCACCGCTGCCATCCAGCCGGTTAAGGCCTAGGAAAACTCAGTGACGTTTCGCAAGTATCTGGTACTGGCAGGGGTGGCTTTTTTTGCCGCTACCGGCGATGGCTTCATCGCCCGCGGCATGAAGCAAGTGGGCAACGTTTCCCTGCACCACCTGCCCGATATCTTGCTCGTGGTTTTGAATCCCATCATCGCGGTGGGTGTTCTCTTCCTGTTGGTATTCTTCGCGTGCTACATGACCGCCCTTTCCTGGGCCGACCTCACCTACGTGCTTCCGGCGACGTCGGTGAGCTACGTGGTGCTCACGCTCATCGCGAAGTTTGCTTTGCATGAGAATGTCAGCCTCACGCGCTGGCTGGGGATTCTGCTGATTTCAGCCGGGGTGGGATTCGTCACCCAGGGGCCAGCCTTCACGCCCCCGCGACGGGAAGAATCTGAGGAACTGGTCGGGGCTTCTCTTTCCGCAAGGATAGAGCCATGAAGTCGCTGTACGCCTGGGGCGCCATCGCAGTGATCGTGCTGACCTCCACCGCCGGCGATGTGCTGCTTTCCCGCGCCATGAAGCAAGTCGGTGACGTGGGCGCCCTGTGGCGACGGGTCGGAGTGCTGGCCGTGCTGGCGCGGGTCTTAAAGAATCCTAATTTCCTACTGGGCGTGTTGTGTATGGCAACAGCTTTTTACAGCTTGCTGTTCGGCCTCTCCTGGGGAGATCTGAGCCTGGTGGTTCCGGCTTCGACTTCGCTTACCTTCATCACCAACGCCGTCGCGGCCAAAATCTTTCTGCATGAGCGTGTGGATCAGCGCCGCTGGATGGCGGCGTTGTTGGTGGCCGGGGGAGTGGTGCTGCTGGCAGTGTAGGCTGGCGGTTACCCGAACAGCCGCATAAATCCCGTAGCAGGCAAGTCCGGCTGGAGAAACCCCGCGTCTTCTCGGCCCGAGACTCTCGCTATGCATTCTGCAGCTCGATAACCGCTGCGCACTGCGCCCTCCATAGTTGCGGGCCAGCCGGTGGCAGTCCAATCTCCCGCCAGAAAGACCCTCGGCCAGACTGTCTGGTTTGGTGGACGGTACGCGTCCACGCCTGGCTGGGGCGAATAGGTCGCGTGTACTTCCTTAATCACAGTGGATTTCATCAGCTTCGCATCGCGAGCACGCGGGAAGAACTCGCGTAGCTCCTTCACAGCAAGGTCGACGATTTCTTGCCGTGATTTCTCTACCAGGCCCTTGGAAGCACTGACCACCAACTCCACGTAGCTTCCGCTCGGCTCGGGTCCATTCCTCGCGCCTAGCAGCCTCGACTTGTGAAACATCCACTGAATGGTCCGATCGAGCAGAACCGCGTGGTCGAGATCGGAGATCTGGCGGTCGAACCACAAATGAATGCCGGTAATGGGCGAGGATTCAAAGTGTCCAAGACTCTTGCGCAGTGGTTCTGCTGCTGCAGTCTGCGGCAACAGGCGTGGCAGAACGTCGAATGATGCCGCCAGCACTGCGAAGTCGAAGCCCACATCTTCTTTCCCAATAGACAACGTCACGCCTCCTGGCTCTGCCAGGAACCTCTCCACACCGCTGCGAAGACGAACCTCGCCACCGCGTGCAGTGAGGTACGCTTCGGCCGTGCCATAAAGTTCGGTGAGAGGAACGGTCGGGACGCCCATGCGGCCAGCAGGAGCAGACTTTAGAAACGACTCGCGCACCACCTGAGCGGCGTACGCCACAGACATACGATCAAGGTCTTCGTTAAGAGCGCTGATTAGGATGGTCTTCCAGAAACGTTCGATAGCCATTTCAGTCTGGCCATGGCGCCGTAGCCAGGCCAAGAATGTCTCGCCATTGTCGGAAGGCACACGCTGGACCAGAGTGGCCATGACGGTTGCGATGGCAACTTTGTCCTTCAGGCCTAGACATGCCGCCCGCAGAAATGCCGGGCCAGTATGCAGCGGCGCTGGCAGCCCGGATGCACCGATAACCGATGCCCGTCCCCCAGGCTCAAGAAAAGTGAGGGCATCGTACCAGCGAATCTTGTGTTCCACTCCAAGACGCGCATAAAAGTCGATGAGGTTCGTACAACAACCGAGCAAAACATGCTGGCAGTTGTCCACCACTTCGCCGGTGCCGGGATGTTGGTAGGACGAGGCACGTCCCCCGAGAAAGGGACGACGCTCAAACAGGGTCACCCGAAAGCCGCTGTCGGCAAGCGCGCAACCGGCAGCTAATCCGGCCAACCCGCCGCCTACAATTGCGACCTTGGCTTTCTGGAGTGCGGGTGAAGTCATCACGCCATGCGTTTCATGAAGCCCCGAGCCAGAACGGTGAGTTTCTCTCTGACGGTGAGGGTAATTTTCCCGCTGAAGACGTCGTATTGGACTCGGGCAATTTTCTCCAACAACTGCCGATAGATGGTAATCAAGACCCAGAGCGCAGGCTGACTGTCTTCGTCCACCAAAGGAATCAGATCGTCCCCTGCGCGATAGTACTGACGTGCCCGGTCCGCTTCCATGTCGAGCAGGAGACGGTATCGCGCGGGATCGACGGCAGAAGCCAGTTCCGAGGGCAGGATGCCGAACTTGACCAGGTCTTCCTCCGGCAGATAGATGCGGCCCATGGCAGCGTCTTCCTTGACATCGCGAATGATGTTGGTGAGTTGGAAAGCCAGACCACAGCGTTCGGCCAGCGGCTCCGCGGCGGAATCGCGATACCCGAAAATTCGAATACATACCAACCCGACCACCGACGCCACACGGTGGCAGTACACGCGTAGGTCGTCGAATGTACGGTAGCGGACGACCCCAGGCTCCGGGGTTTCGCACAACAACAGATCCTCGCCTTCGACGTCCATTTCCGTACCGAAGGCCAATTGGTCCAGTAGATCGACTGGAATGTGGTAGCGTCGCTGAGCATCGGTTAATGCCAGCAAGACGGGTTCGTCGGTCGCGTAACCCGCCAGCGCCCTGTGGACAGCATCCAACCACGAGGCTAACTTCCGCTGCCGCTCCCGGGTAGGCAGTGACGGATCGTCCGCAATATCATCACAGCGCCGCATGAAGGCATACACCGCACACAACGCCTGCCGCTTGGGCCGGGGCAGTATCGTGAAGGCATAATAGAAGTTCTTGGCTGCCGACCGAGTAATGCTGCGGCACACGGAATAGGCAACGGCCAGCTGGGACTCGGTTGCCACGAAAGGTGCGGGAGCTGGCTGCACGGCGGCGCTCATCCTAACTTGCTCCACGCAGCCCGGGCCACCAGGGCGAGCTTGCGGGGTTTTGAGATTGCCGGTCTGTGTCCCAACACGCGGTAGTCCTGCTGTTCGATGGCGCGAAGAATCTCCTGGCCACCGCGGCTGAACAATTCGATGTCCGTCGCCAGCTCACGATCCACTCTTGACACTAGCGGCCAGCCGCGCTGAAACCACTCGTGCGCGCGCTCGACTTCGAAGCGCATCAGATCGCAAAAGGCGGGAGTGTTCTTCTGCGCCGCGAGATCATCCTCGCTGACTCCGAAGCGGCGCATGTCCTCCAATGGCAAATAAATCCGCCCTTTGGTGTAGTCCACACTCACATCCTGCCAGAAGTTAGCAAGTTGCAGTGCCGTACAAGTGAAATCGGAAAGCTGCTGGCGTTCTGCGTCGCGATAACCGCAGACGTACAGCACAAGCCGTCCCACGGGGTTAGCCGAATTCTGACAGTAACCGAGCAAGTCGTCGAAAGTCGGGTACCGCGTCACACTCTGGTCCTGGCGAAATGCAGTCAGCAGATCAGCGAAAGTCTGCTTCGGGATATCGAAGCGATGGACGGTATCGGCCAGCGCAACGAACACCGCATGCCGGGGCTTTCCCGAATAACACGCATCCAATTCGCCCTGCCATTGATTGAGCAATTCCAGCGACGCTGCCGGATCACCGACCTCATCGCCCAGGTCATCCGAGATGCGGCAGTAGGCGTAAAGGTTGAAGAAATGCTGACGCAGGCGCTCAGGTAGAAACCAGCTCGCGACCGAGAAGTTCTCATAGTGGCTGCGGGCCAGACGGCGGCAATATTCCTGTGCTTCCGCCACCGTCGGAGCGTGCTCCGGAATCGCATACCCTGCCGGAAGCCTGCTCCAGCCCGCCACACTGGCGGGAACAGCGGCCCGGGAGTCGTTACTTGCGATGGATGCCATGGTCAGTCTCGTCCCCGGGCTGATCCAAAAGCCAATCGGAAACCCGCCTTAGTGACCGGGGATAATAGCGGTCTTGATGTCACCGTTGCGGTTCAGCATGTGGCGTAGCACCTGCTGTAACCGTGAGAGAGGCGCCTCGCCGGTGATGTAGTCAGTGGAACGAATCTTTTTCTCGGCAATCAAAGCGAAAGCCTTGCGCACGGTTTCCGGTGTGTGATGGAAAGTGGCCTTGAGCGTTACTTCGGAGTAGTGCAAGCCGGTTGGTATCAAGCTGGACTTTGGTGCCACTGGCGCATCCCCCGAAGAAGTTCACGGTGCCGCCCTTGCGCACCATGTCAATGGCCCACTCCCACGCCTCGGGACGGCCCACTGCTTCAATTACGACATCGCCGCCGCGCTTTTCCGGCGACAACATGCGCACCGCGTCTACCGGATCCTTGACCTTGGTGATTTGGACAACTTCTTGCGCGCCCCTTTGCTTGGCCGCAGCCACCTGAGAATCACGCTTCACCACGGAAATGACCTTGCAGCCCACAGCGGTCGCAACCTGCACGAACATCAGCCCAATGGGGCCGCCGCCGATGATGGCCACAGTATCGCCAATCTCCACTCCGGTCTCGTGCAAACCACGCAACACGCAGGCCAGCGGTTCGACCATGGCAGCGTCTTCAAAGGTCACGCCGGCAGGCATTGCCAGCATGTTGGTTTCGACGATCCGCCGCGGAATGCGGATGTATTCCGCGTAGGCTCCGTTGTTGAAAAGCAGGTCCTCGCAAAGATTTTCCTGGTGGCGGGAACAGTAGAAGCACATCTGGCAAGGCGCCGAGTTCAGCGCCACCACCCGCATTCCCTTGCGGAAGCTGCGGACCCCAGGGCCCACTTCTTCGATCACTCCGGCGAGCTCGTGCCCGAACAAGGCGGGGGGAACGATCATACGGGCGTGGTAGCCGCGCTGATAGACCTTCAGATCGGTGCCACAGGTTAGAGCAACCTCGACCTTGACCAGTACTTCCCCTTCGCCCAAACGAGGGATGGGAACCTTTTCAATCTTTACGTCCTCTTTGCCGTAGAGGACGGCTGCCGTCATCTTGCCATTCACTCTGTACTTCCTCCCCAGCCGCTGCCCGTTTGGATCACGACCTTCATCGAATCCGATTGGGGATGAGCGGCCAAGTTCAAGGCTTCCACACTGCGGGACAAAGGAAAACGGTGGCTAATCAATCGTTCCAGATCCATTTCACGGTTCATTACGAACTGCACCGACTCCTTCTGGAGTTCGACAGAAGCGCTATACGACCCCAACAAAGTCTTCTCCTCCACGCAAATTGCAGCCGGGTCGATGGTGGCCTCGCCGCGCGTGGTCTGCGCAAACAGCAACACTCGGCCGCCCGGACGCACGGCATCCATCGCGGTGCGAATCAAAGCGTTGCCTCCGACCGCCAGAATCGCCACGTCAGCGCCCCGGCCTGCGGTAAGTTCTCGCACCGCCTGCACGGTATCGGCACGCGAAGCATCAATCATGTGCTGTAAACCGAGTGATAGAGATATTGTAAGCCTCTTGGGATACAAATCGGAAGTAATTACCCTAGTTCCCTGCCCGTTTGGCCAATACGCTCAATATGATGCCGATGGGGCCCTGTCCAATAACCAGAACACTCTCGCCCGGCGAAAGTTGCAAAGTATCAATGCCTTTCATGCAAGTATTCACCGGCTCCACGAAGCAGGCCTGCTCGAAGGAGACGCCGTCCGGGATGCGCGACCGTTCCCTCGCGGACAATCCAGTCCATGACGCGAACGTATTCCGCGAACCCTCCCCCTGACGGCTCGAATCCGGCCGTGCAGCCCACTTTCTTGTAGGTTTCGCACTGGGCAAACGTCTTGTGCTCGCAGTAGAAGCATTCCCTGCAGGGGATGTGGTGGAAAACCACGACCCGATCGCCAGGCTTAAACCTGGTTACCCCGTAGCCTACAGCGGCCACGATCGCCCGAAGTTTCGTGACCGAAAATGCGGGGCGCGGAATGCGATCCGGTGGCGATCTTCTTGAGGTCAGTACCACAGATGCCACAGGTGTGCACTCGCAGCAGCAGCTCTCCGACACCGATCTGGGGCACGGGGACAGTCTCCACCCGCACGTCGCCGACGCCGCGATACACCGCCGCCTGCATGGTGGTGGGAATCGCTTTCGTCTCGTTCGGTCGTTAAGCAGTCCGCGTTGCCATAGCGAATGGATCTTCAATCTCGATCGCGTGCTCGCTGCCAACTCCTTGCAAAGCGATCTGCGCGGCGATGGCGCTATTTCTGCGCCAACTGCCCAACGCCCGCCCACAACCAGGGCCGCATCGCCACATGTGCCAGGAAGCGAAACGACTGAAACGTGCCGTCCGACGCTACAAAGCCGGCGACCGGAGGCAGTCGCTGATCACGCGAATCAGAAACTACCTTGCAGGCCAGTGAACTGAATCCCGTGCGCCTGAGCACAACGGGAAACCGCGGCCGCTTCCATGTCCACCACATCGGCTCCGTAGGCCTGCGCCAGATTCGCCTTCTGCTCGAAGTCCGCCATGGCACTAAAACTCACCAGCACGCCTTCACCAGTGCCCGAGTCTGTACGGCTGCCGTCGCCGGCATCAATCACGAGGCGCGGATTCAGCGCGTGGCCGGTTCTGCAGAGCTGGATCAAGTCCTCCGGCAAACCCCGCCGAAATTACCAGCGCCGGCCGGTACAAAGTGATAATCGCCTCCGCTGCCCGACGCGCGGCTTCAGCCCCGATTCCTCCGCAAACCAGCACCGCGTTCTCATGCTCGAAGAACTTGAAGCGCGACCGTCGTGCTGCTTGTGAGTCGTCGGCCAGTGCTTCACCAGTGGCCAAACCTCACGCTCGAGCGCGGCTACAATTGCGACTTTGCGCGAATCCGACAAGATTGCCACTATACGTACCGGTGCTCCCGGAACCATTCCACGGCGCGACGCAACGCGCCATCCACAGGCGACGGTCTCCATCCCAATTCGCGCTCCGCCTTGGCGGATGACACGAACATCTTCTTGCGCCCCATGCGCACCGCATCAATCGTCGCACGCGGCTCTCTTCCAGAATGCGTCCCGTGACCACTTCATCCACTACGCCGGTCGCCAGTGCCATCACGTATGGAACCCTCACCTTGGGCGACGGCAGCCCCGTAATGGCCGCCAGCTTGTCGAGAATCTGCTTCAGCGTCAGATTCTCGCCGCCGAGGATGTAGCGTTCGCCGCTTCTTCCCTTCTCCAACGCCGTCAGATGCCCACGGGCGCATTCCCGGACATCCACCAGATTCAAGCCCGTATCCACATATGCGGGAAACTTCTTCTTCAGAAAATCCACGACGATGCGCCCGGTGGGGGTGGGCCTGATGTCCTGCTCGCCGACCGGCGTGGTCGGATTCACCACCACCACGTCCATCCCGCTTCGCGCCGGCCTGAGGGCCAACTGCTCCGCCATGAATTTCGACCGCTTGTAGGGCCCGATCATGCTCTCCAACGTGACCGGAGAATCCTCGTCGGCCAGGTGGCCGTTCGAAGTGAATCCCATGGTCGCGACGCTCGAGGTGTACACCACCCGCCGCACGCCGTTCTTGCGGGCGGCCTCCAGAATGGCGCGTGTGCCCTCGACATTCGACCGGTACATCTGCTCCGGATCCCGCACCCACAGCCGATAGTCGGCCGCCACGTGAAAAACCGTCGTCGCAACCGGCCATCGCCTTCTCAATCGATGCGGGATCGCGCAGGTCGCCAACCACCCGCTCCGCCTTCAGGCCGTCGATGTTCTGGGTATCACTGCTGGCTCGAACCAGCAACCGCAGATCGGCGCCTTGCTCGGCCAGAGCGCGGGCCACGTGACTGCCAACGAATCCGGTTGCGCCAGTGACAAAAGCTTTCATTTTGAGCTGCCAGCTTTCAGCTCTTAGCCATCAGCTCGAAGTTGTTCTTGCTGAAAGCTGACGGCCGACAGCTGACAGCTTCTACTCCAGATTCTCCGGCTGCAATGAAATATCGCGTCTCGCCGGCTGCCTTCTTCGACCAATACTGGCGCACCCACGATTCCCAGCTCTTGCCAGCGGCCATGTCGCGTCCGGTAAAGGCCAGGGCTGCAATGTCGGCGTAGCGGATGGAAACTTTGCCGCCGCCGTTCTTCGGCAACAGGCGCACGAAAGAGTCTTCCAGTGTCTTGCCGCCGCGGCGATCGAAGACGTAGCCCTCGATGCTCACGCCGTCTTTGCGAGTGATGAGCACATCGCCGCGATAGTCGAAGGCTTGCTCCAGCGCGGCGCGCAGTTCCTCCGGAGTTGCAAGTTGGGGAACCGAACCTTCGAGCTTCTCCCGCGCCGCACCCGGTGCCACTTCCAGCACGTCGGGATCAGCCATGACGGCATGCGGAGCCGCCGGAGTCCGGCCTGATTCGCGCCCGCTCACGCGCGTGTCTCCTCCGCCGTCGGCGACTCGATCTGCACCAGGGGATTGAAGGCGTGTACCGGACGAACCGGCTTCGTCGAGCAAGTGCAGCGCCGATGGATCTTCGTACCTGCCAAACAGCGTGGCTTTCGCGGTATGCCACAAGCCCTGCAGCGAGCCGAACGTGTCATTCACCGCCGAAGCTTCGTAGCCGCTGTGCACCATGCAATTCGCACACTTGGGATTTCCCGATTCTGTCCCATACTTTTCCCACTCGGTGGTTGCCAGCAGCTCGGCGAAGGTGTCGGCGTAACCGTCCTGCAGCAGGTAACACGGCTTTTGCCAGCCGAAGACGTTAAACGTCGGCATACCCCAAGGAGTGCAGGGATAGT
Source organism: uncultured Acidobacteriota bacterium (assembly GCA_963734415.1). Taxonomy (GTDB): domain Bacteria; phylum Acidobacteriota; class Terriglobia; order Terriglobales; family Acidobacteriaceae; genus JABCZH01. Next base: position 9,131 of record CAVTHF010000017.1, on the reverse strand, counting down.
CGCGCTTTCCCATGAGAAATTCGAGGAATAGCGGCGACATGTTGAACCGCCAAGTCGATTTGCGATTCGACAAGATCCCGCGGAACAGCCGCCGGGTGCGCGCGCGGCCCAGGAAGTGACTCTGGTCGGGCGCCTTCTCATAGGAGTAGCCAGGCGACAGCATCATGCCCTCGACGCCGAGGTCCATCATTTCGTCGAAGAACGCGCGCACGCTCTTGGGATCGGCGCCGTCAAACAGGGTGGTGTTGGTGGTGACCCGGAACCCGCGATCCAGCGCTTCTTTCATCCCCTCGCGCGCTTTTTCGTAGCCGCCTTCCAGGCACACCGAGAAATCATGGTGCTCGCGCTGGCCGTCCATGTGGACAGAGAAGGTCAGATACTTGCTCGGCTTGAAGAGATCGATCTTCTGCTTCAGCAGCAGCGCGTTGGTGCACAGGTAGATGTATTTCTTGCGCGCAACCAGGCCTTCGACAATTTCGCCGATTTGCGGATGCAGTAGCGGCTCACCGCCGGGAATCGAAACCGTCGGCGCGCCGCACTCATCCACCGCGCGGAAACATTCCTCGGGCGTGAGCTGCATTTTCAGCACGTGCGCGGGATACTGAATCTTGCCGCAGCCGGCGCACGCTAGATTGCAGCGGAACAGCGGCTCCAGCATCAGCACCAGCGGATACTGCTTGCGTCCCTTCAGCTTCTGCCGGATGACGTAAGTTGCCACCGTCCACATCTGTGAAATCGGGACTGCCATGCTGGGTTATGCCTCTGCTTTCTGTCCCGCCATCACTTTGCCATACGTAGTCAGTGCGATCAGCGGAAAATACTGCCGATACATGTGATACAGCAGATAAAACACCCGCGGGAAGCCAGTTCCGGTGAACTGAGGTTCATCCCACGAGCCGTCCTTTTTCTGGGTCCGCAAGAGATAAGCAATGCCGCGAGCGACACTGTCGCTGCGTGTATCGCTGGCGGCCAGCAAGCCCATCACCGCCCACGCGGTCTGCGACGGAGTGCTGGGACCCACGCCTTTGGTGGTGGGGTCGTCGTACGAGCCGCAAGTTTCTCCCCATCCGCCGTCGGAATTCTGGAACATGCGCAACCACTCCGCCCCCTGCTGAACGTAAGGCTCGTGGTGATCAATGCCCATGGCTTCGAGTCCGCGCAGCACCTGCATGGTGCCGTAGATGTAGTTCACACCCCAGCGGCCGAACCAGGAACCATCGGGTTCCTGCTCCGCGCGAATAAACTTGAGCGCCTTCTTCACCCGCGGGATCGTTTCGGTTGTATCCGTAGGTGGCCAGCATTTCCAGAATGCGGCCGGTGATGTCCACGGTTGGCGGATCCAGCATGGCGTTGTGGTCGGCAAAGGGAATATTCTGGAAAACCATTTTGTCGTTGTCTTTGTCGAACGACCCCCAGCCGCCGTTCTTGCATTGCATGGAAAAGATCCAGTCAATGGCGCGCTGCACCGACTCCCGCTGATATCGTCCGTTGGGATGCTCCACGCGGCTCAACCCCAGACAAACCATGGCGCTGTCGTCCACATCCGGATAGAACTCGTTATTAAACTCGAAATACCAGCCGCCCGGCTGGCCCTTCGGGTTCTTCACTTTCCAATCGCCGACGTTGCGAACCTGCTTCTGCAACACCCAGTCGGCGCACTTGACCATGCGCGGATCGTTGGCCGGAACTCCGGCTTCGCCCAACGCAAACAGAGCGTATGCCGTGTCCCAAATCGGCGGCTTACAGGGCTGCATGCGGAAAGGTGTCGCCTTCCTCAATGCCCAACTTCTCCAATTCATCGATGGCGCGAATCACCTGCGGATCGTCGAGCGAATAGCCCAGGCAACGCAGCGCAATGATGGCATTCAGCATTGAGGGAAAAATCGCTCCCAGACCATCGCTCATTTCGAAGCGTTCCAGCATCCATTGCTCCGCCCGCTTGAGCGCCAGCCAACGCAGGGGACGAATGTGGACAGCCTCGAACCAATGAATTATTCGGTCCAGAACCAGGAAGAAGTTACGCCAGGAAACCCGCTTCTGGCTCCAATGCAGGCGCATGCGGGACTTGTCGCGTCCTCCGACAAACAACTCGTCAACGCCCATTTCTTCCGGAATCTTCTTCAGCGGCTTCTTGGCGTAACAGATCGAAAGCGGCACCAGAATCGCCCGTGACCAGGACGAAATCTCGTAGATGTTGAACCAGAACCAGTTGGGAAACAGCACGATCTCCGGCGGGATGGCGGGCACCGCGTCGTAATCGTACTGCCCGAGGAAACACAAATAAATCTTAGTGAATGTATTGACCTCGGTGACTCCGCCCATTTCGAGGATCTTCTTGCGGGCGCGCGCCAGCGCCGGATGGTCCGGCTTATATCCGGAAAGTTTCAACCCAAAATATGCCTTTACCGAAGCGCTGATGTTTGAGGGAGCATCGGCGTAAATTCCCCAGCCGCCATCTTCATTCTGGTGTCGCAGAATCCAATTGCAGCACTTCTGGAAGCGCTCGGGATTTACCGTGCCCAGCAAAGTTTGCAGCAGGATGTAATCCGATTCCAGCGTCGTGTCGGCTTCCAGTTCACCGCACCAATAGCCTTCCTCATGTTGCTGGGAGAAGAGGTACTTGCGGGCGCCGTCGACGGCAGCGGCCACCCGGCTGGCGAGATCGTCGATCTTTCCGAAACGCAGTTGCGGCGCGGCCGAGGCCGGTAATGGGGAGGAGGTATCGTCCATGAAGATTCAGTTACTCCGCAGTTGCTACCACAGGGGCGCTGGCAATGGCCTCCACAATCTCAGGAGGCAAGCCGAAGCGCACGTTTTCAGGCATTACTTCCACTTCATTCACGTTATCGAATCCCTTGGTTGCCAGGAACTTCACCACTTCTTCCACCAGACACTCGGGCGCCGAAGCGCCCGCGGTCAGGGCAATGGTCTTTACCCCTTCCAGCCATTCCGGCCGGATATTTCGGCAGCTGTCGATCAGATGGGAACTGGTGCCCAGATTGCGCGCCACCTCCACCAACCGGTTGGAGTTTGAACTATTGTCCGAGCCAACCACCAGTAACAGGTCGGCATCGGACGCCACTTGTTTGACAGCTACTTGGCGGTTTTCCGTGGCATAGCAGATATCCTGCGCCGCAGGACCCTGAATGTTCGGGAACTTTCGCCTCAATGCGGCAATAATGTCTTTCGTCTCATCCAGACTCAGTGTGGTTTGGGTGAGATAGGCGACGCGACTGGGATCAGGCAGGGTCAGAGATTCGACTTGCTCCGGCGATCCCACGACTTGGGTCACGAGAGGAGCCTCGCCCAGGGTTCCAATCACTTCGTCATGATCGCGGTGGCCGATCAGGATGAGAGAGTATCCCTCTTTAGCAAACTTCACCGCTTCGACATGGACCTTGGTCACCAGCGGACAGGTGGCATCGATCACGCGCAACCCGCGCGTCTGACTGGCATCACGCACCTCGGGCGAAACCCCATGGGCGCTGTAGATCACGCGCTCGCCGTTGGGGACCTCGTCCACGCTATCCACAAAAATGGCGCCTTTGGCCTGGAGTTCCTCCACCACAAAGCGGTTGTGGACGATCTCCTTGCGCACATAAATCGGGGGACCGAAGGCCTCCAGGGCGATGCGCACGATATCAATGGCTCGAACCACCCCGGCACAGAACCCCCGGGGCTTCAATAAAAGCAGCGTCTTGCCGTCTCGATTAGGCACGATAAAGTTCCTGTTAGGGTACACTTCCCCACTATGTTTGTATTGCTAAAGCTTAACCGAAAGAACCATCTTGGTCAACGTAAGCCGTAGAAAGGCTTAGGATTAGCAGCGATTGGGGAGATTTGGAGGGTGAATGGGAATTGGGGTTTCAGCAACAGCCTTCATTCAAAACCGAGTTCTTTCATTTCCGCGTCCGTTAGCGGAGCAAACACATCCGGCGTGAAGAAGAGCTTGCCCTTTAGGGCACCGGGTTTACGGGGACCCAATGCCTGGGACACTGCTACCAGGCGCACCACTGGCTTAGAGCCCGAGTGATGACGATCCCCTCGCCCCGGCACGCCTTTGCAATCAATTGCGAAAGTCAAGCCTTTGCCTCGCGGATGGTTACGGTTTCCAAGATTAGCCACATTGTACTCCCTTGACTGATGCAAAGTGTATCGTTACACTATACAAGTGATCAGAGGTTTCCGGCACCGGGGCATTGAAAGATTCTTCCGCACCGGATCGAAGGTTGGGATACAGCCAAAGCACGCAGATAAATTACGCTTGCAATTGTTTGCCCTCGACAATGCCAAAGGCCCGGGCGATTTGAACGCGCCGGGATGGAGACTTCATCCATTGACCGGGAACCTCAGAGATCATTGGTCGATCAGCGTCAGCGGGAACTGGCGGCTGACCTTTAAGTTCGAAGGCGAGGACGCGATTCTCGTTGACTATCTGGACTATCACTAAGGAGTCATTTATGCGCATGCACAATCCACCGCCCCCAGGCTTGGTACTTCGTGAATATCTCGGAGGCATGGCCGTGTCCACTGCAGCAGAGCATTTGCGCGTCACCCGTGTGACCCTTTCACGAGTGCTCAATGGCAAATCCGGAATCTCTGCCAACATGGCTCTCCGGCTGGCGGCTGCTTTAGGTACTTCTCCAGACCTCTGGATGAATATGCAGGCCCAGTACGATCTCTGGCGGGCAAGAAAGAGCCGGCAGCCGCTGGTGCGTCCGTTCCCGCACGTTGCTGAGGAGCGGGCATCCACGTAGACGGCGGAAGGCATCCTTCGACCGGAATCACGACCGTGCGGCAATGATTGCTCTAGAGTCCGACACTAAGAATCCACCCGCGCGAAAACTCCAAGTCGTCCTCATTGACTGCACGCCCCCGGCGCGCTAAGTGACGAAACACGCCGATCAGCACCTGGAGAGGGTGATGACTCTCAACGTATGAGATAACGTTCAAAGGCACGCTTGTCCATGCCAGATAGCAAGGCTCTGGGAAATCAAGGCCCCAACAGCACTATCCGCCAGAACGCGGTTGAGATGCTCCCTTCGCATCACAGAATCGGACATGGCATTCCGTCCCCGGGGCCGGTCGCAGAGCGACGGTAACTAGTATGACAATACCTCGCACGTTACCCTGTTTAGGGCGAGGCGGTCAAGCATTTGCCTTGAGCATCTGCTCGGCATGCTTCCGCGAGGTCTCCGTCAGCTTCGCCCCGCTCAGCATGCGGGCCACTTCTTCGGTGCGCTCTTCGGCCGTGATAAGGCGGACTGTAGTCTTCGTCCGCTCACCGGAGACCCGCTTCTCGATCACGTAATGATGATCCGCGAAGGTCGCAATCTGCGGCAAGTGCGTCACGCAGAGCACCTGATTCGCCCTCGACAACACTCTCAGTTTCTTACCGACCGCTTCCGCCGCGCGTCCGCCAATACCGGTGTCAATTTCGTCAAAAACCATTGTTCTTTGCCCAGCCGCCGTCTTCGCCTTCCTACCAGCGGCTCCGGTTTCCACGCTGGCCTTCAGAGCCAGCATCACCCGCGATAGCTCGCCACCGGACGCAATCTGCTCCAGCGGACGCATCGGTTCACCAGGATTCGTCGTGATCAGATACACAACCCGGTCGAAACCCGATGCCGTCCAGTTCCCTTCCTCGTCGGTTCCGCCCAGCTCGACCCTGAAACTTGATTTCATCGCCAGATCGTTGATCTCCGCCTCCACCAGCTTCTCCAGTTTGCGGGCAGCATCGTATCGCTTCTTGGAAATAGCACGCGCGGCCACCAGATATTCCTGTGCGGCCTGCAGCAGTTCGCGGCGGAGCTGGCCAAGGATTTCATCTTTGTTCTCCATCTCGGAGAGCTTGCGGCTGACTTCTTCCCCGGTTCGAAGCACGTCTTCAAGTGTCGGCCCGTATTTGCGCTTCAGGCGATCCAACTGCGCCAGGCGGTCCTCAATTTCAGACAGGCGTTCTGGCGACGCTTGAATGCCCCCCGCGTAGTCGCGTAGGGTCGCGCCCACATCCTCCACGCTGATGCGGGCAGTCTCAATCGCCGCTAGCGCTTCGCGAAACTTCGGCTCATAGCGCGACAGTTCTTCGATGTGCTTCTGCGCCGCCCGCAGAGAAGAAGACGTCGACGCAGGACCCTCATAAAGAAGATCAAAAGCGTTCATGGCCGCGCTGTAAATCTTCTCGGCGTTGGCCAGGACGCGCTTCTCGACCTTCTAGCCGCTCGTCTTCCCCGGGCTGCAACTTGGATTCTTCAATCTCGCGCTTTTGAAAGGTCCAGAGATCGAGCAGCCGCAGCCGGTCCTGTTCACCCTGTTGGAGTTCGTCAATTCGCCCTGCGATTCCCTTCCATCGTCCAAATGCCTCGGCGGTCGACACCCGCTGAGTTCCGGCGTAAACATCCAGCAGTTCCAGTCTCGCCGCGGCATCAAAAGAAGTCAGAGATTCGTTCTGCGCGTGAATGGTCGCCAGAAATGGCGCGAGTTGCCGCAACACTCCGACCGTCGCCGCCTGGTTATTCACGAAGACCCGGCCTTTGCCCCCGGCCGCAATTTCCCGCCGCAAGATGACCGAATCATCCTCGCCATCGATCCCGTTCGTTTCCAGAATGCTAGCGACGGTCTTCTCCGCCCCACCTTCAATTTCAAACACTGCCGAGATCACAGCCCGCTCGGAGCCGGTACGGATTACATCGGTGGAAGCCTTGTCGCCCAGAAGTAAGGCGAGTGCATCAATCAGGATGGACTTTCCGGCTCCGGTTTCGCCGGTCAACAGATTCAGCCCGGAAGCGAACTGTACCGCGACATTGTCAATGACTGCGTAGTTTTCCAGCCGCAACTCAGCCAGCACTGTTGATCCTGGAATGCAGAAGTTGGTCGCAGCATAACATGAAATCCGACCGCCATTGATCAGTTCTCGGTTCCAAGTTTGCCAACGGGTCGGCCATTGCAGTTCGTCTATAATCCAAAGAGGAATCTTCTAACCGAAATGCACTCATCTCTATTGTTGGCGGTGGTGGTCGGCGGCGAGATCGTTGATTTGGTCGGCGAAACCGGGCCGGTCGCCAAGGTGGTTCTCCTTCTTCTCTTGCTGTTCAGCGTGATTTCCTGGGCCATCATCCTCTCTAAATGGAGCCTGCTGCGGCGGGCCCGGGTGCAGAGTGGCCGCTTTCTGCGCGCCTTTCGCAAGGCCCAGCGTTTGCAGGACATTGCCACGGTTGCCGAGCAGTTCAAGCCGAGTCCGCTGGTTGCCGTGTTCGGCGGAGGTTACGAAGAGTACCGGCGGCAGGGAGGCAACTCCAGCGGCCTAGTTAAGAATCCCATTGCTGTTCAGCGTGCCATGCAAATCGCCGCCTCGGAGGAACTAACCCGTTTTGAACGTAACCTGCCGTGGCTTGCCATCACCGGCGCAGTGACGCCGTTTGTTGGGTTATTTGGAACCGTCTGGGGCATCATCGACGCATTTCACGGCTTGGGCACTGCAGGCGCCGCCACCTTGCGGGCCGTAGCCCCGGGAATCTCAGAGGCCCTGATTACCACCGCGGCCGGCTTGGCCGCCGCCATTCCCGCGGTGATCGCTTATAACCTGATCGGCAGTTCGATCCGCGAATTTGCGTCCCGAGGAGACGACTTCTCGCTCGAGATGTTGAACGCCATCGAGCGCCAGCCGCAACCGGTGGAGGTGCGCCGGTAATGGCTTTCACTGCCGCCAACGGACGTACTCAGACTTCCCTCTCCGACATCAACATCACCCCGTTGGTGGACGTGGTTCTGGTGCTACTGATCATATTCATGGTCACCGCGCCGATTTTGCAGTCGGGAATTGAGGTCAATGTACCCAAGACTCGCACCGTAAAGGAAATTACCGAAGAACGGCTGGTTCTGAGCATCGATAAGCAGCAGCGTGTTTTCCTCGGAAATAGTCCGATCAACATCAATGAAATCTCAACCCAACTGCGGGCGAAGATTCGCGATCCACAGCATCAGCCGATCTTTATCCGCGCCGACGAGGACGTGCCCTTTGGCGCCTTCGCCACGGTGATGGACGCAGTCAAGCAATCGGGAATCACCAATGTCAGCATCGTGACCCAGCCACTGGTATCCCATGGCAACCAACGCTGAGATTTTCTTCGAGCACGACCGCTGGGGCCACAACGTGGCCTGGTCGGTGGCTCTACACATCCTGGTAGCAGGCGGCATTGTCCTATATGCGGCCGTGGCCAGCGGCGGACGACGTGAGACTTGGGGAATTGGAGGAACTGGAGAGGCCATGGGTGTGACGCTAGTCAGTACAATTCCACTCCCCGCCAATCCCACGCAGACGCAAAACGTACTGGCCAACGAATCCAAGGGAGTCAGCCAGTCGTTGCCCAAAGTGGAGGAAAAGGAACCCGAAGCCATCGCCATTCCGGATAAAGACACCAAGCAGAAACCGAAAACCAGTTCTACTCGGCGCAAGCCGCAGGCGGAACCGGTGGAGGAAGCCAGCAACGTGGTTCCCTTCGGAGAAGGCGGCCCGGTCAGCGGACCCTACGGCATTTTCAGCGCCGGCGGGGCCAAGGGCGGATTCGGTTTTACCGGCGGTGGCGGAGATTTTGGTACCCGCTTCGCATGGTACGTGCGCGTGGTGCAGCAGAAAGTTTCAGAGAATTGGCTGAAGTACGAAGTGGATCCGGGAATCAGCGAAGCGCGCCGAGTCTATCTTACGTTTGACATCACTAGCAATGGTCGGCCCAGCAATGTGACGGTGGAGCAGTCGAGCGGAGTGCCCTCGCTCGATCAGTCGGCGGTTCGAGCTTTACAACGTATTGATACGTTCGGCCCATTGCCTTCGGACTATTCTGGCAACAAAGTGTCCGTAGAGTTCTGGTTCGATTACAAGAGATAGCTTTGAGCTCTTCGCCCTTGGCTTCTGGCCGAACAATGAGAGTTATGCAATTAGGCAAATCAAATTCGACGAGTTTTGTATCGCTTCTTCTTGCTGTCTTATTGTGGCTGATGGTTCCCGCCAATGCGCAGGACTGGATCCGCACCGGCACGGGCCTGGGCGTGGAGAAGGTGCGTGTTGCCGTGCCCGATTTCGCAACTTCCTCGCAGGATGCGAAGAACCCCGATCTCCTCAAGGTTTTCAACGA
>CAVTHF010000016.1:0-80143 GCA_963734415.1 uncultured Acidobacteriota bacterium | reverse complement strand
CGATTCTGCCCTACACGCGGAACAAACCGGCACAACTAACTGCAACGAAACACTGAGAGTCCCTTCCTGCTCTTGGTTCCTTCTTGCATCACTTTGGCCCATGTTTACGGACAAAAGGCGGTACAATCGCCTGCTTGTCCCGCAAGGTCAATCTCGAAAAGGTATTGGCTTCGCTTTCGACCTTGACCACTAGTCCAGCGGGGAGGACAATGGTTGGCGTTCGGCACTCCGCACGTTTCTCCCCTTGCGGTCAAAGCCGGGCTGAGCCCCGTCTCCCGCGTGAGTAGGCCGCGATTTCGATTTCGCACATGGAGGATTTCCCGATGACCAGGCTTAGGACGTGGAGAGTGGCCTGCGTTTTGTTTGTGCTCTGCGCCGCGACGGCGATTGCTCCTAGGGCCCAGACTCTCCAAACGCTCATAAAGCTTAACCCGGCAAATGGTACCAACCCCGCTGATGCGCTCATCCAGGGAATCGACGCGAACCTTTACGGAACAATGTCTCGCGGTGGCGTCAGCACTTCCTGCTGCGGAACCGTAGTACAAATTCATCCGTCCGGAGAGTTAGTCAATCTTGATTTCAAAAGAGGCGCAGGCTCCACACCGTTAGCGAACCTTGTGCTTGCCACCGACGGGAACTTTTATGGGACAACCGGCGATGGCGGTGCCAATAACCTAGGCGAGGTTTTCAAAGTCAGCCCGCAGGGAAAAATAACCACGCTCTATAGTTTTTGTGCCCAAGCGAACTGCCCTGACGGCGCATCGCCCTTTGGAGGTTTAGTCGAAGGGCGAGACGGCAATCTTTATGGGACGACGTCTGCTGGCGGAGACGTTACATGCAAGGATTCAAATCCCGGTGGCTGCGGAACAGCGTTTAGGGTCACGCCGCACGGGGCCCTGACCACGTTACATGCATTCACCGGGCCTGAGGGCGCGGTTCCGTACGCTGGGATGATTCTAGCCTCGGACGGTAACAGTTTTTATGGCACAACGTTGTGGGGCGGAACCAGCAGCTTTTGCCAGGCATCTTTTGGCTGCGGCACTGTCTTCAAGATGACGCCAAGCGGTCAACTAGCAACGATATACAATTTCTGCTCCCAACCCAACTGCACTGATGGCCAGTACATCTACGCTCCACTAATGGAGGGAGCCGACGGCAATTTTTATGGAGCCACCAACGCTGGAGGACAGTCCGCCTTCGGCTTACCTGAGGGCTGTGGAACGTTGTTCCAATTGACCTCATCGGGAAGTTTGACGACGCTGTACACTTTCAACTCTACGACTGATGGCGCTCGTCCGAATGCGGTGGTTCAGGGTACCGACGGAAACTTCTACGGTACGACTTCCCTAGGCGACGCAGGGAATGGCACAATCTTCGTCATGACCCCGAGTGGCGGTCTACAGTACCAACACGGTTTTGTCGGAGGCGATGGCGCAAACCCTGCGGGCGGACTGCTTCAGGCTACCAATGGAATTTTCTACGGTACGACTATTGCAGGGGGCAGCTACAAGAGCGATTGCAACACCGGTGGTTATGAAGGGTGCGGAACGGTCTTCACCCTGAACATGGGCCTCCGGCCATTCGTGAGTCTCGTACGCAACCCCGCGAAAGTAGGCCAGACCTTCGGCATTCTCGGCCAAGGATTCACCGGCACCACGAGCGTTTCACTGAATGGAACTTCCGCAGCTTTCGCCGTGGTTTCCGATACGTTGATGCGTGCCACCGTCCCTCCCGGCGCGACCACCGGCTACGTCACCGTGACCACGCCCAGCGGCACGCTGACCAGCAATGTGCCGTTCCACGTGATTCCATAGGTCGGGTTTACTTGGGTCTGAACATGTCCCCGACGATTCTGACTCTCGGCACATCCTGGTAAAGCTCGTCGCTGGTGGGCAGCACCAGACCCGCATTGCTGGCGTCAATGCTTTGGCTGAGACCGGCGAACAGGGTTTCCAGCGGTTCCGCGATTGCCTGTTTCTCTATTTGTGGCAAAATGCTTTTCATGACTGAGGAACGGTATCGGCACAGCAGACCCCAAATGACAATGTGGCTTCTTGTACTCCTCGGGCTGGCCCTTCCTTCAAATCGACTTACCGTCGATAGGGACACAGGCACTCTGATTATAGTTGGGGCGACCAGCACCTCAATCGTACTAGCTGCGGACAGTCTTGTAGTTCACTCCATGCTTGGAGTCAAACCCTCGACTACAAATAAGAAGATCATCCAGATTGGAAAATTCGCCGCTTGTTTCCTCTTGGGAGACGCCGCACTGCTACAGTGACGCCATGAAACCGAAACCCGAACCAATGGCCAGAGCGACCATGCGACTGCCACAATCACTCTGGGATGCCGTGCAGCATCGGGCCATAGACGAGCACGTTGCGTTGTCGGAACTCGTGGCCAAGGCACTCACCTCGTATCTGAAGAAAGGGACGCGGTCATGAGAGGCGACGGGCGCATTTTCAAGCGGGGCGAGCACTGGTGGGTTTCGTTTTACGTTGACGGCAGGGAACAGCGCGAAACGGCCCGGACTACGGACGAGGCGAAAGCCCAGAAGTATCTGCGGGCGAAACTGAAGGAAGTCCACGCCCACGAGCTAGACCCGGGCAAGCCATTTATCACACAACGCGACCGCAGGCGCACGATTGCCGACCTGATGGACGCCCTGAAGGCTGATTTCAAGATTCGCGGCATCGACAGCCAACAAAACCTGTCAAACATCAAGCGTGCCCGGGCTGACTTTGGCAGAGTGCGGGCAACGGCTCTCACCACTGAGGCTGTAGACCAATACATTGAAAACCGGCTAACGGACGAAGATGCCAAGGCCAGCATCAACCGCACACTGCAACTTCTGAAACAAGCCTACAAAATGGCAAAATTGCCCGCGCCGGAGATTCGTCGGTTGGATGAAAGAGACAATGTGCGCCGTGGCTTTTTTTCCGAGTCAGAAATTCGCCGGGTCATGGCAAATCTGCCCATTGCCCTGGCCGACTTCACGCTGTTCGCCTGGCTCACTGGAATGCGGAAGGGAGAGATTGCCTCGTTGCGCTGGGAAGACCTGGACGGCGATTGCATCCGCTTGCGGGCAGAGAACGCCAAGAACGGCACCCCCCGGCTGATTCCCCTCGAAGGTGAGTTGTCCACGCTGATTGCAAGGCGGAAGGCCGCACGGCAGGTCAAAGTCAATGACACGGTGATGCTGTCGGCTTTAATCTTCCACCGCCAGGGTGACCCGGTCAGGGAATTCAGAAAGTCATGGGCATCAGCCTGCAAGAAGGCGGGAATCAAGCGACTGTTTCATGACTTGCGACGTAGCGCCTGCCGGAACATGCTGGCAGCGGGCGTCCCGCAGGTCACGGCCATGAAGCTCTCGGGTCACAAGACCGATTCCATGTTCCGGCGCTACGCTGTGGATTCAGAGAGCGACTTGCGGAAGGCTCTCCGGGCGACGCAGCGATATCTGGCGACGGTGAAAAAAGAGAACGTGGTTGCACTGGCAAGGAAGTAGAACACGGACAATTCACGGACAAACGCAAAAGGGCACCCATCGGCGGTGCCCTAAGTTATTGAAATGATGGTGCGCCCTGAGAGATTCGAACTCCCGACCTACTGGTTCGTAGCCAGTCGCTCTATCCAGCTGAGCTAAGGGCGCATCCTTGGGACTTGCGCGGTGCGTCCGATTATAACGGAAACTCGCGCCGCGATGAAAATTGGGAATGATTCAACTGCTGCAACCGAGTGGGACGGCCACCCTGATGCGGATTTCAACAGCTTGGCGCGGCACGTACCCGCAACCTGCCGCGCGTAATTCTTTCGCACCTTAGAAATTCCTACCAGGTAACTGTCACCACCCGATCACCTATTTTCAGCACGTTATGATTGGCACGCTGGATGCAACAAGACAAAGCAGACGAAGTGGCGCGCAACGGGGCGTTCTTGAAGATAACTTCGGCCAGAGGTTTTCTTGAACGCCCCTTGCTTTTTCTGCTCAAATTCTTTTAAATAAAGCGTCTTGAGTTTGGTTGGCCGAAGGTAGCCCTCCCCCGAGTGCTCAGGCCAATTGCAGTCTTGCTCCGATATCTACTCCTGCTCCACGCAGCAATCCTGCAATCACCGGCTCTTTCATCCGAGACGCGTCAAATTCCACCCGGACAATCCTTTCCTTCTCGTCAAAACTGATGCGGCGGATGCCATAGACCTCGCGCATGCCCGCCAGCGCGCGCATAGTTCGTTCCCCTGGACTACTGTCGTAGCGGTAAGCTACTTCCAATTGGGTCATAAGGCTCTTTCCCCTCACATAACCATACAACAATCCAAATCCCTGCCGGAGTAATCTATAAGGGCCTATGGCCCAACCGCCCGCAGTGGGATCCAAGTATAAAGATCCAGTCTGTGGCATGACGGTAGATCCGGTCACCGCCAAACATAGTCGACAGCATGCCGGCCAGACCTATTACTTCTGCTGCCAGGGATGTGCTGAGAAGTTCCAGGCCGACCCCCAGAAGTACTTGGCCCCGCGGCCGGCTCCTACCGTGGTCCAGATCGCCGCCGCGAAACCGCCGGGGGCTCGGTCCAATTACGTCTGCCCGATGTGCCCCGAGGTGCAACAGAGCAAGCCCGGGCCTTGCCCGCGCTGTGGCATGGCACTTGAGCCGGAGATGCCCACCGCAAGCACTCGCGTCGAGTACACCTGCCCTATGCACCCCCAGGTTGTGCGTCCGGGAGCTGGAACGTGCCCGATCTGCGGTATGGCGCTGGAACCGCGCACCGTCACCGCGCAAGAAGAAGAGAATCCAGAGCTGCAGGACATGACTCGCCGCTTCTGGGTAGGTGTGGCGCTGACCACTCCTCTTCTGGCGATTGCCATGGCCGCCATGCTTCCAGGCATGCCGGTGCAACGCGTATTTTCTGGCTGGCTGTCGTGGATCGAGTTAGTGCTGGCCAGCCCGGTTGTGCTTTGGGGTGGGTGGCCATTCTTTCAACGGGGCTGGGCCTCGATAGTAAATCGTTCCACCAATATGTTCACCCTGATCGCGATGGGCACCGGCGTGGCGTATCTGTATAGCCTGGTGGCGACGCTGGCTCCAGGGATTTTTCCTTCTTCATTTCGCGAGATGCAGGGCACGCCCCCTGTGTATTTCGAAGCCGCCGCGGCGATTGTCACGCTCGTGCTCTTAGGGCAGGTTCTCGAACTCCGCGCTCGCAGCCAGACCGGAGCGGCCATTCGTGCGCTGCTCGGTTTGACCCCGAAGACCGCCCGCATTCTGCGCGATCTCAAAGAAGAAGACATTCCCCTGGATCAGGTGAAAGTCGGTGATCGCCTGCGGGTCCGCCCCGGCGAGAAAATCCCGGTGGACGGGGTGGTGGTTGAAGGCAGCAGCTCGGTAAATGAATCCATGGTAACCGGCGAGCCGATTCCGGTGGAGAAATCACCCGGCAGTCGTGTGGTGGGTGCAACGGTCAACGGAACGGGATCATTTGTGATGCAGGCAGAACGTGTGGGGAGCGAAACCCTGCTGGCGAGGATTGTCCAAATGGTAAGCCAGGCCCAGCGCAGCCGCGCGCCCATTCAACGCCTGGCCGACCGCGTCGCCGGATGGTTCGTGCCTGCGGTCATTGCCATTGCTCTGCTGACATTTGTTGTGTGGAGCTTTTTCGGTCCGCAGCCGCGGCTTGCGCATGCGCTGGTGAATGCCGTAGCTGTGCTGATCATCGCCTGCCCCTGTGCTCTGGGACTGGCAACTCCGATGGCGATCATGGTGGGCACCGGCCGCGGAGCACAGGCCGGGGTGCTGATTCGTAATGCCGAAGCCCTTGAAACCCTCGAAAAAGTTGACACCCTGGCTCTCGACAAAACCGGAACCCTGACCGAAGGCAAGCCGACGGTAGAAGCGGTGGTGGCGAGTTCAGGCTTTGACGAATCCCAGTTGGTACGCCTGGCCGCCAGCCTGGAGCAGGGAAGCGAGCACCCACTGGCGGCTGCTCTGGTGACTGCTGCCAGGGCCAACAATATCACTCTAGCCGGTGCCTCCGAGTTTCAATCGAAAACTGGTAGTGGCGTGACCGGCAAAGTTGCGGGCAAGGTGGTGGTGGTCGGCAACGAGACTCTTCTGAGCGAGATGAAAGTCGATGTGTCTGCCCTGGCTCAGCAAGCCGACGCACTACGCCGCCAGGGGCAAACTGTAGTTTTCGTCGCAATCGACGGTCGCGTTGGCGGCGTGATTGGCATTGCCGATCCCATCAAGCCGTCCACTCCACAGGCGTTGCGGGACCTTCGCACCGCAGGACTGCGCATTGTCATGTTGACCGGCGATAGCCAAAGCACAGCGGAGAGTACGGCTCGTGCCCTGAATATCACCGAATTTCAGGCTGGCGTGCAGCCGGAGCAGAAGACTGCTGTGGTGCAGCGCCTGCAAAAAGAGGGCCGCATCGTCGCCATGGCCGGTGATGGAATTAACGACGCCCCTGCGCTTGCCCAAGCCGATGTCGGCATTGCCATGGGCACAGGGACCGACGTAGCCATGGAAACTGGCGGCGTCACTCTGGTGAAGGGTGATCTGGCGGCCATTGTGCGCGCCCGCAAGCTCAGCCAAGCCACCATGCGCAACATTCGACAGAATCTTTTCTTTGCGTTTATCTACAACTCGATTGGCGTGCCCATCGCAGCCGGTGTCCTGTATCCATTCTTTGGATGGCTGCTAAGTCCGATTCTGGCAGCGGCCGCCATGAGCTTCAGTTCGGTGTCGGTGATTGTGAATTCACTGCGGTTGAGGAAAGTGAAACTGTGAGTCGCCTAAGGGGTCCGTGCTCGCTTGGCAACTTCGGGACCGACCCGGCGAAAGTGTTTGAGGTTCCAAGTGTATATTACCGTTGCCTTGCTCTTCAGTGCGCAGCGAGCGATGAGCGCATCGTAAACCGTACCCCCCAGAATCTCCTCTGCGGCCGCGTCGCCGATAGCTGCGCGGTACTCGTCAGGGTCGAGTGCGACTACCGTGAGCCGCTCCCGGATACCGTCAAGGGCCAGCAATACCTGGTCGGCGCCGAGACGATCTGGCCCGGGCATGCGGGTCAGAGTGGCGTACAACTCCGCAAGGCTGTGGGCCGCGCACCCGCCTTGCGCCGGATCCGCTCGCAAGTAGACGGCCAGGCTGGCCTGGTGATGGGGGTGGTCGTCGAGTAGCACTGCATACAAGACTGAGGTATCAAAGAACCATTTCACCGGACTTTGCCCACGATCTGGCGCTCGCGTTCACGACGCACTCGACGGACCGTCTTTTCTACCACCTCTTGCGTAAAGGGAGCCCCGGAGTGAAACACCCAGACGCCCTGTTTCTTATACATGCGTCCGTTTCCCCGGGTCGGGCGCAGAACGATGCGATCTTCAGAACTCTCCAACTCCAGGGAATCGCCCGGCGCGAGTTGCAACTCTTCCCTCACTGGCTTGGGCAGTACGACCCGGCCGGCCTTATCTACCGTCAGCGTGGTAAGCATGATGACATTCTACCATAGGTTATGCCATTTACAATGCCATTCTTGTTGCCATTGCCGTCTTGATCGCCACCTCTAAGTCGCTCATGCATTTGACACTCGCGCCCGGCTGCTCAACAATGGTCACAACCAAAACCACCACATCCAGGAGAAGACCTTTATGTCGGACGAGGGCCAACAAGTAGCTGAAGTCCACACGGAGTCGGGGGGCAATGCCGGCAAGTGGATCCTGCTGTTGCTGGCGGTGATCTTTGTTGCCGGTTCGGCTTACTGCTTTTACATGTTGCGTGGGCGCATTGACGAGCTGTCCAAGGGGCAGGGCGCCAGCAACGCGCAAATTGCCGAGCTTACCAAGCGCATGCAGTCCGCTGAAGCTGATTCAGAAGCCCTGGCAAAACAGTTGGGCATGACCAAGAAAGAACTGGCCGACCGCTCGTCCGAATTGCAGCGCCAGCAGCACGCCGCCGAGCAGCGCCTCGCCGAAGAGCAGAAGAAGCAAATCAGCGCAGTGACCGGCGACATTAACAATGTCAAGACCGACGTCGGCGGCGTCAAAACTGACGTTGCTTCCACCAAGACCGAACTTGCTGCCACCATCGCCAAGCTGCAAAGCACCATCGGCGATCTCGGGGTGCAGAGCGGCCTGATCGCGAACACCCGCCAGGATCTTGAGGTCCTCAAGCACAAAGGCGATCGCAACTACTTCGAATTCACGCTGGTTAAGGGCGCCAGTCCGCAACCCGTCTCTACTATTAGTTTGCAGCTCAAGAAGACTGATCCCAAGAAGGGCAAGTTTACAATCACGGTAAGCGCTGATGACAGGACCATCGAGAAGAAGGACCGCAACGTCAGCGAACCCATCCAGTTTTACACCGGCCGCGACCACATGTTGTACGAGCTGGTGGTGTGGTCAGTGGACAAGAAGCAGGCCACGGGCTATCTCAGCACGCCCAAGAACGCGCCCACTCCCGTCACTACCGGCGAATAGCTCGCATGTTTCCCGGTGCGCGAGTAATCGGCGAGATTGTGTTACGGACGGCGGTGATTTACCTCGTTGTCCTCACGGGCGTTCGCCTCAGCGGCAAGAGAGAGGTGGGCCAGATGACCCCCTTCGATCTGACTCTGTTGCTGCTCATCAGCAATGCGGTGCAGAACGCCATGACCGGCTCAGACACCTCACTACTGGGCGGGGTAGTGGCCGCCTCCACTTTGTTGGTATTGAATTACCTGGTGGCTGAGCTCTCGGGCGGCAACCGCCGTTTCCGGAAATTCGTTCAGGGCCAGCCCAGTCTGCTGGTGCATGACGGCGAGATCATTACCGCTCACATGGCGAAAGAACACGTCAGCATGGATGAACTTCATCGTTCCTTGCGGGAGCATGGCATTGCCAGCGCGAAAGATGTTGCGCTGGCGGTGCTGGAAGTGGACGGCTCCATCAGTTGCCTGAAGTACGACGAGATCAAGCCCGACGCCAATACCCATCTGGTACGCAGAAGGTTTTTGCAGAAGCATTAGCAACTATTTCTTCAACCCCGCTACCCAGTTTGTCACTACCAGTCATCGACTGGTTGACTTGTTGTGTCTGAAATTGAGACTGCCGTGGGTCGTAGTTACTTGGTAAGAACCAGCGGGACTGCCTGATCGTAGGGCTGAATCGTAACTCGCAACATTTTGCGGCTTGCAAAAGCCTCGGGAGTCACCGGAAAGCTCACCACGATGGTTCCCTTCGCCTGACTGCCCACATCGACCTTGCCCTCACGTTGTAGCGGCGTCCCAGCGTACTGTTTCAATGCAGGGAAGGCTTGATAGTAACGGTCTAAATCCACGGCAGATGCCGCGTCAGAAGAAAAGTCGTTATCGGTAGTTTGCAGGTCGGCTTTGATCGTCTGAATGAAGAATGGCTTGGCGCCATTATTCCGGAACGCCACATTGATGGCTACGATCACGGCGTGCTGGTTGGGAATTTCAACGGAAACTACTTCGTCAATCGCCCCGGTCGCCGTGGGCCGCGGCCGCTGCAGGAAAGCGGCAATCGCCCAGAGCACCACGATGATCGCAATGCCGATCCCGATAATCTTCATCGGTGGCAGGTTTTTCTTCGCGGTGCCGAACTCCTCGTCGATGCGAAAATCGGTGCGCGGTTGAGGTGGAGTCGCTACGGGCGGGGCGGGAGGTGTCGGCGGCGGCGTTGGTTCAGTCATAGTGTTCGTGTCATTCTAGTCGTTTTTTCGCCGCAGTAAATTCGCAACCGGTGGCCCGCTGGACGTTGGGGCTGACTGTCACGCCTGCCCATGTTTCATCGCTTTGGCAAACTTTTCCACCGGCAGAGTGTTCAGCACGTCTTCCTTGGTCAGCCACGCCCGTCGCGCTTGCAGAATGCCAAAACGAATCTTGTCCATATGCGATGTGTGGTGGGAATCGGTGTTAATCACGATCTTCACCCCGTACTGCTTGGCCAGCCGCAGGTGGCGATCGCACAAATCCAGTCGTTCGGGGAACGAATTTAGTTCCATCGCGACTTTGCGCTGGGCTGCGGCCTTCATGACCGCATCCACGTCAAACGGATAAGCCTCGCGCCGCAATAACTGGCGGCCTGTGGGATGGCCGATGATCGAAGTGTTCGGATTCTCGACCGCTTTGAGCAGCCGGTCCGTCATCTCAGTCGGGCTTTGATTCATGTGCGAATGTACACTCGCGATCACCAGATCCATTTCCTCCAGCACAGAATCCGAAAGGTCCAGCGTGCCATCCGCCAGAATGTCAACTTCGATTCCCGCAAAGATGCGAATGCCCTCGATCACAGAATTGGCGTTGCGAATCTTCTTCACGTGCTCAACCGCCCGCTTGTCGTCCAGCCCATTAGCAAACGCCAGGTTCTTGGAGTGGTCAGTGATCGCCATGTATTTGTAGCCGTGCGCCCGTGCCGCCTCGGCCATTTCTTCGATGGTGTTGCGGCCATCGGTTTCGACGGTGTGCATGTGTACGTCGCCCTGAAGATCAGCTCGCGAGTAATCAGCGCTGGTAGCGTGTGTTTCTCGGCGGCGTCGATTTCGCCCAGATTTTCCCGCAGTTCCGGTGGAATGTAGTCCAGCTTCAGCTTGGCATAGATGTCTACTTCGCTCTTGCCTGCGACCATTTTCTCAGTGTCCAGTCGCGCCAGACTGTATTCGCTGAGCGTGTATCCCATCTTGAGAGCGCGCTGGCGCAGGGCCACGTTGTGCGCCTTGCTTCCGGTGAAGTACTGCAGAGCAGCGCCGAAAGACTCAGGCGCCAGAAACCGGACGTCCACCTGCATGCCTGCCCGCAGGCGGAAGCTGACCTTGTTCTCACCGCGCGCGATGATTTCCATCAGGCCCGGTAGCTTGATGACGTGATCAATGAGTTTCTCTCTTGTAGCGTCGTTGCAACACGCCTTGCCGGTCACCAGAATGTCGAGGTCGCCTACCGTTTCCCGCCCGCGTCGCAGCGACCCGGCAGGAGTCACTTTCTCCACCCCAGGGAATCCCTTCAGATGATCGATAATCTTCTCTGCTTGCGCTTCCGCGGCGTCCAGAAGAAAGCGTCCGGCAATGCGCCGATAGTCTTGAATGGCCTTGAGCAGCTTGGCTTCCTGCTTCTCACCCATCCGTGGCAGCTCACGGATCTTACCTTCCTGCGCCAATTTCTCCACGCCCTCCAAATCGCTCACCTGGTAGGCACTCCAAATGAGGGCGATAGTCTTCGGTCCCAGACCCTGGATTTTCAGCAGATCAAGCATCGAAGGCCGGTATTTCTTCAACAGCTCGGCATGAATCGAGAGCCGGCCCTCCTTGAACATCTCCTGCAAGTTGAGCAGCATTCCTTTGCCGATGCCTTGGATCTCCAACACCTTCTTGGGTTCGTGGATCAGGTCGGCGATTTGTTGGGGCAGGGCCTCAATCGCCTCGGCGGCATTGCGGTAGGAACGAATGCGGAACGAATCCGCGGCGTCAATCTCCAGCAGATCGGCCGTCTCGTAGAGGATGCCGGCGATGGCCTTGTTGTCCATGCGCTATCCAGAGTAAACAAGATCGCGCCGGAGAGAAAGAGAGACCTACCTTCGCCTGGACACACTGCTCCCGCGGCTGGGCAAAGTACGAAACTTCCACCACACGCTGGAGGGGAAAACTTTCGTGTCGGTGGCCAGGAAGATTGGTGAGACTTCCCGCTGCTTAAAGTTCTACTTCAAGAGGCTTTTGTAACATTAGCCGCTTGCGGACCCTTGGGTCCCTGGGTAATCTCAAACTCGACCAGGTCCCCTTCTTGCAGGCTCTTGTATCCCTCAGTGGTGATGGCGCTGTAGTGGACAAAAACGTCCGCTCCGTCGTCACGTCCCAGGAACCCATAGCCCTTAGCATTGTTGAACCACTTGACTGTGCCTTTCAAACGTTCCACGTACGCCCCCTGTGCGTGACCTCTAAACGGTGTGAAGTCACGCTTTCCGATTTGTTGTCATTTTCGAGCCAGAGGCCCACGCTGTCAAGAGAAGACAACCGCTCAAAGGGGCACTATTTCGAAGATGGTTACCGGCGATTTGTCTGGGCCAGCCACAATATCGCGGAGATGGTTTTGGCGTCACGGATGGTATTCCGCATAACCATTTTGACCGCATCCCGGAGCGGGAAGAATCGAGTTTCGATTACCTCATCTTCCTCTGGTTGCGCCTGCCCGGCCCGTAACCCGCGCGCTAGATACACAGCCATCGTCTCCGCCACGAAGCCGGGGCTGGCGTAAAACCGAAAAATGCGCTCCCAATGCTTCGCGCTGTATCCCGTCTCTTCTAATAGTTCGCGCTTGGCAGCGGGCAAGGGTTTTTCGCCAGCGTCGATTCGGCCCGCACACAGTTCCCACAGATATTGTTGGGCGGCGTGGCGATATTGCCGGAGCAGCAGAACCTTGGGTTCGCGACCGGTATCGTCGACCGCTAGTACCACGACCGAGCCGCTATGGTGCACGATGTCACGGCGAGCCTGCACGCCGCTGGGTTCCCGCACCTGATCGGTGGTCACCCAAAAGGCTGGCCCGCGGTAAGCGACTCGGGAGGAAAGCACACGCGCTTTCTGCTTTTTTGTCATTCCAACAATATAAGGCCTGGTTAGTGTTTCCGGCGCGCGGCTTTCGTTCCGGAATTCAGAGGAAGGCGTGGATATTTCCTGTGTCTTGCTTTCGCCCGCTTTTGCCGCCGACCAACTGGCCTGCTATGCTGCCGTCAATGCCCGCGAGACCCACCATCGCGATTGTCGGGCCAGGAAGACTGGGTACGGCGTTGGCATTGCAGTTGACCAAAGCGGGATACCGGATCTGTGAAATGGTTTCGCGGACACCCCGCGTCTGCCCTTCAGGCCCGTGCCCTTACCCAAACGCTGAAGGCACGCTCTTCCCATCGCGAGAATGCGAGGCTGGACGCTGGGCTCATCTGGCTCTGCGTCCCTGACCGGGAGATTGCGGTTGTCGCTGCCGACCTGGCCGCCCTGAGAAGCTGGCGAAGGAAAACATTCTTCCATTCCAGCGGCGCGCTCGGCAGCGATGCCCTGGTTGCTCTCCGTAAACGAGGGGCCAAAGTGGCTTCCGTCCATCCCATGATGACCTTTGTGAGGGGCGCAGTTCCAACCATGAAGGGCATCAGCTTTGCTGTTGAGGGCGACGCTCCGGCAGTACGCCTCGCACGGCGCGTGGTGGGTGATTTCGGAGCGCGAGCCTTCCTCATTCGCAAGCAGAATAAGGCCGCCTATCACGCCTGGGGAGCGTTCGCGTCTCCTCTGCTGGTGGCCGCCCTGGTCACCGCTGAGGAGGTTGCGCGTTCGGCGGGGTTGAAAACTGCCGAAGCCCGCCGAATGATGCTGCCCATCGTCTGTCAGACGTTCGTGAACTATGCTGCTCTCGGTCCGGCCGGGGCGTTCAGTGGTCCGCTGGTTCGCGGGGACGCAGAAATTGTGCGCAAGCACCTGCAGGCTCTGAAGAAAATTCCGGAAGCGAGAGCTGTGTACATCGCGCTTGCCCGCTCTGCTTTGCGTCACCTGCCGGTCGAAAACCGCCGGCAATTGGAAAAGGCCCTGAAAGCCTAACCCCTTCGCTCAACTCATCATCACTCGCTGGATCGTTCTCGCCCGTCCCGTGGCCTCGTCACAATCAACCACCACAGCACACAGCCGAACATCGCCGGTCGCGGCTTCGAATCGGGTTGGCATGTTCTTGAGGAACTTCTCCACAATCAACTCCTTTTTCACGCCGATCACACTGTCATACGGGCCGGTCATTCCAACATCGGTGATGTAGGCAGTCCCATTCGGCAATACCCGCTCGTCTGCGGTCGGAACGTGGGTGTGGGTTCCAACCACCAGCGTGACTCTGCCATCCAGATACCACCCCATCGCCATCTTCTCCGAGGTCGCTTCGGCGTGGATATCGACCACGATCACTTTCGCAGTAATTTCTTTCAGCAGTTGGTCGACCACCCGAAAGGGATCATCGTTCGCAGCCATGAACACTCGACCCTGCAGATTCAGCACCGCGTAAGAGGTGTCGCCCTTCCGCCCCTGATAACTGCCCCATCCCGGCATACCCGGCGTATAGTTCGCCGGCCGCAACAAACGGCGGGCAGGGCTGTGAGGGTTGCCATCGGCCGACTCAAAGTAATCTACGATCTCGCGTTTGTCCCAGACGTGATTGCCGGTGGTGATGACGTCAATCCTCAGCTCAAATAAATCTTCCGCCAGCGGCGGCGTAATCCCGAACCCAGCAGCGGCATTCTCCCCATTGGCAATGACCAGATCAATGGCATGGTCTTTGACCAGGCCGGGTAGGCGTTCTTTGACCAGAGTGCGTCCCGGCTTGCCAAAAATGTCACCAATAAAAAGAATGCGCAT
This sequence comes from uncultured Acidobacteriota bacterium, assembly GCA_963734415.1. Classification (GTDB taxonomy): domain Bacteria; phylum Acidobacteriota; class Terriglobia; order Terriglobales; family Acidobacteriaceae; genus JABCZH01. The sequence continues at coordinate 65,771 of CAVTHF010000016.1, read as the reverse complement.
GAAATCGATGGTACCACGCACTTTCAGGCGGCTGAGATTCAACCGGGCCACCGGTGGTCTCGTTCGTACGCGTCCGGAAACTCACTTCTCCAACTCGGCCGTCTTCAGGAAGTCGTAATTCCCCGACGGATCCAGTTTTAAGTTGTGTACCCGCTTCGAGTGCACCATTACGTTGTCCTGATACCACAGCTCGACATAGGGCTGGTCAACAACCAGAACCTGTTGGATTTCTGCGTAAAGCCGCTTGCGATGTTCCTGGTCGAGTTCGCTGCGTGCTTGATCGATCAACATGTCGAGATGGGGATTGGAATAGAACGTCCGGTTGGCTCCATTGGGTGTGAACTTGCTGGAATGAAATACGTACTCAAAGATGTCAGGGTCTTCATTCCCGCCCACCCAGCGGAGGGAATGCACTTGATAAGCTCCACGAGTTACGTCGGCAAAGAAAGTGGCAAACTCAAAGGTGCGGATATCGAGCACGATGCCGACCTCCCGCAGTTGCTGCTGCAGGACCGCGGCCAGCAATCGCGTGCTCTCTTCGGTCCCAGTTTTCATGGTGAGGTGAAAGCGCACGCCGTTGATGGCGGGATATCCGGCTTGCTCCAGCAGTTGCCGCGCCCGCTCCGGGTCGTGGTCATACCGAGTTAGTTCGGGATCGTACGCCCAGCTTTCCGGCGGTAGCAGGCTGTCCGCTGGTCGAGCGAAATCACGCAACAGGTAGTGAATCATCGGCCGGCGGTCGATCGCGTAAGCCAGCGCCTGCCTCACCCGGGAATCCTTCAGAATCGGATCGCGAGTATTGAATGCGAGATACCACAGCACCGTGCCGGCTGCGTGGAGGACCTGCAGGTTAGACTGTTTTTCGAGCGCCAGCACCAGGTCCCCGGTCAACGCATTAAGGGCGACGTCCGCGCTCCCTTTACGCAGTTCCAGCGCTCGCGTAGTGGTGTCGGGGACAACTGTAAAACGCACCCGCGGCAACTTCGGTTTCTCGCCCCAATATTCATCGTTGCGTTCGATGACGACTTCTTTGTCCTGCTCGGCGCTCACGAAACGAAATGGCCCCGATCCGATGGGGTGACCCGAGATTTCGCTGCCTGCTCCGTAAGGCACGATGCCGATCGCTCCGTCAGACAGATTCCACAGTAGTGGTGTAAACGGTTCCTTTAGGTGAAAGACGACCGTAAAGTCGTCTGGTGCCTCTATACGTTCGACCCAGCGGTAAGTCGCCGCTTTGGTGCTGCGAATCTTGCCCTCGAGCAGGGAATCGAACGTCCACTTCACATCGCGCGACGTGAGCGCTCGCCCGTCGTGAAATTTCACCCCATGGTGGAGATGAAAAATGTAAGTCCTGGGGTCGGGAACCTCCCAGCGTTCGGCCAACTGCGGTTGGACGTTCAGATGTTCGTCACGGGTGAGTAGATCGTCGAACAACAACGTGTCGATGCGTTCTGAATACGCATCCAGTCCCACCCGCGGATCGAGGTTGGTAGGACTGCTCTCGATGATCATAACCAGCGTATTCGGATCAGGCTTCGCGGAGCACGCAGACAATACCGAAACCGAGGCGACGAGAATTACCACGAACCAAGTGGGCACCGGTGTTTTCGCTTGGTTCATCGCGCAACGGCGAGGCTGGCTATCCATAGGAAATCTTCCCAAGAATTGCCAGTCGCTTTGCGCCGGTTGCGGACGGAACATTCGATGGCCGCCGGTTCCAGGTCTCATAGGCGAGGAGTGCGAAAGCCGCCGCCTCCTTCGCTTCCGAGGGGAGTCCAAACTCGTCGGACGACCTGATCTTCAGCCCTAGCGGTCGCAACTCAACGGCCAACATCGCGATCAGCGTTCGATTTCGAGTTCCGCCGCCAGAGACGATGTACTCGCGATAGGTACCCGGCTTTTTCAGAACGAAACGCTGAAGCGAATGCGCAATCGATCTCGCTGTGAGTGCCGTGGCTGTGGCCACGATGTCCCGTGGAACTGCGCGTCCGCAGCGTCGGACAAACTTGTCGGCGAACTCTCGTCCAAATTCTTCGCGCCCGGCGGTCTTGGGCGGCTTCCGTCGGAAAAAAGGCCTACGCAAGACTTCTGCGACTACACGATCCAGAACCTTGCCCGATGCAGCTATGCGCCCCTCGCGATCATACGGCTGGTGGAACAGCCGGTCCATCACGGCGTCAATCACCATATTTCCCGGCCCGGTGTCGAACGCCGTCACCTGCGTGCTCGATGCTCCGGCAGGGATCACCGTCAGGTTGGCAATGCCCCCGATGTTTTGGACAATGCGGCCGATACGCGCATCACGATAGATCAGAAAGTCCAGGAAGGGAACCAACGGCGCACCCTTGCCGCCCGCTGCCATGTCCGCCGGACGAAAGTCAGACACCACAGGCACGCCCACGCGAGCCGCAATTACGGAGCCTTCCCCGGTTTGCCAGGTGACGGCCAGCTTCCGCCCAAGAAACACTCTAGCCTCGCCCTGATGGTAGATGGTCTGTCCGTGGCAACCGACCAGTTCGGCTTTTACGCGAAAGCGTCGCTGTGCCTCGAGTATGGCGTCCGCGTAGAGTTCCCCCAGGAGAAAGTCCAGCCGGGCCAGATCAGCGACGCTAGCTTGTCGCGAGTTCATCGTCTTCAAAACCAACTGGCGAACCGTTTTCGGATAGGGGTATTCAGCGTGCCCCAACAGTTCCAGCCGGTGGCGAGAGCTGCCGAGCCGCACCAGGGCAACGTTGATTCCGTCGGCAGAAGTCCCGCTCATCACCCCGGCGACGATCATGCCTTATCCTGTTGCTTGATGGTCTCTAGTCGCACCTGCTCACCAAACTCCCACAGCTGGCGTGACAGATTCTGAACTTTCTCCGCGGAAGGAGTGGGTGTTCTTCGCCGCAACTCTTTCGATTTCTTCTTGAACCTCTGCACTCGCGTCAGTGACTCCTGGCAGCGCCGGGCAAATTTGCGATCACTCTCTACTTCGCGAGTCAGCGCCTCGTACGCCTGCTCCACATGTTCTGCAACGTGACACACCAGGCACAGATCGCCGCCCGCTCGAATGTGACCGACGGCGGCCTGCCCGATCGACGCGGCTTTCAGGACGCCGCCCATTTCCAGATCATCGGACACTACCAGCCCACGGTAGCCGATCTTCTTGCGCAGAGCATCCGTAATCCACTTCTTCGACAACGACGCCGGCGAGCGATCTCCCGTGACCTCCGGATAGGCTGCATGCCCCACCAGCACCATCGGAGCGTCCCGGCGCAATGAGCGATAGGGCGACATATCCTGTTGCCAAAGTTGTTTCCACGACTTCTCAACACTCGGCAGCTCGTGATGGGTGTCTAGATTCGCTTCTCCCAATCCCGGAAAGTGCTTGATCGCTCCCAAAACCCCCGCCGAACGCAGCCCAGACAGGAACTCCCGAGCATAGGTGACAGCTTCCTTGGGATCGGCCGCCACAGCTCGCGAACTCATGACCGTGCGCGATGCTTCGAATGCCAGATCGACTACGGGCGCAAAGTCGGTGTTGAACCCCAGGGCTCTGCAAGACTCGCCGATGACTCTGCCGTGCTTGCGAAAAAGCCGTCGGTCGCCCGTGGCGTAGACTTCCGCTGCTGACGGTGTGGGACCGGTAACATTCCGAAACCGATCAACCTTGCCGCCTTCCATATCGACGCATGTGAACAATGGATTGGAGACGCATGCCCGACAGTCTTTGAGTAACTTGTGGGTCTGTTGTGCACTGACGATATTGCGTGCAAACAAGATCACGCCGGCCGGCTGAATATGCCTCAACAGGGAACCGAGGCCCGGCGACATTTCGGTGCCATCGAACCCGAGAATAATCAACTGGCCGACCGCCGAGATTGGGCTCGTGTGCACCTCCGGGTCCTCTGTGGTTAGATCTCTTTCTTTAGTTCCGCCAACAGATTCAGCGCTTCAAGCGGCGTCAGCCGATTCAAGTCTACCTCCCGCAAGCGCTCCAACACCGGCTGCGATAACGGCGTGAAGATAGTCAACTGTGCCGGTGGGCGCGGTTGCAGTTCATCGCTCGCCAGGTGCGCCGTCAACCGCTGCTCGGCGCTCTCATGCTCAGCCAACACTTCACGGGCCCGTTCGACCACCTCATTTGGCAATCCCGCCAGCTTCGCCACTTCAATCCCGTAACTGCGATCGGCAGCCCCGGGCTCAACTTTACGCAAAAACACGATGCCGGTCCCTGTCTCTTTTACTGAAACGTGATAGTTCTTCACCCCAGACAGCCGTTCCGCTAGTTCGGTCAGCTCGAAATAATGCGTCGCAAATAGCGTCTTGGCCCGAGTGCGGGCATGAATGTATTCGACCGCCGCCCAGGCAATGGCCAGACCGTCGTAGGTGGATGTGCCGCGTCCGACCTCATCCAACAGAATCAGCGACCGCGGTGTCGCCGTATGCAAAATTGCCGCCGTCTCCGTCATTTCGACCATGAAAGTCGACCGGCCCCGGGCCAGATTGTCACTAGCTCCGATACGTGTGAACACGCGATCCACAATTCCCAGCCGCGCTGAACTTGCCGGCACAAACGATCCCATCTGTGCCAGAATTACTGCCAACGCTGTCTGCCGCAGATAGGTTGACTTGCCTCCCATGTTGGGCCCGGTCAGCACCAGCACCGTATGGGTGGTTGAATTGAGATAGAGATCGTTGGGAACGAAACGCTCCCCGGCGAGATTCTGTTGTTCGATCACCGGATGGCGTCCTCCGACGATCTCGAGGTCGGCGGAATCATCAAACCTCGGCCGGCAGTAACTACGCAGAGCCGCAATGTGTGCCAAAGCGGCCAGTACGTCCACCTCGGCCAATGCCAGCGCCGTCTGCCGGATGCGTCGCGCCTCCCCTGCAATTGCTGATCGCAGTTCCGCAAACAGCCTCCGCTCGATTTCGACGATCTTCTCCTGTGCGTCGAGAATCTTGGACTCGTACTCCTTCAATTCAGGCGTGGTGAATCGTTCTGCGTTGACCAATGTCTGCTTGCGCTCGTACTCAGCGGGCGCCAGGTGGAGATTGGCCTTGGATATTTCAATGTAGTAGCCAAAAATCGAATTGAATTTCACCTTCAGCGACCCAATTCCGGTGCGCTGCCGCTCTCGTGATTCGATCTGCGCCAGGTATTGCTTGCTGTTGCGGCTGAGGTCGCGAAGTTGGTCCAGTTCTGGTTCCACGCCAGGCTGAATCACGCCGCCGTCGCTGAGCGAAAGCGGCGGCTCAGGCACTATGGTGGCCTCGATGCGAGCGCGCAGATCGGCCAGTTCGTCGACAGCGCGGTGCAGAGTCTGTAGCCGCTCGGCGCCAAACCGGGCCAGGGCGGCCCGCGCCGCCGGAATCTTTCCCAGTGAGGCTGCCAGCGCCAGTACATCACGCGGGTTTGCCGTCTCCAGCGTCACCCGGCTCAGAAGCCGTTCCAGATCCAGAATGCCATCCAGAGCACGCCGCAATTCCTCGCGCGCGACCAGATCTTTGACCTGGATCTCCACTGCGTCCAGGCGCGCATTGATCTCAGCGCTCTCAATCGACGGCCGCAGCATCCATGAGCGCAGCAGGCGTTTGCCCATCGGCGTGACGGTGGCGTCAATCGAACGAAACAGTGTGACGCCTTCGTCAGTGTTGGCAAACAGAGGCTCAATCAGCTCAAGATTTCGCACCGTCACAGCATCCAGCACCAGGCAGTTCTGCCGTTCGTAGAACCCAATGCGGTCCACATGGTCCAGGGTCCCGCGCTGCGTGGAACGTACGTAGTAGAGGATTGCGCCCGCCGCCGAGGCTGCGGCTGGCTTGCCGGCCAATCCGAAGCCTTCGAGCGACAACACTCCAAAATGATTTTCCAGCAGGGGAATGGCGTGGTCTGGTGAGAAAATCCAATCGTCCAGCGGTGTCTCCGACCACAACGCTCCCGAGGATCCTGGGCTGCGGAGCGGATCCCGAAACCGTTGCTTTGCCTCGCGGCCTCAAACAACGGCGCCGCCGATCCGTACAAAACCTCCTTCGGTCTTAACTGCTGTAACTCGTCCTGGATCCTCTGTGCGGCATCTTCGCCGCGAAATTCGGTAGCCCGAAACTCGCCGGTCGAAAGGTCCAAAGCCGCGAAACCCGCCCGGTCGCCGGTCTGCACCAGCGCTGCCAGAAAGTTGTTCTCCTCGGAACTCAAAGATGAATCGGCAGCGGTTCCTGGTGTGACCACCCGCGTGACCTCGCGTCGCACCAATTTCTTGGCCAGACGCGGGTCTTCCATCTGCTCGCAAATGGCAACCTTGAATCCCTTGCGAATCAGTTTTGAAATGTACCCTTCGGCTGCGTGATATGGCACACCACACATCGGCACGGCCACACCCTTTTCTTTGTTGCGAGAGGTGAGCGTAATCTGCAGTTCCCGCGACGCCATCACCGCATCGTCAAAGAAAAGCTCGTAGAAGTCGCCTAAACGAAAGAACAGCAGGGCAGTAGGATGTTGCTTCTTGATGGCGGCATACTGCCGCATCAGCGGAGTGGACGGCTCGGTCATCGCGAACGGAGTGCGGTTCTTTTACTGCAACGAACAGTCTTTGGGATTTCGCGCGGATTATAACATCTGTGCTTTGCCGCCTCTGTGCCCTTTATCACAGTTGACGCCAATCCCCTGCGAGTGCTTTCCTTATCTGGCATGGAGCTTCGCAAAGATCCCATCACTCGTTCCTGGGTCATCACCGGAGACGATGTCCCCGACATCGCTCCCCGGGCGGAATCGTCCTGTCGTTTCTGCCCCGACGCCGCCCAACCTCCGCAACTGGTCGCCAGCATGTCCGGAGCGCAGGGCGCCCCCTGGTCCTCGCGCGCTGTAGTGCATCCCACCGCTCTCTATCACATTGAAGGCGATGCGCTCCGTCGGGCTGATGGCATTTATGATCGCATGCGTCCCGTCGGCGCCCACGAGGTACTGGTCGAGAACCCGCGGCACGATGGGCATCTGTGGAACGCCAGTGATGCCGAGATCGGCCAGTTTCTGCTGCTGGCGGCGCAGCGCATTCAGGACCTAAAGCGCGACGGGCGCTTCAAGTACGTCAGTATCTACAAGGACCACGGAAGCAATGCTGGACAGGAGTTCGAGCATCCCTCGTCCCAGCTCACCGCCACTACCTTTGTGCCCCGTCGAATTCTCTACGAACTGCGCGCCAGCCGTGAATATTTCCAACAAAAGGAGCGTTGCGTTTTTTGCGATATCGTTTCTCAGGAAACCAAGCAGGAACTGCGTGTACTAGAGTCGCGGGGTGATTTCATTGCATTATGCCCTTACGCGCCGCGTGTCCCCTACGAAACCTGGATCCTGCCGCGCACTCACGAAGCCGCCTTCGAGCGCATGGGACTCAATCGCTCGAATATGCTGCCCGAATTGGGCGCGCTGCTGCGCCGCACCTTGCAGCGCATTCGCACCATCACCGAATCCTTCCACCTGGTGCTGCACACCTCGCCCAACAGCCTGCACCGATCAGAGAGCTTGGGATACTGGAAAACCATCGACGAGGACTACCACTGGCACATTGAGATCATGCCCATCCTCACGGCGAAGTCGAAGTCATACACGTTCAAGGAGGTCTACTACTCTCCGCTTACCTCCGAGACGGCAATCAAACGCCTGCGCGATGCGCGGATTGAATAGGCCGTATGACTGTCCGTCGAATGAAGACTTACACCGGTGAGCAAGGCTATGTCTACCAGTACTATTTCGTCGGTAAGCGACCGGTTGCCGCCGAAGGCACCGGAGAAGCCGCCACGGAATTCATTTTCGATGTGACCTCAGATCGAAAGACCACCTTCTCCGTCAGCGTCTTCCTTCCAAACAAAGCGGTACAGGCCTGGGCCGCCAGCCACAGCCGTGCGCTGACCGAGGCCGAGCAGTACGGGGCCGTCAAGATGCGACTTTTCCAAGCCTTCGATGAAGTGGAAGACCTGATGTCCCATGGCCGCCAGCTTTGGGTGGATGCGGAGATTTTGGAAAAGGCCCTTGCTACTCTGGGGGTAGATTGACCGTCACAGCGACCCCGCGGGTATCCCTTTGGTTCCTCCAGCTATAATCCCCTAGAGGAACTCCACCCCTATGCCTGCTTTTTGGCTGCGTGTCGCGCTGGGTTGCTACGCTGTCGGCCTGCTCTATGCCTTGGTGGCGCTCACCCGCAGCAGTGACCTGCTGAATCGTATCGCTCTCCACGCCGCCTATTTGGGAATGATGTTTCATTTCGTCTCGCTGACAGAAGCTTTTCGAATCTCTGGCCAGGTGACCCTTACCTCCGTGCAAAACGCCGAGTCGGTGCTGGGTTTTCTGATCATGGTCGTTTTCTTGCTGGTGTACCTGGTCTATAACACCACTTCTCCTGGGATCATCGTCTTCCCACTGGTGTTCTTGCTGACATTCTTTTCTGCGACCGGCCAGGCTCCCTTCGTGATGATCACATCTCCCGGCGGGCGTACCGGGTGGCTATTGACGCACATTACCCTGATCTTCACTGGGTATGCTGCACTTATTCTCAGCTTCGGGGCCAGCCTGCTGTATCTGATTCAGGAACGTTCACTGAAATCGAAGCGCCGGCCAGGAATACTATCTCGTCTTCCGGCGCTTGAAGTCATTGATGAAATCGGTTTTCGTTCGCTGCTACTGGGATTTCCCTTCATGACCCTGGGACTGATCGCTGGCACCATAGTCGCGCAGTCCACTTACGGTCGCATTGATCTGCTGGATCCCAAAATTCTGCTCTCCATCCTGATGTGGGCTGTATATCTGGTCCTGCTCTTTATCCGCTGGAATGCGGGATGGCGCGGTCGCCGTGCAGCCTACCTGGCGACTGGCGCCTTCATTGCCGCAGTAGTGGCCTGGGCCGCCAACTATTTCAGCGCCATTCACAGGTTTGCCAAGTCATGAGCTTCCACCTTATCGGCGTCAATCATAAGAGCGCGCCGGTCGAGGTCCGCGAACGCCTCGCGATTCCCGATTCACGCTTGCCGGATGCGCTGAAGAGCTTTACTCACCATCCGGGCGTGGATGAAGGCATGATTCTGAGCACTTGCAATCGCGTCGAACTGCTGGCTCAAACTCAGAATGGCGGGGCCGACTTGCGCGCGTTTCTGCGCGACTATTTTCAGCTTACGCAATCCAGCCTCGATCCCCACTTGTACGAGTATCGTGAGCAGGATGCTGTCCGCCATCTCTTTCGCGTAGCCTCGAGTCTGGATTCCATGGTGGTGGGCGAAGCTCAAATCCTGGGACAAGTGAAGGAAGCCTACGCTACGGCGCGAGCGGTCGGCGCCATCCGCTCGCAACTGGACTTGCTGCTGACCCGTGCCTTTGCTGTCGCCAAGCGGGTGCGAACAGAGACTGAAGTGGGCTCGTCAGCGGTTTCGGTGGCCTCAGTAGCTGTAGAACTCGCCAAGAAAATTTTCGGATCACTTCACGGTAAGCACGTCTACTTGGTCGGCGCAGGCAAGATGAGTGAGCTGGCGGCGAGGCACTTGTTGGCCCATGGAGCGGAGTCCATCTTCGTCGCCAATCGCACTTACGACCGCGCCATCCGCCTGGCCCAGAAGTTCAACGGTCAGGCCATCGAGTTCAGCCGCCTGTATGACACTTGTGATCGCGGTGACATTGTCATCACTTCCACCGGCTCTCCGGTCGCGATCTTCCGTCGCGAACACGGCGAGCTGTTTCTCAGTCGTCGCAAGAACCGTCCCATGTTCTTTATCGACATCGCTGTTCCGCGCGATGTCGATCCGGAAATGAATAAGTTGGACGGCATCTTTGTTTACGACATCGACGATTTGCAGCAAGCTGTGACTTCACATGTCGCCGACCGCAGGAAAGAGGCCGAACGCGCCGATGACATCATCGATATCGAAGTCGAACGCTTCCACGCGCGATTGCAGACGCTCGAGGTCGTGCCTACTATCGTCTCATTACAGGATCATCTCGAGACCATCCGCCAGGCCGAAATCGATCGGGTTCGCGGCCGCCTGGGACATCTTTCGCCGGAGCAGGAATTGGCCGTCGATGCGTTAACTCACGGCATCATCAACAAGATCATGCACACGCCGATCAGTACTCTAAAGACCGCCGCCCGGGACTCCGAGGCCACCACGATTGTCGAGACCGTCCGCCGGCTGTTCAATCTGGAGGGTAAGAAGTCCGCGAAGTCCGGCGAGGGTAGAGGAGGCGGCGCCTGATGGCGCACCTCCGCATCGGCTCCCGAGGTTCCCAGCTCGCCCGTTGGCAGGCCAATCACATCGCCGCCCTCCTGCGTGCTCGCGGCCATGAAGTCGCGATCGAAATTATCAAGACCACGGGAGACAAAATCACCGACGTTGCCCTGGCCAAGGTCGGAACCAAGGGCATGTTCACCAAGGAAATTGAAGAAGCGCTGGCCGCTGACCGGGTGGACCTCGCCGTGCACAGTCTGAAAGACCTGCCGACCGAGATCTCATCAAGCTTTGCAATCGCGGCCATCACCCAACGAGTCGATCCCCGCGATGTGTTTTGCTCGCGGAAGTACGCGAGTATTGAAGCCCTGCCGAACGCAGCGCGGGTCGGAACCAGCAGCCTGCGGCGGCAGGCGCAATTGAAAGCCCTGCGCGCTGATTTGGATATTCACCCACTGCGGGGAAACGTAGATACACGGCTGGCAAAGCTGGAGGCTGGCGAATACGACGCTGTGATCCTCGCGGCCGCCGGCCTTACGCGCCTAGGCAAAACTGAGCTGATCAAGCAAGTGATCCCGGCAGAAATCATGTGTCCAGCCGCGGGCCAGGGCGCACTCGGCATCGAGGCTACGAGCCGGAGACAGGGTTGTTCTAGAACTATTGGCATTCCTCGACGATCCTGCCGCACGCTCCACTACGGCTTGCGAACGGGCTTTGCTGGGCAGGCTTGGCGGGGGTTGCCAGGTCCCCATTGGCGCATCGGCGGAGATGCGCAGTGGCCGCTTGCATCTCCAGGCGGTAGTGGCGCGCCCCGACGGTTCCGAGGTGCTGCGCGAATCGGCCGACGGCGATGATCCGGTCCAACTTGGCGAGTCCGTGGGCGATACGCTGCTTCGCCGTGGAGGCAAGGCGATTCTGGAAGCGGTCTACCGGCAGGAAATGGCTTTGCCGCAACCGCCGTAGTTTGTCTCCGCGAACTCAGCGGCGGTGCTCTGCGCTCTCTGCGTTTCAGCTTCGCGCGAATCGAGGAAAGATTCTTGACCAAGAAACGACCACTCGCCGGCGTACGCGTTCTAGTCGGCCGCGCCCGCCATCAGGCGGGTGCGCTCTCTGTAGGCCTGCGCAAGTTGGGCGCGCGGGTCATCGAGATTCCGTTCATCGAAATCCGCCCGCCGCGATCCTACAAGCCTTTGGACTCGGCTTTGAAGAATTTGGAGAGCTACGACTGGCTCATTCTCACCAGCGTGAACGGAGTCGAGGCCCTCTGGAAGCAGATGAAAAAGAATCACCTTACAAAACGGCACTTTCGGGGTCTGAAAGTCGCCCCGATTGGGCCAGCGACGCGGAAGGCTATTGAGGCCCGCGGGCTGAAAGTCGACGTTGTCCCTCAGGAGTACGTTGCCGAATCCGTCGTAAAGAGCCTGCGAAGGCGAATAGCAGGGAAGCGCGTGCTTCTGGCTCGTGCCAAAGTTGCGCGTGATGTGATTCCTCGCGAACTGCGCAAACTGGGCGCGCAGGTGGATGTAGTCGAAGCCTACGAGACCGTCATTCCGCGGTCCTCTCGTGTCCTTTTGCGTGCAGTTCTAAGAGATCCGAAGCGCCACCCGCACGTGATCACCTTCACCAGTTCATCCACGGTGCGAAATTTTGTGACGTTAGTGGCAGGGAAGAGCGCACACGGGCGGGACGCACGCGCCTACATCAGCGACAGCAAGCTCGCTTCGATCGGTCCGGTGACCTCGGCCACTCTTCGCGAACTTGGTCTCTCCGTTGATATTAAGGCCCGGAAATATACGATCCCTGGACTGGTCCAGGCGATCACCAAGGCACTGGCGTAGACACGCAGCTTGCTGCACCTCTTACCGCCTGCCCTACTCCTTGATCGTGCACCCACAATCCGCCGGTGGCACGTGCGCCTTCAGAAAATCTGACACGCGCTTATAGGCATCAATCTGGTTTTCCACTTTAGCGAAGCCGTGGCCTTCATTCTCGTAGACCTTCAATTCCACCGTTCCGCCGCGTTTCTTCACCGCGTCCACCACCTGCTGCGATTCTTCTTTCGGGCAGCGCGGATCATGCCCACCTGCCAGCAAGAGCAACGGAGCTTTGATCTGTTCCACAAAGAAAATCGGTGAGCGGTCGTGGAACAAGTCCTTGTTCTTTTCCAGATCGCCCATGGTCGCTAGATCCGATTGCTGCAGCACCGGGTCCTCGTTCTGTATTTCCGTGAACCAGTTCACGAAAGGTACGATCGGCACACCCGCCGCCCACGCCTCGGGAGCTTTGGTCACTCCCATCATGGTCAGGTAGCCGCCGTAGCTGCCGCCCGCGAGCGCAATCTTCTTGGGATCGAGGTAGCCGGTCTGCTTGATGAAGTCGGCCGCCGCCAGCACGTCCTGCAAATCTCCGCCGCCCATGTCGAACAAATTCGCCTGCTGAAATTCCTTGCCATAGCCGGTCGAGCCGCGATAGTTGGGGGCGATCACCATGTATCCCTGATTGACCATGTGTTGAATGAAACGGTTGAACGAGTTCACGGTTTGCGACGTCGGCCCGCCATGGACATAAACCAGTGCCGCGTTCTGCCCGTTGCGCACCATGTTGTAAGGCACATAGACAAACGCTGAAATCGTCCATTTGTTGTCGCGGCTGGGGAAGTGCACCAGGAAGGGCTCGACCATGTCCTCGGCGCGCACGCCTGCAACCAGCGAGTGCGTGATCTGCTGCGACCTGCCGGATGCCAAGTGATAGGTCCAGAGATCCCCCGGAGCGTTCGGCCCATTGTGGTTGTAGAGCAGCCGCGCCCCATCGTGATCGAAAGCCGATTGCGCTCCCACCGGGTGGTTCACGCCTTTTGGAAGAGGCAAGGCCTTGGTCGTGCCCGTGGCCAGAGTGTGCAGATAGATCTCGGTGTTTCCGTCCACGTTCGCAGTCCAGGTCACGGACTTGCCGTCCGGCGAAAAATTGCCGCCGCTGATCTCCCATTTGTCTTTGGTCAGCCAGGTGATCTTCTTGCTCGCCAGATCGAGCAGCCCCACGTTGTCGTAGCCATTGGCAGCGTTCGAGGTGATCAGCAGTTTCTTGCCATCGGGAGAAATATCTTCCGCCTCATAAATTTGTTCGCCCTCGTGCGGGGTGAGCAGCGTGCTCTCGCCGCTGGCCACGTCGGCAATGTAGATATTGGAATCGGTGCCCTTGGCTTGCGACTGGGTGTAGACGATCGACTTGCCATCATGCGACCAGATGGGATTGTCGTTGATTCTGTCGGCAGCGGTTCCCGTAGTGACGTGTTTGACTGACCGCATCAGCTTGTCGAACACATCGATCTCATAAACCGACGAAGTCTTCGGCTTCACGGTGTAGGCCAGATATCGGCCATCCGGCGACCAGCGCGGGTTCTCTTCAGAGATCTCACGCGTGTGGGTGAGATTGACCACTTGCCCGGTCTTGGGTGAGACCATGAAGACATCCCACTGCTCATCGCCGTCGTAGTCCGAGATGTAGGCGATCCATTTTCCATCCGGCGACCAGGTGGGGCTGGTTTGCCGCTGGTCGCTGACCGTAAGCTGCGTGGGCCAGCCGCCCTCCGAATTGACCAGCCAGAGATTGTTGCGGCCGCTGATGTTGGCCACAAACACCAACTGCTTGCCATCAGGCGACCACGAGGCCGGTCCAATCTGCCGTGTCATGAAGAGCTTTTCGACCGCCAGACTCTGCTGAAATTGCTCCACGTTGGCGTTGGGCTTGCTCGTGATCTGCTTGGGGTCGGTGATGGCCTGAGGCACGGGCAGGGTCTGGGTGGCGGCAACAGTACTCATGAATACGACAATAGCAAAGAGAGTGGGAATGCGCATGGTATGCGGTTCAAGAACTCAGAGAGAAAAGTCTAGCAGAGTTACTTCGCGTTCTTATGCAGCTCCACCGTGCTCCAGGTTTTGTCCCCGGCATGGCAGAGGTTCTCGAGCGGGCACTCCACGCACTTCGGTCTGCGTGCCATGCACAGCTTTCGTCCGTGCCAGATGATCTGGTGCGCAAACAGAATCCACCTCTCGCGCGGGATGACCTTCATCAAGTCCTGCTCGATCTTGGGCGCGTCCGTGTTCTTGGTCAGTTCCAGCCGGCGGGAGATTCTGGTGACGTGCGTGTCCACCACCACGCCCACGGCCTTGCCGAACCAGCTTCCCAGCACGACATTGGCTGTCTTGCGGGCAACCCCCGGCAGGGTCAGCAATTGATCCATCTCCGCCGGGACTTCGCCACCGAAATCGGCCACGATCTTCTTTGCCGCACCCACCACCGACTTCGATTTATTGCGGAAAAAGCCGGTGGCGTGGACGTCCGGCTCCAGTTGTTCGGGGGAGAGGGCGGCAAAGTCTGCCACCGTCGGATACTTGCGAAACAGTTCCGGCGTAACCCGGTTCACAGTCGCGTCGGTTGACTGTGCGGAAAGAATGGTCGCCACCAGCAACTCCCATGCGCTCTTGTGAGTCAATGCGCAGATGACATCCGGGTAGAGTTGATCAAGCCGCTTGAGAATCTCTGCGACGCGCTGGGGTGCGAGGGGATTGTAACTTCGCGTGGAGACTCGCGTCCTCTCCTGTTTAGGCCGTGGCCGAGCCAAGCCTGCCTTCGGAGAGACCTTGACTCGGCGCGCACCTCGCGCCCCTTCGTGTCGTCCACTCTTAGCTGGTTGACGGGGAACAATTCCGCGCGGCATGAGTAGCGCTTTCCTCCAAGCAGGAAAGCTAGATGGTAGCAGAAGAAAAAGCGTGGAGGGGCCAGCGGGCCCCTCCACGCCGGTACTGACTCTACTGACTCAAAACGTAGGCTGAGCCGGGCAGGTCATGGGGGGAATTGCCGAATGGGCATCCCGCCACCGCCGTGAAACCGCTGATTCCTACAGACTGGCCGAAACCGGTAAATGCAAGACCATCGGAAGCGGTGATCTCGAAATTCTCCGTCTGGTTCAGCCAGACACTGCCCTTCATAAAGACATAAGCGGCGCCCTGCTGTGAATTGAAGCCGACAAGGCGCTGGGGAGCGCCGGCAATGACTACGGGACCGCTCACCGATACTGACATTCCCAATTCGTCCAGGCTAACGCCGTCGGACGCAGTCAACTTGCCCGTCTGCGTCGCATCTGCCCACCCTCCCGGCGGTTTTGTGTACACATAGACGGCGCCTTGCGCCGGCTGATTGCCCACCGTCGAGAACGGTGCGCCGACCGCCACGGTATTGCCGTCGATGGAGACGGAAATACCCATTTCCGACAGGAGCGCTCCGTCGGAGGCGGTCAAAGTCGCCTTACTGAAATTGTTGGTGCCTTGCACGTTTGTATAGACGAACGCCGCACCCTGAAACTCGGCCTGTGCGCCCGTAAAAAGGGGATCAGTTACGACGAAAGATTTTCCACTGATGGCAACCGCCGTGCCGAAAGCATTGTTCCCCTGCCCTTGATCCGGGCCGAAGAAGGTGGCGTCAAGCCCGCAAGTTGGTTGGGTCTTTGCGCAGATCAAAAGATAGGCGGCATTGTCCCCCGGCGCGCCGACGATCACAACGAAATTCTGCACGCCCACCGACATACCATATTGAGCATTGCTAGTGTGTCCGCTACCGAGGTTGACGGCCTCGGTTATCGTGCCGACCCAGCCACCTAGAGGCTTTTCAAAGAAATAGGCCTCTCCAACCACTCCCGCGTTGGTGGTGCGGCCCGGCGCCCCGACCGCGATCTGGTCGCCCTTGATGGCCACGGAGAAACCGAAATTATCGCTTGCCATTCCATCCGACGATATGAGCTTCGCATTCTGAGTGGCATTCACCCACCCGCCCGTCGCAGGTTTCACAAACACATAGGCTGCACCCTCGGCAGAGTTCGAGCCAACGTCTGCAAACGGAGACCCCACCACCAGGGTGTTGCCGCTAATTGCGATGGAATATCCAAAATGGTCGCCATCCTGCCCGTCGGAAGCTAGCAACTTCGCCTGTTTGATGGTGGGATCAATCACCACTGGATAGCGGGCGCCGCCGTCGGAAACCTTCAACAGCAGCTCCGCTCCATGCAGCTCAACCCATGCGTCCAGATCTCTACCGCTAGCGTCGTGCGCGATCAGGCCTGCGTACTGCAGGGTAACGCCTTTTTGAGAGTTGCTCAGCGTTAGACCCGTGTTGTGCTGGTCGATGGCCGCCGCGAAATCGCCCGAGATCGCCAGCGCAATGGTCAAGGGTTTCCCGGCAGATCCATCGGGCGAGCGGCTAACCGTAAAGCCCTGCTCCAATCCGGCTGGACCGTTGATGTACCACTCGGTCAAAGAACCGTGACGATATTCCACCCGGTTGCGGTCTGCATGAGGAGCGGCCGGCGTCATAGCCTGTAAGGCGCTACCGCGGCCGTAAGCAGACAGTGCGATGTCCCAGTGCGCGTTCCCATCCCACACTTCCAGGCTTCCAGAGCGGAAATGGGTAACGAGCTTCTGTTGCGCGTTCACGGCCTCAAGACCGACGTTCGAAGGCCGCGGGTAGTACTGGGGCAGGTCCCGCCCTACGACAGCAGAAATGCTGGATTGGGCCGAGGCCGGCAGATCTGCCAACACTGCCGGGGCTGCCGATTCGGTTGGGGCGCCGAGCGCTTGTAACGAAGCAACTGCCAATAGCCAAACGTTGAAACCAACTCGCGAGGTACGCATAGGATCCTCCTGCCTCCATCTTGTAAGGCGGAAAAGCGGAGGAAATTGGGTCAGAGGAACCGGGAATTTCTTGGCCAATTATCTGGCATCGCGGTAGCAATTGACGCCAACCCGCGGCGTAGGTAGTCTGGACACACTAAACCCAACAGTTCAGGAAGGTTCTCGTGGCGGTTAAGTCCATTAAACTCGGCCAGGTATGGCGCAAAGACGACGACGGAAAAGACTACCTCGTCACCAAGGTTTACAGCGAGGTATTCGCCCAATACGCAGTCTTGCGCCCCGCCGAGGTCACGGCGCCAGATGCCGCTACCACACGGGTGAAAGTCGCCAAGAGCGCCGAGGGCGCCTCGTTACCCGGCTTCACCTTTACTCAGGAAGGCTCATTCTAGCTACAGGTGGCGTGCGTCCTCGTCCGCCGATTGGGCGCATTCTGATCCCGCATGACTGAAAAAATTCTCGGCATCCTGTTTCTATTCATTAAGTCGGTGATTGCCGCGACCAGCTACGGCGGTGTTGCCCTATTGATGGCGATTGAATCCGCCTGCATCCCCCTGCCCTCCGAACTGATCATGCCCTTCGCCGGCTACCTGGTCTACGAGGGCTCCCTCAATTTGTGGTGGGTGGCGACGGCCGGCGCAATCGGTTGTAATCTCGGTTCGCTGGTGGCTTATGAGGTCGGCTGCTATGGCGGCCGTCCGTTAGTGGAAAAATACGGTCGCTGGATTCTGCTAAGCCGGCGCGAACTGGACTGGGCCGATCGCTTCTTCGCACGCTGGGGATATCTGGCGGTATTCATCGCGCGACTCTTGCCCGTGGTCCGCACCTTCATCGCCTTGCCCGCCGGCATTGCCCGTATGCCCCGTGGCCGCTTCCATCTCTACACGTTTCTCGGCTCCTGGCCGTGGTGCCTCGGTCTGGCCTGGATGGGCATGAAGCTGGGCGAGAACTGGCGCGAACTAGGCAAGTACTTCCACCGGTTCGACGCCGTCATTGGTGTGGCGCTGGCAGCAGGTGTGATCTGGTTCGCCTGGTCGCATTGGCAAAATCGTATGACGGAGTCGAAATAGGCGCAACACCGACCATGGAGGACGGGCGTCCACTGTCGTCATTCGAAGGAGATCCATCATGAAGCGCTACATTCTTGTATCAATGCTGCTGGCAATTGGCTCGACGTTGGTTGCGGCTCAAACCCCCGCTCAATCCGGCCAGCCCTTCGTCATCGAGTACTACTACAAAGCCAAGTGGGGACACGCCGACGAATTCCTGCGCCTCTTTAAAAAGAACCATTACCCGCTGCTCAAGAAGGAAGTCGAGATGGGGCGCATGCTCAAAGTCTGGATCGACCAGCCGCGCTACCACACCACCGAAGACGGCCGCTGGGATTACCGCGTAACCATCATTTTCAAAAACGCTACCGTCGCCAACGAGCCTTTCGACGAAGACACGCTGAAGAAGCAGCTATTTCCCGACCAGGAGACTTATGCCCGCGAAGAGCAGCAACGCTTTGAGACCCTCGACGCACATTGGGACTTGCCGGTGAAACCCGTCGATCTGGAAGGGAAGTAAAAGGCCCGGGGATTCCCTTGGTGGACCTTCGTGTCCTTTGTGGTTCCCGCTTTGAGCCGTGCCAATCAAATCATGTATGACGGCGGCCTGATGCCTTTGTCCCGCAGATATATTTCGGCCTGGCCGCGATGATGCGCCACATGGATGTACATGGCGAGCAGGATCTCCCGCCCCGGAAGATGTCCGTCGGGAGAGTTGTGCGTCCGGTTGAGCTGTTCCTCGGTAAGGTTTGGGATCACGGCGGAGCAATAGCTGAAGGAATCGCTTAGAAACTTAACCACCGTGTTCTTGTCGGCAGGAGTCGGCATTGCCGGTGCCTCGGCATCTTTCAGTCCAGCACAGAATTGATAGTTGGCGGTCGCGATGTGCGACATCAACTCGCCAAAGTCCATGGACTCGGGATGAGGACGGAAAGCGTATTGCTCGGCCGGCATGGCCTGCGCAACCTGGATCGATAGCTTACTGAGGGTGCCAAAGTGTTTCGCATACTCCGCTGCTGCAGCAGTCGGGGCCGCGCCGCCGCGCGCAGGCACAGGCGAAAAGGACAGCACAATAAACAAAGACAATAGAACAGAGGCAACAACAGCACGAGATGGCATACAACCTCCTGGCACCATTGGACGACGCTTGGGCCAATGTGGTTAGCACCACTGGATCAAGGCTGCTGGCAGGTTATTTGACGTGTACGTAAGGCTCCCAACGCCATCTCACAACTCATGTTCAGGTATGGCCTGAAGATTGAAAGAGTTCTTCGTAGTAGCTGGTCTGGTGTAGGATATCGGTGACCAAACGGGGGATCTGGCCAATGTTTACAGACCTTGGGCGGTTGCGTTGTTTCCTCGTGTGTTTCTTGCTTTTGGCGTGGTCCGGTGGTGTCCCCAGTAGTTCTCGCGGGCGAAGTGCAATGGGTGGAAGTACGTTCACCCAATTTCTCAGTCGTGACCGATGCGGGGGAGAAGCACGGCCGCGAAGTTGCCATGCGCTTCGAACAGATGCGCGCCGCCTTCGGCGCTCTGATGACTAAGGCAAAAATAAACCTGCCGATTCCGCTGCAGATCGTCGCCTTTCGCAACACCAAAGAGCTGAGGCAGGTTGCGCCGCTGTTCAACGGAAAACCCACGGAGGTTGCGGGACTGTTTCAGGGTGGCACCGACCGGTGTTTCATCATGCTCGACATGTCTGTGGAAAATCCGTGGGCCGTCGTATTCCATGAGTATGCCCACCAATTGATGAATGGCAACTTTCAATATCAGTTCGCGCCTTGGTTTGAGGAGGGATTTGCAGAATATTTCTCCAGCATTGAGGTCGATAACAAAGAGACCAGGATCGGCAAGGTGCCGGAGTACGAGTACTTGATTCTGAAGCAGGTCGGCATGATGAAGGTAGTCGACCTGTTCAGAGTGCAGCAAAACACACATACTTATAACGAGAGCGGCGACCACCGAACCGTTTTCTATGCGGAGTCGGGCATGCTTATGCACTACATCTACGACAACCACCTGATTCTCAAGGTCGCGGTCTATTTTGACCTCACCGAGAATAAGCGTGTGCCGATTGAGGAGGCGATTCAAAAAGCCTTTGGGATGAGCGCCCTCCAGCTCGATAAGGCTCTGCGCGAGTACGCCAATGATGGGCATTACAAGTACTATCCGATTCGCAACCCCGCCGACGTCTCCTCCAGTGCCTACACTGTCACGCCGCTGAAAATCGCGGATGCCACTGCCGTGGTGGCTGACATTCATTTGCATTCGCGCGATTACCAGGAACAGGCACTCAAGGAATTTCAGGAAGTCCTGAAGTCCGATCCGAACAGCGCACCCGCATGTCGTGGGCTCGGTTATGCCTACCTGCAAAAACAAGATTTCGACCAGGCCGGTGAATACTTCAAGCGGGCTGCGCAACTGGACTCCACGGATCCGCGAGTCCATTACTATGACGCGCTGCTGATGGTCCGCCGGGGCGGTTTCGGAAGCAGTGCCGACTCGGCGGCTATAACCAAAGAACTGGAAACCTCCATCAGCCTCGACCCGACTTTCGCCGATTCTTACGCTCTGCTGGCGTTTGCCCAGTCCTCATCGGGAGATCCCGCGAAGGCTGTGGGGACCATGCAGAAGGCGCTGGCGATCAACCCTCGTAACGAGAACTATCGCTGCAATCTTGCCAATCTCTACCTGGCGAACCGCCAGCCGGATGAGGCCCTGGCCTTGCTTCAGTCGCTGCAGAGTGCCGATAATCCCGTGATCGCTGCGCAGGTGAATGAGATTGTGGCGCGTGCGCAGCGGTTTAAGGAAGCGGTGGAACTAGGACCATCCCATGAGCAGATTGCCGCCTCCGTGCCGCCCAAGGCGCCCGAGAACAGCGGAGACGACACGGCCATCGCGATACCGGTGCACTCAGTGCCAGCGAAGTTCCTCAAAGGCACGCTCACCAGCGTGGATTGCACAACGCCGCCATTGGCTGTGTTGAACATCACGTCGGGGACCAAGACATGGAAAATGAAAGTTGCAGACCGCAGTCACCTGATTTTGATCGGGGCTGATGAGTTCTCGTGCCTGTGGAACAAGCAGAAAGTGGCAGTGAATTATCGTGAAACGGCCGAGGGAGACGCAAGTGTCATCTCATTGGAAATTCAGTAGATTCATGGCCGCCCAAGCGCCGTCGATCGCAACTCCGAAAAGTGACGAAATCAGAGACGGTCTGGAGCATGGACAGTAAACGGGAGTTCTTTCGTGGCGCGCATGAAGAAAGTGAAATCCGGCAATCGCAGTTCAGCGGCAAGAAGCAATGCTCCGAAGAGCGTTGATGAATACCTTGCTCGCATTCCGGAACCGGCTCGTGGCGCATTGAAAAAGATGCGCGCGGCCATTCGGTCCGCCGTGCCGCGGGAGGCTACCGAGACCATAAGCTACGGGATTCCTGCGTTCAAGCACAAGCAGGTGCTGGTGTGGTTCGCCGCGTTTTCGAACCATTGCAGTTTGTTCCCCACTGCCTCGGTGATCGCTACGTTCAAGGATGAGCTTGAGGACTTCTCCACGTCGAAAGGTACGGTCCACTTTCCTCTGGACAAGCCGCTGCCGATTGCACTGGTTAAGAAACTCGTAAAGGGGAGGGTCGCGGAGATCGAAAGCAAGAAACGGCGCTGAGCCATTTCCCACTCAATCCCTGCTTCACCCGTTTGAACTCTCATCTTCCACCTTCCGCTTCTCTTGGTTGCAATTCCCCTCACAAATACGAGAACATACCTGTTTGCCTTAATCCCAAAATTCTTACAAGGACGTGGCCACCCCATGGCGACTCAGCGGAAGCGCGCGAAGATAGCGGACGAAAAGCATAGCGGCAGCGAGATCCAACCCGCCAAGGGCAAGCTCGGAGTCATGATCCCCGGCATGGGCGCCGTCGCTACAACCTTTGTCGCCGGCGTCGAAGCCGTGCGCAAAGGCATCGCCAAGCCCATCGGTTCGCTCACTCAGATGGGCACCATTCGCCTCGGCAAGAGGACTGACGCCCGGTCGCCTAAAATCAAGGAATTCGTTCCGCTCGCCGGACTCGATGATCTGGTCTTCACCGGCTGGGACATCTTCGAAGACGACATGTACACCGCCGCCACCAAGGCCGGCGTGCTGGAGCGCGACCTGCTCGACAAAGTCAAGCCGCTGCTCAAGTCCATCAAGCCACAAAAAGCCGTCTTCGATCGCAACTACGTCAAGATGATCGACGGGCCCAACGTCAAGAAGGGCAAGAACAAAATGGATCTGGCCGAGCAGGTCCGCGCCGATATGCGCGCCTTCAAGAAAAGTTCCGGCGCTTCGCGTCTGATCACCATCTGGTGCGGTTCCACAGAAAGCTACATCGAGCCCAGCGCTGCCCACCAATCGGTGAAGGCCTTCGAGAAAGCTTTGCTCAAAAACGACGCGAACATTGCGCCCTCGATGATCTACGCCTACGCGTCTCTCATGGAAGGCGTGCCCTTCGCCAATGGGGCACCGAATTTGACCGTCGACATTCCGGTGATGCACGAACTCTCGCGCCAGAACGAGGCTCCCATCTGCGGCAAGGACTTCAAGACCGGTCAGACCCTGATCAAGACCATCCTCGCGCCTGGGTTCAAAGCAAGAATGATCGGCCTGAACGGCTGGTTCTCTACCAACATTCTGGGCAACCGTGACGGTGAAGTGCTGGAGGATCCGGGGTCGTTCAAGACGAAAGAAGAGTCCAAACTTTCCGTGCTGGAACACATCCTGCAGCCTGAACTCTATCCTGATCTGTACGGCAACTTCACCCACAAGGTGCGGATTAACTATTACCCGCCACGTGGTGATAACAAAGAGGGTTGGGACAACATCGACATCTTCGGATGGCTCGGCTATCCGATGCAAATCAAAGTCGATTTCCTCTGCCGCGACTCGATCCTCGCCGCGCCCATCGTGCTCGACCTGGTGTTGTTCATGGACCTAGCGAAGCGCAGCGCCGAACTGCGTGGCATCGGCATTCAGGAGTGGATCAGCTTCTATTTCAAGTCGCCCATGACCGCGCCCGGACTCTATCCCGAACATGATCTGTTCATCCAGTTGATGAAGCTGAAGAACACCCTGCGGCATCTGCGCGGAGAAGAGCTGATCACGCACTTGGGGCTGGAGTACTACGACTGAGAGTTGCCCTGTGCACCTCTGGGTCCCCTGTGGTTAAGAAGAATCTCTACCACAGAGGACACAGAGGACACTGAACAAAACTCAAGTCAGCTTCTTCTCCCGCCGGTACTCGTCGTACTTCTCCAGAAACCGGTCAATGTCTTTCTTCTGCAAATAGTACGGAGTAGACAACCGCAGCTTCGACGGATCTCCACCGCGGATGCGAATCTTGTGGTTGGTCCACAGCGATTTCTCCAGATCCATCCTCTGCAACCCGGGCACGTTCACGGTCGCAATCCCGCAACGCATCACCGGATCCGGCGATGTCCACGACCCTGCTCCCCGCTTCACCATCTCCGCCAGGATGTAGTCACAGAGCTGCCGGTGCCGCCGCTCGATTTTCTCCATGCCAATATCGTTGGCCAATTTGATGGACGCCCTCAAACCCCACAGCGCCGGCACATTCGAAGACCCGATCCTCTGGAACCTCTCAGCACGAATCTTGACGTCTTCCCAACCTTCCGTCGCGATGGTGTTCCACACCCGGTCAATGACTTCGTCGCGCACGAACAAGAAGCCGGAACCCTTGGGCGCTTGCAGCCACTTGTGCGGACTCGAGGAATACAGATCGCATCCCAACTCATGCACGTTGAAGCGCAACATTCCGGGCGCGTGCGCTCCGTCCGCGGCCGAAAGAATTCCTTTGGACCGCGCCAGCGCGGAAAGTTCCTTCACGGGCAGGATCACGCCGGTATTGGTCGAGATATGGCTGAAGAACATCACCCGAGTGCGCGGGGTGATGGCATCGCTGAATAGATTCAATACCTCGCCCGGAGTCTTCACCGGCTTGGGCAGCGTGACCTTCTTCACCACGATTCCGTAGCGCTTGGCCCGTAGCTGCCATGGCATTTCGCCGCCAGGGTGCTCCTGGTCCGTCATGAGGACCTCGTCACCGGCTTTCATATCAATCCCATTGGCGATGTAGCTGTTGGCTTCGGTGGCATTTCGCAGCAGCGCAATTTCGTCGCGTTTGCACCCCACGAACGCAGCCAACGGATCGCGGAACTCGTTCCAAGCCGCATAGCCCCAAATCGGATAATCCTCAGGATCGTGCTGGTCTAGCTTTTCGGTAGTGTTGTAGCCATCGAAAATCGCCCGCAGTACCGGCGCGGGGCTCGAGCCGACTGTCCCGTTATTCAGATAGACCTCGTCCTCGGGGATAAGAAACTGCTTCCGCAGGGCCGCCCAATAGCCGTCTTCGTTGCCGCCAAACGATGCCGGGTCGGGCAGGGAAGTCGGGCAATTGCTCCACCTGCGCCAGCAAGCTGGGACGAACGGCGAAAGGCAGCGGCAAGGCCAGTGGTGGTAGCAGTCAGGAAACGGCGGCGGTCGAGCATGGCAGACTCCTTTATTCGGAACACGGTTAGACGAAACGCGCCATGTTACGACCGGAAGGCACGGGATAGCAAGCTATGTGGCTCAAGCCGGGCACTTTGGCGGTAACCAAACCGCAATCGGCCAGGGATGCCCGGATAACCTTCCTGGCTCATCCTGCGTCCTACTCCTAGGGGGCGTTGTCTCTGCGGCGTATAATCATGGAAACAGCCCGCCTAGTTGCAGCAAAAGGGAGTCCGGTTATGAAGCTTCACGGTTTAGTTCTCAGCGCAGTCCTTCTGGTTTTCGGCTGCAGCGCTTCCATTGCCCAGACACAGAGCACAACCGACCAAACGGTATCTACCGGTACGCCCCAAAGCGGTCAGAGTACGAGCGGCAATGGCCAAAGCACGCCGGACGCTCAAGCCCCATCTGCGAGCAGCTCCGCCCAGACTCCGGCGCAGAACGCTCCCGCGCCCGTGGCGGAACCCGATCCCAGCAAAGTGAAACACGACGGTGGCAAGGCCGACGTGGACGCCATCGGCAACCGCCACATGGGTGGCCGCGGCCTGGGCAACTGGTATTCGCTCGAAGGCGAAATTCGCATGGGCAAGCAGTACGCCATGATGGTCGAGTCATCTTCTAAGATGATCACCGACCCCGTGGTCACCGAATACGTGAACCGCGTGGGCCAGAACCTGGTGCGCAATTCCGATGCTCAGGTTCCTTTCACCATCAAAGTCATTGACTCAGACGTGGTGAACGCCATGGCGCTGCCTGGCGGCTTCTTCTACGTCAATAGCGGACTCATTCTGGCAGCGGACGAAGAAGCCGAACTCGCCGGGGTTATGGCACATGAGATCGCGCACGTGTGCGCCCGTCATGCCACCCGCCAAATGACTCGGGCGAATATGGCGAACATTGGCACGATTCCGTTGATCTTTGTGGGTGGCGGCATTGGATATGCGGTGCGCTCTGCCGTCGGCATCGGTTTGCCACTGACCTTCGTCAGTTTCCAGCGTGGTTTTGAAGCGGAGGCTGACTACCTCGGTCTGCAGTACATGTACAAGACGGGATATGATCCCCAGGCCTTTGTCGCTTTCTTCGAGAAGATCCAGGCGCTGGAGAAGAAGAAACCAGGCACTCTGGATAAGGCCTTCTCGACTCATCCCCAGACCCCAGACCGCATCGAGGCTACGCAGAAGGAAATTGCGACTATTCTGCCTGCCCGCGCCGAGTACACTGTGACGACATCGGAGTTCGATGAAGTGAAGGCCCGCCTTGCGGCCATTGAGAACCGCCGAAAGATGGTTGATCAGAAGGAAGCCGGCAAGCCCAGTCTGCGCCGCACCTCAAGCACTGACAAGAACGGCAAAGACGACAAGACGACCACTGACGACGACCGTCCTACTCTCAAGCGGCGCGACGACAGCAACAACAACTAAGCGATCCTAAAATAAAGAAGCCGCGACTTGCGTCGCGGCTTCTTTGTTTCTTGCGCACCCCGCTTATGCGGCGTGCTTCGTCTCCAGCGACTGCGCGTACTGCCGCTCGTCTGCCTGGCTGCTAATGACTTTCATGTCTTGCCAGTCATAGGGCAATTCCTTGCCACAATCGAGGCACACCACATAAGTTCCCGTAAGAGCAGCCGCCGAGTTGCGGCGTGAACCGGAACGATTGGTGATAGGAAAACTGTAGTTTCCATGCCAGCAGCCGAAAAACGCGTCGAACAATTTGCCGACCATCCTACGCCTCCCACAGCCCAACCTACAGGCATCTCCCTACCGACTTAGATTCAGTTTCCCCGCAAAAGGTTCGCAACCCGTCCAGTAATCGCAAACCCAGGGCTAGGCCTGTAGTTGCGCGCTTTGGAAAGGACCGTGGAAACAGTGGATTGCGAGAAACCGACGGAATTGCTGCTGCTTACTTGCCCTCGGCCCAGCCGATGACAACCCTGATTTCGGTCGGATTCGCGTGTTCGGATCGGGTCATCACGAAACTTTGGCCGTCCGGCGAGACGTCATACCCGCTGACCGCGCCCCCGCGGTCGAACTGGCGCTCGAACAACTCGACAGGCTTGGCAGCCTGAAAAGCGGGTTGCAGTTGTACCGGGACGCTCATCAGCGCGGGACCGTCGCGATAGAAAATCTCCCGGCCGCTTCGGGCCCAGCGTGGCTGCTCGCCGCCATTGCTTGAGATTTGCCAGCGGCCTCCCGGCCCCGGCACCGGCTCAACATAAACTTCCGAACGGCCCGATTCATTCGAAGCGTACGCCAGCCATCGGCCATCGGGCGAAGGACTTCCTTGTCGCTCGGCAGCCGGCGTTTGCTTAAAGGGACGCATGTCGTAGGGTGGGCGCAAGCTGAGAAGCCACAAGTCCGCGCTGGTGTCTGGTGCATTCACCATGACCACCGCCTGATCCCCCGCCACCCCGGTGACATGACTGTTCAAGGCAGTTTCCCATATCAACCGCGGTGCGGAACTGCCATCGCTGGAGACGCGATAGATGCCGCGCTTTTGCGAGGAACTGGCGATGGCGGAGTCATACAATAACTCCTTGCCATCCGCTGTCCAGACGGGTGCATTGTGCAACATTCCATCCGTGACAATACGGGCAAGAACACGGCGGTCCCGATCGAAGACTGCCAGTTGCTGGTCGCCCAGGTGTCGGACACAGATGGCCACGCGTTTTCCGTCCGGAGAGAACGCGGGATCGACGTAGTCCTGGGGTGGGAGATCCAGTTTCTGCTCCACCCCGCTTCGGTTCACAAGAAAGAGATTCCGTGAGAAGCTGCCTGCCGGGCCGGGCGCGTACGCTAACACTCCACTCGCAGAGGCGGTTGCCTGCGCCACGTAATTCTCTGCATCCACATCCGATGCCACTTGCACGGCGTCCCCCAGGATAGCGGGGTTCTTTGCGTCAAACGGGACAGCCCACAACGAGCCCGCCGAGTAGTAGACCAGGTGACCCGCGGCAAAGGTAGCGCCCTGCGCGCTGTTAACCAGCACGCGCACTTCACCCGAGGCCAGTTTTACAGCCAGGACACGGCGCGTGGCCGCCAAATAGTCGGTAAAAACAATCCAATCGCCGCCTGGGAGCCATGCCGGACCCTCTGGATCGACAGGTTCCTTGAAATTCAAAGGAGCTCGTTGCAGAGACCCTCCGCTCGCCGGCACCGTCCCCAAGCCAAAGTAGGGAAGGGCGACCACGATTACGTCCTGCGGAGTCCACGTGCCCCCAAAGAACGTGGAGGCGTCGCATATCACCACGGGATTGCCGCCGCCCGCAGGCGCTTTCTTGAGTTTTCCCTGACTGAAGAATGCGACCCAGTCCCCGTTTGGAGAAAAAAACGGGAAAGTTGGCCCTTCGGAATCCGGTATCTCAGTTGCATCAAACTGGTCGAGGCGGCGTACGTAAAGGTGGGCTACACCGCGCTCCGCTGCCACGTATGCCAGACGCTTGCCATCGGGTGACAGCGCGACCGCCTGCGTAGAATCTACCGACAGTGTTTGTTGCGGAGGCAGAACCACACTGAATCGGATGATCCCAGGGGTTGTCCCCACCGGGCGCGTGGTGATAGCGCGAATCAGCAGCAGCGCCAGTATGAGCACGGCCGCGGCCAACCCAATGCCAATCGCCCCAAGGCGGAGGCGCGGTGCGGCCGAAGGCGGCGGAGCGGTCGTGGTCCCGTGCAACAACCAACTCAATTGCAGCTTCACGTCGTGGGCAGTTTGAAATCGTTCATCGGGATCCTTTGCAAGGCAGGTGCGAATGACGTAGTCCAAGGCCGGTGGAGCTGAAGGCTGAATTGTGCTTATGGGCGGTGGCTCCTTCTGCAGAATTGCAGATGCCACCGAAAGGTGAGACTTACCTTCAAATGCGCGCTGCCCGGACGTCATTTCATACAGCACGGCGCCAAATGCAAAGACATCGCTACGGGCATCGGCTTCTTTTCCTTCGATTTGTTCTGGCGCCATGTACTGAATCGTGCCGACCACCGTACCGACTCTGCTGATCGGCGTAGCTGGGGTTTGCACGGTGGCCGTCTCAATCCCCGCGAAAGAAGCTCCTCCCGCGTCCTTGAGTCCCGTCGGTTTTGCCAAGCCAAAATCCATCAGCTTGGCGCCGCTCTTCGTGAGCATGATGTTCGAGGGTTTGAGATCGCGATGGATGACTCCCAGTCGATGGGCTTTGGCCAAGGCATCTGCAATCTCGATACCGATCTTCAACACCTCGGCGGGCGGCAGCATGCCCTTCTGCAAGCGAGTGGCTAGGGTCTCCCCCTCGAGCAGTTCCATTACGAGGAAATCTGTGCCGGCTTGGGAACCCACGTCGTAGAGATGGCAAATGTGCGGATGGGAAACCGAAGAAAGGGTCCGCGCCTCACGCTCGAAACGGCTCTTTAGTTCGGGATCGCACGACAGATGAGAGGGCAGAATCTTGATCGCGACGCTGCGATCCAATCGGGTATCACGAGCACGGTAGACTTCCCCCATGCCGCCGGCGCCAAGGGGCGCGACGATCTCGTAAGGTCCAAGCCTCAATCCCGCAGACAGATCCATAAACGCGCGCATTATAGCTCACGCGCGGTTATGTCCCTATAGCAAGCGATGGGTTTCGGACCCTGATCGCCTTGCCTAGACCCGTTCCGGTCCGGCTTTCTTCTTGGCGTGACACTTCGAGATGATGGCGGTACGCAGGCGCGTGCGCAGGTCGCCAGGCAGTTCGTAGAGTTGGGAATCGCGGTAGATTTCGATGGTCTTCTTGGTGGTGTCGCACACCACGTAGCAGTTGTGGCACCAGGCGAGATGGTCTTCCAGTTCAGCCTTGGTGCGGGCGTCAATGACTCCGTCCAGGTAGTCGGTCAGCTCTTGCAAAAATTCAGAGCACTTCACTGGTTACCATCTCCGCTCGCGTTTGTCTGTTTACCATTGCCGCCCTCGCGTCTTTGAAAGAAACGGCTGAGCCGTTCCCGCAACTGCAACCGCGCGCGCAGCAATCTTGACTTCACCGCCGGAATGCTCAACTCCAGAGCATCGGCAGTTTCTTCGGTCGAAAGACCTTCTACGTCGCGCAAAACAAAAACTGTTCGAAAACTCGCAGGCAGGCCCTGGATGGTGCGGGTCAGAATGTCCCGCAACTCCGCCTGATTGTACTGCTGCTCAGGGTTGGGACTCCAGTCCGCAACCTCGCGCGGCAGCGAGTCCTCTTCTGTCTTGACCTCTTCATCCAGCGAAACCATGCGTTCCGGTCGCCGGCGCCGCAACTTCATCAGCGCTTCGTTGACCGCAATCCGCACCAGCCAGGTATAAAACTTCGACTGCCCCTGGAACTGGTGGAGGTTTCCGTAGGCCTTCAGGAACGCATCTTGCACCACGTCTTCCGCGTCTTCGCGGTTCTGCGTGATGTGCTGGGCAATGCGGAACACATTCCGGTCATAACGCTTGACCAGTTCCTCAAAGGCCCCGACGTCGCCGCCCTTGGCCGCCTGCACCAGTGACATTTCGTCACTGACAGGCTCACTCACTTTGGGTTGGATGGTGCTCATTCTAAGTCCGATGCAACTATTTTCACGCCCTGGGCCGGAAAGGAAACGTCTATTTTACTTTGGAATCGGCCTCTGCGCGTATCTGTTTTGACGTTTTTTGGCAACCCGGGTTTACGCCGAACGCCGTTTTTCTTTGATGTCCCCATTGTTCCATTACTTCCGTCACACCGAAGCTCACTCCAGTCTCCCTATAATCAGGCCTTTGCGGGACAATAACCGAGGAAAGCCGCACCTACCGGCATGCGATCAAGAAAAATGGCAGAGAACACCCCGATCGAGCAAATCGTCGAACGAGCCATTGCCAATGCGCTGGAAAGCCAGCTTCCGCAGCTACGCGAAAAACTGGCCCAGCAGATACTGGAAGACGTGCGCCCTTACCTCGGAAGCGGAGCTGGCAGCGGCGCAGGCGACCTGTTGAAGGCCATGTCGGCCATCCACTCCGGCTCCACGCAAAAGGAAATCTTGCGGGCGCTGCTCGAAAGCACCTCCGGCTACAGCGGCCGGGCAGCGCTGTTCGTGGTCAAGGCGGGTTCGGCTACTGGCTGGCAAGGCCGCGCGTTTGACACCGAGGGCATCAAAGACTTCGCTTTGGACGTGAGCAGTGCGGGTCCAGCCAAGGTTTTGCGAGATCGTACAGTGGTGAAGACCGGTGTTTCCGAAATGGATGCCAAGTTCATCTCTCAATTCGGCGCGCCGGTTGACGAGCAGGTCTTGCTGTTGCCGCTGCATTTGAAAGACAAGGTCGCCGCCGTGGTCTACGCCGATGCCGGCACCGACTCGGGCGGCAAACTTGATGCCGCCCCCCTGGAGCTTCTGGTAGCCGCCGCCAGTGCCTGGCTCGAAGTCGCCTCGCTGCGTAAGCAGGCTGCGAAAGAGGCCAGCAGCGAGGCCGCAAGCGGAGACAAGTTTGAAAGCTCCGCGCCCCCGGCTCCGGCTCCGCCAAGCTTTTCCGATCCCTTCGCAGGCCACGCTCCGATGCACGCACAGCCCGCTCCGGTGGAAGCTGAGGAGGAGCCGGTTGCAGCTGCTGCGGTAGCGCAAGCTGCCGCGCCCGCAGCCATGGCGGCCGCAGCCGCAGCGCCAGCTACCGACGCTTTCGCCCAGATGTCAGTAGCCGACGCCGATGTACACCGCAAAGCCCAACGCTTCGCGCGGCTGCTGATGGATGAGGTAAAGCTTTACAACCAGGCAAAAGTCATTGAGGGTCGCAAGAAGAAGGACTTGTACGACCGTCTGAAGGAAGACATCGACAAGAGCCGCAATACCTACAACAAACGCTACGGCAACACCGCCGCCGCCAGTGCCGATTACCTCAACCAGGAAATAATCCGCAGTCTGGCCGAAGACGACGTTACGCTCTTGGGTCCGAACTTCCACCACTAAGCGAAAATGGAAGATAATTAAGGGAGTGGCAGGTCATCGCGGACAAGTTGTCGCCATTCTGGTCTGGTCGCTACTGTGCGGCCCGGCGGGATTCACTCCGCTTGCGGTTTCTCAGTCCGCAACTCAGGGTTCGCCAACCACCCCGAAGAAGAACGCGGCCAAGAAACCTGCGGCCCACAAAAAGCCCACACGTTCCTCTCCCCGTCTCCGCCGCATGCGGCAGGCGTTTGTAGCGTCAGCAACTCTCAGGCCGATGGCGCGGCAACTTCTTCAGGATCGCACTCCTGCCGCTTACGCTGGGGTTCAGGCCTTTGCAGTACGACACGCCAGGGAAGACGCCGGGTCGCTAGCTTGGCTGGTCATCGGATACGCCCACATCCTCGATCATGACTATGTCAAAGCCATCGATCCACTGAGCCGTGCCAAGCCCCAGGCCGGCGATCTCGGGGATTACGTCGACTTCTACCTGGGCAGTTCCTATCAGCAAACCGGGCGCCTGCCGGAGGCCATTGCCACCTTCAGTGCCTTCGAGAAGGCCTATCCCGAGTCACTACTGATTCGTGATGCCCACGTGGTTTACGCCAATTCGCTGGTCGCCGATGGCCGGGCCAAAGAGGCGGCCGCGTTGCTGGAGGCCAATCGCCAACCCATTCGGGCTGATCTCGAACTGGCTTTGGGCCGGGCGTATGAAGCTGCCGATCAGCCGGCCAAGGCGTTGACTATCTTTCGCAATCTGTTCTACACCATGCCCACCAGTTGGGAGGCGAGCCAGGTTCAGGCCGACATGAACAAGCTCTCAGCCCTGACCCAAACCCCGCCGGTCGGTCTGGAGGCGCGCCGCACCCGTGCCGATCTGCTGATGAAAGGGAAGCAATTCAACGACGCCGCCAACGAGTACCGCATTCTGCTTGATGCAGTTTCCCCGGTCGACCGGCCCTCGGTGCAAATCACGCTAGCCGAAGCATTGCGCCGTGCCGGACAAGGCCGCGAAGCCAGAAAAATCCTGGAGCAGGTGCCTAGTTCCCCTGCGGAACTCAATGCCCAGCGTATTTTCAATCTGGGAGAAATTGCACGCAGCACCAATGATGACGACAGCTTCTTGCGCATCGTCGATCAACTACGCCAACTGGCTCCGACAAGTTCGTGGCTGGAGCAGGCTCTTTTCTCGGCGGGAAATATCTACCTGCTGCGTCGTGACTACGACCGGGCTATCGATTCTTTTCGCGAGTTGCAGCAGCGTTTCCCCAATGGTGGCCGTTCCTCCTATGCCCACTGGAAGGCGGCGTGGCTGAGCCTGCGCCAGGGTCGCGTGGTCGAAGCCAGGACCGGTTTCGACGAACAGATCGCCCGCTACCCCACCTCGCCGGAGGTCCCAGCCGCCCTCTACTGGCGCGCTCGCTTGGCCGAGGAGGACAACGACTGGGCACTGGCACGGGCTTTTTACCAGAAGCTGTCGCAACGTTATCGCAATTACTACTACGGTGACTTGGCACGTCAACGCCTGGCCCAGCTCAAAAACGAAGACGCTCCTGTGCATTACGCGCTACTCGACCGGGTGCCACCCATCAATATTTCCGAAAAGGTCATCCCCGACGAAGTGCCCGCCGACAACCTGAGGGTGCAAAAGGCAGAACTGCTGGCCAACGGCGCCCTGCTCGATTTCGCGGTCCGTGAGTTGCGCGCCGCCGCTGAGCAGGAGAAAGGGAACTGGCTGGCGGTAGAGATCGCTCGCCTTTATGAAGATGCTGGCCGCTACGACGCCGCCATCGAAACCCTGAAGCACGCCGCGCCCAACTACTTCGCACTCGATCTGCCCAGCCTGCCTCGGCCTTACTGGGAAGGTCTGTTTCCCAAGCCGTTTTGGAGTGATCTTAAGAAATACTCTTCCAGTAATGCCCTCGATCCGTATCTCGTTGCCTCCTTGATCCGCCAGGAGTCAGCCTTCAATCCCAATGCGGTTTCCCACGCCAATGCAGTCGGCCTGATGCAACTGCTGCCCAAAGTAGGCAAGAGTGTGGCGAAGCAGGAAAAGCTGCGGAAATTCAATCCCCAACAACTCTTCACCCCCACCATCAACATGCAATTGGGCACACGCTACTTTCGCTCCATGGTGGACAAATTTGACAGCTTCGAGTATGCCCTGGCTGCTTACAATGCCGGATCAGACCGCGTGCAGGACTGGATGGGGCAAGGGAAGTATCGCGACCCCCAGGAGTTTGTGGAATCGATCCCCTTCACTGAAACTCGCGAATACGTGCAGAACATTATGCGAAACGCGAACGTCTACCGCCAGTTGTACGGGGCGCCGTAGGATATTCGTAGGCTCCCCAAGGCAGGTCTTGTCTACTGCCGGTTCCACCAGAATGTTTTACAACTTTTAACAGTTCCGCAGCCAGCGCGCGGCGTAGAATCGCCGAGTTCGCCTCTTCTGTCGGCAGTCACACACCTATAAGGAGCTATCGATGAAAGCCAGTCAAGCAATCCCTCATGGATTTCATACCGTCACCCCTTCATTAATCGTGCGCAATGCCGCCGCCGCCATCGAATTCTACAAGAAGGCGTTAGGCGCGGAAGAACTCATGCGCATGGCCACTCCCGACGGCAAAATCGGGCACTGCGAGTTGAAGATCGGGGACTCAATTATTTTTGTTACTGATGAGAACCCCGGCATGAATTGCACCTCACCTCAAACTTTGGGTGGCACCGCCAGTAACCTGTTCTTGTATGTCGAGGACGTGGACAAGGCGTTCCAACGCGCCGTCGACGCCGGTGGCAAAGTCACCATGCCGGTGGATGACATGTTCTGGGGTGACCGCTTCGGAACCTTCGTAGATCCCTACGGACACAGCTGGGGCCTTAGCACCCATAAGGAAGATCTAAACCCGCAAGAAATCGAAGAAAGGGCCAAAACCTTCTACGCCCAGATGGCAGCACTGGCGCAGAAGAAATCGGCGTAACAGGAAAGTTAACTGCAGACGACACGGGGGGCACGCTTCCCCTGTGTCCTCTGTGGTTAAGATTCAAGCGGATTTTTCTGTCGCCGGGGTTTTCGCGAAAAGAATCTCAATTACCAGCAACCCCGCGCCGCACACAATCGCGCTGTCGGCGACGTTAAAGGCCGGCCACTGATACTGCCCGACATAGAAAAGCAGAAAATCAACCACCCTGCCGTTGAGCAGCCGGTCCCACAGGTTGCCCACTGCGCCCCCAAGAATCAGCGCCAGGCCTATCCCTGTGCTGGTCATGGCATGGCTGTTTCGCCAAAGCAGGGCCAAAACCACAATCAGCGCCACGATAGAAAACAGCACCAGCATGGCGATCTTCCACTGCGCCGGAGAATCCGCAAACAAGCCGAACGCCGCGCCTCGATTCTCCACATGCGTCAATCGAAAAAAGCCGGGGACCACCTGAATGCTGTCGTGCAATGAAATGTCTTTTGCCACCATCCACTTCGTCGCCCGATCCAGACACACCACCAGCAGGGCAATCACGAAGTGAAAGCGGCGCATCACGTGAGGTGCACTCATTCCCAATTGTTGAAACGTCCTTTACCGCGTTTTTTAGGGATGTTTCCGCGAACCTGCATTTAACCTTCTGCCATCCCCTTAGATTACTTTATTGTCGCCGCGGCTTCGATCTCTTTCAACACCGCGCTGCAGCGCTCACATACCGTGGGGTATACCGGGTCCCCACCGACCCGCGTCGAGTAGTTCCAACAACGGTCGCACTTCCGGCCCTCAGCCTTCGCCACTTGCACGGTAACGTTCCCAGCGCCGTTCCCAGACGCGGCCTTCTCCACAGTGACTGCCGACACGATAAACAGGTAGCGCAGCTGTTCCTTGTGCCTTTCCAGCACTGCATATACCGGTTCCGCCGCTGAAATGTTGATCTGCGCCTCCAGACCTTTCCCGATCAGCTTGCTGTTCCGTGCGGCTTCCAGGGCTTTCAACACTTGGTCACGCACCAGTAGAAGCGCGTTCCAGTCGTCGAGTTGCTTCGGATCATCAGCCACATCGTCATTGCCAAGCACATCCCCTCGATCAGGAAATTGCACCGCATGCACAGTCTCGGCCCGCTTGCCCGGTAAATATCCCCAGACCTCATCGCAGGTAAAGCTCATCACCGGAGCCAGCAGCCGAACCAGTGCCTCGCCAATCCGCCAGCACGCAGTCTGCGCCGCCCGCCGCCCTGGCGAATTGGGAGCATACGTGTACAAGCGATCTTTAATCACGTCGAAGTAGAACGCGCTCAGGTCCACCGTGCAGAAATTCAGCACCCGCTGATAAACCTTGTGGAACGCAAAGTCTCCGTACCAACGCCGAACGTCGACAGCCATCGCCGCCGCCTGCCGCAGCATGTACTGATCGAGCGCCTCGAGTTTCTCAAACGGAAGCGCATCTTTTACCGGATCGAAGTCGTAGAGGTTTCCTAGAACGTAACGAAACAGATTGTTACGGATCGTGCGATAGTTCTCCGCGATCCGTTGCATCAACTGCTCAGAGCCGACCACATCCTCGCGGAAATCCACCGACGCCACCCACAACCGTACGATCTCTCCGCCCAAACGCCCCGCGATATCGACCGGATCGACATCGTTCCCTCGCGACTTCGACATCGCCTGGCCGTTCTCATCGAGCGTCCATCCGGCCGTCGCCACCCCTTTGTAAGGAGCATGATTCTGTGTCCCCACCACGCACAGCAGGGAAGAGTGAAACCATCCGCGATGCTGGTCCCCGCCCTCCAGATAAAGATCAGCCGCGGGCGGATATTGCGGTTCCGCCGCTCGCAACGTCAGATAGCTGCACCCGGACTCGAACCAAACGTCCAGAATGTCCATTTCTTTCTTGAAGGCGGTGCCCGCACATTTCCCGCACTTCGTTCCTTCCGGCACCAGCCCGTCAGCCTGAGAGGTGTACCAGGCGTCGGCCCCCGCTCGAGCGAACAACTCCACCACTTTGCGGTTGGTGGCAGCATCGTGCAAAGGATTGCCGCATCCAGCGCACAGAAACACAGCAATGGGCACACCCCAGATACGCTGCCGCGAAATGCACCAGTCCGGACGGGTGGCGATCATGTTCGAAATGCGTTCCTCGCCCCAGGCCGGATCCCACTTCACTTTCTTGATTTCATCCAGCGCCCGGCTCCTCAACGTTCCCCCCTGCATCGGAGTTTCCATCGAGATGAACCACTGCTCCGTCGCCCGGAAGATGATGGGATTGTGACAGCGCCAGCAGTGCGGATACGAGTGCTCGATCCTGTCCTCGTGCATGAGGGCGCCACGTTCCTTCAGCAGATCGATGATCGGCGCATTCGCCGCGAACACCTTCAAGCCGTCGTATTCCGAGAGGCCATTGTGGATAACCCCTGCCTCATCCACATTGCCCTTTAGCTCGAGCTTGTACTTCACTCCGGTGTTGAAATCGTCAGCGCCATGGGAGGGCGCGGTGTGGACGACTCCTGTGCCCGTGTCCATGGTGACGTAGTCCGCCAGTACCCCCAGAATGTTGCGGTCAAGAAAAGGATGTGCGAAGTTCTTGCGCTCAAGTTTTTGTCCCGCGAAACGTGCCACCTCGCGAGGTGAATCCAATGCTGCGTGCTTGGCAAACTCTTCTGCCAACTTCGCGGCAACAATGTAAACCTTGCCGCCAGCTTCCAGCCCCACATATTCTTCCTGGGGATGAAACGCCACCGCCATTGAGGCGGGCAGAGTCCAAGGGGTCGTCGTCCAAATTACGGTGAAGACTTTCTTTCCCTTCAGCACCGCATCCACCGTAGCCGGATCATCCTTCAACGCATACTTCACCCAGATTGCGGGACTGCTATGGTTTTCATATTCGACTTCCGCCTCGGCCAACGCCGTCTTATCGTGAATGCACCAGTAAACCGATCGCAGGCCCTTGTAGACAAACCCTGTGTCCACGAACTTAAAGAGAGTCTCCACAACCACCGACTCATATTGCGGATTCATGGTTACGTACGGCCGTTCCCAGCGTCCAAACACGCCGATCCGCTTGAACTGCGAGGTCTGCAAATCAAGAAACTTCTGCGCGTATTTCCGGCATTCCAGGCGCACATCCGTCGCCTTCATCTGCAGCTTTTTCCCGCCCAGGGCTTGGTCCACCTTGATCTCAATGGGCAGACCGTGGCAGTCAAAGCCCGGCACGTAGGGAGAATCAAATCCCGCCATGCTCTTCGATTTGACGACAAAATCCTTCAGGCATTTGTTGAGCGCGGTACCCAGATGGATCGGCCCACTGGTGTAGGGCGGGCCATCGTGCATCACGTAGATTGGCGCCCCTGCACGGGCCTCGCGAATCCGCTGGTAAATGCCCATCTCTTCCCAACGAGCCAGCATCTTAGGCTCGTTTTGCGGCAAATTGGCCTTCATGGGAAAGTCAGTTTTGGGCAGATTAATCGTGGATTTCAGCTCGAGCGGCACTCGTCAGTATTCCCCCAAATGATTGATTTTTTTCATTATAGGGAGCATGGAGAAGAACGTCCATTGACTCCCCGAAGTAACGGGCAGTGGCCGGAAATCCTCTGGGGAAAAGACGCGAATAAGAGTACAATTTTCAATAAGAGTGACGTTTCCTGATTCCGAGCATCTAAATCAGCGTTGGCGTGCAACTTAGCGCGCTTTGCAGTCATCAAGTTGAGGAGCGAGGCTGGTCTAGGGGACCCGCAGCCTGGGTCGATTATGGCGACGCTGGACATTAAGACGCAAACTGAGCCGGAACTGAATCTGCTGCTCTCCCAGTCTGAACTGGAACAGCCGCTGTGGAAATCTCTGTTCCAGAATCTCGACGAATACTTTTTTCCCAAAAAACAAGCGCCGCTGGTTCTGACCTCCAAGCCCATCCCCGTCAAGGATATTTGGGGCTTCTACGATTACAAGAAGAACGGTGCGATGTTCTCCACCGTGGTTCACGTCATCGCCATAGCGTTAATTATCGGGGGTACTCTCCTGGGCCGCCGGGTGGTCCAGCAGATCGTCAAGCCGCAGGCCGTAGTAACTTTGGTGG
The DNA here is from genome assembly GCA_963734415.1 of uncultured Acidobacteriota bacterium. GTDB lineage: Bacteria > Acidobacteriota > Terriglobia > Terriglobales > Acidobacteriaceae > JABCZH01. The sequence goes on along the minus strand of CAVTHF010000016.1, from coordinate 27,375 downwards.
CTCCGGATGACATTCCACCCTTGCCCCCGTCGAAGACTGCTGCGGGCGGCGGTGGCGGCGGTGGCGATCGCGATATTCTGCAGGCTTCCAAAGGCAAGCTTCCCAAGTTTTCCATGCAGCAGATCGTGCCGCCCATGGTGGTGGTGCGCAACGAGAATCCGAAGCTGACTGCTGAACCCACGGTCGTAGTTCCTCCGCAGATCCACCTGGCGAGCACTATGCCTAACATCGGCGATCCTATGGCCATGCCGGCGGCACCTTCCAATGGCACCGGATTTGGCGGTGGCATTGGCTCCGGAAGTGGCGGCGGTGTTGGCTCAGGTAAAGGCCCGGGTGTAGGCCCTGGAGAGGGCGGTGGCATCGGTGGCGGCATATTCCACGTCGGCGGCGGAGTGTCAGCCCCGAAGCCGGTTTACTCGCCTGATCCCGAGTATTCCGAGGAAGCCCGTAAAGCCAAATACCAGGGCGTATGCGTGCTGTGGATGATCGTGGGGCCCGATGGCAGGCCGCGCGAAATCCGGGTGCAGCGCACGTTGGGTTTAGGGCTGGATGAAAAGGCCATAGAAGCCGTGAAAACCTGGAAGTTCGAGCCAGCCATGAAAGACGGCAAGCCCGTCTCAGTCGAGATCAGCGTGCAGGTGGATTTCCACTTGTACTGAGAAAATACCTCCTCCGCGTACTCTAGCCCCCTCCACGAACTCTGCGATTAGCTTTTCCTGCCATTTCCCCGGAACCAAAGCCTTGCTCCCGCCGTATCAACTGCAGGTGAGGTGTCTATGCGGCGTCCTGCATTGCTACTGCTTCTGCTGATCGCGCCAGCCCTGCTCCGGGCCGAAGACCAGCGCCCCCAGGCTACGGTGCAAAAGAAATTCATCTCCGGGGGCACGATTCGCCTGCACCTGGAGTCCGGCGGCTACACCATTAGTCCGTCGGATTCAGAGAACATCGTAGTCACTTATCACGCCAATTCTGAGTCCCGGCTCCAGCAGGTTAAAGTCGACATTCGACCATCTGCCTCGAGCGCCGAGGTCTACGTCACCAACACACCCAACAACAACTTTACCGCCACTATCGAGGTTCCGCGTCACTCCAACCTTTGGGCACGCCTCACCGCCGGTGAGTTGGACGTTGAAGCTGTGGAAGGCGACAAGAACCTTGAGCTGCGCGCGGGGAGCCTCCAGGTCGACATCCCTCATCCCGAGGAATACGGGCACCGCGATGCCTCGGTCACCATGGGAGGCTTGGAGTCCTCTGCGTTCGAGGTTTCCAAAGGCGGCATGTTTCGCTCCTTCGAGCAGCAGGGTCCAGGCAAGTATCGCCTGCACGCCCACGTGCTCACCGGCGACATCGACCTCCGCGGAAGCGACTAGAAAACGGCCACCAAATTTCACAGATTCCCACTGCTCAAGATCGGGGTCTAGCTGCGTTAATCCGTGAAAATCCGTGGCGCGCTTGATTCTTTGCCGAGCAGAACATACCTCAGCAACTTCCGCTTTCTGAATCCAATCCGCTCGTACAGGCCCACCGCCCGTGTATTCTCTTCACGGACGTGCAGAAACGCGCGCTCCCCCCGTCCCTGAATTCGCTTCAACAACAGCGTGATCAGCTGCCGCGCATATCCCTGGCCCAGATGTTCCGGATGTGTGCACACCGCGCTGATCTCGGTGAAACCAGGCAATCGTAGTCTCTCGCCAGCCATAGCGACTAGCACTCCGTCTTTGCGAATACCAAAATAGTCCCCCATTTCGCGGGTACGGGTCGCAAAGGGGCCGGGCTTGGTCAGCTTGGTCAGCGCGATCATTTCTTGAACGTCGTCCTCGCCGAGCTGATGAAAAACGGGCAGTCTGCGCCCTGTCGATTCCGGGAGAGCTCCATTGTCGTGGAGCATCTGCAGCAATGGAATCGACGCCACTACTTTCCAGTTGGCAGGGTGGTTTCGGATCCGCCTCCAGAAACAACCCCACCCGTTCCCCCGCCTCCACCAGACTGGCCAGCGAATCGTAGGCTTCATCGCTTGGACTGGTAAACCCTCCCAGTAGACTCACCTCGGGAAGAAATCTTCGCGCCACGTCGCCGCCCGTCCCCAGTTGCGCCTGTGACGTGTTCAGGGCGTTCCAAATAGCATTGTCGAGAAGATGCATAGCTCTCACGCCCAGAATAATTGGGAAGGGAATCTGCGTCTATCCGGCTCTTGCGGCCAAATTCTGAGAACCGAGAGACTATTCCTTTAGATCAACGTGCTGTACATTCTCGACGGGAACACCGAGAAACTTCGGTCCCAGGCGGCGGAACTTTTCGACCGAGTCCGTTGCGAAAAACGTCACTCGCGGCAGTCTGCGCCGCTCGTCCTCCGAAGGATCAGGCAGGGGAATGCGTCGCAACAGCCCTCCCACCGCGTCGGCCGTGGCTTCGGCCGAGTCCACAATCTTGACGTGTGGAGGAGCCACACGGTGCAGCACCGGCTTGATCAACGGATAGTGGGTACAGCCCAGCAACAAGACGTCAGCATCTTCGAAGCCCTCGGCGAAAGCTTCCTTCAAATAGATGCGTGCCACTTCCTCGGTGACGGCATGGTCGTTCCAGCCCTCTTCCACCAGGGGTACGAACAAAGGGCAGGCCTTCTCATGTGCCTGCACACCGCGAGTGTGCAATGCCTTCCGGTAAGCGTGACTGCTCACCGTGGCCTCGGTTCCTATGACCACAACTTTCTTTTTCTGGCTGCTGGCGGCGGCCCGTTCCGCTCCCGGCTCCACTACTCCCACCACGGGCACTTTGGAAGCTGCGGTGATCTGGTCTAGAGCGAGCGCGGTGGCCGTGTTGCATGCAATCACCAGCATCTGCGCCTGCTGCTGTTCCAGAAAGTGTGTGGCACCGACGGCATATTTGGCTACCGTCTCAACCGACTTTGATCCATAGGGCAGTCGCGCTGTGTCCCCAAAATAAACGTAGTCGCCGTGAGGGATGAGCTTCAGAAGAGCTTTGAGGACTGTCAATCCGCCAAAGCCGGAGTCGAAAACACCAATGCAAGGCCTGCGCGTAATCATGAGTGTGTTACTTGCCTCTGCCCTCTATCTCGGTGCGACTTCCTTGTTTTGAGATTTTGACAACATTGTATGATTTTGTGCGCTCTGGACTGTCCGCGTCAGGTTTAGCACACACAAGAAAAGGTTTAGCCCACAGTGGTCGAAGTTGGACGGGAAGCGACCTCGGCCACACTCGCGCAGCACGTCCCCTCCGGAATCGGCGCCCCATGCGGGCATGTCCGCGGATGTCCCAGGAAAGTGCAAATTTTGTCGGTCGCTTCCGGCGAGAGGATGTGCTCGAACTTGCAAGCCTGCTGCTCGATTTCCGTCTCGCTGTCCATCGCCAGGCTGTCGGTGAACAGGCGCTCGGCCAGTCGATGGCGGCGAATGATGTCAGCTGCGCGCAGTTCACCTCGGGGAGTAAACTCCACAATCATGCTGCCGTCACCCAGGGAGACGCCATTCGGCTTCAGCGCATCGTGACATGGGTTCACAAATGGCCTGTGGTCGTGTGCCAGCGGTGGGTGTGGTGTGGTGCTCACCAACCCAATTTCCACCATTTTCTCCACTGCAATGCTTACCGGTAGCGCTCCATGCACTTCCATACGGCCAACTTCCGCGATCTCGCCTTGCTCACGCAGAGCCCACAGTTCTTCCAGAACTTCATCGAACTGTTCCTCGTCGGCCATGGAGAACACCACCTGGGTGCTGATCTTCCCATGATGCAACTCGATCCGCCGGTCGGCCAGGCGGGCGACCACGGGATCGTGTGTAACCATGACGATGGTGCGTCCCTGACTGTGCAACTCGCGCAGCAGTCGTAACACGATTTCTTCATTCACCGCGTCCAGATTTCCCGTAGGCTCGTCCGCCAGCACGATCTTGGGATCGTTAATCAGGGCCCTGGCGATACACACGCGCTGCTGCTCGCCGCCCGAAAGTTGGGAAGGCAGGTGTTGGGCGCGCTCCTTCAATCCAACTCGCTGCAGCGCCTCCAAAGCTTCCTGTTCATCGGTCATGCTGTGGAAGTATTGCGCCAACATCACGTTCTCGACCGCGGTGAGATAGGGAATCAGGTGAAACTGCTGAAAAACAAAACCGATTTTCTCCGCCCGTACCCGGTTCAATTCCACACTTGATAGATTCGCCACATTCTCGCTGTCCAGCCAAATCTCTCCGGAACTGGGGCGGTCCAGGCAGCCAATCAGGTTCACCAGCGTGGACTTGCCCGAACCCGACGGGCCCATGATGGCAATCCACTCCCCGGGATCAACATTCAGAGAGAAATCGTCCAGCGCCCTTATCACGCCTGCACGCGCGCCATCTGCTCCGCTCCCGATGTCGGCATTGGCGGGATAAACCCGGCTGACATGTTTCAACCTGATCACTTCATTCTCCCCTCAGAATCGTAGCAGGTTGTACCCGCCGCAGTAGCGACATTGGCAAGAGGGCTGAAATCAATGCGACCGCGACGCTGCCCGCCAGCACCTCCGGCAACACCGCCAAGCGTGGCACCACCGGAGAGTGAAAGTTCACCCGGCCGATCCAGACCGCGATTCCGACCCCGATCGCAAAGCCAAGAACTGCGCCGACCGCTCCCAAAACTCCAGCCTCGGTGACAAAGAACCCGCCAATCAACCGCTCGGACGCGCCCAGTGCCTTCATGATGGCAAAGTCGCGGCGGCGATCAAATACCCAGCCCATCAGCGTGGAAAGCACGCACAACGCTGATGTCAAGATGATCAGGCCTGCACAGACCAACAGCGTGGCCCGCGTTTTTCCCAGCACCCGGGCTTCGCCTTCCATGATCTGGCGCACCGGGCGGGTTTCAGCTTCCGGCAGTGCTAGCGTCAACTTCTGAATTGTCGCGCTAAGTTCCTCCGGTGAACCCGAGGCAGCGATCTCGATCGTGGAGGGTTGTACTTCGGTCCAGTCTTCGAATTCTTTCAGCGAGACATAAATCCTACTGTCTTCTGAGGCGCCGGTGTGCACCGTGCCCGCCTGGGTTAAGCGGACAATCCGTCCTTGGAAGTTCAGTTCGAACGCCCGACCTTGCTGAGCCACCAACGCCGCTGCTCGCGTGCCAACCAAAGCATCTTGCTCATGGCTCGGCCACGCTGTGACCGACCACCAGCGGTTCAGTCCGCGCACCCCGTCCAGATCGGTCCCAGAAACCACAACCGGCTGGCCGTCGGCGGTTCGCGCCACCACGTAGGCGAACGGGACCGCCATGCCACGCCCGTCCAGTGCGGATTGAACCTTTTGCAAGGCATCACTGGGAAGGGCTTTGCCCTCCTTAGCTACCACCACCAGGTTGGCGCCGTAGTTGCGAAACTCGGTGTGCAACTTAGCTTGCACGTCCACATAAAGGTTCAGCATGGCGGTAGTAACTGCCGCTGCAACTACCATCGCCAGCAAGGCTCCCGCTGCCCGCCCTCTGCGAAGCACCGCCGCCCGCACCAGCATGCGCAGGAACATCGAGGGATGGGGTGCATCCGTTCGCCCAGACTTCAAAGTACTTGTGGAAGCTGATCTCACGCTTCACCTCGCAGTGCATACACCGGGTCGAATTTCACCGCGCGCCTGATCGCCAAAGCACTGCCGGCAAAAGTAACGACCACTGCGATGGCAATGATTATGGGAAACAGGACCAGATTGATGTCGATTTGGGAATCAAAGATCGATCTCCCAATCACACGTGCCAGCATCGCCCCGCCGGCAAAGCCCACGCTGCCTCCCAGCACCGCCAACAGCAAAGCCTCGGCGAAGAACACAGCCGCGACGGAAACGCTGCTTGCGCCTAAAGCTCTCATCAGTCCAACTTCACTTCTTCGTTCAAAAATTGCGGTGGCCATGGCAGCCGAAACCGCCAGAGCCGCAGCTATAAGCGCAGCCAGGGTGATCAGCAACATGAGACCTTTGATCCGCGAGAGTACGGTGCCTTCGTTCTGGGCAACCTGGCGAATCTGCTCCGCGTGCGAATGCGGAATCACTTCCTGCAGTTGGTAAGCAATCGATTGCACATAAGGTGAGCAGTACCAGCGATCAAACTCTGGCCCTCGCAGGGTCTTCGGGTCGCGCCGCGCAAAGGCATCTTCCGGCTTGGTCAGGGCGCTTACATATAAACGCCGCACGGCTCCGGGTCTACCCAATATTCCTTGTGCTACAGACAACGGGGCGACTATTTGATCGTCTTCCACGCCGCCTGTCGAAAGTACCCCTGCCACACGATGCGTCTGCCCGGCAATTTCAATATCGCCTCCGACGGTGCGCCTCAGACTCGCCGCCAGCCTTTCGCCCAACAGCACGTCCTGCGAATTGTCCTCCGGCCATGTGCCACTTACCCGCCACCAGGGATAGATGGCCTGCACGCCGGTCTGGAATTCCTCCTTGCCAAACTTGAGTTGCTTGGAAAAATACGTGCCGAGCAGGGTGACGTTCTTTGCCCCAATATTCACGGCCACCGGCAGAACCGGCGCAAATCCAACAATGTTGTTGTGCCAGAACATGCCACGAATCGCGGGTAGCTCGGCCTCGCTGAGATACGCACCATCGCTCGCAGGCTTCAAATCGACGCCAGCAATTTGCAGATCGAGAGTGTCTTCTTGAGGAGTCACCACCAGGTTGGCCCCCATGGCGCGAAGTTCCCGGCTGACTTTATCGCCAATATCGGTTGCCACCGCGATCATCGCGGTTGCGACGCCCACGCCCAACGTAATTGCAGCCCCCGCCAGCAGCTTGCGCCGCTTCTGCCTCCGGAACGATTCGTAGACTAGGCGCAGGAACATGAATCACTGCTCGAACATGCGGCTGTGCGCCGCGATGTCCGCCTCCTGGACGATGACTGAGTCTGCCGTGACTTGCGCCTGCACGGGAATCGGGTTGCACCCGCCAGGCGTGCCGACGGACTGCGGGAGTATGGGGCCCGCGCAGTTCTTGCAGATCACGCTGTTCTGGCGCTTGTAGAATCCTAGAGAGCCGCAGATCTCACAAGCATCCAGAACGGTGGCAATCTTCCCATCCGGTTTCTGAAACAGCCAGAATCGGACCTCTACCCCGTTCTCTTTGGCCTGGTAACGATGAAGATCGCCGTCGTAAAGCTGTTGCAGAGGGATGGCAACCTGCCCGTTCACGAATGTGACCTCGGTCGAGGGCGACAATGCGCTCACACTCTTGGCATAAATGAACTCAGCCGTAACCAGCACAATGAATACGAAGGAACTGGCATACACCGAAACCATCCACAACCGTTCCCGTCGTGCGCTCCAAGTGGCTTTGCGCCGCTCCGCCGCGGAGGTAGCGACAGCTACCGGCTCACGCCGCTTTACCTCGAACAGCACCATCAGTGCCGCTAAGGCGACGATGGTCACGAAAAAGAAGAAATCGTTGCGTACAATGGGCCCGATAATCGCCATCTCTCGCCTGGAGGAGGGAAGCACTCCGTTCTCAGAGAGCTCGTGCAGCCCGGAGATAATCAGTTGCGCCGCTACAAAGAACAGAATCACGGTGGTGATGCGGAAGAATTTCTGCAGGTTGATGCGGACACTGCCTTTCACGAACATCACACCGAACACCACCGCCGCGATTACTCCCAGCAGTGTGCCCAGGAAACTCAGCAACTCGGTGGAGTTCAGCGACACCGCCGATAGAATCAGTACCGTTTCGACGCCCTCGCGCAACACCATCAGGAACACGAAGGCGAAGAGTCCCAGCCAGGCGTTCTTTCCCGCCAGCAGACTGACTTTGCCTTCAATTTCGCCTTTGAGCTTGCGCCCTGTCTTCATCATGAAGACGATCATGGTGACCACAAAAAAGGCGGCCGCCAGCATGATCCAGCCCTCGAAAATGTCCTGATTCCACTGTGCCCGAGCCAGCAGGATGGCTACGCCGATGCTTCCCAGGAAAGCCGAAACCAAGGCGGCGTAGACCGGCTTTTTGAGCTCCGGTCGCCCGATCTTGGCCAGGTAGGCCAGCGTAATCCCTACAATCAGAGCCGCTTCCACGCCCTCACGCAAAGTGACAATAAACGCCTGCAACATTCAGAGACGGACCTCGTTGATATTGAAAATGAATTTCAATTTCACTTTGTATAGGATAGCCTTTCGCCAACGACAGCGTCAACGCTGGAAGTCACTCCAATCGGTGATGTAGATCACATGCGAGAACCATGCATTCGCGAATCGCTAGTGTGTGGCGATGTGACGCCGACTACGCAGATCATGGTTGTCAGCTGATCACACCCAACAGTGATCCCGCTCATTGGACCGCTCGACGAGAGCCAGATAGTCTGGGCCTGAGGTTTCGATCGGTTCGCCCGCACGGAGTTCATTTTGCGGATTTTCAACGGGAGATGATTCTGTCTCCGTCGCGTGGGTAGGGCGCGACGTGCCTGAGGTCGCACCACGGAGGATTCTTGATGGCGAAACTCAACGTGTCGAGAGTGGCTGGTCTCGTCTTGATGCTCATGGGCGTGAGAACGATAACGGCGCAGGGACAAGTGTTCACCAGTCTGGCAAGTTTTGACGGGATCAATGGTGCCGTCCCGGCGCAAGTGGTGCAAGGCACCGATGGGAATTTGTATGGAACGAGTGGCGGGGGAGCCAATAATGCGGGCACGGTCTTCAGAGTGGGCCTTCAAGGTACGCTTACGACTCTGCACAGCTTTTGCAGCGAAACCAACTGCACGGATGGCGATCTTCCAACTGAGGCTTTGGTGTTGGCCAGCGACGGAGATCTTTACGGTACGACGTATCAAGGCGGGCTTAACAATATGGGAACGGTTTTCCGGATTACACAGGGCGGGACACTGACCGCGATTTACAGCTTCTGCTCTCAATTTGGCTGCACTGATGGTGCGCATCCGACCGCCGGGCTCATTCAAGCCACAAACGGCAACTTCTATGGAACCACTAGTGCCGGAGGAGGCTATGGGACCGTCTTCAAAATCACACCCACGGGGAAGCTAACTACCCTACACAGTTTCAGTCCACCGGAGGGGGAAGAACCCACTGGCCTCATTCAAGCTACCGACGGGAACTTCTTTGGGACCGCGCCTCGCGGAGGGATCAATGACGCAGGTACTGTTTTCAAAATCACTCCGGGAGGGAACCTAACAACGCTGTACAGGTTTTGTGGTCAATTTAACTGCACCGATGGTGCCAACCCCCTTAACCGATTAGTTCAAGCCGCTGATGGCAGCTTTTACGGGACGACCTACGCTGCTGGAGATCTAACGTGCAATGAGGGATTTGGCTGCGGGACTGTCTTTAAGATCACTGCGGGAGGCAGGCTAACGACCATTCACAGATTTGAGGCGACTGATGGAGTGCAACCCATGGCTGGGCTGGTTCAAGCCACGGACGGGAACCTTTATGGGACAACTCTCGGAGGCGGGGATTTGGGTTGCAACCCTCCCAATGGTTGCGGAACGATATTCAACGTGGCCCCAGGCCCCATGCTGACGACGTTACATAGATTTGAATCGACTGACGGACGCTTCCTCTTTGGTAGCTTGGTTCAGGCAACGGACGGAAGTTTTTATGGCGCGACCGGGAACGGCGGTGGGCCTTACGATGACGGGACGATCTTCAGCCTCGACGTGGGCCTCGGCCCATTCGTGACTTTCGTGCGCGCAGCAGGCAAAGTTGGGCAGACCGGCGCCGTTCTTGGTCAAGGGTTCACCGGAACCACCAGCGTTTCACTCAACGGAGTCGCGGCAAACTTCAAGGTGGTTTCGGACACGTTGATAAGAGCTACGGTTCCTGCGGGAGCGACGACGGGCTACGTCACCGTGACGACGCCCAGCGGCACCCTGACGAGCAACGCGCCGTTCCACGTAATCCCTTAGATAACAGTCGAGTTGTTAACAGACGTTTTACCAACCATCTATCGACGGCAATAGCCGCTAAAGCCGTTTCAACATCGCCTTGGCTTCCTCCAACCGAGGGAAGAGCTTCTCCTCTGCTTGAAACTCTCCAGAGTGCACGCACCGCCGGCTCCCACGGAGCTTCACCGGATGTTTCAAGTGCAGCATCTCGTGATACACGATGTACTCCACCGCGTAGCGCGGCACTCGAAAATCATCAAACACCCGGCTTACCACAATGGCATTGTGAGCCGGATCGTAGTGGCCCAGGCGGTTACGCGCGTGCACTCGGCTCCAGGTCATGCGCGGGCGTGCCAGCAGACCATGAAAGAACCGCGTATTCAACTCATCAAAGATTGCTTCCAGGTCATAAGCACAACCCTGGGCGCTGTCAATGCGTTTCCGCCCTCTGATCTGCCGCAGCAGCGCCGCTTTATCCCTGATGCTGCGGCTCGAAATGTACCGGCGGAAACGCGTGGCATGTTCTCGTTCAATCGGCTTGCGGTACATCTTCGCCAAAAGGATGTGAGCAATGGCATGGAGCACATTGTCCGGCGCACCCTCCAGCACATCGGAAAGACGCACAAACAGCTTTCCCTCGCGCATGCGAATGGTGTTATTGATGCTGGCAAAAGGGAAGAATTCCACTGCCAGTTCAGGCAGCGGCGCTCGTGGCCGCAGCGCCCGGTAGTTTTGCTCAAACACAGTTAGAAGCTTTGGATTCACGTTCAGGTCAGATTAGCAGGCTTTCACAATTGCAGCGTCTCTCTCCGCCTACAGGTAGTGTCCATCAGGACACTACCCGCCTACACAAACCTCAAGATTTTCCTTTTTTCCGATGTTTCGCTGCTTCCTGCTCTGCAAGTTGCTGCCGATGGTCCTCCACTCCGCTTCCCACCGCCTCCAGTGCGTTATCCAGAAGGAAGCGGTATTGGTCGGCCTCCTTTGGTCCGGTGTCACCTGCACTCTTCAAAGCCAGCAGCTTTGCCTGGAACTCGTTGTCCGCCTCAATCACCGATCTCAGCGGCCTCCGCAGGTCCTCTTTTCGATTGATAAAATTCTCAATGTTCTCGTTCAGTTCGTCGTAGATGTCGACAAATTCCTGCAGGCGGTCATGGGTTTGCTGGCCCCGGTCCGTGGCTTTGGGGTCGTTCCGTATCTGCTCCAGCGATACCAGGCGGGTGCGGGCAAATTGCGTGTACAGCTTCAGCCGCACGTCTGGTTCCATGGCTGAATCTCGCAATTGGTCGATTTCCAATGGATTGAGAGGTTCGTGCCGGCGCACTTGCGCACCTGCCGTCGTCAGCCAGCAGCACAGCGCCAACACTACCGCCTTGAAGTGACTGGCCTTCATTTCCGTTTGCCGAACATCTTGGCGAGCAGGTCGGTGCGCAGAGCCTCCAGGCGGTCCGAAGCCGCCTGCACCGGTGCCTGCTCCTCGAAGCCTAATGTGCGCTTTATGTCACGCAGTTTGGCGGCCATTTTCCGCAGAGATATTTCTGTCCCTTTGATTTTATTGGGTGCCGCGACTGCGGCATCGTGTGCCTTTTCCGAATACGTCACCACGTCCTTGAGCGCCGCCCCTGCATCGTCGTCTTTGCTCGCACGGAAAAATTCGTCCACTGCTTTCAATTGGCGTTCCGCAATCTCGACATATAGGCCCGGGCGGTCTTCCGCCCGTGCGGCGTCCGCCCGCGCCATCAATTCTTGCAGCGGGTCCTTCGCGGCCAAGCCGCTAAGAGCGGCGGCCAGCATAAACAAGGCAATGGTCAGCGACTGACGCATGACATTATTTCTTGGGCTCAATAGTAATCAAGCGGTGACGGGCCTGCCACTCCTGGTCCGGATATTGCCCATTCGCCGCCTCCAAAAACTTATGATAATTCTCCGCTGCCGGTTTGAACTGGCGCAAGTGGTCATAAGCGGTCGCCCGCAGAAAATAACTGATCGGAATCTCAGACAGAAACCTGGCGCGCGCGTCCGCCGCCTTGATCGCCAATTCGTAATCTTTGTTTTCAACGGCAGCGACCGCCAGGTCTCCATAGGCCTCACCAAAATCGGGCTTCAGTTTCACCGCCGCTAGGAATTCCTGTTCAGCTTCAGGAAACTTTCTCTGTTTGAGCAGGGCCACACCCAGGGCATGATGCAAATCCGCGCCAGACTTTCCCGTCAGCAGAGACCGGTAGGCTGCCTCTGCTTGATCGTATTTCTTCGCGTTCATGTAGACGTCAGCCAGTTCGCGTTCAACCGTTGGATTCCCGGGTTCCAGCTTGCTTGCCGCCAGTACGCTGGCTGCGGCCTCGTCGGTCTTCCCCATCAGTAGCAGCACTCGCCCCAGTTGCAGCCTTGCATGCACGTCTTCGGGATGTAGGGCGACGATCTTGTCCAACATTTCTTGCGCGTCCAGAAAGCGATTGCCGCGCGCGTAGATGTTCGCCAGCCCAGTGAGTGCTTCACTCGAAACCGGGTCAACGGCCAATGCCTGCTTGTACTCATGCTCGGCATCCGCAAAGTGGTTCGCCTTTTCCAATAATGCTCCGGCAGCCAGGTGTGGCTCAGGGTCCCTTGGCCTGAGGGCGGCTCCTCGCTGATACGCCTCAATCGCTTCCTCTGGTTTGCTCGCCTCAAGCACAGTCGCCAGCGAGAGCCAGGCCCGTGCCCGCCCCTCGTCCACATTGGCAGTAGGTTTGAGGCTTGTCGCCGCGCGCAGATACTGCTCTGCATCCGCCTGGCCAGCCTTCGCCAAGCTCAAACCCAGATTCAGGTTCGACTCGAAGACGTCCGGCTTGGCTGCCACCGACTTGCGATAAGCTGTAATCGACTCCGCCGCGTTTCCCAGGCCGTTGTACACGAACCCCAGATCGAACCAAGCTTGGTAGTTACCCGGATCGGCCACTACCACTTTCTTCAACAGCGGTTCCGCCGCGGCGTAGTCTTTCTTCTCAATGTCACTCTCAGCCTGGGTCAGTTCAGGAGGAAACGAAGCGTCGGCCTCCGCAATCTTGTGATGGCGTACTGTCTGCCCGGCCGCGCTCACACTGCCGCTGCCGAGTATCGCGAGCAGGATCGTGACCCGTATTCGCCTATTTGTACCCATTCCCAGACGATCCGTTTCCGTTCAAGACCCTCGCCAGAAACTGTCCCGTATACGACTGCGGCAATCGTGCGATGGTCTCGGGCGTTCCCGCTCCTACCAGGTATCCGCCGCGCTCTCCACCTTCGGGGCCCAGGTCGATTACCCAGTCCGCCGTCTTAATGACCTCGAGGTTGTGCTCGATGACGAGAATCGATCCCCCTGCCTCAATTAGACGCCGGAAAGCACTCAGCAGTTTACTGATGTCATCGAAATGCAGCCCCGTGGTGGGTTCATCAAAGATGTACAGCATTCGCCGCTTGGCGTCTGCCCGCGCGGTTGGTTGCAAGTGCGCTGCCAACTTCATGCGCTGTGCCTCGCCCCCGGACAGGGTCGTCGCCGACTGGCCCAGCCGCAAATATCCCAGCCCGACTTCTTCCAACACCCGCAGTTTTTGAACAATCTTAGGTACGTTGGCGAAGAACTGCAGGGCCTCCTGCACTGTCAGATTCAAGACTTCGTGGATGTTCTTGCCGCGGTACCGTACCTCCAGGACCTGCGGCTTGTAGCGCATACCCTTGCACTCCTCGCAGATCAGTTCCACGTCCGCCAGGAACTGCATTTCAACCGTCACCGTGCCATCACCCTGGCAGGTTTCGCAGCGCCCGCCAGGTATGTTGAAGGAGAAGTGCCCCGAGCTAAAGCCCCGCTTGTGCGACTCGGGCAGAGAAGCAAACAGGTCACGAATACCGTCGAACGCCTTGGTGTAAGTCACCGGATTCGAACGCGGTGTACGGCCTATGGGCGACTGGTCGACTAACACAACTTCGTCGATGGCTTCCGCGCCCTCCACACGATTCCATGCCGCTGCCACCGGGTCAGACCCGCTGCTCGTCTGTTTGGCCTGGGACAGAGCACGGGAAAGCACATCGTGCAGCAGACTGGATTTGCCCGAGCCTGAAACCCCGGTAATCGCCACCAGCATTCTCAGCGGGACCACAAGGTCGATGTTCTTCAGATTATGCGCCCGGGCGCCGAAGATCTTGATCTGCTGGTTCCCCGGCTGGCGGCGTGTGCTTGGTATCTGTATGCGCAGCTCGTTAGCCAGGTAGCGGCCAGTGAGCGACGCCGGCGACCCTTTGATCTGGTCGTAATTTCCCGTGGCAATCACTTTTCCGCCGTGTTCTCCCGCTCCCGGCCCCAGGTCGAGAATGGTATCGGAAGCTCGCATGACATCCGGATCATGTTCCACCACCAGGATCGTATTGCCCAGGTCGCGCAGGCCATGCAGGATCTTGATCAGTCGCTGGGTATCGCGACTATGCAGCCCGATCGAAGGTTCGTCCAGCACATACAGCGTGCCCACCAGGCGCGATCCCAACGAAGTCGCCAGCTGAATGCGCTGAGCCTCGCCGCCCGATAGCGTCGAGGACAGCCGGTCCAAGGTAAGGTACTCCAGCCCCACTTCATTCAGGAATCCCAGTCGCTCCCGAATCTCCTGCAGCAGCCTGTCGGCGATTCCAGCCTCCTGCTCTGTCAGTTGAACCTTGGCAAAGAACTCTACTGCCCCCTCCACCGTCATCCGGCAAACATCACAAATATTCTTGCCGTTGATCTTGACCTGTTGCGCTTCCATCCTCAGCCGGGCTCCGTTGCAGACGGAGCACAGCGAGTACCCGCGATAGCGGCTCAGAAACACACGCACGTGCAGTTTGTACTTCTTGCGCTCCAGGTGATTGAAGAACCCGCGCACTCCCAGGAAGCGTCCCTCGCCTTCAATCACCAGCCGCTTCTGCTCGGGATCAAGTTCCGCCCACGGCACATCCAGGGGAATCCCCATCTGGCGCGCGAAACGCTTCAGGTCGCTGCCCAGGGTGCGGTACTTTGGCTTTGTCCACGGCTCGATCGCGCCTTCGTTCAGGGTCTTCGACTTGTCCGGAATCACCAGGTCGAGATCGAAATCGATTGTGTTCCCAAAGCCCTGGCAACGAGGGCAAGCTCCATACGGATTGTTGAACGAAAACAGGCGAGGCTCAGGTTCTTCGTACCGGATGTTGCAGCGCTTGCACTCGAAACGCTGCGAAAACCGCAGGCGTTGCAGCGCCTGTTCCTGCTGCTGAACAACTTCAAAGATCGCCTCGCCAGACTCCCGGTAGCCGATCTCGATCGCATCCACAATGCGCGCCCGCGCTTCCCGGGAAACCACCAGACGATCGACCAGCAGGTAAACCGGCTCGGCAAAATTCACATCAATCAGTGATTCTGGGGTCGAGAACTCAAAGATCTGACCGTTCTGATAGAGCCGATTGAAGCCTCGGGTACGCAGATCGAGCAACCGCGCTTTCAATTGATCTGAAATTACGGCTGCGGCCGGGCCCTTGCCCCGTTTGGTTCGCGTCTTCGCCTGCTTACCAGTAACCGGAACTGCCGCCGGCGTCAGCAGCGGAAAAAGTGCGTGCAGCCGCGTTCCTTCCGGCAGCTCCAGCACTGCATCCGCAACCTCATCCACCGTGTCTTTCTTGACTTCCTGGCCGCACTGCAGGCAATAAGTGCGTCCCACCCGGGCGAACAGGAGCCGTAGGTAATCGTAGATTTCCGTGGCAGTGCCTACCGTGGATCGCGGATTGCGGGTGCTGGTCTTCTGCCGGATTGCGACCGCAGGAGCAATGCCTTCAATAGCGTCGGCATCCGGTTTCTCGATCCGCTCCAAAAATTGCCGCGCATACGCCGACAGCGACTCCACATAACGGCGCTGGCCCTCAGCGTAGACGGTATCGAATGCCAGCGACGATTTCCCCGACCCTGAAACTCCCGTGACCACGGTCAGGGAATTATGCTGGATATCAACGTCGATGTTCTTGAGGTTGTGGACTCGGGCCCCGCGAACCACTATGGTTTCCGTAGACATCAAGTTAAGGACCCCACAGCTTTCCGGTCTCTATCTCCAGTGGTTTCCACGTGGTCGGGTACACAGAGAGCCCGAAAAGGGGTAGGGAATCCTCTATTATAAATCACCTGCAACTCGCCATGGACTGCCAGTCCCTTTGTTTCCATATTTCCCCCGCCGCGCTGACAGTGGCTTCCAAAAAAAGGTAATATCGTACTTCTTGACCGGGCTCATGTACTTACCCTTGTCCAGCGCATTCCTGCGAGCTACCTCCCGTCTGGGCCCCGCATGTAACGCGTTTGCTTTGCTCCTCCTCTATCAGTTTTCTGAACTCTCCGACTTCTATGTCGAAAAAAAGGCAAGCGTTTACAACGTTCTGTGGGTGTTGGTATTTGGCTTTGCCACACTTAACATTCTGGGCCTGGTTCTCCGACGGTTCGAGCCCCGGCGCAGTGGCCTCAACTTTGGCGAGATTCTCGCCATCACCGTGGTTTTCTTCTCCCTGGTGCTGCTCGGCCTCGAGATGCTGAATATCTTCCACATCTTCCCCATCAAGCTGGAGCCTCGCTGATCCCAGGTTTTGCGGTATGATTCCCACTATGGCGCGGCGTCCCCCAGCTTTCGAAGTAACCTGCCCGTGCTGCAGCGCGGTGCTGAAAGTGGATTCCGAGGCACAGGCTGTAATCGCCCACACCGCTGCTGTTAAGCCCAAGATGTTCAATGACATCGAAGAAGCCGCTCGGGCGATGAAGGAACAAGACAGCCGCCGCGATTCCATCTTCCGCCAGTCGGTCGAGAACCAAAAACACGCCTCGGACCTATTGGAAAAGAAGTTCCAGGAGGCGGTAAAGAAGGCCAAGGAATCTCCCGATACCGGCAAGCCTATCCGTGACTTCGATCTCGATTAGACTACCTCCCCTAGTACTTGACGAAGAGTTTTCAACCGCTGTGGATTTCTCGGTTGTTCGGTGCCCGCCATCCAGAGTTAGAATTAGCCCCGATGCTTGCGCATCCCCTCCTCCTCGGTCATCGTGGTACTCGTGTCTCCGACGCGGCAGCAGAGAACACGCTCGCCGCTTTCGACCTTGCGCTGAAGACCGGTTGTGATGGTTTTGAGTTTGATGTGCGCCGCACCGCTTGCGGGACCGCCGTCATTTGCCATGACGAAAAGGTACAGGGAATCAGTGTTGCCTCAGCTGCCTGTGGTCAGCTGGAGTCGCTGCCCTGCCTCGGGGATGTTCTCGCCCGTTATGCTGGTCGCGCCTTCCTCGACATCGAACTAAAGGTTCCCGGCCTGGAGTCAGACACGCTCATCGCTCTGCGCGAGCACCCGCCCGAAGGCGGTTATGTCGTCTCTTCATTTCTGCCTGAAGTGTTGCTCGAACTGAGGGCGCGTAGCGCAGAAGTCAGTCTGGGTTTCATTTCCGATCAAAAGAAAACGCTGGATCGCTGGCGGGAACTGCCGGTGGACTACATCATCCCAAAATACTCGCTTGTCACTTTGAAACTGACTCAAGCCGTCCACAGCGCAGGTAAGACGCTGCTCACCTGGACGGTGAACGACAGGAAAACCTTGCACCGGCTCGCCGATTGGGGGGTAGACGGCATCATCTCGGACGACCCGGAACTGCTGGTCAAGACTTTTCCGGGCTGAGCCGGGCATCATGGCGCTCAGCGGAGAAATTCTGGTTTCAGGTGGAGGAGGGCTTCAGCCCTGCAATAGGCCGGTTCCCACCGGCTTTCGCAAGAAAGCCTCTCGTTCTGCTTCGAATGTTTCCCATGCTGACGCTGCCTGACCCTCATCCCATCCCATCGCGTTTCCGACTCTCTTGCTTGCTACCTGGCTGCATGCCGCGGACCAGCAAGCTCCCAGCGCCACAGGCACCCTCCGCAACAGCACATCACCCAAGGTTGTGGCATATTCGCTGGTGATGGCATGAACTGCCTCGGCAACGACGTGACTGGTATGCGGACAAAGAGACTCTCGCAACTCCGGACGGCTTCGCGCCGCACTGGCGATAGCCAACGCCTGTCCTCCGAACCATTCCACCAATCCGCGAGCCGATTCGTGGCTTAAGCAGCCGGCTGCTGCGAGCGCAGCCACATTGCCCTCTACCAAATCATTCACGCGACTTCCATCAGCGATAGCAACTTGGATTACGGGAACGGCTGGATCAGATTTCTCCACGCCGATCTTGGCCACACACTCACGCGCCAGACTCGCCGCCGTAGTCAGTTTTCCCCCGATCACCGAGATCATTCCTGCGGCCCCGTCTGCTGCATGATCATGGAGGTAGTGGCGCCGGCTCAACCCCGAAAGCTTCGCTCCCGGCGAGTAGGGAAGTGGTCGCACTCCGGCAAACGCGTAGCGCACATCACCGGCAGACAGCCGCGCCTGTGGATACAGTCCCTGCACCGAATGCAGCAGGTATTCGATCTCCTCCGCCGAGGGCTGCACTTTGCCCGGATCGCCCGTGTCCCTGACCTCGGTTGTCCCCACCAGAAGCTGTTCGTTCCAGGGGATGACAAAAAATGGCCGCCCGTCCAACGCCTCGGTGTAAACTGCCGCCTCCGGCGCACCCGTAAACTTCGGCAGTACGATGTGAGACCCGCGTACCCCGCCAACCATTGGATGTTCAGTCCGAATGAGCGATTGCTGGCAGAGGCGATCAGCCCACGGTCCCGTGGCATTAACGATCCAGGTCGCTTTGACCCATTCCTCAGTTCCGCGCAGTCTGGTCGCGGAGACGCAGGCCGGTGACCCTTCCAGTTCGCGCCTCGACCGTGAGAACCTCTGTGTGGTTGCGCACCGTGCACCCAGCGCGGACGCCCTCCATCAGCCACTCTGCCACCAGACGTTCGGGGAATTCGCACTGCGCGTCGTCAAAACTGAATATAGAAAAATGCCTGCCACTGTCGAGTGTTCGTTCCAGACTATGCAGTTCGCTCTGGCCCCCGTTTGTGTCCTTGCCGCCAATCCGCCGATAAAGCCACAATCCCGCGCGCACCGCTAATGCACTGCGACGGCTCTTTTCAGGCAGGGCCAGCAGAAATTCCAGGCGATGCACCAGGTAGGGATATTCCCGCAGCAACCGTTGCCGTTCCCGTAGCGACTCCCTCACTTGCGCCAGGTCTCCGTGTTCGAGATAGCGCAGGCCTCCGTGAATGATTCGCGTAGAACGGCTGGTTGTCCCAGCGGCAAAATCGCGTTGTTCCACCAACAGCGTGCGCCGCCTGGCGCGGGCACATTCCCGGGCGATGGCGACCCCGTTGATCCCGCCGCCGATTACGACGACGTCAAAGTGCTCGCCTTCGAGTGGAGGGCGCGGATTCATTGCCGGGTTGGAGTGCGTGACCATTCAAGACAGGGGAGTATCCACATCAGTGTCGCCTATCCCTTCCAGGGCGGAAAGGTGACATAAGTTTTGAAGGCCAACTCTTAAGTTGATCCCCGCGCTTTAGCGCCTGAGGTACTGCTGCCCGCGGTGAGTGGTGAGCCTACACCGGCTCCACGTCATACCCTTCCAGGTCGATAGACAGCGACCGCTGAATGGGCTCAATAAAAATCACCAGGCGGCGTTGTCCCCGCCGTGCAGTTAAAATTCCCTCCACTCCGTCAATCGCGCCGCCCCGCACTCGCACTTTTTGCCCCACCTGCAAAAAAGCAGAATTCTTGAAGGGAACTTTATTGTTCAGCAGCATCTTCACGTCATCAATTTGTTTATCCGGAATCGGTATGCCCTTGCCTTGCGAGCCCACAAAGTCCACCACCCCATGCGTGCGCAAAACTCTCACCCGCTGGTCAGGGGAATAGACCAGCCGTACGAATGCGTAGCCGGGGAAGAGCGGCAGTTCTACCTTCCGTACCCGATCGGACCAGCGATGCACGCTGATGACCAGGGGCAGGAAATTTTCCACCTCTAGTCCGTCCAGTTGCTTGGCCACCATCTTCTCGTGCCGGGAACGGGTACGAATCGCATACCAGTGCGTTCCATCCGGAACCGGTTTGGGTTCCAGTGAAGTTTCGTCAGCTGCCGGAAGAAGATCGCCAGTGGGATCATCATTTGCCATGCAAAGATAGAATCCCATACCTACGGAGGGACTACAAGGCGAGCCTCATCAGGCGCTATACTTCCGCTGGGAATCAGACCATGCCTTCGGACGACTATTTGCGCGGACGCCGCTCCCAGCGTGGCCAGACCATCCTGCTGGTCGCCGTTTCCATGGTGGCCTTGTTGGGTATGGCTGCGCTGGCCATTGACGTGGTCACTCTGTACGTGGCCCGCACCGAAATTCAGCGGGCTGCCGATGCGCTCGCGCTGGTCGGCGCCAAAGCCATTGCTGATTCAGGAATCACTAGCCTTCCTCCCGGTGACCCCAATCTCCCTCCGCCGGGCGCGACAACCCTGGCGCAATCCATGGCAACCGCTGCTATCGCTGCCGCAGTCAATGCGCCTTCACCCTTCAACAATCACGTGGCTGGCAACCCGCCCACCTTGGTGAGCACGACCTTTAACTTCGTCCCCAACAACAATCCGACGGTGACCGTAACCCTCCAACAGACCAATTTGCCGACGTTCTTCGCGCGCATCTTCGGCCAGAATGCGTCCACCGCTGGAGCCTCTGCCACCGCCGAGGCCTACAACCCATCCAATTCCGTGGCGGGCAGTTTCAATCCCATCACTCCCACGATGCGTGAAGCCCTGGCTGGTAGCGAATCTTGATCCCGACGAACCCATCGAACCCGGGTGCGAATATCCCTTTCGTCGACTCCGCCAGGGAGCAGTACTGGCCAACTTGGCCACTCTCGCTGCCAGTCCCTTCGATCTGCAGGCTGACTGCCGCCCCGGCAATCCCAATTGCTCGCCGCCTCACTTCGATCCTATGCGACTTCTAACCGGGTGTAACGGGAGTGCAATACCTGCCTGCGTTGGTGACACCTAACCCCACCGATTCCTGTCCGGCCTGCGCTGGAGCGAGCAACTACGAGGAAGGGGTACTGCCTGCTGCAATGCGATTGCCTACTCCTGCGGTGGCGCAGTCACAAACGCTACCTGGGACTCCACGTAAGAATCCCGAAGATGGTGGAACCGCGAGTGTCGGCGCAACGGCGACGGAGTGTCTTGATTCATGCGTCAACCAACCTACCCAGTTCAGGGCAGGACACGCTCGACTATCCATCCCCTGGCCCAGCGGGCCGCCCGGATCACCGCTGGTAGCGCTAGCCCGATGAATAATCAAGTCGTGACTACGAGCAATTCCATCGTGACCATTCCCATCATTGACAAGAACCTGTCGTTCCATCAACAACCAGTCCAGTCACTGTGATCGGATTTCTTCAAGCGTTTCGTAAACGAAGTATCGAAATCGCAGGCCAGTGGTGAAATTAACATCACCGTGATGAATGTCGTCGGCTGCAGTCACAACTCCCAACGGCAACCCGCCCATCGTCGGCGGCAATGGCGCTTCCACGATTCCCGTCCGCCTGATCACGCCGCCATAGCCGCACGCGCATCGAGCGTCATCCTCCGTGAACCTCTGTGACCTCTGTGGTAAAGGGTTTCCTCGGTCACCCGGAGGCCGTTCCCGGGTTAGGCCGGTAAACCCAATTTGCCGCGGAAGGTACAACCGCTGTGGGAACACCAACCTCAGAACCAATCCGGCTCAGCGCCTGCTCCACCACTCCATGCGTCGGCGCCAGCGTGCACACCGGATCGGTTGCCGCCGCATCGCCGGTCAGCAGAAACGCCTGGCAGCGGCAGCCCCCAAAGTCATCAGTGCGCCGCTCGCAGCTACGGCAGGGTTCAGGCATCCAGTCCTCGCCCCGAAAACGCTGGAATGCCGCCGACTCCCGCCATATCCACTCGAGTGGGTGCTGGCGAACATTGTCAAATTGCATGCCGGGAATCACGCCCGCGGCATGACAGGGAAGCGCCTGCCCGGCGGGATCGAGCAGCAGCAAACGCCGTCCCCAGCCGCCCATGCAGGCCTTGGGATAGCGCGCGTAGTAGTCGGGCTCCACATGGTCAATCCGCATGCGGCCGCGCAACCGCTCCTCGGCGGCGGCCAGCGTCCGTTGCGACTCTTCCACCTGTTGCCGGGTCGGAAGCAGCAAATCCCGATTGCGCAACGCCCACCCGTAATACTGCACGTGGGCGACCTCCAGACGGTCCGGGCCAAGTTCTTCCGCCATGGCAATGATTTCACCGAGATGGTCGAGGTTCTGCCGATGCACCACCACATTGATGGTGAAGGCAATCTTGAACTGGCGAATGAACTTCGCCAATTGCAGCTTATGAGCGTGACTACGCGTGCCCGCGATCTCGTTGGCTCCAGCTTCGCGCGAATCCTGAAAGCTGAGTTGAAAGTGATCCAGGCCCGCCTCTACCAGTGCGGCCAGACGCTGTTCGGAGAGTCCGATCCCCGAAGTGATCAGGTTCACGTAGAGTCCCGCCGCCCTTGCGCCGGTGATCAACTCCGTCAAGTCCGTGCGCGCCAGGGGTTCGCCGCCCGTCAGGTGTACATGCAGGACTCCAAGCTTTCCGGCTTCGCCAAACACGCGCACCCACTCTGCGGTTGAAAGCTCCGCCGCGACCTTCTGCATTTCCAGCGGATTCGAACAGTACACGCAATGCAGGGGGCAGCGGTGAGTGATTTCCGCGATCAGCGCTAGAGGGTTGGTCAGCATCAATAATCGACAATCCGTTTCTGATGCAAGCTTTCGAGAAAATTGCTTACTTCCTGCTCGATGCGGCTTCCGTCGCCGGTCTTATACTGCGCTCGCAGCTCTTCAACAATCTGCTGCACGCTGCGTTGCCCGTCGCAACGTTCCAGTATCTCGCGTCCGGTGCCTTGCAGCCGTAGAGCGCCTTCCGGAAACATCAGCATCCGTTCGGTGCCGTTCCCCTCCGCCCAGCGGCATCCCGGAGCGAGGTGGGGCTTGCTGTCCAGACTAGGTCCGGGCATAGCAGTTACTCCTCCTCTGGGATAAAGGCCCCGGGAGGTGGCCATCCCGGCTGCACATAGGCAAAATGCAGGGCATCGAGTTGTGCCCACAGGATGTCGCACTTGCGCGTCAGGGCCGCAATCGCTGCTTCCTGCTCGGCTCGCGTTTGGGCATGCTCGGCTACATAGTCGAACGCAAAGCGTGCGTCCTCGGGAGCCTGGTCCAGGCGAGCGGTGAAATAATCCAGTCCGCCGGAGAGCCACGGATAGTGCTTGCGCAGCGCATCCATGCGCAGGGCAATCAAGTCACGCGAGAACAGCTCGGTCAGCGAAGAAGCCACCGCTTCCAGCAGCGTCCGATTTTTCACCAGGTCCAGATAAGCATCCACAGCATAGTGGATCGCCGGCAGCACCTCTTTGCCACTCTGCACCCGTTCGCGATCCAATCCGGTAGCCTCCGCCAGGTGGATCCAGCGTTCGATTCCGCCTTCGTGGCCGCGCTCTCCGTCGTGATCGACAATGCGTTTGCGCCACGCCAGCCGAAATGCCGGGTCCTCGCTGCGCGACAGGATGATCGCGTCCTTCATCGGGATCCGGCTCTGGTAGTAATAGCGATTCAGCGCCCAGGCCTGCAGTTGCCCGCGATTCAGGCGGCCTTCATGCATCATCAGATGGAAAGGATGCTGGTGGTGATAGCGCTCCCGCCCGATCTGCTGGAGGCGGGAAAGTAACTCTGGCTTGGTAAATAGCTGTGATTCAGAGCTCATTGCACTCCGGTCTTGCCATGGCTAATGTAGCGTTTTCTTGCTCCTCAGGCGTTTTCTTCTCCTTGCTAAAGCATACTCCCGATGGCCCAACTCGGTGGTCAGACCCAAAATAGGAACCGGCGAGCAAGGATAATCAATAGTTAATGCCCAACCCCTCAGCGCAACCTTGACAATGGAGTTGGGTTACAAAAAGCGGAGGACCGATGGCCGGGATCAGGACCGGGTTCGCCATGGAGTTCGAATCGCGGTCGGCGCCATATACGCGCGACCGCCGGCGTGGGTGTGTCCGCTACCCCAAGCCCGGACTCAGCCGTCAATTCTTCATCAGCCTGCTGATGTGTTTTCCAGTTACCTGCATGCTGTGGGCGGCGATCATCTACGGAGCGTTTAGGCTGGCGCAGTAATTTGAAATGCGCCTAATGCGGTTTGCATTTCCTGCTTGCGGGGACACTCGCTAATCTCTTCAATCCGCGAAGTGACAATCGGGGTCTGGTATTCGGGGTGACAAAACTCCAGGTGCATGCCCCGGCCGATGTAACGCTGCTTCAACATCGATCCTCCCCAGGTCGAGCCGGCAATCGCTACTTGCACCGGCTTCGGGCAATACTTGGGGTGCCCTGAAATCAATGCTTCACTCCCACCCAGCAGAACTGCCGTGTAGCGGTGGTTCTGGGTCCTGATCTCCAGCACCGTCGCCGGCTCCAGAGCAGCCAGGAGCACACCACCTTCGACTTCAGACTGAACGATGTTTGCGTTTACTTCGTCGCTCAGGTTGGGGTGGGGCGTGAACATATTGGGATGGAGTCTATCACCTTCTGACGAAAAATCTCAGGAATCGTTACCTTAGTTTCTAGGTTCTGACCTGTCTTTAGAAGCCACTGTCAGGGAAAGCGCCAGACTGCGCGGGGAGGCGATCGAGTTTCCCGGGAAAAGTCCGGCAAAATCAATCACATTCAAATGATCGCTCTGGTTGGGGATCCGTCAGGTGAGAAAAGCAAAGCGCTACCGACCCAGCTTCCAATCCCATCTGAGGGAGGCTACGATAGCGCTGCCTGGTGCGTTAATCAAACCGATTTACAATCTAGTCAATAGCATGCACCAAGACTAGTGCATAGTTGGATACTTGGAACCGCCCCATGCTATGTTCTCTTGCTGATTGAACTAATCTTGGCAATGGCCTCATTCAAAGACGCTTCTAGGCCCTGCAGGTGAGACTCTTCGGTCAGATAGCTGACCACCATCATTCGCAGTACGCTTTTATCGTTCACTCGCGTCTCCGAGATCCAGCGTCGGCCGTCGCGCGTGACCTCTTCCACAATTCCCGCATGTGCAGCAGCTACCGCATCCTCACTGCTGCCTTTCAAGCGGAAGATCACGATGGGTGTGACTTGCGGTGCTGCCAACTCGAAATGTTCCGAAGTCTGCAGCCAATTAACAAAGCTCCGTACCAGTCTCATTTGCCGGTCAATGTGCTCCTCGTACGCCCTGCGTCCGTGCACCCGCAGCGTCAGCCACACTTTCAGGGAGTTCATGCGCCGCGTCCATTGTGTGCTGATGCGCGAGTTGTCCGGCCGGTTCGCCTCTGACGCCTTAGGCATATAGGGAGCTGACACCGAGAACGCCCGCTCCAGCATCTGGGGATGTCGCGTGAGTATCACACCCGCCGCCAGCGGCACCGCCATCCATTTGTGGGGATCGATAGTGATCGAATCTGCCAGCTCAATTCCCCGGACAATATGCCTGTGAGCGTCCGAAAAAATCGCCGTTCCCCCGTATGCTCCATCCACGTGCAGCCAGAGTTCGTAGCGCTTACAGATCTCCGCCAGAGCGACCATATCGTCGACCGCACCCGAATTCGTGGTTCCAGCAGTGGCCACCACACAGAACGGTTTCTTGCCCTCGTGTAGGTCGGAGGTTATCGCTTTCTCCAAAGCCATCGCATCCAGTTGGAGGCCGGCGTCTACCGCCACCCTCCGCAGCGCCGTGCGTCCGATCCCCAGCAGACCGGCAGATTTGTCGAGCGAATGGTGCGCTTCCTCAGATGCGTACAGCACCGGCTGTGCGCCAATGGTGGCGACTCCATCTTCAATTGCATTCGGAAATTTGGCCGCCAGCGCGAGAGCCAGCCCGCTGAAGTTGGCTTCATTTCCGCCGGTAGTGAATGTGCCATCGAATTGTCCCGTCCACCCCACGCGCTCGCCAATCCAGCGCACCGTTTCCTGCTCAATCCTCGACGCCAGTTGCGAACGCTTCATGGTCGCCAGTTGTGGATTGAGTCCCGCCACCAGCAATTCCGCCATCACTCCCATATAGGTGGGGGTAGGATTCATCAACCCGAAATAATTCGCGCTGGGGACGTGGAAGCCCTTGGCCACCATCTCGCGAAAAACTTCATCCAGGACTTTGTCGGGATCGTCTCCGTTCTCGGGAAGCGCATCATTCAACGGCTCAAACGTGCGCCCCGCTGCGGGAAGCTGCACCGGGCGCTGGGGCAGGGAAGAGAAGAATTCGTCAATCTGATCAATCAGGTGATAGCCAAGGCGTCGCCGAGTGGCGGAATCGAGATCGAAGCGCATGCCTATTCGATTACGGTCTTAGCCAAAAGGCGCGCAGGAGGGCCTCATTTTTTCTCTGTGTCCTCTGTGTCCTCTGTGCCCTCTGTGGTTTGGGGTTTTTCCGGCCGCAGTAATGGAAACAAAATTACATCCCGAATGGTGTGTGAATCCGTCAGCAGCATCACCAGCCGGTCCACGCCCACCCCGACCCCGCCCGCCGGGGGCATCCCGTAGGACAGCGCCCGGATGTAGTCTTCATCCATCTGGTGGGCTTCTTCGTCCCCACGCTCGCGTTCTTTCAACTGGCCCTCAAACCGTCGCCGCTGGTCTTCAGGATCGTTGAGCTCACTGAAGCCGTTGGAAATCTCCATCTTCCCGGCAAAGATTTCCCAGCGCTCAGTCCAATCCGGCTCGTCGGATTTCTGTTTGGACAGAGGCGAGACCGCGGTAGGGAACTCATAGATGATCGTCGGCTGGACCAGGTTTTCTTCGGCGACGGCTTCGAAAAGTGCCGCAATCGCTGCACCTGCAGTTCCCCCTTTTTGAAGCTCATGTTCAATGAGCTCAAAGGCGGGTTGCGGCTTCTCTTTCTTGCCCACGAACAAGCCCCCTTTGGCGCTGGTGTTTGATTGCATGGTCTGAATTCCTCGACGCAGCAGCATTTCGACGCTGCACTTGTTCGCGAACTCCCCCATCTCGGGTTTCGGTCCCGCCTCCGGTGGCCAATGCTCAATGATCGCCTCCCGCATGGTCAGTCGCCGCCAGTTGTCACCGTGCCAGTCGATCTCGTCATCCCCCCACTTCGTCTTGGTTCCACCGGTCACGTCAATCGCCGCCTGCTCGATCAACTTCTGCGTTAGGTCCATCACCCCGCGATAATCGGTATAGGCCTGATAAAACTCGAGCATGGTGAACTCAGGATTCCACCGCCATCCCAGGCCCTCATTGCGGAAGCTGCGATTGATCTCATACACCCGATCAAACCCACCCACGGTCAGCCGCTTAAGATAAAGTTCAGGCGCAATCCGCAAGTACAAATCCATGTCCAGCGTATTGTGATGAGTGACAAACGGCTTAGCGACCGCGCCGCCCGCCACCGGGTGCATCATCGGGGTCTCGACTTCGACAAAGCCCTGCGCATCAAGAAAATGCCGCATCGACTGGATCAGCTTGCTGCGCTTGAGAAACACCTCGCGGACTTCCGGATTCATCACCAGATCGACATAGCGCTGCCGGTAGCGCAGCTCGACGGTGCGGGCG
>CAVTHF010000015.1:0-22236 GCA_963734415.1 uncultured Acidobacteriota bacterium | reverse complement strand
AAACCAGTCCCGCATGAGCTCGTGTTCGACGCGATCCGATGCCTACAAGAAGCAAGGCGGGAAATTTGTAAACCGAGCACCTGCTCGACTCATCACCAAGCCTGCAGCTGATTGATTTCGTGCCATACCAATGGTCTCGCCAATGCATGAAAGAGTGAGAATGTTAGACCAGGCCTTCGAGTACGCGAACGAGTATGTGCTGGAAACGACAGATTGCCTGGAGGTCGAAAAGCTGCCGGCTCTGCTATGTTCGCGGTCCGGAGGGAATCATCATCGAGTTAGCGGAGAAGATCGGCTAACGGGTTGGACAGAGTCAAAATGAACGTGCACCGTAAGGCTGGCCATCAAAGCGGCGGCAGAAACATGAGCACGGTGACCGTGAAGCCAACAAGCTGCCTTTTCGTCATTTGAAAAAGCGTCGACGATGCTCTCCAACCTGGTGTTGTTAGCCCAGATCTGACCCATATACACGCACTGGATACACTTGCGTAGTTGGGGCGGTATTTCCGTTCGGCAGAAGATTCCGCGTGCACCATTGCGAAACAACTCGATCACCAAGTTCCGATTGGTCATCATCCAGCAGCATGATCACGCGTGGCGACGTTTGAAGAGTGCGTAGTTCCAGCAGCACCTGCAGGCCGGCCAACGCGTCCTCCTCGAGTCGCGAGCTAGTCACCGCGATGTCGGGTTGAAATTCGGAGATATCGGACATAACTTGCAAGTGAGTGGTTGCAGACGCAACTACTCGAGAGTCGTTATGGCTCCCAATCGCTCCTTCATTATCTCAGCCGCCAACCGCAACGCATCATCAATCGCACAGATCGTAGCCGGCACTCGTTTCCCCGCGTCGTACTGAGCCAGCTTACGAGGCCAGCTTACGAGCCGCCAAGATGGCTGCCGCAATCAAGAGTACGCGCTTGCGGCCTTCGTCCACGGAGGCAGGCTAACTTCCGCTTTTTTTATTCGTCTACAGTGAAGGCTTTTACGAACCGGCTGCAATTTCAGGCGATCAGTTTGACGGGCGGACGAGAATCTTCCTCCTCATCCTTCTGTTCGATCGCGCCTTCTTTTGTTCGCTTCGCCAGTTCCGCATTTAATTCTGCCCCTACCAGCATCGCGAAGCCAGTCCAATACAACCACACCATGAGAGCGATACCTGCCCCCAGGGTTCCGTAAGTTTTGTTGAAATTTGCGAAGGTCCGAAAATAGATGCCCAGCAAGTATGAGAACCCGATCCAGAAGCCAATGGACAGAATCGCGCCGGGCAGAGTCGCGAGAAAGCGCTGCTTCACATTGGGCGCAAGGAAGTAGAGTGTTTCCACCGCGAGGACAGTAAAGCCCACCGAGATCAGCCAATGGATGTAGGGCCAAATCCATAACCAGACTCGGGACAAGTGCATGGAACTCGCCAGCCACTGGCCGAAGTGTGGGCCCAGGATCATGGTGAAAAGTGCGACCAGAAGCAGCAGACCGATTACCAGGGCGAGGAACATGGAGAGAAGCCTGGTCTTCCAGAACGGGCGGGTTTCGTCCGCGTCATACGCAATGTTGAGCGCTTCGATCGCTGCCGCGAATCCTCCCGAGGCGGTCCAAAGGGTCCCGAGAAATCCAACCGACAAAAAAGCGCCGCGGTTCGGCGTTATGGCGTCGGACAGCACCTTGCGCACGATGTCCATACCTTCGGGAGGAACAAACCGGCCCATAAGATCCAGCGTCTGGTCGAACAGGCCCGTCACGGGCAGGAAAGCGACGATTGCCGAGAGGAAAATGAGCGCGGGAAAGAGCGCCATCACAAAGTAATAGGAGAGCGCAGCCGCCATTTGCAGAGTGTGGTTGCGTTCAATGTCGCTATAAGTCCGAAGCAGCGCCGATCTGAGCTTGCGGAGTTGCACGGCGCTTTGATGCCTTGAGCCGGAAAAGAGCTGCTCCCGGCGAAAATTAGCGCCTCGCTGTCAACAATCTTACCGTTTGCATTTCTGTCCTGGCACCGATGCAAAGTACGAACCGCCGATCGCATCCAAGAAATCCACAAATTGTGCGTGTGAACGCCGCCAGTGGCGTCAGGGCTTGGTTTCAAATATGGCTCGGGCGAGGCGTAAAGATGTTCCGGGATCATGCGAAAGCGACAAGTCAGTCTCGTTCAATCCGTTTGTTTAGGACTTATCCTCAGCGGCGTTCTGCTGGCGCCTGCGATCCCTATGGAATCTCAGACCCAATCGCAAACCCAGGTTCCGGCCACGGCGCCGCAGGTGCGAGAGGTGCTTCCCTCTTACGAGGGACAAACTGTAGTGTCAGTCGAGATCGCGGGCCGGCCCGACCTCGATCAGCAAGAACTTCGGCCGCTTCTGGTGCAGCTGGAAGGGCAACCATTTTCCCAAGCGAAGATAGATCAGTCTATTTCGGCGCTGAAGAGTAGCGGCAAGGTCAAAGAAGTAGTGCTGGAAATTCGCCCGCAAGCCAATGGAATTCGGGTGTTGCTGATTTGCCAGCCGGCAGTCTACTACGGCCTGTTCGATTTTCCCGGAGCTGTGGGCAGGTTTCCCTACTCGCGATTGCTTCAAGTCTCCGACTATCCTCCGCGCGGCGCGTATTCGCCGGTGGATGTCCAAAGCGCGCAGGCGTCGCTGGTCAGGTTTTTTCAGCAAAACGGCTATTTCGAGGCAAAGGTGGACCCAGAGATTCAAACCGATGCAGCGCTCGGGCTGGTAAGTGTGAATTTCCGGGTCAATCTCAATCGCCATGCCAAATTTGGCAAGGTGATTCTCAAGGGTGCTCCCCCGGAAGAAGAACAGCGCCTTCAACGCGCCTTGAAGTCATGGATGGCCAGGGTTCGCGGATCCGCGATTCGTATCGGCAAATCCTACTCGCTTAGAAGAGTACAGAACGCTACTCAATATCTGGAATCGCAGTTGATCGGCCACGATTACCTGGGAAGTCGCGTACAGATGGCAGGCGCCGAGTACGATCCCTCAACCCACCGCGCCGATGTTCAGTTCGATGTCAGGCCGGGGGAAAAGGCCCACGTTATTGTGGAAGGCGCTCATCTCTCGGGCCGCAGCCGCAGAAAGATGCTGCCGATTTATCAGATTGCGGGTCTTGATCCCGAGCTCATTCAGGAAAGCCGGGAAAACCTGATCTCAAACTTTCAGGCCAAGGGTTATTTCGATGTTGCCGTGCAGTCGGATGTTCAACCCGCGCCGAACGGCCAAACCATTCTTTTCCGCATTATTAAAGGACCGCGTCACAAGGTAAGCGAAGTCAACATTGTGGGGAACCAGGAGCTTTCCGACGACGAGTTGCGTGGCCACGTGAAAGTGCAAAAGGGAAAATTCTTCTCGCACGGCGCCTTCAGCCAGCGCCTGGTGAAAACCAGCGCTGACAATCTCAAACGGGTCTACCAGGCGCAGGGATTCAGCAGTGTAACCGTCACACCGGAGGTCAAGAAAGCCGGCGGCAATATTTCGGTGCAATTCCGGGTCAATGAAGGGCCGCAGGATATCGTGGCTTCGCTGCACGTGGTCGGCAATAACACCGTGCCCGTGTCCAGCCTCGCTCCGCAAGGACTGAAAGTCACCGAGGGTCAAGCCTATTCCACAAAGAAAGTTGACGACGACCGCAATCAGATTGGCGCGCAATATTTGCGTATGGGTTATCTGAATGCAAATTTCCGGGCCACAGCCCACCCCGCAGGGAAAGATCCTCATCGTCTCGACGTGACCTACACCATTTCCGAAGGCCCGAAAGTGATTGTGGGTGCAGTGACAACGCTGGGCGCGAAAGTTACGCGGCAGTCCTTGATTGACAGGACCGTGAAGCTCAAGACAGAAACTCCATTGCGCGAAGACGATCTGTTGGGTGCTGAAGGCCGTCTTTATAGTCTTGGAATCTTCGATTGGGCCGAGATCGACCCTCGTCGTCAGATCACAACTCAGACCGACGAAGATGTCCTGGTCAAGCTGCATGAAGCCCCGCAGAACGACATCAAGTACGGCTTCGGCTTTGAGGTCGTAAGTAGAGGTGGCAGCATTCCGAGTGGAACGATTGCTCTGCCCGGACTTCCGCCAGTTGGTTTGCCGTCAAACTTCAAGACCAGCCAGAAGACTTTCTGGGGACCTCGCGCGACCTTCCAGTACAGCCGGCGCAACTTCCGCGGCTTGGGTGAGACGCTGACGTTCTCGGCTCTGGGCGCGAGGTTGGTGCAGCGCGGGTTGGCGTCTTATCTCAATCCACATTTTCGTGGATCTGACTGGAGCTCAAATCTGACGCTGTCGGGCGAGCGCAACAGTGAAAACCCCATCTTTACTTCACGCCAGGGCGATCTCGGTTTCCAGTTGGAGCGGCCCTTGAATACGGCAGCGACGAAGACGCTTTCGCTACGCTATGACTACCAGCAGACCGCGCTCTCAAACTTGCTGATTCCCGACCTGGTATCACCCGATGACCGCCATGTGCGACTTTCAACTCTCTCCGGAACCTATAGCAGGGACACTCGTGATCAGCCTCTCGACGCTCACAAAGGCATGTATCAAACGATGGAGCTCAGCATCAATCCGACTGTTCTGGGATCGAGCGTTAGTTTTGCCCGGCTGCGCGCCCAGCAGGCTTACTACAAAGGATTGGGAAAGGGAGTCGTCTGGGCCAACAGCCTTCGAATTAGTGTTGAACAGGAATTCGCCGGCAGCCGCGTTCCGGTCAGCGAGCTGTTTTTTTCCGGTGGCGGCAGCACCTTGCGAGGTTTCCCCCTGAACGGGGCCGGACCACAGCGCTCGGTGACGGTGTGTGGCAACCCGACCGACCCCGCGACCTGCGCCCAGATCAGGGTTCCGACCGGCGGGCGCGAACTCTTCATCCTGAATTCTGAATTTCGCATTCCCCTTCCGCATCAAGAAAGGATTGGGCGTGGTTGCCTTCTACGATGGGGGAAACGTATTTCAGCACGTAGGTTTCAGCGATTTTGGATCGAACTACACCAACACTCTGGGAATCGGACTGCGCTACGCTACCCCGATTGGACCCGTGCGGATTGATCTCGGGCACAACTTCAACGCGCTAAGCGGAATCAAATCAACGCAACTCTTCATAACCCTGGGGCAGGCATTTTGAATGCTTTACCGCAAACTCCGTTTTCCAATTCCCGGTCACCCGAGCCTGTTCCGCGAACGAATCTGAAGAGAACGGGCCGGCGTTGGAGGAGAACTGCGGCCTGGATCTTTGCCGGCTTTAACGCTCTGACTTTGCTAATCGTGCTCGGGTCGGTCGTGCTCATGCACAGCGAGCGATTCCACAACTATCTTCTGAAAACGGCGCAGCAAAAAGCCAGCGAAGCGTTGGGCAGCCAGCTGCAGATGCAGAACTTTGCTTTCCATTTGTCCGGCCTGAGCCCCACGGTTGATCTTTACGGCGTAGTCGTTCATGGTGCAGCACCTTACGCTGATCCTCCGCTGCTTGAGGCTGAAGTGATGCATTTCGGAGTCACTGTTACATCGCTGCTGCACAAATCCTGGTACGTTGGCGATGTTCAAATTGAGCATCCCGTCGTCCGAGTTTTTGCGGACAGCAATGGCCGCACGAACCTTCCAGCACCAAAAAGTCAGGGAAATGGTTCAGCGACGGGGACAAGCGTCTTCGACCTCGGCATCCGCCACCTGTTGCTGGAACGCGGCGAGATCTACTACAACAACCGCAAAAGCGAATTGAGCGCGGACCTCCATGATTTAACGCTGCAGTCGAGTTTTGAACTGCTCAGGAAGAGTTACTACGGTACGCTGTCGTACCGCAATGGACACCTGCAGCTGCAGAATGCCAGCCCCATTGGCCACAACTTTGAGGCCAGGTTTGTTGCTACACCCGAGGAGTTCAGGCTTGAGAGCGCCGAACTGAGAACTGCGAACTCTCGCGTCTCTCTCATTGCGACGGTCCACAATTACTCGCAACCTCAGGTGCATGGAACTTACAATGCAACGATTGACGGAGGCGAATTTCGGCGCGCCCTGAATAATCCTTCATTGCCGGACGGAATCGTGGTGTCGTCCGGCGTTCTTGATTACGACGCCGGCTCGCAACGCCCGCTAGTGGCTTCTGTGAATGCGCAAGGCGAGATACATAGCGCGAGCGTCACAGTGACCAGTCAGAATACAAAAATCAAGATCCGAGATATCGGTGCACGCTATTCGCTCGCCAACGGCAACGCCGCAGTCACGGGAATACATGCTCAGCTAGTTGGAGGGACACTCGGGGGCATCATCACGATGCGAGACCTCGGTGGTTCCATCAGGTCCCATCTTTTGGCATCATTAAAAGGAGCCTCACTCGCCGAGTTGCAGAACGAACTAAAGAGCGCGATGGCGTCGTCTTCGGTGACAAACCAGATCGCGCTGCGCGGCTCGGTTGACGCAACCGCCGACGCGACCTGGGGCACAACTCTGCAGGATTTGTTGGCACGCGCAGACGCTACTCTCCAAGCTAACGTCCAGCCGGCCCAGGGAGGCATGGCAACTCCCGTAAACGGCGTAATTCATGCCCGTTATGCCGGCAAAGGTGGGCAGTTGTCATTCGACCAGAGCTACATCAAGACTTCGCAGACCTCGGTTACACTCAACGGAACCATCAGTGACCACGCAGCTTTGCAAACCAGCGTGAACAGCAGTGATCTGCACGAACTGGAGACGATTGTCGCCGCCTTTGAGGCTCCGGGTTCGGAGCCGCTTGGAATTTATGGCCACGCAACGTTGACGGCTACGGTCAGTGGATCCACACGAAGCCCACGGGTCGCAGGGCAAGTCACGGCGGACAATCTAAAGTTGCGAGGCAGCGAGTGGAGACTCATGCGGGCCAATTTCACCGCGAGTCCGTCCCAGGTCAGAGTAGACAATGGCGAGATGGACTCTGCCAGTCGAGGCAGAGTGACTTTCAAACTGGCAACAGCTTTACAACAATGGTCGCTGCTTAAAACGAGCCCGTTCCAGCTGCAACTCTCGGCGTCTCAAGTCAACGTTCAAGATCTGTTGAAGGCCGCTGGTTCCACCGCGCCAGTCGCGGGCACACTGTCGGCCGACATTACTGCCAGCGGTACCCAACTTGCTCCGTTGGGCCATGGCACGCTTGGTCTTTCATCGGCGCGTGTGGCAGGCGAGCCGATCCGGTCCCTGGATATGCAGTTTCAGGCAACAGGAAAGCAAGTAACCGCAAATCTAAAGATGGATCTTCCCGCAGGTTCCGCGAACGCGACTATTCTCTATGAACCGGCAAGCCAATCCTACGATGCGCAATTACATGCCCCCGGCATCAAGCTCGACCAACTGGAGACCTTGAAGGCAAGAAATTTCCAAATTCAGGGTGTACTCGAGGTGAATGCCAGCGGAAAAGGGACGCTGGGTGATCCCCAGGTGCGGGCTTTGATTGAGGTGCCGCAGCTTCAGATTCGCGATCAGGCAATCCGTGGACTGAAATTGCAGACCAACGTTGCGAATCACGTGGCAAGTTTTACGCTCGACTCCGAAGCCTTAAACATGCGTGCCGGCGGACATGGCACCATCCAGCTGAACGACGAATATCTCGCCGATGTGAGCCTGGATACGCAGTCAATTTCGCTCGCGCCATGGTTCGCTCTGTACGCTCCTTCGGAAGCGAGAAATTTAAATGGACAAACAGAAATCCACGCCACGCTGCACGGCCCGTTAAAGAATAAGGAGCGGCTGGAAGCTCATTTGCTGATCCCACACCTGGCAGTGAGTTACAAAAACAGCATCCAGTTGGCGGCTGAGGCTCCCATCCGCGCGGACTATGTGAATGGAGTTCTCAACCTTCAACGCTCGACGATTCGCGGCACCGGCACAGAGATAACGTTCCAGGCCAATCTACCGATGGCGGAGGATGCTCCGGCCTCGATGCTGGTGCGCGGCAGTGTTGATTTGCGCCTCGCCCAATTGGTCAGCCCTGATATCACCAGCGGCGGAGAACTACGCTTTGATATCGACTCCGACGGCCGGCGCGCCGACCCCAACGTGCAGGGAAAGATTCAGGTAGTCAACGCCAGCTTCGCTACGGTGGGAGCGCCTCTAGGATTGTCGGGCGGTAATGGCGTGCTCACGCTCACCCGAAATCGCCTCGATGTCACCCAGTTTCAGGGAAATGTTGGAGGTGGCGTTGTCACTACGAGTGGAGGAGTGGTGTACCGCCCTCAGTTGCAGTTCGATCTCGCCCTGGCTGCCAAGGGTGTCCGGGTGCTCTACGATCAAAGTGTGCGCACCACGCTCGACTCGAACCTTGCCCTTACCGGAAGCTTCGAGAACGCGTTGATGACCGGCCAGGTCGCCGTTGACCAACTATCGTTCACTTCGGAGTTTGACATCTCTGACCTCATGAGCCAGTTCGGTGGGGATGTCACACCGCCGCCAACTCAAGGCTTCAGTCAGAACTTGAACCTAGACGTGGGTATCCAGACCCCGGGCGGCCTCAACCTCACCAGCCGCACTCTGAGCCTGGCAGGCACTGCCAGCCTGCATCTTCGAGGCACTGCGGCGCAGCCGGTAGTGCTCGGCCGCCTCAATCTAAGCGATGGAGACCTAATTTTTTCCGGGAACCGTTACAAGCTGCAAGGTGGGACGATTGATTTTACCAATACTTCGCGAACCCAGCCCGTCCTGGACATGGCGGTCAATACGACGATCAGTCAGTACGACATTCAAATGCATTTCTGGGGACCTGCCGATCATCTGCACACCAACTATGCCTCCGATCCGGCGCTGCCGCCAGCGGACATCATCAACCTGATTGCCTTCGGCAAGACATCGGAAGCTGCCGCGGCAAATCCTGCGCCACCCGGCACTCTGGGAGCTGAGTCGCTGGTGGCATCGCAGGTGAGCAACCAGATCACCAACCGGGTCGAAAAGCTCGCAGGCCTCTCACAGCTTTCGATTGATCCACAACTGGGGAGCAGCCAGAAGAATCCGGGTGCACGCGTCGCCATCCAGCAGAGAGTGACCAGCAAAATTTTCGTGACCTTCTCTACGGATGTTACGTCCACCGAGAGCCAGGTCGTTCAGCTCGAGTACCAGGTAAACCGGAAAACTTCATTTAGCGCCGTCCGCGACCAGAACGGCGGCTTCTCTTTCCAAACGACATTTCGCAAGCAGTGGTGAGTTTCGTCGGGGGTTTCTTCCGGCGGCCTGAGCCGCTTCAGCGGGCACTCCGGCGCGAGTCGCGGCGTGCCTTATTGTGGCCGGAAGAGGCAGAAGATCTTCTACAGCAATGCAGCAAATGCCTCATCATCGTTGACCACATCAAGACAACGGAAAGCTTCGACGAAAATATCTTGAGTCAGATTATCTGCCGCCGTGATATTTCCCGTGAGCCGTAGAGTCAGAGTGTAGATGTGCCGTGCGTGTGCGTGAAAAAGATTGAGAAAAGCCTCCTGCTCGCCTTTTTTTGCGCGGTCTACCAGTCGATCCGCCTCGGTAGAACACTCTCGCGTTTCAGCAAGATGGCCCGCAAAAGGAATTGCAATAGCGACCATGGTCGAATCCTCCAAGCCCATGCACCGCATAATGCTCTCCCATCCTAAGCATGCCGCCGGAAGCCCCGAATCGGGTCCTGCTTGTATCTTCCCGCCGTTGTTACTGTAGGCAAAAAAATGCGAGCCGAGCAGCTTGCTGCCGCTCGGCCCGAAAGCCCCGCTGCTGTGAGGCATGGTGGTGTTTACCGGTTCACATCAATCTGGTTCAGGACCTGCCGGACGTTCGGCGTCGCCTGCGCCAGTTCTTCGGCCTGGTGTCTCTCCGCACCATTCTTCACTTTGCCCTTGAGAGTAAGGACGCCGTTCTTAGCATCGAACCGGATGTGTTCCTTGTCCAGACCCTTGGCCGTCAGGGCTGCCTTGTAATTCTTTTCGATCGCGCTGTCCAGGTCGGAAGCAATGTCCTTGGATTCCGATTCCGCGCCTACCGGTTGAACGCTGATTTCGTTGGCGATGGTACGGCTTCCGGCCGCGGCTCTGGCCACTTCGCTGGCCTGCATCCTGGCATTTTCCGAATGCACCTTGCCTCCGAGCGTGATGGTGTTCTTGTTCTGATCTTCATCAACGCTCACGTCCTGCAGTTCCGCCTGTTGAAGGGCCTGTTTGACGGCGTCCTTGTAAGAGTTGCTTTCGCTGGCGGTCGCGGTCGGAGTGGTGCGCTGGCTTGAGCAGGCCAGGCCGACGAGTAAGGCCGGTACCAGTGCAATCGCCTTCATCATATTGAATTTCATTTTTGTCACCCCTCATAATTTGGATTCAGTCTCTTCTGGCCCACATCTCATGCTCCAGAACCCTAGTCCGCCCGGGACCGCGGCACGATCAGCTAGATGCTGTAGCGTTTCGGAAAAGAGACCTTAGAGCGCCTGCCATTACGGTTGATCGGAAGCCTTCATCTTCTTGCTCTTGACCGCGCAAGTGTCCGAAACCATTTCGACTTTGGTCACTTGAAAATCACTTTCCTGCGGATTCGCAGAAGGATCCGAAGACTTCTTCCGGTTTGCTCGCCCGCCATTAGCCGGAACGGATCCGTTCAGGTAAGTGCCAGACAGGGTCACGGTGTGGCCAGCGTGCGGAGCGAAGTCCTCTGCTCCTGATAGCCAAACCTTCTTGTGAAGTTGGCTCTCCAGGACATACTTCCCATTTTCTGAACGAATGCAGCCTGTGATTTTTTTCTCTCCCCTGTTCAGTGAACTGGCCAGCGACGGTGTCTGGGAATCCTGCTGCATGGAATGGGGCGGACTGTCGGGCGATGATTGGGCAGAAGCCTGGGTTGTCGAAGTCTGGGTCGTCGAAATCTGGATCAAGAACACCAGCATGGAGACGAAGTATGGAGCGAGCGGCGACAATCGGAATTTCATTGGCTGTCTCCCTGGGGCGGTGGTTTGCCCACTGATCGTTATTAGAGATCGAAACATGGAGCGCAGTTGGCCTGCCTCACACCTCGAAAATTCGGAAGACCGCAGGTGGGTCCTGGCTTTGGAGAATTTGCATGGCTACGTTGTGCACGGGAACACCGGCGGTAGTTTTACCGTCTGGGCTGCCATGATGGGCGTGACCGTGAAATACCACGTCGGCGCCGTGACGATCGATCACTTCGGCAAGGCGGGAACTACCCAGGTAAGGATAGATTTCAAGCGCCTCTCCCCGGATCGTGTCACCGATTGGCGCATAGTGCAGAACCACAACACGTTTGGCAGTTCGAAGTTGCGACATGGCGCGTTCCAACTTCAGCGCCTCGTCGATCGCGGCCTGAACGAATGCCTTGACCTCGGGCTCGCCGAACGCAGTCAGCGCGCCGCGTCCAAAGCCTCCGGGAAAACCTTTTGTGCCGGCGAACCCGATGCCGTCGCGTTCGTAAGCCGTACCATCAAGAAGCTTGATTCCTGCGTCCGTCATCATTCGGGTCAGGTCGGCCTGGCGCCCGCTTTCATAATCATGGTTTCCCAGCACCGCCACGATCGGCAGACGCAACCGCACCAGGGAGTTCAGTAGCGGTTCCATCTCCTCCGGCTTGCCGTAGTTGGTAAGGTCGCCGGCGACCACCAATACGTCCGCCTGGTCCCGGACCTGGGCGAGTTGATCCTGGATCACCTCGTATCGCGGGGAGAAGAAATGCAGGTCCGCTGTAGCTCCAATTCTCATCGGCTTATCTTCCGTGGGTGCTGGCCATCGCCACTTTGAACCTGCGCGCGATGGATTTCCAGGATATTTTCCATTCCCCACTCCGCTACGTCGATGGCAAACATCTTGTCATCCACCAGGCTGCCCCGAAACTTTGCGGACGGATTACGATTGGTCAGTTCGTTGGAGAAGCGAACCAGCAAGCGCTGCCACACCCATGCTGGAACGTATTGACTGTAGGCAGGGTAAACGTAGCGATACAGCACCAGGGCGAGCAGCAGGATTTCCCAGTGCTCGCCAGCCAATACCAGAACCCGCTCCCAGTCGAGGTTTCCGCGGCCGCCAAAAATGATGTGAGCGATATCAGCACCGTCGAAGCGCTCACGGCGCAGTATGAAGAGCTTCGACGCCAACAGTTCCTCCGCCGCCAGCACTCGTGCCCGCACGTCCAGAACCATGGCCGGACGAGAGTTGTCGATCCAGGAACGGTCCACTGTGATCACACCATTGCTCATGCCGGTAATCAGATCGATGAAGAAACCATTGCGGTGCGCCTTGTGCAACCACACCGGATCTTTCACCTGGCAGCGGAAGCCTTGTCTGGTGAGACAGCGCAAGGCAGCAGGCATGTCGTAAGGGGTAAGGAAGAGATCCAGGTCTTTGGTGGGGCGCCAGATTCCCGTATGAGCTTGCAGCGCGAACGCACCCGCGACAACATACGGGACGCGACCGCGATTCAGTACCATCAGCGTTTCCCGAAACATCGCTTCCTGCTTGCCAGGAAACTTCGGCTGCTGCGAAGAACTCACCGGAAGTTTGACTGATTTTGGCACGGGCCAGCTTGGATGGCAAAGCACGCCAGGATGTTGCTGAGTTGAACGTTCCAGGCATATTCCGGGATCTTCTGCCTGCAGGATTTCAGGAGACGAATTACCACGTAGACCGGATAGCGTCGGGAAAGCACGTCAATTACTGTTTCCCCCATGCTTCTGTTATTTCTCCCTATTGTGTCCCAAGCCAGGCGGGCACCCGGTTCCAGGTGAACAGAGTGCCTGCCTCTCGCCTTCCTCGTCGTTAGGAAAAATGCCATAGGAGAAATGCGATGCTCGTTTTTTCGGCATATGTGGTGTCAGTGTCTAGAAAACTTGAGGGGACCATCCCGTTCCTCGGATCAGCTCCGTGCTGAGAATGTCCGCATTGAGAATCGAGAAGGATCCACACAAGGTGCGCGCAGCCTTGCCGTTCAGCCATGCCCGCTCCCAGATACAGTATTTCCGATGTTTTCTATCAGTGTTTACCGGTATGGCCAGTCGAGTCGTCTTGATGCAACTTAATTTGGTGTTGATAGGAGATCGAGCCACGTCAATGGGAAACACGTATCTTGTCGAAGTCGAATCCATAAACTATTGCCCTGAGCCCGAAAAGGAATATCGCATCAAGGACGGCAAGGTCGAAGCCCGGGTTCTTGATCGAGGCTCTGCCCGAGATGCGGTCTGGCGGCCACTTTCACCCGAACAGCTAAGCAGTCACGTTCGACGCAACACAGCGGTGGCTCGCTGGTTGGAACAACGTCTGGGATGGAGAAGGCTTCTGCGGGCGTGTGTCGGCCAGCCATCGTGAGTTTCGCGAAGCCCTCAGCTTCTTCCCTTAACCATCCTGGCATTTGCACCATCTACGACTTCGGGAAGCACGAAGGCCGTGCCTTTATCGTGATGGAATTCCTGGATGGAATGACCCTGAATCACCGCATTGCGGGATGTCCTCTGGAGACTGAAACCTTATTGTCGCTCGGCATTTACGGTGGGATGGCGATATGCGGACAGCATTCTTACCGAAAGGTGGTGGCTAGTTTCGAAGTCATTTGGTCCCACTTGTGATGTGGTGACAACAACCATGAATCGTTCGCCGGACGTAGATCATCCAAGAAAAAGGCTGTTGTAAAAGCTCAAAACCCGAGATCGCGAACCTAAGCGCCCGGAGAAGGAGGAGCGGAGAATCCGCTGCATACGAATGACTGTCGTCACCCAATTTTCGTAGGCAAATACGTCCTACTGGCTTGGCGGGGGCGCAGCCATCGGAGGCAGGATGGCAATTCCGAATCTTGCGGACCGCCGCAGTTCGAAGAGGTCAAGCCCAGACCTTATGCCTGGCGTTTTGTTCGATGCCCGCGAGCAAGGGTACGCTGGCCTCTGGGGATACCAGAGCCGATCCCGTAGCAGCTCCTACCCCTGTTCTGTACCCTTCCAACCTGAAGACACAATTTCAATCGTAATTCTGCTCGTGCGCAGTCGGCGGTTTGAAGCCCGACCGGCTCCCGAAACTCTAAATTCTGCCAGTTTTGGACCTCCAGATTTAGCCTCGGTCCTCAGCAGCATTCTTCCAAAAGTTTGTGGGGACGGGCGTGAAGCCATGATCAACCGACAGCTGAACCATGCACTCGCCGAGTTGGAGAGACTGCAGGCGGTGCGCAAGCAAACGCCAGTGTAGTGAGTCGAAATTACGAAACAAACCCAAGAAGTATCTTAGTTTCAACAGGGGCTTGGTTACGCGGAGGAGCAAAGCCAACTGGTTGTCGTGTTCCGAGCTCGGCATGGCTACTCGCGGAGCTGGGCAGAAAGGGGTGAGTACCGGAAAATAGACGTCGCGAGAGGCGGTTGAATTTATTCACATGGGCCGGTTGACTGCTGTTGCGAAAAGAAAGCCAACTGGCTGTGACGGTGACGGCATGGAAGTAGCGAAATCCAAAGCCTAGTCCCACGCTTTTGTCACAACTGCTGCCGGCGATCAGAAACGTCGAAGGGCCGGCGCGCGAGACTCGCTCCATGTTTGGCTGCCTTGCGGTCTACGTTCAGGACAAGATAGTCCTCATCCTCCGCGACAAGCGCGAGGGGCGGCGGACAACGGAGTATGGCTGGCCACTACCGAAGAGCACCACCAGAGTCTGCGGCGGAAGTTTCCGAACATGCGTTCGATTCAGGTGTTCGTGAAGAAGGCGACAGGCCGGCAGGTCCTCCCGGCCGACGGAAAGCATTTCGAAAGGCGCTCTGCGCGCGTGCGAGCTTGGCCGACCACCCGCCCAGAACGTCTTCTCCGTGTCGGCGGCCATCTGGGACACGCTTCTGAGCTACCAGGCAGAGAACAATATCCGGGGTAACCTGATGGAGATTGTCAGCCGCGATGGCAGCGCTGCACAGCCAATCCAACGAGACCTGCGTTCTGGTCAATCCAATGCCGCTCGACGAGGTACGCCAGCTAATCGAATACCTGGTGCCGGAAACACAATGTCACTATCTGCAGGAAATGTCGCAGTACCTTCCACGATATCCGCTCCTGACAGAAGCTGCATGAGTTGCAAAAAGCGGCGCAGAGTGCCGAGGCTTAGCTCTACCCAAAACAACAGTGCGGGGATAAGGATCACGTAGGTGATGATCCAAACGAGTTGCGGGGCATAGGGCCAAAACGGCCGACCAGCAAACTAAAGGCGGCCGGCACCTCGGCAAACAGCCGGACCCCGTACATTGCGCTGAAGACGCCAAACTATGGAAGGATCCGCCCGGCATCACGGCCCCGAATCGCGGCAATGCCCCAATAAACAGAAAGATCGTCCCGAGAACAATGACACCGACTTGGCCGCGGAGCATCGTCAGAACTTGATCTGTCAGACCAACACCTCCCAGAGACAGCCAACATATCAGAGTCTTTGTGGTTACCCAATGGGGTGGAGGTTCAGTATGAGCCGGTGCTTGCCGCGATTCCGACCGTATTCAACGCAAAGCTGTTGCACATGTTAAAGCCCTTCGTAGTCCGAATCGCAACGCGGCCCTGAAAGGGCCGCTCTTCCGCGGCAGACGCTATCCGAGAAAGAAGCAACGGGTTGTGTTTCTCTGTACGGTGCAAGACATTCCGGGAAGAACGACGTAGACCGCGGACAGCACTATGTTGCTGATGTTAGTTACCCATACAGGAAATACTGTAGAGTCAGCCGCTAATTTCCGTGTTTAGAATGGCGAAGTTTCGCGTTGGTTTTGACTCCTTCGAGTAACAAATGTAGGGCTCTCTGCGAACTGGCGTGCGCGCTGTGCCCCTTATTCACAGCCGTGCCTCTGAATGATGCGTAGGCTCGCCAGAATTCGCGAAGGGCCTAAGTCAAGACCAATCACAGTTGGCAGATTCTTGCCGTACGTCAGGAGGCGACCGTGAAACGGAGCGACCGTTCCGCCGCAACGATAACCGCGAATCCCGAACCCTCTTCCAAGAACAACGGGCACCCGAGTCTCGTCGCAGAGACAGTCTCTCCTGATCTGAGCGTAATCCTCGCCTGCTTGCAGACCATGCGTGCCGGGGACTTTTCCGTGCGGCTCCCCGGCTCGTGGACAGGTCTCGCGGGCAAAATTGCAGACACCTTTAATGACATCGTCGCCGTCAATCAGCAAATGGCGCGCGAGTTGAACCGGGTCGGGCAGGTGGTGGGCAAGGAAGGAAAAACGCGCGAGCGCACGCGCTTTCATGAGTCGAAAGGAGCGTGGGGCGAAATGGAAGCTTCGATCAATACGCTGATCGAAGACCTGCTCCGCCCGACCGCTGAAGTTACCCGCGCGATCGCCGGTGTGGCGCAGGGCAATCTGACGCAAACCGTCCGGCTCGACGTGGACGGGCGGCCGCTGGAAGGAGAGTTCCTGCGTTCCGCCAACATCGTTAACACGATGATCCAGCAGCTGGGCGTGTTTACCGCCGAGGTCACGCGCGTGGCTCGAGAAGTGGGCACTGACGGCAAGCTGGGCGGCCAGGCGCAAGTGCCGGGCGTGGCAGGCACCTGGAAGGATTTGACGGACTCGGTCAACTCGATGGCCAGCAATCTGACCGGGCAGGTCCGCAACATTGCCGAAGTCGCGACCGCGGTCGCCAGCGGCGACCTTTCGCGCAAAATCACGGTGGATGTCCGTGGTGAAATTCTTCAGCTCAAAGAAGCCATCAACACCATGGTGGATCAGCTCCGTTCATTTGCCTCCGAAGTAACGCGCGTAGCTCGCGAAGTCGGCACCGACGGTAAGCTGGGAGGTCAGGCGGTGGTCCCGGGCGTGGCCGGCACCTGGAAAGACCTCACGGATTCGGTAAACGCCATGGCCGGCAACCTCACGGCGCAAGTGCGCAACATCGCGGAAGTCACGACCGCCGTGGCTCGCGGCGACTTGTCGCGCAAAATCACGGTGGACGTAAAAGGCGAAATTCTCGAACTTAAAGACACCATCAACACCATGGTGGACCAGCTTAACGGTTTCGCCGGTGAAGTTACCCGCGTGGCCCGCGAGGTTGGCACGGAGGGCAAACTCGGC
Source organism: uncultured Acidobacteriota bacterium (assembly GCA_963734415.1). Taxonomy (GTDB): domain Bacteria; phylum Acidobacteriota; class Terriglobia; order Terriglobales; family Acidobacteriaceae; genus JABCZH01. The sequence continues at coordinate 5,268 of CAVTHF010000015.1, read as the reverse complement.
GGTCAGGCGCAGGTGCCCGGCGTTGGCGGTACCTGGAAAGATCTCACCGACAACGTGAATTTCATGGCCAGCAACCTCACCGGGCAAGTCCGCAATATCGCCGAGGTAGCGACGGCGATTGCCAGCGGAGATCTGTCACGCAAGATCACGGTGGATGTCCGCGGCGAGATTTTGCAGCTCAAGGAAACATTGAACACGATGGTGGATCAGTTGAATCGGTTCGCCGGCGAAGTGACCCGCGTGGCTCGCGAGGTTGGAACCGAAGGCAGGCTGGGCGGACAGGCGAACGTTCCGGGCGTCGCCGGTACCTGGAAGGATCTGACGGATTCGGTGAACTCCATGGCCGGCAACCTGACTGGACAAGTGCGCAACATCGCCGAGGTAACGACAGCGGTGGCCGGCGGCGACTTGTCCCGCAAGATTACGGTCGATGTGAAGGGTGAAATTCTCGAGCTGAAGAACACCATCAACACCATGGTGGACCAGCTCAACGCGTTTGCCGGCGAGGTTACCCGCGTCGCCCGCGAAGTCGGTACGGAAGGCAAGTTGGGCGGTCAGGCGCAGGTTCCCGGAGTTGCCGGCACATGGAAGGATCTCACCGACAACGTCAACTTCATGGCCAGCAACCTGACGGGGCAGGTGCGCAACATCGCCGAAGTGGCTACAGCTGTGGCTCGCGGCGACTTGTCCCGCAAGATCACCGTGGATGTGAAAGGAGAAATTCTCGAACTCAAGGACACCATTAACACCATGGTGGACCAACTGCGAGCGTTTGCCTCGGAAGTCACACGCGTAGCACGCGAAGTAGGTACCGACGGACGGCTTGGTGGTCAGGCGCAGGTCCCAGGTGTGGCAGGTACATGGAAAGACCTCACGGATTCGGTCAACTCCATGGCCAGCAACTTGACGGGCCAGGTACGGAATATCGCCGAGGTCGCCACGGCGATCGCCAGCGGAAACCTGTCGAAGAAAATCACGGTCAACGTCAGCGGCGAAATTCTGTTGCTGAAAGAAACCATCAACACCATGGTCGACCAGCTCAACGCGTTCGCCGGCGAAGTGACGCGCGTGGCGCGCGAAGTAGGGAGTGAAGGCAGATTGGGCGGACAGGCCAACGTTCCCGGCGTGGCGGGAACCTGGAAAGATCTCACCGACTCTGTCAACTCCATGGCAGGAAACCTGACCGGACAAGTGCGCAACATCGCTGAGGTCACGACGGCCGTGGCCCGCGGCGATTTGTCGCGCAAGATCACCGTGGACGTGAAGGGCGAGATTCTCGAGCTGAAAAACACGATCAACACCATGGTCGATCAGCTCAATGCCTTTGCCGGCGAAGTCACTCGCGTAGCCCGCGAAGTGGGAACTGAAGGCAAGCTGGGCGGCCAGGCACAAGTCCCCGGTGTCGGTGGAACCTGGAAAGACCTTACCGACAACGTCAACTTCATGGCCAGCAACCTGACAGGTCAGGTGCGCAACATCGCCGAAGTGGCCACAGCCATTGCCACCGGCGACCTTTCAAAGAAAATCACGGTGGACGTGCGCGGTGAGATTTTGCAGCTGAAAGAAACGTTGAACACCATGGTCGAGCAGTTGCGCTCGTTCGCGGCCGAAGTCACACGCGTGGCCCGCGAAGTTGGCAGCGAAGGCCGGCTGGGCGGACAGGCCAACGTCCCCGGCGTGGCGGGTACATGGAAAGATCTCACCGACTCCGTCAACGCCATGGCCGGGAACCTGACCGGCCAGGTGCGTAACATCGCCGAAGTCACGACTGCTGTGGCTCGGGGCGACCTCTCGCGCAAGATCACGGTCGACGTGAAGGGCGAAATTCTCGAACTGAAAAACACCATCAACACAATGGTGGACCAGCTCAACGCGTTCGCTGCTGAAGTGACACGTGTGGCGCGCGAAGTAGGGACGGACGGCAAACTCGGAGGTCAAGCCAAGGTGCCAGGCGTGGCCGGCACCTGGAAAGATCTCACCGACAACGTCAACGTGATGGCGGCCAACCTCACCGAGCAGGTGCGCGGAATCGTTAAAGTCGTGACCGCCGTCGCGAACGGAGAGCTCACGCAGAAGTTGACGGTCAACGCCAAGGGCGAAGTCGCTGCATTGGCCGAGACCATCAACAACATGACGGACACTCTTGCCACCTTTGCCGATCAGGTAACAACGGTAGCGCGCGAAGTGGGCGTGGAAGGCCGCCTGGGCGGCCAAGCCAGCGTGCCGGGAGCTGCAGGCACGTGGAAAGATCTCACGGGAAACGTGAACCTGCTGGCGGATAACTTGACCAACCAGGTCCGAGCCATCGCGGAAGTCGCGACCGCCGTCACCAAGGGCGACTTGACGCGCTCGATTCAGGTCGAAGCCAGCGGTGAAGTTGCCGACCTGAAAGACAACATCAACACCATGATCGACAACCTGCGGCTGACCACCGACCGCAATACTGAGCAGGACTGGCTCAAGACAAACCTGGCGCGCTTTACCGGAATGTTGCAGGGGCAGCGTGATCTCGGCAGTGTCGGCCGAATGCTGTTGTCCGAGTTGGCGCCGCTGGTGGATGCACAGCAGGGAGTCATATACCAGATGGAGTCGGAAGACTCCGCGAGCATGGTCTTGCTTTCGGCTTTTGCTGCGGATGGACCGGACGGGCAACTCCGGCGCTTGAAGGTTGGAGAAGGCCTGGTCGGACAGTGCGCCGCAGAGAAGCGTCGCATGCTGATCGGCAACTTGCCGGAGAACACAATCCCGATCCGTTCCGGTTTGTTTGAAGCGGTGCCGCGCAATGTGATCGTGCTACCGGTGCTCTTTGAGGACCGGGTCAAGGCCGTGATAGAGCTCGCCTCGTTGAGTACCTTCACTGCCTCGCACCTGGCGTTTCTCGAACAACTCACCGCCAGTATCGGCATCGTGCTCAATAGTATCGAAGCCACCATGCAGACCGAAGGGCTGCTGAAGCAGTCGCAGCAGCTGGCCACCGAACTTCAAACCCAGCAAAAAGAGTTGCAGCAAACCAACGAGCAGCTGGCGCAAAAGGCGCAGCAGCTGGCAGAACAAAACGTGGAGGTCGAGCGCAAGAACCAGGAAATTGAACAGGCGCGCCGCGCTTTGGAAGAGAAGGCCAAAGAACTGGCTCTCACTTCGAAGTACAAGTCAGAATTCCTGGCCAACATGTCGCACGAACTCCGCACACCCCTGAACAGCATCCTGGTGCTGGGCCAGCAGCTCACCGACAACCCTGACGGCAATCTCACCCCGAGGCAAGTCGAGTTTGCTCGAACCATCCACGGCGCCGGAACGGATTTGCTGAATTTGATCAGCGACATTCTCGACTTGTCAAAGATCGAGTCCGGCACGGTCTCAGTGGACGCGGAGCAAGTCTTCTTCGCCAGCTTGCTCGATATGGTGGCCCGTCCGTTCCGCCACGAGGCTGAAAACCGGCGGCTAAGTTTCGAAGTGCACACTGATCCGCACCTCACCCGCAGCTTGGTCACGGACTCGAAGCGTCTGCAACAGGTGCTCAAGAACCTGTTATCCAACGCTTTCAAGTTCACAGAACATGGTGGAGTACAGCTATCCGTCTCGGTGGCCGCCGGAGGTTGGAGCACCGACCACCCGATCCTGGGAAGCGCCGCGTCCGTCGTGGCGTTCGGGGTCTCCGATACTGGCATCGGTATCCCCGCCGAGAAACAGCGAATTATCTTCGAGGCATTTCAGCAGGCGGACGCAGGCACCAGCCGGAAATACGGCGGGACCGGCCTGGGGCTGGCGATCAGCCGCGAGCTTGCCAGTCTGCTGGGAGGAGAAATACAGTTGCGCAGCGCGCCCGGCAAGGGGAGCACTTTCACCCTCTATCTGCCGCAGACCTATGTTGGTCCATCCGCGCCCGCGGCTACGCTGGCGGAACGGAGAACCGGCCCGTTGCCCCGGCAATTGTCTCCGGTCTCAGCCGAGCTGACCATGGAACGCATCGCAGACGATCGGGCGAACCTGGAGCCTGACGATCTAGTCTTGCTGATCGTTGAAGACGATCCGCACTACGCGCGTGTTCTGGTTGATTTGTCGCACGACAAGGGATTCAAGGTGCTGGTGGCTATGGGCGGAGCGGAGGCTTTGGCTCTGGCCCGCGAGTTCCATCCAGCAGCGGTATCGCTCGACGTATTTCTTCCGGACATGCTGGGCTGGACGGTGCTGAACCATCTGAAACAGGACCCCGCTACCAGGCACATTCCGGTGCAGATGTTGACTCTGGATGAAGACCGGCACCATGGGCTGACTCGTGGCGCATTCGCTTTCGTAACCAAGCCGACCACGACGGAAGGACTCGAGTCAGCATTAGACCGTATCAAGGAATACTCGAAGCCGCGCCGCAAACATCTCCTCGTTGTGGAAGACAATCCTGCAGAGCAGCTTAGTATTCGCGAACTGCTGGGGCATGACGATATCGATGTTTCGATTGCTGCAACTGGCACTGAAGCGCTCTCCGCAGTCAAGGAACGGCAGTTCGACTGTGTGGTGCTTGACCTGCGCCTGCCGGACATGACTGGCTTCGAAGTCCTGGAACGTCTGGGCGACACGCCGGAGTTGAACGACTTGCCGGTCGTCGTATTCACCGGGAAAGAACTCTCCCCCGAAGAAGATACACGGCTCCACTCGTTGGCGCGCAGTGTGGTGGTGAAAGGTGTCGAGTCACCGGAAAGACTGCTGGATGAAACCGCGTTGTTCCTGCATCGTGTGGTCGCCAATCTTCCGGCGGAGAAACAAAGGATGCTGGACCGCCTGCACCGCTCTGACGACGCGCTGGTGGGGAAGAAGGTGCTGGTGGTGGACGACGACGTCCGGAATATTTTCGCACTCAGCAGCGTGCTGGAGCGGCGGGGCATGAGCGTTCTCACTGCGGGAACCGGACGCGAAGCGATCGCGACGCTGGAGTCGACTCCGGAGGTGGCCATCGTCCTCATGGACATCATGATGCCGGAGATGGACGGATACGAGACTATGCAGGTCATCCGGCAGAACGTGGCGTTCCGCCGTTTGCCCATCATTGCATTGACCGCCAAGGCGATGAAGGGAGACCGGGAAAAATGTCTCGAGGCCGGGGCGTCCGAGTATCTGGCAAAACCCGTCAATACCGAACAGCTTCTCTCGGCGTTGAGAGTATGGCTTCACAGGTAGCCCGGTTTTGAGTCGAGGCGTCCCTCGGAAACGACATAGCAGGACAACGGGGAAACTCTATGGGCACTAAAAGCAAAGTCAACATCCTGATGGTGG
>CAVTHF010000014.1:0-27270 GCA_963734415.1 uncultured Acidobacteriota bacterium | reverse complement strand
CAAACCTCTCCAGTACATCGCCATTCGAGCCGACATCACCAAGCGCAAGTTGGCAGAAGAAGCTCTGGCTGAGCAGGCCGTGGAATTGTCTGGACGGGACAGGGAACTGGCTCGCTCCAATGTGGAACTCGAGCAGTTTGCTTATGTGGCCTCGCACGACTTGCAGGAGCCGCTGCGCATGATTGCCAACTACACCCAACTGCTGGCGGAACGATATCGAGGCAAGCTGGACGAACAGGCCGACAAGTATATTCGTACTCGGTGGACGGCGCGATGCGCATGCAGGCTCTAATTCACGACTTGCTGAAGTTTTCTCGGGTCGGCAAAGCCGAACCTGGAACCGCAAGCGGTCGACTGCGCCACCATGGTGGAAGCAGCGTTGAAGAACCTGCAGGCTGCAATCGAGGAGAGCGGGGCGGTAGTGAATTGGAGTGGTTTGCCCACGGTCACCGCCGACACTTCACAGCTCACGCAGGTATTTCAGAACCTGATCGCCAACGCCATCAAGTTTCACGGACCGGAGACTCCCATAGTCGACATCGACTCAGAAAGAAAAGACCACGAGTGGGTGTTCACGGTTTCCGACAACGGTATCGGCATCCCGCAAGAGAGCTGGCAGGACATCTTCGTGATCTTTCGGCGTCTGCATACTCGCACCGAATATGCCGGCAATGGGATCGGCCTCTCGATCTGCAAAAAAATCATCGAACGCCACGGTGGAAAAATCTGGATCGAATTCCAAGCCACACCCGGCTGCTGCTTTAAATTCACTCTGCCCGTGAATTCACGTTTGAAGGCGACCCAGGAACAGCAGGCATGAGAGCAACCGAGATTTTGCTGGTGGACGACAATCCCGCGGACACTGACTTGACCAGTGACGTGCTGGCCGGCAGTGGCTGGACCAACCATATCCACGCTGTCACCGACGGCACCGAGGCCATCTCGTTCTTGCGCCAGAAGGGCAAGTATGCCAACGCGTTGCTTCCCGATCTGGTGATCCTTGACTTGGAAATGCCCAGGATGAACGGTCATGCTGTGCTGGCCGAGGTCAAAACCGACCCAGTGCTGCGAAAGATACCGATTGCGATCTTCAGCACGTCGGAAGCACCGCAAGACATAACCCACAGTTACGAACTGGGAGCGAACTGCTATGTGAGAAAACCCGGCAACCTGCAGGAGTACATCTCCGCCGTGAAGTCGATCGAGGAGTTTTGGTTTGGTCTGGCACGTCTGCCACGCGAGGAGCAACGATGAATAACGGTCATACCGATGTTTTGCTGATCGAGGACAACCCCGGTGACGCCGACTTAGTTCGCCTGCGACTGATCGAGGGCGACTGCGCGGTCAAGGTGAGCTGTGTGGACCGGCTTGCCGATGGGCTCGCTTCCATGGCGAAGGATCCGCCTTCGGTCGTGCTCCTGGACCTCAACCTTCCCGACAGTCAAGGGGCAGATACCTTTCGCAAAGTTCTGGAAAAAGCTCCCGGTGTGCCGGTGGTAATTCTCTCAGGCCAGCATGACGAAGCGTTGGCCATGAAGGCATTGCACCAGGGTGTCCAGGACTATCTGGTAAAGGGCGATATCACCAGCAGCCACCTGGAACACGCCATGCGCTATGCCATGGAGCGGCAGGCGTTACTTCGCAGCCTGGAGATGAGCCGCCAGCAACAACTGGAATTCAAGAATCAATTCCTGTCGCACGTTTCGCACGAACTGCGAACGCCCCTGACCTGCATTCATCAATTCGTCACCATACTGATGGACGGTCTGGCCGGCCACATCAACCCCGAGCAGCGTTTTCACCTGGGAACGGTGCTGAGTAGTGTGCACCAGCTGCGCGCCATGATCCACGACCTGCTGGAGGCAACCCGGGTCGAATCGGGCAAAATCAATATCGAGCCACGTTTCATTTTCATCGACGATCTCATCCGCCAGGCAATCTCCATGATGGCCCCCACCGCCAAGGAAAAGCAGATTGGTCTGGAAATCGGCGTGGACAGCAGGCTTCCGTTTGTGTATGCCGATCCCGATCGCATCCTGCAGGTGCTCATCAATCTTATCGACAATGGCATCAAGTTTACCCCCCCGGAGGGAGCGGTCATCGTCAAGGCTTGCATGGTAGAGGCCGATCCGAACATGGCATACATCTCGGTGACCGACACTGGCCGGGGCATCGGCCCGGAAGCTCGCGCCTTGATCTTTGAGCGCCTATATCAGGACCCAAATTCAGTTGATAACAACCGTTCCGGCCTGGGCCTGGGACTCTTTATCGCGCAACAACTGGTGGAACTACACGGTGGACGAATCTGGGTGGCGAGCGAGATCGGCAATGGCAGCACCTTCTCATTCACCTTACCTCTGTATTCGCTCGCGAAGCTTCTCTTTCCAGTCATCACCTATGCGGGACAATTGCGCGAAGCCATCGCTCTCGTCAGGGTTGAACTGACGTCGTTCTCCGATCCTCCCAGCGGCAGTTGGAAGGATGTCTGCCAGCAGTCTCTGGACACGCTTCGACGCTGCGTGTACCTCGACAAAGACCTGGTCCTTCCGGTTTCGGGGAACATTGGATCCAGCAGAATCTTGTTGGTGGCCGCATCGACTGACCTGGTAGGGGCAGAAGTCATGATGAAGCGCATTCGTGAGCAACTGGAGGCGGGCCCAGGGTTCAAGGACGCTGCACTCTTGAAAGTATCGGCGACCAATGTACGCCTGCCCTCGGCCGCCGGCGGTGGGCCACTTGAAAACTTGGTTCAAGCAGTGGCGGATGAAATCACTGAGATGGCGGGATGCGCGCTGGCCACCAAGCGCCCTCCCCAGAGCGCGAACGCAGATGGAACTGAGGAACGTGTTAAAGCCGAAGCAGATTAGAACCGACAGAACAAATCACACTAAACCAAACGGAGAAAACACCATGACCAACCCGAAAATCCTGATTGTCGATGACGACCCTGACCTTAGACGTGCGCTGAAAATACGTCTGCGGGCCAACCACTACGACACCTTGCTTGCATCCGATGGCTATTCTGCAATTGCTGTGGCACAGAAGGAACACCCGAACTTAATCATCTTGGACCTTGGCCTGCCCGCCGGCGACGGCTATGTGGTTCTGGAGCGCTTGCAGGACAATGATGCTCTGGCCAGCATTCCCGTGATTGTACTGAGCGCGCGCGATCCCCAATCCAACCAACACAAAACGCTGCAGGCCGGGGCCACCGCCTACTTTCAGAAGCCAGCCGACAACGACGAACTGCTGCAGGCGATTCGCGCGACCCTTCCGAATGCGTGGCCAGCAACCGCCTCGCTCGCGTAAGAGAAATGACCGGGGCGGGAACAGGCGAAGAGAGCCCGGTAAAGACGTCAGATATTGTGCGATCAAGCCGATCTACGGAGGTGCCACAAATGCGCCTTTTACGAGGATGGCATCCGACTCTCGATTTCATCAACACGAAGGGCAAACGCCGCTCGGAAGCAGCAGTAAGCTGCATCGTTCGGCATCCCACCAAATCGGACCATGATGGTAATGCCGTTGCCGGCGCACTCCCCTGATAGCTCTCGGGCTTTCTCTCGGTTGAAGACCACCCCAGGTTCACGATGGAACATAAATGTTGAACCACGAATGAGGAGTTGCCCCGTGAAGAGCACGAACCTTAGGTCGAACGGATTCACCCTAATCGCAACCTTGTTACTTTTGCTGCTGTTGTCAGGTATTGCCATCGGCATGTTCATGATGGTTACCACGGAAGGCAAGGTGGGCACCCATGACGTGCAGAACAATACCACCTTCCATGCCGCCGAAGGCGCTATCGAGAAGATGACCTCGGATCTCGCCGGTACGTTTCAAAACATCGAGGCCCCAACCGTCAGCCAGATCACCGGTCTTAATGCGTTGGCCCCGGCCAACAGCGCGGCCATGAAATATCCGGTTTACAGCTTGACTCCCGCCACCACTCCGGGGGGAGCTCTTCTGACGTCTTATGGGCAGATCGCGTCGGGCCCCTATCAGGGCCTTTCGGCGCAACTGCTTCCCGTGACTCTCCAAGCCACCGCGCAGGGACCTCTGGGTGACGAAGTCAACATGTCACGTACCGTCCAAGTTGCATTGATCCCGGTTTTCCAGTTCGGGATCTACTCCGACAGCGACCTTTCTTTCTTCGCCGGCGTCGACCTGGACTTCAACGGCCGCGTACACACTAACGGTGACTTATATATAGCCGCCGGCAACGGCAACACACTAACCTTTCATGACAAGATCACCGCTTGGGGCAACGTAATCCGTTGGGAATTGCCCAACTCGACTCTCAATACCGCAACGGCCCATCTCGGCACCGTTGACATCCCCACGACGTCCCAGGGGTGTGATGCCGTTACTCCGCCGGTTGCGTTGTGCCGCCCCATGCTCCAAACCGAAGGCAGCGTAACCGTCGCTGCCGCACCCAATACCTGGACCGTTAGCGGGCAGAACGGTGGCTGGCCGGGGATTTCCGCAGGCAGCGCCAACTACAATTCCTGGATCATCGATGGCAATGTAGGCCTGCTCGGCGGCACCGGCGCCAAGCAACTTTCACTTCCCTTCGTCAACGGCACCAGTGGATCTCCCAACGGTCCTCAGCCTTTTGAGATTTTGCGGCGGCCCCCAGCCGGAGAATCGGCTACTTCTCTGCTGGGCGCGGCCCGGCTCTACAACGAGGCCTCGATCCGCGTTTTGCTGGCAGATGATCCTAAAGAACTGCCCGGTGGCGCCAATGACTCTCAGAACATCCGCCTTGCCAACTATAAGGACCCCGATAATGGCATCGACTACAGCCACGGCGTCGTCGCAGGTGTCCCCGCAGCTATGCCCGTTCTGGCTGGCGGCCACAGTTACACCACTTATTTCGCCACCGCCAGCAGCGGCATCCCCGACACCGCCAACTGGAACAATAGCTATCTGACCACCTTCATCGCTCCTGACTGGCTGACCGGTCCGCTTTACCCGCCGCCACTGTTCACGCTGTACGATCCTTCGGGACTCAATCAGGCACCCTACATGGTGCGCGACCCGAACGGAAATGCAGTTAGCAAGGCCCCGGTGTCCGACATCCTGGATTTATGCAGTCCTTCCACTCCCGTGATTGTCCCCCCAGCGTCGGGTCCGCCAGTGTGTGATACCGCCGCCGCCGGATACCCCTTCTATTCCTTGACCCCGTACAATGCTCCACCGCTTACTTTGCCCTATCCTGCTGTGCCCGTTAACGTCAGCACATGGAATTTGCTCGATGGCTACCTGCGCGTCGAATATCGCGATGCTGGTGGAAATTATCATCCCGTAACGCAGGAATGGCTGGCGCTGGGGTTTGCGCGCGGCTCCTTGCCTCCGACTGCAATCGGTACCAACCCGATCAACCCCAACGCGATCCTGCTCTTCCAGGAACCCGCGGACCGTACCCGCGACGGCGTCCTGGATTCCGCTGGCGCACCTCCTGGTTATACCTCCTTGTGCACTAAGAAGGTTGGCAATGTCTGCAAAGAGACTACCTACACGCCGTTTCCAGGCAAGCCCCCCGAGGTCACCAAAGATACAGCGGTGAACAGTCCTTGGTACGGCGACAGCGCCCAGGTTGCAGGCAAGCAGAGCCCCACCCAATACAACTGGTATCCCATCAATTTTTACGATGCGCGGGAAGGCGAAGTACGCGACGTGCAAACCGGAGACCAAAGCTGCGCTCCCATCGGCATCATGAGCGCGGTCGAATTGGATGTGGGCAATCTGAAACAATGGCTGGCGGGCAAGACCGGAGCCAGCGGCGGCGCAGTCGATTTCACCGCCCAGAACGGCTACGTCTTCTATTTCTCTGACCGTCGTGGCATGCTCCCCAACCCCAATGGAACGCAGGTCGACCCCGCCAACACCAAGACCGGTGATTCTGGCTTTGAAGATGTCATCAACCTGGCGAATCAGGATGGCACCCCCAACGGCATACTGGAACCCATTCCGTCCGGCAGGACCCAGTCCCCTGAGGACGTCAACAACAACACCAATTGGGACGGTTTTGGTGGCGGAAATCTCGGCCTTGGTCTGGGCTATGTCCCAGTACCCTCGACGGCGCCGGGTACAGCCTACGCTGCTGGCAAGCAGGTCAACAGCTTGATTAATGCGCTGGCCGCGGACAATCCCTACCTCACCAAGGGCAGGATCTCGAGTTGTTGGATTGCCCAGAACAACTGGGTCAGCGGCGCTCGCCATGTTTTGAAGCTGGTGGATGGAACCCTGGGCAATCTTCCCGTCCGGCCAGATCTTGCCTCGCCCAACTGGGGCGGATTCACGGTGGGCTCGGAGAATCCCGTATACGTCTATGGCGACTACAACTCCAACCCAGTTGACACCACCTGGGGAGGCGGTGCCGACCAGCCGCATGCCTCCGCTGGCATCATTGCCGATGCCGTCATCATGCTGTCGAATAGCTGGTCCGACCTCGCCAGTTTGAACTCACCCAGCAATGACGGTGGACGCGTGGCTACCACCAGCTACTACCGCACTGCCATTGCCTGCGGCAAGAACATCAATTTCTCGGTCGCGGGAATTGGCTGGGCAGTAGGGGATTTCGGCACCGATGGTGGATTGCACAACTTCCTGCGCTTGGTCGAAAACTGGGGCGGTCAGACCCTCAACTATGAGGGATCAATGGTCAGCATGTACTACTCCACCTATGCAACCGGGACCGACAAGAACGGCGGTGGTACCGTGTACGAGCCGCCCAAGCGAAACTATATCTTCGATCCCGATTTCACCCAGCCGCAGAACTTGCCGCCGGGCACGCCCATGTTCCGCGATATTAACAACCTCAGCTACCGGCAGAGCTTCTCCCCCTGCGCCAGCGTAGTCAACGGAGTTTGCACCAACTAGCTCCCGCCTGACCTTCCACTTGCTCGGAATCCCGGTTCCCGGGATCCGGGCAAATGCGTGATGGCGGGTTTCTTTGCGCAGCCCGCCTGCGTAGGGCGAGTGGCCGCAGCTGGACTGTTCGAGAAGGCGCACAGGAGGCTGAATCTCCGACCCACCCGTTTTCTAAGGTGACATGTAAAGTTTGGAACATGTTCACTTTTGCTCAGTTTCGGAGATCGTACCCTGGCAATACTATGGATGTTTGTGACCGATGGTCGCCTAGCACTTCGACGTGGTTGACAATCATACCGTTCGCGACTTATGCGTGCGACGGGTTGTATGCGGATGGCGTTATTAGGCGAAGTAACGAACATGCTGTACGAAGACTTTGACGACAGCCGGTCCAGACGTCCCCCGGGAATCTTTCGAAAAGTTTGACGCTCCAATCGCGCCATGAGCGGCGGAGGATTGTTAGTGCAAGACCGTCTCAATGATGATTTGGTATCGCAATGCACGCGCGCAAAGGACGCGCTCGTAGTCGCTGAGGACAGATACCGTCGACTGTTTGAGGGGGCCCAGGACGGCATACTCATTCTCGATGGTCATTCGGGCCTGATCACCGATGTAAACCCTTCGTTGTTAGATCTGCTGGACTATTCTCGTGAAGACCTCGTTGGCAGAACACTTTGGGAGACCGGTGCCTTCAAACGTATCGAGCCATTGAAGGAACCGAAGGCGGCATTTCGCGAACTCCAGGAAAAGGACTATGTCCGCTACGACAATCTGCCGGTGGAGACCGGGAGTGGGCGCTACGTCACCGTCGAGTTCGTCAGCAACATGTGCGGGGTAAATGGCAAAAGCGTCATCCAGTGCGTGATTCGCGACATTACAGCGCGCAGCCACGCTGAACAGATCGACGAACGGGTCCGGCAATCCCAAAAGATGGAGGCCATCGGTCAATTGGCAGGGGGCGTTGCCCACGACTTCAACAACATTCTCGGCGTGATCCTCGGCTACTGCGAGCTCCTGGAACCACAGTTAGCCCCGAACGACCCGAAGCGAAGAATGGTTGAGCAGATGCGTAATGCAGGTACCCGTGCGGCCGTTCTAACTCGGCAGCTTTTGGCCTTCGGTCGTCGCCAGGCTTTGTACCCCGTAGTGCTCGATTTGAACAGCCTGGTGACCAGAATGGAAACCATGATGCAGCGGCTCATCGGCGAAAATATCGAAATTGCCACTTCGCTGCTCCCCGATCTAGGACGGGTGCGAGCTGACCCCACTCAGATTGAGCAGATATTGATGAACCTGGCGGTCAACGCGCGCGATGCCATGCCCAAGGGCGGGACCTTAACCATCGAGACCACCAACGTAGAGCTGGATCGCCATCAGATCCACGACCACGACGAGGTCAGACCCGGGGCTTATGTGATGCTGGCCATTAGTGATACCGGTGTGGGAATGGATTCTCAAACCAAAGGTCGCATTTTTGAACCGTTCTTCACAACCAAACAGCGTGGCAAAGGCACAGGTCTAGGCCTGTCAACCGTCTACGGGGTTGTAAAGCAGAGTTCCGGCTACATATATGTCTATAGCGAGCCGGATCTGGGGACAACCTTCCGGGTGTATCTGCCTTGGGTGCTTGGAGAAGTGGAGCTGACTAAGCGGAAGGACACCGCACCCTTACAGGGAGGACGGGAGACAATCCTACTGGTTGAGGATTATGCGCCTCTTCGAGAACTGGCTCGAGAAATGCTTGAAGGACTTGGGTACACCGTCTTGGATTCAGGGCGCCCCTCCGATGCCATCCGAATCGCGCAGCACCATGGGGGACAAATAGCATTGCTGATCACGGATGTGGTGATGCCTGAAGTCAATGGCCGCGTCCTTGCCGAAAGCTTGACCGCGCTGAGACCTGGAATGAAAGTGCTCTATACCTCTGGATATACCGATGAAGCGATCGCTGAGCAATGTGAGCTCGAGGTTGGACGTCCGCTTCTCGACAAACCTTTCAAACGACATGTCTTGGCCAAGCGGGTTCGCGAACTCCTCGATTCCGATGGCTCCGCAGCGGTTGCCGCCCAGCATGGGTAGATCCGTTCGCCGGGTCAACCCATCGTCTTGATCCGGGTGCCCCGTGCGAAAGTGAGGCACGGCCGCAAGCAGCGGAGGTTCCTCATCCGTGTTGATCCGTGAAAATCCGTGGACGCTCTTGGGGTTGATTTTCGATCAGCGTGATCTGCGCTAATCTGCGGCGAAGAATTACTTCTGAAGAAACGGATTACTCTCCCGCTCCTCGCCAATAGTCGTTAGCGGCCCATGCCCCGGAACCACCACGGTCTCATCCGGCAGCGCCAGCACTTTCTCATGTAACGACGAGATGATTTTCTCCATCGATCCGCCGGGCAGGTCGGTGCGGCCAATGCTGCCGGCAAACAGGGTGTCGCCGGCAATCAACTTTTTCTCGGCAGGGAAGTAAAGGCAGACGCTGCCCTCGGTGTGGCCAGGAGTGTGAATGACGTCGGCCACTAGCGACCCGGCTTTCACCGTGTCCGCCGTCCCAATGCTCTGGTCAATCTTCACTTCGCCCGGAGGCGCCATGCGGCACCACGCCGCCTGCATCTCGAGCATCTTGATCTGCTCCTGGTCGCCTTGATTGAGCAGAATGGGTGCGCCCGTCGCCGCCCGCAGCTTCATCGCCCCGCCAATGTGGTCGATGTGCCCGTGCGTGATGACAATCTGTTTGACCTGAAGTTTATGCTGGAGCACGATGGCGAGGACGTCGTCAATGTCGTCCCCGGGATCGATGACCATGGCCTCGTGCGAGACCTCGTCACCAATAACCGAGCAATTGCACTGGAGAGGGCCGACAGGAAAGATTTCGTGGATGATGGGAACCGTCCTTGGTCGTTGGTCGCAGGTCTTTTGGCCAACGGCAAACCGAAACAGGATTTTCTCAGCGCCCTCCGCGTAAACTCTGCGGTCTCTGCGATTAAGAGCTTTCCCAGAAAGCGCGTCGGATAGGTCCTGCCAACGACCAACGACGGACGACCAACGACGACTTTCTCTGCGTCCTCTGCCTGAACTCTGCGATCTCTGCGATTAAAGGTTTCCCCAGAGGACTTGTAGGATCGCTCTCGGCCTACGACCAACGACGAACGACCCACGACGGACGACCAACGACGGGCAACCAACGACTATTTCTTCGGCGGCACCGGCGCCGGAGCCACCGGCTGCGATTTCGTCTGTGCCGGGATGCCTTGCAGTACCGACTTCGAAGCGTTGGCATGGCGTGACGCGAACACCGATAGCGTGATCGAGGTCACCATAAAGATGATGGCTGACCAGGTCGTGGCCCGGGACAAAGCCGTAGCCGCGCCCCGCGGACCGAACGCCGTCTGGCTGCCCATGCCGCCGAACGCAGCCGTGATGTCGCCGCTCTTGCCGCTCTGCAGCAGTACGACGATGATCAGAAACAAGCAAACAATAACGTGAATGACCGTAATTAAGATAATCATGGATTTTCAGTTTGGTAGTGGACGACAGCAGGAATCGATACCGCCCCTTATACCGCCTCTACTATGCTATTGGCAGAGCGAATTAGCGTCAAGCGCCAACCCGCGAAGCATTTTCTCTGTGGGCTCTGTGTCCTCTGTGGTCAAGGATCTGCCCTTCTCAGCGACCTCGTCCGCCGTTCTCAGCGCTCTCCGCGATTAACCGCTTTTCCGGCCCTCGATAATCCCTGTAAATCCGTGGCCAGTTTCTCCTAAGCTACTCGCGCATCCTCCACCACCCCGGAAATCACTTGCAAAAGCTTGTCGCCCGACACTGCCACTTGCTTTCTCACCGCCCGCCCCATGATGATGCATCCCCGCGACGCGGTTCCGGGATCGACCACCGAATCTCCATGAATCAGAAACGCCGAGCGGCCGAACATTTCATTCGCCGGATCGGGCGTCAGCGGCAACACAAACGGCCCATGGGTCAGCGTGTCATGCGGACTTCCGATGAAATATTTCCCCACCGGAATGGGTCCAACGTCCTCAACATTCTCCAGTTCCGGATTGTTCTTCCCCTGCTGCCCCGAGTCTGGATCGTCGTACCCGGAATATCCCTCGGCAAAGTGCAATCCGTCATGCAGCAATTCACCAGTCTTCTGTACATAGGTCCACATGTGACGCTCCTGTGAACCCCCAAGAATTGTCTGGTTGATGATTTCATGGTGCGGAAGGGGGGACTTGAACCCCCATGCCTCACGGCGCCACCCCCTCAAGATGGTGTGTCTGCCAATTCCACCACTTCCGCTTGAGTGCAGGAGTGATTATAACAAATGAAATCGGGAGCCTGGGTCGGCACGGGCCAGCGTTTTTCGCGAGAAATTGGCGCGTAGCGCGGACTACTAATTCATCAACCACAGGGCACACGGAGGCTCACAGGGTAGTCCCTGTACGCTAATACTTCACGATGGCGGCAAAGGATTTTGGGTCGAGGCTGGCGCCGCCCACCAGGGCGCCGTCGATTTCTTCTTCGGACATGAGGGCTTTGGCGTTTTCGGGCTTGACGGAACCTCCGTAGAGGATGCGGAGCCTGTCAGCGAACTCCTGGCCGAAGGTTTTGGCGGCTTCGCCACGGATCAGGGCGTGGGCGGCGACGGCCATTTGTGGAGTGGCGGTCTTGCCGGTTCCGATGGCCCAGACCGGTTCATAGGCTACAACTAGTTTATCGGCCTTCTTGGTTGAGACCTTGTGGAAGGCGCGAGTGCACTGGCGGCGGAGGACGTCTTCGGTGAGATTGGCTTCGCGTTCTTCGAGAACTTCGCCAACGCAAACGATGGGTGTCAGGCCAGTTTCCAGGGCATTCTTCAGGCGGAGGTTGACGGTGTCGTCGGTCTCGCCAAAGTACTGGCGGCGCTCGGAGTGTCCGATGATGCAGTGAGTGACGCCCATCTCCAGCAACACGACGGGCGAGATCTCCCCGGTAAAAGCGCCTTCGTTCGCCCAGTGGATATTCTGCGCGCCGACCAGGACATTGGAACCCTTGGCGGACTCGAGGGCGGCGTGCAAATCGACGAACGGGGGGCAGATTAAAACCTCGTCGCGCTCATGTTTGGCGACCAGAGGTAGAAAGGCGCGGAAGAAGTCGCGGGTTTGGTCGGGAGTCTTGTACATCTTCCAGTTGCCGGCGATTAGTTTGGTGCGGGGCATGGGGTCCTTTTTTTATTTAGCCGCAGATTTCGCAGAAAACGCAGATCATTCGTAAACCTTTCACCACAGAACGCCGAGAGCACCGAGAAATCATTCCCTAAGCTCTTTTACCACAGAGAACACAGAGGGCCACAGGGGCCGCTTCATCAATCCTCAATTGTGCATGGAAAACCGGAATTGTGCATGTTACGAGCCGCCGAGGTGTAGGCGCGGAGAGTGGCCTGGTCGAAGAGAACAAAGCGGATTTGGCGGAGGTGCGTGGTCGCGGCCAGAGTCTCGACAGCCGTGGAAACGGCGATTTGGGCGGCTTCGGCGATGGGGTATCCATAGGCTCCAGTTGAGATGGCTGGGAAGGAAAGCGACTGGAGGGCGTGATCGTCGGCCAGGCGGATGGATTCGCGATGCGCGCTGGCCAGGACTTCTGGCTCGCCGCTTTGCCGTCCCGGTAGATGGGGCCGACGGTGTGGATGACGAATTTTGCGGGGAGGCGTCCGCTGCCGGTGATGACGGCTTTGCCGGGAGCGAGACGGCCGATTTCTGTGACGATAGTTTTGCATTCGGCAAGGATAGACGGGCCTCCGCAGCGGTGGATGGCGCCGTCCACACCGCCGCCGCCGAGCAGGGAAGAGTTGGCGGCGTTGACGATGGCGTCGCTGGTTTCTTTAGTGATGTCCGCAGGGCCGTGGAAGGAGATGGTCTTGCCGGATTGGAGAAGGAGGCGCATGGGGGTGAAGTGTAAATGATGGGAAGAGTGCGAACGCGAACGAATAATTGCGGCAATCCACCGGCTGTCCGCGGCTTCCTTCGGTGTACCTTTTATGGTACAGTAAGCTTTGAGCGTTTGTCAGAAAGACGCGAGCCACGACGGACCACGATTTAGCGCTAGCACGCCGGCGACAGAAGGAGTTGAAACAATGAGTAGGAAGAACATGGGATCCAGCATCGATGACTTCTTAAAGAAGGAAAACATATTTGAGGAAGCGCAGGCGCAGGCCATCAAGGAAGTCGTGGCTTGGCAACTTGCCAAGGCGATGAAGAAGAAGAAGATTTCCAAGGCGCGGATGGCGGTCTTGTTGAAGACGAGCCGGTCGCAGGTGGATCGCATTCTCGATCCGAAACGCGATATTACGCTGTCGAGCCTACAACGGGCGGCGGCCCTGGTGGGGCAGAGAGTCATGATTGAGTTAGTTTGAACGGTTGTTGGCGGGTGACGTCAGGAGTGAAAAGTTCGCGGCGTTGACGATGGCGTCGGTGGTTTTTTTAGTGATGTCCGCAGGACCGTGGAGGGAGATGGTCTTGCCGGATTGGAGGAGGAGGCGCATCAGGCGGTCATTGAGAACAACGGTTTCGTATGACTCGCGGCATCAGGTATCCGCAATCCCTTAAACAGCAGCCAAAAACTCAGCGCGATATCGAAAAGACCCATGGGCGTGTCGAACCACCACAGGTTCACGATCTTGTCGAAGTTGGGGAAAATGTAAAACACAAGAGTACAGGCCACGCAAAATGCAGATGAGAGCACACCGAAAGCGGCCAGTGCGCGCGGGACATAGCGGGACTTGAACCAGAGGTAGCCGCAGACGGTGGATGCCAAAGCACCAAACAACAAGCCAACGTAGTAGTAGTCAAAACGGGTACCAAGATAGAGCCTGGCCAAGGCCTGCAATCGCTCCGCTTCAAAGGCTCGCAAGTAATCAGCGCCACGCAAGAGGCGGAGGGCGTCAAAGAGGTTAAGTGTCATGACCAGCCACATCAAACACCAGACAAGCCTCGAGAATGCCGCAAGCAAGGCAAGGCCCTCATTGACGGGTTTGAGAATCACGTAGAGCGCTGTGAGGAGCACGACCACGCCTACGCAGTAGATGAGGTCGCCGACGATGCCGATACGAAAGAGGCGTTCGTTCGCCAAAATGTTCTGAGCGGTTGCCGTGGCGTTGCCGGCAACAATCAGCCGGTCGTGGATGCCAAAATTGACGTAGACCACAGTCGCGAACGTAAACAGGTAACTGAATCCCGCGACTTTGGCAGCGGTGTGTTGGGCCGGTTCCAGCCGGTTGGTGGTTAGTGCTGTGGTCATAGTCGTGTCTCCTTAACGAGCCACCGGATCGAGCGTCATGCGGACGATGGCGTTTTCTTTGAACCTATCTGTGAAGCGAACGCGGAGGAGCCAGAAGAACATCAAAAGCAGTGGCAGCGCACTCAGGAAATACAGTGTCCCGGTTTTGCGCAATAGAGCAGGGAACAGGTGTGCCCGTGCCAGGAATATCGACGATGCCGCGATGAACAGTCCGAAGCACATGCGCCAGAGATGACGCGCGATGCGCTGTGAGCCTGAGATACCGCCGCGCACCAGCATGCGAATGTCCCCGATGGCCGCAAGCACGGCGACGGAACCCAGAAAGAAGTAAGGGCCGGGGGGATAGTCATACCTCAGGCCCGTCGGACTAGTCGCCGCTTGTGCGCCCAGGGTCACCTCGACAACTGCGAGCACTGAACAAAGCAGAAGCCCAGCCCAATCGAGAATGCTGGTGCCCCCGTCCCCGCGCCTGGCGGTCATCCAAGCGGTAGCGACCAGGTAGAATGTGAAAATGCCGCCTAAAATATTGCCGGGTTGAGATTTCATGACCGCCAGGTACGCTCCGCTGGCGCCGAGGCTCAGCATTGCTACAACAAATACGTTTCCAGCGAGGCCATGCCGGCGGGAACCCTTCAGGAGAAACACCGCCACGAATCCAGACAGCATTCCCAAAGTGCCAGCGATAATGTGAAGAAATAACAGTGGCGATCGCATAATTCGTTCCTTTAATTAATCAGTGATTCCCCGCGGTGCAGGCCTGCTCCTTCCATCGTTGTTCGTTCACGCCGAACACGAGGAGCCACAGGATTAGCGATGCTGCCCCGAGGAGGCCGAAGGCTGCAACGTAGGGGAACAGACGGTATCCGAGCGGCAGATACAGGAAGCTCAGCCAACCCAAACCCTGCAATTACCGACACCACGCCCAGAATCCGAGGCAGGAAGGTGGACCTGATAATGAGGTAGCCCGTCAGCAGTGCATAGAATCCGAAAAATACCAGGGCGATCGCGGCGCCCCGGTCATTCACCTTGAGAAAGAGGAGCGCCAGCGCCTGCAACTGTTCCGCGCTGAATACACTCAAGAAGTGCGCGCCTCCCAGGACGAACAAGGGGACGATAAAAAAGACGCGGCTAAAAGTCTTGATGACGCAACCTGCGAAGCCTAAGAACGCGGCCAGCAAAGAGACGCTCCTGCCCGCCGGCTTAAGCAAGTCATAAAAGAGAGCTGTCATGGCGATCTGGCACGCCATTTCGATGAGGTAGACTGCGAAACCCAACTGAAACAAGCTCCTGTGCGTCAGTATGTTGGTCGCCGTAGCCGCGGCGTCGCCGTCTACAACCAGCCTGCTCGCTGACGAAACCCTGGGCGAATAATCCCGGTCAGTATGGTGAGGAGATAGAAGGCGCCGGTAATCCTGGCCTTGAGACGCGGCGACGTTTCTGTGATCCGTTCCGTCATATTCGTGTTCTCCTTGTGTCTCCTTACGCGAATGCATCAAGTGTGCGGCGAATCAGATCGGGTCACGATAGCGGCGCAGCCGGACCGCCGCGGCGAGGAACCCCGCGGCGATGACCAACCCGATCCACAGACCCGGGCTGCTCAGGAAGCTGCCGAGCGTGACATGGGTCATGGGATCGGTCACAAAGCTGCCTGCCATGGGGCCAGCCTCTGAGCCACCCATGAAGCGGAACTTCAGCAGGTCGGCGAAATGCGAAGTGTTGAAGGCAATCTTCTCGAGGACGCCAATCGCGAACAGCGGCAACACCGCCCATAGAAATGGCGCGCGGCGCGCCCAGCCTGAAACCAGAAGCAGCCAGCCATAAAAGGGCGCATACCAGAGCACATGCACCGTCACAAGGTGGTAGAGCAGCACCAACGACATCTGGAACAGCGACACCTTGGTCCATACTGTCGCGACACTCAGTCCGCTCGCTCAGCAGCGACTGCGCGTGCTCAACAGCAGCATGATCAACTGCGTGGCAAAGGTGATGGCAAAGCTGAGCAGCGGCAGAATGACGAGTGCGGATGGTCGCCTTCGAGAGCACGGTGGTGAGATCGGAAACCGGCAGCGACTTCCAGAACAGGATGCTGCGATCGCGGCGTTCGCCGTACAGCGCGTCGAGACAGTAGAAGATGCGACGACGATAAAAGCCGTCCCCATGATCAGACCCATGGCGAAGTCGTAAGGCTCTCCGAGTACTGCCAGGCGCTTTGCCGGGTCGGACATCGATACCGCACGGCCAATGGTCGCGATCAGGAAGCCGAACAAAGCCACGGCGGCGCCCGCCAGCGGCGCGATGTAGATGGAGCGGTTCTCCCACAACTCGCGTCGCACCGACCAGTAGAATGGCCGAGTCGCCGTCATCACGACCGGCGCAGGTACCTTGCGAACCGAAGGTTTCGGGCATTGCGTTCGATGGAGTATTCATCGGGCTGCTCCTTGTGCTTCGATAGCTTTATCGCCTGGCTTATTGCCCAACACGGCAACGAACAAGTCGGCGATGCTGGGCGTGCGCACGTCGCCAAGCGCGGCGAGTTGCTGACGATCGGCACCGATCGAAAAGCAGGATGCTGCCACCGAACACCTGGCGCTCGTGGATCGGCTTGAGTGCCCGGGCTGCAGCGGCTTGCTCGGGACGCACCATCACTTCCAGATAGCGCGACTCGAAATCTTCCATGCTGCAATCGAGCACGATGCGGCCGTGGTTGATGAACATAAGGTCGGTGAGGACGTGCTGGACCTCCTCGACCTGATGCGTGGTCACCACGATGGTGCGGCTGCGATCGAAGTAGTCGTTCAGCAGGGAATCGTAGAACTGCTTGCGATACAGAATGTCGAGACCGAGCGTCGGCTCATCGAGCACCAGCAGTCTGGCGTCGATGGCCATGACCAGGGCGAGGTGCAGTTGAGTCACCATGCCCTTCGACAATTCCCTGATCTTGCTGGTGCGCCGGATGTCGGTCTTGGCCAGAAAACCTTCCGCCTTCGCGCGATCGAATCGCGGATGCACGCCGGCGACATAGTCGAGCGCCTGCGAAACCCGCATCCAGCGCGGCAGCACGGCGACATCGGCAATGAAGCAGACATCGCGCATGAGTTGATCGCGCTCCGTCCAGGGGTCGCGTCCGAGCACCTTCAGTTCTCCCTGATACTGGGTGAGGCCGAGAATGGCATTGAGCGCGGTGCTCTTGCCGGCGCCGTTGGGGCCGATGAGGCCGAGGATGCGGCCCTCGTCGACGCGCAAATCGACGCCGTCCAGCGCGATGGTTGTGCCGTAGGCCTTGCGGAGACCGCGGGCTTCTATGACGTGTCATGGCTTCGGCTCCTCCTCTGCAGTTTTCGATTCGACCTGCGACGGTTGCAGGCCCGTCCAGCAGTTCTTCCGGCTTCAGGCCGAGCCGCTGAATGGTGGCGTAGACCTCGGGCCATTCTTCCGCGAGAAACTTCTGGCGTTCGCCCTTCAACAGCAGACTGCGTGCGCCCGCATTGATGAACATGCCGCGACCTCGCCTGCTCTCGACCAGTTGCTCGTCGACCAGTTGTTGGTAGCCCTTCAGAACCGTGAGCGGATTGACCCGATATTCGGCCGCGACGACGCGCACCGAGGGCAGGGGATCGCCCTCTTTGAGCACGCCGTCGAGGATCATCGCGACGACGCGGTCGCGAAGCTGGCGGTAAATCGGCTGACTGTCGTTCCACTCACGGTCCATCGTAGGTTCCAGATACTCCTCACCAACGGTGTCACTTACTTGCGTTGCAGGTCGAAGTGCGCGTGGATCGGCTTGTCCTTCATCATGAACGTCCAATCCTCGGTGTGATGGTTGGCGTCGATGATGGTGAACACGGAATGGTGCATGTGGTACTCCATGCTCCCGCTGATGTCCTTGAACTCGAACTCGACGGTCTTGCCGTCGGGAGACATCTTGCCGGTCATGCGCGGCCGGTTCCCGGCATCGCAATAGTGAATCAGCGTGAGCTCGTCTCCGTCCACGTAAAGCATGGTCACCGGATGGTCGTACTTGGTCGCGTCCAACGGCGTTCCCGCTTCCTGAAATTCGTGCACCAGCGCGTGCCCCCTTGAGGTGACGCGCAGCGAAAGGTGCATTTTGGCGCCTGACATCTCCGGCGCATCCGCGACGGTGACGGGGCCTTCCCACTCTCCCGCCAGGCTTTTCAGTTGGTCGAAGGATTTTTCCGCGTCCGACTTGGTCGCGGTAACGTCCGCTGCGAAGGCGGTGGCCGCGATCAGAACGAATAGAAGGGAAAGTGCGATGCGTGATTTCATTTGAGTGGTCTCCTTTTCTCTGTCTCGTTGTCTTTTCCGGTGCAGTTGCATAAATCTCTTTGGCGCCCCCGGGTCTCGGCAAGAACCCTTCAAAAGGCTTAAGGATCGTTGCCACCTCGAGTTCAAGAAGCGCTCAATGTCGATCTAGTGATATAGTTAACTATAACACTACATCTTATGCAAGTACTTTTTTAAACTTTCCACCTTGTTACTTATCAGTCTTAGAAACAATGAGTTACATCACCATCAGGTATAAGGCGGCCTATTCCCTCACAGGAATTCCACAGACAGGAGAAAGAGGGATTTTTGGGCGCGAACCGTCAAGCGGTGGGTTCCGGGGTCGCACTTTCTGGCTGAAGAATTGTGGCTTTTCAGGTCTGGGCGAGTGACGTCAGTTGGATTTTGATCACGCCAAAATGCGGGGGCCGACAACAAATCGTCCTATCGCGTAATAAATCATTCAATCCGGCATTTCGATTCGCCAAGTGAATCGCGAGACTGGCTCGGGATGAACTTGTGAGTTCGAGATATGCCCCTCTGTGTCTAGCGCAAACAAAGTTTCCAAAAATAAGATTCGGTTCAGCGCCGCCACTTCGATAAGGAGAGGCTCGTGAACAAGCAGCTTTTGGTAATTGTGTGTGCCTACTGCTATCGGCGTACGCGAATGCTCACTCCGTAACCCTAACCTGGGACCAATCCACCAGTCCCGGTATTGTCGCCAACAAGGTGTACTGCGGAACTGTTTCCGGCGGGCCGTATCAGCGTATGCACACCATCCATTACGCCGCGACCCAGCTAGTCGTGCCGAAAGTTCATTCGGGCCGCTACTACTGCATGGTGACCGCAATCGACGGCCAAGGGATGGAAAGCGTAGCTTCCAACGAAGTCGAGGTGTTGGTGCCGTAGAGAACCGGCGGCCCGAGGGGTTGAAGGCTCACTGCTGATGTCACTTCTTGTCGGTGAGGGCTTCGACTCCGGGCAGCTTCTTGCCTTCGAGGAATTCGAGGGAGGCGCCGCCGCCGGTGGAGATGTGGGTGATCTTGTCGGCAACGCCAGCGGCGTGGACAGCGGACACCGAGTCGCCGCCGCCGACAATGGAAATGGCGGCTGCGTTTTCGGCAACCGCATGAGCGATCTTGAAAGTGCCTTTGGCAAAAGGGGAGACTTCGAAGACCCCCATGGGACCGTTCCAAACAATGGTGCGCGCGGTGGAGACGGCTTCGGAGAACTCTTCCACCGACTTGGGGCCGATGTCGAGGCCCATCATGTTTGGTGGAATCGGCTTGGCGCCGTCGATGATGTGGGTGACTGCGTTGAGTTCGATGCGGTCGGCGACGACGTGGTCGAGCGGCAGCAGGAGTTTCACGTTGCGCTTCTTCGCGTCATGAAGAATCTGGCGCGCCAAGTCGAGCTTGTCATCCTCCACGCGCGACTTTCCCACCTCCGCACCCTGGGCTTTCAGGAAGGTGTAGGCCATCGCTCCGCCAATGATCAGGACATCGACTTTGCTTAGCAGATTCTCGATGACCGCGATCTTGTCGCTGACTTTAGCGCCTCCCAGAATGGCCACGAAGGGTTTTTCGGGATGATGCATGGTCTTGCCCAGGTACTCCAATTCTTTCTCCATGAGCAGGCCGGCAGCGGCCTTAGGCAGGAACTTGGTGATGCCGACGGTCGAAGCATGAGCGCGGTGGGCGGTGCCGAAAGCGTCATTGACGTAGAACTGGGCAAGCGCGCTGAGTTGCTTGGAGAATTTTTCGTCGTTCGCCTCTTCCTCGGGATGGAATCGAAGGTTCTCGAGCAGCAAGGTCTGGCCCTTTTCGAGCTTGCCTGCGACCTCTTCGGCTTCCACTCCGACGCATTCCGGGCAGAAACCCACGTTCTCGCCGCGGGCCAGTTCTTTATCGAGCAACATGCGCAGGCGCTCGGCAACCGGCTTGAGGCTGAGCAGGGGATTGGGCTTGCCCTTGGGGCGTCCGAGATGGGACGCCAGGATTAGGCGGGCACCGTGGCGTAGGGCATATTCGATGGTGGGCAAGGTCTCGCGGATACGGGTGTCGTCCATGACGCGGCCGTCTTCGAGGGGAACGTTGAAGTCGACGCGCATGAAGATGCGGTGATCGTTGAGGGGCAGGTCGCGGATGGAGAGTTTAGGCATGATGATGTCCCGAAAAAGCGCGGGCGAGGGCGCCCGCGCCACACCTGTCCTAGAGGCCTTTCTTGCCGAAGTAATTGATCAGGTCACGGACGCGGCAGGAGTATCCCCATTCATTGTCGTACCAGGAGATTACTTTGACGCAGTTTCCGGCCACGACCAGGGTCATGCCCGCATCCACGATGGAAGATCGGGAATCGCCGCGGAAATCAGCGGAGACCAGTTCATGCTCTTCGTATCCCAGATAGCCTTTCAGCGGGCCGTCCTGGCTGGCTTTCTTCAGGGCGGCGTTGACTTCCTCTTTAGTCGTTTTCTTCTCGACAAAGACGACCAGGTCCACGACGGAAACGTTGGGTGTGGGCACGCGCATGGCGAAGCCATCGAGTTTGCCGGCCATGTCCGGGATCACGAGTTTGAGGGCTTTGGCGGCGCCGGTGGAAGTCGGAATCATGTTAATGGCAGCAGCACGGGCGCGGCGCAGGTCTTTGTGGGGAAAATCCAGGATCACCTGATCGTTGGTATAGGAATGAATGGTGGTCATGGTGCCGCAGATAATTTTGAAGTTGTCATGCACAACTTTGGCGATCGGCGCCAGACAGTTCGTGGTACAGGAAGCGTTGGAGACGATGTGGTGCTTGGCAGGATCGTAAACTTGCTCGTTCACGCCCAGCACCAGGGTGACGTCTTCGTTCTTGGCAGGGGCGGAGATGATGACCTTTTTCACCGGGCCGCGCATGTGCTTTTTGGCGTCGTTGGCGTCGGTGAAGCGGCCGGTAGATTCGAGGACCACTTGTGCGCCGACGGATTCCCACGGCAGTTGGGCGGGATCTTTCTCTTTGAATACTTTGAAGGTCTTGTTGTCAACCGTGATGCTGTCGGGGCCGGCAGAAATATTGTTGTGCAGGTTGCCGAGAATGGAGTCGTATTTCAGCAAGTGGGCCAGGGTCTTGGGATCGGTGAGATCGTTGACGGCAACGAATTCGATGTTGGGATCGTTGAGTGAAGCCCGCATCACGTTGCGGCCGATGCGTCCAAAACCATTAATGCCAACTTTGATTGCCATTTCGCCTCCGAAATGATGATGAAGTCACAACAGAAAAGACTTGGGGGCCAGGGAACATGAAAATGGTAGCAGGGAACGGAAGAGGCGGCAAATGCGGGGGAACACGAATGGTCGTAAGGGGGAGCTTGGACACGGATTTACAGGGATGAACGGGGAAGTGGTTCAACACTAAGCAGTGAATCCGGAAATTTCCAGGTAGATGTTCTTCTTGCTCCAGATGGGAAGGCGGGCAGCCCAATACTTCCGGTTGACGATCTCGCGGGCGCGGGGCCAATCTTCTGAAGGAAGAATGCGGGCGGTGGCAGAAAACTCCGGCCCGGTCACTCTTCCACGCATGGTACAGGGGGCAACGCGCACCTGAGGGTTGTTGCGAATACGCTTGGCTTTTCCCGAGTCGCCGCGGGTCATCACATAGAGTTTGTCGTTGTCCTCTCCGAACCAGACAGGGGTGGGGACCGGCGGTGCCATTCTTGCGCAAGGTCAGCAGCCGCAGGTATTTGTGCCCCTGGATTTCGGGAGGGATGGGCATGGGGGCATTATAAGAGAGACCCTTCGCCTTGGGGGGCATGGAGACCACGGAGATTCACGCGGATCCACGCTGATCAAGCTAGGGAAAGTTCAAGAGCTAACCACAGAGGGCACAGAGAACACAGAGGAACGGCATCGACTGGCGAATTGGCAGGAGCGAGGCTCGTGCTACACATGGCATGGTTGGTTCCTTTGTGACTACATACGTTGCCCGCAGGCATGAAGGTGTGTTACACACCAGAGATGCGCAAATGGATGCGCGAGCGCTTGACGCGCCGCAAGAAAGGGACTGAGAAAGCTGCGGGGGAGCCAACTCCCGCCCCGCTACAGCCCGCCTTTTACGATACCGAAGTGGCCAGTCCAGCTCCGCGGATGGCCGAGGACCACAAGGAAGATCACGCCGAAGATCATGGCGAACGCGAAGTTTCCGAGCCGCAGCCCCGCTCA
This sequence comes from uncultured Acidobacteriota bacterium, assembly GCA_963734415.1. Classification (GTDB taxonomy): domain Bacteria; phylum Acidobacteriota; class Terriglobia; order Terriglobales; family Acidobacteriaceae; genus JABCZH01. The sequence goes on along the minus strand of CAVTHF010000014.1, from coordinate 4,654 downwards.
GCGCCGGAAGCGCAGCCAGGTCAGGAGCGCACGGGCGGTGATGCAGATGCGTCGCGCCGCCGTCGGCGGAGGGGAAGAGGCGGACGCGGTCGCAGCGGGAGAGCTAGTCAGCCCCCAAAAGTGGCAGAAGGTGTAGTCCCGGCCGCGGCGGCTCCAGTTGCCAGTGCTGTGGCGGGAGGTACGGCTCCGGCGGCGGCTCCACGACCGCCCAAGGGTACGGTGGTTCTGGCGGTCGGGCTGCCGGGGTCGGGGAAGAGTTCGTGGTTCAAACGAAACAACATCACGCCGCTTGTCGAGCGATCTGCTGCGAGCGTTGCTGTTTGACGATCCGCACGGAGCAGCGTTTCCAGGACCTGATTTTTTCGAACTTGCGCTCCATGCTGAAGGCGCGGCTGATTGCGCGGCGTCCGATGAACTACGTGGACGCCACCAATCTTACGCCGCAGGAACGCCAGAGTTGGATCAAGCTGGCCAAGGACTTCGGCTATGAAGTACAGGCCGTATTCTTTGATGTTCCGCTGGAGGTTTGCATGGATCGCAACCAGCGCCGGGACCGGGTGGTTCCTGAGGACGTCATGCGACGCATGGCGGCAAAGTTGAAGCCGCCGTCGTTTGAGGAAGGATTCTCCAAGATCACGGTGGTGAGGGTGAAGCAGAAAGAGTAAGGCACTCTCAGCCCCCAAAGGCGCGTCCTGTCGAAGCTATCCCTTCAGGTAGGGCAGCAGTTCCTTGAACGCGGGTGATCCGGACGAGCGCAGCAGTTCGTAGAGCATCATTTCAGTCGAAGAGATGACCGCGCCGGCGGCCCGCATGCGCTCCAGGCCAATCTTCCAATTCCATTCGGTGCGAGAGCTCACGGCGTCCGAGGCGACATGGACGATGTAGCCCTCGCGCAACGCTCCGAGCGCAGTCTGCATCACGCAGATGTGGCTCTCCATTCCGCACAGCAGGACCGTGTTGCGGTTTCCCGGCAGGCGTTTGAGCACCGAGCAAAAGACGTCGCTGCCGAAGCAGGAGAACATATGCTTATCGATGGGCTGGGTGTCGGGCAGCAGGGAAGCGATCTCGGGCACGGTGTTGCCCAGGCCTTTGGCGTACTGCGTGGTCACAGATTGCAGGGATCTTGAGAATGCCGGCCAGTCGGATCAGCAGCTGCGAGTTCTTGAGCAGCTGATCTTTTTGAAAGATCGGAGGCAGGAGTTTCTCCTGGATGTCGACCACGATCAGGGCGCAATGGTCGGCTTCGAGCGGACGGCGGGCGATTTCGGCCTAGTCAGAGCTGAGGTTGGAAATGCTGCCGAGAGTCGAGACCATAAGATCTCCTTGAGTCAAGGTCTTAAGATTGCATAGGGCGCAAAGAACAGCCGCGAAGTTCGCGAAGAGACTAGGCAACGACGGTACCGGCGGTAGTTGACCCTGGGCCGCAGCCCATAAAATCGAAAGCGGCGGTTTGTACGTTCTGCCGCTGTGACTGCTGCCCCCTCGTTCAACGGCTAGGACACCTGCCTCTGGAGCAGGTTATCGGGGTTCGAATCCCTGGGGGGCAGCCAAATACATTCCCAATAGCCGCTGGGTGACGTTTCAGATCTGCGATTCGGCGCGCTACTTCCTCGTCCCAGGCCTCTTGGACGGACTCAGCCGTAGTCTCAATGCTGTCGAGCAGGGTGTTGGCTAGGGCGGCGCGCTCGTCAACGGAGAGAGCCAGCGCACGTTTTAGAAGATCAGACACTTCCGGACTCATGCGGGTATTTTACTCCGCACTGCAGTTGTCACAAAAACGCCGCGCCCACCAGCCATCTGCACTGTGTGCATCCCCTTGCTATCAGAAATAGTAAGGAGTACGATACTAGGAATGGAATATCTAATATGTAAGGACAAGCGACAATGCATTCTACGGTAACCAGTAAAGGTCAGACGACCATTCCCGAGAAGATCCGCAGAGCTCTGCGAATCAAGCCGGGCGACAAGTTGGAATACGCCGTGGAGGGAGACCGGGCCACCATCCGTGTGCATCCGGGGATTCGGTCGCTCAAGGGCGCGCTTGCCAGTAACAAAGGAAAGGGAATGTCTTTCGCTGAAATCCGCGAGGCTGCCGCCGAAGCCGCGCGCGCCCACGAGCGTTCCCGGTGAACAAGCGAAGACTTGTCGACGCCAATCTGATTGTTCGATATCTGGTGCAGGACCACGACAAGCATGCCAAAGCGGCTGGCAAACTGTTCGACGCGTGCGACCGTGGTGACCTGGTCGTTGTAGTCTTGCCGGTTGTTCTGGCAGAGTGCGTCTTTGTGCTTGAGTCTTTTTACGGGCACCCACGCGCCGAAATTGCTTCCGCACTCGGGCGCCTAATCTCCAGTCCTGGCGTCGAAATCAGCGAGGGAAGCGTCCACCTCGACGGCCTGAACCGCTACCAGGGAACAAGGGCCCATTTTATCGATTGTTTGATCGCCGCCACCGCCGTGGCTCACAACGTCCCAGTCTCCAGCTTTGATCAAGACTTCCGAAAGTTCGTCGACGTGCGCGTACAAACAGATTAGTTAAATGACTCTCCGGGCCATTTTTCCCAGCCACTTAGCCAGCCTACAATATCCGCACCCCCTCATACGTCTACAACCGTAGATGAATGGCGCGGCGAGCGTGGAGCCGATGGCACTCGAACAAGACCAGCGGATCTCCGATGTGGTCGAGCGGGAACAATCCCGTTTGCGCAACTTCATTCGCCGGCGGGTGCCCGATCCAGGCGACGCTGAGGACATTCTGCAGGACGTCTTCTACGAGTTGGTGGAAGCGAATCGCCTGCTGATGCCGATTGAGCACGTCACCGGCTGGCTATTTCGGGTGGCGCGGAATCGCATCACCGATCTTTTCCGCAAGAAAAGGCCGGAGAATTTTAGCGATACCGCCCTCGCCGCCGAAGATGGCGAAATACTGCAGATCCAAGATCTCTTGCCTTCACCCGATGCCGGACCAGAAGCGCTGTACATTCGCAACCTGCTGCTGGAGGAGCTGGAGCTGGCAGTCGACGAATTGCCGGAAGAGCAGCGCAAGGTGTTCGTGGCGCATGAGTTGGAAGGGCGCAGCTTCAAAGAGATGGCCGCCGAGACTGGCGTGAGCGTGAATACGCTACTGTCGCGCAAACGCTATGCGGTGCTGCATCTGCGGGAGCGATTGCAAGGCATTTATGACGAATTTACGAAAGTGGGAGGGACTGAACATGAGTAGGAGATGGAAACTGATTTTCATTGCTCCGCTGGCGATGCTGGGGATTGCGCTATTCGCCTTCATCGGCGGCGAAATCGTAATGCGTCTGTGGAATTGGCTGCTGCCGCCGCTGTTCGGATGGCACGACATCACTTTCTGGCAAGCCTTTGGGCTTCTGGCGCTTTGCCGAATCCTTTTTGGCGGACGGGGATGGCATGGGCGCGGCGAGCGCTCCAATTTTCGCCAGCGCATGAAAGAACGCTGCGGGAACATGACGCCTGAGGAGCGGGAACGATTCCGGCAACGGATGCGCGAGCGCTTCGGGTTTGGCCCCGCCACCGGCGAGGGCACGGGGCAGGGGAGCGGTGTCAGTAGCGTCTAAGCAGGGTGGATTCGGGTTTGCGACGGCACTGGTAACCGGGGCGGTGCTCGGGCTCAAGCGCGAATGTCCGGGCAGTCTCGCATTCTCCAAACTTCTTCAGCGACCAAACCTCGGTTGGTGTATCTAATAGGATTGATCCGGCAGTCGAGCAAGCCGAAGGCATCCCATGGCGAAACCAATTTTGTTGAGTGTGGACGACGACTCCGATGTGCTGCGGGCGATTGAACGCGACTTGCGATCGCAGTACGGAGCGGATTACCGGGTGATTGGAAGCGACTCCCCGGAGGGAGCGCTGGACCTGTTGCGGCAATTGAAGCTGCGCAACGACAGTGTGGCCCTGATGTTGGCAGATCAGCGCATGCCGCGCATGGACGGGATCGGATTTCTGCAGGAAGCGATGCAGATTTATCCCGATGCCAAGCGGGCGTTGCTCACCGCCTACGCCGACACCAACGCTGCCATTGGCGCCATTAACCAGGCCAACATCAATTACTTCTTTATGAAGCCATGGGACCCTCCCAGTGAGCATTTGTATCCGCAACTGGATGATTTGCTGGAGGACTGGAAGGCGTCTTATCGTCCAGCTTTTGAGGGTATCAGGGTGCTGGGTACGCGTTGGTCGCCGCGGTCGTATGAGCTGCGGGATTTTCTGGCGCGCAACCATGTGCCCTACCAGTGGATCGACGTGGAGCTGACCGCCAACGATCCGGAGACCAAGCGTCTCCTGGAAGCTCTGGGTCCGGAGGCGCCGAGTTTGCCGGTGGTCCTTTTCCCCGATGGGACGAAGCTGCTGAAAAGCGTGCCAGCGGATGTTGCGCAAAAGGTCGGCTTGCGGACGCGCGCACAGACTGACTTTTACGATCTGGCGATTGTGGGCGGAGGCCCAGCGGGTCTGGCAGCAGCGGTCTACGGCGCATCGGAAGGCCTGCATACGGTGATGATCGAGCGGGAAGCGCCGGGTGGCCAGGCAGGGATGAGTTCGAAGATCGAGAATTATCTGGGATTTCCCACGGGACTGAGCGGCGGCGATCTGGCGCGGCGCGCGGTGGCGCAGGCGATGCGTTCACGATGACG
>CAVTHF010000013.1:0-190320 GCA_963734415.1 uncultured Acidobacteriota bacterium | reverse complement strand
TGAGTTGCATAAGAAGCTGGACTTGATCATCAATAGCTCCGGGCTCACGGATTTCAATCCCGATCTGCGGGACGGGCTGTTGACCAACGTCGATGCCGCCGTGAATGTTGTCGAGTTTGTCCGTCAGTCCGACCATTCCGGATTGTTGCATCTTTCCACCTGCTATGTGGCGGGGAGACAGGATGGGCGAGTGGGCGAAAGAATACGGCCGAACTATGTGCCCGCTGTGACACCGGCTACGACGCCGAACGTGAATGGCAGTCTCTGCGCCGAACTCATCCAGAATGTCCGAACAGCAGGCCGAAGGCGGCGAAGTAACGGGAGAGCTTCGGCGACAGGCGTTGCAGAAAGAACGCGCCGCCAAAGACCTCCACGGCGCCGCGCTGGAAAACCAGGTTCGTAAGAACCGTGTGCGCTGGCTCCGCAACCACTTGACCGAAGCCGGCAGCAAGCGGGCGTTGGAGCTGGGTTGGCCGAACACCTACACTCTGACCAAGGGACTTGCGGAATCTCTAGTGATCAAGTTCGGGGCTGGTCTGCCGATTGCGATCGTTCGGCCTGCCATCGTCGAAACCTCAATAGAAAAACCGTTTCGGGGATGGAATGAAGGCATCAACACATCCGCTTCGCTTTCTTATCTGTTGGGAACGTATTTTCGCCAATTGCCATCGAACGCGAGCAAACGCCTGGATCTGATCCCAGTAGATTCGGTCTGTGCCGGCATGACCCTGATTGCAGCTGCGGTCATGGAGCGTCGCCACGATCCGGTTTACCAACTTGCCGCTTCAGTCACTAATCCTTGCGACATGCGACGGTCTATCGAACTCACCTCTTTGGCCCATCGCAAGCACTACCGTGCGCAGGAGGGTCTGGAGTACTGGCTGCGCCTGCGTTTTGATGCCATCCCGGTTTCGAAGGAGCGATATCAGCGGATGTCGGCGCCGGCGCAGAAGGCGATCATCAACTCGATCCAACGCATCATGTCGGCGTTCCCCCTGAAGAAAACACCGCTGGCGAGGACTCAGCGCAATCTGGAGAAAGTCGAAAAACTGATTGAACTCTTCGAACCGTTCATTCTGCTAAACGAACATGACTTCGTCGCTGAAAACGTCGAGAAACTTGCTTTCGCACTGGTACCCGAAGAGCAGGCTGATTTCGGCTACAACACCGCTGCCATCGACTGGTGGGAGTTCTGGATCAATATCCACGTGCCAGCGCTTCGCCGGTGGACTTATCCTTTAATTGAGGGGCGTCCGCTGGAGGCGCGGCCAGCGCGCAGCTTCCAACTTGCCGAGGCGGACACGGGCGTTACCGTCAAAACCGGCACCAACGGGGCAACGTGGCGATATTCCTGACCGGCTCTACCGGCTACATCGGCGGCCACGTCGCCGCTAACCTGCTGGAACAGCATGGCGCGTCCTTGAATGTGCTGATTCGGGCCCGGGATGCGCACGAGGCAGAACTCCGGCTTTGGCAAGCCTTGCAGTTGCATCTTGACTTCCCGCGTTTCTACGAACATCTGCAGACTCGCATCAGGATTTTTCGTGGGGACCTGACCGGGGAACATTTCGGCCTGGGCCGCGACGACTACGATCGGCTGATTCATACCACCGATTCGGTGATTCATTGCGCCGCGTCGTTGAATCGGAAGTCGGAAAAGAACTGCTTGAACGTGAACCTGCGCGGAACGCTGGAGGTGCTTCAGTTGGCATTGCGGGCGCACCATTACCATGGAATGCGCCGGTTCAGCCATGTGAGCACCGTGGCAGTGGCGGGGAAGCGGCAGGACGAAGTTGTGACGGAAGACAAATCGATTGATTGGGAGCGTTCGGATTACGATCCCTACGCCCGCACCAAGAAGTTCTGCGAGCACATGATTCGGCAGTTGCTGCCAGAGGTTCCGATTACGATTTTCCGGCCCAGCATTGTGCTTGGCGACAGTCGCCGCGCCGAAACCACACAATTCGATATGGTGAAGTCCTTTGTCTTTCTGGCGGGATTGCCGATGCTGCCCTTCCGCCCCGATGACAAGATCGACATTGTGAACGTCGATTTTGTTGCCGATGCCATTGCCACCCTGCACCAGAAGCCGCAACCGCAGTACGACGTTTATCATCTTTCTTCTGGTAAAGACTCGCAGACTTTTCGTGAACTTACCAGCGCCCTGGCGGCGGCCCGACAGCAGCGAGGTCCGGTCTTTGTGCCGCTGCTGGAGCGGCCGTTTTCTGCCGTCGTCAATACCCTCGCGAATTTCCGTGGACCGATTTCACATGGGGCGTCACTGATGAAGGTGTTCATGCCGTATCTGCTTTGGAACACAGTGTTCGACAACGCTCGCGTGACCAGTGAACTCGGCCGCAGGCCTGTGCCTTTTTCGCAATACAGCTTTCCGCTGCTCAAGTTCAGCAGCGAGGGCAAGTTTACTTACCGTTACCAGGACTGGCCTACGCGGGCCGGAGGTACGGCAGCATGATGGACTTCATCCTTGAAGCCTGGGTCAGCGCCTCGATTGAGAAGTCGAAGGCGGCTTGGATGCTCGGCAAAGGCCAGCCTTGGCGTCCGGGAGAGAAACTCAAGTTGCTGTTCGCCGGATACAACGGAACCCGTAACATGGGCTCGGATGCCCGCGTGGAAGAGATGTTGCGCCAGATTCGGCACATTCTGGGGGCGCAAAACGTAGACTTCAGCGCCATGACCTTCAATTACGAGCGCTCTCGCGGTTATTTCGAGGGCACCACCCAAGTCCACCTGCCGGATATTTTCCCGCCTTTTCTGGCGCGCGAAGTGCCCAGACATCACGGCGTTGTTGCCTGCGAGGGCTCGATGTTTAAGAGCAAATTCGCTAATGCGCTTACCACCATGATGATCGGATCCTTGGGCATTGCGGCCGCCGAGAACAAGCTTTCGGTGGGATATGGTGCTGAGGCTGGGCACATGGATCCACTGGTGCGCAAGATGTGTGAGCGTTTTTGCAGGAATTCGCTGATCATCACGCGCAACGAGGAATCGCGAACCATTCTGCGCGAGTTGGGCGTTCCCACGGAATTGGGAACGGACACCGCCTGGACTTTCGAGCCGCATCCCGCCGAATACGGACAGAAAACCCTGCGTCAGGCGGGGTGGGACGGTAAAACGCCGGTGCTGGCCGTGTGCCCCATCAATCCCTTCGAGTGGCCAGTGAAAGCGTCGGTGGCCAAACTTGCTCTCCACAACCTGACCGGAGCCTACAAGGAAGAGCACTATCGCGGGCCATACTTTCACAATTCAGGCCCCGATGCAGCGCGCGCTTATCAACACTACCTTACGGCTATCGCAAATGCGGTGGCTGCATTTCGACGGCAGCGCAAGGTTTTCGTGATCATGGTCGCCACCGAACGCCTTGATGCCCGCCCCGCGAACCGCATTTCAGAGCAACTCGGCGGTGTTCCGGTGCTAACCTCCGAGGATTACAACATCTACGAATTGGTGAGTGTGTTACGCGCGTGTCACATGATGGCCTCCTCGCGCTATCACGGCATCGTGACCTCCATGCCGGGATTGGTCCCGTCAGCCGGCATCACCATGGACGAACGCATTCGCAACCTGATGAACGAGCGCGGCCATCAGGACCTGCTGATGAACGTGGACGATGCCGACCTCGAACCGCGGCTGCTGGCTGCACTCGAGAAGTTGTCCACGGACGGGGACCGCATCGCCGAGGCCATCGGACGTACCGTAGTGCGCAATCTGAAAGTGATGGCGCGCATGGGCGTGTACTTCGAAGAGGAAGTTCAGCGGCGCTATCCGGAGTTCCCCACACGCAGGGGAGAGTGGGGTTGGGAAGACTACCTGCCGCCAATGAGCGCAGGACTGAAAAGCTTGGTTGAGGCTTATAGCTAACGGAGTCTCAACAGGAACCTCGGCCTGTGACCTTTCTGCAGAACATTTTCGGGCGGATTGAAAAGGCGTCGGATTCGACTGTTCTTGAGGAGTTGCTAAGCGACCCCAGAATCACAACGTGGGGCGTAAAGGGGAACGGACTTCTTAGGTCGATCTCGCAGGCGCGCGCATTTCTGGCGACCAAAGGTCTCAAGAAGGGTGACCGCGTGGCCCTCATCGGCCACAACAGTATCGACTGGATCGTAATTGACCTGGCCATCATGGCCGAGGGATTAATCGTGGTTCCGCTCTACGCCCGCCAAGCTCCTGTGGAACTCGTTGCCATGATGAAGGACTGCTCACCCGCACTGATCTGCTGTGGAGACGCTACTCTGCGAGACGGGGTGCTGCAGCAATGGAGCGATGCGCCGCCGCAGCACCTATTCGATGACATTCTGACCACAGAACCTGGCCACGCGACGCCCGTTCGGATCGAGGAAGCCGATCCCGTCACCATCATCTACACCTCCGGCACATCGGGCGAAGCGAAGGGAGTCGTGCTCACCGCAGGTAACATTTCTCACATGCTGGGTTGCACCTCAGAGCGGCTGGACACGCTGATGGAGAAGCGTCCCGGCCAGGATCGAGTCTTTCACTATCTGCCGCTGTGCTTCGCGGGATCGTGGATCATGCTTCTGACTTGTCTCTTGCGTGGCAGCCAGCTGACGCTCAACACTGACTTGACGAAACTCGCCGGCGACGTCCGTGCTGCCGCTCCCGACTATTTCCTGAATGTTCCTCAACTGCTCGAGCGTATGCGCAAAGCCGTCGATGAGCAACTGTGGAAGACGGGCGGCATGGTTCACACGATTTACAGCAAGGCCAAAGCCGCCTGGATGCGCAAGCAGGAACGAAAGGCGAGCTTCACGGATTCCATGTGGCTGGCTTGCGCGAAGTCGGTCGTGTTCCCCACCATCCGCGAGAAGATGATCGGATCGAATCTGAAAGCGCTGATCTGCGGATCGGCGCCCCTCACGGTGGAAACCCAGCAATACTTCATGATGCTGGGAATTCCAGTGCTGCAAGTCTACGGCTTGACCGAAACCACAGCCATCTGCACCATGGATGACCCGCGCCAGGTCGAGCCCGGCCGCGTGGGGCCTGCAATCGAGGGGGTCGAAATGAAGCTGGGCGAAGACGGTGAAATCATCGTCCGCGGGCGGAATATTTTCCCCGGATATTGGAACCGGCCTCAGGAGACCGCCAAAGCCTTGCGCGACGGTTGGTTTCATACGGGCGATCAGGGCGAGGCGGACGCCAAGGGAAATTGGAAGATCATCGGTCGCATCAAGAATCTGATTATTCTTGGTTCCGGCCACAACATCGCCCCAGAACCGATTGAGGATGAGTTACTGCAAAACCTGCCCGGAGCCCTGCAGGCGGTTCTCATAGGCAACGGGCGAGGCTATCTCTCCGCAATCGTTACTGGCACGGTCACGCCTCAACAGGTGCAAGCCGCGTTGGACGCGGTGAATCATGACATGCCACACTACAAACAGGTGCGAGCCTTCCACATTCACGCCGAACCCTTTTCCATTGAGAACGGCCTGCTTACGGCAAATGGAAAACTAAAGCGCGATCTGATTGCCGCCCGTTTGAAGAACGAGATTGAACAAATGTACCCGGTGAAGCAGGCGGTGTGAAAGCAGCGTCGCCGACGCTACATGGAAGAATCGAGTATTGAATGAACCAATTCCAGGGCGAAACACTTTCGTGGCAGGTCAAGGACGGCGTCATCGAACTGGCGCTGCACCGTGACCCCTGCAATGAGATCGGGTCCACCACGATTGTCGAACTCGAGAAGTTTGTTGCCTCCCTGAGGCCCATGGAAGCCGAAGCCCACGCGCTTATTATCTACAGCGAGCTCAAACCCGGATTCTGCGCCGGAGCTGACCTGCGGGAATTGTATCGCCGTTCAAAGGAGATGGCGCAAGCTGATGCCCTCAAGGGAGTCCGCCACCACGTGGAGCGCATTCACGCGGTGATGAACGCGATTGATGCTTCCACCCTTACGACCATTGCCGCAGTGCACGGAGTCACGTTTGGCGGAGGGTTTGAACTGGCTCTAACCTGTGACCTGATCATCGCCGATAAGATGGCGCGCTTCTGTTTCCCGGAACTGCGTTTGGGGTTAGTCCCCAGCTTTGGCGGCATTCCCCGGCTGAAGCGGGATTTGGGAAACGCAGTGGTCCGCGATCTCTTACTCACCGGCCGCAGTTTCAACACTACCAAGGCGCAGCAGATCGGGCTGGTCAGCCAGGTAGTGGGTGAGGGCGAAGCTCTGAGAGCGGCCCGTGCCACCGCAGCGCAACTGAAGAAGTTCGACCGGCAGACGGCGGCCGCAGCCAAGAAATTCATCAAGCCAATTCCCTACGAGGAACTGAAGCAGGAGATTGATCTCTTCTGTGAACTTTTCACTCGGCCAGCGGTAGAAGCCGGTCTCCGCCGTTTCGTGGAGAGCACAGATGCGCTGCCATACTTACCGTAAGCCCCGAACATGTTCCGAGGACACACGATGGACATCACAACAACCGACAAAACTCTAGACGAAATCCTCACGCTTGCTGCCGCCCACTTCAAAGTGCCGCGGCAGAAACTCACTCCCGACGGTGACTTTTTCAAGACCCTGGGTATCGACAGCTTGCAGGCCCTTGATCTGCTTACCAAGCTGGAGAACCACTTCCGTATCGAACTGCCGGACTACGAGCTTCAAGGTGTCTCCGATTTTCGCACCCTGGCAAGCCGCATCCAGGCGCGGTTGTGAGCGAAAGCGTCAACCACAAAGGGCACAAAGGATCACAAAGGAAATCCAGATCTGGCCTGGCTTGTGGTTTATCAGGACAGTACCCGCTCCTCAGCTTTCTTATGTCTTGCACACTCTCTGTGGTGAAATAGATCTTTCATGCTTAATCTTGACCAGTACAGTTGCCTGGGCGCAGCCTTGCGCGACGCGCTCGATCGCTGGCCCAACGACGTTTGCCTGATCGAGTCGGACCGCAACCGCGAGAAGACAAGACTCACTTATTCCGATTTCAAAGAAACCGCCAAGCCGCTGGCCCAAGCCCTGCAGGATGCCGATCTCAAACCCGGGGACCGCGCCGCCATTATCATGACCAATCAGTCGAAGTGGCTGATTTCGGCCTATGCCATTTTTCACCTTGGTGGGGTGGTGGTTCCGCTGGATTACAAACTCACTCCAGTCGAACATTTGCAATTGCTGGCCCACTCGCATGCGAAGTTCTTGGTGGTTGAATACCATCTTTGGCGGGCCATTACCCGCACTGCGGAGTTCTCAAGCCACCAACTCAAAACCGTGTTGGTGACGGACGCTCCTCTGGGTGCCGACCTTGCAGGCGCATTTCGCTGGGAAGAATTCCGTCGCAAAGGCGAGCCCGAGTTCGTACCCCGCAAACGTGACGATGTTGCCTGTATCGTGTATTCCTCGGGCACCGGCGGTCGGCCCAAGGGGTGCGTGCTCACCCACGAAAACTACCTGGAACAGTGCAAGTCGCTTACCGCCTGGTATCCCTTTTGGCCGGGCGTGCGCTACTTGAGCATCCTCCCGACGAATCACGCCATCGATTTCATGGTAGGTTTCATCGGACCGTTTGTGTGCGGAGCCTGTGTGGTCCACTTGCGCACGCTGCGGCCGGAGTTTGTGCGCGACGCCTTCGTCAAATACAAAATCACGTACGTCAGCCTGGTTCCCATGGTATTGAAAAACCTGGAGCGGGGATTGAGGGCCAAGTTCCAGGAACTATCCACTACCAGGCGCTTCCTCCTGAACCGCATGATCTCCCTGAACCGGGTCTTCATCCGCAAGCGGCCGAACCTTCAGCGTAGCCGCAAACTGCTGCGCCAGGTGCACGAAAGGTTTGGTGGAGAACTCCTGGCGATGTTCACTGGCGGGGCGTTCATGGAGCCTTCGACTCTGCAATTCTTCTACGATCTCGGTATTCCTGTGGCCAACGGATACGGCCTTACCGAAGCTGGCACGGTGCTTACGCTGAACGACTTCAAGCCCTTTCGTGCGGAGACCGTCGGTAGGCCGTTGCCCGGCGTCGAAATGCGAATTCTTAACCCCGATGCCGACGGAATCGGCGAAGTGGCGGCGCACGGCAAGACAGTAATGGCGTACTACCTGGACGATCCCGAGCTAACAGCGGAAACCATCGTGGATGGCTGGCTTTTGACCGGCGACCTCGGCCGCTTCGATGCCACCGGCCACCTGCAACTGTTCGGCCGCAAGAAAAATATGATCGTCACCGAAGGTGGCAAAAACATCTATCCCGAGGACATCGAGACTGTCTTCGATGGCCTGGTCGTCAAGGAATACTGTGTGTTCGCCGCCCACTACATTTGGCCGGACAAAAAATTGGGCAGGGAAACACTGGTTCTGGTATTACGCCTCGATCAGAATCAGGAGTTCGACCAGGATCTGAAAGACGAAATCACTGCTCGCAACCGAAGACTTGCTGACTTCAAGCGCGTGGGCGGTTATCTGATCTGGAACGAGGACTTTCCCCGCACCGCGTCTATGAAGATCAAGCGCAGCCTCCTCGCTGAAGAGATTGGCAAACATCGTGACCGTGCCACCGCGGTGGTCGAACTGTGAGTGAGATGTTTCTGGCGGTGGTGAATCCGGCCGCTGGCGGCGGGCGCTGCCGCAAACTAGTAGGGCCGGTGCTCGACCGCCTGCGAGCAGCCGGTATTTCCGTCGAGGTCGCCGAGACGAGCGGGCCGGCTCACGGCACGCAAATAGTACGCGACGCCTATGCTCACGGGTGCAACCACTTCATCGCCGTGGGCGGTGACGGTACCTCATACGAGATTGTAAACGGCCTTTTCCCTCAAGCCGCAACCGGCCCTCGTCCCACCCTGGCGTTTCTTCCTCTTGGAACCGGTAACTCATTTCTGCGCGAATTTACCGATCGCGGAGTGGACCATGCGATAGAAGCCCTGCTCGCCGGGCGTTCTCAGCCTTGTGATGTACTGCGAATGCAGCATACTGGTGGCGTCATCCACTACATCAATCTTCTGAGTATGGGGTTTGCGGCCGATGTCGCTACATTACGGGCACGCAGCTTCCAGACCTGGGGCGAACTCGGCTACCAAGCTTCAATCTTCATCTCGCTGACCCGCATGCGACGCCGTCCCTTCCCATTGCGTGTCGACCAGAAGGGAGAACTCGACCGCCGGCCCTGCCTGTTTCTCACTTTCAATAACAGCAAATTCACCGGCGGCACCATGTTGATCGCGCCCAAGGCGGAGGTGAACGACGGGCTGATCGAATACGTCCGCTGGGGGCCGATCGGCCGAATCGAACTGGTTCGCAAACTGCCGACTTTATATGACGGTACCCACATCAACCATCCGCTGGCGGAGCGCCACGCCGCCCGGCGTATCGATTTTGAACTCGACGCGCCGGTGGATGTAATGGTGGACGGTGAAGTGATGACCATCCAGTGTCAGACGCTGGACGTACTGCCCTCCGCCATCGAGGTCGTGGTATAAAAATTATTGCCATGTCAGACGCACGAAAAAAACGCCGGCAGGATCGCGATCCGGCAGCTCCGCCTAAAATGCCAGCGCGCAACATTGTCATTGTTGTGGCTATCATCGCCGTGTGCGCCGGACTTTATTTTTTTCTGCGGCGCAAACATGACGCTCGCATGGATACATTCGCCCAGTGCCTGAGCGCCAAGGGAGCCAAGATGTACGGTGCCTACTGGTGTCCGCACTGCGCCGACCAGAAGGACCTGTTCGGCTCCTCCTTCCAGTATGCCCCCTATATCGAATGCGGAATTAAGGGCTCGCGCAACGAGGCTCAGGTTTGTATTGATGCCGGCGTCAAGCGCTTTCCCACCTGGACTTTTTCCGACGGAGCCAAGGTAGAAGGTGAGCACACGCTGGAGTTTCTAGGCCAGGAAACTGGATGCCCGCTGCCATGAGCAATGCTGAGCGGTGGGTTTTCAGGGCCATAGGAGTACTGGCGTTGGCTGGAATCGTGGTCTCGTCAGTTTCGCTCTACCACCACTTCGGCACCTCTCAGACCAAATATTGTGATTTTGGCGAGAGTTTCAACTGCGACATCGTAAACCGCAGCATCTATTCAACGATTCTTGGCGTGCCTGACGCTCTGATCGGTATTCTCGGGTATGCCGGGTTGCTGGCTCTGGCGACCGTATATCGTGCGAAAGCCGAAGTGCCGGCGATGCTCCTCATCGCGTCCGTAGCGGGGTTGGGTTTTGCTCTTTACCTCACCTACATCGAGGCCTTTGTGCTGGCCACGTGGTGCATCCTGTGCCTGTCGTCTCTTACTCTGATCCTTCTGATCACCGGGTTTTCGTCGTTTCTGGTGGCCAGCGCAATGCGGCGGGCCTGACCTTATATGTCATCCGACCGACTCATGGAGAGGACCGGAGAATCGAACCTGGCACGGCCGGTTCTTCCGGGAGCTCCGTCGGTCGTGGGCGACCTTCGCCTACATGAATTCTCCAGCCATGTCTATCGCAACACCCGGATGCTGCGGGTGTGGTTGCCGCCCGAGTACGATGCGCCGGAGAACGCGAGCCGCCACTATCCGGTCCTGTACCTCAATGACGGGCAGAACCTATTCGATCCCGCGACCGCATTTGCGGGTGTGGAATGGCGGGTGGACGAAACTGCCGATCAACTGATAAGGGATGGGAAGATTTCTCCGCTTATCATCGTTGGGATCGATAATGCCCAGAGCGAGCGGATCAAGGAATTTCTCCCGTATCGTTCCTTTAGCCCGCCGGTTCTGCGTCCGCAGGGGAAACGTTATCCGGAGTTTTTGATGAATGAGGTCATGCCATTCGTCTATGAACGCTACCGCATTGCGCGTGGGCCGGAGAATACCGGTTTAGGAGGTTCGTCTCTGGGCGCGTTGATCTCACTGTACACGGTGATAGACCGCCCCGGGACATTCAGTCGCTTGCTGCTGGAGAGCCCGTCTCTGTTCGTGTCCAACCGGCGAATATTGAAGTACAGCCACTACTTCCGCCAGTGGCCGCAGAAGACCGTCATCGGAGTTGGAACTCGCGAGGCCGGGCGCGACGACAAGGACCGGCAGGTAGTCGAGGACGTCCGTGAGTTGCAGCGAATCATGTACCGTGCGGGCTTGGGAGACGATCAACTCAGGGTGCGGATCGACGTTGGTGCCGGCCACAACGAGGCTGAGTGGGGCAAACGCTTTCCTGAAGCTCTGAGCTTCTTGTTTGCGGAGTAGGCGTAATCGCATTAGCCCAACCCGCTGCTACAATGCGTTGCACCCATGCCAAGTGTGCGCCGCACTCTTTTCCGAATCTTTGAATCTCCCGGCGTGGTCTTCCTCATCGCGCTCGCGATAAGAGTTTCGCTGCTCGCCCAGCTTCTTCCACAAAAGGCTTGGGATTATTTTTACCGCTACAACGAACCGTCACGAATTGCCTGGGCTCTCGTATCCGGCTTTGGTTACAGCTCTCCCTGGCCGAATACACCGCTGGCCCCCACCGCCCAGCAACCGCCAGTCTATCCGCTTATTGTCGCCGGCCTTTTTAAGATTGCCGGTGCTTACACCTACCGCGCGTTATTGATGACCGTGGGTCTGAACGCAGTGTTGTCCAGTTTGACCGCGGTGATGATTTTGCGGCTGGGCAAGCGTGATTTCGATTCTCTAACCGGTGTACTCGCGGCCTGGGTCTGGGCGTGCTGGACATACGAAGCGGCGGTTGCAATGCGGGTGTGGGAAAGCAGTCTGTCAGCCCTTTTGCTGGTAACTGCCTTGTGGCTGCTTCCTGAGTTGGCCGCCTCACTGCGTTACACGCGCTGGCTGACTTTCGGAGTACTGGCGGGGTTGGCGATCCTTACCAACACAAGTCTGCTTGCGGTCTTCCCATTTTTCTGCTGGTGGTTGTGGATCAACCACCGCCGTCACTTGCGGTTGTGCAGTAGACAACTACTGGCCTCTATTGGAGTCTGCGTTCTGGTCGTAGTCCCTTGGACCGTCCGCAATTATGCAACTTTCCACCGTCTGATGCCCATCCGCGACAATCTTGGGCTTGAGTTGTGGATTGGGAATCATGAAGGTGAAGCCCGCCTGAATGGGAATGACTTCCTAGAGATGGTCGCGGAGTACAGCCGCTTGGGAGAGATCCGTTTCATGGACACCAAGAAGCAGATAGCCGTGAGGTTTATTCGTCAACATCCGGCAGCGTTCTTGCGCCTGTCAGCCCACCGCTTCTACAGATTCTGGGCGTTGCCCGATGGTTCGGTTTGGATATTCCTGAGTCTGCTGGCATGGCTAGGGATGTTCATGGCGCTGTGGCAGAAAGGCCTGGCGGCTGTACCTTACGCCGTCGCGATCGTGATTTTTCCTCTCATCTACTACCTTACTCATGCCGGTGGCATGTATCGCCATCCCATTGAGCCCGTGATACTGGTGCTCGCGGCTTACGCAAGCGTCACCGCAGTCCAAGCGCTCGCCGGACGATTGGGTGGGGTTCATTTAGCAACTGGAACCGGACGATCGAGATCGTATAAATAGACTCTCACGCCGGCAGTGTCGAAAGTCTCCAATCGGGTACCCAAATTGTCGAGTTGGTCGCGCAACAGGACTCCCTCGTCTCCGCCGGGGCAAGGCTGGATATGTGACAAGAGAACCCAAAGACGCGGGCTGCTACCAAACTGTTGGAGGTCAGTGCCGTAGCAGGCTTGATTACCGCCGCAATCAGAACCAATCCGCACGTTGGCAATGGGCAAAGCGTCAACTTCCGCGTAGTAAGCGACCTGATACTTTCCGCTGTAATACACGTACCAGGGATCTCCTGGCCGCTGGCGCGATTCAATGTAGCGAAATCCAGCTTTAATATCCTCCGCCCGAATAGGGTGAATCAGTGTGTCCGCCGCAAGGTAAGCGGGCCTAGCCAGCAACAACCCAATCAGGACAGCGGCCAATGCCGGTGAGAACCGTCGCGTGGTTTTGTAAATCCAGATTGCGCCTTCAGCAACAAGAAGAAGGAGAATCGGGCAGACAAACAGCAGCAATCTTCCGTACAAAGGATATAGGTGTAGCAATGAGGCAAGAAACAACATCAGCAGGGGAGCGGTCAGTAAGCCTAGTCGCAGCCTGTCGTGCCGAAGCAATTGGCCACAACCAGCAATAAAGAAGGATGCACCCAGTATCGAGTTCAGTGGCGCGGGATTTTCGAAGGCCGCAAAGAAGTTATGCATTACCCAGGGAATGATCAATGGCAGGTGAGTCGGGACGAAATTGCCCTGCCAGTAGTCAAGCAATGCGTTATCGTGGCTGAGATGCCGCAAGGAGACGAGATAGCAAACGCCGAAACTTGCAGCCCACGCGATGAATACCCAGATCGTTCCACCTTCGCTGCGGCCTGGCACGAAGTTGGCGGTAATGAGTATGGCGGCTGCACCAGCAAGGACAAAACTGGCGGGATGGGAAAACCAGACCGCCAGAGCTCCTAAAGCACCAATTTCGACCAATTCTCTCAGACGCAAAGGCGCTGTCGAGAGTCTGTATACCGCGCGGAGAACAATCAGGGTGACCAGAACATCAGTGGAGTATTGTTTCGCTTCCGAGGAGTAGTAGACAAGGCTCCTGCTCAATGCGAACAAAGCCAGAGCAATCGGCACTGCCTCAGGCGACAAGTACAATTTGGCGACACGGTAAAACACAAAGAGCGCCGCGATGCCAGCCGCAAATGGGATCGCCCGGAGTGCGATTTCACTCTTGCCTCCGAGTGCAGTGGCGATCTTTTCCAACAGCAGAAATCCGATTGGAGCACCCTGATGATATTGCAGAGGCTGGAACAATCCTCTCCAGGGAAGGTGGAGAATATTCAGCGCGAGCTCAGCCTCGTCATTCCACAGGGATCTGCCGCAGGCGAACTGTGCGACGCGCAAGAACGTTCCGATGGCGATAATTCCCCATGCCCACGCAGGCCAGCCCCAGACGACTGTGCTCCCCCACGAGCGACTCCACTCCAGCCCGATGCCTAAGCGAGTTGTTCTCAATCTGCGTCATGGGTTGGAAATCTGTGCCTTGCGAGCCATAACGAACGATAACCGTTGTCGGATGGCACCGGTCGACCGGCGATCTCCATGATATAACTGGCCGTGGCCTAGCCTGCGTTGCTGGCGATTGAAAGAACGGTAGGTTTACCCCAAGCGGAAAAAGAGTTATGTCGTCCACCTTGCCGTTGAGATCTGAGGTTGCCGGGGGCGAGTCGCCGGAATCGCCCGAGCTTTCGGTCGTCCTCCCCTGTCTTGACGAGGCTGCCACCATCAGCGCTTGCATCGAGCAAATTCAACAGACTCTGCAGGCAAACCATATTCGCGGTGAAATCATTGTGGCCGACAATGGCAGCACCGACAACTCCCGCGACATCGCAACCGCCTTGGGGGCCCGGGTGGTCGCAGTTGCAAACCGGGGTTATGGAAGCGCGCTCATGGGCGGGATCGCTGCGGCTCGAGGCAAGTATATTGTCATGGGCGACGCCGACGGCAGCTACGACTTTTCCCAGATCCCCAATTTCCTGGAAAAACTCCGGTCCGGTTACGCCTTGGTCATGGGTAACCGTTTCCAGGGCGGCATACGGCCCGGCGCCATGCCGCTGCTGCATCGCTACTTCGGAAATCCCTTCCTCACCGCAATCGGCCGTCTTTTCTTCCAGGCCCAGTGCCATGATTTCTATTGTGGCTTGCGCGGTTTTGCGAAAGCGGCATACGAGAGGATGACCCTTCGTACAACCGGAATGGAGTTTGCCAGTGAAATGGTGGTTAAGGCATCGCTGTTCAACATGCCAGTGTGTGAGATTCCAACAACCTTATCCCCAGACGGCCGTTTGGGAAAATCACACCTACGCACCTGGCACGATGGTTTCAGAGGTCTTCGTTTCTTGTTGCTCTACAGTCCGCGCTGGCTTTTCTTGTATCCCGGGCTCTCTCTCTTGCTTGTTGGTATTGCGACTGCAGCCTGGCTCTTGCCGGGTCCGCGGAAGGTCGGCCATAGTTTTCTGGATATCCACACCCTACTCTATGCAGTGGTCGCCATTCTTACGGGATCTCAGGCGGTGATCTTTGCCTTCCTTACTAAAGTATTTGGCATCACCGAGGGCCTTCTTCCTGAGGATCCCCGCCTGACCCGCGCTTTTCGAGTCTTCAATCTCGAAAAAGGACTGCTGGTGGGTGGCGCACTACTAGCTCTGGGAATCAGCATCGCGATCTACTCTTTTTATCTGTGGAACCAGGCCGGTTTTGGGCCAATGAACCCGGTGGTATTGGTCCGTCTGGTGGCGGGCGTAATCGTTTCGGTCACCTTGGGCGTCGAGATCATCCTCTCCAGCTTTTTTCTCAGTATCCTCGGCATCGCGCGCAAATGAATGTACTCGAGCGATTTCACGAGGCCTGCATTTACGGCAGGCGGATCCGTCGTCTAAGCGAGATTCTTTCCTCGCTCATTCCCCTTAGCTCTAGCCTGCTCGATGTTGGTTGTGGCGATGGAAAACTCGCGCAGCGGCTCTTGGAGAAACGCCCTGATCTTACAATCGAGGGTGCTGATGTCCTGGTGCGGAAAAAAACCTGGGTGCCGGTGAGGCCCTTCGATGGAACCAATCTTCCCTATCCCGCGTTGACGTTCGATGGAGCCATGTTGATTGACGTTCTGCATCACACCCACGATCCTCTGCCCCTTTTACAAGAGGCACTCCGGGTGTCCCGCCGTTTCCTGATAATAAAAGACCACTTGCCCGACGGAACTGCCGCTGTCTCGCGCCTGCGATTCATGGACCGCGTAGGCAACGCTCGCCACGGGGTGTCTCTGACCTACAACTACCTGGCTGCCGGACAGTGGGCAGAATTGCGGCAAGCCCTTAACGTGACAGTGACGGCGGAGCTCAAGAAACTCGATTTGTACCCCTGGCCCCTCGACTACGTTTTCGGCACGGGTTTGCATTTCGTAGCGTTGTGGGAGCGGATCATCCGCTAGAGACCGATCTTCATTTCGAATCTGGGGATGCATCAGGCTTGCCCGGAGCTGCCACCATAGGCTCGAGGTGGAGGGGCAATTCATCGGAAGACACGCTCCACGCCTGTCGCTTTGGAAAGTATTGGAGCAACTCGCGATTTTGTTGTTCTCCCATGTCACGGGCCCACACTACCTTGGCGTGATCGATATCGGCCTCGTTGTAGACCCATTCGCGATCGGGAATGTGGCCGGGGCTGTAGTGCACCAGAATGAGATGTTCACCGGGAGCGGTCTGCATGTGATGAAGAATCCGGGCGCGGGCCAGGTCCCCTCGCGGCCAGCCAGGTTCAACCTGCGCATGCGAAGCAATGCCCGCAGTACGGACCAGCACCATCCCAACACACACCAGCGGAACACCTCGTACCAGGGCGACACCCAATGATCTACCGTGCCAGCGCCACAATCTAAGATGCCGCATGCCTTGTATGGCAATGAGGTATGCCAACCCGGTCACCGGTGCGAAGTAGTGCTCCAATCCCCAGGTTTCACCTGCCATACCCAATAGAAATACCGCACCCACAAGGAAAGGGAAAAGCATGCGGCGGTCGCGGATAAGCCAGGGCAAACTCAAAAATCCAATGCTTAAGGAAGGACCAAGAAGAAATGCCCAAGCCATGAGGAAAGTCATTCCCTTGAACTCCAGAAACCCCGCAAGCGTGCGTTTCTCCTGGTAGGCTCGGAAGTCTGCTTCGTAGAATCTGCGCATGACTTCGTGATGGTAGTTGGGTTCGGGTGGGGACGTCTGCCATAGGAAAAGTGGGGCATGGCCGTAAGTCGCCTGGTACACCTGATAAGGCAACACCAGCGCATTGCCCGTCACACGATAGTTGTAGTAACCATTTGCAGCTGCGGCGAAACTCAAAGTCAGGACAATCGGCGCGGCGATCCGAGTCAAGAAAGTCGAAAATGGCGGACGCTGCGACCCAACCAGCCACACCAGCAGCGCAATCGCAAACGGAATGCTGAAGACGAGTCCTTCGTAGGGGCGGCTGGTCGCGAGCACAACCAGTCCGACGGCCATTATGAATGCGTCGCGGGAACGCAGGTGCTGCTTGACCCGGGGAAAGGCTCCGAGGACTAGCGCGCCTCCGAGGGCAACCACGGATGCGCACCAGTACCCGTTCATCCAGTAACTGAGAAGACCCAGCCGCAATACCGCTAGAACGCCGCCCAGCAGCGCCCATGTGGGGGGTACCCATGCTTGCAGCATCCAGCACAAAGCGGAACACATCATCGCCGTGACTAGTGCTTGGCCAATCCACGGATGCCCCAGCAGATCTCCTACGGCCAACACCACGCCTTCCGCCGGCGGATACTTCGACATGTAAGTTGGCTGCTGAATAATATGGAAACTCTCAAAGTGCACCCACAGAGGGTGTGGCGGATTGGTGATTCGTCCGTGTGCGAAGGTGTCAGCGGCGAGCAAGTAGCTGAATTCGTCGTGCGCCGCGGGTTCAGGAACGCCCAGCACCGGAATCAGCGAGGCGCGGAGGAATATTGTCGCCAGTCCAACTGCCACGACCGCGAGCACCCTTCTTCGGGCGAGCCCGCAAAACCAGCGCTCAGCGGATCGAAACTTCGGGGCCGTAGGCTTCGACTCCGATCGCAGGAAGACTAGGACCAATATCGCCAGGACCGCCGCGAGTTCGACACCAGTGATCGCCCAAGCACCTAGCCAGAAGTGGACTCGCGGCATGGTCAGCAAGTCTCCTGCGGGCATGCCGTTGTTGGATCTGTGGGATGGGCTCTCGAATTCATGGCCGTGCGCCAGGGCAAGGCAGAACAGCCAAGATTACATTAAAATCAGCCACGGTACAGAATGGCAAAACTCTTGAGAATCCTTCTTGTGGCTGGCCGTGGCTTCCCTCGGTGCGCTGGCGGTGGCCACCATCGCCCTGCATCGCGGGGAGCAGATCAACGCCATGTGGCTGGTGCTGGCGGCGATTTGCAGCTACGCGCTCGGATATCGTTTCTACAGCAAGTTCGTGGCTGCCAGGGTGCTTGCGCTAAATGCCCAGCGTGCCACTCCCTCGGAGCGCCTGGACAATGGCCGCGATTTTGTCCCTACCAATAAATGGGTTGTCTTCGGCCATCACTTCGCCGCCATCGCTGGCCCCGGACCTCTAATTGGTCCGGTTCTGGCGGCGCAATTCGGTTATCTTCCGGGAACGATGTGGATCCTGGCCGGCGCTGTTTTCGGTGGTTGCGTGCAGGATTTCGTTATCCTGCTCTTCTCGGTGCGCCGCGATGGAAAATCTCTCACTGAAATGGCGCGTGAGGAAATCGGCCGGGTGGGCGGATTTGTCGCCTACATCGCCGTGCTGAGCATCATTGTGATCCTGTTGGGCGCCGGTGCCTTGATCGTCGTCAATGCCCTCAAGTCGAGTCCCTGGGGAGTGTTCACCATCGCCATGACCATCCCTATCGCGGTGCTCATGGGGTTCTACGTGCGCCGCCTCCGCCCCGGCAAAGTGCTGGAAAGCTCCGTCCTCGGATTTGTCCTGGTGATTCTGGCAATTCTCGGTGGCCAGTGGATCTCACAGAACGCCACTGTGGCCCCGTGGTTCACGTTTACAGCGCCTACGCTTGCGATTCTGATCATCATCTATGGATACGCCGCCTCCGCCCTCCCCGTGTGGGTGCTGCTGGCGCCGCGGGATTATTTGAGCACCTTTGTGAAGCTGGGAACCATCGGCCTATTGGCCATCGGAATCATCGCCTGGCGACCCACACTTCACATGCCTCCTCTCACGCGGTTTGTGGATGGAACCGGTCCGGTCTTCTCCGGAAGAGTTTTTCCATTTGCGTTTATCACCATCGCCTGCGGCGCGATCAGCGGATTCCATTCGCTGATTTCCAGTGGCACTACCCCGAAGCTCATCCGGCGCGAGACTGAAACCCGCATGGTGGGTTATGGCGCCATGATGACGGAATCGCTGGTGGCAATCATGGCGACCATCGCGGCTTGTGTGCTGCAGCCCGGAACTTACTTCGCTATCAATAGCCCGGCGGGAATTGTGGGTAAGACGGCAGAAACCGCTGTGGCCACCATCAGCGGTTGGGGATTCCCCGTCACTGCGGATAGCATGCACGCGCTGGCTCAGGCAGTGGGAGAGCAGACGCTCTTCAATCGCACCGGCGGTGCTCCAGCTTTTGCGGTGGGGATGGCTCAAATCTTCTCGAGCAGCCTGGGCGGTCAGGCCGTAATGGCCATCTGGTATCACTTTGCCATTATGTTTGAGGCGTTGTTTATTCTCACCGTGCTCGATGCTGGCACTCGCGTAGGCCGCTTCATGGTGCAGGATGCGCTCGGACACCTCTGGAAGCCGCTGGGGCGCACCAGTTGGTATCCCTCGATTCTCGGGACCAGTGGCTTGATCGTTGCCGCCTGGGGCTATTTTCTATGGCAGGGGGTCAAAGACCCGCTGGGCGGAATCAACTCCTTGTGGCCGTTGTTCGGCATCTGCAATCAACTTCTGGCAACCGTAGCTCTGTGTGTGGCGACTACCATTATCGTAAAGACACGCAAAGCCCGGTTTGCACCCGTGACCCTGGTCCCGCTGGCCTGGTTGATCGCGGTGACCTTTACTGCCTCGTTGCACAAGATGTTTGACCCAAACCCGCGCATTGGATTTCTCGCTCACGCAAGGCAGTTGGCTGCTTCCGTACAAAGCTCCGAAGTCACTCGCCTGATCTTTAACGACCGTCTGGACGCGTTGGTCACTGGGGTTTTGGTCTCATTGGTTACGCTGATCCTGCTGGAATCGGCATGGCTTTGGATCCGCGTGCTTTCCGGGAGTAAGCAGGCAGAGGTGCGAGAGTCGCCGTTTGTGATGACCAGATTTGCGGAGGAGCAAGGATGAACCTCAAGAGCTGGCTGGTCCAAACCGCTGAGCTGGTTCTCGCCTGTCTGCAGGAAATCTTCGACGAATCCGCTTACTTGCGATTTCTGCGCGAACACCGATTGACCGCATCTAGCGATTCCTACGCCGAGTTTCTCCAGGAGCGGTCTGCCGCTACTGCGCGACGGCCCCGCTGCTGCTGAGCTGGGCTTCCAATGGGAGCGCCACGCTGTCACCTCACTTGACAGCTAGCTGCTGAAGCTGGGAGGCGGTACACTGCTGGCAATGCGCGTGCTCGGCATTGACTGCGGAACCCAATACACCGGATATGGAGTGATTGAGCTCGGCTCCTCCGGCGATCTGCTATGCCTCACTTGCGGAGCCATTAAGCTTTCCCCGCGGGTGCCTCTTTCCACGAGATTGGCTACCATCTTCAGCCGCCTGAGCGTCATCATTTCCGATCATCACCCGGACGAGGTCGCCATCGAAGATGTTTTCTATGCGGTAAACGTGAAGTCCGCCTTCAAGCTAGGACAAGTCCGCGGGGTGGCCATGCTGGCGGCATCGTCCGCCGGACTCACCGTGGCCGAGTATGCGCCGCTGAGCGTGAAGTCGGCTGTGGTTGGGTACGGCCGCGCGGAAAAACATCAGGTGCAGCACATGGTCCAAAAACTACTCAAGCTTCCAGAGCTTCCCGAACCCCCAGACGCCGCCGATGCCCTTGCCATCGCCATTTGCCATCTCCACACTGCGGCGACCTTGCGCAGTCAGCGCGCCGCAATGTGACCACCATCGTTGCCGTCTTTTTGGCATAATCCTTGGGTATGCTTTTGTCGTTGCGCGGATCACAACTCCTAACCTGCTTCGCCGGCTTGGCCTTGGCTATACCCAGCCTGGCTCAATCTCAGCAGCCCATCGTTCCCACCATAGCTTTTAACTGCGATTTCCCCGCTTCCAACCCATCACACTATGGTTTTTCTGTGACCTCCAACCGCTCCGCTTCCTATACTTCCGACGGTAAGGTAAACAAAGACGCGGCTGCCGATCCATCGTCCGACCCCGAGGAACCATTTCATATGGACCTCACGCTTTCCTCCGTAACCACTGATCGCATTTTCGCTCTGGCTAAAACGGCGCATTATTTCGAGGGCAACCTTGACTCCAGAAAAAAGAACATTGCCTCCACTGGTGACAAGACCCTCAGCTACCGTGACGTCGAGAAGAGCAACATCGCCAACTACAACTACTCTCTGGTCCCGGCCGTGCAGGAGCTGACATTGCTGTTTCAAGACCTGGCTTCGGCTGTCGAGTTTGGCCGTCGGCTGGAATATGAATATCGCTACCAGAAATTGGCGCTGGACGAAGAAATGAAGCGCATGGAAGAGACCATCGCGCAGGAGACTTGGCCAGATCTGCCTGCAGCAGACCCTATCTTGCAGAAGATCCTCGATGATCCCTCCGTCATCAACACCGTCCGGGCACGGGCCCAGCGCCTCTTGCAGCACGCTGCGGCAAAGAGTAAGTAACCCTCTGCAGTTCCGAGGCTGCCCCACGGGGGGGATCTTTTGACAACTCCCGGCCCGGGTATGTGTTCTAATCAGGTTAAGAAGTTCCTCCGTCGGGGGTGTCTCATGCGCAACCTGAGTCTCAATTCCAGGCCGTTTATAGCAATAGTCCTGGGCTGCTTGCTCTTACCTGCCTCTGTTTTCGCCGATTCTCAGGCCCGAGTGGTGCGGCTGGGCGATGCTCAGGGTGCCGTCCAGGTCGACCGCAATACTGGGCAGGGCTACGAAAAGGCGTTTCTGAACCTGCCCATTACCCAGGGCATGAAAATTCAGACCGGGGACGATGGCCGCGCCGCGCTGGAACTTGAAGACGGCAGTACTCTTCGTCTGACTCCAAATTCTGTGCTGCAAGTTCCGCAACTGTCCCTGCGCGACTCAGGCGCGAAAGTTTCCTCATTCCACCTGCAGGAAGGCATGGCGTATGTCACCTTCCTCGGTGCCAAGGACAGTGAGCTCACGTTCACCTTTGCGCACGAGACCATCAGCCTGAATCAGGCCGCGCATCTTCGCGTCGAGATGGGTGACACCGATGCCGAGGTGGCCGTCTTCAAGGGGAATGTACAGATTGTTGCGCCGTCTGGAACCGTGGAGGTTGGTAAGGGCAAGACGGCAAATTTTGATCTGATCAACGACCGTCAAGACGTGGCTTCGGAGATTGAAGAACAGACCTACGATTCGTGGGACAAGCAGCAATCCCAGTACCAGCAGGAATATAGCAGCAAGTCGTACGCGAGCTATTCTCCGTATCCGTATGGTACCAGCGATCTTAACTACTACGGCAGCTTCTTCAATGCGCCTGGATATGGAAGTGTGTGGCAGCCCTACTTTGCGGGAGCAGGCTGGGATCCGTTCATGAATGGCGCGTGGGCCTTTAATCCAGGATTTGGCTATGGCTGGGTCTCTGCTTACCCTTGGGGTTGGACTCCGTACCACTACGGTTCGTGGATATTCCTTCCGTCCTCAGGCTGGGCATGGCAGCCGGGTGGTGCGTGGATGGGATCAAACACAGTTCCGGTGGTAGCACACGGCCCCGTACACTTTAACGGGCCGCAAACTCCAGCCACCCCCGGCTTGCGAATGCAGGTGGTGAACCAGGGCCCAGTCACGACTCAACTCGGGAAATCAACCAACCACGTGCAGATTCCAAACAATTCCGCTGGCTTGGGAGTTCCCCGTGGAAGTGTGATGAACCTGCGTGAACTGTCGCATAGCGCTCAGCAAAAAGGATTCGCCACGGCTACGCTGCACACCGGGCCGACTTGGTTTTCAGGTGGGTCGCAAGGCAGATACGCGGGCCCGAATGGCAGCGTCGGGAGTGTGCACGGCGGTACGAGTCCCGCAGCGGTGGGTCATTCCGGCGGCGCCAGCCATTCGAGCGGAGCGCATTCCTCGCATCGCTAAGATGCAGGGCCAGCGTCCCATTGGTTCTCCGGCGCACTCCTTTGCGTTGCGAGGCCAACGTTACTGTTTGGGTTTGGCAGGCGCTTCCTGCTTCTCCGGCTTCTTGAAATCTTCCGTCCATGGCGGCACCACCCCAATCATGCGCGCGTAAGCGATGGATTGTCCCAGGTGCTCGGCGCCGTGGCGAAGGATAAACAACAGAACCCCGCGTTCGGTGTTCTTCCCGCCGAACCAGTCAAAGCTCTTTTCCAAGTCGGCATCTTGCATAACGGTGATCGCCTTGCGGGCGTGCGCGAAGGAGTCCTTCAACGTGGCCGTGACCTTGGCCTTGTCAGAAGTCGATTTTTCCAGACTTTTGATGTCTATTCCCGCAGGCGGGGGTGTGCCAACCAGTTTGTAAAGGTTGTAGTTGGCAGCCGAAACATGCAGAAACACTTCGGCCACGGAGCGCACATCAGGGGCCGGCCGCCAGGTGTACTTCTCGGCCGGAATGGCCTCCGCCAGTCGAAGAAACTTATCTTCCTGGATCGTGACCTCAGCCAGAACCTCCGAGCGGTAGCCGGTGACACCGGGAGTGCCATCTTTGTAGGGATTGACCTGCGCGCTGACAACGATTGTGGGCAGCAGCGTCGCCAGCACACCTAGACTCAGCCAGATGCTTCTCATGAATTGCCTCCTTCTACAAATGACTGTAGCTCGCGGGGAAAGATAGCAGAATACGCAGGAACTTGAAGACATTTTCCTGACAAACCCAGCGGCAAAGTTTACACAGGCTTTACAGCTCCGTGACTTCTTCTGCACCCGGAAGGACTCTAATCAGCGGAGTGCAGTTCCGAGGTTCCTATGAAAAGAGTGTTCTTCTTCGCGCTGGTGGTTAGTGTGGCGGTGGCCGCTCCAGCGTCACGGAGGCTGCTTACGGCTGCAGCTCTGCCCTCAAACCTAACGAGCCAGGCAGGCAATGCTGCTTTTCGCGATGGCCTGCATCTGGGAAGGTTCGATGCTGGATCTGGCAGAACTCGTCACCTTAGCGTGGGCCGCTGGAGTTCGGAGACAGACCGTACCTGGTTCGTTGCCGGCTATCAGGCGGGCTATCGGCAACAGAACGCCGCAACCGCCGTGGAGTAGCGGCGCAGTCTGATCGCGGTTTGCTGATTTGTCCCTCAGTCTTGCTTAGGCGATCACTATGCCTGCGTAACCCACCACCATTTCATAGTCACCGGACACGTCCCCTGAAGTCGCGTACTTTACCAGATCAGCTGACTTTGCGCCCAACTGCTTGGCCGCGGTCAGCATGACCACGGCCGGGCCAAATCCACACATGCTGATGTCCTCATTGGTGACTACGTCGAACAGCCCGCGGGCATCCATTGCCAGCATTTGCTTGATGGCCTTCTGGTCCTTATCCCGGGTGATACGGTCGTTCTCGTAATGGTTCATGTCGCTCGAAGCAACCATTAGCACTGGCTCGGGCTGTTGCTTGATGACATCTGCCGCCGCGTTCCCGAGTTGCTCCAGAACTTCAAACTGACCTGTCCCCAAGGCAATGGGCACGAAGGTGAGCTCAGAATTTCTGCACTGCAGAAACGGCAACTGCACTTCAATGGCATGTTCGCTACGGTGCGCCTCGGAATCCTCAGTGAGTAGGGGAAACGCTTGTTTTAGCGCGCCAGCCAATGGGCTATCGATGGGAACCAACCCGAGCGGCGTTTCCCACGAACCGGCGCTCATGATCGCCAGGGGTTGTCCTTTGCCCGTGTGGTTGGGACAAAGTACCAAACACACGCGCGGCACCTGAAGGCCAGCATAAACCGCCCCCGCGACCGCTCCCGAGTAGATGTATCCCGCATGTGGCGCGACACACCCCAGGGCCGGCTTCGAGGCAGCGCCGACCGGCAGGAAAGCCTCGAGTTCGCTAAGCAGAGTCTCTCGATCTCGCGGATAAAAACGTCCGGCTACGGCGGGATAACGCAGAGGCAGATTCACGTCCGCTCCTGGGCACGCTAAAGATTGTAGTCCTGAGGCTTACGACGTGGACATTCCTGCGTGTTCTCTCTGCCCTCTAGGGTTCAGCTTGCCTTGCCGTCTGACAACGCCCGAAAAAGTGCCGCAGTCTTCTCCAGAGAAAGCGCCTCACTGCGGACATCGGGTTTGACGCCCGCTTGTTCCATTGCCGCCCGCAATGCCTTGGCATCGTATTGTTGCTTGAGATTGTTCCACAGAGTCTTGCGCTTTTGTCCAAAGGACAGCTTGAGGAAGTCGATAAACCCGGTCTCTGGCACCTGCAGGTTTTCCAAACGAGACGTCGTCGTCAACCGGACCACCGTGGAGTGCACCTTGGGGGGCGGGGTAAAAGCGGTTGGGGGCAGAGTAAACAGCTTCTCCACCGTGGTGTAGAGCTGGGTCGTCGCCGAGAGCAATCCATATTCACTACTGCCCGGCGACGCCGCCAGGCGGTCGGCGACCTCGCTCTGTACCATGAGCACATTGGTCTCAAAATATTTACGAAATGCGAACAGCCGCAGCAGGATGTCTGAAGTGATGAAATAGGGGAGATTGCCAACTACACGTACCCGTTCCGGCTGCTGATTGATCCCCGGGCGCGTGCTGCCCGGCTTGGGTCCAAAAATAGTGTCGAAATCTACCGCCAGAATATCGCCTTCGATAATCTCGACATTCCCGTAAAGGGAAAATTTCATTCGTAACTGTGCCGCCAGCACCCGATCGGTCTCGATGGCAATCAAGCGGCGGGCGCGCTTTGCCAGCAGGGAAGTCAGAACCCCGCGGCCAGGGCCAATTTCGAAGACGGTGCTGCTTTTAATGTCCCCCAGGGCGTCAGCGATGCGCCCGGGTGCCATTGGGTCGGTCAAGAAGTGCTGGCCTAGTTTGGGTTTCTTGCCGCTGGAATGCGCGGTAGATACTTTCGGCACGTTGCCCTCTTTCTTTTGCACATTTAGACTAGAGACTCGTCTGTCAGGTTCGCGTGCGAGCGGTACGCGGTAGCGTTCTTATCATAGCTTGCGCGGAGAATTGGCGGTCTGACTTCGGGAGGTTGTCTTCATGCATATCGCGTTTGCGGCGTCCGAGTGTGTGCCCTTTTCAAAGACTGGGGGTTTGGCCGACGTGGTTGGTGCCCTGCCCCGTGCCCTGGCCGCCGCTGGACACCAGGTCAGCGTTTACGTTCCCCGTTACCGCCAGACCAAGCTTACCGACGCCCGCACCGTCGTACGCAGCATCACCGTCCCCTTCGATGACCATTACCGCTTCTGTTCTATAGTGACCGGGGGCAGCAAGGCCGGTGTCGACCACTATTTTGTAGAGTACCCGCCCTTTTTTGACCGGGATGCCCTCTATGGGACCTCTTCCGGTGATTATCCCGACAACGCGGAGCGCTTTGCCCTGTTCTCGCGGGCCGTGCTGGAAGCTTCAAAAGTTCTGGGCATCCCACAAATCTTCCACTGTCACGACTGGCAATCCGCACTAATCCCGATCCTGCTCAAGACCCAATACGCCGAAGACCCCGCGTTTCAGGAGGTCGGCTCGGTTTTCACGATTCATAACATGGGATATCAAGGCCTATTCCCGCCTGACACCTTGCCGCTGCTGACCCTGCCTTGGGACCTGCTCGCCATTTCCAAGATGGAGTTTTTCGGCAACGTCAATTTCCTGAAGGGCGCATTGGTATTCTCCGACTTCATCACCACCGTCAGCCGGAAGTACAGCCAGGAGATTCAAACCACCGAGTTCGGCTTCGGATTGGAAGGTGTGCTGCGCGATCGCGCCTCGACCGTCACCGGAATACTCAACGGCGTGGACTACGACGAGTGGAGTCCGCAGGCTGACAAGTTCGTCACGGCCCGTTACTCGCCCCAGGACCTGTCCGGCAAGGCGAAATGCAAGCAGGATCTGCTCGCGGCTTTTGGCATCGCCAATCCTGATCTAAAACTTCCGGTCATCGGCATCGTCTCGCGTTTTGCGGCGCAAAAGGGTTTTGACCTGATCGCCCAGATCATGGATCGCCTGGCCCGGGAAGAAATGATTGTCATCGCTCTGGGCAACGGAGACAAGCAATACGAGGAAATGTTTGCCCGGCTGCAAAAGCAATTTCCGCAGAAAATTGCGGTCAAGATCGCCTACGACAATGTCATTGCTCACAAGATCGAAGCCGGCAGCGACATGTTCCTGATGCCGTCGAAATATGAGCCTTGCGGCTTAAACCAGATTTACAGCCTCAAGTATGGCACGGTGCCCGTCGTACGTGCGACCGGAGGCCTGGACGATACCATCGAACCTTGGGACGCTCGTACCGGCCGTGGTACCGGCTTCAAGTTCACCGACTACAGCGGCGAAGCTCTGTTGCTGACCATCAAAGAAGCTTTGAAGGCTTTCCGCGACCAAACTTCCTGGCAGACGCTCATGCGCAATGGCATGAACAAAGATTTTTCCTGGAACAACTCGGCCAAAGAATATGGGCGGATTTACGAGCGAGTCCGTCAGTTGCGCGCCGCTACCAACGCTGCACCGGCGCTGGCAACGGTATAGAGACTGGTTCGAGGTTTCCCCCGCGAGCTTGAGTGAAGTTTCTGCGACCTCGGGTATTCGGGGTTTTTCTGTCTTTCTCTCCTGCTCTGCCTTACAATCGCTCAAGCGTTGCCATTCCCGTGTCCGATCAAGCCAAAAGCATCTTTCACCTCGACATGGACGCATTCTTTGTGTCGGTGGAAGAGTTGTTCGATTCATCGCTCAAAGGCAAGGCCGTCGTAGTGGGTGGCCAGCGCGACGAGCGCGGTGTGGTTGCGGCCGCTTCATATGAAGCCCGCAAGTTCGGAGTGCATTCCGCCATGCCGTTGCGCACTGCGGCCAAGCTTTGTCCTCATGCCATCTTCGTGGACGGCCATCGCCACCGCTACCTCGAATACTCCGAAAAGGTCCATGCTGTGCTCACCACTTTCTCACCACTCGTCGAAATGGCCTCGATTGATGAGGCTTACCTCGACATGACCGGCACCGGACGTCTGCATGGGCCTGCATTGTCCGCCGCCCATCGTCTCCATCACAAGATCAAATCGGAGACTCAACTCAATTGCTCGATCGGAATTGGCACCTCTCGCTTGATCGCCAAGGTTGCATCGGCGAAAGCCAAGCCGCACGGCATCCTGTGGGTGGTCCCCGGACAGGAAGCCAGGTTTCTGGCTCCGCTCGATGTGCGTGACATTCCGGGCGTGGGCAAAGTAACCGAGCAGAGCCTGCATGCCCTGGGTGTCCAGCGGGTCGGGGATCTTTCGCGATTCGACGATGCCTTTCTCGAACAACACTTCGGCAAGTGGGGACTGGCGCTGGCAGGGAAGTCGCGCGGGGAAGACGCGGGCGGTTGGTTTGTCAACGAAGTCGGCGCCGACATCGGGGCCAGATCCATCAGCCACGAACACACTTACAACGAGGATACGGCGGATGTCGTGCAACTCGAATCCACTCTGATGCGCCTTTCAGAGATGGTCGGCCGGCGCTTGCGTGAACAACAACTGCACGCGCGTACCATCCAATTGAAGCTACGCTACAAAGACTTCACGACCATCACCCGCGCCCACAGCTTGCCGGCTCCCACCCAACTCGACACTGAGATCTTTGAGCAGATCAGGTCGCTATTCCGCAAGAACTGGCGCAAGGGCACGCAGGTGCGTCTTTTGGGAGTACACGCGTCCTCTTTTGAAAACCCGAACTCCCAGGGCGACTTGCTCGAAGACGTCCGCCGCCAGCGCTGGCAGCAGGCATTGTCAGCCGCCGACCACCTCCGCGATAAATTCGGGGAGTCGAGTGTGTCCTTGGCCAGTGGCCTGGGAGGTACCTTTCGCGAGCGTACACACGAAAATCCTGTAGGGTTGCCGGGTAAAAAGAAACAAGCGTGATCCCTACCGTGCCGCCAGCAGAGATCCCACTCCAGGCTTGTATCCGTAGAAATCTGCCACGTGGTGCAGATACTCAATAATCTCCGCGTCGTAGGTTCTCTTCGCCGAGTTTGTAATCAGATTGTGCTGGGCAGTCGGGTCGTGTTCAAGATCAAATAGAAAACTTCGCGCTGGAGAATCGTAGGTCGTGTACAGGTACTTGCCATTCTCTGTGAGCAAACCAAAGACGGCCCGCTCGTCCGAAGCGAGGAAAAGCTGATCCCGTCGCCAGCGTGCCAGTTCCTCCTGAGTCTCCGCGAACAACGGATGTCCAAACAAGGGGTTCGCAGCAATTGGACGGTGGCCTAGCAGGTAGTACAGCGAAGGTGTGATATCGGTCAGCGCCGAGAGGTACGCGTCATCGTATACGACCTTCTGGCGCACGTCGGGTGGCAGATGGATCAAAAGTGGTACCCGCATTACCTCGGGAAAAATCGAAAGCGAGTGGCTGCTGCGGCCGAGTTCGCCGGTCGCATCCCCATGGTCCGAGGTCACTATGACGATGCTGTTGTCGTAAAGATCATGAGCCTTGAGAAATTTGAAGAAGCCGCCTAGGCATTCGTCCACTTGATGGACCTCATAGGCGATCCGATTGTTGAACCCCGGCCGCAACCGCCAGTTGTCGCGATTCAACATGGGCAAATCGTTACGGGCAAATTGATGGACATTCTTGGGTTGGGTGTAGAGAAGTATGGGCTGCTTCTGGCCCAGCCCGCTGTCCAACAACGTTTCTGCTTGGCGAATGGTGGAACAGATTTCGAGTTGGTTCCAGAACTTCTTGTCGGTATCGAGCTTGACCAGATTGTCCGTCGGCGACAATAACTGCCGCAGAATCTCGTCGTCGCTTACTACCATCTGATATCCGTCCGTGGTAGCCAGCTTCTCCAAACTGTTCACGCGGGTAAAGGGTTGCAGGTAGTGCGCATGTAACAGCATGGCTCCTGCCCAGATTGCCGGCTCTGAAAGCGAGGTACCGGCATATTGCGTGTAAACCTTGTGGATGACCACGCTGTCCGACGCGAAAGCATCAAGGCTGGGAGTGAAGTCAACCTTGGCGTTGTAGGCCCCGACGTAGTCCTGCCGCAGCGAATCAATGACGAAGATGAAGATATTGGGACGCGGGCCACGGTTGGGAGCAAGCTGATCTACGAGTTTCAGATCGTGCAAGGCCTCAGCGTCGCGGACGTTAGTGTTCTCGCGCAGGATGCGGCAAAGGTCGCCGCAAGCCTCTTCCCGTCCATTGCCCAACAAGTGGTGCGCCATCTGAAATGAGGCGTCCCCTGAGGCGTAGTTCTCCATGGCATGAGCGACCTCGTCGTCCGTCGCTCCCAGCGGTTTTGCCCAGAAAATCTCTGTGGCTTGCAGTGCCTTGTAGCCAAAGCCAAAAAAAAGCACGACCGCCAGCATCGTGACTGCGGAATAGTTTGCCCGCTGGGGCCGCAGGCGATAAACGCAAACACTCAAGACCGCCCAAAAAACTATGGTGAAGGTGTTTTGCAGAACGCCATTCCAATCACTGCCGGTGACTATCGTGGGAAGCACGACCGCAAGCGAGGACATAAGCACCGCCACCGCCACCAGGGCAAACTTGCGGCGACGAGTTGACCACTGAGTTCCGCGGAAAGGCAGCGCGACCCAGGCCAGCCACACGGTCACGGCTGCCGCCAGAGAAACCGCATACAAGTGAGCTGCCCAGCCTTCGAAACTGAAAGCGTTGCTCAGGAACCCGATCAACTCAGCCCATAAGAAAATAAAGGCCAATGCCATGACCGCAATCAGATTCACCTGGCGCGCCTTTCGAGTTCGTCTGCTCGCGAGGCCGATCAGATTGAACACCGACACGATCACTACAGCCAGCAGCGTGTGGGAAATCGCGCTCCACAAAAACAGCTCTAGCCATGCGGAGCCGCCTTGCAATGACGCGCGCTCAGCATAGGTGTGCAGTTGGGAACCAAGGCCGTAGACCAGTGTCACGAATACCGCGATCAGGACCGCATTCGAGTATGAAAACATTCCACTCGTGTCGCTGTTGGTAGCAGGCCACGGGCGGCGCAGGTCCATCCCCGCCACTACCAACAGCGGTAGCAACGAAATCACGCTCCACCAGTAGGCCATGGGGTTGTCCTGCAGGTTTGGCATGAAGGGCCGGTACAGCAGACCGACTCCGGCAACCACCAATGCTCCAAGCAGCACTCCAAAACTGACTTTGTTACCTTTCGGCCACTGGGTCACCGCGATCCCGGCCAAGGCCCACAGGTAGAGCATCGCCTGATGACCTGCGAACCAGGGCATCCACGGGTAAGGCGGTTCTTTGATCAGGGCAACATAAGTGTAAGGAAGAAACGCCAGCAGGCAATAGGAGGAGGTTAGGATGAGGTACATCCCCCAGACCACTTTCGATAATGTGGAAATCCAGACTCGCAAGGTGGTTGGCTCAATCATCCGTAGACAGTTGTCGATTTAATTCTGAGCCGGGCCAACGCATCCCGCAAGGTGTCAGCCGTGCAAAGTCAGAGTCGAAGGTGACCAAAGTACTCAAAACCGGAGCAGATCTGAGTTTATACAGCGCGCCGTCGCGCAAATGCATAGAAGACCGGAATCCCTGCCAGGATCACCACACAACCCAATGCAGAATTCCGCAGGTTATCGGTGAAGGTGTAGTAGAGAAGCAACGCCGACGCCATGACAAATAAGACTGGAACCACCGGATATCCCCAAACTCGATAAGGACGAGAAGCCTTCGGTTCACGCCGGCGAAAAACAAAGACCGTACTTCCGGCGATCATGTAGAAAAGCCATTCCGCGAAAATCGCCAGCGAAAAAAACTGCCGGAAGCTGCCTCCGAGGAGTAGGAGCACGATAGCCAACCCCGCCTGCACCACGATGGCCACCGACGGCGTATGAAAGCGCGGATGAACCTCGGCCAGCGCCGAGAAGAAGTATCGGTCCCGCGCCATGGCAAACGGTACACGTGCTCCGCTCATGATGGTGCCGTTAAGTGTCACCAGCATGGAAATGGCCATTGCCACCGAAACTACTCCCGCCCCCACCTGCCCCCAGATCAGTCCGATGGCATCCGAAGCCGGACGCGGCGAAGCAGCAATCGCATCAGCCGGCAGTACAAACTGCACGGCAGCATTCACCAGCATGTACAGTGCCCCCACCGTGGCCACTCCCACGATCAGCGCAAGCGGAATATTCCGCTCCGGCTGGCGAACTTCTTCCGAGACCATATTCAGATCGTTCCACCCGTCATAGGCCCATAGCGCTGCCACCAGCGCGGCCATGAAACCCACAACCCCGCCCTTGGCGCCGGAGTACGTGGCGGCAAAATGATTCCAGTTGCCTGACGAGTAACTGAAGCCCACGAACACAATGCCGGCGATGATGGCGACCTTCAGCAGAGTGAAAATCAGTTGAAATTCCCCGGCCTTTTTGATGCCGACGTAGTTGAGGAGAGAAATAAGAAGCGTGGCCGCTATGGCAACTAATTGTCCGTAGGTCACGTTAAAGGGGTGGCCGATTAAGGGCGAGGAGAAGAAAGCGAAGACAGAAAACGTTCCCAGGATGCGGACAATCCCCGTTGTGACTGTGGCGATCGAAGCTGGCTTTGCGATTAGGAACCAGGTCCACGCGTAAAGGAAGCCGGGCAGCGGGCCGTAGGCGTCGCGAACGTAGACATACTCGCCGCCCGCCTGAGGCTTCATCGCGCCCAGTTCGGCGTAGGTAAGGGCACCGAAGAACGATAGAACCCCTCCCACCAGCCACGCGAGATAGACCAACTTCGCCGAGCCGACGGCTTGCATCATTTCGGCAGGGACGAGAAATATCCCGCTGCCAATGATGGTCCCTACCACCACCGCTGCAGCCTGGCTGAGGCCAAGATCGCGCAGCAAACCGGGGCGGGATGCAGCTTGACTTGCCATGCTGGAGTTGAAGTATACGCGGGAACAACCCTGAATCGCGGAGGCCGTGGAGGAATTATTCTCTGTGCTCTCTGTGCCCCCTGTGGTTAGGTTTTGTGGTCGACGTGTTGAAGCAGGCTTACCGAGTACCCGATGCAGAATGTGACTGCCGTGCCGATCATCACATACCAAGTCCAAGGCACTCGTGTTCCCAGCCAGAGATAAAGTTCCGTCACGAAGCCGCAAAGCATGCCCACCATCGCTCCGCTCTGGTTCGCGCGCCGCGTGAGCACACCCAAAAGGAACACGCCCAGCAGCGCCCCATAGGCGACCGACGCGATCTGCAAACCGACTTCTACAACCCGCCCCACCCGATGCAAGGACAGGACTGCCAATCCGAATAAAACCAGTGCCCAGAACCCAGTCATCAGACGCGCAACTCGTGTCCGGCGACGTTCGTCTGCCTGGGGCTTCCGTTGCAGATAGAAATCAATCACCGAGGTCGATGCCAGGGCATTGAGCGCAGCACTCAAGTTCGACATCGCTGCCGCCAAAATTGCCGCGATCAACAAACCCGAGATTCCGTGCGGCATTCGGCTAACGACGAACGTCGGAAAGATTCTGTCCGGCTTGCCGAAGCTCGCCGAGGGCACGCCGTAGTACACGAACAGCATCACGCCCACCATCAAAAACAAAGCAAACTGGAACAGAATGGCGACTCCACTCGAAAGCAGCGCCGCCACTGACTGTTTCTGGCTACGTGCCGCCAGCAGTCGTTGCACGATGAGTTGGTCAGTGCCATGACTCGCCGTCGTCAGGAATGCCCCACCGATCAAGCCCGCCCAGAACGTGTAGGGCCTCCAAAAATCAAGACTGAAATCGAAGACACGGAGCTTGCCTGCGGTTTCGGCCACGCTGTGAATCGCGGGCCAGCCGCCGGGAACCAGGTGAACAATGGTGAACAAGCCCACCAATGTGCCGCCAACGTAGATTACGGTCTGTACTACATCGGTCCAGATCACCGCCGCCAGGCCGCCCTCGAAGGTGTAGATCAGCGTGAGCGCCGTAATAATCGCGATCGACGCAACTTCACCAGTGCCGATGGCAATCGCTACCACAATCGAAACCGCATAAACGCGTACACCTTCTGCTGCGGCCCGCGTTACCAGAAAGAGGCCTGCAGTTAGCGATCGTAGCCTTCGTCCGAAGCGGCGCTCAATTAATTCGTAAGCAGTGTAAAGATCACCACGGAAGTAGTGTGGCAGCAGAACAAAACTGATGATCACCCGGCCGGCAAGATATCCCAGAACAACCTGCAGAAACGCCAGGTTCGTGTCGTAAGCCAGCCCTGGAATGCTGATGATGGTGAGCGTGCTGGTCTCTGCCGCAACAATGGACAAGGCAATTGCCCACCACGGAATGTTGCGATCGGCCAGGAAATAGTCGCGCAGAGTCCGCTGTCGCTTGCGAAACCGCAAGCCAAACAGAGTGATGCCTGCGAGATAGATCGCGATGATCGCGAGATCGAACCTGTCCAGACCCATAGGCGTATCGTTCCCAGCGTAGCGGTGTCACCTCTACGCCGTCTCGCATGATTGCGGCCAGGTACCTAATTCGTAAGCGGAATGGAACACCCTTCCAAAGGTACTAAAGTGTGTCACCGGGGAATTACGCGTGTGGTAAAAGTAGGTTCGTGGGCATCTTCCTGGGAATGGATGGCGGTGGCAGCCAGACCTCGTGCGCGATTGGCGACGAACTTTCGGTGCTGGGCAACGGCAGTGGGGCTGCTAGTAACGTGATTCGCGTGGGCGAGGACCAGGCCAGAAAATCCATTGCGGCTGCGATTCACGAGGCCTGCACCGCAGCCAAAGTCACTCCCCAACAAATCAAGCGAACCTGCATCGGCGTTGCCGGCGGCGCCCGGCCTGAGACCACCGACATCGTCCGGCGAATCCTCTCTGAACTGGTTTCCGGTGAAATTGAGGTGGTGGGTGACATGGTGATCGCCATGGAGGCCGCCTCCGGGAGCGCCCCAGGCGTGGTCGTTATTGCGGGCACCGGGTCCATCGCTTATGGACGCAATGCTGCCGGACAGACGGCGCGCGCGGGAGGCTGGGGCTTCGCAATTTCTGACGAGGGTTCGGGGCACTGGATTGGGCGGACAGCCGTCGCGGCAGCCATGCGCTCCTTCGACGAAGGCCAGAACAGCGGGCTGCTGGAAAGCATCATGAAAGCCTGCGGAGCCAGCACACGCGAACAAATGATCGTGGTGTCCAATGCCTCGCCACAGCCGGACTTTGCTGCGTTGTTTCCCGCAGTCCTGGCCGCCGCGGATGCGGGCGACCCCAGCGCCCACGATATTCTGGCTTGTGCAGGAGTCGAGTTGGCGACGCTCGGGAAAATCGTGATCTCCCGGCTGTTTGCGGATGCTGATCGTGCCCCAGTGGCCATGTCGGGGGGTGTCTTCCGTAATTCGGCTCTGATCCGGCAGGTTTTCTACAATAGGCTGCGGCTGGAATGCCCCAAGGCTGCGGTCAACGTCAATGTGGTTGACCCGCTAAATGGTGCTCTGGAGTTGGCTCGCAGAGCCGCATTCGGGGCCAAAGCCTAGTAACCAAAACTGCAGGCATGACTTACGACGACTCCAAGGCCACGAGTGCTCTGCCGGTGACAAGCCCGTCGGCAGGTCTTGGGGAGTCTGATTCGGCCTCGGCAGCGACCGGTTCAGCCCTGGATGAAGACTCGGCTCTCGCTCGGTTGAAACATTCTGATCTTTCGTTAGACTTGATTGAGAAAATTGCCAAGAGCAGCGTCACCAACAAGAGCCGCAAACTGAAGCTGGCGATTGTCAGGCATCCAAAGTCCCCGCGTTACGTCTCTCTAGCGCTCATACGGAAGCTGTTTACCTTTGATCTCATGCAGGTGGCTCTGACCCCTGCCGTTGCAGGTGACCTCAAGATGGCGGCGGAAGCAGCGCTGATCCATCGTCTGGAAACGCTCTCTGCCGGGGAGAGACTCTCGCTCGCCCATCGAGCATCGGGACGAGTCGCGGGCGAACTGCTGTTGGCTGCGGAAGCTGGCATCATTCAGGGCGCGCTAGAGAATCCGCGACTCACTGAAGTGTTGGTGACCAAGGCCCTGCTGCGCCGAGAGGCCTCGCCGGCGCTGATCCAGTTGGTTTGTACCCACTCCAAGTGGTCGCTGCGGCGGGAAGTACGGATTGCTTTGTTGCGGAGTGAGCACACGCCGCCGGAACAGGCCATCGAGTTCGCTAGATCCCTATCCAACGATGTGGTGAGAGAAATCCTGGAGAATTCGAGGCTGCCAGAGACCATCAGGCACTGCCTCAGTCAGGGCCTTGAGCCTTAGACAGCCCTTTGGCAAAAATACGGCGCTACGCCGAAGAAACGCTCTCCACCGCCCCCTTACCGCGAAGTAACTGCACCAGCGCCTGGTTCAGCCGCGCCCGCATCGCGACTCGCTCCTGCGCACGCGTGACGTAGCGAATATGAATCTCCACGCCGGTGGGAGTAGGCCGCAAGTTGACTGCGGGACTGGGCGAAACCGCACGTACCTTGTAGTGGCTGTCGGCGCGTTCCCATTCCTGTTCGGCTACCTTGGCGTTGGCCTCAGTTTCCTTGGTCACAGTCTTTTGAATGGCCTCAATCAGTGGATAAGGATCCTGATCTGAGGGCACGGTGATTTGCAGTTCATCCCATAACCACTGTCCACTGGTGGTGAAGTTGAAGAAGTGGCCTTCAATAGCATAACTATTCACAAAGGCCACCTTGCGGCCTGTAGGGTGCCCTGTGGTTGCCCAATTTCCAGTTTCGAGCAGCACGGTGCGCAACAGGTTGATTTCGATCACTTCCCCCGCCACTCCGTTGATTTCGACCCAATCACCCACCCGCAACCCGTTCTTTCCCATCAATACGAACCATCCGAAGAAGCCCACGATGAAGTCTTTTAGTGCCACCGTGAGTCCGGCACCCGCGAATCCTAGAATCGTCGGTGTTTGTTGCGGAACCCCCACCACCACGAACAGAATCAGCAGCACTCCCACCATTTGCACGGCAAATCGAATGACTACGCGCAGCGTGTGCAGACGGGTGCGTTCCATGCCTGTGGCCGTAAGATGATGGTCAATCGCCAGACCGGCCAGGTAAACTGCCAGAATGATGAGCAGGATCCACAGCGCCGACTGAATCATGCCGTGCACCGCAATGCGCTGATGCCCTTGGACTACCGCAATCCAGTTCGCATACGCATTCTGCAGCTCTTGCTCAGTTTGGATTCGCTTGTCGAGGTCGGACAGGTCTTTCTGGTCCTGGGAAAGGTGTCGAAGCGAGGCTAGGGTAGACTTGGTCTGAGTTGGGTTCGAAACTCCCGCTTGGCTGGTCGGGCTGGCAGCTTGTTCGCGAACTGCCTGTTTGCTTGTCTCGTCGCCCCGGACCTTTT
This sequence comes from uncultured Acidobacteriota bacterium, assembly GCA_963734415.1. GTDB lineage: Bacteria > Acidobacteriota > Terriglobia > Terriglobales > Acidobacteriaceae > JABCZH01. Next base: position 153,240 of record CAVTHF010000013.1, on the reverse strand, counting down.
CCTCCAATGCGTTGTGAGCCGTGCTCAAAGTCGCGGCCACTTCCGCGGCTTCGTCACGGGCCTGTCCGAGCTGTGCTGCCTTGCCACGCAACGTGTTCCATGCTGCCAGTTGGCCCAAGAGATTCCCTGCACGGTAGTTGACATCAGGGTTGTTGGCCGTTTGGGATTGGGCAGCCTCGGCCGCATGTGAAGAGGCTTCGTGCCGTTCATACTGGCGCTGAATCACGCTCTCCGGATCGGCTCCGGAACGGATTAGGTCCTCTTTGGCATCTCCCAGTTCATCCTGATCGAGTTCGAGTTGCGCGCTCACCAAGTCAAGCTGGTCCTTGAGGTCATCGAGCCGGGCGCCGCTGGCTTTAGCGATTTGCTTGTTTAATTCGTCTATTCGCTGCTGATCGGCTTTCGCCAGGGCGTCGGCCTTGCTCACGCGCGCGTACATTTCACGTGCCTGGGGTGTGGATTGGGCGGGACTGTTGGCAGCGTCACGCAGGGCGTCGGCGAAGGCCAGATCCACTTCGTGGTCTCCCAGCTTCAGCGCTTCTTCCGCTAACCTGCGCTCGTCCCAGCCCGAAGCCAGTTTCGCCATGTTGCGAGCGGTCTTGAGGGGACGCTCATCCACCAGCATCTTGCGTATTGCTGAGCTGCGCGCAGTGGGCGGAGAGTCTGAACCCCAGTTGCGGGTCAGGATCGCCGCGGTGATGGCCGTCGCAACCAGCACCAGCAGGCCCAGTGTCACCATCCATTGCCGTGCTTTCATGAATTCAGCCATGCGAGTGATCGAAGACTGCCAGCCATTATAGAGGGCGTGTGGTGCGGATGGGTCGTAAGAAGGGCACTGGAAGGTAAATGGCGGAGCCGAGTCCGGTCTACGGCGCCCAATCCGCAATGAAGATATTGGTCTCGTGCGGAGCCTTGGCGTTGCGATTGGAAGCCCACACCAGCTTCTTGCCATCCCGGCTGAACATGGGGAAACCGTCGAATCCATCGCTGTAGGTAATGCGCTCTAGCTTCGTCCCGTCTGCGTTGATGGCATAAAGCTCAAAATTGCCCATGCCGCCGGTCGAGCCCTGGTTCGAGGAGAAGATCAGCCGCTTGCCGTCGGGGAAGAATGCTGGCGCGAAGCTGGCCGCGCCCAGGTTGGTGATCTGGCGTTTGCCGCTGCCGTCAGCCTTCATGATCCATAACTCAAGAAAAGTCGGTCGAATCAGATTCTGCTTCAGCAGGTCTTTATATTCGGCGATCTCTTTCTCTGAACTCGGATGATTGGCGCGATACGCGATCCACTTGCGGTCCGGGGAAAAGACTGGGCCGCCGTCGTAGCCGACCTCGTGTGTCAACTGCTTGACATGCTTACCATCAGCGTTCATCGAATAGATGTCGAGGTCACCGTTGCGCATGGAGGTGAAGACAATCTTTCTTCCATCCTCGGAGATCGTAGCCTCGGCGTCGTATCCCTGACTGTTCGTAAGTTGCTTGAGACTGGAGCCGTCCCGGTTGGCGGTGAAAATGTCATAGCCGGCATATACCGCCCAAACATATCCCTTGGAATAATCGGGGCGCGGTGGGCATTCCACATCCGCAAGATGGGTGGACGAAAACAGAATCTTCTGGCCGTCCGGGTAGAAATAACTGCACGTGGTCCGGCCCTTGCCCGTCGACACCATGTGCATCTCCGAGCCGTCGATGTTCATGGTGAAGATCTGGTCGCACTTCACGTCGCCGTGCGAGGACTGAAAGATCAGCTGCTTGCCGTCAGCAGAGAAGTAGGCCTCGGCGTTCTGTCCTCCAAACGTGAGCTGATGCACGTTGCGTAGATGGGTTTCTTGTGGCGTGGCGAGGCTGGCGTTGGTTGGGTTCTGCGCAGCTATATGCAGTAACAGCAGGCTACCAGCAAGCACCAACAAAATCTGAATTGTTCGGGACATGTGAGCGAACGGCTAGTGTAGCAGGGAAGCAGCATCCCATCGCAATTCGAAGCACACAATTCCTCTCCCCTCGGCGACTGTTCTCCGCGCTCTCCGCGTTTTAAGGTGTTCCCTTTGCGATCTTCGCGGCCCCTCTTCGCGCCCTTTGCGTTTTAAGGTTTAGCCTTCCCGAAATGCCCTAGAATCTCTTCAGCCTGCACCCGCGTGACGACAGCCGATAGCGCCGCCGCATCCGCTTGCTTCACCGCCTGCGTGCTCCCAAAGTGCTCAAGCAAGCGCCGGCTTGTACGCTCCCCGACGCCGGGAATTTCCAGCAATTCAGTCGACCGGTCGCGCATCTGCCGCCGTTTGCGATGAAACGTGACCGCGAAACGATGGGCCTCATCCCGGATCAGTTGCACCAGATGCAGCACCGGGGAATGATGATCCAATACCACCGGCTCGCTTTCCTGGCCAAAGATGTAGATAATTTCTTCCCGCTTGGCGATCGCCGCCAAGGGCTGATTGATGATCTCGAGGTCTGCCAACGCCTCTGCCGCTGAGTGCAACTGTCCCAGGCCTCCATCAATCAGCACCAGGCTGGGGAACTTCTTTTTCTCTTCCTGCACCCGCTTGTAGCGGCGCGTTACCACCTCTCGCATGGACGCGAAGTCGTCAACCCCATCCACGCTACGAATGATGAACTTGCGATAGTCGGCCTTCTTCATCCGCCCGTCTTCCCAGACCACCATCGAGGCCACCGTCTCCGCGCCCTGGATGTGTGAAATATCGAAGCATTCGATGCGTCGGGGGGCTCGGGCAAGCTCAACGCGTCCTGCAGGGCTTCCTGAATCTGCTGCTGGTTCGGCTTCATGACACGGAACCGCTGATCGTACGACTGCTTCGCGTTGTTGCCCGCGAGGTCAATCAGCGCCCGCTTATCTCCCCGCTGCGGTACCAGAATATTCACCCGCGTGGCGCGCCCGCCTTCAGCTGCAAGTTGCTCAGACAGCAAATCCTCCAGCACCTCACGGTCTTCAAAATCCACCGGCACATAAATATTTCGTGGCACATACGGCTGCCCGATATAGAGCTGGGTCAGTAGTGCCGAGAAGAACTCGTCAGGATGGAAGCCTCCCTCGGTAGAGGTATCGCTCGCAGTATCTGCTGCCTCCCTACCGCGTAATTTGGGCGACTCCAGTTCCGGCAACTCCTCCCAGAAAAACTCCCTCCGATCCAGGACCCTGCCGCCGCGCACGTGAAACAGATTCACCGCCAGCATGTCGTTTTCGAAGTGATAGCCGAACACATCGGCGTCATCGCCTTCCACCGCCGCGATCCGTTGCTTCTCCTGCAATTGCTCCACCGTCGAAATCAGATCGCGATACTTCGCCGCCCGCTCGTATTCTTCGGCTTCGGCCGCCTTTGCCATGCGCTCGCGCAGAGATTTAGAAAGGTCCGTGGGCCGGCCTTCCAAAAACAATTTCACGTCCCGCACTGCCTCCAGGTAGACCTCAGAAGTCGTCAAACCCTCCACGCACGGCCCCAGACAGCGTTTGATGTAGTACTGCAGGCAAGGCCGAGGATGAAAATGTGTCAGGTCTACCTTGCATGAGGGCACCAGAAAATGGCGATGAATCAGGTCCACGATGCGATATGCCAGGTTTGCCGGAAAGTATGGTCCGTAGTAGCTGCTGCCGTCTTTGCGCAAGCGCCGCGTGACATAGACTCGCGGGAAGCGCTCGCCCAACGTCAGCTTCACGTAGGGATAGGTCTTGTCGTCGCGCAGAAGAATGTTGAAACGCGGCTGCTTCTGTTTGATGAGGTGGTTTTCGAGCGCCAGCGCCTCTTTGTTGTTGGCGACGACGATGTAGTCGACATCAGTTGCCTCGCGCACCAGCGTCCCCGTTTTGGCGTCGGCAATGCGGCCTTCGTGAAAGTATGAAGCCACCCGGTTGCGCAGGTTCTTGGCTTTGCCCACATAGATGACTTCATCCTCAGCGTTCTTGTAGAGATACACGCCAGCCGAGGTGGGTAAAGTGCGGATTTTGGCACTCAGTTCCATGTGGGAAGGATCAAATCCATTTTATTCGATGGACGAGGGTGGCCTTTTGCTGGAGGGCTGCACCGCGCCCCACCGTATAAAATTTCCCTAATCCACATCGCTTTGTACTACTCTGATAAAGCCAATCCGAGTCAGCCAACGTAGGATATCGTCCGTAGCATCAATATGTTAACGGGTGCTGCAGCTTCCAGGCCGGTTGGCAGTGCTCGTGCTTAAGTAGAGGCTGTAACCCAGGTACTGGCCGGGTCAAAGGAGCCCTTCCAAGATGAATCGTACTTCAATAACCGTTCTGCTGGCACTGAGTTCGCTCGCCACGGTAGGGTGCGCCAGCAAGAACTATGTTCGCCAAGAAACCACGCCGCTGATTAACAAGACCAATGAACTGGACGACATGACCGCCAAGAACTCGCGCGACATCAAGGATGTCGATTCGCGGTCACAAGCTGGCATTCAGCAGGTTCAGGCTAAGGCCGACGAAGTGAATCGCAAGGCCCAGGCCGCCGGACAACAGGCAGATCAAGCCCAGTCTCTCGCCAGCAATGCATCGAACCGCGTCGACGCACTGCAAAACACCGTCGCCAATCTCGACAACTACCGCATGGTGCAGCAAGCCTCGGTACAGTTCGGCTTCAACAAGGACAATCTGACCAAAGACGCCAAGGACGCACTCGATCAGCTCGCCACCAACGTCCCCAATACCAAGGGCTACATCCTCACGGTAGAAGGGGCGACCGATTCGACCGGTGACGCCGAATACAACTACGCGCTTAGCCAGCGTCGCGCCGATGCTGTGATTCAGTACTTGGCGTCGCAGCACAACGTCCCCGCCTACAAGATTTACCTGATAGGCTTGGGGAAGGATAAACCGGTAGAATCCAATAAAACCCGGGAAGGCAGAGCCAAGAACCGCCGGGTTGACGTGCGGCTGATGACGAATAGCGGCGAGGGCGCGGCTCCGGACACTGCGACCACCAAAGCTACGCCGCCGGGGCAATAGGTATCAGGTTTAGCCCTCCTCCCTGGAGGACTTCGCCAACCCAGGCCATTCCAATCCCTCCCCCAAATGGAATGGCCTGGCTTTTTTGTCTCGTCGTTCTTCGTGTTGGCGGTAACGATTTGGTCCACTCCCCGCAACGCGCTAAAATCTTCCTATGCGCAGTTTGGTCCTGCTGACGATTCTTGGCCTCTCGGGATTGACACTGGCTCAGCAGCAGGCTCCTCCGGCGAACGACGCCCCGCCACGCTCCGAGCAGCCGGAATCCAGACCCGCCCCCGGTGAGAGCTCCAGCCGCGACACCCGCATCGATCTTAGCCCGCCCAAAGACGACGACAAGAACCGACCCAAAAATGCACCGGCTCCGGATGCGTCCGGACAGAGTTCCTCGGACGTGCAGGAACTCCACCCCTTCAATCCTTACCGCGCCGCCAAGGACAACGAAGTCGGGGACTATTACTACAAGCGCAAGAACTACAAGGGCGCCCTCGCTCGCTACCAGGACGCGCTGGCCTTCAAGGAGAACGACGCCCTGGCCAACTTTCACATGGCGCAATGCTACGAAAAGTTGGATCAGCCCGACGAAGCCATCACTCACTTCAAGGAATATCTCAGGATTCTGCCTCAGGGGCCTCTGGCCAAGGACGCAAGGAAGGCATTGGAGAAGCTGGGAGCCGGGGAGAAACAGACTTCCGAGAAGACCACGCCGAGATAGCTATTTCTCGACCCGGATGAAATCTCCACTGGTAGCGTTCACCGCCACCCGCAGTTTGGCATCGTCGCGACTGGTTCCGTAGATCACGTGCCAGATCAGTTCGTTGGTTGCGCGGCTCCAATCCAGCACATAAATGATCGGCGTGTTGGGATCTTTTTCGAGCACCTTGTCGCCACCGTGCTTCTGCGCGGTTTCCAAGGCCTTGTCCGAATCTACCTTCAGGAACCCGATATCAAACACCTGGGTGGATGAGTTGCTGGGACTGTAGGTATCTTCCGTGCCTGGAGAAACTCCGCGCGAGGGAGCGTCCTGGGCATCGGTCCCAGACCAGACGTAAGGCTTCACGCTGCGCTGCGCCGGAGACGCAAACGAGGCCCGCCACACGTCGGCCTTGCCGTCTTTACCTTTGGCATCGGCGGTGAGTTGGGATTCCACCCGGAAGCCCTGAGCATCACGTGCCCAGCCGTGGGCGGCAAGGTACAGCTTCTGGAAAGCGACCCGGCCGGTCTCAAACTCCGTGGCCTTGGGCTGCGGCTTTTCCGCCGGTTTGGCCGGCTCCGAAGAACACCCTGCCATCAACAACAGCACCGCCACTGCCATGAGCCGTCTCTTCATAGCACCTGTTCCCGCCATAAAATTTGCGACCGTGGATGTTGGGGTTCATTCTACTAGATGATAGGAACGGATTCGCCATGGACTCGTATCTCCAAAGGTTACAGGACGCGATCGATTCCGCCACCCAGGGCATGGACACGGCGGCGCTTGCTCGTCATCGTGAGGGCAAGTGGAGCCCTGCTCAGATTCTGGAACACCTCTACCTCACCTACACAGGAAGCGTAAAAGGGTTCGAACGCTGCTTGCAGGAAGGCCGGCCCCTGGCCCGCACGCCGACCTTGAAAGAACGGGTGTCGACCCTGCTTGTGACTGGTCTTGGCTACTTTCCCGAAGGACGAAAAGCTCCAGAGCGAACGCTCCCGCGTGGCATGGCCGCCGGCGAACTAAGCGAGGGGATCAGAGCAGAAATAGCCTTGATGGACGACTTGATCAGCCAATGCCAGACCCGCTTCGGGCGATCAATCCCCATTCTTGATCATCCCGTGCTCGGGCCGCTCACCGCGCGCCAGTGGCGGAAGTTCCATTTAGTACACGGGCAACATCACATGAAACAAATACTGAGGTTGCGACCATGAGATAGAGCGGCGAGGCATGCAATGTCCATAGGGTCGCGGAACAAGAAACGGCTGGCAGATACCTGCCAGCCGTTTCAGTGCTGTGATGGCAATGGCGTGGTTTATCGGCGTCCACCGCCGTGGAAACCGCCTCCGGCGAAGCCGCCACGAAGGCCGCCGCCTACCGATGCGCGTGCAACTCCGCCGCGGAACCCGAAGCCGCCGCGACCGGGTGCAAAAACACCGGGTCGGTAGAACCCGCGACCATAGAACCCGCGACCATACCATCCGCGCCCGTAAAAACCGGGCCGATAGAAACCGGGTCCGTAGAAACCACGGTACCAGGGGCCAGCTCCAATAAACACACCACCAGCGAACCATCGCGGGCCGTAATAACCGTACGGTGCGCAGGCGTAGGGATAATACGCGTAGTAGCCATAGGCGCATGCAGGCGGAGGTCCGACGTATCCTGGGCCGACTCCAACCCCCACCCCAACCGCGACCCCGGCATGGGCGAAAGCCGAGGGCAGTACGAGAACACTCAGCAAAACCAGATATCGAAAATAGCGCATTTTAAACCCCTTTCCATTACGCTCTTCTAGCCGTATCTGAAAGGCTGATCAGATCAATTCACTTAATCCGAAGTGCCAAGGATATAAACCTCGAAATGGGCCAAAAGTTGCGGTAAGACGGACGGGGCCTCGTTGCAGAGAAAAAGCCTCCGGCTGGCGCCGGAGGCTATAGGCCGAAACTGGAGCTACTGCTGCGACTCGGGCTGGGCGACTTCGCGGGATGACGACGGCACGCCCGATTTGCGGGCATCCTCCTGCATGTCCTGCACCTTCTGCTTGGCCTCGTCCAGAGCTTTCTGCTTTTCTGCAATCTTCTGCTTGTAATCTGTGTCTTCTTTGTCCCACGCAGCCTGGTTACGCAGGCGGTCGCCGGCATCGGCGTAGAACGCCGCGGCCCGCACACGATATTCGCGCTGATCCACGTCGAGCTCTCGCGCCAGCAGATCAACCTGCGACTGCTGCGTGTTTATGCGCTGCTGCCACTGGTCGTAGACCACCTGCCGCTGCTCCTGGGTCTGGCCGGGCTGTACCTCCAATTTGTCGCTCGGGCTCGCAGCTTCCTGGGACTGCGCCAGCGGCATCGCCCCTGCGTCGGCGGAGGCAGTGGTGTTATTGCCGACGACGCTGATCTTGTCGTCCTTGGGAAGGTTGTCGTTGTCCCATTTCTTGGCGGGCGCCTGCGGCTTCTTGTCCTTTTTCGCCGCGCGGGCGTAGCTGCCCAATGAGGGCTCCTGCACGTTCACTGAGGGCCCCACCGTGGTTGTATCTTGGGCGCCCGCGAAGGAAACCATCAGTCCCGACACTAGAATTCCAGCCAGAAAAAACAGAGTTGTACGTTTCATAGTTGTTCCATCCTTGTCGCCTTCCTCCCACATTCCTGGGGAAGGGTTTGGCGTCAAATTCAATTACGCTCTAGCGGCATTGCTTGCGGATCTCGTGCCTGCCAGAAATCCGCCAATCGTGTGGTCCAGTTCAGCTGCTTCCAAAATGATGTCTTCAGCCAGACGCTTTGTTTGCTCGAGATCACGCCCGGTCGCCAGTTGCCGCGCATACCCCGAAATCGTCGCCACTGAAGTGCGCAAGGCCAAAGCCATTTCGGCGGATACTTCTCCCCGCAGTTCCTGCTGCTGTTGCATCTCCGCCATTTCGGTCTTGTCGTTAATCAGGCAAGCCGCTCCCAGAGTGTCTCCTGCGGGCGCATACACCGGGGTCATTGTAATTTCGAGGATGCGTTGTTCACCTGCGGGCGTGATGTAACCAGCCTGCACCCCTCGCGCCGGCACTTCACCCTGCAAAGCGACCTGAATTGCATCCGTAACTTTGGAAGGCAAGCCGCCGGTCGAGGCCAGCGTCGCGTCGCGAAAGATTTCGTCGGCGCTCATGCCTGCCAACGATGCGAATCCCAGGATCTGACGGGCTGAGGTATTCGCTTGCCGTACCAAGCCATTTGCGGCAAAGAACATCACCCCGCTAGGCAGGCGCGAGAGCACTGCCGCGCTGATGTTCTCGGAGGTCTTGGCCCGCCGTCGCTCCGCCTGCTGGGCGGTCGCCATTTCGTGCTTCTGTTGTTTCAATTGCTGGATCACTGCGTTGTAGGCGTGCATGGGGAAATTTTGCAGATCCGGACGCGCACCTTCCATAGTGCCCGCTTCCGTAAACATACGGCGCAATCGGCGAACCATCACAATTCCCACCAGGCAGGCGAGGCCGGAGACGAAAAACGCGAACGCCATGCGCATCACCATGGGATTGCTCAACACTCTCACAGCAACCTCCAGTACCAGCGCAGAAACTGGTTGCCGAAAAAGAGAGCGACCATCGCCACCCCGCCCAGAAAAACTCCGAACGGCATGGGAAAGCGCCGCAACGCGATGTTGGCCGATCCCCAGGCCCGCCGCCGCGCTTCGCGCCCTGATTCATGGTTCCGCGTCATTCGCCGGTGCGTGCGCTTGAACCAGACGGCCGTCAGCGTCCACAACCCAAACAATGAACCCGCAATCGATCCTGCAAAGATAGTGAAGATGGTCAGCCGTACCCCGAGAAAAGCTCCCACCATCGCCATCAGCTTAACGTCACCGAAGCCCATGCCCTCCACTCCACGGGCGCGCAGATAGATGGCTCCGGCTCCGTAGATGAACGATGCTCCCACTGCTGCTCCTGTCACCGCATCCAGCAGCGACAACCACCGCCACGAGGTGCTGAAGGCAGGCATCGACACCCATCCAGGCAGGAGTTGTGAGACCAGATCGTTCACCGGTATCAACAGGCTGAACACCAATCCCAAAACCAGACCGGTCAGGGTCATCTTGTCCGGCAGGAGTTGGGTTTCGGCATCGGTGAAAATCAACCCCAACAACAGGAATCCCAGGGTGCAGTACTTCACAGTGGCCAGGACGAACCCAAAATGCTGATAGCAGGCAAGAAAGACCAGTCCGGTGAGTAGTTCGACCACCAGATATCGTGGCGAGATCCAGGTCCGGCAATTTCGGCACCGTCCCCGCAAGATCAGCCAGCTCAGGATCGGCACGTTGTCGTAAAACCGAATGGGCTCTTTGCATTGGGGACAGGCGGAGCCGGGAGTGACGGTGGACATCCCGCGTGGCAGCCGATAGATACACACATTCAGGAAGCTGCCGAAGGCAAGCCCCAGTGCGAACATCGCCAATGCCAATGCCGGATCCACGGTTTCCTTAACTGTGAACGCAGATTTCTGCTGATTTTGCTTGATTATACGGGGATTCCCAGGCCGGGAAGCAGGGTACTAAAGGCGGTGTACAGAAGGTCAATGGGCGATTTGCATGACTGGGGCGCGCACTTCCGTCGGTGGCTTCAGAGATTTCGTCGGTCTTCCGGTCTGCCTCCATCATGGCTAACCGGGTACCTCTCCCTAGCCTCATGGCCCACTCGTGCCACAGCATCGATCTCTTGTGCCATTGCAAGCAATCACGAAGCGCCTCATCTTGGTAGCGCACAAACAACACAAGTGGAAGATGCTGCAATCGACGCCAACTCGGGGAACCGGCACAACTTGGGTTGCCGCAGTTTATGCGGACAAGCAACGACGCCGGCTGGTCGTCGCAGTCGTGCTCCTGCTCGGAGCCATTACCGCGGTGCTGGTGAGAGACTACGAATCCGGTGTCAGCAATAGCAACGATGAGACCGCTGCCGCATATGCCGAGCAGCAGCCGGTTGCCTCGCCGACCCCGGCGCCCATCGCGCCAGTCGCTGAAGCGAAGATGCCGGTGGTCGCCAGCCACTCCGCTGAAGGCAAGATCTCGCGCCACTCCCGACCCGCCTCCGCGAAGCCTTCCGCCACATGGGGCCCGGCTACGACCGTAGCGCAGCAGGCGCGTAGTTCCGATCAACCTCGGACGCCCTCATATCCCTTGTTGACCCAGGCTACGGCGGTACAGGGTTCGGTATTGCTGCAGGCGCTGATCGCCGCCGATGGCACCGTCGAGGAGATGCGGGTAATCAGCGGTCCCACGATCCTGGTTTCGGCGGCGCGACAAGCAGTACAGCAGTGGCGATTCAAGCCCTATCTCTTGAACGGGAAGGCGGTCGAGACCTACGCCAGAGTTACCGTGAACTTTACGATTGATGTGTCGAACACCGAGGCCCGGTACCATCTCAACTCGGTGACGAGCACCGGAGCACTTTAGGTCATCCTTGGCGCGCTCCTGAGTGAGACGCGTCGGTCCCCCGAAGTGCATACCAGTCAGCTAGTTGTTGGGCCCAAGTTTTTGCCGGCCTGCATCAGGAGTTTCTGTGCTGGCAACCACCGTGACCGGTGCCTGCAGAGTGAAACTCAACACCGTCTCCGAGGGCAGCTTGATCTGCTGGCCTTTGGTAGCGGCCTGAACCCCGCCGCCCACACCACCTCCGGCCGCCGCTCCAATCGCCGCTCCTTTTCCTCCTCCGGCAAGAGCTCCAATGATGGCTCCGATGGCAGCCCCGCCGCCTACTTTCTCAGCGGTATTCTTGCCGCGCGAACTACCATCGCGCGAATACTGATCGGTCTGGATGTTGTAAGTCTGTCCGCCCGCTGAAATGCTGTCCAGCTGCAGCACCACGATGGACTTGCCTGCGAACCTTCCGGCACTCTTCACATCCACGAGGTGACCGTTCACGTCGCTGCCAGATGGGATGACGACGGCTCCGTCCTGCGTGATGGGTGCATTCAGCGTCGCATGGAACACATCTCCCAGCTGGTTCTTCTCGCTGTCGATGGGATCAACCAGTCGCACCGACAAAACCGTGCCATAGGGAACTGTCACCTTCTGTGGTGGTGGAGGTGGGGGTGGAGATGCGGGTTGCGCCGCCGGTGGCGGAATTACGACGGTGGATACAGGAGCAGGCGCCGCAGCCGGAGTGGGTGCCGCGGAAGCTATCTGCGTAGGCGTATCCGAAGCCGCTGGAACGTCATCGTCCTGGTGCGATTTTCGTGGTTGACGACGGGGTTTGTTGGAAGGTGCCGGCTTGCGCTCCCGTACGGGCGCCGTTTGGGCGGTCTGAAGCGGCGCCGCAGGTCCTACTTGCAGGTTGTTGATCACCTGCTTTACGCCCGCCTCGGAAGCGGCGTACCGCGCTGCCGCTTCGCGCTGAGTATCGTTATCCACCGTGCCCGATAGGGTCACAGTGCCGTTCGCTGTTTGCACAGCTAACTGCTTTCCCTGGAGGCCGGAATCGGCATTTATTTTCGCCTGGATCTCGCTGGCCATCTGGCTATCATCGGGTGCTTTCGAACATCCCACGGCTATCGCCAAGCTAAGAATGAGCACTGCATGCAGGTAGAGATAAGCTCTAGCCTTCATAGGAAAACTCCTGTAAGGGGGTGCCCTCAGTATACTTGGTTTAGATGCAAGGCAAGTTTAGTCGCGAAGGAATTTTGTGCACGGAAGCCAGTCGCTTAACGCTGCGACGCGCTAACTGTTAGGGGCATTCGGAGGATTTCCTGGGTTTGCGGTGGGACGCGGATGCACGAATTTGTAGTCCAGGATGCTGGCCGCCAGACTGGTGTTCTCTGTAGTGTCCTTCGCCGCCCGTGACTCTTTGGTGCGAATGATTCGTCCCTGGCAAAGGACCGTGCTGTTTTTCTGGCCGGAGATTTCTTCCGGCATTTCGAACACCATTTCCACCAGCGTGTTGTCAGGGAAGCGTTGCGGCCCCTGCAAGAGCACGCCGGACTGGCTCAAGTTTTCGATAATGCCCTCGTGCCAGCTCCCCAGATTCTTTACCCGGTAGCGGACGGGGGTATTTAACTTAAGCCGCCGGGCCCGCGGAACCCATGTGGGCTTGCGGGAGTGGCTACGGCGCCGGGACTGCGTAGACTCGGAAGTGCCTTGCGCAGCAGCGTGTTCCACGCGCTCCGTGCGGCGCATGGTCTTCCAGTCGTACTTGTATTCCACGGCACAAACCAGGCAAACCTGGTAGAAATCGCCATCACTCCCCCGCCGTGGCCAGGAGAACTCGTGGGAGCAACGCCCTAACATAAGAACGTCCAATAACTTCTGAGCCATTTTCGTCTTTCCGTGTGGTCGCCGGAAAGGCCATCATCTTACGGCTAGCAGAGTTTGGGTAGGTTACTTCCGTGCAGCCCGTGGCCTTGTCCTTGCAAGCCACTGAATCGCATCAGTCTCGGCCGACGCGCGCACTCCAGAGGTTGACCCACGCAACCCCGCGGATTACGATGTCACCGGTTTGAACTTGCATCCGAGAGTCGAGTGGACACCATGCGTTCTTCTTTGAAGTCTGTCGGTATTCTTATCGCGCTTGCCCTGCCGCTCGGAGGACGAAGCCAGCCCTGGCTGGCAGCAACCACGGTCAATCCGGCGCTCCTTCCCTTGCATTACGTAGAAGCGTCGCAGGGGTTAGGTATCAAGATGGACGGAGGACGAACCGAGATTGAGTTCGGCGACGTCAACGGTGACGGCAACGTGGACATTGTGAGCATCGGCGACCACGGTTCCCCCAACATCGGAACTACGGAGCACGGAGTCATGGTGTGGTTCGGAGATGGATTAGGGCAACACGGTCAATGGCGTCTCTTTCAAAATGGCAATTTCGGCTATGGCGGCGTGGCCCTGGGAGACGTTAACAACGATGGTTTGATGGACGTCGCCTTCGGCGAGCACCACAATGACCCCGGCGGCAACTTCGGTGATCGCATTGAGGGTCTCGCGCTGGGGGATGGAACAGGCATGAACTGGACGCCATGGGATCAGGGCCTCGCCACCAATGGGGAGACCTACGGGATGTTTGGCACTGACCTGGCGGACGTCAACAATGACGGCTTCCTCGATTACGGTTCCACTTCCTTTGGTTGTTGCGCCGGGGTGCACGTTTACCTCAACCACGGCGACGGCACCTGGTCACAGAGTTTCGGTTTTGTGGCTGGGAATTCCGGTGACGATTTCCTTTTCGCCGATTTCAACGGCGACGGAAACGTCGATTTCGCCACCGCCAATAGCCAAGGCACAGTGTTTCTGGGCGACGGACACGGCCACTTTACCCGCGCTGATGGCAATCTTCCCCGCATGCCGGCGCTGGGCCGACCCGGCATTTCCGTCGGGGACGTCAACGATGATGGCCGCGACGATCTGGCATTCGTAACTCCCGGCGGTGGTTTGCAGGTGTGGACGATGGTCTCAAACGGCGTATGGAAGAATATTTCCGGCGCGCTCCCGGCGACAGGAAGTTTCGAAGCCACTCAGATTGCCGATATGAATCTTGACGGCCATGGCGATCTTATCGCTTTCGGTGCCGGCCGCATGGCGGTGATCGCGGGCGATGGCAAGGGAAACTGGAAGTTAGCTGGCACTTTCACCACCCCGGGAAAGAAAGGCTATGCGGCATTTCGTGCAGGTACGGATCTCGACCACAATGGCTTTCCGGACATCGGAATCATCGCCGCTGAAGGTGGGGGCCTGAACCCGGTAAACCATTTTCACGTGTATGTCGAGGCAGCGGCGGCGACGGAGCTGCGCATCGTCCCCAAACATCCGCACGGCGGAGCCACCTTGATGGCCGGAGCGGTAAGGATGATCGAGTGGAATGCCGCGGTTCCCGCTGCGTTCGGCCCCGCAACCGTTTCGCTCGCAGTTTCGGCCCAAGGATCCAACGGTCCCTGGTCGCAAATTGCGGAAGGCGTGCCCAACAATGGCCGCTATCAATGGCGGACTCCTGCAAGCCTCTCCTGCCCCTCAGGCTGTTCAATTCGCTATGAAATCAGTGCCGGGGGAGCGAAGGCATCCGCAGTGCACCGCGCTGCGTTCGCCGGCACGGCAGCCGGCGTCCAACCCTAGCCGCAAACGTGAGCGATCTGACTGCATTCGTTCTCGCCGGCGGCAAGAGCACGCGCATGGGTCGCGACAAGGCCTTCCTTCCCTGGAAGGATGGCACGCTTCTTTCTCATGCCATGGAATTGACAGTCGCTGTCACGCCAAACGTACGCATCGTCGGAGACGTGAAAAAATTCTCTGGCTTTGGCATGGTGATCGAGGATGTCTATCGCGATCGCGGTCCCTTGGGCGGAATTCATGCGGCACTGTCGAGCAGTTCGACAGACTTGAACCTGATGCTGGCCGTCGATCTGCCGCTCATCGATCCGCGATTCCTTCCGTTCATGATTGGCCTGGCGCACGAGGCAGACGCTGTCGTAGTCCTCCCCCGCGCGGATGGCAAACTGCAGCCCTTATGCGCGCTCTACCGGCGCGAATTTGCTCAACCGGCCGAGCAGGCGCTCCAGGCCGGCCGAAACAGAATCGATTCCTTGTTTGCCAGCGTCAAAACCCGCGTTATTGAAGAAGAAGAGTTTACCCATGCCGGCTTCTCGGCGGTCATGTTCCGCAACCTCAACACCCCGGAGGAATGGACAGAGGAGCGACAGAAAGCGGATTCAGCAACCTAGCTCTCCGCGCCCGCATCATTTATCATCGATTCCGACATGGGTGAGAACGAACAACAACTCGGCCCCTACATCGAATTCAAGGAAGTTTCCAAGTCATTCGGCAGCAAACGCATCCTCGACAAGGTAAGTTTCAACGTCATGCCCGGGGAAACGGTTTGTATTCTAGGGCGCAGCGGTGTCGGCAAGTCGGTTTCACTCCATAACATCATGGGATTTCTCAAGCCCGATTCAGGCCGCTTGATCGTCGCCTACCAGGACGTCACCGATTACACCGACGAGCAAATGGACGAAATCCGCAAGAAGGTCACCATGGTGTTTCAGAATGGGGCCCTCTTCGACTCACTCACCGTCGGCGAGAATGTAGCCTTTCCCTTGCGGGAGCACCGGGAACTCAGCGAACAGCAAATTTTTCAGGTTGTCGACGGCTTGCTGGACATGGTGGGAGTCAAGGAAATGCGTGATCTGCTGCCTTCCGACCTCTCTACCGGGATGAAGCGATCCGTGGCCATCGCGCGCGCCCTGGCAGCGCGGCCCGACTGCGTGCTCTTCGACGAACCCACCACCATGGTCGACCCGCTCATGGCCCAGTTGCTCGGTGACTTGATCAAGAGACTTAAGGCGCAATTGCACCTGACCAGCGTCGTGGTCACACATGACATGCGCTTGGCCAAGAAACTCGCCGATCGCATCGTTTTCCTGCACGAGGCCAAATCGCTATTCTTTGGCACCTACGCGGAAATGGAGAAGTGTGATGAGCCCATCATTCAGGAATTCCTCACACTCGATGAACTGACCCTCGAACCTGCCTGACAAAGTGAAACCGAGGAAGTCGAAAACTAGAACCCCGCTTTCACCAGCTTCTCCAACGTAATCGAGCTGCCGGCCCTTTCCCCCATCATCTTCTCGACGTACTTCGCAATCATGTCCACTTCGAGATTCACGGGATCCCCGGGGTGGAGCGATTTCAGGTTCGTCAATGCGACGGTGTGAGGGATGATTGCGACCGTCACCTTCGTCCCTTCGATCTTGGCGACCGTGAGGCTGATTCCTTCAATCGAGAGCGACCCCTTGGAAATGACATAGCGCGCCAGTTCTAGCGGAATCTCAATCCGTAACCAGTAGTCCTCCGCACCCTCGATCGGGTCAAGGGCCAGGAATTTCCCGGTGCCGTCAACGTGTCCCTGGACGATGTGTCCGTCGAAGCGGCCGTCCGCCCGCATCGGGAGCTCGAGATTCACCAAAGCGCCTTCTTTGATGCGGGAAAATGCAGTTCGCCGCCACGTCTCCTCCGCCAGATCAAAACCTACCGACTCCGGCCCGATCTCAACTGCGGTCAGGCAAACGCCACTCACGGCAATGCTTCCGCCTTTGCGGAGCTCTTTCAGCAACTGCCTGCACGACACAGTGAGACCGCGCGTGCCGCTTCCTTGCACGATTCGGACGACGTGTCCGACTTCTTCAATGATGCCCGTGAACATGATGAACTCCAGTATGGCGGATGTTTTTCTGTTTTCGAAAGACGGCGAACCGCCAAAAGCCAATAGCTAAGAGCCAAAAGCCGAATCATACGGATCCCGCAAATACCCCTCCACTGCAAAATCCTCTCCGAAACGATGCAGTCGAATCGACCTGACCTGCGCCGCATCCCCCAGGTGCGCGAAACCCGGGCCGGCCGAGAACGGCACCGCACCCGTACCCGCCAGAATCTTCGGAGCATAGTAGAAGAAAATCTTGTCTACGATCCCTGACGACAATGCCGCCCAATTCACCATGGCGCCGCCCTCGATCATCAGGCTCGTGATCTCCCTCTCACCCAGGTGGCGCAATACCCCGGTCAAGTCCGGGTGTCCTGCGACCGTGGGCTGCGGAATCTGCTCGACCCACACCCCGTGCTGCTGGAGTCGCTTGCGCTTCTTCTCTTCTGCAAATGAGCACAGCACCAACAGGTCCTCCTTCGCAGTCTTCACCACTCGCGACTCCAGTGGCAGCCGCAGATGCGAATCGAGAATCACCCGCAATAACGGCCGGCCCCGTGGGCGCCCACTGCGATCGGTGAGCAGCGGGTCGTCTGCGATCACCGTGCCCACCCCCACCAAAATCGCATCGTGCTGATGACGTAGTTCCTGCACGTGCGCGCGCGCCACTTCGCTGGTGATGTATCCACGGGCTGCGGTCCCAGAACCGAGCGCACTCGGATTGTGCGACTCTCCCGGCGGAGGCGCGATCTTGCCGTCCAGCGTCATCGCTGCTTTCAGCGTGACCAGAGGAACCTGTTTGCGAATGTATCTGGCGAACGCTTCATTCAGCGCTTTGGCTTCTTCTTCCAAAACGCCGGAAGTCACAGTCACCCCGCCGGAACGAAGCTTAGCGAACCCTTGTCCGCCAACCTGAGGGTTCGGGTCTTGCATGCAAGCCACTACCCGCGTGATGCCGGCTGCAATTACCGCATCAGCGCACGGCGGCGTACGTCCCTGATGCGAACATGGCTCCAGGTTGATGTAGAGTGTCGCTCCTCGCGCCCGCGGGCCAGCCTGCTCGAGGGCCAGAATCTCGGCGTGCTTGACGCCGGCGTAGGTGTGGCTTCCACTCCCGACGACCGCGTCGTTGGCATCCACTAACACCGCGCCCACATTCGGATTGGGCGAAGTCAGGCCAATGCCTGCCCGCGCCAGTTCAAGTGCGCGGCGAAGAAACTGCTCGTCGATTTCGCGGGAAGTGGTCACGCAAGGACATTATTTCACCACAGAGACACCGAGGCACAGAGAAGAACCGAATGCTAGAACCTTTGAGAAGTTTGAGGTGAATGTTGTCCTCAGCGTCTCTGTGACTCTGTGGTGAACGATTTTCAAGCAAATAGCGAATCCACAAAATCCTTCGAGTCGAACGGCAGCAAATCTCCCGCCTTTTCGCCGACACCCACATACCGCACCGGCAATCCCAGTTCCCGGCAAATCGCAACCACCACTCCGCCCTTAGCCGTGCCATCCAGCTTGGTGAGCACAATCCCGGTCACGCCCGCCGAGTCAGTAAACTGCCGGGCTTGCTGCAAACCATTCTGTCCCGTGGTCGCGTCCATCACCAGCAATGTCTCGTGCGGCGCCCCGGGAATGATCCGCTGCGCCGTCCGCCGCATCTTCTCCAGTTCCGCCATCAAGTTCGACTTGTTGTGCAGCCGCCCGGCCGTATCCACGATCACGAAATCCGTATGCCGGGCCGTCGCGGCCTGTAGCGCGTCATAAAGCACCGCCGCGGGATCCCCTCCGGCTTTGGTCCGAATCACTTCCGTCCCCGTGCGTTCTCCCCAGATTTCCAGTTGCTCGATGGCCGCCGCACGGAAAGTATCGGCCGCGCACATCAGCACCGTCTTGCCCTGGGAGCGAAAAACCTGCGCCAGCTTACCGATAGTCGTCGTCTTGCCCGTGCCATTCACGCCCACCACCAGGATCACTTCTGGCGTGCCGTCGACCTTCTCCACCGGCCGCGTGTTGGCCGCATTCAAGATTCCCAGCAGTTCTTCCTTCAGCAGGCGCTTCAGTTCATCCGCATTCTTGATCTGCTTGCGGTCGGCCTTTTCCCGCAGCTTCTCCAGCACCTCACGCGTAGTCGTACTCCCAAGATCGGCGCTGATCAACGTGGCTTCCAGTTCGTCCAGCGTACTGCGATCGATTTCCTTGCTGAACGAAACCGCCTCTTCAATGCGCTCGCTGAGGTTCTCGCGCGTGCGCGTGACCGCCTCTTTCATGCGCTCCAGGAAGCTGGGTTTCTGCTGTTCGTCGAGGCTGCCAAAAAGGGTCTGAATCATGGAGTGATGGACCGTGAAAAGCTCAATTATTCATTATAGCGGGAGGGTCCGAGTTCGACCTGGCATCGCGAAACTTTCGAGTCCATTTGTGGGGGTTGCTCCGCACACTCCACGGCCGTTCTTCGCGACCTCCGCGATTTAGGATTTTGTATTTGTCGAATTGTCAAAACCTTGAAACGCTGAGACCGCTGAGAACAGCGCCAGAGAGTGCGCAGAGAGGTGAGGCGCTCCCTAAAGATGTTCGCGGAGATGGGATGTCGCCTAAGATTCTGGTGAGGAATTAAACGCGACTGGATTGAACGGCGCTTGCGGGATCGGCGACAAGCTGGGATTCAACTGGGCTTGATGCCGTCGCGGGAGCCACAGCAGCGGCTGCCGCCGCGGCTGCCGGCGAAGCCATGACCGTAGGACGCTGCACCCGAATCTCCCCTCGCTCATAGATCGCCGTCAAAGCCGCCACTGCAGTCGGATCAAGGCGTTTGCCTGACAGCGAATGAATAATGCGCAGCGCTTCCTCAGGAGTGTGGGCGTGCTGATACGGACGATTCGTAGTCAGCGCATCGAAGGTATCGGCCACTGCGATGATCCGCGGCAGCAGCGGGATGTCGTCACCCTTCAATCCGTGTGGGTAGCCGCGCCCATCGAGTGACTCGTGGTGCAGTTCGATGCCGGGAATCATGTCTTTCAGTTGCGCCACCGGCCGCAGGATGTTCGCTCCCTTGGTGGTGTGCGTCTTCATGATGTCGAATTCTTCCGGCGTAAGCGCTCCCGGCTTCTTCAGGATGCGGTCTTCAATGCCGATCTTGCCCACATCATGCAGTTGGGCTGAGATGCGCACCGTCTCGATGTAATCTTCGTAAATCCCCATCTCCCGCGCGATCAGCACCGAGTAGCGGGTCACGCGGTCAGAGTGGCCGCGCGTGTAGGGGTCCTTTTCGTCGACCGCGCCCGCCAGCATCTGAATGGAGCCCATGAACAGCTCGCGGTTTTCCGTGGCCGCGCGCTTCAAGTCATGCACAAAATGTTCCAGTTCCTGGGACATTATGTTGAAGGTGTGCGCTAGTTCGCCGATCTCCGTGCTGCTCTTCAGATGTACGCGTTGCGAGAAGTCCCCGCGCGCAATGGCGCGACTGGAAAGTGTCAGAACTTCCAGCGGGCTGGTGATGCGCCGTGCCGCAAAGACGCTGATGGCGATGCTCAGGGCAATCGCCATGATTGCCAGAATTCTCCCCGTGCGCTGCATTTCATAAACGCCGCGGTAGGCTTCCGCTCTGGGCTTTTGCACCACCACAGCCCAATCGAGGTTCGTCACTGGGCTGCATGTCCCAAGCATGGGGATAATGGTTTTGCCACGGGTAATGTTAAATTCGCGGGTCGCAGCCACCATTTGAGCCTTGCTGCCCAGTTCCACAAAGCTGCGCACGATCTCCAGGTCTCTCATGTCCTGACCGGTGGCGTACTCTGGGCCGGCGCCTGCGACCAGCCGTCCCTCGCTGTCGACCACATAGGGTATGAGCCCACCGTGGCTGACTTCCTGCAGGCGGCGAATCAGGAATTGCAGGTCGACCACCGATCCGATCATGCCTACGAAACGCCCGCCCACCATGACCGGCGCGCTCACCAGCACTACGGTACGCGACGACTTGCCATTACCGACCACCAAAGCCTGACCGTTGTAGATCCTGCCTTCGCGGGCTGCGGCGTATCCTCGCTCCAATTCCCGCTGTAAAAATGCGTCCGCCGCGATCCGGCCGGCAGAAATGCCCTTACCCTCGGAGTTCAACAAGGTGGCGTATGCCAGGTCGTCAGAAGAAGAAACGAAGTTCTCCAGCAGTGCCCGCAGTTCCGGGGCTTCCACATGCTCTGATGTGAAGTCTCCGCCGCTGGCGACCTGCAATGCCGACGACAGATTTGCCAGCATCATCCGCAGCGATTCCTGGTGCTGCGAAATATCATCCGCCAGGGAGCGGGTCACCGCGTTCTGCAGCAGCCGTTCGTTGGTGATCAACCGGTCGCGATTAATCGACTCTACCTGCGCCGAGTAAAAATACATGGGAACCACGCTGACCAGTACAAGGACACCTAGGATGACGTAAAGAATGGGCAGGCGCGATGGTGTGGGCAGCCTTAGCGACAAAGTGACCCTACGTCTCGTGCGGGGTGCACGGTAAATGTCTTGGGGGGTTCTTCTACAAGTTTACTTGGGAACCGGCGCCGCTCACCGTTACGAAAGTACCGTCGAAGGGTATGTATTTCTGGTGGTTTGGCAAGAAAAAACAGGTCGAAATAACCCTCAACCTCCTCAATTTAGGCGGTTTCCCGCTTCCCACTGCGAGTCATCAGTTCGTGGATGGCTTCTCGCGGCGACTTCCCACGATTGAGGATGGCGTCCATTTGAGCGGTGATCGGCATCTCCACTCTATGGACACGAGCCAGTTCGACCGCAGCGTGGGTGGTGAAAACACCCTCGGCCACCATGCCGTGCATGCCGGCAATAATGTCGGACAATTTGCCACCCCGGCCGAGCTCCACCCCGACGCTGCGATTGCGAGACAATCCGCCGGTGCAGGTCAGAACCAGATCGCCCAGTCCTGCCAGTCCCGCCATGGTCTCGGGCTGCCCTCCGCAGGCCACCACCAGGCGCGTCATTTCCGCCAGGCCGCGGGTGATGAGTGCTGCAATCGAGTTGTGCCCGAGGCCCAGCCCGTCGCAAACCCCGGCCGCAATCGCGATCGTGTTCTTCAACGCACCCCCGAGTTCCACACCGATCACGTCATTGTTGGTGTAAACCCGAAACTGCGGATCGCTGAACTCGCGCTGGACAGTTTCCGCCAGCCCATCGTCCGGCGAGGCAATGGTGATAGCTGTCGGATCTCCTCGCGCCACCTCTTTCGCAAACGAAGGCCCGCTCAGCGCGCCTACTCGCGGCGTAAATCCTTTTGCCGCTGCCAGTACCTGCGTAATCACTTCCGACATGCGCAGGTGGGTGTTATTTTCCAGACCCTTGGTCGCGCTGACCATCAGCATCTCCGGAGTCAGGTAGACCCACATCTCCTCAAACACTCTCCGGCAGTGATGCGACGGCATCACACTGACAACGATGGCCGCGCCGCGGACTGCCTCCTGATAATGGCCGGTGGCGGTCACCGAGTCCGGAAGTTTGTGTCCGGGTAGAAAAAGATCATTGCTGTGACGCTGGTTGATGGAATCACGAACTTCCTTCTCATGCGCCCACAGTCGCACGCGATGGGTGCCTTTGCGTCCCAGGGCGATGGCCAACGCCGTACCCCAGGCCCCCGCACCAATGATCGCGATTTCACTCATCCTCTCCTCCAGTGGAATCGAGGTTCGGTGCCGGCCAGCAGGCGACGAATATTCTGATGATGCCTGCCGATGATAAGCAGAGAAGATACTGCCGCAAAGCCCGCCAGGGGCACACGCTTCTCGGGTTCCAAAAGCCAGACCAAGAGTGGAAACAATCCAACCGTGAGGATCGAAGTCAGCGACACATAACGAAAGAGCAGAAAGATTGCCAAGAAGATGCCAACCGTCACCAGAATGGTCTTGGGGACCAAAGCTGCAAAGCTCCCAAGACCAGTCGCGACTCCCTTGCCACCCCGAAATTTCAACCATAGCGGAAACATATGGCCAATAATCGCAAAGACCGCCGCAGTGCCCAGCAGGAGGGACTGACCGGGAAATAGGGTGCGCGTGATTACCACTGCGGCCAGACCTTTCAAACCGTCGAGCACCAGAGTCAGCATCCCCAGAATCGGAGATGTGCGGGAGACATTGGTAGCTCCAATGTTGCCGCTGCCCATCTGCCGAACGTCCTGGCCTCGAAACGCGCGAACCAGCAGGTATCCAAAAGGAACAGTTCCCAGTAGATAACTGATGGCAGCGGTAATAAAGAGTGATTTCATACGCAGGCTAGCCCAGTCCGAAGCGCTCAATCTTCGTGTACTGCGCGCCTCCGCGCATCGGACGACTCTGATAAAGAAAAAACTCGCGGGCCGTCATACTACCAAAGTCAGCCGGCGTCATTGTGGCCAATTTCTCTTGTAGCTTCTGAAAGCCGCGGTTCACGCGATCCTCTTTCTGCAGACGAGGCGTGCCCGAGCGCCCGCCGCCGCGGGCCAGTGTCAAGTGCGGGCTGTAGACGTGCTCTTCCTTCGGAATTCCCAACGCCGACGTAGCCTGGTCAACTGTCATCGCCAGGCTCGCCAGCTGCGAACCGGCTTCGATCCCTACCCAAAACACCCTTGCCGATTTTGCAGTGGGGAAGAAACCGTATCCGCGAAAACAGATCTCGAACGGGCCTACCTTTACCGCCGTAAGCGCATGTTTGATTTCTTCCATCGTCTCTGCCGGCTTTTCACCGATGAATTTCAAAGTCACATGCATCGACTCCGGACGCACCCAGCGCGCCTCCACAGCAAATCCCGACACGCCTTCCACAAACCGCTGTATGCGCTGCCGGATGCCATCGTCAATGTCGAGCGCAATGAAGAGTCGCATTTCAGCTGTTGGCTATTAGCTCTTGGCGTTCTGGCTCAAGCTTTTCGATTGGTTACGTATCAAAATCTCCGATCTAGCAGCTAAGAGCCAAGGGCCAAAAGCCAATAGCGAAAGTTTTTCATTTCAGCTTCCTTCTCACCATATCGAGAGCCTGCTGGCTGGCAAACCAGCGGATGCGCTTGCGGTCGCCCGGCAAACTTGCGCTCAACCACTTCGGTCCCGCTATCGCTTGCTAGAGCGTGAAATACCAGTCCCACAGGCTTGTCTGGGGTCCCCCCATTCGGTCCCGCCACTCCGGTGACTCCCAGCCCTAGCGTGGCATCACAGCGAGCGCGAATTCCTTCTGCCAGCGCGGCCGCCACTTTGGAACTTACCGCGCCTTCCTTTTCGATCAGCCGGGCCGGCACTCCCGCCAGGTCCGTCTTCATCTGATTCGAGTACACCACTGCCCCGCCCGAGGAAATAACGCGAGCTGCCGCTCACCGAAGTGAGTCGCTCGCCGATCAGACCTCCGGTACAGGATTCCGCCACCGCCAGCGTCGCATCACGCATCTGCAAGTAGTACCCGACGATTTGCTCCATAGAATCGCCATTGTCAGAGAACACAAAATCGCCAATCTCAGCCTCGATCAACTCCACCAATTCATCCACCCGCGCCTGCGCTGCATCGAGCGTGGCCGCGCGCGTTTTCAAATGCAGCTGGATCTCTCCCGCTCCGGCCAGAATCGTAGTCTGTACATCGGTGAAAGGCTTGTAGATCGGCGCCACTCGCGCATCGCATTGCGACTCGCCCATGCCCGTGATCTTCAACTCTCGAGTCACGATGAACTGTGGCGGTAGCTTCGCCCTCAGCCTCTCTATGCATTGTTCTTCGAAAAGAGCCTTCAACTCGTGGGGAGGGCCGGGCAGGAGCACCATGATTCTCGCCTGCCCGTCATACTTGCCGCTGATCCAAAGCCCCGGAGCGGAGCCATTCGCATTGGGCAGCACCGTGGCTCCGGCGATCACGTCCGCCTGCTTCAGATTATTGGGTGCCATCTTCCAGCCGTGTGCCGCGAAGCGTTGCTCGAGCCATCCGACAATCGCAGGATCGCGCCGCAGCGGTAAGCCCAAGGCTTCAGCCACGGCTTCGCGGGTCAGGTCGTCTTCCGTCGGCCCCAATCCGCCCATGAAAAGAATCAAATCGGCGCGGGAGAACGCGATCATGGCCGCTTGGGTGAGATTCTCCAGGCTATCGCCCACAATCGTCTTGAATCTCACTTCCACTCCCATCTGATTGAGTTTCTCGGTGAGATAGAGCGAATTGGTGTCCTGCCGGTAAGGAGTCAGCAGTTCCGACCCGATGGCGATGATCTCGGCATTCATCTCCCAAAAGTGTAAATGAAAACTGGTTGGGACCTAGCGGCTGGAAGGAACCTGTCAGTGAAGGGGTGGGTCTAGCTGAATGCTGAATGCGGACGGCGGATCGTTGACTCTACTCCACTAATGGCAGCCCTTGAATGTTCCACGCTAGATGATGAGCCGCGTCCGTGGTGGTCAGGACAACCGACTTGCCCGGAGCAAAGGCCAGACCCACTAGTCCGGCGCCAGCCACTTCGAGCGACGCCTGCCCATCGGGAGTGATCTTAACGATTCCGCGCCTCCCTGAAAGCGATGCTGCCACGTACAGATTTCCTTCGATGTCAAAAGCCAGACCTTGCGGCCGGCCCAGCCCACGAAAGAAATTCGAGACGTTGCCTTGCCCGTCGATCCGGTACACACAGTCGAAGCTTGAAGTTGTCGGACCGGTGACAAATAGATCCCCCCGTGGACTGAATGCCAGATGGTACGCAGAAACGCTGGGCTCAAGCGTGGCAAACACAAAAATCTGCCGGTCGGGGGCGATTTTGAAAATGGTTCCGCTACGGTCTCCCACGTAGAGGTTGCCGTTGCGATCAAAAGCTATGCCAGTGGCCACGCCCATTCCCTCAGCATAGGAGGACATGGTGCCGTTGGGGGCAATCCGGTAAACGGTTCCGTCGTAGCGCGACGAAACGTACATCTGGCCAGCCTTATCGAAAGCGATGGAAGTGGCATTCATCAGGTCCGCCACAAACGGCTTGACGTTGTAGTTGGTATCAATCTTAAAGAGAGCCACTTTCACTTTCTGTCCACGGCTCCCCGAAAAACTCACGTAGATGTTGCCCTCAGCGTCGAGTGCGGGGTTGGTCACAGGATGCAAGTCCTCCGCAATCGTCACCGCTACTTTGATCTGATGGGCGTTACTGGAATGTCCGTTGGTTGAAATCACGATGGGGCCCGAAGACGCGCCATGGGGCACCTTTGCCACCACAAAATCATCGGAGCTGATGACCACCGCGCCTTCCACGTCTCCGAACCGTACCTTCGGGCGCCGCAGGTCGTGCGGGGACAAATCACTCCCGCTGATCCGCACTTCGCCGCCTGGCAGGGCAGCACCCGGCTGCACTGCCTGAATGTGCGGCTTTCCGTTCACGTTCTTTTTGCCCAGCAATCGATCAGAGATTCCCATGCACTTCCAAATTTCCTGCGGTCTCTATCTCGGCAAAATGCCGTAGTACAGCACCACCTGCATTACCACTAATGCGTAAAGCCCGGCGCCCACGTCATCCAATACGATGCCAAAGCCTTCGGAAAGATGCTCAAGTTGACGCACCGGAGGAGGTTTTACGATGTCGAATCCTCTGAAAAGTATAAATCCCAGCACCAGGGATTTCCATGCAACCGGCGCCGCAATCAGGGTGATCAGTTGGCCCGCGACTTCGTCAATCACCACGAACTGGGGATCTTTCAGGCCGCTGGCGCGCGAGACCTGCGTGGCCGCCGGAATCCCCACCACTACCGCCAGAGCGGCCAGTGCGACCGCAGCCCAAGGCTGCCATCCTGGAGAGATCCCGCGGGCGACGAGCCACCAC
Organism: uncultured Acidobacteriota bacterium; assembly: GCA_963734415.1. GTDB lineage: Bacteria > Acidobacteriota > Terriglobia > Terriglobales > Acidobacteriaceae > JABCZH01. Next base: position 126,659 of record CAVTHF010000013.1, on the reverse strand, counting down.
AAAGCTACCGTCGCCGCCGATCCCCAGCTTCCCGGCCCAGGACGAAGCAGGCCGACTCCAAAGAATGTTGCGACCAGAGTTGCCCAGCGCGGCGCGCGCGTCATGATGTGGCCTTTTTCGCGCCGCCGTCCACGACGGTTGTCGTGGAGGCATCTTGCCCCCAGACGTCACGATTTCTCATCGATATCATCATCCGTATCCGTCACCGGCGACGAAATCACATACTGCCCGCTCGCCCACTTGCCCAGATCAATCAGGCGGCAGCGCTCGCTGCAAAAAGGGAAGTCGGCATCTTTGTTGGTCACGGGCTTCTTACAGGTAGGACAACTGAGCTTGAGGGCGCGGGCCATAGACTCTACACAATCTTCGCTACCAGGTCGTAGTCGTGGGCCTCGGTGATCTGGCAGCGGTAAAATTCGCCTTCTTTCGGTTCTAGCCCTTCGCGCACATCATTCACAAACACTTTGCCATCGATCTCCGGAGCGTGCATGGCGGTGCGGCCTTCGAGCAAGAGATCGCTTTCCTCGGACATGCCTCCCAGCAGCAGGTCAAACTCCCTGCCGACCAGAGCTTTCTTGCTCTTCTTGCTGATGCGCTTCTGTATCTGCATCAAATGCTTGCGTCGCCGCTCGATCTCACGTCCCGGTAACTTGTTCTCAATCCCGAAAGCGCCTGCACCGTCCTGATCGGAATAACCGAACGCTCCCATCCAGTCGAACTTGGCCTCCCGCACAAACTCGCACAACTCTTCAAATTCTTTCTCGGTCTCTCCGGGGAAGCCCACAATGAAAGATGTTCTCAAAGTTACGTCGGGAATCGTGCGCCGCATCTTTTCAATCGACCGCAGAAAAACATCCGTCCCGCCACCGCGCTTCATCCTCTTCAAAACCGTTGCCGACGCGTGTTGCAGAGGCACGTCCATGTACGAGCAAATCTTGTCATGACCGGCAATGGTCTCAAGCAGTCTGCCCGTAATCTTGTTGGGATACGCATACAGAAACCGTATCCAGCGCAGGTCTTCGATGCCGGCAAGTTTCTCCAGCAGCAGCGCCAGACCGTCTTTCAAACCGAAGTCTTCTCCATAGCAGGTCGTATCCTGGCCGATCAGCGTGACCTCGCGCACACCACCGTGCGCCAGGCGCTCAACTTCGGCAACCACCGATTCAAACCGCCGCGAGCGAAACTTTCCCCGCAACTGCGGAATAATGCAGAAGCTGCAAGGATGATCGCAGCCCTCGGCAATCTTCACATACGCGGTGTACTTCGGCGTGGCCAGCACACGCGGCGTGGCTTCGTCATACAGATAGTTGGGAAGATCGGCGATGGCGCCGTCCCACGACTCCCGCGAGAATCGGCCTTGGGCGGCACGAGCATCGCCCTCTGGCCGCGAGGTCAAAATATTGAAGGGAGAATGCTGTCGTCGGCTGAGGTCTGATTCCAGCCGCCGCCAGAATATTCTCCAGCTCTCCGGTGCCAACCACTGCATCAACTTCAGGAATGTTCTTTTGAATGTCGCCGCGAAAGCGTTCCACCAGGCAACCCGCGACGATCAACTTGCGCGCCCGGCCATCGTTCTTATGCCGCGCCATCTCCAGAATCGCATTCACCGATTCCTGCTGCGCGCTCTCGATGAACGAGCAGGTGTTGACCACAATGACGTCAGCATCTTCGGCGCGGGCAATCAACTCCGCCCCGGCCTGTGCCAGCATGCCCATCATGACTTCGCTATCGACCAGGTTCTTGGGACATCCCAGGCTGACAAAGCCGACCTTAGGTGGCGCAGGGGCCGCTTTTTCAGTGATTTCGGCTTCGTCGTCGATCTCTACTGTGGGGTTCGGAGGCGGCATGTAATCTAGCTATTTTAGCAGCTCGCGGGACGGCTCCGATGTCGGAGTAGAACGGACACTTCTGTCCGACCGAGCGGTGAACCTAGCCCCGCTGGGGGCATACGTCTGTCGTAGAATTCGGAATGAGTCGAGAGAGACCTACTTCTTCCTCGATGCCGCTGCTTACGGGGTGATCTGGAACACCACGCCCGCACCGTTCGCTCCACCTTTTGGCGCGGTACCGAAAAGGCTTGTCCCATCGGAAACCAAGTCGCTGTTGGGTCCGCTGCCATCCGCACAATTCGACTGAGAACAGAAACTGTAGAGAACACTTTCCACGAGGTAATGGATCTCGAAAAGCGTGCCACCGCCAAAAGCCCCTCCGGCTTGGGTCGTGCCGTATAGGGTATCGCCGTGAACGAGGACTCCACCCGACGGAGTGCAACCATTCGTCCCGTCAAAGGCAAGCACGTTCTCCTTACGGCCATTCCCGGTTAGATTGATTCGAAACACACCACCGCATCCAGTGGATGTCCCTTCGCTAACCGTTCCGTACATATATCCCTGCTCATCAAATACAACGCCGGAAAGAGGGTTATATCCTCCCCTTCCATTAAAGTCGTACAGCAGAACCCCCTTCCACGGAGGTGGGACAGTGGGTGAAAGCTCGTACACGCCCGTGGCGGGTGGGACATACCCGGATCCAGTGAAATATAGATTTCCTAGCTTATCGAAAACCACGTTGGACAGCCCCTGGTGAACCCCGGAGTTAAAGCCAGTTGACAGTCGATTCTCGGTCCATTTACCGCCTAGGGGGGGAGGCACAAGCTGAAACACAATCGACAAGCCCCTATTCGTCGTTCCGTAAAGGTTACCGGCTGCGTCGAAGGTTAAACGAGCCGCAGGGAGGATCCCGTCGCCATGACGTGGGCCAGTGAAACTCCACAACACAGACCCCGTCCAGACACCACCCGGAGCAGAAGGCGGCGACAACTCAAACACAGTGCCACCGTCGAATGCCCCACCCCTGCTGGCGGTTCCGTACAGATTTCCAGCCTTATCGAAAATTAGTCCGGCTAACGGGAATTTGCCATCGGCGCACTCAGGCACTGAACAGAAGCTGTAAAGTATCGTGTGCGTCCACCTCCCGTCCGTGTTGGGAGAGAGTTCGTACACAGTGCCGCAACCGCCAATCTTCGGGCACTTCGCGCCGCCCGCCGAAGTTGTTCCAAACAGATTCCCCACCTGATCAAAGACCAGGCTTCCGGCGGGAGGTCCCCCATCAACGCAGCTCGCATCCGAGCAAAAATTGTAGAGTACTTTTTCTTGCGCCTGTCCCAATGCAAACCCGCAACTGAGAATCATCACCGACGCGTAGAGAACGGCCTTCGCCATAGTCTTCCTCCAGAGCCACCCAGGAGTCCTCAGCCAGATCAAACGCCGCCAGCATACATCAACGCCCAAGCAAGCAGCTAGGGTCTAACAGCCCATCTCTACCGCCTGCTAGCCGCCACCACTTCCTCATAATCCTCCGGCAACCGTGCCGCATCCTCCGCCGAATCCCCAAACCGCGCCCGTTCATAATGCTCAGCAAATGTCGCCACCGGCCTACGCACCTTGTCCTCCGCCAGCCCCGCCACAAATTCCGCCGGAGTCTGCGCCGGCAACTTCTCCCAGCCGCGCTTCGCCAGCATCCGCAGCACGCGTTCGTACCAGATCGTCGCCGCAACCCGCGGTGACCTCTCCGGCCGCGCTGCCACCTGACGCCGGCGAAACGCCCGCCACAGCCGCCCCGAATACGCGCCCAGCACCAGCAACCCTGCCCCGCCCAACGCCATCCCGCTCCAGCGCCACGGAGCATCCGACACTGCCCGTCCCGTTCGGCGCGCAGCCTCCAGCCAGGTATCGTACTGTCGCCGTTCCCACCGCCGTAGCCTGCGAATCCATTGCGTGCCACCCTGCGCCGCACGCTGTCCCAAGATGTACTGATGGCTCACGTCGTAGCTGACCACCCACTCCCGCCAGAACGAGGCCATCGCATCGGCATAAAGCGCCCAACGGCTCCAGCCCGTCCTGACCTGGAACGGCGCGGCTGGCGTGGGATCGAAACTGATCCAGCCATATCCCGGGAAAGTAAGCTTCCACCCACGAATGCGCATTGCTGGCGCGCACCAGATATTGCGAAGTCACGTCGTTGAACTCGCCGGTGCGGAATCCATTCACCACCCGCGACGGAATCCGCAGGGTTCGCAGCATCACGGCCATGGCTGAAGCAAAATATTCGCAATGCCCCTGCTTGCGCTCGAACAGAAAATACGCCAGCGGGTCACGCTGCGCCGAGCGTCCCAGTTGCAGCGTGTATCCGAAGTGCGTCCGCAGATAACGCTCCAACGCCACAGCCTTGTCGTAGTTGTTGCTTCCGCCAGCCGTGATCTGCTCCGCCAGCGGGGCCACTCGCGGATCCAGTCGCGGCAATTGCAGGTAATTCAGCAGCACTGCCGGCGGATATTCCAGTGCAGCCCCGCGCAACACCGCCGGTCCCGGCTGGGCAATATCCGATTGCGCATCATACGTGCTTACCGGATGCTCAAGGTCAGTATCGAAAACCGCGCCCGCATCATCCCGCGACACCAGCCGATAGTTTCCTCCCAGGCTGAGCGCCTCCGGCGCCAGGAAGAAAACATTGTTAGCGATCGGCTCCATCAGCACGCGGTAATGCACAAGGTGTTCGCCCACATGCTGTCCACCTGCCGAAGAAAGCACGAACTGTCCACCCGGTGACCGCGGGATCAAACGATGCTCATAAGGATTCGACCAGGTGGTGCCATCGAACAAGCTCAGCGCCACACCACGCCATTTCAGGTCGAAAGCTCCATGGGAGTCGCCATCAATCTGAATGTGCATCACCAGCGCGCCGGATTGTTGAATCTCTCCAATCCGTCCCAGTTGCACGCGATCGCTGAAGCCCGTGGCAATCTCGCTGCTTGGTGTGTAGGCGCTCAGATATCCGCTCGAAACCCTCGGGAGCACGAAGAAAATCACCAACGCGCCCAGCGCGATTAACAGCACCAGGGCGGGCGTAACCTTGGCCAACGAGACGCCCATCTGCCGCGAAAGGGAGGTGTCCTCCGTCGCTGATCGAAACGCCGCACTTGCCGAAGAGCGCCGCATCTCCATCAAGATGAACGTGGCCACTGCGGTCAGCATGAATCCGCAGAACGCCAGCAGAAACGTCGAGTCCACTGTCAGCACCGCGGCCGCCAGCACCATCAGGAAAGCGATCACCGCCAAAAAGTAATGGTCGCGGTCGCGCCGTGCCGAAAACAGCCTGACCACTAGCACAAAAAGGACGAGGTGCACGGCCGGGCTGACGAAGGTGCGCGAGATCACCAGGTAATCCGCCAGATAGAACACGACATACACCAGCGTCAGAATCGTGGTCCAGCGCTCCGGAATCAGCACCCTGCGCTGTGTAGCCACGCAATATCCGCGAAACAGAATTGCGCCGCCAGCCAAAACCATCGTTGGAAGGTCCAGGCCCCCGGTGGATGCCAGGGTTGCAAATCCCGTCAGCACCAGCAAATAGAGCGCGATTTGAAAGTAGCGCTCAATCGCCCCCGGCAAAGCAACCGGGGCCGAAGTTGGATGGTGGATAGTGGCCATGAAAACTCTATCTATTGTTCGCTTTCTTGCGCTGGAAGGGAAGGGTACTCTCGATGTCCGCGACCAAAAGCCAAAAGCCAAAAGCCAAAAGCTAAAAGCTAAAAGCCGAAAGCCGAAAGCCGAAAGCCGTCGTCTCTGCAATGTTAGAATCGTGATGTCAGGCATCGGTCCCACGCGACGACTTCCCGCCAACCCCGCCAGGTCCGGAAGGAAGCAACGGTAACGGGCTCTTGCGTGTGCAGTGGGTCGCCGGTGCCTGGCTTTCAGCTTTTTCTTCTCAGAAAACCGGAAGTCACAACCCCCATTGGACATGGCTGGTACGCGTGCGGCACAATAGCGGGTTTACATTCCAACTGGAGATCCCTGCGAGTGAGTCAACTGCTGCGCGCCAAGATCAGCGCTCTTGGAACCTATGTTCCGCCCCGCGTGCTTAGCAACGCTGACCTGGAAACCATGGTCGACACCACTGACCAGTGGATCCTGGATCGCACCGGCATTCGGGAACGCCATCTCGCCGAGAAAGGCGTCGCCAGCAGCGATCTGGGATTGGAAGCTGCCAAGAGCGTGCTTGCGCAGGCCGGGCTAGAGCCTTCCGATCTGGATGCCATCATCGTTGCCACCGTCACTCCGGACATGCTGTTTCCGTGCACTGCCTGCCTGGTACAGGACAAGTTGGGTGCCAAGAACGTCTGGGGATTTGATATGAACGCAGCCTGCTCCTCGTTTCTCTACGCGCTGCAGGTGGGGTCGAGATTTGTAGTCTCAGGCGATCACAAGCGAGTCCTCGTCATCGGCGTGGATATCATGTCTTCGATCATCGACTACACCGATCGTGCAACCTGTGTCATCTTTGGCGACGGCGCCGGAGCCGTCTTGTTGGAACCCGCGACCGACGATTCCCTCGGCCTGATCGACTTCCTGCACGAAGTCGATGGCTCCGGCGGTTGTTCGCTGTTCATGCCCGCCGGGGGCAGCTTGAACCCCGCCACTCACGAGACGGTTGCGCATCGCATGCACTACGTCCATCAGGATGGCCAGGCGGTATTCAAGTTCGCAGTCCGCAAAATGGCGGAAGTCTGCGAAAAACTCCTGCAACGCAATGGCCTGACCGGCAAGGATATCGACGTATTCATTCCTCACCAAGCCAACCGCCGCATTATCACCAACACCGCTGAGCGCCTGGGGATGCCCATGGATCGCGTGATCATCAATATCGACCGTTTCGGCAACACTACTTCGGCCACGCTGCCGCTGGCGATGGGCACAGCACGCGAGGAAGGCAAGTTGAAAAAGGGGGACATGGTGCTTCTGGCCGCGGTGGGCGCCGGGTTTACGGTAGGAGCGTCTCTACTGCGCTGGGCGTTCTAACCAGCCACAAGCTATAAGCCGCTTTGTTTTATCTTCTCTGGCTCAAACTGCTTCTGCAGATATTTCCGCGCTTCTTCCAACGCTCCCTGGGTGTTGTCGTTGGTCTGCAGGGCCTGGCGGTATTCGCCAACCGCCCGTTCCCGCTGTCCGGTGATGTCAAAAATCTTGCCTAGTTGGATGTGACTCCAAACTTCTGTCCAGCGGGGCTCGCCATCGCCGTTGAGCGAGTCGCGATAGGCATTGGCGGAGGCCTGATAGTTTTTCTGCTGAAAGAAGACTTCCGCAACCCGGTAATGCGCCAGCGAGCTGTTCTTGCTGACCTCCAGCGCCTTGTTGTACTCGGAAAGTGCGCCTGAGAAATCGCCTTGCTGTACCATCGCCTGCCCGCGTTGAATCGACGCGCGCAGCTTAACCTCGCTGGAATTCTTCAACACCCGGTTTCCCGGATCAATCGAAATCCGCCGCGGTTTCCCGAAAGTCTCAATCGTGAAGGGCGAATCCGTCCCCACCACTTCAATCCGCTTGTCTTCCGTCTTTCCGTCGGTGTCAATCCTCAAGTCTACCGGCATGCGAAACAAGTCCAGGTCCTGTGTAATCTGACCGACCACGCGGAATCCCTTATTGCTTCCCAGCCGGTACACCGTGTACTTCGTCTTGAACTCGGGCGCTCCGGTGGAGTCAAGCCACTGGGAAAAGAACCAGGTCAGCTTGTCGCCGTAATACTGTTCGGCGATGGCCCGAAATTCGTCCAGGGAGGCCGACTGGCCGGCATACTTAGTGGCAAAGCTGCGCATCGTGAGGTCGAATTTCTGATCTCCCTCGACCCAGCGCAGCATGTGCAGAATCATCGCGCCCTTGTCGGTCACCAGGGATTGGAATTCGGGCGAAAAGACATCCAGTTTGCCCACCGTGGCCAGCGGAACGGTGTCGTAGGCCAGCGCCCCGACCGACATGTCCTTGACCGCTTCCTCCAGGCCCGCGGTACCGGCCGCGCTCTCGATGTATCGCGCTTCCGAATAGCGGGCAAAGCCATCCGACAGCCACCAATCGTCGAGTGACTCCGGACTGACCGATACTCCCCACCATTGGTGCGCGATCGTATTCGCGAGCAATCGATAATTGATTTTTTCCGTGACTGCGCGGCTGGCGACCGCGGCAATTTCCGGCGCCCAGGCAGACGGCACAGTATCATCGGGAATCTCCACTATTTTGAGCCTGGTTGAAGGCGCCGCGCCGTACAGCGTCACATAGTAGGTAAATTCCTTGACCGCAGTGGTGGCGTACTGAGCCCCCAGGTTCTGGTGGATGGGCTTGAAGTAGACGTGCAGGTCAACTCCCGCTTCGTCACTCTTGAATTCCTGAAACGTCCCGGCAATGATGGTTCCCGGAAAGCTCGGTTTATCCCACGTGAAGCTGAAGGTCTTCGTCGGAAGGCCCGCCACTGCACCTTTCTTGGGCGGAAGCGGAACTCCTACACTCTCTTTCCCGCTGCCAATCACCACCATGTGGGCAGGAACCGTGATGTTCATGGTCGCCGTAAATCGGTTCAGGCCATAACCGCTGACCGGGAACCAGCGGCCGGCGTACAGCAGATAGCTGGTGTCGTCGTTGATCGACGCTACTTTGAGACCTTGTACCGGGCTCTCGTCCGCCGACTCGAGCGTGCCATCGTATTCGAAAGTCAGGCTGGTCGACTCGTCTTTGGTCAACTCTTTGGACAGCTGCACTCGCACGCTGGAATCCTGCACCCCGCGCTCGGCCGAAACCGGTTTTCCTGCATCGTCGGTCACTTTGGTGACGCGCAGAGCGTTGTGCAATTCAAAAGTGGCGATGTTCAGAGTTTCAAGTGCGGTGAACTTCACTTTGGCTCGCGCCGTGATCTTGTGGGTATGCGGAGTGAGCTCGGCGTCAATCTGATAGTCATCGACCCGGAGGCGCGTTTTTTCCGCCGCCCAGGACGGTAAGCAACAGACTAGGAGAAAACAGGCAAGGCCGAGGGCTAGGGCGCGACGCTGACGCCGACCTGGACAGGGCATTTAGGAAGAGTCTCCAGAACCTTTAAGTATGATGTGAATTGTGACCTAAAAGATGCTGTTGCCACAAGGGGTGGCCTAATCCTCGACGTGGGTGGAGGCTGCCTTTCCATGGCTTTTTTCGGCCTGGCCCATGACCGCCACGATGGCCTCCGCGGCCTGCTCCGCCGCAGGGAGCCTGTCCGGCGCACCGCGTAGGGCCATTTTGACCTCAGCCAGTCCCGCTATCATTGTGTCGCGCGCCGGCCCATCTGACAAGATTTTGACAATCTCTGCCACGACCTTGTCTGCTGTGAAGTCCTGCTGCACTAACTCCGGCACGATCTTTTTTCCGGCGATCAGATTTACCATGGCAAAATATGGGACTTTCACTCGTGATCGTCCCAGCAGATAAGTAAGCGGGCTCACGCGATAAACCATCACAAACGGCGTTCCCATCAGCGCCGCTTCCACCGTCGCCGTGCCGCTGGCGATGATTCCCGCCCGCGAATGAACCAGGGCCGGAAGCGCTTCCGTCACCAGCCGTATTGCATCACGCCCGCCGATCAAACCCTCAAGCCAGTTGCGATCCAGCGTCGGCGCTAACGGCAGCAAGAACTCGTACTTCGCTCCCAGGGTGGCTGCCGACTCCAGGATTACCGGCAGATTCATACGCACTTCCTTTACCCGGCTTCCCGGCATCAGCGTGATCCAAGTCTTGGCCGCATCCAGGCCATGCTGGGCCGCATAGTCCTTACGCGATATCTGGGGCTTGGCAAGACCAGCAAGCGGATGCCCAACAAAGGTCGCATCCACGCCGCGATCACGATAGAACTTCTCTTCAAAAGGGAAAATCACCAACGCCTTGTTGACGTACCGTCGAAGCAAACGCACGCGTCCCTGGCGCCACGCCCAGAACTGCGGACACACGTAGTACACCACCGGAATAGCGCGCTTGCGCATCTGCCTCGCCACCCGCCAGTTGAACGCCGGCGAATCAATCACAACGGCAAGATCAGGCGGATGAGCATCAACCGCTGCCATCAGCTTGAGAAAAAGCCCGTAGATTTTCGGTAGATGGCTGAGAATTTCCGTGATTCCGACCACGGCCAGGTCCCTGGTGTCCACCACGGTTTCGCAGCCTGCCCCCGCATGCGGTTTCCGCCCACACCGAAGAATTGGGCGGACGGCAGGCGACGGTGGAGCGCCGCCATCAGTTCGGCTCCATACATCTCTCCCGAAGCTTCGCCCGCCGAGATCAGAATGCGCACGCAGGACATTGTAGCGCCGCCGTCCTGCCCGCCAAGCTACGGTCCTGCAGGGGGTACGGGTACCGACCAATGCACGTTTCGAAACTGCCAATGACCATCACGATATTCCGCTGTCGCAGAAAGAATCCAGTCTCTTCCACCCGCTGCCCCGCGGCGTCCACGCGCACCTCGTGGTAGGAAGCCGCCACCACGGCAAACTCCTGGGATAGCGGATCTACTCGCACATCATCGCCCCAGCGCAAATCGATTTGCTTAATGGTCGCGTCACCTGCTGAATTCCCGACCGTCGCCGCTGCGTTATTCGGAAACACCAAGCGACCATTAACCGCCATGAAGAACGCCGGGCTGTCCGCGAAGTACCTGCGCCACGCCGCCGGACCCTCCTGGGTGATGTCGTGAGCCACGCTCCCCATGAAAGCTCGCAGGTCTTTTTCGACTGCGTTAGCGCGAGCTGGTGTCAGGTGCGTGCTGCACCCTATGAAAGTTACAGTTGCCAATAGGAAAGCCCCCGGCAAGGCCCGCATGACGATCCTCTTTCGCACGGCTGGCGATTATAGGACCGCTTGGGTCTTACAGCAAGGGAGTAGGGAAATCAATTTGGGAACCGGAGAATTAAGCTCGGAGAGAAATCCTTACCCGCTTGCCGCCGCGCTTTTCACGCCTGGGCTGGCCGCCAGCAATTGCGTCATGGCCTTTTCATCTACCGGGCGGGAGAAGAAGTATCCTTGCGCCTGTTCGCAATTCAGCTGCTGTAATTGCTTTACATGCACCTCAGTTTCCGCTCCCTCCGCTACTACTTTCAGGCCGAGGTTATGGGCGAGCGTGATGATGACCCGCACAATCTCCCGGTTTTCCGGATCACTGTCCATGTTCATAATGAAAACCCGGTCGATTTTCAGTGTGTCCACCGGTATGCGGCGCAGACGGCTGAGTGAAGAGTATCCCGTACCAAAATCATCGATACTCAAGTGCACACCCAAGCCTTTCAGTTGGGAGAGCACCTGTCCAGATTTTTCCGTATCTCCCATGGCAATGGTTTCCACAATTTCCAGATGCAGACAGTCGGGATCAATGCCGGTCTGCTCCAAAGTCTTTCCGATCTCGCTGACCATTTCGGGTTGAGCAAACTCTTTGGCCGTGATGTTCATGCTCATAGTGAGCGGCGGGTTGGCCGGGAACTGCCTCTGCCACGCCATCACTTGCCGGCAGGCTTCGAGCCGTAGCTGCCGGTTAATGGGAACAATCAGCCCGGTTTCCTCGGCCACCGGAATGAAGTCAAGTGGTGGAACCACCCCTTCGGGGCGCTGCCACCGGCTCAGTGCTTCGAAACCGGTAATCCTGCCGGTCTGCAAAGACACGATTGGCTGGTAGTAGACCCGGAACTCTCCCTGATCGAGGGCCTTCCGCAAGTCGTGTCTCCAGCCGCAGGCGCTTCACCGCAGTCGCATGCATGGCGGTGTCGAAAACCTCGCAGCGTGCTTTACCGCTGCGTTTGGCGCGATACATGGCGATGTCGGCGTCGCGGATCAAGTCCTCCGCCTGCGTGTGGGGAGTCGTGCTGGATGCGATCCCAATGCTCGCGGAGATCACCACTTCCTGCCGGTTGACTACAAATGGTGCTGCCAGCTCCGCCTGTACGCGCTCAGCGACGCGCACGGCTTCAATCGGATCGCGAATGTCATCCAGCAGAATGGTGAACTCATCGCCGCCCAGCCTGGCCAGGGTCCCGTCGTTGATTGGCTTCTCTACAATCCCCGGGGCCCGCGGCCGTGAAACCGTGTCGGCCCGCCGCACCGATTCCGTCAATCGCCGGCCGATCTGGATCAGCAATTCATCGCCCGCCGTGTGCCCCAGACTGTCATTGATGACCTTGAATTCATCGATGTCAATCAGCAGTACTGCAAACATGTAGTTCGAGTGTTTCTTGGAGAGTGTCAGCGCATGTTGTAACCGGTCAAGGAAGAGCGCGCGATTGGGCAGATTCGTCAGTCCGTCATGGAACGCATTGTGCACCAGCAACTCTTCCGCGCGTTTGCGCTCGGTGATGTCGCGGTTCACTATGACCAGTTTTTCCGTCTGTCCCTTGGCGTTGCGGATGGCGCTGGCCGTCGATTCCAGGGTGCGCCACGATCCATCCTTATGCAGGATGCGGTATTCCACCCGCTCGCCCCGGCCGCTGACACGCGCCTTTTCCGCCGCCTGTAAAACTCGCGGGCGGTCATCGGGATGAATCTGCTCAATTGAGGATGTTTTTTTCAGGTCTTCAGGCGAATACCCCAGCACCTTCTCGTAGGCGGGACTGTTGTAGAGCCGGCGGCCCTCGCTGTCCACCAGCGCGATCATGTCCGCCGCGTTTTCGCTGATGAGTTGAAAAAGCTGGTCACGCTCCGCCAGTTGCCGGCGCATGCGCTGCAGTTGAAAATGCTGATACACCGTGTACAGGTCGAACAAGAGCACCAGACCGGCCAACCCACGCACCCACTCGCGCAGGTCAAACCAATAGTCGGCGTCCGTCTCCAGGTGAAACCAGGGAAAAGTGAACGAGACAATACCCAGGGTCAGCGCCAGGGTCACCGCAACTGCAAACCCCCAAAGCCACCACTCCCGGCCTTCAATGTGGCGCATCTGTACCGGGATTGCTTCCGGACTGTTCCGGCTTACTTCTTCAAATGCCTGCTGATCTCGCTCTCCCACAAGCGGATTCTATCGGGCAGACCTTGACCATCCGAGTTACGAAAGTCGATCAGTTGGTACCGTTATTCTGGCGCATGACCCGTTGGGAAACCGTCTAGTCATCCGCTCCTGCCGTGACCGGCGGCCCCGCCGCAATCTCCTGGTCCTTGTATTGAAGCTGATACAGCTTGTAATAAATCCCGCGCTTGGCCAGCAGTTCCTGGTGACTACCCATCTCGCGCACCTGCCCTTTGTGCATCACAATGATCTTGTCCGCACGCTGTATCGTAGACAGCCGGTGAGCAATGATCACAGAGGTTCTTCCTTCTACCATCCGGTTCAGCGCATCCCGGACGCGAAACTCGGTCTCCGTGTCCACACTCGAAGTCGCTTCATCAAGAATCAGGATCTTAGGACTGTGTGCCAGAGCTCGCGCAAACGAAATCAGTTGTTTCTGACCGGTCGACAGCGTGCTGCCGCGTTCCCTTACTTCCTCTTTGAATCCGCCGGGCAGGGTGCGGATAAAGTCGCCAAGATTTACGTCCTCCGCTGCCTTCTCCACATCCTCATCCTGAATCCAATTCGTGCCCAGGCGGATATTTCCGCCGACGGTTCCCGTGAATAGGAACGGATCCTGCAGCACCACCCCGAAGCGCCGCCGCAGATCGCCGAGATCCATGTCTTTCACATCCACGCCATCGATCTTGATTGCGCCCTTCTGCACGTCGTAGAACCGCATCAGCAGGGAGATGATCGTGGTTTTCCCCGCGCCGGTGTGGCCAACGATAGCCACCGTCTCTCCCGGTTCAATGACAAAGCTCACATCCCGCAACACCCAATCCGGCTCTCCGAGCAACACTTGGGTATGAGCGGAGACGTCAGCCGGGCGCGGTTCGGCCGTTGCCGCCGGCACCTTGCGATAGGCAAACCATACATGGTCGAATTCGATCCGCCCCGGCCCATCCGGCGTCTTGGTCACGGCCGGCGACGTGATCTCCACTGGGGCGTCGAGCAGTTTGAAAATGCGCTCGCTTGAGGCCATGGCCGACTGCAGGATGTTGTATTTCTCGCTGAAATCCTGAATCGGCCGGAAAAAGCGCTGCGCATACTGGATGAAGGCGACCAGCACTCCCAGCGTCGTCAGGGTCGGCACCCAGTGAAGCAAAACTCTCCCCTGCGAGAAACCCAGCGCGGCCGTGAGCGTGACCACGCCTTGCATAACGTGATTCCCGCCAAACCAGATGACGCTGGCAATGGCAGCCGAAGAAAGAATTTCCACCACCGGATAGTAGACCGCATGCGCCATGATCGCGTCTTTGAACGCGTCCATGTGGAGTGCATTGACTTCGGAAAACTTGTCGAAGGCCCGCTCTTCGCGATTAAACAGTTGCAGCACCACCATGCCGCTGACATGTTCCTGCAAGTAAGAATTGATGCGTGCGATGGCCACACGAATACGCCGGTAGGAATCCCGCACTTTGTCGCGAAAAACCGTGGTCGCGTAGCCGATCAGCGGCAGTACCGCAAACGTGATCAGAGCCAGCTTCCAGTTCATGGACAGCATGATCGCCACAATGCCGGCCAGCACAAAAACGTCTTCAAACAGCGAAACGACGCCCGAAGTGAACATTTCGTTCAACGCATCCACATCGGTGGTGACCCGTGTCACCAGGCGGCCCACCGGGTTCTTGTCGTAAAAACCGATATGCATGTGCTGCAGATGGCGGAAGATCTGGCTGCGCAAGTCAAACATCACCATCTGTCCAGTCCACTGCATGAAATACGTTTGCAGGTACTCGAGCAGGAAGCTCAGAGTAATCAACCCGACATAGATGGCGGCGATTTCGGCGACGCCCGTCAGGGGATTGCCACTCAGGAAAGAATCAAGAAAGCCAGGTTTCTTGGTCGGAGCCAGATAACGGTCGATCTCCACCGCAACCAGGTAAGGTCCGAGCACGTCAGCCCCCGCCTTGATCAGAATGGCGACCAGGGAAATCCCCACCTGCCACTTGTAGGGCCGCAAATACACCATCAGCCGCTTCATCAGCCGGCTGTCGTAGGCTTTGCCTAGTACTTCTTCTTCTTGGGCCATGCGCTCTTCTAAAAGATACCTTAAGTAGATGGGGAAGCGCGGCGGTAGGATGGAAAAGGTTTCGCTTCTGTGGGATTTCCTTTGTGTGCCTTAGTGTCCTTTGTGGTTAAGGTCTCTTCTGGCCATGCCCACAACCGCGCCACCCTGTGAGCCTCTGTGCACTCTGTGGTTGGGATTCTACCTATGCGACTTTGCGCAGCACCAGCGCCGAATTCTTCGACCCGAACCCCACACAGTTGCAGATCGCGTGTTCGATCTGCGCCGCCCGCCCTACATCGGGGACGTAGTCTAAATCACACTCCGGATCGCGTACATCCAGATTGATGGTCGGCGGGACCTTGCTATGTTCCATGGCGATTAGCGTCGCCGCCACGCTGGCCGATCCGCAAGCCCCTTGCGCATGTCCGATCTGCGATTTCAACCCTGACATGGGAATTCGCCCCGCCTGCCCGCCCAGCGCCAGTTTCAGCGCCCGCGTCTCCACCCGGTCATTCATTTCTGTCGATGTCCCATGCAGGTTCACATACTGCACGTCTTGCGGCGCAATGCCCGCTTCATCCAGGGCCAGCGTCAATGCCCGCGCCGGCTCTTCCGGAGACTCGCTCATGCGTACCCGATGAAAGGCCTCGCAGGTTGAGCCATAGCCGATGACTTCCGCATACATACGCGCGCCTCGCGCCCGCGCATGCTCGTATTCTTCCAGGATGAACATCCACGAACCTTCCGCGATGACGAATCCGTCACGGTCCGCGGAAAACGGCCGTGACGCCCGCTCCGGTTCCTGGTTCCACGACTGCGTCAGCGCTCGCAGCATGGTATATCCCTTAATGATTCCCGGGGTAATTGCTGAATCCACACCGCCCACTAGAAACAGGGGTTGCACTCCTGCCTGAATGTGCTGGTAAGCGTAGCCAATCGCATCCGTCGAAGAAGTACAGCCTGCGGTCACCACGTGGCTGTATCCCCGGAAGCCGAAACGCATGCTGACTTCGCTCGGAATCGTGCCCATGGTGCCGCTCGGAATACAGAACAGGCTGACCTGCTTGATGTGACCGCTGTGCCACAGCCGGTACTGTTCCTCGGAGAACTCCTGCGCTCCGCCGCCCGTGCCTAGGATTACGCCAATCTCGCGTTTCTCCTCCATGCTCATCGCTGCCGGATCGAGCCCGGCATCCTGAATGGCTTCCGCCGATGCTGCCAATGCCAGTGGAACCACTCGGGAAACATGCTTACGTTCCCTCGGGTCCATCCACGCCAGTTCGTCGAACTCGGGAATCTCCCCGGCCACGTGCACTGGCAGCTCCGAGGGATCGAAGCGCGAGATCCTTTTCACCCCGGATTTTCCCGCCAGAATTGAGCGGCAAAAGGCTTCCTTGCCAATCCCGTTGGGACTGACCACGCCAATTCCTGTAATGACTACACGTGGAAGCATGTTGTACCTAACCACAAACTCTGCTCAGATGCTCGCTCCGGCATCAACGTCAACGCAAGTGGGATAATCATTACCTGCATGCCCCTCGGCCTCTACATCTCCGTCCCGTTCTGTCGCACTAAGTGTACCTATTGCAACTTCGCTTCGGACGTATTTTCCAAGGCCGTCTTCCAGCGCTATGTTGATCGCATCTGTCACGACCTGGCCCAAGCTCCAACCATGGCCCAACAAATGGGTGGGACGTTTGAGCGAGACCGTTGACTCCATTTACCTCGGCGGCGGTACTCCCACCATCCTTGATATTAGCCAACTGGAGCGTTTATTTGTCACGATTTGGCAAAATTTCGACGTCGCGCCCGAAGCCGAAATCACCGTCGAATGTGCGCCTGGAACCCTGACCGCCGCAGTGCTGGACGTTTTCAGGCGTCACCACGTCAACCGCGTGAGCCTGGGCGTGCAGTCCTTCGTGGACCAAGAAGCTTCTTCGGTCGGACGTCTGCACAATCGATCAACCGTTCTCGACGATATTACACGACTGCGGGATGCCGGCATCACCAACCTCAACCTCGATTTGATCGCCGGCCTGCCTCACCAGACAGCCCGGAGCTGGGAATTTTCCCTCGATCAGATAATTGCCACTCAGGCTCCTCACGTCAGCGTCTACATGCTCGAGGTGGACGATGACTCGCGCCTGGGCAGGGAACTGATCGCCGGAGGTACGAAATATCACGCCCACTTCGTTCCTGATGAGGACCTGACGGCGACGCTTTATGAGACCGCCTGCGACCGCCTCCAGGCCGCCGGAATCCACCAGTACGAGATTTCCAACTTCGCCCGTCCCGGCCATGAGTCCCGCCACAACTTGAAGTATTGGACCCGCCAGCCCTATCTCGGCTTCGGTGTCGACGCCCACTCGATGCTGACGAGCGGCGATACCGCCGTCCGCTTCTCCACCCCCGATTCACTGGAACAGTACGTCGCCGGCGGATCTCCTGAGCCGATCCTCATCGACCGTCACGCTGCCCTCGAAGAAACCTTCTTCCTTGGGCTGCGCCTGAATCGCGGGGTTGATCTGAATCAAGTCGGCAACAATTTCGGATCCCGCGACCTCGTAGCCATCATCGACGAACTTCTCCAGGCCGCTTTGCTCGAGCGGCAGGGAAGTGTCATTCGCCTGACCCCCCGCGGCCGTCTGCTCTCGAATGAAGTCTTCGAGCGCTTTCTCGCTGTGTCCAGGTAGCGCCGGCATTCCGCCGGCTGTTCCGAGGGCGTCTCGCCCTCGGTGTGATATCACCAACTTCTCACGACCAATCGGTCGGTTGGCCCACTCGCGAAAACCCGACAAATCAGCCAGCAAACATGCGGCTTCCCGCACTCTTCCTGGCCTGCGCCCAGAGTAACTTTTCTGCTTTCTCTCATCATGTTTAAATCGAAGAGTTGTCCTTCCTTCCGGTTTGCCGAGGGGAAGTATGACCCGGCAACCGCCGCCCAGAGGAATATTTTGGATTTCCAGCTAAACGACGAACAGCTTCATCTCAAGAAAAGTGTCCGCGAATTTGCCGAACGCGAAATCCTACCTCACGTTATGGAGTGGGACGAAGCCGGCGAATTCCCCCTGGCCACCATCAAAGAACTGGGCAAGCTCGGCCTCCTGGGAACGATTTTTCCCACCGAATATGGCGGCCCCGGCATGGGCTACATCGAATATGTCACCACCATCGAGGAACTGTCGCGGGTGGATGGGTCCGTCGGCATCATCGTTGCCGCGCACACCTCGCTGTGCTCGAACCACATCTATCTTGCAGGCAACGAAGAGCAAAAGAAGAAATATGTCAGCAAGCTGGCTACCGGCGAGTACCTCGGCGCGTGGGGCTTGACCGAGCCTTCTTCCGGTTCCGACGCCGGCAGCGCCCGGATGACCGCCGTCCGCAAGGGCAACAACTGGGTGCTGAACGGCACCAAGACGTTCATCACCAACGGCCGCTACGCCGACGTTCTGGTCGTCATCGCCGTCACCGACCGTGCCGCCCACACCCACGGTCTTTCCGCCTTCATCGTAGAGAAAGACACCAAGGGCTTTCGCCCCGGCAAGAAAGAAAACAAGCTGGGCCTGCGGGCCAGCGACACCTCGGAACTGATATTCGAAGATTGCGTCATTCCCGCCGGAAATCTGTTGGGCAAAGAAGGTGCTGGTTTCATCGACGCCATGCGCGTCCTCGACGGCGGTCGCATCTCCATCGCCGCACTCGCGCTCGGAATGGCCGAAGGCGCTTACGAATGTGCGCTGAAGTATTCCAAGCAGCGCAAGCAATTCGGCAAAGCCATCAGCGAATTTCAGGGCATCCAGTGGAAGCTGGCCGACATGGCCACCGAAATCGAAGCTGCCAAACTGCTCACCTTCCGCGCCGCAGCCATGAAAGACGCCGGTATGAAGAGCACCCAGGAATCTTCGATGGCCAAGCTCTTCACCAGCGAAGTCGCCGTCCGCTGTGCCAATGAGAGTGTGCAGATTCACGGCGGCTACGGCTTCATCAAAGACTACCCCGCAGAAAAGTTCTATCGCGACGTAAAACTCTGCACCATCGGCGAAGGCACCAGCGAAGTCCAGAGGCTGGTGATCGCGAGGCAGTTGTTGAAGGACTAATGCCGGCCGGATGGGGACGGGCGCTTTCGCCCGTCCAAGCCGAGCCAGACCCGATTCATCCGCGTTAATCTACGTTGATCTGCGGCGAAACGGGGTAGTCATGCTTTACACTGACTCCTTGATCCCCAACCTCCAATCCTGGCTGGACCGCCTACGCAGCGGCGACCCACTCACCCTCACCCGGGCCATCACAACGGTCGAGAACCGCACCTCCGGCTGGGCCGATCTGCTCAAAGCCGCGTTCCCCCATACCGGTCATGCCCGCATCCTCGGCCTCACCGGCGCTCCTGGCGCCGGCAAGAGCACTCTGGTCGATCAACTGGCCAAGCAGTATCGCAAGCAGAATCAGACCGTCGGCATCATCGCCGTCGATCCCACCAGTCCCTACACCGGCGGTGCCATCCTCGGCGACCGCATCCGCATGCAGGACCACTTCTCCGACCCCGGCATCTACATCCGCAGCATGGCCACGCGCGGCTCGCTGGGTGGCCTCGCCCGGGCCACCGCAGACGTCGCCACTGTTCTCGACGCCTCCGGCCGCGACTTGGTCATGATCGAAACCGTTGGTGTCGGCCAGGATGAAGTCGATATCGTCCGCGTCGCTGACGTCACCATCGTCATTCTCGTGCCCGGCATGGGTGACGACGTGCAAAGCATCAAAGCCGGCATCATGGAAATTGCCGATATCTTTGTCATCAACAAAAGTGACCGCGAAGGCGCCGACCGCGTGGAGCGCGAGATCCGTGCCCTGCAAACCCTCGCCATTCGCGGAGATCGCTGGACTCCACCCATTGTGAAGACCGTAGCCACTGAAGGCGTCGGCATGCCGGAATTGGTTTCAGCTATTTCCGACTACCAGGTGTATCTCGAAGAGCAGAACCTGACTCTGCAACATCGTGTGCAACACTGGCAGGAACGCCTGGTCGAGATGCTGCGCGACGCGCTGCTGGAAAAAGCCCGCAGCCATTTCGTGGATGGCAGCGTCGCACGCTACGCCGCCGAAGTCGCCGAACACAAACGCGACCCCTACACGTTGGTCGAGGAAATCGTGGGTAAGATGGAAAAAGCACCCATAGGCCATTAGCCGCAAAGCGGCGACAGAATAAAGCCCACGGCGCAAGCCGTGGGACAGGGCGACACAAGATCAAGCCCCGGAGGGGCGAAAGCATCGGCTCACCATGTTCACCATTGACCATCTCGGCATAGCAGTGAAATCGCTGAACGCCGCCAAGGCCATCTACCAGAAACTTGGGATGACCATCTCCCCCGAAGAACTCGTCGAAGCCGAACAAGTCCGTGTAGTCATGGTGCCCGTAGGCGAAGCCCGTCTGGAATTACTGGAGCCAACCTCCGAGAACTCTGTAATTGCCAAATTCATTGCCAAGCGCGGCGAAGGCTTGCATCACGTTTCGCTCCGCGTTCCAGACTTGACCGCCGCCGTCGCCCGCCTGAAAAAAGATGGCGTCCGCCTCGTTTCAGAAGAAATCAAAGTTGGAGCCGGTGGCCATCGTTACGTGTTCGTCCACCCCTCCAGCACTGGCGGAGTTCTGTTGGAACTAGTCGAGGGAAACTAGGAGCAAACCCCCATGCTCCTTCTCGCCATCGACACCTCCGGAAAAGACGGCAGCGTCGCCCTGGCCAACTGCGACGTCAGCGATTGCCGCATTCTCGGCCTCTCGCCCCTCGATGGGGGAGCTTTCTCGGCTCAACTCATCCCCCAAATCGCCGCCCTGCTTGCCAAACACGGTTTCACCAAGCATGACATCGATGCCTTCGCCGCCACTTCCGGCCCCGGTTCTTTCACCGGACTGCGCGTGGGCTTGGCGGCGATCAAGGCTTTGGCCGAAGTCCTAAACAAACCGATCACAACCGTCTCGTTGCTTGAGGCCATTGCCGCGTCTTCAACCGGAGACAACCAACTCTCCGCAATGGATGCCGGCCGCAAAGAAATCTACACCCGCCAGCGGGACGGCTCTGAATCCCTGCTGAACCAGGAAGAATTTCTGGCCGCAGCCCAGGGACATGTAGTCGTCACTGCTGACAAGACCATCGCCGACCTCGCCCGCTCTGCTGGCCTCCAAGTCGAAGAAGTCCCCCGGCCCCGCAGCGACGCCATCGCCCGCCTCGGATGGAAAAAGATTCAGTCGGGCCAAACCATTTCGCCCGAAGCGCTGGACGCCAACTACCTCCGGCGCTCCGACCAGATTTTTGCGAAGATTAGCTAGAAGCCAATAGCTAGAAGCTGCCTTGTGATCCGCCCTGCCACTCTCGAAGATGTCTCTGCCATGATGACGCTGGAAAAGCATGCTGCCACCGCCGCCCACTGGTCCGCGGCGCAATATCAAGCTATTTTCTCCGGTACCCAGGCCTGCATCGCCCTGGTGCTCGAGGAACAAGACGCCATTCAAGGCTTCCTGATTGTCCGCGGCGTGGCTTCCGAGTGGGAGATCGAGAACATCGCCATCGCTGCTACCTCCCGCCGTCGCGGCCTCGGAACCCGGCTGCTGCGTGAGTTTCTCAAGACCGCTCGCTCGCGCGGCGCGACCGCTGTATACCTCGATGTCCGTGAGTCCAACACCTCCGCCCGCCGCCTCTACGAAAAGTGCGCCTTCTCCGAGAATGGCCGCCGCCCCAACTATTATCGCGATCCTGAAGAAGCCGCTATCCTCTTCCGACTAGATCTTTCTTGACATGCACCGCACCTGGTGCAACCGCACTTCAACGCTTGCAACTGATTGATAACTATAACTATCCATCTATGAGATTTCGGATTGATGCCGTCCTACGACCTGTGGTAACGTCTAGCTTGACAACCCGGTTAGGAGGTCTGCTGGATGCTAACTTCTAGAGACCAACTCTTGAACAATCACGAAGAGTTCCGTCAATTGGTGCTAGAGCATACGCAATACGAACAACGTCTCGATTCACTCACCCAGAAACGCTATCTCACGGACGACGAAAAATTGGAAGAAGTGCGCTTGAAAAAGCTGAAGCTGCGCCTCAAGGATCAAATGCAGAACATTGAGCGGCAGTTCCAGCAAGGCGTCGGACAAAACCAGGTCGCATAAGGACTTCAGGCCCCCCGCGCGGCCTCAGGCCGCTCAGGGAATTGCCTTTTTCGTAACCGGGCGCGCATAAGCGCCTTTTTTATTGCCGCAAATCTGAAAACCCCGCCTCCGTTGTCATCCTGAACTATAATCTCGCTATCTCCCAGAATGGTGCGTGACGCCTACTATTACGCTCTTCCGCTCCTCGGCGCTGCCGCGCTGGTGGGGTGGCTTACTGCCCCGCTGTGGGCTCTGTTCCCGGTCTTGCTCGCGGCCTTTTTATTTTGGTTCTTTCGCGATCCCGGACGGGTGATCCCCAGCGAGCCCAATCTGCTGGTCTCGCCTGCGGATGGCAAGGTCACCAGCATCTGCCGGACTACTTTCGACGGGACTCCTCATCTCCACATCAGCATTTTTCTCAGCGTCTTTGATGTGCATGTGAACCGCTCGCCCATCAGCGGAGTCATTCGCCGCGTCAGCTACCAGAAAGGCAAGTTTCTCAACGCCATGAATCCCGCTTCCGCCGAAGAGAATGAACAGAACGTGGTAACGGTGGAGGGTGAAGGCCACACTGTGATCTTCAAACAGATCGCCGGACTCCTGGCCCGCAGGATTGTCTTCACCCGAAACCTCGGTGATCATGTGGAACGAGGCGAGCGGGTGGGCCTGATCAAGTTCGGCTCGCGGGTGGATGTCCTACTCGCAACCTCAGCCGGCATCCAGGTGAAAGTCGGAGACCGGGTAAAGGGCGGATCAAGCGTGCTCGCCCATTTGGCTGCCAAGAGTCAGTTGGCAACGGCCGGTGCTGAAGGCGCCCGCCAAGGAGCAAGGTGATGGACTTCGAACTCCCTGACCTTCCCCGGCGACGCCGGGACGACCGTGCCACGGGACGGATGCGCAAAGGCATGTACATTCTGCCATCGCTCTTCACCACCGCGAACATCGCCGCCGGCTACTATGCCATCTTGCAGGTCACGCACGGCATGGCTCAGGAGTTTTGGCATTTCGACAATGCCGCCAAGGCCATTGGGTTTGCCGTTCTCTTCGACGGCCTGGATGGCCGCATCGCGCGCATGACCAAAACCAGCAGTGATTTTGGCAAAGAACTGGACTCCCTCGCCGATGTAATCACCTTTGGGGTTGCCCCTGCCATGCTTGCCTGGATGTGGGGCTTCCGCCAGTTGCCGGTTTTCCTGGGATCCTCCGAGTTGACCGGCAAGATGGTCCAACTGGGTGCCATCGCCAGCTTCCTATTTCTGATGGCGGGTGCCAGTCGTCTGGCTCGCTTCAACATTTCTTCCAACCCGCAACCCTCAAATCCCGGCCGCCCCGGAAAGAAGTATTTCGTGGGCATGCCCATCCCGGCCGGAGCCGGCATTATCGCTGCCGTGGTGCATTTTTCCGGCGGTGACCCGATCTCGTCCCTCTGGAGCTGCATCACCTGGATGCTCATCACCGTTGCTACCGCATATCTGATGGTGAGCACCTGGCGTTTCTACAGCTTCAAAGATATCGACTTCCGTTCCCGGCAACCCTTTCAGCTGATCGTTTTGTTCGCGTTGTTCTTCGCGGGTATTTGGTTTTTCTCCCAGTGGTTGCTATTCATTCTCGCTCTCAGCTATATGGCCTCGGGCGTGATCTGGCGTTTGCAGTGGATTTTCCGCCGCCGCGGCAATCCGCCTCCTCCTACTTACAAGGAAGCATCGCAGCCCTCATGAGTTCGAACTTGAAATCGCCCGCGGTCTCCCACGCCGATCCTTCTCGGGGAAGCGGTTTCTACCGGGTTGCCATCGTCGGCGCCGGATCGCTCCAGGGCAAGGAACTCGCCGAGGTCCTCAACGACCGCAATTTTCCCTCCCTCGATGTCAAGCTCCTGGATGACGACGAATCCCTGGGTAAACTTGAAACTCTCGGGGACGAGGTCACCTTCATTCAAAAGGTGCGGGCGGAAGAATTCCGCAACATGGATTTCACTTTCTTTGCCGCCGATCCCGAGTCCGCTCGCAAGACATGGAAGATCGCCCGCGACGCAGGCTCTGACATCGTTGATCTGACCTACGCTCTGGAGCAGGATGCCGACGCCATGGTGCGTTCGCCTTGGATCGAACGCCAGTTGGGGCAACCCTTAGTTCCCGAACTGCAGCCCGGGCCAGTCGTGACGGCGCACCCCGCCTCCGTCGTGCTCGCTTTGCTGATGCTCAGGGTCCAAAAGGCTAGTAAGGTAGTTCGCTCGTCGGCCACGGTATTTGAACCTGCATCCGAACACGGTCAGAAGGGCATGGACGAATTGCACCAGCAAACCGTGAATCTGCTGTCGTTTCAGCAATTGCCCAAGACCGTCTTCGACGCGCAGGTCGCCTTCAACATGCTGGTCCGTTACGGCGAGCAAGCTGCCTCGGCTCTCGGAACCATCGAGAACCGTATCCGCAAACACTACCGCAAGATTGCTGGGGACTCCGTTCCCGATCTGTCCTTGCTCTTGCTGCAGGCGCCTATCTTCCACGGACACGCTTTTGCCCTCCATTTCGAAATCGACCAGGTTGTTGATGTGCAGAGTCTTTCGCAGGCTCTCGCCGGAGAACACATCAACCTCACCCTTGGTGCCGACGATGCTCCAAGCAATGTGAATGCCGCCGGACAATCCGACATCCAACTTTCGGTCCTTCCCGATTCCAGCCAGCCTCGCAGTTTCTGGCTGTGGGCGGCCTCCGACAATTTACGCATCGCGGCTTCCACCGCTGTCGAATGCGCCGAGAGCATGGCTGCCGCCCGCCCGCGAGGCAAGATTCAATGAGGAGGACACTCCGCAACCGTTTGCTGCCTCTACTCCTCTGTCTCATATCAACCGGTTGTGGCTACCATACTGCTGGCAAAGTCAACATCATTCCCGAGAATGTTCGCACCATTGCCGTCCCCGCGTTCGTCAACCAAACCCACACTTTCAGGATTGAGCAGATGTTGACCTCGGCGGTGGTCCGGGAAATGGTTCTCCGTACTCACTGCCACATCGTCAATCAGACCGACGCCGATGCCGACGCCACTCTGAAAGGCACAGTGCTTTCCACCTACACCACTCCCATGACCTACGATTCGAAGAGCGGTCGCGCCGCCAGCGTACTGGTGGTCATTTCGATGAGTGTGACGCTGAAAGACAAGCAGGGCAAAGTCCTGTACGAGAACGGTTCTTACTTATTCCGCGAGCAGTACGAGATCTCGCAAGACCCCAACAGTTTCTTTGAGGAAGACACTCCCGCCTACCAGCGCCTTTCTCGTGACTTTGCGCAGACCCTGGTTTCGAATATTCTGGAAGGGTTCTGATGCGAGCCTTCGCCCAGGCCGACCGTTTTGTCTCCGAAGTACAAGCCCGCAAGCTGCGCCCTGCATATGTATTTGTGGGAGACGAAACCTTCTTCCGCAAGCGTTGCCGCGAAGCCATCATCGAGCATCTGGTTCCCGCCGACCTGCGCGACTTCAGCCTTTTCGAATTCGACCTCGCCGACACCGACCTGGCCGAAGTGCTCGACCGCGCCCGCACTCCGTCGCTGATGGCGCCCTTTCAAGTGTTTTTCATCCGCGGGGTCAAGAATCTTTTCGGCCGGGGATCGAACGAAGAGAAGCTGGCTGCCATCGAAGCTTATTGCAAGGATCCCAACCCCGACGCCGTCCTAATCTTCGTGGCTGACCACATCAGCATCCCCGCCGACGCCCGCCGCATGGAAATGACCGACAAAGACCGCTACGAACGCATTCGCGAATCCATGGGCAGTTTCTGCGCCATCGTCGAACTGTCGCGTGTGGAGGAAAGCGAAGCCGTCCGCTGGATCGGCGAGTATTGCCAGACTCGAAGCGTGAAGATCGACGCCGATGCCTCCCGCGAACTGGTGGATGCCCTCGGCGGTGACATGATGATGGTCTCAAACGAAATCGAAAAGCTGATGCTCTATGTGGGAGAGAAAAAGCACATTGCCCTGGGCGACGTCGAAACCATGGTGTTGGCGGCCAAGCAGCGGTCGCTGTACGAACTGACCGACGCCATCTCCGCCAAAGACCGCGTCCGAGCCCTCGAAATGCTCGACGCCATTCTCACCACCGGAGACGGCGACGAAGCCGCCATCGGCCATCTCTACATGCTCGCAAAAACTTTTCGCCAGATGCTGGTGATCCTCGAGCGTAACGTGCGCGACCAGCGCATGCTATGGGCCGCGCTGTGGCAGGGATTCCGCGTGCCCCCGTTTGCCGCCGATGACATCATCCGCCAGGCCCGCCGCTACAAATCGAAACGCGAACTGACCCGCGCCATCCGCCTCGTGGCCAAGACAGACTTGGCCTTGCGCTCAAATCCGACCAGCAAGCGCATGGTCCTGGAAAAATTGGTGCTGGATCTAACCGCCGAACCCAAGCTAGAAATAGCAGGGTGGTCGCAGGAGGAACTGCCGGTGTAAATAGCTTTTGGCCCTTGGCCTTTAGCTCTTGGCCTAGTGTCAACAGCCAGGAGCCTTAGCCGCGAAGCGGCGCAAGAATAAAGCTCGTGGCGCAAGCCATGGGTAAAAGTTGAAAGCGGGATCAAGCCCCGAAGGGGCGAAAGATCACTAGAGAAGTTTGGCTAAAGAGCAAACAGCCAAAGGCTATTTCACTGCATTCAATCGCGCGCTCAACCGCGACTTATATCGCGACGCGGTATTCTTATGAACCACGCCCTTCTGCACACCTTTATCCAGCGCAGAAACCGTTTGCCGGAACACCTGTTCCGCCGCCTTCTTGTCGCCCTTGGTGAGCGCTTCCCGCAATTGCCGCAGAGCAGAGCGCAAACGGGACGTGTTAGCCCGGTTCCGGGCGGTTCGTTTCTCAGTCTGACGGGCGCGTTTCAGCGCCGAAAAATGATTAGCCATGGAAGCTTCTTTACCTTCGCTTGAATGTGGATGAGTCTAAATCGGCAGGCCGATTCCAACCTGTTTATTCTACGGGACTAAGTCCCCCCGGTCAAACTCATCACGTTCTTTAGTGCACGACCAACTTCCACGCTACCACAGCCACAATGCAGACGATCCCGACTGCATACCCAATCATTCGTGCCTTGTTGACCTTTTCCTGCTCCTGCATAAGCCACCTCTCCTCAACATAATGCCACACGCCAATGCCAAAACATTTCAATTTTTGTCCGTTCCGCAGGCCCATTGACTCCACCCCCGCCCCAAGCTACCCTATCCATAATGGCAGTTGCTTGCACCTCGCGAGCGCGCATTCCGGCGGATTCCACCTCCAGACCGAAGAAGACTTTTTGCGTTGCATCGCTGTCCCGCCCGCATCTAATCCAGCCGTCAAGCACCTGCAATCGGCGCGCGGAGGCCTACGCCAAAACTGAATGAAGAAAAGTATCGAGATCACTCCTCACATCGAAACCCTGTTCGGCACCAGGGACGAAAATCTGCACGTCCTCGAAGACGGCCTGCACATCACCATTGACCTGCGTTCGAATGCCATTGAACTTCATGGCGCCACCAGCGCCGTCGAACGCGCCCAACAGGTTTTCACCGACTACGAACATCTGCGCCGCGCCGGCCATGTCTTCAACAATGGCGATCTAAATAGCATGCTGCGTGTGCTCATGGCTGATCCCAAAGCCACCCTGCGAGGCTTGGCCGAAGCCGGTCGGCAGCGCGCCACCGGACGCCGCACCGTCCAACCCAAGAGCGTCAACCAGCGCCGCTATCTCGAAGCGATCGAGAAGCACGATATGGTATTCGGCATCGGCCCTGCGGGCACCGGCAAGACTTACCTGGCCGTTGCCATGGCCATATCCGCGCTTCTGTCCAAGCGCGTGAACCGCATCATTCTGGCTCGCCCCGCCGTCGAAGCCGGCGAGCGCCTGGGATTTCTACCCGGCACTTTGCAGGACAAAATCGATCCCTATCTTCGCCCGCTCTACGATGCGCTCTACGACCTGCTCGAACCCGAGAAAGTCGATCGCTATCTGGAGAAGAATGTCATCGAGATTGCGCCCATCGCGTTCATGCGCGGGCGCACCCTCAACGATTCCTTCGTCATCCTGGATGAGGCCCAGAACACCACTTCCGAGCAGATGAAAATGTTCGTCACTCGTCTTGGATTCAACTCCAAGGCTGTGATTACTGGCGACATCACCCAGATCGACTTGCCTAACGCCCGGCGCAGCGGCTTGCTGGAAGTCATCGAAGTCCTGAAGAGTGTCGAGGGCCTGACCTTTGCTTATTTTGACGAGAGCGACGTCGTGCGCCATCACCTGGTGCAACGCATTATCCGCGCCTATGACGAGCACAAGGCTCGGGTCGCCGAACAACAGATGTTGTTGCTGGACACAGACCCGAAAAGGTCGAATGGCTCCGCCCACGCTCAGGAGAACATGGTGTCCCCAAATCAGATCGAGAACGAGACCGAAATCAAGGGATAAGAAGTCGAAATCTGGCAGGAGGGTGCCACGCGGCTGCCCTCCTGTTTTGCTTTTTGCACAGGCTCTGATGATCGTTATGCGAAAACCAGTTCCCGGTTTGAGCGCCATCGCGCTAACCCGGTTTGTAGCGCGCGCCAGGCGTTGTGTACGGCTGCGCGGTTCCGTGGATGTGTTGCTCGCTGGCAGTCCGGATCTCCGTGCTTTGAACCGGCGCTTTCGGGGCAAAAACCAGCCCACCGACGTGTTATCGTTTCCCGCGATGGACGGTCTGCGCAACGGCTTCGCGGGTGACATCGCCATCTCCGTCGACATTGCGAGGCAGAACGCCAAGCGTCTCGGCCACGCCACTGCAGAAGAGATTAAGATTCTCTGCTTGCATGGTCTGCTCCATCTCGCCGGCCTTGATCACGAACGCGACCACGGTCAAATGGCGAGGAGAGAACGCAGCCTGCGACGCCGTCTGGGTTTGGCTGCGGGTCTCACAGAAAGAGTTGCAGTCGGCGCCACCCGGCCACGACAATGAACTTTGCCATTGCCATCGCGCTGTTGCTTCTATGCGGACTCCTGACCCTCGTCTCTTATGTTGATCGCCTCTATTTCGAGATCGGCAAATTCCTTTCCCGCGAATTCCAGGACAACATCGATGCCTTTGAGCAGAGCGTCGAGCCCCGGTTGAAGGTCAGTCGCGAACGGGCCGCGTTGTCGGCGGCCGTGCTTTCCCAACTCACCACTGCCGCCATCGCCTTGCTGCTCGGTTTCGCGGTGTTTCGCGAGGGCGTCTGGCGCATCGAGGAGATACTTCAAGCCACCCTGGCCCTGATTCTCATCGTAATCATCTTCAATCGCTTCCTGCCGTTCGTCTTTTTTATGCGTACCAAAGGCCAATGGCTGGCCCGCTGGGTGCTGGTACTGCGCATCGTCATCTACCTCGCCGTGCCCGCGACCCTGGTACTGGGCTTTCTGCGCTCGGTCACTGCCCTCACCAAGGAGCATTCTGAGGAACAGCCCGAAACCCAGGCCGAAGCCGTCGATGCTCTGATCGAAGCCGGCCAGGAGGAAGGTATTCTCGATGAAAGCAACCGTGACTTAATCCAGTCGGCCGTGGAGTTCGGCGAGAAAACTGTCCGTGAGGCCATGAAGCCGCGGCCTGACATTGTGGCCGTACCTACCAACACCACTGTCGAACAATTCGTCGAGTTGTTGCGCGAGAAGCCCTACTCCCGTGTACCAGTCTTCGAAGGCACCATCCATCAAATCAAGGGAATTGTTTACGCCCAGGATGTGTTGCAAGTTCCTGACACCGAGGCCCGCAGCCGCACTCTGGACACCCTTATGCGCAAAGACGTCTACTTTGTGCCTGAGAGCAAGCGTGGCAGCGATCTTCTGCGCGAGATGCAGAAAAACAACATTCGCATGGCCATCGTGGTTGACGAGTACGGCGGAGTGGCCGGCCTTGTGACCATCGAAGACCTGGTCGAGGAGATCGTGGGCGAGATTCGCGACGAGCACGAGAAGGCCGAAGTCATCCGCGAAAATGACCACTCCTATGTAGTCGCCGGGAACACGGATGTCGATCGCTTGGACGAACTCTTCGGCATGCGCCCCCAGGGCAAGGAATCTGCAACCGTTGCCGGTCTGGTAAGCGAACTGGCTGGACGCATCCCGCAGAAAGGAGAGGTCATTGAAGAGGACGGACTGCGCTTCGAAGTCCTGGAGTCCACCGAGCGACGTGTCAAGCGCGTCCGGATCTCGGTTGTCGAGCCAAAGCAGATGAGGCTGATATAGTTCTTGTATTGGGCTGCTCGCTGCCCGGCAAAATACTCATGGCCTTTCACTCCGGATTCGTGTGCATTCTGGGCCGGCCCAACGCCGGCAAGTCTACCTTGCTCAATGCACTGGTGGGAGAAAAGCTGGCCATTGTCAGCCCCAAGCCGCAGACTACACGCAACCGTATCCTGGGAATCGTGCAAATTCCCAAGCAGAAGGGAAGACCCGCCGGACAGATTGTCCTCCTCGACACTCCCGGTGTTCACCAGCCTGACAGTTCCCTCGGCCGCAAGATGATGGCAGAGGTTAGAGAAGCCCTGCAAGGGTGCGATCTCCTTCTTCTTATCGTCGATGTCACCCGGAAGTTCGGACAGAGCGACCAGTTCGCGCTCGATATCGCCAGAAAATCAGGTACTCCGGTCTTTCTGCTGTTGAATAAGATTGACCTGGTTGCCCGCAAGGACAAGTTGCTGCCCATCATTGACGAGTACCGCACACTCTACGATTTCAAGCAAGTCATCCCCCTTTCCGCCCGCAAGAAGGTAGGATTGGACGTTCTGCTGGACCATGTGGTGACCGCGCTCCCCAAGGCAGCGCCCCACTTTCCGGAGGATCAGATCACCGATCAGCCCATGCGATTCATGGTGGCTGAGCTCATCCGTGAGCAGGTATTATTTGCCACCAGCGAGGAAGTTCCGCACGCCAGCACTGTGATGGTCGAGCAGTTTGAAGAGGGATCGAAACTCACTAGGATTGCAGCTACCATCTATTGCGAACGGGACGGCCAAAAGAGAATTTTAGTGGGGAGGCAGGGGCAGATGCTGAAGACCATCGGTACCGCTGCCCGCCTGCAGATCGAAAAGATGGTGGGTACGCGTGTCTATCTCGAATTATTCGTAAAAATACGCCCCGACTGGCGTGAGTCGCACGCCTTCATCGACGATCTGGACTGGCGGCGGCAATTGGAGCGCTTAGCCGGCCAGGTTTAGGGGCTTAAGAGGGAAAGGAACGAATGCCAGGGGACGATGCAACTCACGAGTTTGATACCGACAAACTGATCTTGAAGTTGAACGTCAAGTTGGCCGCCGATCAGAAAGCGGTTGACCATGTTGTTCACGGCATCATGCAGGTCGTCCGTAAGCTGGATTCCGCCCCCGGGACGGAAGACGCGGTTGAGCTCGCGCTGGTGGAAGCCCTGGCGAACGCCATCGTGCACGGAGCCAAGAGCGATCCTTCTAAAAGCATTGAATGTGATGTTGCTTGCGATCAGCACGGCGATCTGTTAATCGTGGTCCGTGACCCTGGCAGGGGCTTCGATCCCGCAAACATCCCTAACCCGGTGGTTGGACAGAACATTTATTCCAGTCATGGCCGGGGTATTTTTCTGATTAATCAGCTCATGGATGACGTCAAGTTCTATAAAAACGGCGCAGAAATCCGCATGGTCAAGCGCCTCAAGCCAGATCCCAAACAATAATCATTTTCCCAACTTCGCAGCCCAGTTCATGACCACCGACATGGGGGTCATGGCGGTTTTTAGTTGTGTGTTAACCAGAAATCTTTGCCCATCTTTGCTCACGTCATAGGAAAACTGCTCCGAAGTTGCGACCACTTCACGGGGGTTCGCCTGGAAAAGCGCTGTCGGAGTTCCGGCATCGAAGTTGGCACCGGTCGTCACAGGCGTGGCCATGATCTTGCCGTCCGGAGCGAGGTAGTAAAACTCTTTACCGTCGCTCCGCCACCTTGGCTGTTCGCCGCCCGCGTTCGACACCTGCCACTTGCCGTGCGCCTCGGGGAACGAGGTTACATAAACCTCCCACCTTCCGCTTTCACTGGAGGCGTATGCCACCCATTTTCCGTCCGGAGAGAACCGGCCCGCTCTTGGAGTGGACAGTCCCTTGAGGAACAGGCTGCTGCTAAGGTCGGGGAGGGTCACAAACCACAAGTCACTGCCGCGCTCATAAAGCACATACTTTCCGTCGTGCGACCAGTCTGTCGGATACCGGTCCAGTCCCTCTTGCGGGATCAGTTTTTCTTCTTGCGCCCCGGTGGCGTCTTTCAAATACAAATTAAATTTCTGGGCGCGGTCCGAGCAAAATACGATTCGGCTGGAATCGGGACTCCAAACCGGCGACGAGTCAATTGCGGGATCGAAGGTAAGCCGCTTGGCGCTGTCGGTCGCGAGATCGAAAGTCCAGACGTCGGTGTTCTGGCTGCCAGGATCCATTGCATCTGTCGCCACGAACTTACCGTTTGGCGCAAGCGACAGGTTCCCGTACACGCCAGGTTTCGACGCCACTCCAACCTGTTGCCCCTTTCGGTCAAACCACAGCATTTGGGAAACTCCGGTATCCCCGCCTTTCTGTGCGACCAGCAGACCGCTCGCGGAACTCGCGAACACCGCTCTCGCGATCCGTGGCAAATACTGCAAGTCCGTGAGAATGGGAGTCGGTTCTCCGCTCAGATAAAACTTCTTTGCGTCAAAACGTTGGGCGAAAAGAGTTTGGTTGCGGTAAAAAAGGAGATACCCCGGCTCGGCGTACGCGGCGTTCGCGATCGCCGGGGTAATTAGACGCTTCTCGTTCGAATTCAGCGAACCGAGGTAGATTGATGACAGGACCTTCCGTCCCGAGAGGTCCATTGCCAAATAAAGATAGTGGATTCCGTCTGGCAGGAATAAGGGCCAGCGATGGCTGTCCTCTCCATGCTCCCGGTCCGGAAAAGTAATTTGTGTGGGAGTGCCGCCAGAAGCCGCGATTCGGTACAACCCTGTTCCTAGTTGTCCGCTCGGAGTGAAGAGGATGACTCCGTCTTTGTTCCAGGTGCCGCCACGCCCGGTCGCCGCGTCGCAGAGCGTCTGCACCGGTCCACCTGCGATGTCGACCCTCTTAAGCCTGCCGTCCGCAAAGAACCCGACTGCCCGGCCGTCGGGAGACCAGAAGGGAAAGTTAGCGCCCTCGGTATTCGCGATGCTGGTCGCTTCTTGTGATCCCGGCTCATAGACCCACAGGAGATTTTTTCTTTCTGACTCCCTGCCCACCACCGCGATCGTGTGGCCATTGGGAGATACCGCCAGGTCCCGGGCCGAGAAGGGAAGCGGAGCGGCAAAGTATGCCGCCTGTTCATTAGGCTTGGATGCGCGCCACCAGATCGCGAGCACCATCAGCAGAAGGGCAAGGGCACACGCCACAATCCAGCCAGCGGCTCCCCGGCCTGATCTTTCTTTCTCAGCCGGCTTGACGCCGCGGATCCCGCTCTGTGCAATCCACTTCAGCTGCAGCCTAACGTCGTGCGCCGTCTGAAAACGATCGTCCGGGTTTTTCGCCAGACAGGTATTGACGACGTGTTCGAAAGCCGGCGGAGTAGCGGTTGGAGAGACGAAATCGACTCTGGCTCTTTTTCGAGAATTGCGCTGGCTACGCTGATCTGGCTCTTGCCTTCGAATGGTCTTCCGCCAGTCGCCATCTCGTAAAGAATCCCGCCCAGCGCAAACAGGTCTGATCTTGCATCTGCCTCCTTGCCCTCGATTTGCTCCGGCGACATATATTCGATTGTGCCGATGAGCGCGCCCGCAGTGGTCAGCGGCGACAGTGGAGTGGCGTCGCTCACGGTCATTGCTGCCGACAAAACCGGCGCCTTAGAGGCGCCGTCAAACCCCGCCGTGGTTGCCTTTGCCAGACCAAAATCCATCAGCTTTGCGCCGGACTTGGTCAGCATGATGTTTCCCGGCTTCAGATCGCGATGGACAATCCCTTGTCGGTGCGCGACCGCCAGCGCCTCCGCAATCGTCGACCCAATCGCCAGAGTCTCACTCAGTGGCATCGCGCCCTTGCGAAGTCGCTCCGCCAGAGTTTCTCCTTCCAGAAACTCCATGACCAGATAATCCGCGCCGTCCTGTGAGCCGATGTCGTAGAGGTGGCAAATGTTGGGATGGTTCAATGAAGAGATGGCACGGGCCTCGCGCTCCATGCGTTGTTTCAGTTCAGGCGAGGAGGAAAGGTGGGACGCCAGAATTTTGATGGCGACAATTCGATCCAGACGTGTGTCCCTGGCCCGATAGACTTCGCCCATACCTCCGGCGCCGAGCGGCGATTGAATCTCATACGGACCAAGTTTTGTGCCATTGGCAAGGGGCATGGCGGGGATTATAACCTGCCGCCCATTAGTTCTCGATGATGGCGATGCTGCCGGTCATCGAGAAGTCTAGGTGACCTCGCAAAGCCGCGCTACGACGGTGCGCTACTCCTTTGCCGCAATGCCCAGAGTCTTCATCTTGCGGTAAAGATGGCTTCGTTCCAGACCCAGCACCTCGGCCGTCCGGCTGACGTTCCCGTGATGCTCATCTAGTTTCTTCAGGATATAGTCGCGTTCGTAGGCTGCGCGCGCCTGATGCAGGGTTGAGAATTCAGTCCCCGCGGCCCGCCGGCTGCCGTCACGATGCACCAGCGGCGGCAGGTGTTTGCGCTCAAACTTCATGGTGGTCGGATTCATGATCACAATCCGCTCGATTACATTACGCAACTCCCGCACGTTGCCCGGCCAGGTGTAGCGCATCAGGATATCGATGCAGTCCTCTGTGATCTCCCGCGACCGCCGTCCATAGGTCGCCGAAAACTCTTTCAGAAAATGTCGCGCCAACAGTGGCACATCTTCTTTGCGTTCGCGCAAGGGAGGCACTGAGAAGGGAATTACATTGAGGCGATAAAACAAATCCTCGCGAAAGTTTCCCCGGGATATCTCTTCCTCCAGATCCTTGTTGGTTGATGCGATGACTCGCGCATCCACGGTAATCGCCTGATCACTCCCCACCGGAACAAACCGCTGCTCCTCCAGTGTCCGCAGCACTTTGGATTGCGTCTTCAGGCTCATGTCTCCAATTTCATCGAGGAACAGCGTTCCCCCGTGTGCCTTCTGGAATGTGCCTTCCTTGTCGACAGTTGCGCCGGGGAAAGACCCTTTCCGGTGTCCGAAGAGCTCGCTTTCGATGAGGTCCTCCGGAATGGCCGCGCAGTTGACCTCGACGAACATCTCGTCCTTGCGCAGGCTTTGCGCATGAATCGCGTTCGCCACCAATTCCTTTCCCGTTCCCGACTCACCATAAATGAGCACGCGTCCATTGGTGGGCGCCATGAGCTGAATTTGCTGGCGTAACGCCTTCATGGGGACGCTCTCTCCCACAATCACGCTCTTCGGAACCAGTTGCTTCTTCAGGTCGCGATTTTCTGCCCGCAGACGCTTGGCGTCGATCGCATTCTTGATAAGGATGAGAGTCTTGTCGATCGAAAGCGGTTTTTCCAGAAAATCGTATGCGCCTAGTTTGGTGGCCCGCACCGCGGTCTCGATGGTCCCATGTCCCGAGATCATGATGACCTCGGGCGGGTTGTCCAATTCGCGAATCCTTTCCAGGGTCTCGAGCCCGTCAATGCCCGGCAACCAAATGTCCAGCAGCACCACGTCGAAAGCCTGCTTGCGTACGGCATCCAGGCAGGACTCTCCACTCTCCGCCTGCAAGGCGGCGTAGCCTTCGTCTTCCAGCACGCCTTTCAGCGAGCGCCGGATGCTGGCTTCATCGTCTACGATCAGGATGTTATGCATGCTGCTTGATAACGGGAGGGCTCACCGCTTCGCTAACCACAGGCAATTCAACCACAAACCTGGTACCCATGGGTCGATTTTCCTCCACCCGGATCGAGCCATGATGATCTTCGATAATGCGGCTCACTATCGCCAGTCCCAGGCCGGTGCCGCGTTTCTTGGTAGAGAAGTAAGGCAGAAACAACCGTTCCTTCAGTTCCTGCGTCACTCCATGGCCGCTATCAGCCACCGTGATCTCGACTGCATCCCGGCTGGCCACCAGCGTCGTCGAAATCTGAATCTCCTGGAAAATGACGTCCTGCATGGCTTCAGCGGCGTTGTCCACCAAGTTGGCCAGCGCCCTTTTGATTGCGTCCGCGTCCGCCATCACTTCCGGCAAGTCGGACGCCAGGGAAGTGCGGATACGAACATTGTCGAGCCGTCCGTTAAACATGGCCAATGCGCTCTCCACGATCGAATTGATATTAGCCGGCCGGGGCTGCGATGTGGGAAAGCGCGCCAGCGTTGCAAACTCGTCCACCAGGGTGCGCACGGTCTCTACTGCGCCGGCAATGGTGTCGGCACAACTGTGGAGTACATCCATCGAGGCCGCGTCGGGAGGCGTTCCCTTTCCCAGATGACGGCGAATTCGTTCCGCGGAGAGCGCGATCGGGGTTAGCGGATTCTTGATTTCATGCGCCACCCTGCGTGCCACTTCCCGCCAGGCTGCCTGCTTTTGCGCCTTGAGCAGGTCCGACAGATCTTCAAACACCAGCACATATCCCAGGCCCTGGCCGTCATGCTTGAGCGCCGCCACCGTAATGGCAAAGTTGAGCGTGGCGTGGTGGACCTCCATTTCCATCTGCGTCGTCGTCGTTCCCATCCGGTCCGCCCTGCGCAACAGGGGTTCCAGACTCTCCATGACTGGAGCACTGAACACGTCGCTCAACGGCGCTCCGATCAGTACCTCAGGAATTCCGGCTTCTGTGCCGCTGGGGTGAAACAAGCGGAGCAGGGCGTGGTTCACATGCGTGACCTCATGCCCTGCGTTTAACGAAAGCACCCCGTTCGGGATGTTCTCCAGAATGGTTTCCATGTGACGCCGGCGCTGTTCCAGGGCGACGTTTGCGCCACTCAGTTCGCGGCTGGAGGCTTCAATCTGTCGCCGGCTCGATTCCAATTCCCCAGCCATCCGGTTGAAGGATTGCACCAGGTCGCCGATTTCGTCAGCCGCCGGCACTTCCACCCGGTAGTCCAGTCGCCCGCGGGAGATTTCCTGTGTGGCCTCAGCCAGCGCCACCACTGGACGGGTGACCAGCTTTGAAAGGAACAAGGCCAGCCATGTCGTCGCAAACAGCACCACCACCGTCAGCAGGAGCAGGACTTCCATGTACGTGCTCCGCACCAACCTGCGTCCGTGGGCCAACTCCAGATAGCGCTGCTGGCTGGCGTCGATCTGTCGTACCGCTTCCGAGAACTTCGGGGGCAGGGGCATGGCCACCAAAATCACATCACGGTCGCCCACCGGTGTGCTGCCCAAAATATATTCCGTGCCCTCCCAAGTGAAGCGTCCAGCCTCCCTCGACCCCAAAAATCCCTGTGGCAGCTTGCCTTTGAGGGACGCCCAATCCGCCGGCGCCCCGAAACTGGTCTTCGCATCTCCCTGCTCGAGGACCACAGCAAATCCGCCCTGCAACGTGAATTCGTGATCCCGCAATTCGTCCGCGACTGCGGCATAGTTGTCCGCAGCCAACGCCCGCTGCACTTCTGGTTCTGCCGCAATGGAAAGCGCTTCCGCTCGCGCGTTCTGCGCCGCATACTGCGAGAGCAGCGATGCCATCGTCGCTGTGTCTTGGCGGACTTCCTCGACTGGCGTCGAGAACCACTTGTCGATCGAACGGTTCATCAGTACGTAGGCAAAGAAAAACATCCCGATGACTGGCAGAAACGAAAGCAACAGGCCGCCCACCACCAGCCGGGTGCGGAACTTCGACCCCAAGACCCCCAGCCGTCTTTCGGTAAACAGCTTCAGAACGTTGCGGACCAGAACAAAGGTCAGTGCCAGGAAGAGAACAAAGATCAGCACCGCAAGCGACGCGAAGAATAGCAGTTGCTGGTTGGTGTCTGGTTTTACCGGCAGGTCGAGCGAGGTGAGCGCAAACAGGATCCCGAACAGCAGAACCAGGCCCGCCGCCACCGGAATAATGATCTTCTTCCTGCCGGAAGGCTTATCATCCCGACGTATTGGACTCGAGGAGTTCACTGCCCTGAGTCCCACATTATATGCGGTCGTAACGTCCTAAATGGCTTCCCCGTCATTCCGAACCAGCTCGCGGGCGCCCCCGCCTCATTCCTCCCTTCACCCCTTGACTTACCGAAGTTCATGGCCACAGACTCCAGTTGCCTCACAAAACCTGCGTTTGGCGTGCATTCCAGACAGCGTAAACAACTGATCCTCCTGTGCCTCGCGGTACAGGTACCAAAGTTACTCGCGCAGTAACGCCTCTGCGTTGACAATTTATGTCAACGCGAAAACAGGGTGCAACTCTCCCTCACTAACTGCTGTTCTTCGCGTGAGCCGCGCATGGGCGCTGGCATTTCTCTGTCGCTCGTATAGGAGATCGAAGTATGTCTCAACGGCTGGGCGATCTTCTCGTCAAAGAGAAGATCATTACCCCAGAGCAGTTGGAGCAGGCGGTCAAGATCCAGAAGGAGAACAACACCCGTCTGGGTGCTGCCCTGGTCAAGCTCGGCTTCCTCAGCGACGAGGACGTCACTAACTTCCTTTCCCGTCAGTACGGCGTCCCCGCAATTAATCTTTCCTATTTCGAAATCGATCCCTCGGTCGTCAAGCTGATTCCCTACGAAACCGCCAAGCGCTACCAGATTCTGCCTCTGAGCCGCGTTGGCGCCTCGCTCACCATCGCCATGGTCGATCCCACCAACGTGTTCGCCATGGACGATATCAAGTTTATGACCGGTTTCAACATCGAACCGGTCGTGGCTTCGGAAAGCTCGATTCTCGAGGGCATCGACAAGGCCTACGGCACCACCAAAGAAGAAGATCTCGAACAAGTAATGCAGTCGATGACGGAGATGGACGAAGCCGATGTCGAACTGCAAGCCGACCAGGAAGAATTGGGTCTGGCCGACCTTGAACGCGCTGCTGATGAAGCCCCCATCGTCAAGCTCGTCAACCTCATCCTTACCGACGCCGTGAAGCGTGGCGCCAGTGACGTCCACATCGAGCCTTACGAAAAAGAGTTTCGCGTCCGCTTCCGTATTGACGGCGTTCTGCAAAGCATCATGACCCCGCCTTTGAAGTTGAAGGATGCCATCACCTCCCGCATGAAGATCATGTCGAAGCTCGACATCAGCGAAAAGCGCCTTCCGCAGGATGGCCGCATCATGCTGAAGATGAACATCGGCGGACGCAAGAAGCAGCTCGATTTCCGCGTCAGCACTCTGCCCACGTTGTGGGGCGAAAAAATTGTGCTTCGCTTGCTGGACAAGGAAAACCTGCGACTCGATATGACCAAGCTGGGCTTCGAAGCCGAGTCCCTGGTCAAGTTCGAAAAGGCCATTCTCAAGCCCTACGGCATGGTGCTGGTCACCGGGCCCACGGGATCGGGCAAAACCAACACCTTGTACTCCTCCATCGCCCGCCTTAACCAGCCCGACACCAACATCATGACCGCCGAAGATCCGGTCGAGTTCCAGTTGGCTGGCGTGAACCAGGTGCAGATGAAGGAGCAGATCGGGCTGAACTTCGCGGCCGCCTTGCGCGCCTTTTTGCGGCAAGACCCCAACATCATTCTGGTCGGCGAAATTCGTGACTTTGAAACCGCTGAAATCGCCATCAAGGCCGCCCTCACCGGACACCTGGTGCTCTCCACGCTACACACCAACGGTGCCCCCGAAACCATCACGCGTCTGATGAACATGGGTATCGAGCCATTTCTGGTGGCGACTTCAGTCCACCTCATTTGCGCCCAGCGTCTGGTGCGCCGCATTTGTAAAGAATGTGCCGAAACTGTGGACGTCCCGCGGCAGACCCTGCTCGAAGAGGGGTACACACCCGAGGAAGTGGATAGCGTCAAGATTCAGAAGGGTAAAGGCTGTGGAGTTTGCAACAGCACAGGATACAAGGGCCGCGCGGGTTTATACGAAGTCATGGAAGTGGACGACGAGATCAGGGAACTGGTTCTGGTAGGCGCTTCCGCAGTCGAACTCAAGAAGAAAGCCATCGAGCGCGGCATGATTACGCTGCGCCGTAGCGGGCTGATCAAGGTCGCGGCCGGAGTAACCACGCTCGAAGAAGTGGCCCGCGAGACGATTCACTAGATTCTGAACACGAAGGGAAAATAACATGGCGCTCGCGTTAAGCGATCTGTTGAAAAGAATGTTGGAGATGGGCGGCAGCGATCTTCACCTTACCACTAACTCGCCGCCGCAAATCCGCGTCCACGGCCACCTCGTGCCTCTGGACCTTCCGCAGATGACGCCCGCGGAAACCAAGCAACTCGCCTACAGTGTCATGACCGATTCCCAGAAGCACCGTTTCGAGGAGAATCTCGAACTCGACTTCTCTTTCGGATTGAAAGGTCTGGCTCGTTTCCGTGCCAACGTATTCAATCAGCGAGGTGCTACCTCCGCCGTCTTCCGCTTGATTCCCTTCGAAATCAAGTCTTTCAACCAGTTGGGATTGCCCGCAGTCGTGAGCAAGATGTGTGACAAGCCACGTGGTCTGGTGCTGGTCACCGGGCCGACCGGCTCGGGCAAGTCCACCACCCTCGCCGCCATGATCGACAAGATCAACACCGAACGCCACGACCACATCCTCACCATCGAGGATCCCATCGAATTCGTGCACATGAACAAGAACTGCGTGGTCAACCAGCGCGAGTTGCACGCCGACACCAAGAGCTTCGCGGACGCGCTGCGCGCCGCCCTTCGTGAAGACCCGGACGTAGTACTGATCGGTGAAATGCGCGATCTCGAAACCATCGAGTCTGCGCTGCGCATCGCTGAAACCGGCCACTTGACCTTCGGCACGCTCCATACCAACTCCGCGTCCTCCACCATCAACCGCATCATCGACGTGTTTCCCGCCCACCAGCAGCCCCAGATTCGGGCGCAGTTGTCGCTGGTGCTGGAAGGCATCATGTGCCAAAGCTTGCTGCCCAAGGCCGACGGTAAAGGCCGCGCCATGTGCATGGAAATCCTGGTGCCCAATGCCGCCGTCCGCAACCTCATCCGCGAAGACAAGATCCACCAGATTTATTCCTCCATGCAGTCCGGTCAGGACAAGTTCGGAATGCAGACTTTCAACCAGGCTCTGGCCACCGCTTATTTCCAGAAGCACATCAGCATGGAAATGGCCATGAGCCGGTCCAGCAATCAGGACGAATTAACCGAGATGATCAACCGCGGCGCCACTTTACTGGGCCGCAATCAGGCGGCGGGCGCTGCCATGGCCAAAGGTGCCGCACCGGGCAAGCGATAGGTGCCTGGTTCAGGAAGTGGGAGCAAGAGCAACAGTTCGAAAGCAGGGAATCCGGGGCAGTACGAAATGCACTGGACACAAATCGTAACGTAGCCAAGCGAGGTTAACATGCCAGTTTTTACATTTTCGGGAAAGAGCGATACCGGAGAAAAAGTCAGCGGAGAGCGAGTGGCCCCCAACAAGCAAGCCTTGGCCACCCAGTTGCGGCGGGAGCGTATCACCGCCGGCGCCATCCGCGAAAAAGGCAAAGAGTTTTCCATGCCGACTTTCGGCTCCGGCAAGGTCAAGGTGAAGGAGATCGCCATCTTCTTCCGCCAGTTCTCCGTCATGATCGACGCCGGCCTGCCGCTGGTGCAATGTCTGGAGATTCTCGCGGCCAACCAGGAAAACGCGGCCTTTCAAAAGACGTTGACCGGGGTGCGGACCACGGTCGAAGGCGGCGCCACCCTGGCGAACGCCATGCGCCAATTCCCGAAGGTCTTCGATGATCTGACCACGAACATGATCGAGGCCGGCGAAACCGGCGGTATTCTCGACATCATTTTGCAGCGCCTGGCGCTCTATGTCGAAAAAGCCGTCAAGCTGCGCGCGGCGGTAAAGTCCGCCCTTATCTACCCGGTCTCGGTCGTCTCCTTGGCCTTTCTGATCGTCGGCGCACTGCTCAAATGGGTGGTGCCGATCTTTGCCAACCTGTTCGCCGGCTTGGGCGTGGCTTTGCCTTTGCCGACGCGCATCGTAATCGGTCTTAGCGGTTTCGTGGGTCAGTTCTGGTGGTTCTTCATCCTCGGCATCGGCGGCTCGATCTTCGGAGTTAAGGAAATGCGGAAGCACGACCGCGCCGCTTACTACATGGATTGGTGCTTGTTGAAGCTGCCGGTACTGGGTCTACTGCTGCGTAAGATCGCGGTAGCCCGATTCACCCGTACCCTCGGCACCCTGATCACCTCGGGCGTCCCCATCCTGGAAGGCTTGAGCATCACCGCCCGCACTTCGGGCAATAAGGTGCTGGAAGAAGCTCTCATGAAAGTGCGCAAGGCCATCGAAGAAGGCCGCACCATTGTCGATCCCCTGCGCGAATGCGGCGTGTTTCCCAACATGGTGACCCAGATGATCGGCGTGGGCGAGGCTACCGGCGCCATGGACTCCATGCTGCAAAAGATCGCCGACTTCTACGAGGACGAAGTCGACTCTGCCACCAAAGACATGCTGGCCATGCTGGAGCCGATCATCATCGGCTTGCTCGGCATCATGATTGGCGGCATCGTCATTTCGCTGTATATGCCGCTGTTCTCAATGATTGCCAAACTGGCGGGATAGGCAAAAAGAGGCGGTTCGAGACTGGCGCAGCGAGCGGAAAGCCGGCAACCATCTTCCGCTCCTGCCCTCAGCCTCTAGCCCTTGCCTTCCGGCTATAGGGACGCAAATGTACTCCATGTTCGATCAGCGGCAGTGGCTGGCGTGGCTGGTCAAGGTCCGGGTCCTGGTCCTGACCTGTCTGCTGGGCATTGAGTTGGCCATCGCGCAGCTCACCCCCAGCTCATTCCCGCTGCGGCTGTTCGTCGACGTCATTCTGCTGTGGTATGCCATCGCGATCTTCTACATCCTGCTGCTGGCTTTCTGGCAGGAATACCGCGTCCAATCGCTACTCCAGGTGCTCACTGACCTGGCCCTCGTCAGCTTGGTCGTCTATGCCACCGGTGGCATCGACAGCTCATTCAACTTCCTCTATCCGCTGGTCATCATCGTAGCTTGCATTCTGCTGCCTCGCTCCTGGGCATTTCTGACTGCGGCCCTGGCCTTCATTCTCTACGGGACTGTCCTCGAACTCACCTACTTTGAAGTTGTTCGTTCTTACTCCACCACTCACCCCGACTTGAAGTCCTTGCAGGCCATTATCCTGGTCAACTTGTTCGGCTACCTGGCGGTTGCCTACCTTGCCGGACAGTTAGCCACCAAGCTGCGCCAGGTCGACGTCAAGCTCAAGCACACCAGCGGCGCGCTGGAAGACCTGCAGGCCCTGCACGAAAACATCATTCAGTCGATCACCGGCGGCCTGATCACCACCGGCCTCGATGGTCACATCACCCTGGTCAATACCGCCGCCCAGAAGCTGCTGGAAGCGAGCGAAGCCGAACTGTTGGGCCAGCCGATCCATCGCCGTTTCCTTGATCCGCTTCCTCAGGTCGAGTCCGAGCGCGCCCACGCGGAAGTGCGCATCGTCGCTCCCAACGGTTACCGCAAGACCTTCCGCGTCCAGGTCTCCGCCCTGGCCGTGCCGGAAAAGGGTACGCTGGGGTACGTCTACACTTTCGACGATCTCACTGAAGTCCGCCGTTTGGAGCGCGAAGTCCGCATGCAGGACCGCCTGGCTGCTGTGGGACGCCTGGCTGCTGCCATCGCCCACGAAATCCGCAATCCTCTGACTTCGATCGCCGGCTCGGTCAGCCTCCTGTCTGGCATCCCCGACCTCAGTGACGAACACCGGCAGTTGCTGCAGATCGTCACTCGCGAGTCCGAACGCCTGAACCACATCATCACCGATTTCCTCGGATATTCTCGTGGCAAGCAATACCAATTCAAGAAAGTCGATCTTCTGCCCCTGCTCGAAGACACCCTCACTCTGCTGGAACACCGTCTCTCCGCGCAGGGTAGTGCCATCCGCGTCGAACGGAACCTCCAGTTGGCCGCAGCCTGGACGCTCGCCGACGGCG
Organism: uncultured Acidobacteriota bacterium; assembly: GCA_963734415.1. Taxonomy (GTDB): domain Bacteria; phylum Acidobacteriota; class Terriglobia; order Terriglobales; family Acidobacteriaceae; genus JABCZH01. The sequence continues at coordinate 82,646 of CAVTHF010000013.1, read as the reverse complement.
ACAAAATCAAGCAGGTGTTCTGGAACTTTTGCGAGAATGCCGTCCGCGCCATGCGCGACAGCGGCACCCTTACCGTCTCCGTGGAATCCTCCGGAGACGACTGGCAGGTCAATTTCGCCGACACCGGCCCGGGGATGAGTCCGCAGCTGATTGAAAAGATCTTCGAGCCTTTCCAGTCCCAGTTCGAAGGCGGCACCGGGCTCGGCCTCGCCATCGTCTACCAGATCGTCCAGGCCCACGAAGGCAAGGTATGGGCGCGCTCCAAAGTCGGCCAGGGTAGCGTCTTTGTCCTGAAGCTGCGTCGCCTCGCGGAGGCAGCTTCATCGCCACACCACCCCGCCACTCACTCCGCTTCTTTCGAAACCGCCGCCGTTGCGGCCGGAGGAGGTGCGCGTGGGTAACATCCTGGTCTGCGACGACGAGCGCTCCATCTGCGAAATGCTCGATATCGCCCTGCGCCGCGACGGTCACAAAGTCGAAACCGTCAACTCCGGCGAAGTGGCAAAAAGAAAACTCGATGGCGCCCTCTACGACGTCGTCGTCACCGACATCAAAATGCCTCGGACTGACGGCATCGAAGTCCTCCGCCATGCCCATCAGGTTTCTCCCGACTCCGCCGTCATCCTCATCACCGCGGTGGACGACTACGAAGCCGCAGTCGAAGCGGTCAAGGCCGGTGGCGCCACCGACTACATTCGCAAGTCTCCCGGCCTGGTGGATGAAATCAAGCTGGCCATCAACCGCGCTCTCGAAAAGATGGCGCTCAGCCGCCAGAACTTCGCCTTCAAGCGCGACGCCGCCACCCGCAACTCGCTCGACAACATCGTCGGCGTCAGCTCCGCCATGGAGAAGCTGAAGCAAACCATCCGCACCGTGGCCTCAACCCAAAGCACCGTCCTGATTTATGGCGAGAGCGGCACCGGCAAAGAGCTGGTTGCCCGCGCCGTTCACGTGTGTTCGCCCCGCGCTGCCGAGCCTTTCGTTTCCATCAACTGCGGCGCTTTCCCGGAGACCCTGCTCGAAAGCGAACTGTTCGGCTACGTCAAAGGCGCGTTCACCGGAGCCAACCAGAACAAGCGCGGCCTGTTCGAAGTCGCCGACCAGGGCACCATCTTCCTCGACGAAATCAGTGAGACCTCCATGACCATGCAGGTCAAGCTGCTGCGTGTGTTGCAGGAGCGCAGCGTGCGTCCGGTGGGCGGCACCAGTGAGATTCCCATTGACGTGCGCGTCATTGCCGCCACCAACCGTGATCTCGACAAACTGGTCGCGGAAAACACTTTCCGCGAAGACCTCTACTACCGCCTGAATGTGATCCCGATTTCGGTGCCCCCGTTGCGCGACCGCCGCGAAGACATTCCGCTGCTGGTCAATCACTTCCTGAAAAAATATGCTCCGGCGGCGGGCAAGAGCATTCTGCGCGTGGATCGGTCCTCGCTCGAAGCTCTGGCCTCTTACGAATGGCCGGGCAACGTTCGCCAGTTGGAGAACACCATCGAGCGCGCAGTGGCGCTCGAAACCGGAGAAGAGCTGCATGTCGAGCTTCCCGTGGAGCGAGCTAAAGCCCGCGCGGCTGCGGCTGGAGTCGGCTCCCATGGCACTATTTCCAGCGGTGCCGTGCTGCCCGATGGCGTGGACATGGAAAAATACGTGGCCGATATCGAGGTTTCGCTGCTGAAATCAGCCCTGGCACAATCGAACGGCGTCCAAACCCGCGCCGCCGACCTGCTGAAGATTTCCTACCGCTCGTTTCGGCACTTGATGAAGAAGTACGAGCTGTAGGTCGTTGGTCCATGGTCGTTCGTCGTTGGCCCCTTCCCATTCTTAGCCAACGACCAACGACTAACGACCGCCTTTCTTCAACTGCTGCTTCCATCCCAGCACTCGCGCCTTGTTGCCCTCCGCCTCCGCTTCCGGAATCATGCCTTTCTTCTGATACAGCACCGACAAACTGGTATGCGCCAGAATGTCCTCCGGATCCAACTCCGCCAGTCGCTTGGCCACGGCAATGGCCTCATCCAGTCGGTTCAAGTCTCCCAGCACTTTCGCCATCCCGTGCATGGCCTCGTTATGCCCCGGATTCGCCTCCAGGCACCGCTCATACTCCGCCAGCGCCCGCTCCGGTTGCCCCTCCGCTACCAGGTCCAGCGCCGCATAGTAATGGTCTTCAGCTTTTCGTTGAGAACTGTCGTCGGCCATGCCATCCAGATTCTAAGGCACCAGCCAAATTCGCGCACCAGTCCCGTGTTCCTCTGTGTGCCCTGTGACCTCCGTGGTTAACGCCTTAAGGTGTTCTCGGTGCACTCGGCCTCCTCGGCCGTCAATGGCGTTGCCTTTTCATTGCTTGGTCTTCTCTGTGTCTCTGTGCCTCTGTGGTGAATGGTTTGGACTTGTTATCATGTTCCCATGCGCCACATGCTCCGCTTCCTGTGGAATGCGACTCGCGGCCACCACCTCACTCCTTGGCGCAGTCCGTATCTTTTGTGGAGAATCGAGACTTACACTGGTGTGAAGATGCACCAGATCGGCCTGCTGGAGTTCTGGGAATTTACCTGGCGGGAACGCAAACAACTCTGGCACTTCCTGAAATGGACCGGAGAAATGGAGCGCTACGCCCATCCCAAAACGCGTTTGTCATCCTGAGCGAGCGTTCTTTGCGAAGCGAAGGATCTGGGCGTGCCACGCGTTGCGTCGCGCTCTGCGACGCAAAAATCGCGTGTTTGGCACGCATCCCTATTGGGCTGCTGCCGCCGCGCCTTCAATCACAATGCTGACTTCGCTACCCTTACCGGACCCGGTCAACTGCGTCGCCGCCGCTCGGTTGGCGGCAATCTCCAGATATCCCATGCTTCCCAGAATGCCGAACACCTCGTTGGGCATGCCTTCGGCGTAGTTGTTGCGAATCTCCGTTATCTCGGTCTTGCCTACCACGATCTTGAACGGCGGCGGGGTCGCCTTAAACAGCATGTGCACATCCTGCCGCGTGAAATTCGTCACCAGGTTCCCAAAGCGATCGACTCTTAGTACCACTCCGCGTAGCGTGTGACCATCCACCGCCTTAGGTTTCGGTGCATTGAAGCGCGCGTAGTCTGATATTTCCTCGCCAAACTTGCCCGAGTCCACGCCTTTGGCCAACCACCCTGCCACCGGTGCAAAAACGTCGCGGCCATGGAAGGTGTTGCTCACCGGCTGCATAAAATAATGCTCCCCCGTGATGTGCCGCACTCGGATTCGTTCCTCACGGGCATACACCAGTGAAAGCACACCGTTATCGGGCGCTACGAAAAAGTGTTTTTCGTTGGAAACCAGAATCGGCCGCCGCGCCGTGCCCACCCCGGGGTCCACTACCACCACGTGGATGGTCCCCAAAGGGAAGTAGGAATACGATTGCGCAATGGCCAGCGCTCCATCGAGCACGTCAAACGCCTGCACCGAATGACAGATGTCCACAATCTGCGCATCCGGGGCAATATTCAGGATCACGCCCTTCATGGTGCCCACAAAGTGGTCGTTGAGTCCGAAGTCGGTGGTCAGGGTAACGATGGGCCGGTTCGCCAAGCTTGCCTCGCAGCGGGAGACGAAACTCTCCCATGTGCCGAAAGTAACGTGTGGGGAAATTAGAGTCAAGACACGGAGGTAATCGGAGCACGGATGACGGCGAAGGCAAAGGATGACTGGCGTTCTCGCCGGCCGGGGCCGGCATCGCCAACGACCAACGACCACTGACCAACAACCATCCTACTGAATCTCAATATCCCCTGATCCGGTTTCCACTTCTACCGGAACTCCGCCACCGTGCACCTTGCCGCGTAGCTCCCTTTTCCCCATCGTGCCTTGCACCGTGACCGGCTGGCTGATCGAAATCGATCCCGAGCTGGTATGCGCATCCAGATCAAACCCTGCCGCCGACGCCAGCTTCAGGTGGATACTCCCGGAGCCGCTGTGCACCATCCACGACCCTGTCGGATCGCCCTCCGCCGTAATCCTGCCGCTTCCCGCCGTGGCTTCCAGCGACCCCTTTACTCCGCGCAATTCCATTCCACCCGATCCGGTCTCTGCCCGCACTGCTCCCGGCGCAGTCTGGTCCAGCGTGATATGCCCGCTGCCGGTATGGCCCTCGAACCCGCCGCCAATATCAGTGGCATGAATCGATCCACTTCCCGTTCGCGCTCGCACATTGCCCTTCACCCGGTCGACTTCGACGTCGCCCGAACCCGTTTCCGCTCGCACCGTGTTGCCGATGTCGGAGACTTTCAGCCCGCCTGATCCCGTCTGGATTTCAACCTCGCGCTGCAGCCCCTCGACCGTCTGGTGCCCGGAGCCGGTCCGGGAACGCAACTGCGAATCCGCCGGCACCACCAATTCGTAGCTGATGGATACGTTGTGGAACATCTCCGAGTCACCGCTGTGCCCGATGCGGATGTCGTTGCCGCTTTGTTGAATCGGGAAGTTGTTCTGTATCTCCTGCACTCGCCGCTCGCCATCGCCCCCAAACCAATTCGTCACTTTAATGTGCGCGCTGATCTCCACTCTGCCCGAACCGCCAGTGCGCACCTGGACGCTACCCGACCCCGTGGTCAAATCAATGTTGGCAGTGCCGGTCACAGTTAGCGTCCGCTGAAACGATCCTTCCGCCGATGCCGCCGCCGGCAGCGCTTGCAGACAGACCAGCACAGTCGCAACGCCGGTGATTAAAGTGAGAGAAATTCGTTTCGTCTTCATGATCACCTCCCTAAATCGCTTGTCATCCCGAGTCGGCTTTGGCCGGAGGAATCTCCTTCACTCAGACTCCTTGGAGGGAGAATCCTCAGTGAATCCGCACATCCCCCGAACCCGTGTGTACCCGCAGCTCCGGTCCGCCCCCCGAAACCTTCCCTCGAATCTCGTGTTGCGCCCGGCGCAGATCGCCCTGGATGGTCATGGTGACCGGACGGTCCACCACCACGCTGCCCGAGCCCGCGGATGCGTCCAGGTCAAAGCTTGCTCCTGAGGGAAGTTCCAGATCCACATTGCCGGAACTGGTTCTTATCTCCCATCTCCCGCTGTTCGCCCCCTGGATGGTCACATCGCCGCTGCCGGAATGTGCGTCCAGCATGCCGTCAACGCCCCGTAGCTCAACGTTGCCCGAACCCGTGTGAACCCGTACATCGCCCTTGCCCTTTTCATCGGCACGGATGTCGCCGCTCCCTGCCTCCGCAGTGAACGGCCCCGCAATGTCGCGCGCCTCCACGTTCCCCGAGCCGGTGCGCACCTGGATCTCGCTGGTAATGTCTTCCAGTCGCATATCGCCCGACCCGCTCTCGAGCTTCAGACTCCCGTGCAGTCCTTCCATGCGCTGATCTCCGGAGCCACTATGCGTGGTCACGGTTGTGTCAGCCGGCGCCGTGATTTCATAGTCCACCGAAATATCGTGAGCGTTCACGTAGTCAATGTGGATGCCACTCCCGCTCTGCTGAATGGGTGGGTTCTTCTCAATCTCGCTGACTTCTGCCTGCCGCCCTCCATTGAACCAGCGGTCGCCAACCTGAATCTTGCCTCGCACCGTCACTGTACCTGCCGGCCCGCTGCGTATGGTGATGTCCCCCGATCGCGTGAGCACCTGCAAATCCACCGCGCCGCTGACCTGGTAGGTGCGTTCAAATGACCCCTGCACCGAAGCGGTGGCAATCCCAGACACCATCGCCAGTACGCCTATGGCCATCGTCAAAGCGCGAACAGTTGATCGATTCATGTAAGCCTCCTAATGTCACCGCAGCGATAGACGCGCCAGACGCAACACCGTGAGTGCAAAAATCCGGGGTCATTCCCCTCTGTGCCTCCGTGGTCAAGGCATTTCCTTTGTGACCCTTCGTGTCCTTTGTGGTTCTCGATTTTGCGACCCTAAAAAAACAAAGGCACGGATCCCATCCGTGCCTCCGCTCTATCGAGCCTTGTTCATGATGCCGTCTACTGCAACACCACCTGATCGCCTTCCTTCAAGCCGCCAAGCAGCTCAGTCTTGGCACCGTTGGAGATGCCAATATTGACCGCGAGCTTCTTCTTCCCATCCTTCGCCTTCGGATCAGGTATTTCGACCGAAGCCTTCTTGTCTTTGTCGTACAGGATGGCGCCTTCCGGAATCTGCAGCACATTCTTGTGCTCTTCCAGGATGATCTCAGCATTCGCCGTCATTTCAGCTTTCAACTCGCCGCCCGGATTGTTGATGGACACACGGACCTCGAACGTGGTCACGTTGTCCTTCTCTACTCCCATCGGCGAAATCTTCGTCACCTTGCCATAGAACGTCTTGTCCTTGAACGACTCCACCTTGATGCGCGCGGGCTGGCCCAGATACACTTTGCCGATGTCGCTCTCGTCCACCTTGCCTTTGACGTAGACTTCGCTGGTGTCACCCAGCGTCATGACTAGCGTGGCGCCCGAGCCCAATACCAGGATCGAACTGACTGCGTCACCCATCTGTACGTCGCGCGAAAGGACGATCCCGTCCAGCGGGGAAGTGATGTCCGTGTAGCTGAGCTGCTCTTCCAACTGTTTGAGATTCGCCTGGTCCCGCGTTCGTTCTGCCTGCGACTGCGCGATCTTCGCCTTCAGAACTGCCATCTGCGCTTTCGCCACATTCTGCTTGTTGAGCGCCATCTTGTAATTTCGGTCGGCATCGTCCAGCGCCTGGGCCGAAACCACGCCGTCTTTCGCCATCTCCGTGTTGCGGTCCAGTTGCCGTTTCAGCAGTGGTACATCTGGCCCTTCAGCATCCACCTTGGCTCGTTCGTAGTCCGCCTGGGAACTCGCAAGATTTGCCTCAGCCGCCAGCAACGCCGCCCGCGACTGTTCCACCTGTGCTTCGATTTCCACTTTATCCAGTTGCACCAGCAATTGGCCCGTTTTCACGGTGTCGCCGTAGTCCACCAACAACTTTTTCACAATGCCACTGGCTTTGGACTTGACCTCGACCTTGACGATCGGCGTTACCTTGCCCGTGGCCACTACGCTCTTCGCCAGGTCGCCCTTCTCCACCTTCGCTAGCTTGGAGGGATCAATCTTGGTCCCGCCCCGGCTGAACGCCGCGAGGCCTCCCACGAACAACAGCACGACCCCCACCACGCTGCTAATAATGATGATTCGTTTGCGGCGCTTCTTCTTGTTGCCGTTACCATTGCCGTTCACATCCGCCTCCTGCGCTAACTAGCGCTCGCTATTGGTTACTACGGGCCTAGCCCTGGATTTGTTCCACGAAATTCAACCCATGACACTACCGGGGTGTCTGTTGCCAGTCTTACTCCCTTAGACCGCTCAATACAAAAAATGGAAGCAGAAAATCTGACCGCGACTCCGGGGTACAAACGGGACGGATTCCAGAGCAATCGAACTTTCAGAACTCCCGCTGGGTGTTTCCATTCTACAACTAATTACCTTCTGCGAAAATGCAATACCTCCTTTGGAATGTTAGAATTACACCATCTATGCTTGCCTACGTGCTGCTGCAGGTGTTCCTCATCCTGCTGCTGGTCGCAGCCAACGCGTTCTTTGCTGCTGCCGAATTCGCGCTGGTAAGTGTGCGCGAGACCCGCATCCAGCAACTCATCGAGTCGCGCCGTACCGGCGCCCGCATTGTCCAGAAACTGCACCGCAACCTCGACGAAGTCGTAAACGGGGTTCAACTCGGCATCACCGTGGTCAGCTTGACCTTGGGCTGGGTCGGCGAACCCATGGTTGCCCGCATCGTCGAGACCTTCCGCTTTATTAACCAGGTTCCCCATGCCGCGATCTACGCTCACGGCATCGCCCTGGTCATCGCCTTCAGCCTGATTACCTGCCTGCACGTGATCCTGGGGGAGTTGGTTCCGAAGTCTCTGGCTTTGGAACGGGGAGAGCAGGTCGCGCTCGCAGTCGCGGCCCCCATGGAGGTTTTTCTCACCCTCACCCGCCCCCTGCTTTTTGCCATGAGTAAAGTAGCCGGCTACGTTCTCCGCATCTTTGGATCTCGCAAGATCCGCCAGGGCCCGGTGCATTCGCCTGACGAACTCAAGCTCATCGTCACTGCCAGCCGCCAATTCGGCCAGATCCCGCCTTCCCAGGAAGAAATGATCCACCGCGCCCTCGAACTTGAGAGCATCACCGTCCGCGAAGTGATGGTTCCACGTCCCGACATTTTCTCCCTGCCCGGCGACCTCACGCTCGATGAAGCCTTGTCCCGCCTGGTCGAGGAGCAGCATTCCCGCGTCCCCATCTACGATCGTCAGAGCGGGCCAGAACACATCATTGGCGTGCTCTATTCCAAGGACCTTATGCGCTGGACCCGGCTGCGCCTTACCGCCAATCCTGCCCAGCCCATCTCGGCGCGCATTTCCAACATGAAGGTCAGCCAGATCATGCGCGACGTTCTGGTCGTTCCCGAAACCAAGGTCCTCACCGAGTTGCTCGAGGAATTCAAAGACCGCAAACGCCATCTGGCGGTAGTGGTAGATGAATTCGGTTCCACTGCTGGCGTCATCACTGTCGAAGACATTCTGGAACAACTGGTGGGCGAGATCGAAGACGAGTTCGACGTGGCCCCGGCCGACCCGCCCGCTCTGGCGCAGGACCTCAAGCTGATTGTCGAGGCCTCAGCCGGTATTCGCGATCTCGAGTCGCAATATGAATTGGTGCTGCCCCGTGATGCCGGTTTCGAAACTCTCGCCGGTTTTATGCTGGCGCGCTTGCAGAGGATCCCCAAAGTCGGCGACGCCTTCGACTACGAAGGGCATCGCTTTTCAGTGCAAGAAATGGACGGCCATCGCATCGCCAAAGTAAGAGTAGAAAAATTACCCGCAGCGGTAACTCAGGCCGGCGACTAGTTGCTGGATTTCAGCCGCGTAGCGGCGCAAGAATAAAGCCCACCGCGTAAGCCGTGGGGAGAGATAGGAAAGCGAGCCAGCCGCGTAGCGGCGAAAGAGAGTCGAATTAACCTCGCGTCCAACAAAGTCGTTTGACTAACGGTCGGCGACCAACGACGGACGACCGACGACGAACGACTAACGACTAAAGACCAATGCTTCGCTACCTAGCCCTTCGCGCGCTCTACACCCTGCCGGTGGTCTGGCTCGTGGTCTCACTCGTCTTTCTCTTAATCCACCTCGTCCCCGGCGATCCTATCCTGCAGATGCTCGGCGAAGGCGCGCCCGCCGCCGACCTCCAGGCCGCACGCCATCTCTACGGCCTCGATGTCCCGCTCGCCCAGCAATACCTTCACTACTGGAGCGGCGTCCTCCACGGCAACTTGGGACCGTCGCTCCGCTTCAATCAGAGCGTGACTAAGCTCATCATTCAGAGATATCCCTACACCTTGCAGTTGACCCTGGCAGCTCTGTTGGTAGCCGTTCTGCTTTCGATTCCCGCCGGTGTACGCTCCGCTCGGCGCCGAAATCAGTGGGACGACCGCCTGCTCAGCATCGTCAGCCTGTTCGGATTGTCGTTTCCCAATTTCGCACTCGGCCCCATCCTCATTCTGCTGTTCTCCATCAAGCTGGGATGGCTGCCCGTCTCCGGCTCGGGAACATTTGCTCACCTGATCCTTCCGGCCGTCACCATGGGCGGAGCTCTGGCCGCGATCCTCACGCGCATGGTTCGCACGTCGATGTTGGAAGAACTCGGACAAGACTACATCCGCACCGCCCGCGCCAAAGGTCTGCCCGAGAGCACTGTCGTTTACCGCCACGCGCTCAGAAACGCGATGATTCCGGTAATTACGGTCTTAGGCCTTCAATTCGGCGCACTGCTCGCCGGTGCCATCGTCACCGAGACAATTTTCTCCTGGCCCGGCATTGGGCGCCTCACCATCCAGGCCATCGGCAACCGCGATTATTATTTGGTCCAAGGCTGCATCTTGGCTATCGGATTGACTTACGTGGCCGTCAATCTCATGACCGACCTGCTGTACACGGTTGTAAATCCGCGAATCCGGCAGTGAAAAGGATGCCCATGAAAAAAGTGGTCATGCTTGCTACGGTGCACGAACATCAAGTCCAGGGCAATCCGGGTAACGCAGAACTTGAAAAGCGCGTAGGTTACTTGAAGTCGAAACTTGGCGTACAAGTTATTCTGGAGGAGTGGTCGGACAAAAAAGGGACCTCGGCGGCAAAGGATTTTGCACCGAGCCTAGGTGTCCAGTGGTTCAACGTGGGTACGCCGGACGAAACCCGCTTCTGGACTTATACAGGGCCGATCAATTATCCCGGACACGACGGTCCATTGTTGGATTGGGATGCCACCGAGCATGTCAGAATATGGACCCTTCGTGAATCAGGAAGCCCGTGAGCACCAAATGGCGAAGAACATCCAAGCGAAAATGCAGAGCTACGACTGTGGCACATTCATCCTTGGTCTCGCACATCTGCACTCTATGTACGGCAAATTGCGCGATGTAGGATTCGACGTGACTGGACTCTCTTGGCTCTAGTCGGCTGATCTACAATTTTTCTTGCCTTCACGTACTATACGTGTTACACGTATTATACGTGGCTGATGACCCTATGACCAAGCAGAATGTGACAATTAGCCTTACCCGCCAAACCCTTCGCAAGGTAAAGATACTGGCGGCTCGACGTGAGACCTCGATCAGCGGGTTGCTTGCCAGTCAGATCGAAGCCCTAGTGGGCGAAGAAGAAGCCTACGAACGTGCCGAGCGGCAAGCCACAGCGCTGCTCGATCAGGGCTTTCATTTAGGTGGGGTGATTCGCGCCACACGAGACGAATGGCATGAGCGGTAAAACCTTCGTCGATTCCAACGTCCTAATCTATGCCCACGATGTTGATGCGAAGGCAAAGCGTGACACTGCTCGAAGCCTTTTGCGCGAGCTTTGGAGTGAGCGTACCGGTGTTCTAAGCGTGCAAGTGCTTCAGGAATTCTACGTGAACGTGACCCGGAAGATCCCGTCTCCGCTGTCGAAAGATGCGGCACGCCTCGTGGTAAACAGTTACTCTATTTGGTGTACAGAGACTACTCCGGCAGAGATTGCAGTCGCGTTTCGCATTGAAGACGACTCTCGCATTAAGTTCTGGGACGCGCTGATAGTGGCCTCTGCAGTTAAGGCCGGTGCTGTTCGAATTCTTTCCGAAGATATGAATGACCAACAGATGATTGCGGGTGTACGCATTGAAAACCCCTTCGCGCCAACGCGTTGAACGGAAGGCCACGAGAGCTACGTGCGCAAACTCGGAATGAAGTCGGTGCCCATTGCGCTTTACGAAACTGTCGCCCTGAAACGCTGCATAGATCTAATGAAGAAGAACGCGGGTAACCCTTCCTTCGCAAGTAACGGGGAATGCCCCCTGGTTTTCTCCGCGTCCTCTGGTCGCAGTTCTCTGCGAACTTTGCTTCAAAGACTTTGACTTTGTTAAGCGTTCCTAACCCATGTCCACCACCACCATCTCGCTCCACCGCGCCGCCCGCCACAACGCCCTCGCCACCACCGGCGCCGTGCTCGTCGTGATGTTCGTCATCCTTGCCCTCTTCGCCCCTTGGATTTCTCCCCAGGATCCCGCCCACATCGATCTCCCCGCACGCCTCTCGCCGCCTTCCCCCGCCCACTGGTGTGGCACCGACGAGCTCGGCCGCGACATCCTCTCCCGCCTCATCTACGGTTCCCGTATTTCCATGATGGTCGGCAGCTGTGTGGTTGCTGCCTCGCTGAGCATGGGCCTGCTGATCGGCTCCCTCGCCGGATACTACGGTGGACGCCTCGACCGTTTCATCAACATCATCGTCATGAACGCTTTTCTGTCTTTCCCCGGCATTCTCCTCGCCATCGCGTTCGTCGCCTTCCGTGGCCCCGGCATCTTTAATCTTGTGCTGGCCCTCTCCCTCGGCGGCTGGGTAGGATACGCCCGCCTGGTCCGTGCCCAAGTGCTGGCAGCGCGTGAAAAAGAATACGTCGAAGCTGTCCGCGCCCTCGGAGCCAGCGATCTACGCGTGATCGCTCGCCACATTCTCCCCAACATCATTCAGCCCGTGATTGTGCAGGCCGCCATCGGCATGGCCGGTGCGATTCTCGCTGAGGCCACCATGAGCTTTCTCGGCCTGGGCGTTCCTCCGCCCACTTCCAGCTGGGGAACCATGTTGAACGACGGCCGCGCCCACCTGTTCGACGCGCCTCACCTTGTCTTGTTTCCAGCCGCCGCAGTCATGGTCGCCGTCCTGTCATTCAACTTCATCGGCGACGCCCTGCGCGACTACCTCGACCCCCGCTCCCGCATCGAAGTCGGCCTGTGACCCAGCTCTTCTCTCTTTGTCATTCCGAACGCGCGTCAGCGCTGAGGAATCTACTTTTCTCCGCCGGTCAGAACGCGTCGTATCAGGGCACGGCTTTAGCCGTGCCGCGCAGGTTCAATAAACAAGTAAACATTGGGCTTTAGCCCTTGAGGCCGGCTGCAGGAATCATTCTTGAAAACCAACTCATCCAACTCCGCAGGAGCAAATCATGATCGCGCGCATCTGGCGAGGCGTAACTCGCGAATCCGACCAAGACACCTACTTCGCATATCTCCAGAAAACCGGCCTCAAAGAATACGCGGCCATTCCCGGCAACCGCGGCGTCTGGACTCTCCGCCGCATCGCCGACGGCAAATGCGAATTCACCCTGCTCTCTCTTTAGGATTCAATGGTAGCCATCAAAGCCTTCGCCGGCCCCGATCCTGAGAAAGCAGTCTTCTATCCCGAAGATGACAAGTTCCTGATCGAGCGTGGGCCCCGCGTCCTGCACTACGAGGTCCTGTCCGCACCTCAGTCCCTGATCCCACTTGTCATTCCAAGGGACCTCCTGAGGGATCTGTTCTTCGCGCCCCCGCCCTCCCGTGGATAACCGCCTTTCGCCATCCCATCACACCTGACTGTGATCCCGGTCATTGGAGACCGCAGCCACAGCAGGGTACTGTTGCGCTGAGGCTCCGAGTCCTTCTCCATTCGCAAGCGGGTTTAAATCCAGGCAACTCGGAAACGTCCCGGTTCCCCCGACCGACTTCGGCACACCTCTTAAGTTCTGCGGCCCCTCGAGGAACCCAAGCAAAAAGAATCACACCGGCCACAAAACAAGTGGCGAGGAGGAAACATGAGACCTACGAAATTCGCCTTCTTTCATCCCTTGACGGCATCGTGCCCCGGCGCAGCGCTGCTCATAGTCCTGATCGCTGCGGCCACGACCGTATCTGCTCAGACGAATGTCTTCATACCGGCAAATGCTACAGGGTGTTTTGGCAGTTCGGATAGCGGCTGCGTCCCGCTCGTTGCCGCTCTGACGGTTACTGGGCCAGGAACGATTACTGTGACCTATGTCAGCGGCACCGTGGACTGGGGCGCCGGCGAAGATGTCGGTCCGAACGGCGGGCCCTATCCCGCGAGCAACTTTCAGTTTCCCCTTCAGGAAGCCGAGGGCATCGCCCCCCATGCAAAGATAAAAAACATTGCCGCCCTGATCGGTGCCTTTGTTCGTCAAGCGAGGGCCGAACACGCAGGTTTCAGCGCGCTCGATGGCACGAAGAACGCAGCCTTGGTTGGCATCAATCCCAATGGGCTTTTTTTTATCGGCGCCGGCAAAACCTTCTTGGTGAATGAGCCGGGGACGCTCTTCCTGGGCATCAACGATACCATCGCCAGCGACAATGCCGGAGGCTTCAACGTCACGGTCACCGCACCGTGATGGACACTCATTCCTGATGAGCCACGCGACGTGGTGGCGGCAAGAAGATGAGCAACCCACACACAGCCCTTTTCCACTCGCCACGAGCATTAAGGTTCAACTTGGCTTTTGTGCACAACTGATCTGCAGGAGGAAGTTTTATGGGGAGAATGCAATTTGTTGAGAAGTTTAGGTGTGGCTGCGCGGTGTTCTGCTCTGTGCGGCGACAGCGATTGCAGCACCAGCACAGACGTTCAACACATTACTAACTTTCGAGGTTTGGGAAGGGGCTGCTCCCTTCTTTGTGACGCTTGTCCAGGGTACAGACGGCAATTTCTACGGAACAACTCATGTGGGCGGCCCTGCGGATGGCACGGTCTTCAAAATTACTCCTGGGGGAACGCTGACAACCCTGCACAGCTTCAACGGCCCTGACGGAAATTACTCGTCTGCGGGGCTCATCCAAGGGCTTGACTCGACTTTCTACGGAATCACGCGACTCGGAGGTAGTGGGAATTGTGGTTCCTTTGGCTGCGGTACCGTTTTCAAGATGACCATGGACGGTACGCTGACGACGCTGCACAACTTCGTCTCCACCGACGGCGCAGAGCCTTACACCGGGCTGGTGCAAGGTACTGACGGGAAACTCTACGGAACCACGAGTATCGGCGGCGCGGGGCAAGCTTGCAACCCTGTAGGAAACTACGTGGGCTGCGGGACAGCATTCAAAATCACGCCTGGCGGCACCATAACGACTCTGCATACATTTTGCTATGACTCGTTCTCGTGCGGCGATGGGGCCGGACCTATTGGCGGACTAGTGCAAGGCACCGACGGAAGCCTCTACGGAACCACGACCGGAGGTGGGAATTCAGCGTGGGCTGGCTCGGGTACCGTCTTTAAGATTGCTCCGGGAGGGAAGCTAACAACGCTATACAGGTTCTGCGCTCAACCTAACTGCACTGATGGCAGCTATCCCTTTGCCAGCCTGATGTTCGCCGCCGATGGGAATTTATATGGGACGACGTCCGCTGGTGGAGAATATGGCGCAGGCACGATCTTTAGGATTACCCCAGCGGGCGCGTTGACGACGCTCCACAGCTTCGACGGTTCTGATGGCAGTAGTCCGACGGCCGGATTGGTTCAAGGCACAGACGGAGACTTCTACGGAACAGCGGAATTGAGCGGAGGTGGGACTGACTGCTTCTCTGGTTGCGGTACCGTTTTCAAGATGACCATCGACGGTACGCTGACGAAGTTGCACGATTTCTCCTTGAGCGACGGATTTCATCCCTATGGAGGCCTAGTACAAAGCACCAACGGACTATTCTATGGGGTTACACTCCTGGGAGGCGATCTTACCTGTAGTTGGGATCCTGGCGTGGGCTGCGGCTCCGTGTTCAGTCTGGACATGGGCCTTGGCCCGTTCGTAGCCTCGATGCGCAGTTCAGGCAAGGTCGGGCAAAAGGGCGGTATCCTGGGCCAGGGCTTTACCGGAACCACCGACGTCTCACTCAACGGAACTCCCGCAACCTTCACCGTCGTCTCCGATACCTACTTGACGGCCACGGTCCCGGCCGGAGCGACCACGGGCTTCGTCACGGTAGCTACTCCGAGCGGCACGCTGACCAGCAACAAAGTCTTCCGCGTCACGCCGCAGCTTTTGAACTTCGATCCTCCAAGTGGACCGGTGGGCACGGTCGTGACCATCACCGGAGTCAGCCTCACGCAGACCACGGGAGTCGGCTTCGGGGATTACGTACCGGCGCAGTTCACCGTTGACTCGGATGGCCAAGTGACGGCGACCGTGCCAACGGGAGCGCAGACCGGCCGCGTCGGAATCCAGGCGCTTGGCGGAATCGCCAAGAGCTCGGGGACATTCACCGTCACGCCATGAGCCCAGCGCTAGAGACACAAAACGGCCACGCGATGTGGCAGGAGAAGGAAGATGAAAAACCCAAAGATGTTGCTTGCCAATCTCGTCCTCTTAAAAATCGCGCATTTCTGCCGATCGAAATCAGTTCGCACAGCGGCTCTCATACTCGCAGTGCTCATCCTGGTCGCCGCGGCTACCATGGCACACTCACAGACCTTTGCCGTGCTGTACAACTTCGGCTCCAACCCCGGCGATCCTTCTTATACAACTGGCTTGCTGGCACAGGGGCGGGACAGCAATCTGTATGGCACGAGTCGGGATGGCGGCACCCACAACCTGGGCACGGTTTTCTCCATCACGCCCGCCGGAATTCTGACCGTACTCTACAACTTCGATGCCACCCACGGATCTCAACCCTGGGGTGGCTTGACCTTAGGAAGCGACGGCAACTTCTACGGCACCGCCGCATTCGGTGGGACTCTCAACAATGGAACCGTATTCAAAATTACCCCCCGAGGAAAGTTGACGGTTCTGTACAACTTCACCAACAGTGAGGATGGACAAACTCCCTTTGAGCCGCCGGTCCAGGGCACCGACGGCAACTTTTATGGGACGACCTGCGGTTGTCCGTATGGCGGCGCCTGGGCAGGCACGGTATACAAGATCACTCCTGCCGGGGTCCTCACCACACTGCACCAGTTCGCTCCCAATGGATATCACGACGGTGTGAATCCCCAGAATGCTCTCATGCAAGCAATCGATGGGAACTTCTATGGGACAACTACCAATCAGGGTACGTATGACCGGGGAACCATCTTCAAGATCACTCCCTCCGGGAAGTTCACCAAGCTCCACGACTTGAGTGATTCCAATGGCGGACGCGACTACGGGCAGTTGGTTCAGGCAAGTGATGGGAACTTCTACGCTCCCGCGGCGGTCGGCGGCCAGTTTGGTGACGGAGTGGTGTATACGCTCACGCCGGCGGGCCAGTACACCGTTCTCCACACCTTCGACGGAAACGATGGTTCTCTGCCCGGCGCCGGTTTGGTGTTGGCAACAGATGCCAATTTTTACGGTCTCGCCCCCGCGGGCGGGCTCGCAGATGACGGCACCATCTATCGCATGGGCTTAGATGGCAGCTTCTCCGTGCTTTACAACTTCGATAGCGCCACCGGAAGTTTTCCGTCTGGCTTGCTTCAACATACCAATGGCGTGCTGTACGGAGATACCGCCTCCGGTGGCCCGCACAGCCAGGGTACCTTCTTCGGCCTGGATGCAGGCCTTGGCCCCTTTGCCAGGCTGGTGCGCGATTCAGGCAAAGTTGGGCAGACCGGTGGCATTCTCGGTCAAGGATTCATCGGAACCACCGATGTTTCCCTCAACGGAACTCCCGCAACCTTCACCGTTGTATCCGACACCTACCTGACGGCCACGGTTCCGGTCGGAGGAACCACCGGGCTTGTCACTGTCACAACCGCCGGCGGCACGCTGACCAGCAATAAGATTTTCCGGGTCACGCCACAGCTCTTGAGCTTCGATCCGCCCAGCGGCCCTGTGGGCACAGTGGTCACCATCACTGGAGTTAGCCTCACCCAGACCACTGGAGTCGGCTTCGGCGATTCTGTGCCCGCCAACTTTACCGTTGACTCAGATTCGCAAGTGACCGCCACCGTCCCGCAAGGCGCCGTGACTGGCAAAGTGAGTATTCAGACGCTCGGTGGAATTGCCAGAAGCTCGGGGACATTCAGCGTCACGCCATGAGCCCAAACCGCAGAGATTCGGCACCAGCCACACGACGTGGCGGGAGGAAGAAGATGAAATCATTTCGCAAGGCGGCACTCATACTCACACTCATGCTGGCGGTTGTCGCCGCAAATACAGCGGCATCTGCCCAAACCTTCACCAAGCTCGTAGATTTCAACGGTACTAACGGAGCCGGCCCTTTGTACGATTCTCTCGTCCAAGGTCGGGACGGGAACCTGTACGGCCCCACCTCGGGTGGCGGAGTCTACGGTTATGGTACGGTCTTCAGAATCACCCCGGGGGGCACCCTGACGACGCTTTATAGTTTTTGCGCTCAACGGTATTGCCCAGATGGCAAGTGGCCTTACGGAGGGCTAGTTCTGGCCACGAACGGAAATTTCTATGGGACAACCGAAGATGGGGGAGACTGTGGCGACTGCGACTACACTGCTGGCACAGTCTTCAAAATCACGCCGGAGGGCAAGGCAACAACACTGTACAACTTCGATTTCTATGATGGAGCGCACCCGAGAGGTGCCCTGGTTCAGGGCAGGAGGGGGACTTGTACGGAACAACGAACCAGGGTGGAGATTCGGCATACGATTGGGCCCATGGCGAGGTCTTCAAAATAACGCCCGAAGGCGAATTGGCGCAATTGCACGTCTTTGAGGATTACGCATATCCGAATGCCGGGTTGGTTCAAGCCACTGACGGTAGTTTCTACGGGACTGCCGACCATGGAAGCTACGTCTTCAAGATCACGCCACGCGGCGCGCTGACCGACCTGCACGACTTCACCTGCACCGATGGCTGCTTCCCTGAGGCCGCTCTGATTGAAGCTAGCGACGGCAAGTTGTACGGAACCACTGGAGCGGGTGGTACCTCTGGTTGTGGCACGATCTTCAGAATAACCCCGAACGGCAAACTAAGAACGCTGCACAACTTCGACGGCACCGATGGCTGCTCCTCTTATGCATCTGTGCTCCAAGCCACCGATGGAAACTTGTATGGGACGACATCCACTGGCGGAGCAAACAATCACGGTACCGTTTTTGAGATGACGAAGGATGGCAGGCTAACGACTCTCCATAGCTTCCAAGGCGCTGATGGGGATAGCCCGGTAGGTGGCTTGGTTCAAGCCACTGATGGCAAACTCTATGGGACAACATCCGTGGGCGGGGCCTACGGCGATGGCACGATCTTCAGCCTGGATCTGGGGTTCAGCCCCTTGGTCAGGCTGGTGCGCAACGTGGGCCAAGTCGGACAGACCGGCGACATCCTCGGGCAGGGATTTACGGGAACCACCGACGTCTCCCTCAACGGAACTCCCGCAACCTTCACCGTTGTATCCGACACCTACTTGACTGCCACGATTCCTGCGGGCGCGACTACTGGCTTCGTCACCGTGAGCACACCCAGCGGGACGCTGACCAGCAACAAAATCTTCCGCGTCACGCCCCAGCTCTTGAGCTTCGATCCTCCCAACGGCCCGGTCGGGACAGTGGTCACCATCACCGGAGTCAGCCTCACCCAGACCACAGGAGTGGGCTTCGGCGATTATGTGCCGGCAAACTTCACCGTGAACTCTGACACGCAAGTGACGGCAACCGTACCAACCGGCGCAAGGACGGGAAGGGTCGGTGTCCAGACCTCGGGAGGGACGGCGATCAGTTCAATCATGTTTGCCGTCACGCCGTAACGGACCAACTCTGCAGGCTACGAAGCCGCCCCCTCCGGGGCGGCTTTTTCGTCCTAACAGAGTTCTTGGTCGCGACTCTTTGGCCTGCAGCTGCCGCCTATGCCTGCCTGATTCCCACAATCCTCGGCCGCAATCGTCTGAAAACACGTCAGATCCAGAACTTGACACAAAATTACAAATCGAGATATAACTATCGCATATTGCGATATGAAACTGAGCGACAAAATCCGTTACCTCCGCGAAGTCGAAGGCTCGCTGCGCGATCTCGGACGTCCCATGACCCAGCAGGAACTGGTGCGCGCCGTCCGCAAAGAGACCGGCAAGCCCATCAGTCAGTCCTACATCTCGCAAATTGAAAATGGAGTCCGTCCCCACATCACGCAGTCCACTCGCGCCTTGCTGGCGAAGTTCTTCAAAGTCCATCCTGGTTTTCTGGTCGACGACCCCGAGGGCTACCACACCGACTTGGTTTCCGATCTGCGCACTACCGAAGGCAAGCTCGATGTCTGGCTCTTGCAGGGCTCCGAGCGTTTCGCCAGCGATCCTGAAGTTTCCGACGTGATGATCAAAGCGGCCCGCGAAAAAGACACCCGGCAATGCTTCATTCTGTTAGGCGCGATTCTCGACACTCCCGGCCTCGCCGACCGCCTGCTCGAAGCCTTGAAGCCAAGCGCCGCCCGCACTCGTACATCGGGAGAGAGGTGTGCGCAATGACCTGGGCTAACTTCTATCTTCTGTGTTTTGCCCTCGGCTTCGCCTTCAGCCTGGTCTCATTCCTGGCCGGAGGCCTGCACTGGCACCTGCCACATCTCCCAGGAACGCACGCTAATGCGCACTCCGGTCACAGTGCATTCTTGAGTCCGGCCACCTTGGCCGCTTTTCTCGCCTGGTTCGGCGGCGTTGGTTACCTGCTCACGCGTTATTCCACACTGGGACTGGTGTTGGGTCTCGGCGTCTCCATCTTCGGTGGCCTCACCGGGGCTAGCGTCATCTACCTGTTCCTCGCCCACGTGCTGATGTCGGAAGAAGAAAACCTCGACCCTGAGGATTACGTCATGGTGGGTGTCTTGGGCCAGACCTCCATGCCCATCCGCGAAGGCGGCACTGGAGAAATCATTTATTCGCAAGCTGGCACTCGCCACACCTGCGGGGCCCGCACCGAAGATGGCAGTGCCATCGCCAAAGGAGTTGAAGTCGTCGTCACCCGCTACGAACACGGTATTGCCTACGTCCGCACCTGGGAGCAGATGGCGGGAGAACCAGCGGACGAATCGCATCGCCTCCCGCAGGAGCGATCCAACTCATGAACCGCCGCGCATTCCTATTTCTAACCTGTCTGATGTGGCTGGCTCTGCCGCTCATCGCTTTCCGCTATTGGCAGGTCTGGGACCAGTTACCGCTGCACATGGCCACTCATTTCGACATTAACGGCCGCGCCAATGGCTGGATGACGCGCGACGTTGCTCTGTGGTTCGCCCTCGGAATCACCGTCTTCCTGCTGATCGTTTTTACAGCCGTCCTCCTCGTCATTCACTCTCAAAAAGTGTCCGACACGGCTTCCTGGGCGCTGCTGGCCTTTTTCTATTTCATTCTCAGCTTCACCTTTTACGGCAACCATCTCGTGCTGGAGCACAATCTCAACGGGAAAGCGGTGCAACTTGGTCCCGGCCTGGTCTTGATCCCGCTCGCCATCCTGGGCTTGCTGGCAGTTTTCTTGAGCGCACAACGCGGCCAGCCGCTGGCCACTCACGACTGGATCGCGCAGGAAACTCACGCCTCGCCATTTTTCGCGATGGTGTTCGTGCTGCCGCTGTTCCTCGAGTTCTGGATCCTTTCGGCTGTGCCCTCGGGAACCGCGCGTCTGGGCGTCGCACTCATGTGCATCTTTTTTTCCGTGATTGCGGTCTTTGCCTGGAGTGGATTTCGCTACTACTTCGGCCCCGATGGCGTAGAGATTCGCTCTCTCGGCTACCGCTTGCGCTCCATCCCTGCGGCCCAGATCACCAGCTACTCCGTCGAAAGCTGGAACATGCTGCGTGGCTATGGCATTCGCGGCGTGGGCCGAAGCCGCGCCTATGTCTGGGGCAACAAAGTCGTCCACATCAAAACGCCGCAGGGCGAAGTGTTTCTCGGCCACAGCGAGCCGGAACGAATCGTGCGCGATCTCGACATGATCACGCGAGACCAAGCCGGAGGACAAAGAGCTTCGCACAGCTAGGTGTTCCTTTGTGGACCTTTGTGTCCTTTGTGGTTAACGGTTTTCGGAATGAAGGAGGCTTTATGTTTGGAATGGGCTGGGTAGAAATCTGGATCATCATCGGCCTGATGGTGCTGGCGCTCATCTTTCTGACCAGCATGCTGGCCAGTCTGTATCGCAAAGCGGGCCCGCATGAAGCCCTCGTTGTCTACGGCTTTCGCGGCACGCGTGTGGTCAAGGGCCACGGCACTGTCATCTTTCCCATGGTAGAGAACTGCCGCGGCTTGTCGCTCGAGCTGATGTCTTTCGACGTAGCTCCGCAGCAGGATCTTTACACGAAGCAAGGCGTCGCGGTCACCGTCGAAGCCGTCGCCCAAATCAAAGTCAAGTCCGACACCGAATCCATCCTCACCGCGTCCGAGCAATTCCTGACCAAGACTCCGCAGGAGCGCGAAGGCCTCATTCGCCTGGTCATGGAAGGCCATCTGCGCGGCATCATCGGCCAGCTCACGGTCGAAGAAATCGTCAAACAACCAGAAATGGTCTCCGACCGCATGCGCTCCACCTGCGCCGACGACATTTCCAAGATGGGGTTGGAGGTGATTTCTTTCACCATTAAAGAAGTCCGCGACAAGAACGAGTACATCACCAACATGGGACGCCCCGATGTCGCCCGCATCAAGCGCGACGCCGACGTAGCCGCTGCCGAAGCCGATCGCGACACTGCCATCAAACGCGCGCTTGCCTCCCGCGAGTCTGCGGTAGCCAAGGCGCAGGCTGATCAGGAAACCATCCTGGCGCAGACACTCTCGATGGCCAAACAGGCTGAGGCCACGCGTGATCTTGAAGTCAAGAAGGCGCAATTCCTCGAGGTCACCAAACGCCAGCAAGCCCAGGCCGACAAAGCCTATGACATCCAGAGCAACATCATGCAGCAGCAAGTCATCGCCGAGCAGGTGAAGGTGCAGCAGGTTGAGAAAGAACAGCAAGTCAAAGTGCAGGAGGCCGAGATCAATCGCCGCGAAAAAGAGTTGATCGCAACCGTGTTGAAGCAGGCTGAGATCGAGCGTCAACGCATCGAGACCCTGGCTGCTGCCGAAAAACAGCGCCTCATCGCAGAAGCCGAAGGTCACGCTTCTGCGATCCGCGCCCAGGGCGAGGCCGAAGCGGAAATCATTTTCAAGAAAGGTGAGTCTGAAGCCAAGGCCATGAACGTCAAAGCCGAGGCTTACCAGGAATACAACCAGGCCGCGGTCATCGACAAGCTGTTCACCAGCTTGCCGGAAATGGTCCGCGCGTTGGCTGCTCCACTCGCCAACGTGGACAAGATCACCGTGATCTCAACCGGCAACGGCGACGCTTCGGGGATGAACAAGATCACCGGGGACATCACGAAAATGGCAGCCCAGGTTCCGGCACTCTTCGAAACGCTCTCGGGCATGAGCATGACCGACCTGCTCTCGAAAGTGCGTCTCATCGGCGATAAAGCCAAACCGGACGTGCTGCCACCAGCCGCCCCGGCAAAGTGAGGAGAAGCACAAATGAAACAGCAATCAATTCTTGCTTACGCAGTCGCACTGGGAGCCGGCATCGGCGCTGCCATGGGCAGCGCCACCCACCACATGGGCGTCTGGCTGGCCCTCGGAGTCGGCATCGGCCTGGCCGTCGGCGTCGGCATCCGCGACCGAAGACAAGCTAGAAGCTAGGAGCTGGAAGCTCAAGAAAAGGAGTCCATCATGGCACTACTAGAGCGCGTTTCAACGTTAGTCCGGGCCAACCTCAACGACCTTATCGACAAGGCCGAGCACCCGGAAAAAATGATCAAGCAAGTCATTCTGGATATGCACAACCAACTCTTGCAGGTGAAGACGCAGGTGGCCATCGCCATCGCCGATCAGCATCTGCTGGAAAAGAAGCGCAAAGAGAACGAAGACAAGGTGGCGGAATGGATGCGCAAGGCCGAACTCGCCGTCGACAAAAAGCAGGACGACCTGGCCCGCGTCGCGCTCGAACGCACCGAGAGCTATCGCGAGCTGACCGAAGGCTTCGCGCAGCAGGTCATCGACCAGAAGGCCCAGGTCGAGAACCTGAAGACTGCCTTGCGGCAGCTGGAGCAGAAACTCACCGAGGCCCAGGCCAAGGCCGATCTGCTGATCGCGCAGCATCGCCGCGCCCGCGCCGTCGGCAAAGCCAGCGACGCCAAAATGGCCGGCGGCAACGGCTCCGGCGCTGCCTTTGACCGTATGAAACGCAAAGTCGCGCACGAAGACGCCCTCAGCCAGGCCAAATCCGAACTCGCCGCCGAAGATGTGGAAGGCCGCCTCGCCGCCCTGGAGAAAGAAGATAAAATCGAACAGCTGCTGGTGGAGCTGAAAGCAAGAAGAGGAGCGTAACCGCCCGTGTGGGGCGGACACTCTTGTCCGCCAGGTTTTGGAAGTTGAATTCACTATGTAACGAGTTGCCATCCTTTCGCGTTCGTTGCGAAAGGGTGGGAGTTAGATTGCGAATGCCAAGGAGACTCTTACCATGATCAACTCTTTGCATCTGAACACCAGGCTCGCGGCCATACTCTTGCTCTTGGCTCTATCTGTTTCCGCCCACGCCCAGTCGCAGGCGAAGCCTGAGCTGCTGGCCCAGAACTCCGCGGAAGCATGGCTGGCCCTGGTCGACTCTGGCAAGTATCCCGACAGTTGGCAAGAAGCTGCACAGTTTTTCAAGAACGCGGTCACCAAAGACCAGTGGCAGAGTGCAATGAAGGCTGCCCGCGAGCCGTTGGGCAAGGTCATCTCGCGAAAACTGCGCAGCGCCAAATATGCGACATCGCTACCGGGCGTGCCCGACGGCGAATACGTCGTCATACAATACGACAGCAGCTTTGAGCACAAACAATCGGCGGTAGAAACCGTAACTCCCATGCTGGACAAAGACGGCAAGTGGCGCGTCTCCGGCTACTTCATCAAGTAGCAACAGAATTGATCTGACAGCTGACAGCCTTGCCTATGGACAAAGTCTTTCACTTTGATTCTCCGCCCGAGCAGTACGTCGCCGACGCCGCCGTGCTCTGCTGTTTCGATCAGCGCATCCGTCAGGCCGTCAACAAATTTCTCCAGCGCCAGGGGATTTTGCGGCCGGACATGATCATCGTGGCCGGCGGGGCGAAAACCCTGGCTTCGCCGCGCAATGACTTCGAGCGCGACTTCATCCTCGAACAGGTGCGCATGTCCATCCGCCTGCACAAAACCCAGCGCATGTTCCTGATGAGCCACTCCGACTGCGCCACCTACGGCGGCCTCGCCGCATTCGAAGGAGACCGGGGCAGGGAAGCCGATCATCATCATCAGGAACTGCAACGCGCGGCGGAACTGGTGAAAGCGAATTTCCCGGAACTTACGGTGGCGTGTTTCTTTGTGAACTTTGAGGGCGTGCACGCAGTGAACCCTCAAGTGGGGGTAGATCGCGCTCGAACGTCACCTGGCTAAGACCGGGTCAGGAGCTGTGAAGATGGTCTTGGCGGCGAAGGCGGACACCAGTCTTTGGAGTGCTTGGGCTCCGGCATCACTCGCGTCCTCGCCTTTTTGTCTCCGTCGTTGAACCATCCTACGCTGGCTGCACTTGCAGTGTCCGCTTTAGGCTGAACCATCTCGTCAGGTTGTAACTTAGGCAGGCCCAGTCGCTTCCATGGCTACTTTCACGCGGCCTCGGCAGCGGAACTGCCGTCAGGCCGCAGCGCTTTTGATCCAGGCGTGCGGGAACTCGGCGATCTGCGAGCGTCGTAGGTTTGGTGTTCCTTCTTCGGTGGCCATCTTCTGTTGAACGCGATCGTCGCCGATGGCTCTTCCAGGCGCGTGATCGAGCGCCCGCCAGTACAGGCGCGCCTGTTCGGCGCGCATTTATCGCGCAGCGGACAGTTGGGCATTGCCTTCTTCGGAGCGCGGTACACGTGGGTCGACCCCGTTGTCACGATTCATGGCGCATGGTGCGTGAGCGTTTTCCGGCCGGACAGGTAAACCGGTCCTCGCCAGCAGCGTAAGGAAACGCGCTGGCCAAACTTCGAGGTCCGCCCTGCGCATCCCCCGCTCCACCGCCCGCCAGACTGTCCTGCCAAGACCGTAGAAGTCCACTCCCTGATCGGCGCACCCGCACCGAAGCTGGTGACCGTCTAGATCGCCGTCGGCCACCAGCTGTTGGCTTAGTTCCAGCGTCGTTGCGCAGCGTTCCAGTGCCGGTTTCATCCCCGGTAGTCGATGGCATCGGTCGTTCGCCTTCGACGTTCACCACCAGGTCCGTGTCGTGTCGGTCAGCAGGTGCAGGTATGAGTTCGGGACGATGCCCTTCGCCGTTGCGTCGTCACGTGCGCCTCGGGATCGCTGCTGGAGGCACGTGCCGCGAACCGGTAGCGCTCATGTTCTTCGCCTGCTGCCAGGCGCTCGACTTCGCGCACCGCCGCTTCCAGCCGACTGACCCGTTGCCGTGCGGCACGTCGTTGCGCTGCTACCCCGCCGGCTCGCGCTGCTTCTTCTTCCGCCTGCGCGTTCGGCCAGCGCACCTGCTCGCGCGCCAACTTCAGGTGCGCCGCCAGCTTCTTGCGCCGGAAGCTGTTGCCGCCGCGTTCGCTTTGATCTTCGTCCCGTCCAATGTTACCCTTTCCAGCGTCGACCACCCCTCGGCACTCATCATGCCCAGCACCCCTGCACGACCGATCGTCCAGCGCCGCTTTATGATCGGAACGGAAGCCGGACAGCGTCCGATGACTGATCGTTGTAGCTTCACCGTGCGCACTGGCGGCCCGGTTCGTACTCGCACTGCCGCGCCAACTCGCGCGCCGAACTAACTCCACGGCTGTACGCGTAAATCCACGGCTGATAGACAACTGCGGGTCGGTGTGCTCTCGCCCGGCACGCCCTTTCCACCCCCTCCAGATCTGCGCGCATGATAGAGGCTCAGATCCAGCGGCGACGCTGCCCAGATCAGGCGTGCGCTATAATTGCCCTGGTCGACGAGTTGTTCCACATCGATGCTGCGCAGCACCAGTTGTACTGCGTCATCGAGGCCAGTCGCGGTTCCGCTGGCACGCCGTCGTCGTTCACATCCACAGTCTACCCAGGCCTGGCTAACTACGGCCAATGGCTTTCTAGGATGCGAAGACAATTTCTTCACAGCTTCCTGTCCACGGTTTCCCGACACGCTCGCTTCGGAGCCTCGAGGCCGGCGTGACAGTTCGCCGATGAATGCGTGTCGACGCGCGAAGTCGGATGCTCGGCCAGCCGTTCAGATGAACTAGCGGATCTCTTTCGTTCACAGGCCACCTACCGATTGGCTCGCGCACGCGCGGTCGCCGATACAGTCGAAAACCTACCCATGCCAGGCGCACAACGATCGGCGAGACGACGATGGCACTTGTTTCAGGAGCCAAAAGCGGCAAACGACGATCCAGAACAGCTTTTCTCCACAGCGGCTTCGACGAGGAGGTGCTGACGCTGAACGCCGAACTGCTGGCGCAAGGCAAGGTTTTCAATCATCAAGCTCCGGCAGAGTGAAACAGTCGCAGCAGTGGACCTAACCAGCACTTGCAAAATCGCGCACAACATGTCTTGAGTTCATAGCACAATACCGTCTGAGGAAATTTCGCAAGCTGTTGATTTCAGAGCCGCACGAGTTTTGGCGAAACAACGCCAGCAATTCCAGCACCAGAACGATAACAGTAAGATTAACAGGAACTTTCAGACATAGTTCCATGCGTTTTCCAACCATGTCCCATTGTTTGCGGCTTGGAGGACTCGAACTGTGTCATGCTTCTCGGTGCATTTGAACCGAAGAAATAAGCATCGGTACAGGCTGATAAGTGAGGCTAGAGTCGCATAGTCTCGGCGGCTCGCCTCCAGCGCCACGACGCCGTCCCCCAATGCGCACACACAACTCCATCTCAGGAATCCAAATCCGAGAATGACCATTACGATGCCCTGTCACAGACGCTCTCGAATACACTTAACGAAAAGAAAATCTGCGCGAGAATAGCCATTGCAGCTAGAACCCAAAAGTCGGACCAGAGCCGGAGCGTGCAGATGGGGAGTCGATCACCAACTCAACACGGTGCCCATCCCACAAATGCCACGAAAATCGCTGCGATTTTTGTTTGCAGTTCCACAAAAACGGGCGTGAGAATCGTCACCCACTTGTTACTTGCCATCACCCTCGCCGTCCAATCCACGTTAGCTGTCACCGCAATTTTCCAGTCATAGCCTG
Source organism: uncultured Acidobacteriota bacterium (assembly GCA_963734415.1). Lineage (GTDB taxonomy): Bacteria > Acidobacteriota > Terriglobia > Terriglobales > Acidobacteriaceae > JABCZH01. The sequence goes on along the minus strand of CAVTHF010000013.1, from coordinate 55,239 downwards.
CCTGAACAATCAATATGGCACAGGCCCTCCCTCAGTAGACTCCTCGCGCGAGCAGTACAATATTAATCAGTTCCTTGTGGCAGCCTTATCATCATCTCCAGAGAAAGCATCAATTTCTTCACGCCCATGCACTGCAGAAAGTCCGAATACTTATGCGTTTGCGTTTGGGGCGGCTCGGCGGCTTCTGTACTGTCAGCGTACCATTGTTTGCGGCTTCTGCAGCGCATCGCAACGTTGCCGTTAGATGGCGGTATGAGCTACCATTGTGCCGAGCAGCCCGATGCGCTGCGTGAGATACCAGATTATGGATACCACGATGAAACCTGAGGGAGAGCCCATGGCCACGCTATCAGCATGATCGTACCCGCATAAGCAATCTTCAACGGCCCCACAAAGTGACCCCACGGGCTCCGATGCCGATGATGATTACGAGTATGACGATTGACACCAGCAAACGCTTGAGAATCGCAACGGTGATGGGCATCATCAACTAAGACCTCAGTACAGGTAGCAGCCAAAAGCGGTCTGGGCTGGATTCCACGGACTCATTCCACAGGCCGCAAAAGCTCGCAATGCGCGTCCCGGATTCCGCCCTGGTATCCGTTTATGGGGTCATAGCGGTCCAACAGGTCGCCGCGCACGCAGTTGTTCGTGGGACTATTGGGTTCCACGTTGCACACGGTGCGAAGCGGACCCGACGGATATTTGTTGCATGCGTTTCCTGGAGGAACGTTTGGAAAGTTTAGCTTGAAAGGCTTTACCGGCTGCGAAGGATTATTGCCGTTGTTTGCGGGGTTTTGCGGCGACTGATTCTGGGCAATTAGGTTATCATCGTCGCCGATGTCCTGCCCCGAATAGCCAGACACATACCAGTAGCCAGCCTGCCCGCCACCAGTAGCGTCGATTGTATCTACCGAGGCGTTCAGCCCCGAATCATTGTCGCCACCGACAATCGTGGCGGAGGCACCGAAGGCTTTGAATTCCATGTTTGAGTTTTGATAGGAATAAATCGGGTTCTGGGACCCATATTGCACGAATCCCGCAGCGATCTGGGTCTGTATGTAGTTGTTCACCCACACACCGTATGCGCTGCCTCCTGTAGCCATGTACAGACAGGTCAAGCAGCCTCCTGCGGGTGAGAAGGTAAAAGCGGGCCGCTTCAGCCCCGACGGGTCACTGTAACTCACCGGGCTATTCCCCACATACGCATAGCGGTTCCAACTCTGCGGGTCCATCGGATTCACCGCCGCCATCCCCGCCGGGTCGGGACGCATCCACCGCCCTTGCGTCGGGCTGTATTGCCGGTTTGGGGTGTGAAACGCATTGCCGTCGAATTTGTCCAACAAGTCGCCGGTGAAGCCGAGCCCGTTCTGCATGCCGCTACTCGTCCACTCCCCAAACGGCTGATTGGTCTCCGCACTCGCGTTTGTGTTTCCAGTCGGATCGGTTTCCATGCGCTCCGATCCCAGATGGTCGGTATGGCTGAAGTAGGTCGACGAGCTAGCGTAGGTAGCCACGTGACTCGCTCCGAAGTACAGATTACTCCAACTCAACCCCGAGAAGCCTCCGCTGTACTTTGTATTTTCTCTTCCGTGATTGTCGAAGACGTAGTCGGAAACCACGCCGCTCAACACCCGGTGCGAGCGTTGGCCGAGGGCGTCGTAGGTGTAGGTGGCGCTGGCGGAGCTTGAGCTGTAGGCAAAAACCCGGCCTTCGGCATCGTACGACCATGCCCCGCCCAGCCCGTCGTAAAAGAGATTGCCTGGCCCGTCGTAGCAGTAGTTGCCCGCGCCGCTCGTGCAATTGGTGGGCGTGAGATGGTTGTTGTTGTCGAACTGCGTGCTCGTCGTGTACCCGGTTCCGGCGGTCACTGTTTCGTGCCAGCGGTTGCCGTACTCATCATAGTCGTAAGTGTAGGCCAGCGAACTCCCGCTGCCCGGACAATTTGCCGTGCAGGTGCTGCTCTTCAACCGCCCATACTCGTCGTACTGAAACGAGCTCCAGTTTCCGTTAATCGAATCGTTGGCGGAAGCGACCCGCCCATTGACGTAGGAGACCGCCAGCGAGTACGGCGCGCCAGTTGTGACGGCATCGTTTATGGTCAGCAGCCGTCCGCGATTGTCGAACGTGGCAGTGTGCGCCGTGGCCGTCGTGCCGCTTCCAGTCTTCCCGTAGGTCGCGGACGTAATCTCACCCAGCGGGTTGTAGCTGTTCACCGTATAAAGTGTCGGCGGATGAGTCGTGTCGGACAGGCTCGAGGTCAGCGACGTAGGGCCGGGTGCCCCACACATCGCGCTTTTTGCCGGGTGCCCCACACATTCGCGTTCTTGGCGAATGTGTGGGTGCCGGGGACTGCACTTCATTCGCAGATTAGGATACTATCTCTCGTCCAAAAGGTTCGAGCACTGAGTCGCCGGGTGCCCCACATACGCATACCTATTCCAACTCTAAATAATCAGAGCCGCCGCTTAGTCGTCCCACTGTGGGGGCTTGAGAGTCGGATTCCGATCGTAGAGTGGCTCCAATACATCGAACACAATCCGTGAAACAACCTTTCCAATCGCCGTCTTGTAGGCTGCGTGTTCCTCGGGGGGACAGGCTAGTTTTACGATTTCCAGGGATTCTTGGAGTTTGAGCTGGAAATCATACATCAATTCACTAACCCGCTTTGCGATGCTGGCGTCGCTAATCATAGAGATTCCTAGTAGTCGTTACACCCTTGCGCCTTCATGCATGCGCGCACACACTTGCGTTGCGCAGAGAAGGTATCCGCACCCTTGTACTTTGGAACCCTCGCATCGTCGTTCCAACATTGCTCCTCACAGGCAGCCCGTACCTGTGAGCAGCGGTCATCCGTAGGGGGAGCGGCATCGCCTTTTTGAAGTATCAGAACCCCAAGGGCAATTCCCAGCCAATCAGCCGCAGTAAGGATACCCTTCCCGATGGTCTCAACCGCAACCGGGATTGCGCCTGGAGTAAACCCATTCCTAATCGGGTCGCACGCATCACCAAAATCACATGTGCCAATCAAGTTTGGCGACACTTGCGCGACCCCCGGCGGAGACCCTCCTGCCAAGGCGCCGGGTGCCCCAGGTCTCGCTGGTTTTGCGAGACCTGGGAGTGACCATCTCTGCGGCGTCAGACTTCACGGGCCTTCCTTGACGTCATTTCGGCTTACGAAGCGCGGCGGGGATTTCGCTCCCCGCCCAGGTCTCGCAACAGCGGCGAGACCTGGGGCACCCGGCCGTTCCCCGCAGCGCGCCATCGCTGTCGCTGGCCCTTCAGCATACCCACGGATGCTACGCCGCCTACCGCAACGCGCGCCAGCATTCCACCGGGCACGTGTGGCAGGGGAGGTTCTATTCTTGCCCGCTCGACGACGCTCATCTCTGGACCGCGCTCCGCTACGTGGAATTGAACCCAGTCCGGGCGCGGATGGTGGCCGAGCCGGCCACGTGGAAATGGTCAAGCGCCGCCGCACACTGCGGATTGGCCCCTGCCGAAACCTGGCTTGATCTGCACTTTTGGAACCCGTGGACAGACGGGACGTTCACCGGTTTCCGTCTGGCCTCGCTACGTACTTCCGGTCGGTAGAGCGCGAAGTGCCGAGTGCAGCCGTCTGGCGGACTACTGGAGCTTCGCATACTCCTCCTCGGCTTGTTTCAGGAGTCGGATGTCTGGGTCGGCGCCCTTCCACTGCGAGAAGAAGTCGCTGTACTGTTTGCGAGCGTCGTCCCGATCACGCATCATAACCTCGGCTCGGGCAAGCTGCAATATGGACAACGCGCCGAGAATGCTGTTTTGTACGATGCCCCGGTGCACTAGCAGTTTCTTGAATTCTGCGGCCGCCGCGCTGCCATTGTGTTCCAAGAGATAGGCTTGGCCACGGAGGTAAACGGGGTACAACGCAACATTCCAGCCGGAAGCCTGGCTGAGTTCGTAGGGAGCGGCGATTTGCAGCAGGGAAAGTGCGGCCTGCGGGTTTCCGGCCTGAACTTCGAGGGATGCCTTCACAGTCGGCAGCCAATAGAACTTTATCAGCGTGTTGGAAGGGTTCTGATCTTCCAGTTCACGAGCTATCTTCTTCACACCAGCGGCTCCGCCACTCTTCGCCAGTACCAGTGCGGCAAGAACCTTGACGCCCCGGCTGGGCGCCAAAGATAGAGCTGCGCGCACACCTTTGCTCGCCAGAAACAGATTGCCCATTTCCATTTCTCTGAAGGCGGCGACCATCTCGGAGAGCGCGGCGGTTTCCTTAGCATCCTGTCGGTTGGCCGATTCGACTGCGCGTTTGGAGAACTCCCGCGCTCTGCGCAGTCGCCCATAATAGGCTTCAGTGTCAGAGTGCTCTGAAAAAAGAACATAATCCGTTTCCCCCTTGGCTGTTGCCCAGGCTACCTGCCTTTCCATTTCTGCACGGTCGCCGCGGAGGAACGCGAGAGGATATATGTTTTCGTGAATGACTGGTCCATTCATTCCACGCGCCTGGGCCGTCTCCAGGATTCGTTGTGCGTCGTCGAAGCGGTTGAGTGCCGCCGCAGTCGTTACCGAGTTGGAGACATTGATGGTGGACTCTGGATCCAGCTGCAACGCCTGTTGTGCTTGTGCATCCGCTCTTTCCCACTGTCCCAGATCCGCGTACACGGTTGCCAGCTTTTCACGCGCAACCCCGTCTCGGGGATAGGTTTGGATCCAAAGCTCACCGGCCTCTCTAGACCTTTCCAGATCACCCGTCACGGTTTCGCTATACACCGTCGTAATGTAATATTTCTCGCGCTCGCTCAGTCGATTGCGGAGGTCATACGCCTTAGTGAAATCTTCCACCGCTTCTCTATCTTCGCCCAGGTCCTCGTAGGCCCGACCGAGGGTTGCGTAGGCAAGCGCAAAGTCAGGGTCGAACTGAACGGCCTGCCGGAAAAACGGAATCGCCTCGACCTCCCCGCTCTCTCGCAGGGCTCTTTCACCCATGCTGAACACTTTCAACGCTTCTAACGATTTCGTCGTGGCGTCTACCGGAAAATCGTATTTCTCCAAGGATGACAGGGACTCTCCTACCTTGACTCGCACCTGAGAAGCGACGCCATCCAGGGCCTTGAGTACGCCCTCCTTTTTTGCCGCCTCGGTTTGACCGCTGGCCAGCATATTGCCGCGGGCACAACCGAGTGCTTGTAAACCGACCACGTAATGACTGCCCAGGCTGGAAATCGAGCCGACCAGGATAGCCTTGCCTCCGAGGCGCAAGCAGACTTCCCTTGCGACTTCGCGGGTTACCTGATCGTTGGGCGTGCGGCCCATCCGTCGGAGCATCTCGCGGACCTGCAGGTCGGACGCGACATTGAGAAACGGCGATTGTGTCAGCACCACAGAAAGCGCCTGCTTCAGCGCATCGTCAAATACCTGGTCACCGGTTGTGTTTACGAAATCCGCGAGGACAATCGTGTCTTTCTCGGTCAACTTCAAAGCGTCTGCACGATTCCGGGCGCGCGTCGCGTAAAGTCCTATAGCGACCAGCAACACTGCCGCGCCCAGGATGACCCAAGGCCAGGTCCGTCGAGTCGCGCGCGGAGGACTTTCTTCGATCAACAGCCGTGAAGGCGACTGGTTCTCCGCAATGGCTTGCTCGACTACGGGTGCTATGAAACGGTATCCCTGGCCCGTGACGGTCTGTACGAAGCGTGGTTTCTCGGGATCGTCCTTTAAGACCTGGCGGACTTTACGAATCGCTCCATTGATGCTGTTATCCGTGTCCAGGGAAACGCCTTTGCCCCAGATTTTCTCCACGATCTGCTCGCGGGTGACCAACTCCTCTCGGTGTTCAATCAGGAAGAGCAGCACCGCCATGGGGATGCGTTCCAGTTTGACTGCCCGCCCGGCACGGCGCAGCTGATATGACCGGAAATCGAACTCGAAGTCCTCTCCGAATCTGACCGAGCCCTGGACCTTAACTGATTCCAATGCCACAACCGCCCCCAAGTAGTGCGCACAATTCTACTCTGAGCTCGGACATCGGGACATCATCCTGATTGTTATCAGTCTGGTATGGGGACATGAAAAGCCAAGACGCCCGACAGGCCACCGCTATTGAGGCTACTAGGGACTTCAGGCATCATGGCGGCCATTTGTCCCCCGGGGAGGAATGTGCACAACAACATCTTAAGGAGGAAGGTATGACCCGATCTGAATTGTTCCAGCAAGTGCCCGGTATTGTCCGACGCGCGCTCGGGTTGCTGCTGGGCGCGGTCCTGCTCGTAGGCTGTGCGTCCGCGCTCGTTGTTCCCCGGTTGGTGAATTTCTCCGGCCGCGCCACAGACTCGCAGAACAAACCGATTTCCGGAGCGGCGGGGGTGACCTTCGCCATTTACAAAGACCAATATGACGGCGCGCCGCTGTGGATCGAGACACAGAATGTGCAGGCGGACGGCAAAGGCAACTACTCTGTCCAACTCGGCGCGACCAAGTCCGAGGGACTGCCGCTGGAGTTATTCGCTTCGGGCGAAGCGCGCTGGCTGGGGGTGCGCATAAATGGCGGTGAAGAGCAGCCCCGTGTGTTGCTGCTGAGCGTACCGTATGCGCTGAAAGCGGCGGATGCAGAAACTGTGGGTGGACTACCGCCGTCGGCGTTTGTGCTGGCCGCACCCTCGACGAGTGCGACGGATACCTCTTCATCGTCGTCACCTGCTTCTGCCTCCGGCCCCGGTACTTCCCCGAACCTGGGGGGTTCAGGCGCGCAGAACTATCTTCCGCTGTGGACCGACAACAACGGAACCTTGGGCAATTCGGTGTTCTATCAGTTGGGGAGCGGTTCGAGCGCCAAGGTGGGTCTCAATCTGAAAGCTCCGCTAGCGACGCTCGACGTCAACGGTACAACCTTGATACGGGGCACGCTCGAACCGGTCACCAGGGGTTACGCAACGGCCAGCAAGGGATTCAACTCGAACCCGCTGGATCTGGAAGCCTCCTCGTTCAGCAGCAGCATCCAGCAAGCAGTCATGCAGCATTTCGAGTGGCAAGCCGAGCCCACCGGGAACAACACCGCCACTCCGGGAGCCACGCTGAATTTGTTGTTCGGTCAGGACACCGCCAAACCCGCCGAAACCGGGTTGAAACTCAGCAAAGCTGGCGTATTCACCTTTGCAGCCGGGCAGACGTTTCCCGGCGCCGGCACGGTAACCAGCGTCGGTCTTTCAGCGCCCGCTTCAGACTTCACGGTTACAGGATCGCCGATCACCAATAGCGGCATCCTGGGGCTGAACTGGAGTGTAGCCCCGAGCAGCAGCGACACTGCCAACGCGATTGTGAAGCGCGATGCCTCTGGCAACTTCTCGGCAAGCAACATCAATGTTGCGGGTGTGGTGGCCACAAGTCCGGGCGGCATTGGGGTATGGGGCGAAACCACAGGTTCGGGCGGAGGGGCAGACGGGGTGCATGGTGTCGCCCACGGAGCGGGTTCGGGAGTGACCGGAGTGAACGACAGCACGAGCGGTGTGGGAGTCTGGGCACAGGGCGCCGGTTTGGGGCTTTATGGCATCAGTTCGGGAAGCCAGGGGATCTGGGGAGAGACCTACGCCACGGGTTTCTCCAATGGCAGCGGCCCAGATGGAGTACACGGGGTCACTCATAGTGCCAGCGGTTCCGGAGTCGGGGGTCTCAATTGGGCCGACGGCGGGGTTGGCGTGTGGGGCGAGGCCCCCACGGGCATCGGTTTCTACACTCCTAACAATGTCCAACAGGCCCGCACTGCCGGCGGCTGGGTAAAGGCTCTCCTATACGTGGACGCGTACAACCCACCCTACAAAATCGCACGCTGCTTCAACTCATACCTTACCGGTGCGGCTGCCACTACCCCGCCGTGCGGATTTAACTTCACAGAAACCGCCCTGGGCAACTACCTGTTCGATTTCGGTTTTGAGGTTGATGATCGCTTTGTCTTGGTCACGTTAAACGGGAATGCCACGCGTTCCTATGTGTGCCTACGAGGTCAGGACACTTACGGATCCGGCGATTCCTGCAATTCTAGTGTTTTGACCTCCAACCAAGCTTATGCACTCCTTCGCGACACGCTTGGGTCGAATACAGGCGGCGTGTTCTATCTGACGGTTTATTGACCAGCTCGATGGGTGTGCATGAATAATGCGGGGACAGAACCGTCCCCGGTTATTCTGGGATTCCACCCAAGGTTAGAGCTTGCCCTACGCGGGCCCTGGGTTTCCACGTGGACCCTCGGGCACTCTTAAGGAGTAATCTCGAACACCACTCCCTGGTTGTTTGAGCCGCCGACGACCGCGGTACCGAAAACATTTTCCGATGCATCGACAGCCAGGCTGCCGTAGGGCGAGGCACCGTCGGCTCCGCCCACGAAGTCGTAGAGGTCGGTGAAGATCCAAGTGCCGTTACTCGGCGACAGCTTGAAAACTGAACCGAGGCCGTTTGCGCCGTCTCCGTTGGTAATGCCGTAAATATTTCCTTTGTCATCGAGCGTGAGTTTGTTGTACGGGCCGCCAAAGCCGCCGGTGAAGCTAAAGAGAACCGTAAACGTGCCGGAAGGCGATAACTGGTACACGGTGCCGCCGCCGTTGACGCCGCCGTCAAACGTGGTGCCGTAAAGATTGCCGGCCGTGTCGAGAATCACGCCTCCGACTGGATTTTGGCCATCATCAAGACCTTGAAAGCTGTAGAGAATCGACTCTGTGAAATTCGAGCCTGCGCGAGTGAGTTTGTAAATCGTTCCGACGCCGAAGTCGCCACCGGAAGGAGTCGTGCCGTAGAGGTTGCCGCTAGCGTCAAGGGTCACGCCTGCGACTGGATTCACCGCGTCGTTGCCAGCGGCGAAACTGTAGAGCACTTTCTCTGTCCAATGATTGCCGGAACGCTTAGCGCCATAGACTATGCCGTTGCCGGAGGCCCCGCCCAAACTGGTGGTTCCGAAAAAATTGCCAGCCGAATCGAGCACTACGCCGCCGATGGGCTGCGCTCCATCGGCACCAATGCCGAAATTGTGAAGGACGGCCTCCTTCTGCGGGCAAGCACACACGGCAAAAACCGTGCCGAAAGTTCCACCGCCTTCGGTGGTTCCAAGTAGTGCGCGATTTTCCAACATGGCGAGCGAACCAAAGGCCGGTCCGGCGCCATCAGTTCCGCCCTTAAGGCTGTAAAGCGAAGTGTATTTCCACGAGGAGCCGCGCGGGGAAAGACGATAGACGCTTCCGGAACCGAACGTTCCACCGAGATTGGTGGTGCCGTAAAGATTTCCAGCTTTGTCGAGGATGGGACCTCCGTAGGGAGTGGCGCCGTCGCTACCCTGGCCGGTGAAGTTGTAGATCACCTTGTAGGTCTGGGACTGCACCGGTATGAGGAGTAGAAACATGAGAGCGAAAAGAATTGCGGCAGTGCGCGGGGCCACCTCGGATTTGCATGGCAGCATCATGAAGTCTCCTTGACCCTTGAAAAGGCCTGTCAGGCGTGCGAAGTCAGGGGGATATTATGCCTTAAAAGGGGACTGGGTGCGGGGTTTGGGGGCGAAACATGCAGACGGCGCGGGTCAGTCGGGTGCGCCACGCGGAACTCTTGAGTGAGCGAAGTGACGGGATAAGACTGGTGAATGTTCCAGTTGTCCCGAATCACCCAACGAGGGTCAATGGGTGCAATGCGATGTCAGGCCAAAAGGCGCGCCCTAACGGCCGAAATATTTGGCGTTGCGCTCGGTGAAGGCTTTCCACTTTTCCGGGAGATCGTCGAGAGCGAAGATGGCCGAGACCGGACAGACGGGCACGCAGGCGCCGCAGTCGATACACTCCACCGGATCGATGTAGAGCATTTCTTCTTCCCCGTAGGCAGGGTTGTCCTTCTTGGGATGAATGCAATCGACCGGGCAGGCGTCGACGCAAGCGGTGTCCTTGGTGCCGATGCACGGTTCTGCGATTACGTATGCCATAAAGTCTGTTTCTCCCTCGTCTGCTAATAGCTTAGATAAGAACGCACATTCTAGCAAGAAAGGGCGGCGGCGGTACAGGGCACGAATTCAATCACGCGAAGGGATTCGAAACTTTGACGCCGAAGTAGCTCTGGCCGGGGTTCAGATCCTCAGAGAGGATGCGAGTGCATCCGGCGCGCTCTGCCGCGGCGAGAATCAGGCCATCGTAAAAGAGCACGCCGTATGCCGAACGGGCCTCGACCGCTCGACGGACCATACCGGCGTCTGGGACGATCAGTTTGATTGGGGCCAGGGCATCCAGGATGGCGGTGACCGCCTCGGGGGCAGCCGCGGGCGCGAGCTTGTGAAGCAGCGTGGCGGCGAACTCTGCAAGCACCTGGGTCGAGGCCATGGCGTCGCCCGCTACCGCACGTTCGACGAGGGTCTGCGCGAGGCTCTGTTTCTTTGGGTTACTGGCGTCGTAGGCGCAAACCAGGACGTTGCTGTCGAGGAAATCAGTGGCGCTCATACAGGTCTTCCCGCTTCCAGGAACGTTTGCCGACGTGGAACTGGACTGGGTGAAAGTGCGTTTCAGGGCGTCGCGCTCGCGGCGTTTGCGGCCTGACGCTGCATTCTCTGCCGCGAGTTGTTCCAAATACTCGCGCACCAAACCGGTCAAAGTCGTGTCCCGTTCGACCGCGACTTTGCGGATCTCCTTGACCAGTTGGTCATCAAGAGAAAGGGTGATGTTCACATACCCATAATAAGGGAACCCTTAATACGTGCAACTGAGGATTTACCTCTTGACAACACGATACTATGTAATACATAGTATCGTGCATGGCCGCTGCTCACGCCGACAATTCCGGTTCCGCCGACAAATGGGAGGTCCAGCTCCGCAAAGGGTGCCTGGAGTTGGCTATCCTGGCGAGCCTTTGGGGTGGACGGCTTTATGGGCTGGAACTGCTGCGGGTGCTGGAAAAGGAATCGGACCTGGTGATCACGGAAGGAACAGTTTATCCCCTGCTGAGCCGATTACGGGCAGAGGGGCTGCTGGATGCGGAGTGGGTGGAAGCAGAACTGGGGCATCCGCGGAAATACTATCGTTTGACCGCCGCCGGACGCAGGCGAGCGATTGCCATGGCGCAGATCTGGTCGCGCTTTTCCGCCAACCTGGATGGTCTGTTGAAGCCGCTGTTTAAGGAGGGACACTAAGATGCTTGTACCCAACGGAAAGATCGATGGCTATCTAAGGCAGGTGCGGGCGGGGTTGCGTGGCCTGCCAGACTCGGAAGTCACGGAAATTCTGGACGAGCTGCGCGCGCATATTGTGGAACGCACCGGGGGTGGGGACGCGACCGACGCTGCCATCGACTCCGCGTTGCATGCGCTGGGACGGCCGGAGCAGATTGCATCCCAGTATGTGGCTGAGAATCTTGCCCTGCGCGCCGAGAGCAGCCGCTCGCCATGGATGGTCCTGCGCAGCGTCTTTCACTGGGCTACGCTGAGTGTCAAGGGCCTCGGGGTTTTCATTGTCTGCATCATTGGGTATTCGTTTGGCATATCGTTCTTTCTGACGGCGCTGATGAAGCCGTTTCATCCACAAGGAGTCGGGCTGTGGATGTCGAACGGTGGGCAGAACTTTTCGCTGCATGTGGGGGGCTTCACCGGGCCTGCGGGTAGCGAACGCGAAATCCTGGGCTGGTGGATGATTCCAATCGGCTATTCGCTGGGTGGGGGGACCATTCTACTGACTACACATTTTGCGTTGTGGGCGCTGCGGCGGCGGAGTGTGCGGAATCTGGGGTGAGCGGCACCCACGGCTCACGCCGTGGGCTCTATTCTTGCGCCGCTTCGCGGCTTCCAACCGGACCACCGGCTCGCCAGCGATGAAACGACCTTTCCGACCAGGGAACCAAACGTCGCATAGAGCAGAGCGTTGCCAGCCCCAAGCACAAGGGCGGGGAGCATGTACCGTGTACGCGGGTCGCCTCCGCCCATGGCGATGTTTGGGCAGAACGGGCACGAGTAATTGATGAGAGCAGGAACAGAAATACCATTCCCGGCGCCGAGATCGAACCAGATAACGCAAAAGTAGCCGATCACACCAAAGACAACGCCGCACCTCCTCCCTCAAGATGTTCCTCGTTACACTCCGACGAGCTCCCGCTCCTGGCTGGGTTCGTATTCGACGATGTGTCCGGCGACGGCGCTGGCGGCGACGGTTAGCGGGCTGGCCAGGTACATCTGGCCGGGACCGCTGCGACCGGGGAAATTGCGGTTCTGGGCGCTGATCACGACCTGCTCGGGGCGCGTGGTCACTCCGGGGCCAGCGTTGATGCAGGCGCCGCAACTGGGCTCTATCACTTGCGCGCCGGCTTTCCGGAAGACCTCGAGATAGCCTTTGCGCATGCAGTAGTCGCGGGTTTCCTGGGATCCGAACTGGATATAGAACTTCACAGAGTCAGCCACTCGCTTGCCGTGTTTGAGGGCGTCGGCGAGGACGGCGGCGTACATGTCCATGTCTTCGTTCTTGCCGGCAGTGCAGGTGCCTCCGTAGGCGAGTTCGACGGGTACAGGCGTATTGAGATCACTGATGTACTTGCCGTTGCCGGGATCGCCGGGGGTGGCGACCATGGGAGTGATTTCGGCGGCGTCGAGTTCGATGACGTGGGCGTATTGAGCGCCGGGATCGCTGTAAAGGCCTTCGATCATTTTCTCGGCTTGCTCGCGTTTCATGCCGCGGCGTTCGACGAGAAAATCTACCGCCTTCTGGTCAGGCGCCACGATTCCGGTGAAGCCGCCGATCTCGGCTGCCATATTGGTCATGGTGGCGCGTTCGTCGACGCTGAGGGCTTCGATGGCTTCGCCGGCGTACTCCATGACTTTGGCGAGGGCCTTGCCGCTGCGGACGTAGTCGAGACTGAGAATTTTGAGGATGAAATCTTTGGCGGTAACGTTGGGATGCTTCTTGCCGCGGATGATGATCTTGACGGACTCGGGAACTTTGACCCGGACGTCTTTGGTGATCCAACTGTTGAAGACGTCGGTGGTGCCGATGCCGAAGGCCACGCAGCCGATGGCGCCGACGTGCGGAGTGTGGGAGTCGGAGCCGATGTTTAACTGGCCGGGCAGGGCATAGCTCTCGAGCACGATGGAGTGGCAGATACCTTCCGATCCCTTTCGGTCCTTCAGTTCTCCATGCAGCTTGATGCCTTGTTTGGCGGCGAAGTCTTGCTGCTTCATCTTGAGCTGAGTGGCCAGGTCGAGCAGGCCGAGCTTCTTCTTTTCTTCGGAAATTACCTCGTCGAGGAAGGTCAGGTGATCGCGGAAGAAGAGGATCGTGGACGCGTCGTTGACTTTGGCATCTTTGCCTACGTAGCGCTCGAAGAAGATGGCAGCCATGGGGGTGACGTATTCGTGGCTGAAGCGCAGGTCGGCGCGGGCGAAGCCAGTGTCGCCGGGTTGGACGAAGGTCTGGGGCGCTCCTGCACGGGCGGGGACGCCCGCGCCTACATTTTCGCCGGTCATGTGGCTGGCGAAGATTTTTTCGGCGAGGGTCATGGGGCGCTTTGCGGTGGTGATTGCCGGCAGAAATACCTTCTTCTGCATGCGGGCTACGTTGAAGGGAAACAGGCCGCCGTATTCGATTACTTGCCGGGTGATTTCGTCTTCGCCGGCGGTGAATTCAGCTAGGGGGATTTCGGCGCCGGCGCGGATTCGGTCAATCAGCGAGAAATTGGTCGAGGTCAGCAGGCCTAAGTTCTGGCAATTCTGCTTGTAGATGCGCTCGATGTTTTCGGCGATTACGACACGAATACCGGCGCACATTTCAGCATAGGGCGACTGCTCGCGGCTGGAGCCTTTGCCGCGGCGCTTGCCGCTGACGGCGGCTACGAATCCGCCTTTCTTGACGTCGGAGCGTCCGATGGGCAGGACATTGCCGCATTTCAAGCCTAGGTAGGGGATCTCGCCCAGGGTTTCATCGAAATAGAAACAGTAGTGGGCGGGAGTAATTTCGTCGGTGGAGATGTCGTCGCGCAGCTTGGGGTTGTTGGCGGGATTCTTGGTGTCCCAAGGCAAGTCTTCGCCGGCAAGCTGGCGTTTGATGAGTTCGGGGTCTTCGGTGAGAAAGAGGATGCGGCCGGAGAATCGGACTTTGTCGGGACGTTTGTCGATTTTACGGGTTAAGAGTGAGTCGATCACAGGTCTATTGTAAAACCTTTTCACCACAGAGACACAGAGAAACCCAACCCCAACAGCCTTTCACCGCCGCGGACGCCGAGAGCGCAGAGAAAACCACCAACCACTAAGGACACGAAGGTACACAAAGGAAAACCTCTTTCCACAGGGCCCACGGGGGCTACCGCTCTTAGTGGTGGCCGTGGGCGTGGTCGTACTTTTCACCCACAGGAATTGCCACGGTCAGCCGGTTTTCTTTGGGAGCGAGGGGGCAAGTGGCGTAGGGCGTGACCGCGCAGGGAGGATTGTAGGCACGGTTGAAATCGAGTACGACGGTGTCACCGGAGACGGGATCGGTATCGAGGAAGCGTCCGCCGGGATAGGTTTCGGTCTTGGCGGTCAAATCGTTGAATACGATGAACAGGCCTTTCTCGGGTTTCCCGCCGAGATCTGTGAGCTGAAACTCCTGTCCGTTGAGCTTGAACACGACGGTTCCGGCAACCGGAGTAGGGCTGACGTCACCCAGCACGGTAGGCACGTCGACAGTTTTCTTGCCGTCGGACGGGACCCATTTGGCAGTCACGCGATAGTTGAGATCGAGCGGGAAGAAGACAAGGTCGTGGAAGTTGCGAGCGGCTTCGCTGTCGAGATCTTTGAGGCGGATGCCCAGGCGAGAACCGCGTTTGATCACATAGAAACGCAGGCTGCCCATCTCCACGACGGTGCGTTTGGCAGAAGTATCGGGCAACAGGGTTGCGGTGGTGGCCGGCTTACCATCGATGATGGCGTGCGCATCGGGGGCGAATTTCGCCATCACATCCTCGCCCTGCAGGGTGAAGACTCCGGCGTGCACGGGCCCTTTGGGAAAAACGATGGCGCCAGCAGCGTCGCTGCCGAATGGGTTGTCACCGGGTTTGAGCCAGAACAGGCCGGCGAGCACCAGCCAGTTCTTCTTGAGGTCGTCCACCTGCTCGGCTTTCCACTGGTCGAAGGATTTTTGGTAGGCGGGGTCAATGGCGGGAGTGCCACTGGCCGCGGCTATCAGGGCGATCAGGACGAACAAGCTGACGAGTTTGGATTTCATGATGCCGCCTTCTTAATGAAAAGCAGTTCTCGGTTCTCAAGTTCTCAGTTCCGGCAAGGGCTCGAGGTCGCGGCCGGAGAATAGCTTGTCGAACTCCTGCAACAAAGCTTGGTGCACTAAACCGTTGGACGCAAGAGTCTCGTGGCTGGTTAGCTCAAATGGGCCGCCGCGAAAGTTGGAAATCCTGCCGCCAGCCTCTTCCACCATCAGCACCCCGGCGGCGGTGTCCCAGGGGTTGAGATTGAACTCCCAGAAACCGTCGAAGCGTCCGCACGCCACATAGCACAAGTCGAGAGCTGCGGAACCGGCGCGGCGAACGCCGTGGGTGCGCAAGGTAATCTGATGATAGAAAAAAATGTTGGGATTCTTGTGGCGTTTGTGGCTGGGAAACCCGGTGGCCACCAGGCACTCGGCCAAGTTGGCGGTTTTTGAAACGTGGATGCGCTGACCATTCAGATAGGCGCCGCTTCCCTGCTCCGCCGCGAACAGTTCGTCGCGAGTGGGATCGTAGATCACCCCGGCAATGCGCCTACCCTTGTACTCCAGCGCCATGGAAACGCAAAAGACAGGGAAACCATGGGCGAAATTGGTGGTGCCATCGAGCGGGTCGACGTACCAGCGGTAGTCGCTGCCGGTGTCCTGCAATCCACCCTCTTCGCCGAGGATGTCGTGCGAGGGCCAGTGTTCATGCAAGCGCTGGCGGATGAGGGTTTCGGTTTGGCGGTCAGCGATGGTGACCAGATCGGCCTCGCCCTTGTATTCGATGGTCACGCGACGCTGGAAGTATTCCATGAGCAAGGCGCCGGCTTCGCGGGCAATTTGGGTCGCCGGGGAGAGGACATCCGCTTTGGTGATGGAGGTCATCCGCTACTTACGCTTGCCGGTATCTTCGGTGATGTACATGATTTCATGTTTGAAGATGAAGAGATTGGGCTGGGCGTCGCGAGTAAGCCGGACCATGTTCTTGTCGTAGTACTCGATCCAGCCATTTACGACCTCCCCATCGGCCAGCTTGATGCTCACCGGCTTCTGCTTTTCAGTCAGCGACTTTAGATAGGCGGCCTCTTGTGAGGTTTCCTCGGGGGGTGAGGTCTTGGGCTTGCGCGAGGCGCCTTGGGGGGCTTGTCCATGGAACGTCATCTGGACATTTTACACGCGCCAGATCAAACCTCACCACAGAGGACACAGAGTGCACAGAGGAAGCTTTTTATCACACAAACGCTAGAACGTAACTTTCAAAGAGAATTCCAAGGCGCGTGGAGCTCCTAGTGCAAATACGCCGGAGCCGAGCCCGAGGCGGTTGCCGTTGGGTTGTTGTCCGGAGGTTCCATTCACCGACCCCGGCGTTCCGCTGAGAACCCCGCTGAGGGGGTTAGAGGGTCCGTCGAAGTTGGAAAAATTCATCACATTGAAGAATGAGACCCCGGGGTGGATTTCCACGTACTCTTTGAATTTGTAGATCCAGCTCAGGCTGAGGTCAAAGGCGCGCAGCCAGTCCATATTGGCCTCGTTGGCGGGCGCCAGGGGGACGAGTTGTTGCACTCCTCCAAGGGACTGCAACTGGCCCAAGGTGAACAGTCCATTACTCAGGAGTGCCTGCCCAGCGGGAGTGGGTTGGCCGGCGAAGGTTTGGTTGTAAGAGGCAATGGCGCTGTTCAGGTTGGCAGCCTTGATGCTCCGACCGAAAGAGCCGATGTTGGTTCCGGGAAGAACGTCGCCGGTACCACCATTGGAGGCGAAGCTGCCGTCGCCGGTCCCGTCGCCGGTCACGTCAGTCTGGAAAATGCCGCCTGGGTTCCCGGAAGGTGCGAGGGTGAGAGTCACCGGCAGCGGACTGTAGAAATGTCCGATCATGCCGAGGCGGAACCGAGTAGGGCAGGTCCATGGTGCTGCCAAAGGAAACTTGATGGCGGCGGTCAAGTCCGTTGGGACCGATGAAATGCAAGGGAGAATTGAAGTCGGTGGCGATGTTGACGAAATCATTGTCCACCGCCGGGGCCACGTATTTTGAGTACGAGTAGGAAACCTGGAAGTCCAGGTTGGAAATCCGCTTATAGGGCTGGCGGATGTTCCCTTTTAGCGAGAGTTGCAGGGCGTTGTAGACAGAGCGGCCGCTGGGCGACAGCATCTGGTTCGTGCCCAGTGCGGGGTTGATTCCGGGAAATGCCGCGGTGGGACAAGGGGAGCCGCTACAAAGTGAATAGCCAGAGTCGAGGCCATTGGTGGCAAAGTCTGAGATGGTTGCGCCCTGGTTGTAGCCGGGCGCTCCTGTGACGGGATTATTGGGGCAATTGGCAATGGCAAGATTGATGGCATTGGGCCCGATGACGCCGCAGTTGGCCAGGGTAGTGCTGATGGCCGCGAGAGCATTGGCCTTGTTGAAAAAACGGGCATCGCCAACATGGTTGGTGTCGATCGCCAGCAGGGTATGGGTCTCGATGTTGCGAAGATAGTCGGCTGTGAAGACCAGGCCGCGTCTGAGTTCGTGCTGAATGCCGAAATTCATCTGTACCGAGCGGGGGCTGACGTAGTTGGGAGCGAACAGGTCGGTGCCGGTGGCGTCGAGTCCATCGGAAAGCGCGTTGCCAATGAACGAAGGGTTGATCGCAGGGCCGGCGGCGAGCGTAGCTGCCTGATATTGCGCTTGAAAGGCGACGATCTGGTTGGCTACTTGCCCGATGGGCTTACCACAGATATCCGTGCCCCAAGGCTGAACCTGCCCATTGGGCAAAGTAAAGTCGCCACCTGGGCAGACCGACGGGTTGGCCAGGAACAGGCCCGAGGCCAAGCGCGGAGGGCGATCGAAAAGGACGTTGTTCCAGACCGCGTTCTCGTAGAACAATCCGATGCCGGCGCGCACCACCGTCTTACCGGCATGGCCTGGATCCCAAGCAAGGCCGAGTTGGGGGGCGAAGTTAAGATTGGGCTGGTTCACCTGGTTGCCCAGTCCCTTGCCGAATTTTTCCAAGTCTGGAATCGCCGCCAGATCGCTGTCCGTGCGTCCGCTGTCACGAACGTAACGCAGGCCGTAGGTGATGGTCAGATTGCGTTTTGCTTTCCAGGCGTCACCGATGTAGAGCGAGATGCGATTGTCAGGACCCAAACCACCGGCCGGAAGGCCGAAACGCGGGTATCTCCGATGAGAATCCCTGGCCGTTCCCCAGTTGAACATTGGTGACGGGGTAGTTCAGCGGATTGGCGGCGCCGCCGGGCAAGGCCAGGCAGGCAGCGTTGCAATCGCCGACGCCTGCACCGACCGCGGGGGCGAGCGCCAGGAAGCTGGCCGTGCCGCCTCCGAAGATGTGGTTGTAGCCTCCGCCATAGCGCAGAATGTGGGCGCCGAGCGCCTTGCTGCCGTCGTACTTGATCTGACGATTCGACTGGTAGGTCGATTGCGGGGCAAGAAAACCCGGGCCGGAGCAGAAAACATCGGCGCCCGCAGTCAAGCAATCGGGATCACTGCCGATGGCCAGTTCCAAGCCGGGAGCCGGATTGAAAATCGTGGATCCGCCCACCGCATCGGCAATCTGATTGCGGAATTTGGTGTAGCCGAAACGAATGCTGTGAGTGAAGCCGCCGGTGTTGAAGTCGAGTCCAAAGGCGTGGACAGGGGTGTGATTGTTGTTGGCAAAGGGTTGAAAAGAGTTGGGAATGATGGCCAAGACACTGCGATTCTGGTCGAAAGAAAAACGGTAGAAGAATTTGAAGCGGCCGTTGATTTGCCAATCGAGGCGGCCGACGCCTTCAGCCTCGCGGAAGGGAGAATCGAAGCTCCCGACCAACGGTTGGAATGGACCGCCGGGTAACACCGGGTTCAGCAAGTCCTGCTTGGTACGCTCCGCACTCAGAAAGAAAAACAGTTTGTCATGAATGATGGGACCGCCTACGCTGGCGCCAAATTGATTGCGTTGAAAATAATTGCTGCTGGCGCCGGGAAGATTTGCGTCGAGGCTCTGGTCGCGAAAATAATAGTAGCCTTCGCCGTGGTAGGCATTGGTCCCCGATTTGGTGGTGACGTTCACCGCGCCTGAAGAAGTCAATTCGGTGGAAAGATCCAAGGACGACTGCTCGATCTGAAATTCCTGGATGGCGCCTTCAGGAATGTTCTGGGTGGTGGTGCCGACGGTTTCATCGCTGATGTCGAGGCCGTCCACCTCGATGCGGGCGGTGCGGCCGAAGCGGCCGCCGAAGGAGATGGAAGAGAACCCATTCTTGGTGGGATCGAAGTTGCCGCCGTCCTGGATTTGCACTCCGGGTTCGAGTTGTGCGAGATCGAGGAAATTTCTTCCGTTGACGGGCAAGTTCTCAATCTGCTGGCTGGTCAGGACCCCTTGCACCGTGGCCTGCTCGGTATTGACCTGAATTTCTGCGGCCTGCACTTCGACGACTTGATTGGTTTGTCCGACCGGCAGCCTTACGCTGCCCGCAGTCGTAACACCTACTTGCACGTGAAGAGGAAGTTCAGCGCTCTTGAAACCAGGGGCTTCGACGTGTACCACATAATCGCCCGGGGTCAACGCGCCCGAGGTGTAAGCTCCCGCGGAAGTGGTGGTGGCATTCACTACCTGGCCCGTGGCTGTGCGCGTGATGCGGACCTTGGCGCCGCTGACGACGGCGCCGGTCTGGTCGACGACAATGCCTTGAATGCTGCCAGTGGAACTGGTGCTCTGAGAAAAGAGAAGAGTCGACAGCGCGAGTAAGACCGTGAGAGTGCGGAACACGAAGGTGGAGGGACGGGAATTCGATACCATCGGAACATTCCTTTCAAGTGAGCAATATTTATAGCATGCTCGTTTACGGCAGCCGTATAGCATGCCGCGGCGGGCTGTCGAGTGTTTTCTTTCGCCGCGGCGGGGCTGGATCGTTCATCTCCCCACCCACGGCTTGCGCCCCTTCGACGAGCTCAGGCACGCTGTGGGCTCTATTCTTCCGCCGCTACGCGGCTCCGAGAGTCAGAAGACTTCAGCAACATCGCAACAAACTCCGCCTGTTTTGTTAGAAGTGCGATTTGTGCGTGTAATAACCGGTCCGATGGTGTACAGCGAGCGCAGAAGCAGCAGGGGTTCCGCTGACCTTCACTTCAATCCGACGGAAATTGGAATCGGAAAAATGCCGCGACGGATAGTAAGCCAGCAGATATTGAGTGCGAAGTTCATCGCTGATTTTCCGGAAGGCTTCGTCGAGCTCCCCCAGTGACGTGGCGTAGAAATACTTGCCGCCGGTATCTTCGGAGATCTGAATGAGAGCGTGCTCGCCACCGAGGTCGCGTCCGGCGCTGGCTTCAATGGGCACGATAATGATGCTGTAGACGATGGCCTCGGCTTCCTGGGCAGCGCGCACTGCTTCCTTGTAGTCCACACGACTCACGGTGTCACCGCCGTCGGTGATGACCACCATCACTTTCCTTCCCTGGCGGCGGTCGACCGCTTGCGAGCTCAGGTAGATGGCGTCGTAAAGCGCGGTGGCAGCTCCGTAGCGCACGTGGTCGATGCCGTGGTCGATGGTCTTCAGGTCCGCAGTGAACGGGACGACTTCATCCACGGTTTCGCTGAATTCGTAGAGAGAGAGGGCATCCACGGGACGCAGGATGGCGTGCGCGAAGCGTCGGGCTGAAGCCAACTCCAGCGGCAAGTCCTTGCGCGTGCTGAGGCTGGTGTCAATGTCCATGACGATGGAAAGCGGCAGGGCTGATTCCTTGTCGAATACGGACACCGTTTGCGCGGTGCCGTCTTCCAACAGTTCGAAATTAGCTTTGGTCAGACCGGCGACGGGGGCGCCATGATCATCGGTGACGGTGACGAAGACGTTCACCAACTTGACGTCAACTTTGATGGTGGCGTCGGAATTTTGTGCAGAGTCGGAGTTTGAGCTGCTGGCCACCGGCGATTTTCGGGCGGGAGGTGCGCCGCCGGCCCAGGGTGGTTTGGGCACCTGGGCGGGGCAAACCGCAATGGCGGCGAGCAGAAAAAAGAGGAGTTTTTGCATGCTTGAAAGACAGTTCAAGAAGCTGGTCATTTAGATGCGGGCTTCCCTGAATGGCTGCCTTCGCCGCTGGCAATGCCAGCGGGAAAAGGCTCGCCATCGGCCCAGACGGCGCCGTCCTCGAAGTACTCCTTCTTCCAGATGGGGACGGTGCGTTTCAGCAGTGTCGATGAGCCAGCGGCAGGCCTCGAAAGCGGCAGTGCGGTGAGCCGAGGCAACCACAATGGCAACGCTGGTTTCTCCGATCTGCAAACGGCCGAGCCGGTGGGCGAGGGCAACATCGCGGATGGGAAATTTCGACAGCGCCTGTTGGGCCAATGAGTCCATCTGTTTGAGCGCCATCTCCGGATAGGCTTCGTAATCCAAGTAGAGCGTGCGGCGGCCGCGAGTGTGGTTGCGAACTACTCCCTCAAAAACCACGGCAGCGCCGTCGTCCGGCTGCTTGAGCTTCTCGAGAAGGGCCTGGGTGTCGATTGGGTGTTGGACGATGGCCGCGTAACGGCTGTGCCCGGTGTCGGCAACCGAGCTGGGGTGGCCCGAGCCGCCGCTGACTGGAGGCAGGAGTGCGACTTCGTCCCCGGGCTTGAGCTGGGATTCCGGCGGCGCATATTCCTGGTTGATGGACATGGCGAGAGAGGCGGCAATCGGCTTTAGCCGGGGTATCTGCAGCAGGTAGTGGCTGAGAAGGTCGTGCAGGGTGGCGGACTCGGGTAGCTCGAGCGAGTCGCTGCTGCGCCCGGCGAGGTCCTTCAACATTCCGAAGAATAGAACGCGGATCTGCATGGGAAAGCCAGCTATTAGCCTTTGGCTCTTAGCTGTTGGCTACTAGTTCTCAGTGTATCGTGATTGCCGCAAAAAACTTGCCGGCTCCCGAGAGGGAACCGGCAGGTTTGTAAGCGCAATGAGTTAGCGTCCGCCCTTGGGTTTTCCCGAGTGTGCCGGCGCGGACTGGTGTGGAGCGGATCTCGCTGGCGGGGCACTCTGGTGTTGCTGCCAGCTGTGAAACTTCTGCTCCTCACTCTGTTCGCGCCCAGGACGGTCCATAACCGGCGGAGCCGACCTTACCAGCGGTGGCCGAGGAATTTCAGCCTGGCGGGCGGGTTCGGATGGGCGGGTCTCCGGAGCCCGCGGCGCCGCCCCTGGACGCGGAACGTTAGGCGCGGGGCGGTTGTTCATGCCGGGCGGCTCGGGTCGAGGCGCGGTTCCCTGCTCTTCCAAGTGCGTATTGGGAGCTGGGCGGGGCGGTTGATTTTCGGTCCGCACCGGCGGTTCAGGCCTGCCAGGGGTTTCTGGACGAACGTTGGTCGCTGGAGGTCTCTCGTTGAAACCAGCCCGCGGGGATGGCATTCGAGTGCCAACCACCGGCCGGTTCGCCACCATGGCGGGTGGTCTTGCGGTCGCCGGACGTCCGGCACCCATCACACTGGCACGCGACGGCTGAACCGGGATATTGCGAACCACATGCGCTTCCGCGAGCTGCCGGGCATCCACCCGCATCACACTCCCCGCAACCGGACGCGCATTTACAAACGTGTCGTGCGGAACCACGGTCACGGCATTGGTCACACGTTGGTTCACGTAGACCCGGTTCACATTGACATTGTTGTAGACGTTGGTCACCTGAGTGACGTTGACGCGTGTATTGGTGATGTTCACATTATTTACGTAGACGCGGCTGGTGCGGTACCAGGGCACGAACACCTCACGCGGCCCGAGTGGGAACCAACCGACCGGGCCGACGCCGATCCCGATGCCAAAACCACCGCCGCCCACGAAAGCGACGAGCGCAGGCGCGTAGACCGGGCGCACGTACACGGGGCCCGGTACCCAACCCCATCCGCCTCCGATAAAAGCCCAGCGCCCGTAGTGGAAAGGCGCAAAGCCCCAAGGCTCATTTTCAACCCAGGTCCAGCCCCAGGGACCGACCCAGACCCAGTGGCCGAAGCGGTAGGGGGCCCATCCCGGCGCCACCCCGACGGGTGTCCACACCGGACCATAGTCGGCCACATAGTTCCAGTGGCCGTATTCATCGAGGTCATCGGCGCCGGTTATTTCCGGAGAAATGTAGTTCGACGAGTCGGCCTTGTCTTCGCGTTGGTCACGACTGAAGGCAAAATCGTCGAAGTCATCGTGACGGGGAACTTGTCCGATCTGGTGATCCAGTTGGTCGGTGCCGGTGAAGGTGGCGCGCTGACCGGCGACCACCACGAAAGAATCGCCTCCGCCAGTGACTTCGCCCCGCCCTTTCCAAACGGTAAGGTCAGTTTCGTTGCCGGCGGAGTTTACGTCCACGCGGTACTCGCCTGGACGCTGAACCTGGAAAGCAGAATTGGGAGTATCGATTTCGAAATGGTCTTCGTCGTCAAGGTGCCGGACACGGAACACGAGCGAGCCCTGAGAGAGACGTAGTTGTGTGGTGCGGTCGTCAAGTTCCAGAAAAGTCACGCTGGTTTCAGAGTCCATGCGCACCGAAGTGGAGCCCATCTGGAACTCGGCGCGGGAATCCTTGTCCGCCCAGAGATTGTCGCCGTTGCTGAGAGGACGATTCTGGACCGCCGTCACCCAATCGCCCTGTCCGCCGGGTTGAAACGAGACTGAACCGTTGGAATAGCTGAGACGTGCGACCCGGGCGGGAGGATCCTGGGCCGGAGATGCTTCCGGCTGCGGTGCTTGATCGGGCTGTGGCACGTTTTGATCTTGTGGCGCCTGCGTTTGGTCCTGCGGCGGCGCTTGGTCCTGCGGTGACGTTTGGTCGGGCTGCGCCACCGTCTGATCCTGCGGTGCCGGGGGCTGATCCTGGGCCAACCCAACCGGCATCGTCGGCAAGGCCAGAATTCCCATTAGAACCACGGCCATCAAAAAGACTCTTTGCGTCTTCATTGGTTCATTCCTCGCTGGCGGTGTGTAAGTTCGACCGCCCATGCTTTCTTCAGAAAAACGTGTCTAAGAGATTAAACACTCCTGGAGCCCAGAAGTTCTACTCAGGAATACGGGAAACCTAAGTCTAAGACATTGGTATAGATATTGATATAGATAGGGAACGGCAGCAGTGGTTCCCGCAGGCGCAGAGCCTCGACCAGAGTTAGAGCCGGCTATCAGTTACGCCACGGGTTGTTCGCTGAGGACTTTTTCGCGTTCCTCAGCGTCTTGCTTTTCCTCTCGCGGACTGGAGGGCAACGCCAGTTGCAGAACTTCGTCGATGGTCTTGACGTAATGGATGTTGACGTTTTCCAGCTGCTCTGGAGTCAGGTCTTCGACCACATTCATGCGGTTGTCTGCCGGCAGGATGACGTCGCGGACGCCGGCGCGCTTGGCAGCAAGCACTTTCTCTTTCACGCCACCGATGGGTAGAACGTTGCCGCTAAGCGTGATTTCTCCGGTCATTGCGGTCAACGGACGCACCGGGCGATTGGTCAGCAACGAGACCAGAGCGGTGGTCATGGTGACGCCGGCCGAAGGCCCATCCTTGGGAATTGCACCCGCAGGCACGTGGATGTGAATGTCATGCTCGGCGAAGAAATTCTCGGAGATACCCAACTGCACCGCATTCGAACGCACCCAGGTGAGTGCCGCCTGCATGGACTCCTGCATGACCTGGCCAATCTGGCCGGTCATAGTGAAACCGCCCTTGCCCTTCATCACGTTGGCTTCAACGAACAGAATGTCGCCGCCGGACGGGGTCCAAGCCAGACCGACCACGACCCCGGCCCGTTGCGTGCGTTCGGCGATTTCGCCTTCCACGCGGATCTTGATACCGCCGAGGAATTCCTGGACGATTTCCGCAGTCACGACCAGTTTCTCCGGCTTGCCCTCGGCAAGACGACGGGCCTGCTTGCGGCAGATGGTGCCCAGGGTACGCTCAAGGTTGCGCACGCCGGCTTCGCGAGTGTAGTGGCGGATCACATACAAAACCGAGTCTTCAGGAAATTCAATCTGCTCTTTGGTGATTCCGTTTTCTTCGATCTGACGCGGAATCAAGTACTGAAATGCGATGTGTACCTTCTCTTCTTCGGTGTAGCCCTGGAGTTCGATGATCTCCATGCGGTCGCGGAGCGGCTCGGCGATGGGATCGAGCATGTTGGCGGTGGTAATAAACAACACCTTGGAGAGATCGAAGGGAACGTCCAGGTAATTGTCACGGAAGGTCGAGTTCTGCTCGGGATCGAGGGCCTCGAGCAATGCGGAGCCGGGGTCGCCACGGAAATCGCGGCCGACTTTGTCGATCTCGTCGAGCATAAAGACCGGATCCTTGGTTTCGGCGCGACGAATTCCCTGAATGATCTGACCGGGGAGAGCGCCGATGTAAGTGCGGCGATGGCCGCGAATCTCAGCTTCGTCATGTACGCCGCCGAGTGAGATGCGAACAAACTTCCGGCCCAGAGCGCGAGCGATGGACTTACCCAGCGACGTCTTGCCGACCCCAGGGGGGCCGACGAAGCAAAGAATCGGGCCCTTCATGGTGGGCTTCAAGCGGCGGACGGATAGATAGTCGAGGATGCGGTCTTTGACGCGTTTCAGATCGTAGTGGTCGGCATCGAGGACTTCTTTGGCCTTGAGAATATCCACGTCGCCGCCCGAAGTCTTGGCCCAGGGGAGTACGGCCAGCCACTCGATGTAGTTGCGGGTAACACCGTAATCGGCAGCCATCGGTGACATGCGTGTGAGCCGTCCCAATTCCTTGAGAGCTTCCTTCTTGACGTCATCCGGCATGCCGGCGGCTTCGATCTTCTGCCGCAGCTCTTCGGTATCACGCTGGCCTTCGTCCTGCTCTCCTAGTTCCTTCTGGATGGCCTTCATCTGCTCGCGCAGATAGTACTCGCGCTGGGTCTGCTGAACGCGGTCCTGGACCTCGGACTGAATCTTGTTACGAAGCTGCTGCACTTCCAGCTCTTTGGCGAGATGCTGGTTGATTTTTTCCAGCCGGATGCGGACGTCGGTAGTTTCGAGGGCATCCTGCTTGTCGGCAGTGGAGAGAGAAGGCAGTGAAGAAGCGATGAAATCCACCAGCCGACCGGGCTCATCGATATTCATGGCTACGGTGGAGAGTTCATCCGACAGTGTCGGAGATCCGGCGACAATCTGCTGGAAAAGAGTCAGTACGTTGCGCTGCAAAGCTTCGACTTCAGAGCTCTTGGGCGGAATGGCTTCCGGTACGGTCTCGATCTGAGCGAGCATGAAGGGCGCCAGTTGGGCGAACTGTCCCAACCTCACCCGTTCCAGGCCTTCCGCGAAAACAAAAAGGCTCTGATTGGGCATTTTGACGACTTTGTGCACGATGGCGAGGGTGCCGACGGTGTACAGATCCGCGGGCTGAGGGGCATCCACCCGGGCCTCGCGTTGCGCGACTACCACGATGGTTTTGTCTTCACCCAGCGAATTGATGAGCTGAACGGAGCTTTCCCGGCCCACGGTCAAGGGTAGGACGGCGTGGGGGAATAAGACCGTATCTCGCACGGGCAGAATAGGAAGCGCTCGTTCCGGCTCGCCACTCTTGGGCTTATCTTTAGAAGTCGGGTTGTCTGCGCGCGACGACTGTGTCATGTTTCACCTTGAGTGTAATGTGCTCAAGTTTTGATGAGTCCAGCGCCCCAAAGGATGCAATCGGCTCTTTGGGGCCGATTCGTTAGAGAGAACCGAGTCTAAACCTTCTTAGTACGGTTTGCACCCATCCAAAAGTACAACGTGCGACCGGTTACCTTCAAAACGTCCGCCGCCTCAGGCAGCCGGATAAATCCCCAGCACCTTGACCATGTCAGCGACCTCTGCGAGATAGCGGAGGGCACGGCGAGCGATTTCATCATCTCCCCGGAGAAAGTCGGCGTAGAAGACGTACTCCCAAGGCCGGCCGCGCATGGGCCGAGATTCGATCTTGCTCAAGCTGATTTTCTGGTCGGCGAACACACCCAGAGCCTTGTGCAATGCTCCCGGGAGGTTTCTCAGGCCGAAAGCAATCGACGTTTTATTCGAGCCGGAGAGGACCCGACGGGCCCTGCGGAGCAGAAGGAACCTGGTGAAATTGCGCTTGTCGTCTTCAATTCCCGCGGCGAGGATGTGTCCCCCATAGACGGCAGCAGCGTGGCGACCGGCGATCGCTGCCGCATCCCGCATTCCGGTCCCGACGACATGCTTTACGCTGCCCGCGGTGTCATAGAAAGGAACTGGCTCGATCCCGGGGTTCTTGCGGAAGAAATTCCGGCATTGATCGAGCGCAACCGGGTGCGACAAAACCCGGCGCAGGGCGCTTTTCTTCACTCCTCGGCCGGCGATCAGGTTATGCACAATTCGCAGCCGGAACTCACGCTGGATGAAGACCTTGGAGGCTAGTAGCAGATCGAAATGTTCAGCTACGGATCCAGCCAACGTGTTTTCTATGGGAATTACCGCGGTAGTGACGGAACCGCGAACCACGCGGTCAAACACCTCGAATGAACGCGCACACGCCACTATGGAGCAGCCGGGAAGCATGCGCTGGGCGGCCTCGTAGCTGAAAGACCCGGCTTCTCCCTGGATAGCGACTTTCATTCTCGAAACTTAGCTGCCCGCCCCCGTAGAATGCAACTCTTTTTCCAGCACCAGCGCGTCCACTCCATTTGAGTAGTAGCGTGGGATCGTCTTGCGCACACTATATTGGTGGCGTTTGTAGAAGGCCAGGGCAGAAGCGTTGTCAACCGCCGTTTCCAGCATCATGGCGTGGCATTTAGCCTGGCTGAGGCGGCCTTCGGCCGCGGCCAGCAGCTTCGAGCCCAGGCCGCTGCGCCGACTGCCGGGAAGGACATCAATCGTGATGATGTGGCCTACGCCCCGACGACTGGCCTCGGCGACAATGAAGCCGGCAATCGGGTACGGGTCGGCAGTTCGTTCGGCTACGATGGTGAACGATCCCCGGCGCTGAATGTAAGCGGCCAATTCTCTTCGCGGGTAGGCAATGCCGGGAGCAAAGCACTTCTGGTCGATCGCCCATAGGACCTCGAAATCCTCAGGCCGAAACTCTCGCAGGGAAAATTCCACCCTGTGATTCTATCCGGAAGCGCCCGTCCGGCGGCCCGATGCATAAGCGAAGATGCAAGCAGGAAAGGGGTTAGAGGGGGTGAAAAAACATCCCACGAAACTGTTGCGCGAAGCGCACCCCCGGACGTACCATGCGCATCTGAGATGATTGTGGGGAAAGTATTTCTCATCTATATGGCGTTGGTGGCCGGCCTAGTTGGGCTGTGGTATTTCTGCATGGCAGCGTACAACCGCCGCAGGGGAATGCTCGCCCTGCGCAAGGTTGAGGCGGCGTGTTCCCACCGTGCCCGCATCGTGGAAGCCCACTGGATTGGTGCCTCCCGCCTGCAGGTGCATTTGCGTTTTGCGGCTCACTGGTTTGAAAACGCCAAAGTGACCATCCGACTGCTGCCCCGTCCGCTGCCGGTACAATGGGTGTTAAGCCGTTGGCACAAGCAGCGAGAGACGGTGACGTTTGAGGCGGACCTCGATCACGCCCCTAGTCTCCATCTGGAAGTGTTCCGCCATCACTGGCTGAGCGATAACGACCGCCAGATGATCCGGAGTTCCCGCAACTGGACGGTTTCGCGTTCGCGGCCGGTGGTGCTCACCACCTCCAACCAATGGCAGCAGGAACTCCCGCCGATCGTGAATACTCTGATGACTTCCCGCGGACACAGCCTACTGAAGGTTCGTCTGCGCCCGGAATCGCCGCATCTGGCCGCGACCATAGACCTGGACACTCTGTCCGGTGAAGACGCCGCGGCCGGCTTCCTGGGAGTGCTGCGGGAGTTAGCGACCGGAGCATCGCGGTCAAGGCAGTAGCGGACGGCTCCGCCCGGATTCCCATCCACTCAATTTACGAACTGACGGCGGGGCTTCCCATTGTTGGCTGAGGCTTTGGCTGCGTCCACGGGCTTCCATGCACAATCGACAAACTGCACTTTCTGCAGGGCATCTTTTCCCACGTCTTTCCTTCTCTGTTCCTCGCCCATGGTGGCGACGGCGCGGAATCGTTCGATGCGGGTGACGGCACGATTGACCACGCGGGCGAGCTCCGCGGCATAGTCGGCGCCACGGTCTTCGCGCAGGCAGCGTTTCGCCTTCTCCGCCAAAAACCAGGTGGGATTGCGGTCTGCCTCGGGCGGCGCTTCCAGACGCGTGACCTCACAGAGATGCGCCATGACGGTTTGTTCTTTGCAGACGGTTCCGCGACGGCTCCGGCGAACGTAGGTGGTGAACGAGGCCTCTTCCATGCGGCCGTGAACCCCGGCTTCTTCGAAAGCCTCAAGGGCCGCCGCTTGGGCGTGAGTCAATCCGGGTTCGGCACTGCCTTTGGGAAAAGTCCAGCGTCCGCTGTCGCGCGTCTGCACCAGCAAAAATTCGATTCCCGTGCTGCGAACGCGATAGCAAACGGCGGCGACCTGGTGACATCCACGCAGGCGGCGGAGATGCGCAAGCCGGACAAATTTCCCAGAGGGTCGCGGGGTTGCACTCATGGAACGAGAGTGCACGATGTGCGCCGGGCGTGGCTAGAGTCAAGATTGGTTCCAGGGATGCAAGAATTGCCATCTCGGGTAAAATTCGGGAAGTCAGGGCAAGATGGAGCAGTCTTTCTTGAAGAACAAGGACGAAACTCCCGAGCTGAACCTTCTGGTGGTGGAGGACGACCTCGCGAGCCTGGAGTTGATGGCCGAAGTCTTCGCCTCGCTGCACGCCAGCGTGCGGAAGATCAGCGAGAGCACGAAAGCAGCCGCCCTGGTCAATCAAGAAAACTTTGACGGGATCTTCCTGGACCTGGAAATGCCGGGGCTGCATGGATTGGAGCTGACGCGCCTGATTCGCAAGTCCTCGTGGAACAAAACCACCCCCATCATTGTTGTGACCGGTCAGGATGACAGAAAAACCATGCAAGAGGCGTTCGCCGCCGGGGCAACGTTTTTTCTGCAAAAACCCGTGGACCGGCAAAAGCTTACCGGCCTCTTCCGAGTGGTACGGGGAGGGCTGGTAGAGAGTCGACGCCGCCATTTGCGCGTTCCACTACAGACCGAGATCACATGCACGGCCGGCTCCCGCAACCTGCGCGGTCGAAGCTGGAATCTGAGTCACGGGGGAATGCAGGTCGAAGTCGATGGACTCCAGGCCGGCGAGACCGTGCGCATATCATTGCGGTTGCCGGTTTCAGAGGTCGCCATCGAAGCTACAGGAAGCGTGGTGTGGGCAAATCCGAACCGGCAGGGCATCCGCTTCACCCATGTCGGTGAAAAAGATCAGCAGGTAATCCGGACCTTCGTCGGAGAAGAACATTAGCAAGCGCCTTTACGACGAAGCGCGGACTGACTCCCTACAAAACTTGTCGAAGGCTTTCTTGAGTTCCGAGGCGATATCGGCGGCGTCGCGATGCTCAATGTCGCTGCGCTGCAGGATGTGGAGAAGTCTGCCGTCGCGTAGAAAAGCGATGGAGGGCGAGGACGGCGGATACCCGGTAAAGTAACTGCGGGCGCGCTCAGTGGCTGCGATGTCCTGCCCCGCGAATACGCTAAACATCTTGTGGGGACGGGTGGAGTGCTGCAGCGCCAGGCGCACGGCCGGCCGCATGCGTCCCGCAGCACATCCGCAAATTGAATTGACGATTACCATGGCGGTCCCTGGTTCATGGGCGACGGCGAGATCGACCTCTTCCGGCGTGCGCAACTCTTGTACTCCCAGGCGGGTCAACTCTTCGCGCATGGGAACTACCATAATGTCTGGATACATACTGTGCTCCTTTGGCTGACTCCTTCCTCCATCCTAACTCAGGACACGGCTGAGGGTGGGAGGGCTCGTATATATTGGTTTTATCCCATGCATCTCCAGGAAAATGTTCCGCTGGCGCCGCTGACCACCTTCAAGGTCGGCGGGCCGGCGCGTTATCTGGTGGAGGCCTCGACCAACGTCGAGGTGAGCGAAGCGCTGCAGTTCTCGCGCTCCAAGGGTTTGGCTCTGTTCGTGCTGGGCGGCGGCAGCAATCTGGTGATCTCCGATGCGGGATGGCCGGGAGTTGTACTGAAAATTGCGATTGCTGGGATCGATGAACGGACCGAAGACGGAAAGTCGCTGTTTGAAGTGGGAGCCGGTGTGGAATGGGACAAATTCGTGGCGCGAGCGGTGGCGCGCAACTGCTCAGGGGTCGAGTGTCTGAGCGGCATCCCCGGAAGCGTGGGCGGAACTCCAGTGCAGAACGTGGGCGCGTATGGGCAGGAAGTGGCGGAGACAGTTGATTCGGTTCTGGCACTGGATATGAAGGACGGCCAGATTCGCGAGTTCTGCAATGAAGCCTGCGGGTTCACCTATCGCACCAGCATCTTCAACACGAGCGAACGCGGACGCTACGTCATCCTGCGAGTGACGTATGCACTTGAGGCGGGCGGGGCACCGCGGGTTCACTACGCTGATCTTAAGAAATATTTTGCGGGACGGAGCGAGGTCCCGACGTTGGCAGAAACGCGCGATGCGGTGCGCAAGATTCGTGCCGGCAAGGGCATGCTGATCACGCCGGGGGATGAGGATTGCCGAAGCGCGGGATCGTTTTTCAAGAATCCTGTGCTCTCGCCCAAGCAGTTTGAGGATTTGAACGCGCGGGCGGCAACCAAGAATTTGCAGATTCCGAGCTACCCGGCGCTGGATGCACAGAAGAAAGTTTCTGCGGCATGGCTGGTGGAGCACTCAGGTTTCGGCAAAGGATTTGGCTTCGGTGCGGTTGGCATTTCACGTAAGCACGCGCTGGCCATCGTGAACCGTGGCGAGGCCACCGCAGGTGAAGTGGTTGCCTTCAAGGAAATGATTCAGCAGCGGGTGGAAGATTTGTGGGGCATCCGGCTGGAGCCGGAACCGGTGTTTGTGGGGTTTTAAGTAGAAATTCATAGGTCCTTCGTTGGGATGCTTCGCGATGCGAAGCATCCTCGGCCTCAGGATGACAAAGTATTTTGGGAGGCAGCCGCCAGTGCCCCAGACGGCGACCCGCTTTGAGAATTCCCCATGTGTGAGGGAGGGTGAGCCAGTCCGGCTCCGGCGGCGGCCGCCTCCACTTATGCATCGGCAAGTTTTGCCGCGTCTTTAAAGATGAGCATGAACATGGCCCGAGTCAATTTCCCGGTTTGAGTGTTCTGGTTCGAGGGATGATAGGAGGCCAATAAGGTCTTTCCGTCTGCCATCTTGTAGCGGGCCCCGTGTTGGAACAGGTAATCGCGCTTGCGCGTGACGAGGCCGCGGCGCTGCAAGTAATTGAGGTAGGCATCGAAACCGATCTTGCCCAGAGCGACTACTACTTTCAAACGTTTTAGACCCTCCAGTTCACGATCTAAATAAGGGGCACAGTTGGCGAGTTCCTCCGGCAGCGGCTTGTTGTCGGGCGGCGCGCAGCGGACCGCGGCAGTGATGTAGAGGTCTTTGAGCTTGAGGCCGTCGTTGCGATCGGTGGCGGTGGGCTGATTGGCGAAGCCAGTGCTCGTACAACACGGGATACATGAATTTGCCGGAGGCGTCGCCGGTGAAGGGGCGTCCGGTGCGGTTGGAGCCGTGGGCGCCGGGAGCCAGGCCAAGAACCAGCACGCGGGCGTTGGGGTCGCCGAATCCGGGGACGGGCTTGCCCCAGTATTCGTGGTCGCGGTAGGCGCGGCGCTTCTCGCGCGCGATTTTTTCGCGGTATTCGACAAGGCGGGGACAGAGAGTGCAGGAGATGACTTCGGCGTTGAGGATGGAGAGCCAGTTGGGCATTGGGGTTGGTTAGAACAGGCTAACTCATCAATGTCGTGGTGGGTAGATCCCGGGTTTTTGAGTGTTAACGCCTGATTTCGCCAGCGATCTAGAAATAGGACTTCCCTTGGCGTAAAGTGCTATGTGCGCAATTGAAGGACAATGCGGCAATGGGCGGTTTCATAGGCGCAGTCATTGGAGCAATTCTCGCGACGTTCGGATTTCTCGTCATGTGGAATCCCATGCGACTCGCCATCCTTGCTCATGGAGCACGCGGATATTATCAGCGAATGGTTTTGGATACTTCGTCTCGAAACCAGCTGAGGATATTGGGTGTACTTGTCTGTACCTTTGGCCTTTGTATCGGCACCGCTGCTTCAGGCGGATTCCTCAGGTCTCGGGCTGCTGCAATCAATTTCTGACGGGTTCCTCGTTCTGCTGTGGCTGGTGTTCATTTCTGCTTGGGTGGCTGGTCTGATTCTATGTGATTGTGCAGCTTGTACGCGGGCCAAGACCTTGGTGCATTGGTTTCAGATGTGGCGCACATAGTGCAGTGCTTGGAGCAGTCAATGTCTATCCGTCTGTGACCCCCAGGATGCGACGCGAAGTCAATCACTATTTGCGAGCCATGTTTGGTGCATTGGACTTGCATAACGATAATCCACGGCTCTTGTTTCACGGCGGTAACTGACTGCAAATCGCCATTTCACTCATTGACTTGCTTCGAGTGTAACCGCCTATCTGCATCCACATAGTGTGATCCCGGAGCTCGCTGCAACGAAGGCCCGCCGGATTACGGATTCCATCACTTTCGACCCGCACCCCCCTGCGCCCTCCCTCAACAACGCCTCAAACCCCGGATCCCCACGCAGCGCCTTCAAATCGTCATCGATTCGCATGTGGTCAATATCTTTGTACCCATGATCGATCGCTTCCCGCAGATGACGGATCGCTTCAGCGCGATCGTTGGCAGCCGCAGCCACGCAGGCGAAGTTGTACCATGCCTGAAAAACGCTGGCCCCGGGAGTCTGGCTTATCTGTTCAATGGTGTCGCCAAATAACTTCTTCGCTTCGGCATAGCGATGGTTGTGGACCATGGCCGTTCCCAGCACTTGCAGGGTGTTGACGGTATCGGCCTGCTGCGGTCCCAGAACCCGAACCTGAGTGTCAAAGGTTCGGCGGGCCATCGCCTCGGCTTCCTGATAACGACCTTCTTTGATCAGGACGCCGGCAAGGCTTGCCTGGCTTGCCAAGGTGTCAGCATTTTCCGGCCCCAAGACACGAGTCTGGTCGGCGAGAGTTTCGCGAAATA
Organism: uncultured Acidobacteriota bacterium; assembly: GCA_963734415.1. Lineage (GTDB taxonomy): Bacteria > Acidobacteriota > Terriglobia > Terriglobales > Acidobacteriaceae > JABCZH01. Next base: position 21,048 of record CAVTHF010000013.1, on the reverse strand, counting down.
GCTTTTCAGCTTCTGGGAAACGGCCCTGATGTGCGACCACGTCCGCCACATTGTATTTTGATAACAACGTGTCGGTATGGTCTGGACCTAGGGTGCGCAGGCGGACGCTCAGAATCTCGCCGTGCATCTTCTCGGATTCGGCGTAGTGGCCTTCGGAAGACAAAACGTTGGCCAGGCCTTCCTTCGTTCGAATGGTGTTGGGGTGTTCCGGGCCGAGGGTGCGCAGCTCGATCTCCAGAGATTTTCTGTAGAGGGCTTCGGCATCGGCGGTGCGGCTTTCGCCGTAATGAAGGTCGTTAGCCAAGGTGGTCATGGTGTCAGCGGTATCGGGGTGTTCGGGGCCAAGCACGCGGGTTTCGATGGCCAGCGTCTGCCGGTAGAGTTCCTCCGCGTCCACGTAGCGACCCTGCTCGTCGAGACGGTTGGCCAAATTGTGCATGGTGGCAATCGTCTGAGGATGATCCGGGCCGAGAGCCCGCTGCTCAAGGGCGAGCACGTTGCGGTACATTGCTTCTGCCTCCGCGGTGCGTCCCTCCAAGCTGACGGCGCTGGCAAGGTTCGCCATTGCCCGAATGGTGCGGAGATTTTCCGGACCCAGCCGGCGCGTCTCGATTGCGATCACCTCGCGCTGTAGTTCTTCTTCTTCCTGATAGTTGCCCAGTCTTTCAAGGATAGTGGCGAGGTGATCCATGGCCTCAAGCGTGACTGGATCTTCCGGACCCAGGACACGCCGTTCCGTTTCCAACGCCGGTCGAACCAGCTTTTCAGCCTCAGCGTCGCGGCCTTCGCGATCCAGAATCCAAGCGAGCTGATTTTGTGATTGCAAGGTCTTCGAGTTCCCTGCCCCGAGCAGGTGGCGACGATTCTCCATGGCACTCTCGGCCAATGCGTGGGCTCGTGAAAACAGGCCCAAGTTCACATAGGTTTCAGCCATGGTGTACATCAGGTCCGATTGCACTTCAGGATCTTTGGCTAGACCGGTATCAATGTCATGCGAGGCTTTGTCGAGAATCTCCCGCGCGGTGACACTATTTCCCCGGGCTTCATTGGGGTCCGACACTTTAAACATGCCGACCATGAAGTCCGTGATGCGGCTGGCGCGATCGCGCTCGCGAGTGACTCGCTGAACTTGCAGGAACTCGGTCACGCCAAAGCCTGCCAGCAATAGAGCCAAACCTGCCGCCGCGGTGACCGCCACACGATGCCGCCGCACATATTTCCGCAAGCGATAGGTGGCGCTGGCGGGGCGGGCCACCACCGGTTCGTTCTTCAGGTAATGGAGAATGTCCGCCGCCAGATCCGAGGGCGTTCCATAACGGCGGCCTCGGTCTCTCTCCACAGCCTTGAGGACGATCCAGTCGAGATCCCCGCGCAGCAGGCTTACCAGCTCCTTGGGATCGGTTTGCCGCTTTTCGGCGGTGGCGGTCAGAGTCTTTTGATTGTCAACGCTCAACTTGGCGCTGGGGCTGGGCGGATCATCCTCGCGGAGTTGACGGAGAATTTCGTCGAAGGGTTTGCTTCGCCATTTTCTTGGATCGAACGGCATGGCGCCGGTGAGCAGTTGGTAGAGGATCACGCCCAGCGAATAGACATCGGTGCGCGTGTCCACGTCCAAAACGTTGGGATCGGTTTGCTCCGGGCTCATGTATCCCGGAGTGCCTGGAGTTGATCCGAGGCGGGTGACATTGGTCTCATCGCTGGATTGCTGCGAGATGGCTTTGGCAATACCGAAATCGATAATGCGGGGCAACGGCTTGCCATCCACCTCCACCACCAGCACGTTGGAAGGCTTCAGGTCGCGGTGAATGATGGCCTTCTGATGGGCGTGCTGCACTCCTTCACACACCTTCACGAACAATGCCAGGCGTTGTCGGGTGGTCAGGCGCTTCTGATCGCAGTAGGTCGTAATGGGAAGGCCGGGAACGTACTCCATCACAAAATAGGGCTGGCCTTCCGGAGTGGAATCGGCGTCGAGGACCTTGGCGATGGCGGGGTGGTCCATGATCGCGAGCGACTGACGCTCAAGATCGAAGCGTTGCAAAGCGGAAGTATCGTAGCGACCGGCCTTGATCAGCTTGAGCGCGACGCGGCGTACAACGGGAGCGGTCTGCTCGGCAAGCCAGACTTGTCCCATGCCGCCTTCGCCAAGTTGGCTGAGCAGACGATAGCGTCCGATCGAACCCAGGGCGGGGGAGGTCAAGACGGCGGCAGAGACAGCGTCGATAGTAACGTCGGCGCCGGCGTCCATGGTTAGGTCGGCCTTCGGTTCGGGGCTTTGCCGGTCAAACGCCGGCGCGGGATCGCCGTCAGGGTTCACGTTCGGCCTTTCAATTGGGTCAGGTAAGTTTTCTAAGGTTATCACTTCGAGGCGGTGCGGATCACAAGAAGGGTGGAGAGTGCAGGAGACGGGTCCCGTCAACGTTCTTTCTTCCAGACCTTCCAGACCCGCCTTGTGGATAACTTCCGGTTGGCCTCTCGTGCCAGAGTAGTTTAGCCTTTCCGGGCGAGACGAAAGGCGGGAGAGATGGCGGAGAACAAGACCCAAGCCACCAAAGCGAGCGTGGCATCGTTTATTGCTGCGCTCACGGACGAAACCCGGCGTGCCGACGCTAAGGCGCTGGTCAAATTGATGCAGAGCGCGGCTGGAGAAAAACCGCAGATGTGGGGGCCGTCGATCATTGGATTCGGCAGCGTCCACTACCGTTATGCGAGCGGGCGGGAGGGCGATATGCCGCTTATCGGCTTTTCACCGCGCAAGGCCGCGACCGTCCTGTACGGGGTGGCCGGTTCCAGCGGCGCCAACGCAATGCTCGCGAAGCTTGGCAAGCACACCACCGGAAAAGGCTGCCTCTACATCAAGAGGCTCGGCGACGTGGACCTGCAAGTATTGGAGGCGATGGTCACGCAAGCCGTCGCCGCGCGGGGGCGGTGACCGGATCGATGCAGGTCGGCCGGGTTACTTATCTTTCAGTTCCTGTTTGCGGATGATTTTTTTCTGCCACTATGATCGTGTTCCCTCAAAACGCCGGTCTGTCGTATGCCTGGCATTGCGTGATTGTAAGACGCTATGTCCAGATTCGGACAGCCTTCGCCGTGTCAGCAGCCGGAGATGTTCTCGGAAAATTCGGCCCCACCGAAAGTAACTCTCCCCAGCGATAGAGGGCACTCGTCTGTGCAAGCTTTCCTGCCCAGATAGATCAAGTCAAGCCCTGAGAGCGCGAGAGAAACGCCACTGATCAAACTCTTAGCGCTCGACTTCATGATCCTAAAATCGTCAGGGTTACGGCTTGCCACCAACTCGGATTCACCCGCTCCAAATACGTGGCCGAGGCCTGCAGAACAATGATTGCCGGGAAAACGTAGTGATAGATCCTATTGATTCGGCCATCCACTACCAGGTCGCGCAACACTCCAGCCACGATCAGCACATCGAGCGCCGGATAGAACAGGTCGTGGTAACCGATATAGTGAAACCTGACGAAGGCGGCTTGCATGAGCTGACAACTGGCCATGAAAACCAGGCGACGATGGTACTCGGGCCGTTTCCGAAAATAGATCGCCAGCGCCATGCACGCACCGAAGATGATCATGTCGCACCAGAGTATTGACAGGAACGCCGCAACGTTCTTCCGGTGGAGCACGGTCATTTCGAACCGCAGCATGACGACCGACACGATGAGGCCTGAGACGACCATGGTTGCCGCCACTGCCGCGCCAAACCAGCCCAGTGTGCGGTGCACGCTGACCTTGCGCACTCGCACCAAGGCAGACTGCGCAACGAACAGCGCGATCCAGGCCGAAAAAGCAGTGCCGTGAAACCACAGCAGGAGTGGTCTGGGCGGCTTGGCATGCAACAGGTTTCGATCGACCGTACTGCTGAAGCCCCAGAGCGCAAGTCCGGCCATGAGCAGCGCCATGCAGAAGTAGAAATATCGGTTCAGAAAGGTCTTGAAACCGCGGGTCACGCTGGTCTGCGAACGTGCGCCTGAGCCCGCATTGCCAACCGCCGCGGAACTCGGGTACCGCGTGGCATACTCACGAGCCTTTGGCATCGACCGATCTTCTCTCAGCACAGCGGTGTCGCCCTCAGAGCGAATCGTTTTGAATCCTGGGAAGCGAGGTGCACATACATTAGCCGCAGTGGCCTTCGCATCGCAACCCGCTAAAGGCTGAGGATACGACTACAGTTTCCGTCATCATCGCGAGGTAACCTTTTGGTGTCGCCGCCGCCGGCTCTCCTTTATGATTTCGCTCAAATCCATAACCGGCCGTATCTCAATCGGTCCAAGTCCATACTTAAAGCCTGGTTGCTGGGAGGCAAGCTGAATGGCGTGATTGAGGTCCCGCGCCTCAAGGATCTGAATGCCGCCGACCTGTTCCTTGGTTTCCGCATAGGGGCCGTCGGTGGTCGCGACTTTGCCGTTTTTCCAGTACAGGGTCACGGCGGTCTCCGAAGGCTGAAGAGGTACTTCGGCAACAAGATGTCCGTTGGCGCGCAGATGGTCATTGTGCTCGAAGCATTCGTCGAGCACTGCGTGCCGCTCGTCCTCGGTCATGCCTTCGAATTTTCCTGGCTCGAGGTAGCCCAGACAGATGTATTTCATTGATTCCTCATTGTTTCCTGAGACTCCTTGTTCGCTGTGTCCCAGAGCCGCAGCTCTTCGTTCTCTTATCTGATAGTCGTTCGGCAGGGCGAAAATCGACAGCCGAGGCGAACTATTTTTCCTTTCGTCATGTGGTTCGAAACCATCGCGTGCGCCATCAAAAGAACAGATAAAGACATTGACGTTTCTCGGTCTGACCCGCCGGATAACTTCCGGCTTGCTCGTGGCCGTCGGCCTGACAAGGCGATTCCGGCAATGGGTCACGCAACCTCTTTCAAGGAGAATCACCATGAACAGTCTTGACTCAATGTTACGACGCAACAAAGATTTTGCTGCTCGGCAGTCAGCTGGGGAGACACTGATGCCCTGGCTTCCGCGGGCACTCCCAAACGTGAAGGCGATTATCATCGGTTGCGCTGATATGCGGGTGGATCCGGCTCATGTACTTGGAATTAAACCGGGAGAAGCCGTGGTGATACGTAATATCGGCGGTCGAATCACGCCGGGGCTATTGGAGCAGTTGGGACTGCTCGGGCGAATCGGTGAAGTTGCAGGAGAGGTTCCCGGAGGCGGGGGTGAGTTTCACGTCATCGTACTTCAGCACACCGATTGCGGCATCACTCGCCTGGTGGGAGATCCCGCGATGCTGGCGCGCTATTTTCAGATACCGGAAGCGGAACTCAAGAAAAAAAAGGTTGCCGACCCCCGCGCTGCGGTTGCCGCCGACGTTGCTTTGCTCCGGGCGATTCCGGCGTTGCCGAGCGAGTGGCTTGTATCAGGCCTGATCTATGACGTGGCGACCGGACTGGTTGAGATCGTCGTGCCGCCAGCGCTGACCCGCGCCGCATAAAAGTCGAGATCTTCGACTGTTGGTGTGTCAGGTCAGGTTTATGGCACATTCCTGACTGTCATCTCCTGGCTAGTTCCGTTTCATAGGCTGCCTGAAGCTTGTGCATTGGGGAGATACGAGTAGATTTCGTCCGCGGGCGGACCTTTTTCCTGGCGCCTGACTTCGGCAGATGCGTTTTGCGAAGTTCAGACATAAATTCTGCCCTCAGCTTCGGTCCTCCTTCTTCCAGGACCTGAGCCAGACCCCTTAGCCTGGAGGCCGGCAAACACTTGTGTCCCCAGGCAACCATCTCCATCAGAAGCGGGAGCAATTCGATGCCTCTTTCGGTGAGACTGTAAATGGCTTTCTGTTTGTGACTCGCGTCCTGAGACTTGACGATGATCCCTTGCTGGACAAGCCTTTGAAGACGATCGGCCAGAATATTCGACGCAATCCCTTCCACAGACTTGGTCAGGAGTTCGCGAAAATGCCTGCGGTTCATGAAAATGATGTCGCGGATGACGAGCAGACTCCACTGGTCGCCAAATATCTCGACCGTCAGGTTGATGACGCACTCCGACCTGTGATCCTTGTGCACTCTGATGCCTCCACTCCGGCTGGGCGTTGCCTGCCCCACTAATTGTACAACTGGTTGCTTATGAAAACTAGTTGTGTTGCGGGCGTGGTTTCGGCCAACTTCTTCCATTTCAGAGGCCGTCGCAGCCAGAACCTAGAGGCCATCAGCCTTCTCGTCAGCACCGAATTACCAGGAGCGCACATAGTTGCTATAGACAACCGGTTGCATATTGCAATCAGACTCTTTGTTTCCATAGAATCGTCGTCGCTGAAATCTCGTTTCTTGTAGATGTGCGTTGGCCTTCCGCAATCAAGTCTGCGATCGAACGCGGTTTCAAATATCTGATTTCATTCATGCCGTAACTAAAGCTGGGGTTGGGCGGCCTGTAGCGGAAGTTGATGGCAGCTCAAATGCACTCGTACATGCCATGGACTGAACACTGCACGCTTCTGCTCTGCATTGCACATTAACTGTTGGACTAGCCACTGCGCCTAAGGGTGTTCCAGCAGGAGCACTCACTTCAAATCAACCCAGGAGGATTTATGAATCGACTGCAGCTTTGGAAGGTAGTAAGTGTCGTACTTCTTGCATGTGGTTTGGCAAGGGCTCAAAAGATCACCTCATTTAGTGCTCCCGGCGCGGGTACAGGCGCCGGCCAGGGCACCGGGGGCTTTGGCATCAACCCGCAGGGGACTGTGGTGGGATCCTACCTTGACGACGGCAACGTGTTTCACGGCTACCAGTGCGTTTCGGGCTGTGGTTCGGCCAGTACTTTCACCACATTCAATGCTCCGGGCGCAGGCACGGCCGCGAACCAGGGCACGATCACTTTCAGCATCAACCTGTTCGGAGTGACTACAGGCTTCTACGTCGATGCGAGTAACGTGGCTCACGGCTTCGTGACTGCTGCTCCGTTCAACACCTTCATCACTTTGACCGATCCCCAGGCCGGGAACGGCCCCAACCAGGGCACTTTCGCGGGCAACGTCAACCTGAAAGGAGAGATCGCCGGATACTACATTGACGCAAATAACGTGGCTCACGGCTTCGTCACCGCTCCGCCTTACCGCACCTTCAAGTCATTCGATCCTGAGGGCTCCGTAAACACGCTTGTCGCAGTGGCAAGTGCCCTCAGCCTGGAGGGGACGGTCGCGGGAACTTACTTTGACGCGAGCGGCGCGCTTCACGGTTTCGTGCGGACTGCGAACGGCACCATCACCGCATACGACGTCACGGGCGCAGGCACGGGCGCAGGCCAGGGTACCGAAGGGTCAAGCATCAGCGACCTGGGGGCAACCACGGGAAACTACATCGACTCGGACGGAGTAAATCACGGCTTCGTCCGCGGTAAGGGCGGCGCCATCACCACCTTTGACGTTTCGGCCGCGGGCACAGGGTCCGGCCAAGGCACGGTGCCTGAGGGCATCGACCTGGTGGGCGGAATCACAGGGCAATACATCGACTCAAGCGGCGTGAATCACGGCTTCGTGCGGAGTCCGTTTGGCGCCATCACCAGCTACGACGCTCCGGGGGCAGGAACAGCCGCTGGCCAGGGCACCATTCCTGCGACCCCCAACCTGTTTGGGGCGATCACCGGACAGTATATTGACGCAAACGGCGTGCATTTCGGCTTCCTGCGGAAGCCGTAAGCCCGCTCTGGGGTAAACGGGCATCACCAGTTGACCCTAGCAGATTTAGCCGTTCCCAGGTCTCGCAAAACCAGCGAGACCTGGGGCACCCCGCCCCTGCTATGAGATTCCATCTCTTGCCTTCGCCTCTCATTTGGCATATACTCGTGTATATGCCAGTCTCCAAAGATCAATCCACTGCGCGCAAGGCGAAAGTCTTCATGAACAACCGCAGCCAGGCGGTCCGCCTGCCCAAGGAGTTTCAGTTCCGCACGCAGGAAGTGTTCATTCGCAAAGAAGGGAGTGAAGTCGTGCTGTCGCCCCGGCCGTTTGATTGGAGTTCCTATCTGGCGGACGCGCCTGCGGCTTCGGCAAGCTTCATGGAAGGGGTGGAAGACCTGCCCGTGCAGGAGCGTGAGCGGTAATGCTCCGCTACATGCTGGACACGGACATTTGTTCCTATGTGATGAAGCGTTCTCATGACGCACTTTTGCGGCGTCTGCAAAAGGTCCCGGTCAGCGACGTGTGTATCTCTGTGGTTACCAAGTCTGAGCTGCTCTATGGCGTTGAAGTCTCTCCCCGGCGCCAGCAGGACGAAGCGGCGCTGCACGCCTTTCTGAATTACGTGGAAGTGCTGGATTTCCCCGACCACGCGGCTTCGCACTATGCGCAGATTCGCGCGCAGTTGAAGAAATCAGGAAAGATGATTGGAGCCAACCATCTGTTCATCGCCGCCCACGCTCGCAGCCTGGGCTCGACGCTCGTCACCCACAACACTCAGGAGTTTCGACGGGTTAGCCGGTTAGCGATTGAAGACTGGACTTTGGTTGGTTGAGTTGGGCTGCCTGAACGACGGCAGATTTAGCCACTCCCAGGTCTCGCAAAACCAGCGAGACCTGGGGCACCCGACCATCCGCAGATTCATTTCCGCGGAAAGTTGGGATCGTTCTTGATCTCGCGAATCTGCTGGATGTGACGCTCGGCGTGGGTGGAGATCTCGAGCATCCACTGCCAGCAATCGATCACCTCTTGATTGCCGAAGCTGTGGGCCCGCATGTCATCGTTGGTAGTCTTGATGTACTCGATCATGGTGGCGCGCAGCGCCTGAAATTTCCCGAGTGCGTCGCCAAGGTCCTTGTAGGTGTCGACCTTTTCGTGCCCACCACCGGTCTTGGTATGCACCACACGATCGATGCCGTACCAGAGGATGTCGGCGTCGGTGGCTGTCGATTTCTTTTCCTTCATGTCCGGCGAGGCCTTTAGAGCTTTTTGCAGGTCGCGCCAATAGTCGGGTTCGGCCACGGCCAGATGGGAAACCACTTGGCGGATGCTCCAGCGATCCGGCGAGGCCTTGTATTCCAGTTGTGCCGGTGATAAGCCACGCACTTGCTCGGCCACCATTTGCGTGGTCATTTCCATGTGCACCAGCAGGTGTTCGCGATCCTCAGTGCTCATGGGCGCAGCGAACAGCGGCGCGGTCAACAGACACACAGTCAGTGTTAGAGTCGTCCAACTTCGGAGCATATAGGTTCGCAGCGTGTTCATAGTAAGGAGCATGGCAGTAGGGTTATTCTTGAAACAAGTTACTTGGACGATCAGATCAGAGAAAGGGTATCGTTAGGGGCGGGATTGTCTTGGCTCGTCGATATTGCTCTATGGTGTTGAGGTCTCTCCCCGGCGCCAGCAGGACGAAGCGGCGCTGCATGCCTTTCTGAATTACGTGGAAGTTCTGGATTTCCCCGACCATGCGTCTTCGCACTATGCGCAGATTCGCGCGCAGTTGAAGAAATCAGGAAAGATGATTGGAGCCAACCATCTGTTCATCGCCGCCCACGCTCGCAGCCTGGGCTTGACGCTCGTCACCCACAACACTCAAGAGTTTCGACAGCTGAACAGGTTAGCGATTGAGGACTGGACTTTGGTTGGCTGAGCCGGGCTGGCTGAGCGACGGCGGATTTAGGCACTCCCAAGGCTCGCAAAACCGGCGAGACTTGGGGCACCCGGCGCAAAATGACCACGTCGGGCTTACCCCCAGGTTTTCTCCCCGTTAGGAATTACTTCGCAGGACCCTATGTCGGTGGTGTTGCCATCGATATCCCACCCGACGGCCGACGTAATAATAAGTAAAGATTGCCAATTATTAATGCGACGCCCCATCCGATTGCCGCAACGATAAACCACGGTTCCAAATACCAAGGGATCGTGAACGCACGAAAGCAGATGAAGATTCCGTATAAGACCAGGAATACTCGCCTGAGAACGGCCAGCGAGATGCTGTTTCTTGTGTTCACCAGTTACGTCTCCGGTTCGGTACTTGTCCAGACGGAGACCGATGTAATACCACATCAGAATCACATAAAGCAGGTACCACCAGTCTGGTTCGGTTTCCATCGCTTTCCAATACATGACTCCCTCATTGATGTGAAGGATCCAAGGGGTAACGCTCTGTGCAGCCCACGCAGGTACGTTCAAAGCGTAGTTCACGTATCTCGCCCTCTCGAGCGCCGGCAGGGGTTCCTGATGGGCTCGCTGAGCTTCTTGATAACCGAAACGGAACAGTGCGAGCGCAATTACCGCGTTCAGGATAGGCAACAATAAACGTAGACGAACTCTCAACTTCGGATGCACAGACACCTCCGCCTAGCGAGAGATATTGATTTGGTAGAACCTTTAGAACTGAACGAAAAACTGGGGTCATGCTCGGGCGAACACGAGAAGCGGCTGGATATCGCCATTATCCGCCGTTCTGATCGCTTTCAGATATTGATTGCGTGCTTCGCCTTCTTTGACGAGATTAGCCGAACCCCACGTAAACTCAGGACGGCCAAGCTTCATTGCAAGTACGTCTGCGATCAACCGGGCATGCCTGCCATTGCCGTTCGGAAATAGGTGGATGAGTACAAGCCGATGATGAAATCGAACGCTTATCTCATCGAGTGAGTATGTGCTCTTCTCAATCCAATAGCGAATGTCACCGAACAGCGCCATCAGTTTCTCCCGAATTTCATGGAATGGAACTCCGATGTTTTTGTCGGTGCATCGATACTCGCCCGCCCACTTCCACGTTTGGTCGAACATCTTCCCGTGGAGCTTTCGGACGTACTCGTCAGAGGCCATATCAACTGCGCTAGTGCGGTCTCGGATCGCCCAGTCCCTCGCAAGCAGAATGTTCTCCCGCTCCCACTCGTTCAGTTCTTCCTTGGTTGCGAGATTCGGAATAAGGTCTACAAGTTCGTCCGGCGAAAGGGGTGTATTGCCGTCGCTGGTTGCCGTGATCGTCGTCACTTTTTTCCTGTTCGCTTCAGGATTCGTCTCGTTTCCTCCTCGATTTTCTCTGCTACTCCTCCAACGGCCTGGTCCTCTAACGCCATGCTGTGCTCAACGGCGCGGACGTTTTCAGCAGCCTTGGTTCTCGCACGCTCCTCCGCAAGTTCCTGAATGCTTCCGGTTTTCGGAACGATGGCGTAGACCAGCCGACACCCAAGAGCATCCGCAGCATCGCGGAGGCTTCCCAACGTGATGCGATATTCAGCTTCAGATTTCTCAAGCTTTGCAACCAGGGTAGGAGCCTTCTTAAGTCGCATTGCCATCTGCCGTATGGTAATCCCGGTCGCCTCGCGGACAGCACGAAGCCAGCCTTTCTGCGGACGTGGCGAGTCTTTGGCAGCTGCGAATGGTTCCAACGCTCGGTCGATCTGTTTGATTCGTAAGCTTTTGAACTCAGGGCGCATGCTTCCACCTCGCCCCAATATTGTACATCTAAAGGTGTACATTATGCCAATATAAGTGATCCTATAGGTGAACAGCATAATTCATTTCGTACACCTTTGTGGTGGCATATTTTTGCTAATTTGTGCCCTTATAGGTGTACACTATGGCGCCTCGCATCTCGGGGCGGGGTGGCTTGCCCGACGAAGGCTTATAGACTTCCGCTTGGGACTGCGGCACGCTCGTGATTCACGACAATGACGCCTTTTGAGGTGGCTGTGCTTTCCGCTGTGCCAGCCCTCACTCCCCCGCGTCCTCGTAGGAACTAGTCCGCAAAGGCCCACTGGGCCTGTACGTGCTGATGATGACACCCGAGGACACGGCCTTGGTGCTGACGAGCGCGAGTTCGCGTGGCGGGGTTCCTTCCGAAAAGATACGTTTGCCGGTGCCTAACAGAACCGGAAAGACGAGCAGCAAGAGCTCATCCCCAAGCCCGTGTTCGAGCAGCACCGGGGTCAGCGTCGAGCTGCCCCAGACGATCAGGTGCGGCCCGCTTTTCGCCTTGATGCGGCGAATGCCCTCGACGATGTCCGCTCCCAGGTCCTCGGCCGGGCCCCATGCAAGACTCTTCGGCCGGTGGGTGGCGACGTATTTCGTCGCCGCGTTAATACTGTCGGCCATCGGACTCTTCGGGGCTTTTGGCCAAAAGCCGGTCCAGATATCGTAAGTGCGGCGGCCGAGCAGCAGATCGAAAGCCTCACCCTGAGCCGCGACGATGGCCGCTCCTCCATCCGGGTCGGCATGCGGCCCCGCCCATCCGCCGTAGGGATACGGTGGGTCTTCGTTGGGGCCGCCGGGGGCCTGAATCACACCGTCCAGCGAGATGTGCTCGATGATCGTGATCTTTCTCATAGGTCTCCTATCACTGTTTCAAGTAACGAAGCGCAACACTTCCTGATTTAAAAACCTTCGACTCAACGAGTTTTAGCTGCAATTTCTTCGGCAGGTTGATCCCGTCAAATAACCGTCGTCCTTCGCCAGCAATGACTGGCGTAATGACAAAGCGATATTCATCAACCAGTCCAAGCTCCATAAGCTGTGAAGGTATATCTACACCTCCGACCAAAATATTTTGGCCTGGTTCTTGCTTCAATTTGAGTATTTCATCGTGAAGGTTGGTACGAACAATTCTCGTATTTCCGTCTTCAGCGCTGGCCAATGATCGTGAAAAAACAACCTTCTTCTTGGAGACAAAGGCTTGAGCAAATTCGATATCCGCCTTTGTCTCGGACTGGCTTTTTGCGATATCAGGCCAATAAGGAACCATCAATTGATAGGTTTTACGCCCATAGACGAGCAGGTCAGCATCGTCGCGCAAGAGGTGCGTAAAATGTTCAAGTAGATCGTCATCGGGGTTGAATTTGGTATGGTCGCAGCAGCCATCCAGAGTGATGTTGATTGCGTAGATCAGATTTCTCATTTGATCCCCTTTGAATTCTGGCGGCCACCCGCCGTTACTTGCTTGCGCCGGGCCCTTATTCCGGAGCCGGGTAGAAAAGCAGCTCGCGCACCTCGCCGGCCACATCGCAGGCGATGGCAGCCTTCTTCGCCCATGCCAGCGCCTCGTCGATATTGGCGCACTCCAGTATCCAAAATCCGCCCATGTGCTCCTTGGTCTCGGTGTACGGACCGTCGGTGACGAGCACCTTGCCGTTGGGCTGCCTTCGCAGCGTCTTTGCGTTGGCGACCGGGGAAATGCCGCAGGCGAACTTCCTGGCCCCGGAAGCAATCAGTTCGCGGTTGAGAGCGTGGATCTCCTCCATCATCGCTTCGGTTACGGTGGACGGGTCGAAGTTGTCGGGGAGGTAGTTGGCAATCAGATATTGGGGCATGACTTTTTCTCCTGTAATGGTCTTTATTCTTCAGTCCTTGGGCGGGGCGGTTGCCCTGCCTTCACGATATAGTCGAACGGCAGGTCAGAATTCGACAAGTCGCCTTAGAGATTTTTCCGGATGGCTCCTCCCCGGTTTGCTGAGTTGCGCACATGAGCCGAGTTTTGCTGCTTTTAGTTGTGCCTGCGTGTTTATTGGCCGTTCAACCTGTATGGGCCAGACTGACCATAGCGGCCTGTTCGCCTCCGGACATCACGGTCCGACTGTGGACACCTTTGAACGAGCGCGATGTTCTGCGTGTCTCTGTACTATCAGTGGTTTAGGCCTTGCACATATTGGTAAGAGCATTGCACGCAGCTTGGCGGCGGATCTGATCCGTTTTGCCCTGTACTGGTCCGCGGAACCAGCTTGCCTAGGAGGACGAACCTGAGATGATCGGCCTCGCACAAGACGTTCGCTATGCGCTGCGGCAGTTGCGCAAGAGCCCTGGCTTCACCACGGTCACGGTTCTCACCTTAGCCCTCGGCATCGGAGCTAATACCGCCATCTTTAGTGTCGTGAACGGAGTATTGCTGAACCCCTTACCGTTCCGCAATGCCAGCCGCATCGTCTCCATGTTCGAGGCGACGCCGAACTTTTTCAAAGGCTCGATTTCTTATCCTAACTTTCTTGATTGGCAGCGCGACAATCGTTCCTTTGAGGCAATGGCCGCATACCGCTCGACAGATGGCAGCATCACGGGCACTGGCCAAGCGGAATATGTGCATGCGCAGCGCGTGTCTGCAAACTTCTTTCCGATTCTAGGCGTGAACCCAATCCTGGGACGCAATTTCACTTTCGAAGAAGACCGGCGCGGCGCCAGCCCGACGGCCCTGATCTCGGAAGGGTTGTGGAAGCGAAAGTTCGCTTCGGACCGGAACGTGATTGGCCAACGGCTCATCGTGGCGGGGCAACCGCGCACCATCATCGGCGTCATTCCAGCTTCGTTTCGATTGCATGTCTTCAACTTCAAAACCGCCGATGTGTACGAAGCCATCGGGGAAGACCCCGATCCGACTTTTTACCTCCGGGATTCGTATCGGGGCATGGATGCGATTGGCTTGTTGAAGCCTGGGGTCACGCTTGCGCAGGCGCGTGACGATATGAAGCGAGTGAATGCCGGCCTGGCTGTTGCCTATCCCAACGTTGACGGCAATATCAAGGCCAACATCATCCCTCTGAAAGACAATGTCGTGGGTGACATGCGGCCGGCGCTGCTGGTGCTGCTGGGGGCGGTGGGATTCGTCTTACTGATTGCCTGCGTGAATGTCGCCAATCTGCTGCTTGCCCGGTCAACGGCGCGCCAGCGCGAGTTCTCGGTGCGTGCCGCGTTGGGTGCGGGGCAGCTACGGATTCTGCGCCAACTGCTTACCGAAAGTGTTCTGCTGTCGGCGCTGGGCGGCATGTTCGGGCTGATTCTGGCGAAGTGGGGAACAGCCGCCGCCCTTATGGCGGTCCCGGAAACCGTTCCGCGTGCCGAGGAAATCGGGATCGATGTTCGGGTGCTGCTCTTCACCATTTTGGTTTCGGTACTTACCGGAATCATGTTTGGTTTGCTGCCTGCCATAAGGATGTCGCGGACCGACATCAGTGGAAGCCTCAAGGACAGCGGGCGCGCCATCTCCGGCCCCCGGACACGCATGCAGTCTGCCTTGGTGATGGGCGAAATGGCCATGGCGCTGGTGCTGCTGGTGGGTGCGGGGCTGATGTGCCGCACGTTGATGGGCTTATGGAAACTTGACCCCGGGTTCGATCCGCGCAATGTGTCGCTTTTTGTCGTGACGCCACCACCTGCTTTAAGAAATCAATCTCCGGATGCGATCCACGCTGCGCTTCGCCAAATCAGCGCGACGCTCCATAGTGTGCCAGGAGTCGAGGCTGGGTCCTTGCATTCTGGTGCGAGTTCCCATGGAATACGACAATGAGAGCGGTTTCTTGCTCGAAGGGCAAGAGCCGCCCACGCAGCGAACTGAGAATATTCAGCAGACTCTGCAATACACCGTAGAACCGGAGTATCTGAAAACCATGCGCATTCCCCTCCTTCGAGGCCGCTTCCTAAGCGACGAGGACAATGAGAACGCTGCGCGCGTGGCGGTGATCGACGCGAGCTTCGCGCAACAATATTTCGCCGGCCAGGACCCGATCGGCAAACACATCCGCAGTTTTTGAATTCGACAGCGATTCCGGCCAAAACCTCCTTGTACCTCTGGTGATTGTTGGTGTCGTCGGGCACGTGAATCAGTGGGGACTCGCCGAAGACGCCAGCCGTCCCCTGCAAGCCCAGATGTACCGGCCAATCCTGCAAAACGGGGCCGTCGACACGAAGGGTCTCGCCCAAGGATTCAATGTATTTGTTCGCTCCAAAACGCCGCTCGCCCCCGCAGCTTTTTTCGAGTCGATTCGCCAGAAACTCCTGGCGAGCAACCGGGACATGATCGTTTACGACAACGAATCCGAGGAGGAAGTCGTCGCTCGCTCGATCGCCAGCCAGCGTTTCTCTCTCATCCTGCTGGGCGCATTCGCAGGGCTGGCTCTGTTGCTGGCTGGCACTGGAATCTATGGCGTGCTGTCGTACCTGGTCGGGCTGCGTACACGGGAAATCGGAGTGCGCATGGCGCTAGGGGCGCAGCGGCTTGATGTACTGCGCATGGTGCTGCAAGACGGAGCGCGCATGGCACTGGCCGGCACCGCGATTGGAATTGTCGCCGCCCTGGGATTGACCCGGCTGATGGCGAGCATGCTGTTCGGTGTTAAGCCTACCGACCCGGTTACATTCGGATTGGTCGCGGTGATTTTGTGCGGCATCGCCTTATTGGCCGGTTATGTGCCTGCGCGGCGCGCCCTGAAGGTCGATCCCATGGTGGCGCTGCGATACGAGTAATCGCTCACAAATGCCTCAGCATGATTCTCCAGTTCCCCGTCGCACAATCGACAATGCGCGGAGAGTTTTCTACTGCTTGCCCAGCTCGGCGCCGCCCATCTCGACGTAGACTTCGTCGCCGAACTTCTCTTGGATATACTTTTGGGTCTCGGGATCGAAGTCGGTGATCTCAAACATACGGCGAACTTCGACCATTTCGTTATCCTTTCCGGGGATGCGCGCGGCCCATTCAAGCGCCTCTTCGCGCGACTTCACCTGGATGATCCAGTAGCCGCCGACCACTTCCTTGGTTTCGGTAAACGGACCGTCGGTCACTTTCGATTTTCCGTTTTTGAAGGTGACGCGCGCGCTCATGGTCGCGGGCGGGGTCAGCCCGTCGAGCGCGAGCAGCACGCCGGCTTTCCCTAGTTCCTCGTTGTACTTGCCCATTGCCTCCATGTTCTTCGAGGTCGGGTACCCAGCCGGGTTTTGCGGTTTCGTAGACTTTCGGAAACATGATCATCATGAAGCGCATGGTGTTCTCCTTGAGTGCTGTGCGGACGCCGTATCAGGGGCCGCTGCATTTATATAAGAGCTTGGACCGCGCTCCGCCTGGAAAGTTGCCAGCGCCGTGTGCGCGGTGCCGCTCCACTTACTAGTCGAACGGGGTGGCGGGAATCGACACGCGATTTGCAGATTTTTCGAGGCGCCCCGGGTTCAGGCATGGGAAGGATTATCATAATGAACTTTAGGAGAGCACGCACATGACCGCCCCCATCGCGTCGAACACGCTTGGTGTCAACGTCTTTACCGCGCCGGGAAAGGCCATGGTCGGCGAGCGGCCAAAGCCCTTCGGCGAGGCGTTCGGCTTTGACCCGATCACGTCGACTTGCTGTTCGGATTTCCGCAGCCCTAACCTACATGAACCGCTGATGCGAATGTTTCCTCGCGCATGATGAAGGGAAAACAATCACCGATGAATCCCGCGTTCTATCGCACAACACAGATTGACGGCCTGTCGATCTTCTATCGAGAGGCTGGTCCGAAAGATGCGCCCACACTTCTTCTGCTCCACGGCCTTCCATCGTCGTCGCGGATGTTCGAGCCGCTTTTCGCAAGGCTTTCCGATC
This sequence comes from uncultured Acidobacteriota bacterium, assembly GCA_963734415.1. Classification (GTDB taxonomy): domain Bacteria; phylum Acidobacteriota; class Terriglobia; order Terriglobales; family Acidobacteriaceae; genus JABCZH01. Next base: position 3,781 of record CAVTHF010000013.1, on the reverse strand, counting down.
GCTACCACCTGATAGCGCCTGATTATCCTGGTTTCGGACACAGTGACTGGCCGGACCCGAGGAAATTCGCATACACCTTCGACCATTTGGCTGAGATCATGAACCACTTCACCGAGGCGCTCGGGCTCTCGCGCTATACCCTTTACATGCAGGACTACGGTGGCCCCGTCGGCTTTCGCATGGCACTGGAGCATCCGGAGCGAGTCGAAGCGCTGATCGTGCAGGACGCCGTCGCCCACAACCGGGGCTTGGGAGCAAATTGGAAAACGCGCCGGGCGTTCTGGGCTGATCGCGCTGCCAATGAGAGCGCATTGCGCACCAATCTCTTGTCGCTCGAGGCCGCGCGTGCGCGACACGTCGGAACCGATCCCGACGTGGAGCGCCACGATCCCGACCTCTGGACCGACGAATTTTATTTTCTGAATCGGCCCGGCCAGGCTGAGATACAAAGCGATCTTTTCTACGACTACCGAACCAACGTCGATTCCTATCCGAAATGGCAGGAATGGATGCGCGAGAAGCAACCGCGGCTGCTCGTGATCTGGGGCAAATACGAAACATCGTTTGACCCGAGCGAGCCGGAGAGCTACCGCGAGGATGTTCCGAACGCCGAGGTCCACATTGTCGACGGCGGCCATTTCGCCCTGGACACGGCTGCCGACGAGATTGCTTCCTCGATGAGAAACTTTATGGCGTCTTCCCGGAGAACAGATTCGATTTCAGAAAGGAAAACAAAATGACAACAAAAGGAAAAGTCCTGGTACTAGTCTCGAGCGGTCGCGGCTTGCCCTTGAAAGATGGCAAGGTTTATGCCGGCGCTGGCTACTACCTCAACGAGCTGACGGTTCCGGTTCGCGCCCTGATGAAGGAGGGCTACGAAATCACCTTCGCCAACCCCAAAGGCAACACGCCGCAACTGGATGTCAATTCAGCGATAGCCCAGTTCTTCGGTGGGGACGAGGCTAAGCTTCAGGACTATCTAAAATTCCGCGACAGCCTGACTGGGCTCAAGAATCCAACTCGTATCTCGGATGTCATCGCATCCGGCCTGGATCAATATGACGCGGTTTTCGTCCCCGGCGGCCATGGCCCGATGATCGATCTTCTCGATGATCCCGACGCTGGCACCGTGATGAGACACTTTCATCAAACATCCAAGCCTACGGCAGTGCTCTGCCATGGCCCGATTTCACTGCTCTCGGCTCTTCCGAATTCGAAGGAGGTAGTCGCCGCGCTGGCGGCCGGCGATGCCGCTGGAGCGCGGGCAAAGGCTCAAGGCTGGATCTATGCTGGATATAAGATGACTATCTTTTCGACAGCGGAAGAGCAGCAGCGGGAGCCGCTTGAGATTGGCGGTAAGGTTCTCTTCTACCCGGACTTCGCCTTGCGTACGGCGGGCGGTGACGTAAGTGTGGTCGAGCCGTGGGGGAGCTACGTTCTTCAAGATCGCGAGCTGATCTCAGGTCAGAACCCGTTCTCTGATGAAGCGCTTCTGAAACTTCTTCTACCGGCGCTCAACGCGAAGAAGAAGTGAGCCGACAAACTCCAGGATTGCACACTCTCCGTGTCTCAAAGTCCGCTGCATTCCGGTCACGACGGTAGGCGTGCACGAGCTGTGGCTGCATGGCTCGCGATCGGAGCGAGGGTTGGTACGTGAAGCTCGCGCATCGCTGGGCGACGGCGGTGTCAATCGACTAGAATACGACCGGAGAATTGGGCAGCACGTGACGATCCATCCACGCACGCTTGATCGCGCCTTGTTCTTAATTTCGCCGTCTATAGGATTAGCGATCGGCAGTCGTAGCAGGTATGAATACGAAGAAACAGAATCAGTGGATGAGCATTTATTGAAAGGAAACGTCAATGAGCAGCGTACAAATCGACCAAAAGAGCTATGAGATGCCCCCGAAGGAGGGGATCAGCATCGCGCATTTTCTCACCGTCGCCGACGTCGAGCGATCGGCTCGCTACTACGAAAAGGTCTTCGGCGCTCGCATTCTGACCATGGGTGACGGCAACGCGCCTCCGTACCTTCAGCTGGCGAATATCTGGATGATTCTGAACGTTGGCGGCGGGCCGACCCCGGATAAGCCGACGGTAACGCTCAGCGTCCCCGACCCGAACCACATCAACAGCTTTATGAATTTCCGGGTTGCGGATATTCAAGCGTGCTACAAATTATGGAAAAGTCGAGGAGCGGAGTTCATTACGCGAGCCGATCCCCAAGTACGGCGAAATACGCTGCTACATCCGCGATCCTGACGGCTACATTATCGAGGTCGGACAGAGCACCGACCTGAAGTACGGTTAACGCTCGGCCGGGACGGGATGCGGATTTAAGGAAAACCTGGGACACACCGGACGTTAGCGGCCTTCCAGATTCTTCAAGCGGTCTGACAGAGCCTCAACCTCGGTATCCAGTGCGCGAATTGCTGCGGCATGGCTCTTCTGACGCAATTCCACCGGGGATGCCGACTTGTGAAACTCGGTGAGAAGAGTGGTCTCCACCTTCTCTAACCGTTGGCCAATCCACTGTTTGTCTTCTTCGGTCAGCACATCCTGATTATAGGACATAGACCGAATCTGACCAGAAAGTTTCCTCAAGGCGGTGTGACGACCGGTCAACACCGAATCGTCGCGCCCGTAAGTCCTTTGTGTCAAATCAACTGCCGAATCCGCTCTTGCAGGAATTGCCGTTCTGGCTCCTGTTGGGTCAGCGCCAGCGCCTTCTCGTAAGAAGCGCGAGCCTCGGTTGTCCTGCCGAGCCTGCATACCTATCTGCGCGGGCGGAATTCACTATCCCCTGAGAGAGTGATAGAAAGCGTCAGCGGTCTAGTGGCGTCAAACGGAAGACTCATTCTGCGGAAGGTGGGAAGAGAATCGCGAGGTGAAAAAGAACCTCCGAATCGCGGGGGGCATCGGGCACAGACAAAATCGACAGCGGAGGCGAACTATTCCTATTTCAATTCCTCGAGCCGCCTCGCCAGGAATTGCCGCTCAGGTTCCTGTTGGGTCAGCGCCAGCGCTTTCTCATACGACAGCACGAGCCTCGGCTGTCCTGCCGAGCCTGCGGTACATATCGGCACGGGCGGAATGCGCCAGGTAATAATTGGCCAGTTCGCCTTGCTTTCCAGAAGAATGCCCCAACACCGCGTCGATCTGCGCCAGACCGGCTTCTGGACCATCGCACATAGCAATTGCCACGGCACGATTGAGCTGCACAACTGGCGAAGGCTGAATTCGTAGCAACTGGTCGTAAAGCGCAACAATCTGCCGCCAGTCGGTCGCGGCGACCGATTCCGCCTCCGCGTGAACGGCCGCAATCGCGGCCTGTAGTGTGTAAGGAGCCGAAGCGGTGAGTCTTCAGAGCCTTCTCCAGCAATGCCACTCCCTCCGCGATCTGCTCCTTGTTCCAGAGCGAGCGGTCTTGATTTTCCAGCAAAATCAGCTCCCCGGTCGGAGAGGTTCTCGCGGCGTGACGGGATTCTTGTAGCAACATCAGGGCAAGCAGTCCCGTTACTTCGGGCTCTGGCTGGAGTTCGGCCAGCAGTCGGCACAGTCGAATGGCCTCGCCGGTTAGCTCGGCCCGGGTCACCTCCGCTCCCGCCGCAGCCGAATAACCTTCGTTAAAGACGAGATAGATGACGTGAAGCACCGCTCCCAGGCGCTCCGGCAATTCCTCGGGCGTCGGCACCTCGTAGGGAATCGGTGTCTCTCGAATCTTTGCCTTGGCGCGCACAATGCGCTGCGCCAGCGTGCGCGGAGTGGTAGCAATACGTGG
>CAVTHF010000012.1:0-211370 GCA_963734415.1 uncultured Acidobacteriota bacterium | reverse complement strand
ACCTGGAACCATACGACGCTGCGCGCGCTGCGCGTCGATCCCAAAATCACCTATCTCCAGGCCCGCTACCCGACCGAGGGCGGCCTCAAGGCCGTCAAGGCTATCCATGACCATTTCGGCGACGAGGTGATCGGCCATCTCGAGTTCATCCGCTTCAACGGCCGGATCGCTTTCGCTGGGCCTGCCGCTGGTGCGTTCACCACCGAAGAGCGGCTCGACGAGATCATCCGCGATCCATGAAGCGATGGGCGCTACGATCTTCAATCCGCACCGCTACACGCTGGAGGAAGGCGGCATGAAGCAGACCGACGCGATCCAGCTCGCCTTCAAGCGCGAGACCGATCCCAAGGGCCTGCTCAATCCCGGCAAGATGATCGCCTGGGAGGATCCGAACTTCGATTTCGCCGCCGGCCAGACCTATCCTGTTCCCCGGCCTCGAGGCGCGGGCGCGCGCGGCGCAGCGATGACCCGCCTTGCGCATCCTGGCGCCGTTCGGCCACCCGGTGGAGACCAGCTTCGGCGTCGCGGTCCACGCGAAGCTGGTGGCGACGTCCTGCGAGCCAAGGGGCACAAGGTCGACGATTGCGATCTCAACGCCGAGGGCTTCGACCCGGTGATGTCGCGTCAGGACCGGATTGATTATCACAATGTCGCGGTCAACCGGCGCCTCGTCGCCCCTTACGTCAACCGGCTGCTCGCGGCCGAGGCGATGGTGTTCTCGTTCCCGGTCTGGAACATGGGCTTTCCCGCGATCCTCAAGGGATTCGTCGACAAGGTCTTCCTGCCTGGGGTCAGCTTCACGCTTGGCGAGGACGGCTCCTACAATCCGTGCCTTCACAACATCAAGCGTCTCGGGGTCGTTTGCACCTATGGGGGCTCGCGGATGCTGACCTTTTTCATGGGCGATCCGCCGCGGCGCTTCATGACCCGCTCCATGCGCCGCAATTGCGCGCCCGGCGCGCGGTGCGACTATGTCGCCCAATACGACATGGACCACACGACGCCGGAGCGGCGCGCCGCGTTTCTGAGGAAGGTCGAGGCCAAGTTCTCGGCCTGGTGAAGGGCGCGTTAGAATTCCTCGCCCTCGATGACCCGGCGATGCTTGATCAGTTCGGCCGCGGCGAAATCCATGAACGCCCGCACCCGCGCCGCCCGGCGAAGATCGGCGTGGGTCAGCGTCCACAGTCCGGCGTCAAGCTCGGGCAGCAGATAACCGACCCGGACCAGGTCCGGGCTTGAATCGCCGAGATAACACGGCAGCAGCGCTGCGCCGACCCCCTGACGCGCCAGCTCGAGCATGCAGTGGGCCGAGTTCGCCTTGGCGGCGATTCGCCCCGGATCGACATTGGCCTCGATCCACCGTCGGCCCGACGCGGGCCCGAGCGCGTCGCCGTAACCGATGAACGCGACCGGTTCAGGCGTCTCGGCGTCGGCGTCCGCCACGTAGCGACTTCGATAGACGCACCATCGGGCGGTGCATATTCTCCTGCCGACCAAAGTTTCGGGGGGGTCATTGGTCAGCCGGACGGCGACATCGGCCCCGCGCCGGGAGAGGTCAAGCGTCTCGTTGGACAGGATCAATTCGACGATCACGCCTGGATTCGAAGCCTGAAACCCGGCCACGATCGGCGGCATGAAATGCAGGCCGATGCCTATCGGAACGGTGACGGAAAGCTCGCCCGTGAGCTTGACGTCGCGTCCGGCGACCCGGCGCTCGAACTCGACGATCGAGAGCGCCATCGTCGCCGCCAGCGCGATCATGTCCTCGCCGGCGGAGGTCGGCTCGTATCCCGCGCGCGAACGGTCGAAGAGGCGCGCGCCGACCGCGGCCTCGACCGCCGCCAGCCGCCGATAGACCGTCGATTGGTTGACGCCGAGCCGTTCGGCCGCGCCGGCGAGCGACCGCGCGTCGGCGATCGACTTGACGAGGCGAAACTCGTCCCAGCTCAAATCCGGGTTCATCCAGCCCGCATATTCCCCGGCAAGCGCCATCCGGCGCAAGCTCAACCGCCCGCGTGTGTTCTACCACTCTACATCGGAGAAAAACAATGTTCACATTCGATCCGCTGCCCGAGCGTCATCCTGTGCGCGGCGCGGCCGCGCGCCTGAGCCGGTCGTTGATCGCCGCCCCGAGCCCATGTTCGGGGATCGGCGCGACCGCGATCCGCGCCGCGCCGGCCGCGTCGAGCGCCCGCAAATAGGCGAAGAGATGCGACGCCGCCTCTGCGAGGTCGCGTCCAGGAGAGAGATCGAGCCGCGCGCCGGCCGCGCTTGGCGCCAGTATTTCGCCGAAATCGAGCGCGGCCTCATCCGCGTGGGCCTCGACGGCGCCGAGGCGAAGTTTGGCGTGCGGCGCATAATGCGACGCCAGTTGCCCGGGCGCGGTGGGCTCCGCCGTTGACCCGCCGGACGTCTCGATCGGCGAGCCGAGCGCGGATTCGAGCGTCTCGCGTGCAATCGCTCCCGGGCGGAGCAAGGCAATCCGGCCGGCGACGGCCGCGACGATCGTCGATTCGAGGCCATAGCGGCACGGGCCGCCATCGAGGATCCAGTCGACCCTGCCGTCGAGATCGGCGAGGACATGGGCGGCGGTGGTCGGACTCACGCGGCCCGACCGATTGGCGGACGGGGCGGCAAGCGGAACGCCTGCCGCTTCGATCAGCGCGCGCGCCGTTTCATCCGCCGGCGAACGCAGCGCGACCGTGTCGAGACCCGCGCGCGCAAGCAGGCTGACCCGGCAGATCAGCGCCGCGGGCAAGACCAGAGTGAGCGGCCCCGGCCAGAAGGCGCGGGCCAGTCTTTCCGCCTCGGGGTTGAAGACCGCGTGCTCGTGCGCCGCCTCGAGGTCGAGAACATGGGCAATGAGCGGGTTGATCGCCGGCCGTTCCTTGGCGGCATAGATTGCCGCGACGGCTTGATCCGATGTGGCGTCGGCGGCAAGACCGTAAACCGTCTCGGTCGGCATGGCGACGAGCCCGCCCGCGCGCAACGCCGCTGCCGCGTCGGCGATCGAGCCGGGACTGGCGGCCGCGATGCGGGTTGGTTTGCGAGTTGGCGGTGTCAGTGCAGAACCCCATCCGCCGCCTTGCAGGGTCGGCTCGTTGAGCCGGCCGGCGAGGCCAGCGGCCTCGCCCTACAGCTTCAGCGCGTTGCGCGCCAACCTGACTGTACATAAGCTGATTTTCGCCCGCCGCAGCAAATCGGGGGGTCCGATCGCCGGGGAGGCCGGCGGCGAGGAGAAGCGAGAGATGTCCTATCGTTCCCCGGTCGGCGATATCCTTTTTTCGCTCAAGGCGGTCGCCGACGTGCCGGGCATGATCGGCCGCGGGCTGACGGGGGAACTCGATTGGGACGCGGTGTCCTCGATCGTCGCCGAGGCCGGGCGGTTCGCAACCGAGGAGATCGCGCCGCTCAACCGCCCCGGCGATCTTGCCGGCGCGCGCTACGAAAACGGCATCGTGACCACGCCGCCGGGCTTTGCCGACGTCTATCGGCGCTGGGCGGAGGCGGGCTGGAACGGCGTCTCCGCGCCGGTCGAGTTCGGCGGCATGGGTCTGCCGCATATCGTCAACGTCGCCTGCACCGAAATCTGGAACGGCGCCTCGATGGCTTTCGCCCTCTGCCCGCTTCTCACCGAGGGCGCCGTCGGCGCGCTCAAAAGCTTCGGCTCGCGCGAGCTGCTCGACCGCTATCTCGCCCCGATGGTCAGCGGCCGGTGGACCGGAACGATGAACCTCACCGAGCCGCAGGCGGGCTCCGACCTCAACGCGGTCAGAACCCGCGCGGAACGCGCCGAGGATGGAAGCTATCGCCTGTTCGGCCAGAAGATCTTCATCACCTACGGCGAGCACGACATGGCCGAGAACATCGTCCACCTCGTCCTCGCCCGGCTGCCTGGCGCTCCCGCCGGAACGCGCGGCCTGACCCTGCTTCTGGCGCCCAAATTCCTTGTCAACGCCGATGGCTCGCTCGGCGAGCGCAACGACCTGCGCTGCGCCGGGATCGAGCACAAGCTCGGCATCCACGGCTCTCCGACCTGCGTCATGGTCTACGGCGACAATGAGGGCGCGAAGGCCTGGCGGGTCGGCGAGGAAAATCGCGGCCTCGCCGCGATGTTCGTGATGATGAACGCCGCGCGCCTCGCGGTCGGGACGCAGGGGGTGGCGATCGGCGAGCGCGCCTATCAGCAGGCGTTGGCTTACGCCCGCGAGCGCCGCCAGGGCCGCGGGTCCAACGGCGACGGCATGAGCCCGATCATGGAGCACGCCGACGTCCAGCGGATGCTGATGACGATGAAGGCGAACGTCCAGGCCGCGCGCGGCATCTGCTGCCTGACCGGCGTCTCGCTCGATCTTGCAAGCCACGCCGACACCGCTGCCGAACGGACGGCCGCCGCCAATCGCGCCGCGCTCTTGACGCCGATCGCCAAGGCGTTCTCGACCGACATCGGCGACGAGGCGGCGTCGATCGGCGTCCAGGTCCACGGCGGCATGGGATATATCGAGGAGACCGGAGCCGCCCAGCACATGCGCGATTCGCGCATTGCAGCGATCTACGAGGGCGCGAACGGCATCCACGGGATCGACCTCGTGCAGCGCAAGCTGCCGCTCGCCGGCGGCGAGGCCGTCCGCCAGGAAATCGAAGGCGTCCGCCGGGTCGCGAGCGACGTCGGCGGGCGCGGGGGCCCGGGCTTTGGCGCGACCGCCGAGCGGCTCGCCGAGGCGTCCGATGCGCTCGAAGAATTCGACCCGCCTGATGCTGGATTGGACCGCGGCCGATCAGTATTCCGCCCTCGCGGGCGCGTCTGCCTATCTCCGCCTGTTCGGGCTCACGCTCGGCGGCGCGTGCCTGGCGAAAGCGGGTCTCGCCGCCGAGGCGCTTGCCGACGGCGGCAATGAGAGCGAACGCGGGCGGGTCGGCCTCGCCCGCTTCTTCGCCGAGAAAGTGGCTGTCGCAGCGCCGGGACTGGCGCGCGCGATCGCGTCCGGCGGCGCTCCGCTCGAAATCTACGAAGCGATCCTGGCGGACAGCGCATGACCCAAGACATCCACATGACCCAGGACATCGAGCTCTCGCGCGACGGCGCGGTGATGTCGGCCGCCTTCGCCCGGCCGCAGAAGAAGAACGCGATCACCGGGGCGATGTACGAAGCGCTGATCGAGGCCTTCGAGGCGGCCGAGCGCGACGACAGCGTCGGCGCGTTCATGTTGAGCGGCAAGGGCGGCGTGTTCACCGCCGGAAACGACCTCGGCGATTTCGTCGCCGCCGCATCGCGCGAGAGCGGCGACTTTCCGGCGTGGCGGTTCACCACTCGGCTCGCCGAATTCGGCAAGCCGCTCGTCGCCGCAGTCGACGGGCTCGCGGTCGGTATCGGAACGACGCTTCTTTTTCATTGCGATCTCGTCTACGCGACGCCCGAGTCGCGCTTCCAGACGCCGTTCGTCAACCTTGGCCTGGTGCCGGAAGCCGGGTCATCGCTGCTCGCCCCGCAACGTTTCGGCCGCGCCAAGGCGGCCGAACTCCTCCTGCTCGCCGAACCGTTCGACGCCGGGCAAGCGCACGCGCTCGGCCTCGTCAACGCTCTCGTCCCCCGGTCCGACCTTATTGCCCATGCGATGAGCAAAGCCGCTGCGCTCGCGGCCAAGCCGCGCGCGGCGCTGCTCGCGACGCGGCGTCTGATGCGCGGCGATGGCGAGGCGTTGAAAGCGCGCATGGCCGAGGAGATGCACGCCTTCGCCGAGGCGCTCAAGTCCGATGAGGCGCGCAAAGCTTTCCAGGCGTTCCTGTCGGGCGGGCGGAAGTAGCCGGACTGGAACATCCGGCGCGTCGGGGACGTTGGGCCTGACCAAACTTCCGAGACGTGAGCTCTTCATTCAGGCCTACGACTTCGCAAGTTGCATGGCCGGCGTGCTATAAAAGCCCCAAGACCCGCGTTGAGTAGGAGTTCCCATGGCCCCGCCGCGTCCGTATTGGAAGGGTTATCTCAAGCTTTCGCTCGTTTCCTGCCCGATCGCGCTCTACACCGCGACCTCGTCGGGCGAGCGCGTCGCTTTCCGGCAGATCAACAAGAAGACCGGCAACCGCCTGCGACAGCAACTGATCGACGAACAAACCGGCGAGCCGATCGATCCGGACGACAAGGGACGCGGCTACGAAGTCGACAAGGGCGTCTATCTCAAGGTCGAGGACGAGGAGATCGACGCGATCGCGATCGAGAGCAGCCATACGATCGATATCGATTCCTTCGTCCCCAAATCGGAGATCGACGAGCGCTATGTCGACAGCCCGTATTATCTGATTCCGGAGAACAAGGTCGCCCTCGAGGCGTTCGCGGTCATCCGCGACGCCATGCAGGACAAGGGAATGGTCGCACTGGGCCGGGTGGTCCTGTCGAAGCGCGAGCGCGTCATCATGCTCCAGCCAAGGGGCAAGGGCCTGCTCGGTACGACGCTCCGATACCCCTATGAGGTTCGCGACGAAGAGATCTATTTCGGCGACATCGCCGACGTTAAGATTCCAAAAGACATGCTGGCGCTCGCCGAGCATATCCTCGAGACCAAGGCCGCCAAATTCGACGCCACGCAGTTCCACGACCGCTACGAAGAGGCGATCGTCGCCATGCTCAACGAGAAGAAAGCGGGCATGCCGGTTACCAAGCAGCGCGAGCTGCCGAGGATCGTCGCCGGCACCGATCTCATGGCGGCGCTGCGCCAGAGCATCGAGCGGGCGAAGGAAGCTCAGCCGAAGCCGGCGGCGTCGGCCAAGCCTGCGCCAGCGACGCAGCCCGCAGCGGCGGCGAAGCCCGCCGCGGCCTCCAAGGGCAAGAAGGCGGCTAACCGCAACCTGGATCAGCGCGAGATGCTGTTGCCGATCGCCGGTGGCGCGCCCACGAAGGCGGCCGAGGAAAAACAGCCCGCGAAGCCCGGCGCGAGAAAAAAGGCTGGATAGAGAGCATCGCGCGCGGCATGCCCGCGAACACGGGCATCCAGACGCCCAGGCTCTGACCTGCTCCGGATTCCCGCTTGCGCGGGAATGACAAGAGCCAGTCTTGCTTCCGACAGCAACGCGCTCTTGAAGTCTATTCGTCGTCCTGGTCTGGAACGTCGAGGTGGCCGTCGGCGGCGCGCTGTTCCCAATCGGGGTTTCCCAGCGCCGAGTTGACCGGCATGTCGTTGCGGCGCTTCGCCTCGTCGATCTTGGTCTTCAAGTCGTCCGCCGCCTTGCGCAACTCGGGCAACGCCCCCCTTCCCGTGTCGAACGGCTCTTTATCGGACTGGACTTGCGCCTGATTAGCCTTCTCGTCTTCGGCATTGGGAGGCGACCCGCCGGCGGCGGGGATGTTGTTGTCCGTCTGCATCGAGCGCTCCTCGTCGGTGAAACAAAAGAGGCCGCCCGGAGGCGGCCTCTTCCGAGAACTAAATGGATCTTTAGGGCTTGTTGGCCCGACGCGCAGCGTCCTTTGCGTCACCAACGGCCTCGCGCGCTGCACCCTTGGCCTTGTCCATCTTGCCTTCGACCTGCAGCGACGGATCGTCGGTCATCTTGCCGAAAGCATCCTTCACAGCGCCCTTGGCCTTGTCGGCAGCGCCCTTGATGTGTTCCTTGTCCACGATCTTCTCCTTGCGATTGTCGGACCGCAGGACAAACGGCTCGGAGCGAGGAAGGTTCCTTTTGCGGTCGTCTCTCTTCCCAGTCCGCCGGAACAATCTGGCGCTGGTCGCGTTTGCCGTCTGGTGGCGCGCTGATTTGCCCCCCTGCCCAAGCGCGCCTGTCTGCCCCGCGGCCGAGCTTCCCCAACTCGCGCGGGGCTTTTTTATGGGCGGTTAAGACGGCTCGCCGCATCTGTGCTAAGCTGATTGATCGCCGCACAAAGAGACGGTTGTGACTGGCTATGAGGCTTTGAACGACATCGTCGTCGGCAAGGGCACCATCTCGCGTTTGAATAGCTGCGATGTGTATGTGAATGGGGAATTCGTGTCCACATACAAAGCCGATAGCCTGATTGTTTCGACACCCACTGGTTCCACCGCGTACTCGCTTTCCGCGGGTGGCCCGATCGTAATGCCTACGGTCAACGCGTTCGTGGTGACTCCGGTCTCGGCGCACGCGCTGACACACCGGCCCTTGGTGGTGCCGGACAGTTCGAACATCGAACTCGTGGTCAACACCGGAAATGAAGAGGCATATCTCAGCGTGGACGGTCAGGTGGGCATGCCCATGTACGACGGCGACCGCGTGCGTTGCCGCAAATCCGAACACCAGGTCAAGCTGCTGCGGGTGCATGGCAGTTTCTTCGATGTACTGCGCACCAAACTGAAGTGGGGACAACGATGATTCCGGAGACACCATTCGCCATGAAAATCATTCGAATGCTCTTGCTGCCAGCTTGCTTGGTTTGGACGATTGTTGCTGCGTCCCAATCCAAAACGGTCGCTGACCTGATCATCACTCACGCCAATGTCTGGACCGTGGACGAGGCGCATCCCAAGGCCCAGGCGGTCGCAGTGTTTGGGGATCGAATTATCGCGGTGGGTTCGAATGCGGAAGTCGAGGCACTGCGTGGGCCAAATACACGGGTGATTGATGCGGGCGGCAAGCTGCTGCTTCCGGGTTTCAACGATGCCCATGTGCACTTCGTCAGCGGCGGTCTGCAACTGGACAGCGTGCAGCTTAACGACGTCACCGGCAAAGAGGAATTTGTCCGTCGTGTCGCAGAACGGGCAAAGAAAACTCCGAAGGGGGAGTGGATACAGGGTGGCGATTGGGATGAGACTAAATGGCCCGGGTCGGTTTTGCCCACGAAGGAGTGGATTGATTCGGTTACACCCGACAACCCAGTTTTCCTGAGCCGCTACGACGGGCACTCTTCGTTGGCCAATTCTGCTGCTCTGAAGCTGGCCGGTGTGAACGCCCAGACATCCGATCCGCCGGGCGGCGTCATCGTGCGTGATGCTCAGGGGAATCCGACGGGCGATCTTAAGGATGCTGCCACCGACCTGGTGTACAAAGTGATTCCTCCGCCCTCGCACGATCAGGTTATGCGCGCGGTGCGGCGTGCGCTGGAGCACGCGGCCTCCGTGGGCGTGACCAGCGTGCAGAATATGGATCCCGACTACGCGGACATTGCCGCCTACGCGGAGCTGTTGCAGAGCCGGCGAACTCACGACTCGGATCTACGCCGCGCCGTTAATCACGCAGGTGGAAGATCAGGCAAAGATTGGAATTCGCCACGCCTTTGGCGGGCCTTATCTGAGGATCGGCGCCGTCAAAGGGTTCGCGGACGGGTCGCTGGGATCCCGCACTGCCTATTTTTTCGAGCCGTTCCTGGACCAGCCCGACAATCACGGCCTGCTGTCCGATGAAATGCAACCGCTCTCTTTGATGCGAGATCGCATGATGAAAGCGGACGCAGCGGGAATACAGATTTGCACGCATGCCATTGGGGACCAGGCGATTTCGACGATTCTGGATTTGTACACCGAGGTTGCGAAAGCACACGGTGAAGCCGACCGGCGTTTTCGCATCGAGCACGCACAGCATATGGCGGCCAAGGACTTCGACCGTTTTGCGCAGTTGAATGTAGTCGCTTCCGTGCAGCCTTATCACGCCATTGATGATGGGCGCTGGGCAGAACCCCGTATCGGTCACGACCGCGCCAGCCGAACCTATGCCTTCCGGACGTTCCTGAATCATGGAGTGCATCTGGCTTTTGGGACTGATTGGGATGTCGCGCCGTTGAATCCGATGCTGGGTTTGTATGCCGCCGTCACCCGCGCAACGCTCGATGGCAAGAATCCCGACGGCTGGTTCCCCGAACAGAAACTAACTGTCGAAGAATCCGTCCGTGCCTACACCTTGGGCTCAGCGTATGCGGAATTCCAGGAGAAGGAAAAAGGCACTATCACGCCCGGGAAACTGGCGGACATGGTCATTCTGAGTGACGACATTCTTTCCATGGATCCGGTAAAGATTCGCGATGTGAAGGTACTGAAGACAATTGTGGGTGGAAGAGTAGTTTGGGATTCATCGCGCGAGCGGGCGTATTCAACCAGACCATAGGCTTTGAGTAGCGTCCTCCTGCCAGGCACTGCAAGTCACCTGCATCGGTTACCGGAACCTCTTCTACAGCAAAACATGTACTTCCGGACATCTTGACGCGGTTTCGATCTGAGAATAGATTGCGTACCAATCTTGACTTCCCCTACAGCAGCGGAAGCCGAGCTGACCGAAGCTTGATCGCCTAGTTTGGGGTGATTGCTCTGCAACGGAGCAAAGCGACAAGTCTGTGGGTCAGGCTTTTTCCATAAACATTCTGGGGCCAGCGCCGGTTCCTACCAAGCAGGCCACTTCGATTCATTGCCGGAGTGTGTCTGGCTCCGCAGATTGGGAGGTCCAAAAATGAAACACCGAAACTTGCTTGCCATAAGTGTGTCCACAGCCCTGCTGGTGCTGGCTTCGGGAGCGCTGATGATTGTACGCAGCGATTCGCCGCAGGAAGCGCCAACCGGGTTTACCACTCCAACTCTTGCCCATGATCCTGGCTCACAGAGTGTGAGCAATGGGATCCCGGAGCCGCCCAACGACACCTTCGCCCTTGACCAGGCGGCGTTCGAAGAAGAAGACGGTGTTGATACCGGACTAGGCCCGGTGTACAACGCGCGGGGCTGCGCCGATTGCCATCAGGGCCCGGTTACCGGAGGAGTCAGTCAGGTGGTGGAATTTCGTGTCGGCCACTATGACCGGCGGGGTAACTTCGTGAATCCCAACATCTCCATCAACGATGGTCAGAACACCATCTTGAATCGTTCCCTGGTCAATGATCGCGCGGTGTGTCCCGAGGCGCAGGAACGTGCACCGAAAACTGAGATCGTGCGTGCCTTGCGAATGTCCCTCAATACTCTGGGCGATGGCTTTGTGGAAGCGATCGACGACTCCACTCTGCAGAATATCGCCGCACAGCAGCCCGGCCTCAGCGGTGGCAAGATCTCGGGAGAATTTATCCTGGTGCCGGTTCTGGAAGCGACCGGACAAACCCGGGTTGGCCGCTTTGGCTGGAAAGATCAGCACGGCAGCCTGCTTTCGTTTTCTAGTGATGCCTACCTCAACGAGCAGGGAATCACCAACCGGCTCAACATGACCGATACCACGACAGTTTGTAAGACCGACACTGATCCGGAGGACCAACCGGACGGGACCGGTCTAGCGGACATCGATCACTTTGCGCAGTTCATACGCGGAACTATGGCGCCTCCGGTTGACGCCAACTTGATAGCGACTGCCGATGCGATAGCGGGACAGCAGCTGTTCTCTCAGATCGGTTGCGCCATCTGCCACGTTACTTCCATTACCACGGCGCCATCGGGGACAGTCATTAATGGCGGTGCGTTTACGGTCCCGGATGCGCTGGGAAACAAGATCATCCACCCCTACAGCGATTTCCTGCTGCACAACATCGGGACCGGGGACAGCATTGTGCAAAACGGACCCGCCGACACCAACGACAAAGTTCGCACCACTCCGCTTTGGGGCTTGCGAACTCACAGCAAGCTGATGCACGACGGAATGTCAGCCACGCGTGAGCAGGCGATTCAGCGGCACAAAGGGGAAGCGACTGGTGTTATCCAGAGTTTCCAGGCATTAACACCAACTCAGCGGGCGCAGATCATCACCTTCCTCAGCGCGCTGTGAAGAAAACTGCTAGAGCCGGCGGGGAGGGCTACTTTCCTCTCCGCCTTTTTTGTGGGGAAGGAGCTTCGAGCCGAAGCAGATCGGCAACGGACTCACGGCGTCTGACGAGCCTGGCTGTTTTCATGTCAACCAATATCTCGGCTGGACGGGGGCGGGTGTTGTAGTTAGACGCCAGCGTCATTCCATAAGCGCCTGCGTCGAGCACAGCCAGCAACTCGCCTTGCCGGACTACTGGCAACTCGCGGTCACGCGCCAGGAAGTCCCCGGTTTCACACACCGGCCCGACGACGTCAACCGTTTCGCGGGAAGCGTCACCAGGAGCCGTGATCGGAACGATCTGATGGTAGGCACCATAGAGAGCCGGGCGAACAAAATCATTCATCGCGGCATCGACTACCAGGAATTTCTTGCCCTGGTTGGTTTTCTCGTAAAGCACCCGGGTGAGCAGGATGCCCGCGGAGCCAACGATCGAGCGCCCAGGTTCCAGCAGCAGGTGCACCTTCAGTGCCTTGAGCGGCGTCAATAAGGCCTGGGCGTAGGCTGCGATACGATCGCTGAAGCCGGAGTTGTGACTCTCATAGTCAATGCCCAAGCCTCCGCCGGCGTCGACATAGGTGATGGTGTGGCCATTGGCTCGCAACTCGCGGACCAAATCTGCTACCCGTTCCATCGTCTGCGCGAATGGCGTCACATCCAGAATCTGCGAGCCGATGTGGACACTCACGCCGGATACATTCAAACCACGGTCGGCCGCGTGTGAATACAGGCGGGCAGCTTCGCTAATGGGAACGCCGAACTTGTGCTGGTGCAAGCCGGTAGAGATGTAGGGATGAGTTTCGGCGGAGACGTCGGGATTCACCCGGAGAGCAACGCGTGCGATTTTCTTGAGGCGGCCGGCGCACTCAGCCAAGGTGGATAGCTCCGACTCGCTCTCCACGTTAAACATCAAGATATTAGCGGCGAGGGCGGCTTCCATTTCTTGGCCAGTCTTGCCCACGCCCGAGAAAACAGTCTTCCGGGCCGCCTTGCGGCTGGCTTGCAATACCCGCTCCAGTTCTCCGCCGGAGACAACGTCAAACCCGCAATTCATTTTCGCCAACAAGCGCAAAATACTGAGGTTCGAGTTGGCTTTTACGGAGTAACAGAGAGTGTGAGGAACGTTGTGGAAGGCCTGCTGAAAAGCCTGCACCCGGTCACGAATCGCGGCCGTCGAATAGACGTAAAGCGGAGTGCCAAAACGATCTGCCAGATGAGCAAGGGAAACCCGCTCACAATGGAGAACAGAAGCTCCGGAAGGTTTTGACTTGGCCTGACGAAATAGAAATCCCGGAGGCCGTCCGCCCTCCGGCTGCAGGGTGCGACTCACTTGCGTTTTCCGGCGGGGCCTTTGACGCGAATCACCACCACAGTTTGATCGTCAAAGGCGTCCTCGCCAGCAGTGTGCTCAGCCACCGACTTGAAGATGGCTTTGACGATGGCATCGGGCGTGGCGTCGAGATTGCGGCTGACGACCTGTTCCAGACGGCCGCGTCCGAACATATCTCCGGCGTGATTGCGGGCGTCGAGGATACCATCGCTGAAGAACACAAAGATGTCACCGGGTTTGGCGCGGAAACTCAGTTCGTCATAATCGGCGTCATCGAACAAACCAGAGGGCAGTCCGGCAATCTCGATGAGTTCGATCTTGCCATCGTGGCAGTAGAGCGGGCGCGGCAGGCCGGAGTTGGCCACGCGCAGAGTGCGGCTCTGATCGTCCCACAGGGCGTAGATGAGCGACACGAACTGGGCCTCGATGCGGCGTTCTCCCAAGGAGAAGTTCAACGCGGAGAGCATCTCGGCAGGAGAAGGTTCGATGGGGGCATGAGAGCGCAGAATACCGCTGACCAGCGCGGCATAGATCGCGGCGGGTGCGCCCTTTCCGCTGACATCGCCGACGATGATGGCGGTGCGCGAAAGCGAGTAGCTGACAAAATCGTAAAGGTCTCCGCCGATCGCCCGCGCGGGTATAGACCTGGCGGCAATTTCCAGGTTCTCAAGCTTGGGCAGCGTCTGCGGCAGCAGGCGGAATTGCAATTCCCGCGCCAGCTCCAGGTCGCGCTCCAGACGTCTTTCCTGGCGGGCGATTTGTTCGTAGAGCCGGGCGTTTTCCAACGCAATGGCAACCTGCGCAGCCAGCGTGGTGACGGTGCGTTTGTGGTCTTCGGTGAAAAAGCCGCGCCGCGTGTGTTCCAGGTCGAGCACGCCGATGACCTTGTCCTTGTAAATGAGCGGCACCGCCAGCTCTGACCGGGTCTCGGGATTGAGCTTGATATAGCGCGGATCTTTGCTGACGTCGGGCACCAGCACTGCTTCTTTGTGCTCGGCCGCATAGCCCACCACGCCGCGTCCCTGCGGAACTTCATGCTTCAGGTGGATGTTTTCCTGAAAGCGCAGGGCAAACCGGTGTTGCAGCTTCTCCCCGGTGGGATCAACCAAGAGAATGCTGAACATCTGATAGTCGATCAACCGGCTGAGCAGTTCAGCGATGCGCTTTAAGAGTTCGTCCACATTCAGAATCGACGTAAGTTCGCGGGCAATCTCATTGAGCAAAACCAGGGTACGCGCCTGGCGCGTGGTGCGAGTGTAGAGGCGGGCATTCTCGATGCCCACCGCCATCCGCGAGCCGATCAACGTCAGCAGCCGTTTGTGCTCCTCGGTGAAGTGGTTGGGGAACGGCGACTCGATGTCGATGACCCCTATCAGGCGGTTCTTGACGATGAGCGGGACGGCCAGTTCGGAACGCACGTTAGGCACGGCGGAAATGTAGCGAGGGTCCTGCGAGACATCGGCCACCAGAATCGGCTCACGGCGCTGGGCGGCGATTCCGGTGACGCCTTCTCCGACCTTGATTTTCAGACGTTCCGCGACCTCGCGCGCATATCCCACCTGGAAGCGGATGCGCAATTCCTGCGTCTTCTCATTCAGCAGTAAAATCGCAAATATCCTGTAATCAATGACTTTACGGACTAGTTCCGCGACCCGGTGCAGGGTAGTGTCCAGGTCGAGGGTAGTATTGACTACGTCCGCTACTTCAAGCAGCAGAGGTTCGACTTTGGTTTGGGTCTCGGGGTCTGTGACCACGGTTTCCACACTCCTATGATATCAGTCGTGCCTGTGGAATCGCTTGTGGGAGCAGTGAACGAAACTGGAGCTAAATTTCCCTAGGCACGATGCAGATATCGGGAAGATTACGGTATTTTTCCGCATAGTCGAGCCCGTAGCCCACGACGAATTCATCGGGAATGGCAAATCCCAGGTAATCAGCCTGGATGGGTTGTTTTCTTCGCGAAGGCTTGTCGAGCAGGGCGGCAATGCGCAACGATTTCGGCTGGTGTCCCAGCAGCACACGCTTGAGGAAATTGAGAGTGAGGCCGGTGTCTAAAATATCCTCAACCAGAATCACGTTGCGGTCTCGCATGGATTGATCCACATCTTTGGTAAGGCGAACTTCGCCGGTTGAATCCCATCCATGTTGCAGTTCCTGGGCTGGGCTGGGGCGGTTGCCATAGCTGGAAACTCCGATGAAATCGAAAGTTGCGTCGAGTTGCACCTGACGGGCCAGATCGGCGAGGAAAATGGCAGCGCCTTTGAGGACGCCGACAAAAATCACGGGCTGGCCGGAGAAATCGCGAGTGATGTCGGCGCCGATTGCCGCCACACGAGATGCAATTTGTTCGCGCGAAATGAGAACCTTAAGCTCCGGCATCGGAGTTCATATTAAACTAGCAGTTGCCAATTGCTAAGAGCTAGAGGCTAGGAGCCAGAAGCGATCTCATGAATCTCAATGGCATCAAAATCACCTGGTTGGGCCACGCTACTTTTCGCATTGAAACTCCCGGGGGAAAGACTGTCCTTATTGATCCCTGGGTGACGGGCAACCCCAAGTGTCCGGAAAAAGAGAAGAACATTACCAAAGTGGATGTCATGCTGTGCACTCACGGCCACGGCGACCACATTGGTGACGCGGTGGAACTTGCGAAAAAGCACGACGCCACGGTGGTGGGGATCCCCGAACTGTGTGGGTGGCTGGAGAGCAAAGGCGTCAAGCGGGTCGCGGCCATGAACAAGGGCGGGACGGTGACCGTCGGCGACATCAAGGCAACCATGGTCCATGCTACCCACTCCAGCGGAATTGAGGACGGTGACCGGATGATTTACGGTGGGGAGGCCGCCGGCTATGTGGTCGAGTTTGCCAACGGGGTGAAGATCTACCATGCGGGTGATACCGGCGTGTTTGGTGACATGGCGATCATCCGCGAATTGTATGCTCCGGACATTTGCATGCTGCCGATTGGCGACAACTACACCATGGGGCCGCGCGAAGCGGCTTACGCCTGCAAGCTGCTGAAGCCGAAAATGGTCATCCCCATGCACTTCGGGACATTTCCCGTTTTAACTGGCACACCTGCCGAGCTTCGTAAGCTGGCGCCTGACGTCGATGTGCGCGAGATGAAGCCGGGAGAGACGATTTCATAAACCGCGTGGGACAGCCGTCCTCGGCTGTGGAGCGAGGCTCGGCAGGTTTTCAGGAGCGAACTTGGCACAATCGAAACCGGCAACTCCGAGTTGGCGGATGGGCGGCATCACCGCTGGTCCGGTCGAAGATTATTTATACTCCATGCTTCCCCAGCGGGACGATGTGCTCGCCGAAATTGAGGCGGAAGCCGCGAAGCGGGACATTCCTATCGTCGGGCCAGTGGTGGGCCGGATTCTGCAGCAGCTAGCGATGCTGATTGGCGCCAAGACGGTGTTTGAGATGGGATCGGCGGTGGGCTATTCGACCATCTGGTGGGCACGCGCTGTGGGCAAAGACGGCCGCGTGTATTACACGGATGGCGATCGCAAGAACGCCACCGAAGCCCGCAAGTATTTCGAAAAGGCCGGAGTGGCGGACCGAATCCAGGTGGGAGTCGGCGATGCGCTGGAGTTGCTTTCCGAACAGAAGCAGGAATTTGATGTCATCTTCTGTGATGTGGACAAAGAAGACTATCCGCGCGCGTTGCGCCTGGCCGTTCCACGTTTGCACAAAGGCGGGCTGTTCGTGACCGATAACGTCTTGTGGAGCGGCAAGGTCGCCGACAAGAAAAACACGGAGCCGTCGACCAAAGCGATTCTGGAGTTCAACCGTCTGCTGTACAGCTCGCAGGATTTGTTTACGACGATTCTGCCGGTGCGGGATGGCTTGGCGGTGGCGGTGAAGAAGTAGTTCTTGGCGTCCTTTGCGGTAAAAGAGCTTTAACCGCGAAGTGCGCCAAGGATTCGCAAAGTGCGCGAAGAAGATCTGGTGGCTGATTTCAGTCGGTCAAATCGACTTCACCGGAATCAACGTCAGGTCTTCCACCAGCCCGACTTCTTTCTGCAAGAACGGCTCGGCGTAAGTCACTCCTCCCAGCATTCCGTAAAAACGTGCCATGGCCTCGATGCGGGAACGAATTTCTGCCTGGGCAGGGAAGAGGTCTTTGCCGGCCTCCTGATCACTGAACTGGGTCTTGTAGGCCATCAGGGATTGGAGGCGAGCTTCGAACTGGTCAGTGATGTCCACGACGAAGGTGGGGCGAACGTCGTAGTAAAGCGTGGCGTAGATGATTTTGAAGGGGCGGTGGGGAGGCAATTGCGTAGCCCCAGACGTTGCCTGACCGAGGGCTTGATTCACATCAAGCTTCGCGAGTCCCGCCAGAAAACAGGCTTCATAACCCAGAACGCTGGCCGTGTAATGGTCCGGATGGCGTCCCTGCCAGTAGGGGAGGATCACCACGCGCGGACGCTGCTGGCGGATCACCTGCGCAACTTTCAGGCGATTCTCCCAGGTGTTTTCCACCCGGCCGTCGGGGATGTCGAGGGCCAGCCGCCAGGAAACTTGCAGGATGAGAGCAGCCTCTTCCGCTTCCCGCCGCCGGTCTTCAGCGTTGCCGCGGGTTCCCATCTCGCCGCGGGTGAGGTCGAGAATGCCGGTACGATGTCCGCGCTGCGCCATCTTCAGCAGCGTGCCGCCGCAGGTTTGCTCAACGTCGTCGCGGTGCGCGGCGATGGCCAGAATGTCGAGTGGCGGCGAGGGCATGTCGGTCGAGCAAGGATACCGAGAAGTTGGAAGGCATGGCAACCGATGGCCCGTAGGCCGCCTTACCCCACCTTGAGGCAAACCCTTTAACCACAGAGGGCACAGAGGATCACAGGGAGCGTACATATATCGTGTTGATATGTACACGGTACACGTGTATGATTACGTCGTGATCACGTCCTTTGCTGATCCAGCGACGGAGGACATCTACAACGGCAACAATACGAAAGCCGCAAGAAGGATCGACCGGCGAGTTTGGCCGATTGTGGTTCGCAAACTGGACTTTCTCAACGCAGCCGCAAGTCTTAATGACTTGAAAAGTCCGGGGAACCAACTCGAAAAGCTCAGAGATGACTTGGCGGGCTATTGGAGCATCCGAGTAAACGATCAGTATCGAATTATCTTCCGGCTTGTTGGCGGAAACGTGCTGGAAGTCAGCTGCCGAGACATTCATTGACCGAAGAGTGAGGAGATAGTATGGGACTTCCGAAAGACCGTATCGCAACCCATCCAGGAGAGGTGCTCTTGGAGGAATACATTAAACCGCTGGGGCTAACGCAGGCGACTCTGGCGAAGGAACTCGGCATCTCGACCAACCGTCTGAATGAGTTAGTTCGGGGCAAGCGCGGAATCACAGCTGACACAGCACTACGGCTGGCCCGCCGATTTCGGACCTCGCCGGAGCTTTGGATGAATCTGCAGTCAACATACGAGCTAACCGAGGCGCGCATGGCGATGGCGGATTAAAGCTTTTGCTGGTCAGAATGGCACGAGCCGTCTCAGTCCAAATTC
Source organism: uncultured Acidobacteriota bacterium (assembly GCA_963734415.1). GTDB lineage: Bacteria > Acidobacteriota > Terriglobia > Terriglobales > Acidobacteriaceae > JABCZH01. The sequence continues at coordinate 192,793 of CAVTHF010000012.1, read as the reverse complement.
CCCTGCTCCAGCACCACATTCTCCCGCACGATCAGCCGATGTGCCGCCATTTCTTTCAACGTCGGCAAAACCCGGCTGACGTGCTCATCGGTATCCACGAAAATGATGATCACCGGCAACTTTCCCCCAGCGTCCACCAGGTGTGAAGTTTCCACGCGATGGCGCCCTAGAAAACCCGCGGCGGCGTGAAGGGCAGTTGCAGCATACACATTTTCTTTCCGCAGATAGTTGAGGATCTCCATGTGCAGCGGCCGATTGTGCCACTTGTCGGCTTCGTTGAGGTAGATGGTGACCTGCACAGCCATGGCGTCTGGCATTTTATATCACCCTCGCCAACGCCATACCGGCCAGCGCCCCCAGCAGGCACAAAACATTGTTGCTCAGGACATTGCCGCAGAGCAGAAGCCATTGGCCCTGCTCGAAGTAAGCCATGGTTTCAAAGGCGTAGCTGGAGAAAGTGGTGAAGGCGCCGCAGAAGCCGATCACGACCAGCAATCGCCAACGGGGATCGATCAGCACGCGCTCGCTGGCCCAGATCATGAAGAATCCCACGATCAGGCTGCCGGTCACATTGATGAACAGGGTCCCGTAGGGAAACACCGGGCCGAGAGACTTTGCGGCGAAACGGGAAATCAGGTAGCGGGCGTTGGCGCCGACAATGGCACCCAGAGAAATGATCAGAAAGTCGTTTCTGAGAAAATCGGTCTTTAGCAAGCTCGGCACGATGGAGTCTCCCCTACAGAGTTTGTAGGAGTTATCAGCCGGGGCCGTTTTACCAAGTCGATCCGGGCGGTTGCGGCGAACTCCATCGCCTGATTGTTTTTACCACAGGGGGCACAGAGGAGCACAGAGGATATTCATAGGGGCGGTGTTCGAAAGTAACGGCGGCGTAGCAGCGGGACGCACGGGCGAGGAGCCCGCGCCTACATCGCGCTACTTTTTTCTCTCCACCAGAAAGTGTGCCACAGATTTCAGGGTGTCGCCCCTGGGGCCAAAGCTCTGCAGCGATCCCATCGCGGCGGCCACTAGCGCGTCGGCTTTCTTCAGCGATTCCTCAATCCCAAACAGGGCCGGGTAAGTGGCTTTCTCCGCCGCGGTGTCTTTGCCGGCGGTCTTGCCCAGTTGTTCCGAAGTTTGGGTGACGTCGAGGACGTCATCCACAATCTGAAACGCAAGCCCGATCGATTGACCAAACTCGCGCAGCCGGCGCACCGCATCGTCGTCGGCGCAGGCATAGAGTCCGCCACTAACCACCGAGGCGGTAATCAGCGCCGCCGTCTTCGAGCGATGAATGTACTCGAGGGTTTCAAGGTTTGGTGTCTGATGCTCAGCTTCCAGATCGACGACCTGGCCGCCAATCATGCCATCGATAGTGCCGGTACCGCGTGCAATTTCCTCGATGATGCGCACTCGCGCTGCCGCCGGACAGCGCAACCGCGCCAGCACTTCGTAGGCCTGGGTCTGCAGCGCATCGCCTGCAAGAATCGCGATTGCTTCACCGTAGACTTTGTGGCAAGTCGGCCGGCCACGGCGCAGATCGTCGTTGTCGAGGGCAGGAAGATCGTCGTGAATCAAAGAATACGTATGCAGCATTTCCAGGGCTGCGCCCAGTTCCTCGATTCCGTCAGGCAGGGAACCGGCAGCCATGCGTCCCGCCTCCATGCACAGAATCGGCCTGATACGCTTGCCTCCGGCGAACACGCTGTGGCGCATTGCGGAATGAATGGAACTCGGATGGCAGCTGGCGGCGGGCAGCAAACGTTCCAGCGCAGCATCAGCCAGCGTGCGCCCTGCCTCCAGAGTGTCTTTGAGCATGACGGTGAGTATAGCAAGCGATCAGGAGTTTTCGGGGCAGAGGAAAAGCTCTTGATCGCGGAGATTGCGGACAGAGCCACGCAAACTGCGTGAAGAAAAACTCTCCTTATGCCGCCGCCGCCCGATGTCTACGGGCATTGCCCACCGCCGCGCGCACAATGCACGGGATGTCGTTTGCTGGGCACACGTCGCAGGCGCCAGCTCGCAAGGCTGCGGCCCACATTTCCTCGTCCGCCACGCGATGCGTACAGACGATACAGGCGCCCGGAAAATCCTGCGACAAGTGCTCGACTTCCGAAAGTGGCGCCGCCTCAATATCCAGGATGGCAACTTCGGCGCGGTTCTTGGCGATGCGATTTCGCAACTCACCCAAGGACTGAACCTGCTGAACGGAAGAGAAACCTTGCGACAACGCGGAAACCAGAGACTGCGCAACTCTCGCATCGCCCTGGAGGAGAACAACTGTAAGCGATTGCATACTACCCTCCGGTTTGTGTTACGTGGGGCCGGGGCTATTTGCGGACGGACGGGGCCTCGGTCATACTCATGGGCTCGAACGACTCTGCCTGAAGCTTCCCGTTTTGCTTCAGCAGAATTTCCACTTTACCTTCGGCTTGTTCCAACTCTTTGCGACAAGTGGCGGAGAGTTGCATCCCCTCTTCGAACAGGGTCAGAGACTTTTCCAGGGGAACTTCTCCCTTTTCCAGTTCCTGAACAATTTTTTCCAGGCGCTGGATCGATTCCTCAAACTTGGCCACGAGGATTGCTCCTTCGGGATATTCTAATCCTCTTCGGAGCCAACTGTGTCCAGGAAAGAAGAAGTTTTCAAACCGGGCGCCGTGAACGCTAAACCGAAGTGGGACGGGAGGTTCCCAGCGCTTCCAGCACATCGACGGCGGAACTGTAGCGGCCCTGGGGTGCGCTGATCTGTGCCCCTTGCGTCATTTCGCGGATGGCGATCACCATTTCCCGCGCGATGGCGATACCTTCTTCACGGGCCCCTTCGGGCGTGGTTGCGCGCGACATGCGTTCAAGAATGGAATCGGGTACTGAGACTCGCAGCTCATTCTTCATGAACTCCGCGTTGCGCACGCTCACCAGCGGCCAGATGCCTGCCACTACCGGAATCCGACAGTGTTCGATGCGGCGCAGGAAAGTCTCGAGCAGTCCCAGATCAAACACGGGCTGGGTGACAGCGTATTCCGCGCCGGCTTCGACTTTGTATTCGAAACGCCGGATTTCCTCGTCCAGATTGGCGATCCCGGGGTTTGCGCCCACCCCGATGACAAATGACGTCCCCTGGCCGAGAGGGTTGCTGCCAATGTCTACGCCGCGGTTCAGATTGTGAACAATGTTCACCAGACCGATGGCATCCACATCAAACACCGCGGTGGCGTCGGGATAATTCCCCATCTTCGGCGGGTCCCCGGTGATGCAGATCAGGTTGCGGAGGCCGGTGGCGGCAGCTCCGAGCAGGTCGGACTGGATGCACAACACATTGCGGTCACGGCAGGTGTAGTGCAGGATGGCCTCAATGCCGACTTCCTGCTGAATGAGCAACGAGAGCGCCTGATTGCTCATGCGCGCCGAGGCACGTGGACTGTCGGGAATGTTGATGGCGTCCACTCCCACCGACTTCAGGAAACGGGCGCCTTCCACTTCTTTGCGAATGTCGGTGCCCTTGGGCGGCACAATCTCGACCATGGTGACGAAGTCGCCCCCGGCCAGCTTGGCGCCCAGCCGGGAGCGCTGCGCTATGGGGACGGCAGGGGCCGCAGCCGGTCCAGCCGGACCTTTTGCGGGTGAGGGATTAACCTTCGCCCGCGCCTCCCCCACTCGCAGCGCCGACTTCATGACCCGAATGTGATCAGGGGTGGTTCCGCAGCAACCTCCCACCAGACGAACGCCCGCGGCCACGAATTTGCGCGCGTAGCTCGCCATATATTCCGGGGAGCAAAGATAAATGTTGCGGCCCTCCACCGAACGCGGGATGCCGGCGTTGGGTTGTGCGGCAAGGGGCAGGGAGGTCACCGCGCGCATGCGCTCGATACCGTCGAGCATGGCCACCGGGCCGACACTGCAGTTGCATCCGATGACATCCGCGCCCCATTCCGCCAATCGGGGAGTGAAAGCCTCGGGAGTTGAACCGTCCAGGCAGTTGGCGTCTTCGTCAATCGTGACCTGTGCTACCAAAGGAATCTTTGGATGGACATCGCGCACCGCGAGCATGGCTTGGTGAAGCTCTTCGAGATAGCCGAAGGTCTCCAGGACCAGTAGATCCACTCCACCTTCCACCAGCGCTGCAACCTGATCGCGAAACGCCGCGCGCGCCTCCTCAAAAGATGTTTTTCCCAGAGGCTCAATGCGAATTCCCAGCGGTCCCACTGAACCCGCGACCCAGACATCGAAACTCTTAGCGGCCTCCCGGGCAATCTGCGCCCCGGTCAGATTCACCTCGCGGACGCGGTCGGCAAGGCTATGCCGGCCCAAGCGGAAGGCATTGGCGCCAAAGGTGTTGGTTTCAATGATTTCCGCACCCGCCTGCAGATATTCGCGATGGACTCCACGAATCAACTCGGGTTGGGTCAAGTTCAGCTCGTCATAGCAGCGATTGATGAAGATGCCCTTGGAGTAGAGCAGGGTCCCCATCGCCCCGTCGCACAAAACCGGCGACTGTTTTATCCTCGCCAATAGGTCAGTAGCCATTCATTTGAGAATACAAGATGACTGCCGGTTTTGCATCTTCAGGGCTATGCCGGCCCAGCATCGGCGCACGCCGCCCGGACGGCGCCGCGGAATCTTCGGCATGAATGCTCTGCTATAATCCCGTTTCTTGCATCTAAATCTCTGTCCCTCATACTCTTTGGAGTCCCGGGTTTGAAGAAAGCCTTAATAAGTGTGGCGGTTCTGGTGGCTGCCAGTGTGACGATTGTCTCCTGCAGCGGCTACAACAATAACTCCTCCTCCACTAGCGGCCAGAAGAGCGGACTCAAGTTCCGCGCCTTTGTTTCCAATCCGTTGTTCCCCAGCGGTTCGGGAAACCTCCCGGTACTCAACATCGTCGATGCCAGCAAGGATGTACTCTCACTTTCGACCATCAGCCTGCTGGGGGTCGTACCGCAAGGCGGCTTGATGGTGGTTTCTCCCGACCTTCGGTTGACCGTGGTGGCCAGTCCGCCGGGAAACATCGGGGTAATTGACAATACAACCGAAGCCACGGCGAGCACTGGAACCTCATCGGTGCCTTCGATCAACTTGCCCGGATTGACCGAGAGCGTAGTCATCGCTAAGGACAGCGTGACCGCGTACGCCGCCGTACCGACGGCCACGGTTTCCGGACAGCCTCCCGGAGCGGTGGTGGTAGTGAGCTTGCTCTCCGGAGCGGTGGAGGCCACAATCCCGGTTCCGGCGGCCCACTTCCTCGCACTCAGCCCGGACGGAAATAACCTGTTGGTGTTCAGTGACAATTCCAATAGCGTCACCTTAATCGATACCGTCCTGATTGGCACCCACAACAACCCGGTGCAGCTTATCGGGGGTTTTGATCGTCCGGTGTGGGGAATTTTCGCCGACAGCTCCACCGCGTACATTTTCAATTGTGGACCAGAGTGCCCGGGAGGGGTTGCCGCGGGAATCACCATCTTCGATGTGGGAAGTTCCGCGCCCGGCCCAACCGTTGCCTTGAGCGGTGCGACTTACGGAGTGGTAAGTGGCGGACTGATTTATGTTGCCGGAACCCCTCCGCATACGGCTTGTGGTGCAGGCACTGCGGCAACCACCTGCGGCACGCTCAACATCGTCGATGTGAACTCGATGAAGGTGACGAACCCCAGCCCTATCCTCATCACAGACGGCTATCACAACCGCATGGCGATGGGGTCGAATGGGCGCTTGTTTATCGGGGCGAGCAGTTGCACCAGCATCAATTCAGGGAGTGAGATACGTGGCTGCCTGTCGATTTTCAACACCGGCAACTCGAAGGTGATAGTGCCGCCGCAGATTGGAGACGCGACCGGCATTGCGCCCATCCCCGGGCGCAACGTGGTCTATGTTTGCGAGGGCGGAGTCTTCCAGATGTTGGATACCACGACTGACAAACTGCTGGTGCCAGTCAACCTCTCCCCACAGGGTCTCCCACTCGACATCGTGGGGTTTTCCATTGACGTCAAGATTGTGGATCCGCCGCCAGCGACCTGCTCCTTCAACTGTTCGCCCTGAATCTACCGGGCGCGAAAGCCGAGTTGCATCGTCCTAAGCCAATTCCATAAATACCGCCTGCGGAGTTCGGCGAGATGACAACGCCTGCGGCTTTACTTCGTTCCCTCCAACACCAAACGGTGCACACTCGCCTTCTGTACCTCGACCTGCGAGAAGGGCCATAGGAAGGTGGAGTTCTCGTACCAGGCCTGCCACTGATCCATGTAGTACGGACTGAGAAAGTTTCCTGCCTCGCCCGTCACCAGGTTCAAGGTGGAGTGGTCCAGATTAGCCAGGTCTACCGTCATGCGCTCCGAGGGGCCGTGAGATCTTGATACCGCCTTCACCGTGAATCCGCTCCCGGACTGCTCGCGCACCCCAGGGCCAGTCCAGCGCCGCAGGCCGGGAATCTTTCCGAGGATAGGATGCTGGATCTCCACCGGATTAAAGCTCCCCCACTTCCAGGAATTCAGATCGGCGGGAGCATCGGGCGCCGCGACCGCACCCTCGACCGCGGCAGCTAGCAGTTCGTCATAGCTGGGATAGGTGTCGGGGAGCCAGCGTTTGGGCTGGTGTTGCACAACATTCTCCAGCCAGACGCTTTCCATCATCCAGTGATAGCTCTTCCAACTCAACGCAGCCTTCGCCTGCTTGGGATCTGACGGCGCCGCCCCCAGCTTCGGTTCCAGCAGCAACCGAATCAATTCTCTTCTGCCGCGGACAGCAATGGTCGGAGCCGCCGAATCTGCAGTCATGCGGCCATCCCACTGCCGCAGAGTGTCAGCAGCGGCCTTGGCCCGGGCCGAAGGTTGCCGGGCGTGATCTACTGCGTAAACAAACTTCTCTGCAAAGATGCGATCTACGTCGGAATAGATGTCGGATTGCAGCGCCAGCATGTCGGCAGCGGAAAACTTCTTGCCCGACTCCAGCACCTTATATATGCGCGACGAACGCCAGGGGGCTTCCCACTGCGTGCTGATCGAATACGGATACTTGTCGGGCGAGATGCGGCTGTTGGCAGTGGCGATGATCCCCGATGGCGGATTGAAGACGCTAGGCAACTTGTCGAACGGAATGTAGCCAGTCCACTCGTGCGCGTTGTTGCTGCCATCTTCCGGCAGGCTGCCATCACCGGACGCGCGGATGGGAACCTTCCCAGTGGTGTGGTATCCGATATTGCCATCCACATCGGCATAGACGACGTTCTGGCCGGGAGCGTCCAATTCCGAAAAGCCGCGCACAAACTGCTCCCAGTTCTGGGCTGAGTCTACGGCAAAAAACGGATTGCGGACGCCGTCGTAGAGCGTCCAGCGCAAAGCTAGCTTGCGAGTTTCTCCCGGGATCAGTTCGGTCACGATTGGGCCATGCCGCGTGACCGCTACATCCAGCGACACGTCGGGGCGGCCCTTCACATGGATGACTTCATGACGCTGCTCTGGCGACCTCCATCCCTCGGGCGTGAGATATTGCCCGTTTTCATTAAAGCTTTCAACATAGATGTCTTCGATAGTGGGGCCAACATTGGTGAAGCCCCACGCAACTCGCTGGTTGTGGCCCACGATCACGTAGGGATAGCCAGGCAGCGTGACTCCTGCCACATCAAAAGTTCCGCAGCCAGGACCCCCGCAGCGAAGATGGGCTTCATACCACAGGTTGGGCATCTGGTGACCCAGGTGCATGTCGTTTGACAAAAGTGGTTTGCCGGAAACCGTGTGTGCCCCGGACACTACCCAGTCGTTGGAACCCATGACCAATGGGCGATCGTCGAAGAAATCCGCGACCAGGTGCTGGCGCCAACCTTGGGCAAAGTCAAGCTGGTCGAGCTCGCGAAGAATCTGACGTTGGCTGACCTCGGGGCTCCGAGCGGAGGCCAGTTTCGCCACAGAACTATCCGCGTCGGAATCTTCATCGCGCGTGTCCGGTCCGAGCGTGGGACGAGCGACGGTTGGACGCCGGTCGCGCCACGACGAGTTCACATACAGGTCAGCGGTCAGTTCCGGCCCCAGCTTGGCCAGAAGCTTTTCGCGGACCAGAGCCTGTCGAGGGCTGGTGGTTAGCTCCTGCACCATGTAAGCGCCGATCAGAGCGGAATCTTCAGGCGCCCAAGGCTTCGGCGCATAGCGGAGAATACGGAACTCAATCGGCAACCGGTCGCGATGGGACTCGATAAACGCATTGACTCCGCGGGCATAGTCTTCAACCCGCGCGCGATCTGCCGCCGAAATGGTCTCGATCGTCTTCCGGGCGGCGAGCCTCATCCCCAGAATTCTCTGCTGGCGATCGTGCTCAATCACGTCGGGCCCCACTACCTCGGCCAGTTCCCCGGCTGCGTATCGACGCATCCCGTCCATCTGGAAGAGGCGATCTTGTGCGGTCACGTAGCCCTGGGCAAAAAACAGGTCATCAAAATTAGCGGCGTCAATGGTAGGTATGCCGTGATCGTCGCGCACGACCTTGACCGGGGCGGTGAGTCCCGGCACTTGCATCTTGCCATCCAACTGGGGAAGAGCAGAACGCGCGACGGAATAAAGCCATCCCAAGACAGCCAGGGCCACTATGATCGTCACGCCAGCCACCCAGGCAATGACCCGCGAAAGCCGGATACCGGAACGGGGTTCAATCAGAACAGTCGTAGCCATGAATTCTCGATTCTAGGGCTTGGCGGCAAGGGAACACAAACCATCGACGAGCTGGTTAGTGTTCTAATTTGACGCGTGGGCGGTCTTGTTGCATAAAGGAGAGCAAAGGAGAGATCTGTGGACGCAAAGGAGAAGATGACCTCGATTGGCCAGCCAGTGCCGGAGTTGCCCGTCGCCGATGTCGAACGCGCACAACAGCATTATCGAGATGCACTCGGCTTTGAGATTGGATGGCTTTACCCAGGCAAGGAGATTGGCGCCGTGTCACGCGACAATGTGGCAATATTCTTTCGGAAGCGGAAACCGCCGTTCGAACCTGCTGTTCACTGGGTGTACGCTGAAGATGTCGTTGCGTCGTACCAGGAACTGAAGTCGTTAGGCGCGAACATCGTGGAGCCTTTGGAAAAAAAGCCCTGGGGATTACGGCAGTTCACCGTAAAAGACCTGGACGGGAATCTCTTCTATTTCCACCATGACTAACCACATGTCGCATGACCGGCAATTGCAGCGGGCAAATTAAGACACTACCGCGAGCTGGGGACCGAGATCTGACAGCTGGTTCTCAATCAAGACAGTGATGGTTGTGCTGGCAAAAGCAGTTGGCGGCTTTTCCCAAAGCCCAGTATCATGCAGTTTGCTCACGGTTTGAAACCGGCTCTGCCCATGCTGCAAAAACGCATCGACGACCAACCCAGCATCTCGCGCGAGATGGTCCGCGAGGCCCAGCAGATCCTGCATCAGCACCTCAAACGGGTGGGCCTCAAACATACCGCGCAGCGCGATACCATCCTACAAACCTTTCTCGAGACCCGCGACCATCTTTCGACCAACGAATTGCACCGGCTGGTGCAGAAGAAAGACGCGCGCATCGGCTTTACGACTGTTTATCGAACCCTGAAGCTGCTGGCGGAATGTGGACTAGCCAGCGAAGTTGCGTTCCACGACGGCATTGCCCGCTTCGAACACCAGTACAACCGTCGCAGCCACCATCACATGGTGTGCACCGAATGCGGCGGTTCCGTGGAGTTCTTCTCGCCCGAAGTGGATCGCCTGGAGCAGGAGATCGGCCGCAAGCACCACTACGCCACCACTCGCCACACCTTTCAGATCTATGGAGTGTGCGAGGATTGCCGCAAGAAGGACCGTGTAGTCTAAGAGACCATGCCCATTTCCTGCCCGCAATGCAGCGCCGAAATGCCCGACGCGGCGGCCTTCTGTCCCGGTTGTGGCCGCAGGATGATCGCCGTACCCGGCGCCGTGGCCAGTACGGGCTTCCTTAAAGAAAACGTCGCCGGCGCGCTGGCCTACTTTACCTTCATTCCAGCGGTTATTTTTCTGGCGGCCATGCCCTTCAAACGCAACCATTTCGTACGCTTCCACTCGTTCCAGTCCATCTATCTGCTGATTGCGGGGGTGCTGGTTGGGCTGGTGATGAGGCTCATGTTCCCGGTGCTCTCGCTGATCCCCTGGCTGGGATATCTGCTGGCCTGGCTGGTTGCTATCCTGGTTTTATTGGCATGGGTAATGCTCTGGGCAGTTGCCGTGGTTAAGGCGTTGCAGGGTGAATTGTTCAGGCTGCCGGTGATTGGCGGCCTTGCCGAAAAGGCATAGCCGACGCCGCCATTCTGCGCGCAGGTGAAGTCTGTTACCATGCGCAGGTCATCACAGATCGTGTCTGGTCATGGGGTGAAAAACTCTGGGCGAGGAGAACAACTATGGCGTTTTGCATATCATGTGGCGGTCAGATACCGGACGGAGCAAACGCGTGTCCGGCATGCGGACGGGCAACGGCCGGGACCGCCCCGGCTGCCAGTTCCACTCCAGCGGGTTCCGGCGGACTCACTGACAATGTAGCCGGTGCACTGGCCTACGTGACCATTATTCCGGCGATCATATTTCTCGTGCTGGAGCCCTACAACCGCAACCACTTCATCCGCTTCCATTCTTTCCAATCTATTTTTGCCGCGGTGGCATGGACCTGCTTGTGGGTTGCGCTGAGCATCGTGGCGCACATCCCATTCTTCGGATGGCTGACGATTCTGGTTTGGCCCCTGGTAAGTCTGGCAGGTTTCGTGATTTGGCTGATCCTGGTGCTGAAGGCGTACCAGGGCCAGAAGTTCAAGCTTCCCGTCATCGGCGATGCGGCCGAGAAGCAGGCGAATGCCTGAGGATTCTCCAAACGGCTGTTCTCTGCGGCCTCTGCGATTTAAGACTTGTTCGTTGCGGAGGTATCCTCTAAACCTCCAAACGCGGAGAATGCAGAGAACAACAGCAGAGTTCGCGGAACAAACCCCTAAGGCGAGCTGAGTAACACTACCCTCTCTATTTGATTTTCCTTCCGCCCGCTTTTCCGGTACTCTGTTTCACTTGGCCGAAGCGGGGGAGGCGGGGTTGAAAGTTCGGGTCTTCTATCACGACAAGTGTTTTGACGGCGCATCCTCAGCAGCGCTTTTCTCTCGCTTTTACCGCGAACGCATCCGCAATGACGTCAACTTCGTCTTTTCCGGTCTGTTGCATCGTGCCGGGTCTCTGTTCAACGAGAAAGACTTCGACGGCGACGAAAACGCCATCGTCGATTTCAAGTACTCCAGTTCTCCGAAGATCACCTGGTGGTTTGATCATCATCAAAGCGCATTCCTGACCCCCGCGGACGCCGCCCACTTCGAACAGGACCAGAGCAATCGCAAGTTTTATGATCCCGATTTCAAGTCCTGCACCAGCTTCATCGCCACCGTAGCCCAGCAGCGCTTCGGCTTCGATCCCGCTCCCGTTGCCGATCTGGTGCACTGGACCGACGTTATTGACGGTGCGCTGTATCCCGATGCTCGTACGGCGGTCGAGATGAAGGCACCGGCCATGAAGCTGACCATGATCATTGAGTCCAACCAGGACTATGCGTTCCTGCCGCGCCTGATTCCGCTACTGGCCAGCAAGCCGCTGGGCGAGATTCTCGAGCAGCCCTTTGTGGCCTCGCTGCTGCCGCCGCTGCTGGAGCGTCATCAGCGCTCGATTGCCATCTTGCGTGACCGTACCGTATTGAAGGATGGGACCCTGTTCTTCGATGTCACGGACCTGGAACTTGAGGGCTACAATAAATTTGTCCCTTATTACCTGCAACCGGAGTCGATTTATAGCGTGGGATTAAGTAAGAGTAGTTTCCGCGTGAAAGTTTCCGTGGGCTCTAATCCCTGGGCGCCCTCACCGCCAGTAGTTAATCTGGCCAAAATTTGCGAGCGCTATGGAGGCGGTGGCCACGCGCGGGTGGGCGCCATCTCGTTCGATGTCACCCAGCAGGAGGCTGCGCGCAAAGCCGCTCAGGAGATCGTGACTGAGTTGCGGGCGGCGGTGCGGGGCCCTGGCAAGTGAGTGCCAACGCCGAGTCCGTCCCCCACAGTCACGACCATAACCTGCAGGCACTTCGCGCTATTGCTTCGTTCGAACTGGCGAAGGGCCTGCTCGTGCTTTTTGCCGCGGTGGTAGTCCTGTTCATGGTGGGACACGATCCCGGAGATTTTGCCGACGGAATACTTCGCCTGCTCCACATCAGTCCCGACCATCATTTCGCCCAGTTATTTCTCGATTGGGCGGATACCTTGACCGACGCCAAGCTATGGACCGTAGCCGGGGTGGCCTGCATCTATGCGATTCTCCGGTTTGTGGAAGCTTACGGACTCTGGTATGCCAGAACCTGGGCGGAGTGGATCGCGCTGATTTCCGGTTCGCTGTACATCCCCTTTGAGATTTACAAATTGATTCGCCGGCAAAACCTCATCCACATCTCGGTGTTTGTGATCAATGTGGTTATCGTGTTGTACATGGCTTACCTGCTGAAGACCGGCAAGGGCCGCCAGTACCCTGGTCACCCGCCCCGGTTACCAACGTAAACCCTCATCCCTTTTAGATCCGAGTTCGAATGACTTGCGTCATCCGCGGTGTGTTACAGCCGTAAGTGAAGCCCCACCAATGAGCTATTGTCGATTTCCTCGGCAGGATGCAATCTGGAGGTGTCCTAATAGAAGAAGCGGGTTCGGAGGCAAGAGTATGAATGATGCAACAGGAAACCGCCGGTTGCCCAACATCGTAGGATTGGTCGCCGAGTATGTGGTGACGGGGTTGGTCATGCTTATGGCCGTGATCAGCACTCTGCGAATTTTGGGGATTTTGTCTTAGAAGTTACCACTCCGGAGTGGGGTGCCTGAGAAGAGGCCCGGGCAGGAGCGATCCTGGCCCGGGCCTTTTGGCGTTTGCTTGTTTTACTGCGGCAACCCCACGTATACCCCATTCGTAACCGGAGTATTTAGCAGATTCGTTACGGTTGCCGGGATGTCTCCTGCCGCGTCCAATTCCGCCGGAGGTCCGAAGCCCAGAAGCTCCGCGCTCGACGAGTGAATCACACCGTCGACCTGAGTAAAGTTGCTCAGCCCTGCGACTTCACTTAGCGCAGGCACAATCGAATCGCTTTCCTGATTGAAGATTTGTGGCCAGCCGCTTGAGGTCAGATGCCTGGCTAGATAGTCGGTAAAACAGAGAAGCCGGATCGCGGCAGCCACGGAAGAAGAGTCGAGCCCGTCCAACTGGCTTTGCGACTCCAATCCCTGAATGAGAGCTGTGGGCAGGGGATGTGGAATAGGAGCTTGTAGCGCCAGCAGCGCCGGACTCAAGCCTCCGCCGAACCCGTCGCCTTGCAGGTCAGCGACGCCCCCGGTTGTGGTCTTTCCGGTGGTGAAGGTCACCGAGGTAAAACTCGGAGCGCCGGAAGTTGCCAGAACGCCACGCACGCATTGGTTGTTATTGTCGAGAAGATGGGGCGCGAGCGGCGAACCCCAGTGTGGAGTCCCAATGGTGATCATTTTGTGGACACCGCCCAGGCCAAATGTACTGTTGCCGTAGAAGCCCTTGACCAGAGGGAAAGTGCGGGTAATGTCGCCTCCCATGCTGTGGGCCACAATATCAATCTGCACCGCCGTCACCGGAATATGGTCGGGATTCGCGCCGGTTTTGAATTGATTCACGAACGCTGCCAGTTGCTTGAGCACCAGGGGCGCGTTGTAGGCGAAGCCCAGCGAGCTGGCGGGCGCATTCTTCAGACTCGAGACAGCCCACGACGGATAGGAAGGCTTGTAAGACTTGATCTGCCCGCCAATCACCTGCGAATAGTCAGCGCGCCCGACGGTGAAGCGCGGGTCAGTGATCAGGGGAGTGAAGCCGTCCCACGAAGTGGGACTGCCCCACAGCCCATGAATCAATCCCAACGGCGGCCGCAGCAGCGTGACCGGCGTGCTGGAAGAAAGGCCCGTGTCGACGGCCAAAACCGTAAGCGAGATGAAACGGTCGGTGGCGCTTGCGTCCTGTCCTTCGGGACGGGGAAAGTCCACGGGTGCGCCGTAAATGGCGAATGCCATCGGCCCCTTCGAGGTACTCACCGCAGCTAACAGTGAGCTGGCTCAGAGCGAAAGCCTGCGGACCCGATTGCAGCCAGTCCTCCGTCCTCCGCAGCGGAAGTGCTTTGCACGCCCTGGTCGTTGATGACGGTGAAGGTAAATTGTTCGCCCACCGCATTCGCAGGCACGCGCAGAACTATTTCGCTGGTGCCATCAGCTGAGCTGCCTTGCACCGGCCTTCCTTTTGTCGCCAGGCTGTTGACGTTGGTCGTCACCATGGGCCCACTGAGCAGGGCGGGGACCGGGTCAAGCAACGTCAACTGGGGCGGATTCTGCGCTGCCAGCAGGGCCGGAAGCAGCAGCGCGGCGAGTACGACTGCCAGTTGCGAAACGCGGGCTGGTGTGAAAATTCCTGCGAAATACCGGGAAGGGAAGCGCTGGGAGAGGAACATGTCGACCTCGGCTTGCGGAGTCTTCGATCTGCCGGGGAGGCTAGCCTGGGCGCTGGCCGGCCCTCAGGATCGTGCAGCCTGTTTATCACAGATTTGGGTGCAGAACAATCAGTGGGTAGGAAATCTTGAGGCACATCTGGAGGGAAGGATGACGAAGCTGTTCAATCCGCGTCAATCTGAAGCGGAATTAAGCAGCATGTCGGCTCGCTGCTACCCGGCCGTGCTTCCTGGCTGCCTCAGCTTTAATTAGGGCGGGTACGCTGCGCAGGGAAGGGTCCGATGCTTTCCATGCGTAGCGCTGCCCCGGCGCCTTGTGAGTAATCTTACTTAGCAGAGCACGCAGTGCCACGGTTTTGATCTTGAGCAGAGTAGCAACGTCTCTGATTCCGAGAATCTCGTCGGAGTCTGTTCTGGCTGGTGCAACTTTTTTCTCTCTTTGTGCCAGAAGCCGGGAAACCATCGCTTTATGTGCCGACGGCCAGCTGGGGCCTCGCTGTTCTTGAACTTGGGGATGAGCCAACATGAGACGATTATCTTCTCTGAAATAAAGTGGCCAGGTCTGTATATTTCATCACTGGGGAAAGTGACATTCATCACGGAACGAGAACAGAAGTAGCGGGCGCACACTAGGACAGTTTCCGGGATCTCAGCCCGAATCTGTAAACCGAAATGCGATAATGGGGTTGTGTCGCCGTGGCCCCGTAGCTCAGTTGGATAGAGCAGCAGTTTCCTAAACTGTTGGTCGGCGGTTCGACTCCGCCCGGGGCCTCCATTTGCCAGCGGCACCACACTGGTTACCCGCGTAATGAGCCCGGGCCTCCATCTCTGCTATACTGTTTTTGACGCTTTTGCTCGGTTTGCTCGTCAATGCGGTGGTCCTTCAGTTGGATCAGATTCATCTCCGCTTTTTCCTGCCCGCCGTTCAGTTCAGCGCCAAATCTAAAATTGAATGTGAGTGGCGTGGAAATCTCAGACGTGTGTCTGAGTGTGTGATAACAAGCCCCTCCAGAAAGAAAACACTTTAAATGAATACTTTTTCAGAACTGCCCCTATCTGCTGCTTTGCAGCAGAAGCTGGCGGCAGCTCAATTCGTTACTCCAACCCCGGTCCAGGCGCAGGCGCTTCCGCCCGCCCTTGAAGGGAAAGATGTACTGGCAACTGCCCAGACCGGCACCGGAAAGACGCTTGCGTTCCTGATTCCGATCATCGAAATGCTGCTGCGTGAGCCTGCCCGCCAGGTGAATGCGCTAGTGCTATTGCCAACTCGCGAACTGGCAATGCAAGTCCACGAACAATATGAAGCCCTGCGCAGCAAGACTACGCCCAAAGCGTCGCTGGTAATCGGCGGCGTAAATGAGAAGGCGCAGATTCACGGCATCCGCGTGGGCGCAGGATTGGTCATTGCCACTCCCGGCCGCTTGCAGGACTTCATTTCCCGCAATTTGGTCGATTTGAAGCACATCAAGATCCTCGTTCTCGATGAAGCCGACCGCATGTTGGATATGGGTTTTCTGCCCGCCATCCAACGCATCGTCGATATCCTGCCCCGGCGTCGCCAGACCTTGTGCTTCTCCGCGACGCTCGAGCAGTCGGTCGCCCGCCTGGTGCACGACTACATGCGCCAACCCGTACGAGTAGAGTTGGGTTCCGTCCTCAAGCCTGCCGAAAGCGTGGCGCTGAGAGCGTACGAAGTGCGTCCCGGAGAAAAGCCGGACGTGCTCCGTCACCTGCTCTATGCCGAGAAAGGTCAGACCCTGGTCTTCACCCGCACCAAACGCGGCGCGCAACGCCTCGCCAGGGAACTGGCGCGAGAGGGATTCAATGCCGCGATGATTCACGGCGACCGCTCGCAATCCCAGCGTAACGATGCCTTGAGTGGCTTTCAGGAAGGCCGCTTCCAAGTGCTGGTGGCGACCGATATCGCTTCCCGCGGCTTGCACGTGGACGACGTCGCCCACGTCATCAACTACGACCTGCCGAAGATGGCCGAGGACTTCATTCACCGCGTCGGCCGCACTGGCCGCGCCGGCTCTCAAGGCCGTGCGTCCTCTATTGTTACCGGCGTCGAAGTCATCGAGTTGCGCAACATCGAGCGTACCCTCAAATTGCGGATGGAACGCGTCCAAGTGGACGATTCCGCTTCAGATCGACCCAAGCGCGTCATCCAAAACACGCTGGCTTCACGAACCCTGACCCGCTTGCCGGGCGAAGTGTTCGTCTAAGAAACGTGTGGCGCGGGCGCCCTCGCCCGCGGACGTTGACTTTGAGGCGCGGATATTCCTGTCCGCGCCTTTCTTTTCATGCGCGAAAGCGAGCCGGCAGTCCTGATCAGCCCTCGTTGATCTGCCCGCCAGGCAGTCCCCGAATCCCTACCGATCGTCGGAACTTCTCGGCGAAGGTAACCGTATTAGACTCCGAGCGTCTAATCCCGCAACGCGGTGTGTCGGGAGGGTGGGGATGAACTTCGTCGGGGATCTCATCTACGGAGCCAGGGAGGACTTGACTGCTGTAATCAGGAGTTTACGCAAGGACTATTCCTTCACTCTGGTGGCCGTTCTTACCCTGGCGATTGCCATCGGGGCCAACAGCGCCATCTTTAGCTTGGTTAGCGCCATTCTGCTGCGCCCGCTTCCTTACGACCACCCCGACCGCATTGTCCGGCTCTGGGAGTCTCACGAGGCTTTCACCGGCAGCGTTTCCTGGCCCAACCTGCAAGATTGGCGTCAGCAAAATACCAGCTTCGAAGCCCTGACCGCGATCAATTACGGCATAAACCTTACGCTGCGGACTGGCCCCAATCCCCAGCACTTGTCAGGTGCTGCCATTACCTGGGACTTTTTCAAAGTGTTGGGCATCCAGCCTCTGCTGGGGCGCGCCTTCCTCCCCGGAGAAGATCGGCCGGGGTCGGGCAACCTGGTAATTCTGAGCGAGGGGCTCTGGCGGACCCAATTCAACTCTGACCCCAATGTCATTGGGCAGACGGTTACTCTTGATTCGGAGCCCCACACCGTCGTGGCCGTCATGCCTGCTTATGTGCAGATCCCCACGCCTGAGGTACAAGCCTGGATACCGCTCGTTGTCACGCCTAAATTTGCTAATGATCGTGGCGAGCACATGTTCGAAGTCATCGGCCGGCTGAAACCCCAGGTCTCTCTCGGCGATGCCCAACGAGAAATGGCGCTCATCGCCCGCCGGATCGAACAGCAATACCCGGACATACAAGAGGGCCGCACGGTTCAAATCGCGGGCCTGCAGGAACAACTGGTCAGGAGTACGCGTCCTGTTCTGCTTGCGCTGTTTGGCGCAGTCGGTTTTGTACTCTTGATCGCATGCGCCAATGTGGCCAATCTGTTGCTTGCACGCGCCACCGCACGGAGGCGGGAAATCGCGATCCGCACCGCGCTCGGCGCTTCCCGTGGTCAGTTGCTGCGACACTTCCTGACTGAAAGTCTGGGCATCGCTCTGCTGGGAGGAATTCTCGGAACCCTCTTCTCCAAGATCGCCATGGCAAGCCTGGTGGTTTGGGCTGGGCAATACCTGCCGCGCGCTAAAGAAGTGGTTTTGGATTGGCGTGTCTTGTTGTTTTCCCTCGTGATTTCCATGTTGACTGGCGTGCTCTGCGGGATTGTCCCCGGCCTGCAGTCGTCCAAAGCCGACATACAGCTGGCCCTCAAGCAAGGCGGCACCTCCGCGGGTAGTCCCCAATCGAATTGGGCAACCGGCCTGCTGGCTACCGGCGAGATTGCCGCTGCGGTTGTGTTACTGATTTGTGCGGGTCTGCTCATGCGGACGGTTCTGCGACTCCAGCAGGTGGATCCTGGCCTGCAAGTGCAGAACATCGTGACCATGAAAGTCTCGCTGTCGAAAGAGGCTTATGATCCGCAAGCCGCAGCCCGCTTCTACACTGAACTGCAGGACCGTGTCGCAGAGCTCCCCGGCGTGCAGGCGGCGGGTCTCATCAGCAAGTTACCGGTCGAGACCTACGGCTATAACGGCCCTCTCCATATTGACGGACTGCCGTTTTTCCTGAGCGACCCCACCTGGGCGATTGAAATACGGTTCGTGACTCCCGGCTACTTCCACGCATTCAACATCCCGTTGATACGCGGACGCGGGCTTTCGCAGGCAGATCTTGGCCACGGCGGGCAGTCCGCCATCATCAATCAGAAATTTGCTCAAATGATCTCTCAGTATGGAGACCCTCTAGGCAAGCGCATATTGCATGAATTCGATGGAACCGATGCAGTTGCGATTGTGGGCGTGGTCGGGAACGTGCATGCAGCGGGGTTAGACGCCCCGGCCCGTCCCGAAATCTACTTCCTGCATGACACCTCTTCGGCGGATGCTAACGACATGAATCTCGTGGTTCGAACCGCCGGTGACCCTGCAGATCTAACCAGCGCCATTCGCCGCCAACTGATCTCCCAGGATGCGAATCAGACCGCTTACGATGTGAAAAGTATGCAAACCGTCGTGGACAGTTCCATTTCCAACCGTCGGTTTACGCGAACCTTAATCATGATTTTTGCGATTCTGGGGACGCTACTCGCGGTGGTTGGCGTCTACAGTGTGCTTTCGTATCTGGTGATGCAACACAATCGTGAGATCGGAATTCGACTTGCCCTGGGTGCGCAGCGTTTCCACGTAGTAGGGATGGTGCTCAAGCAAGGTGCACTGGTCGGCCTGCTCGGCCTGGGACTCGGCACCATCAGCGCGTTCGGCCTCACCCGCTGGCTGTCTACCTTGTTGTTTGGAGTTAAGAGCTACGATGCGCTGACCTTCGGCGGCGCTTCTTGCTTACTGTTTTTCATTGTGCTGGTCGCTTCATATGTACCGGCGCGGCGGACGGCGCGCGTGGACCCCATGATCGCCTTACGCCAGGACTAGCGCGTTGAGGATCTTTCCCCAGTTGCGATTCCCCGCGCACCTGCGCAAGTCCACAGTTCGCCGCCATGCTTCCGAGCGCCGTTCCACTGGGAAGTCTGCGGCCCCGGTTCGGGCGCTTGATCTCTCTTCCGCGGTCCGGTCTGCGAGTTCGGTGGAGACTCTCTACGAATCGCTCGTTCACTCCATTGCCCTTGCGTTTTCGACTCCCGCGGTCGCGCTTTTCATTCGCGACGATGAAAACGGAAGCTTTCCTTGCCGCATCTCCATCGGCAGCGCAGGCGAGCCGGCATGGGGAAGCCATGGTCTGCCCGTCCTCGCGGCAGACTCTTTTGTGATCCGGCGGCTGAAGAGTCTCAGTGCACCCTTGCAGATGGATGCCGCCGAACTGGACTTGTGGAAGACAGCATTCAGCGATGCTCCTCGTCCCATGTTTGAGAAGCGCATGCTGGAACGCGATGTCCTGCTGCACACCCGCGCGTCCCTGATGATTCAGCTCTGGACAAAAGGCGATTTGCTGGGCGTCCTCGCGCTGGGAGAACGCGGAACCGGTGGGTTCAGTCCGCAAGAGCGAGAAATGCTCAACCATGTGGCCGGCCAGCTGGCCTTGGTGATAGAGAACACGAAGCTTCTGCAGCGTCTGGTGGAGCACGAACGTCTGCGGGCCGAGCTTACTGTAGCCGCTGAAGTCCAGCGCAGCCTGCTTCCGGCGGCCGGGTTTACTCTAGCCGGGCTTGACCTCTGTGGCTTCTGCCAACCCGCGTCTCACGTAGGCGGTGACTATTATGATTTCATCCCGCTCGCCGACCACCGGGTCGGGATCTGCATTGCCGATGTCTCGGGAAAGGGAATCTCCGCTGCCCTTTTGATGTCGGTGGTTCAGGCCTCGCTACGAAGCCAATTGTTGAATACTCAGGAACAAGTCTCGACCCGGAACGTAGTCACCATGCTGAATCGTCTGATCTGCGCTTCGGTTTCCACCATGCGATTTGTGACCTGCTTCTACGGGCAACTCGATGCCGCCAGCGGTAAGTTCCGTTTCGTAAATGCCGGACACAATCCACCTTTGTTGTTTCGCCGCTCGGTTTCGCACCCTCAGGAACCCGACTTCCAGGCCTTATCTTCCGGCGGTCTGGTGCTTGGAGTTTTCCCCGATAGTGGCTTCGAGGAGGGGGAAGCGCTGCTGAGTTCCGGCGATATCCTGGTCGCTTACACCGACGGTGTAACCGAAGCCATGAACGTGCGGCAGGAAGAATTCACCGAGACGCGCTTGCGGGCGGCGATCGTAGAGTCGTCGCATCAGAGCGCGCGGGAGATTATGTCCAACATCAGTTCTCGGGTGACGGATTGGTCAAAGGGCGCTCCTCAGCACGACGACATCACAGTGATCGTTGTGAAAATGGGTTGATGGCGACGGATGCGGTATCTAGATGGCCCTTCTCGCGCAGAATATTGTTTCCCAACTTGTCGATAGTAGGGAGTCCCGTTCGACTAGCTATTAGAACGGGCTAGGAGGCCCATACAAAATGCAATATCTGCTACTGATCTACGGAAACGAAGCTCACTTTGGCAAGCTCAGCAAGGCGGAACAGGGGAAGATCGCCGAGGAATATGGCGCTTATACCAAGAGCATCGCCGACAGTGGCCACCTGCGGGGTGGCAACGAGTTGGATGTCACATCGAAAGCCGTCACCGTGCGCTTGCGCGACGGCAAGAAGCTGGTCACCGACGGCCCCTTCGCCGAAACCAAGGAGCAGTTAGGCGGTTACTACCTCGTCGAAGCCAAGGATCGGGAAGAAGCCCTTGTTCTCGCCGCCCGCATTCCATCCGTCCGCTGGGGTGCGATCGAAGTGCGGCCGATCATTCCGCATGAGATGCCCTAGCGGCAGCGAGGCAACCTGCTGCACGACCGATGGGCCAGTACGTTAGGAAGGGTGGTCTTCGGCCTTTGGTGCGAGCGCCGGGCTTGATCGATCGCCCGACGTGACCGCCCTCGCGTCCAGCATTTCCCGGATGCGGCTCGCCAAGATGTTCAGCGGATACGGCTTTTGCAGAATCATCGCAGACTGGTCTGTAATTCTGTCGTTCAACGCCGTGTGTTCCGGATATCCCGAAGTGAACAGCACCTTGATGCGTGGCCGCATGCCCTTGATCTGCTGGGCCAGTTCGTGGCCGCCCAGGTGCGGCATGACCACATCGGTCAACAGCAGGTGGATTGAGCCCTTGTAGCGTTGCGCAACCTGCATGGCGTCACTGCCATTGTTAGCGGCCACAACGGTGTACCCTTTGCGCTCGAGATACTCTCGCACCATGTCCCGGATTTCGTCTTCGTCTTCCACCACCAGAATGGTCTCCGTGCCTTTAGTCTCCGGAGGGGGAGCGGGTTGCGTGCTGGTGGATGCCGGTTCGCCGCCAGCTTCGGGTAGATAGATGCTGAAGCTGCTGCCGTGTCCCAGTTGACTGCGAAACGTCACCCAGCCTCCACTCTGCTGCACCACCCCATAGACGCTGGCCAGACCCAGCCCGGTGCCTTTGCCCAAATCCTTGGTAGTGAAGAAAGGCTCGAAGACGTGGCTTTGGGTGTCTGCATCCATGCCGACTCCGGTATCGCTGACGGTCAGCACCACATATTTTCCAGGTCGGGGCGGCATGGCATCCGCTCCCTCATCGCTATGGCCCTGATTGACTTGACGGTTGCAGGTGGCAATCGTCAGCTTGCCTCCGTGTGGCATCGCATCCCGTGCATTCAGGGTGAGGTTTAAAATGGCCTGCTCCAGTTGCACCTCATCGACCTTCACTCGCCACAAATCTGCGGCCAGTTCCAGGCTAAGCTCAATGTGTTCCCCGATCAGAGGCTCCAGCATTTTGCCCACTTCGCCAGCCACAGCATTCAGGTTGAGCACATTGGGTTGCAGCACCTGTTTGCGACTGAAGGCCAGCAGACGCTGGGTCAGAGAGGCGGCACGGTTCACCGCTCCCCTTATCCCATGAACGTCCGCAAACAACAGATCGTCGGGATTCAGGTGCCGCAGCAGGCGTTCGTTGTGGCCTTGGATGATCATCAGCAGGTTGTTAAAGTCGTGGGCCACGCCTCCCGCCAGCTTGCCGATGGCTTCCATCTTTTGTGACTGACGAAGCTCATCCTCCAGAAGTTTATGTTCGGTGATGTCGTAAAGTACCCCTTGCATCACGGGTGCGTGTCCCGGTCCGTCATCAAGAGTTACGGCCTCGTCTCGAAACCACAAAACCTTGCCTTCGCGGCTCAGCATGCGATATTCGGTCCGCATCCTGCCCCCGTTGGCCACGAACTGAGCGTCGAACGCCAGGGCATGTTCGCGGTCTTCCGGATGAATATGGTTGATCCAGTTCGAAGCGTCCTGCTTCCACTCAGCCGGGGAAAAACCCAGGATCGATTGAATCTGCGGGCTGACGTAGTGCCAGGGCCCAGGACGCCGACCTCGGCAATGTAAGTGATCGCGGGGAGACGTTCCACCAGGTTGCGGTATCGGGTTTCAGCGGCACGCAGCTTGGCATCCGAGCGCTCACGCTCAATGGCCACACCCGCCAGATGGGTGGCGCGCTCAATCATCTGCCAGTGCTGTGGATCGGGCTCACGCACCTCGCGATAGTAGACCGCAAAAGTCCCCAGAACTTTGCCGGATCGGGAAAAAATCGGGGTTGACCAGCACGCCTTCAGACCGTGGGGCAGTGCCAGCTGGCGATAATCTTTCCACAGGATGTCATTGGCGATGTCGCTGACTACCACCGGTTTTCCCGTATGCGCCGCCGTGCCACACGATCCCACGTTGGGCCCGATGCGGCATCCGTCAATCGCCTGGCAGTATGCGGATGGAAGACTGGGGGCCGCGCCGTGGCGCAGGGTGATGCCGTCCGCATCCAGCAGCAGCACCGAGCACAGCGTGCCGGGGAATTGCTGCTCCATGAATCCGCACAGGCACTTCAGTACCTCAGGCAGTGACGCTTCCGATGAGATCAATTCCAGGACGGTCTTGTAGAGCTGGGCCAGTGCCTGGGACTGACTGTCATCCTCACTTCTTGCCTGTCGAGCCCCGGTGTGCATAGGTGGGTTGTGGTGGATTGCTGGTCCAACCGCTGTCGTCTGGGGATAACGACCCGTGAGGCATAAACGGCCCTCACGAACTGCAACGCCATTATGGATGAGATGTTGATTACCGGCACGTTACCGGGGTAACGGGTGGAAGTTCGATTGCGGAATCAGGACAGAGCTCCGCTGAAGAAGATCTCGGTAAATTGTGCCGCGATTTGCTGGCTGTTCAAGGTGAATTCCGGTTTGTACCACTGGTAAATCCAGTTGATCATTCCCAACAGGGCAAAAGTGGCTGCACGAGAACTCACGCTTCGCCGGGATTGCCGCGCCTGTTGCACTTCAGACACTAGCTTTTCCACGAAATGAACGTATTCCTTTTTTCTGGCATTGATGCGCTTGCGCAGCGATGGAGGCAAAGGGTGGTTCTCATGCAGCAGCACTGTGATCTCGCGGTCGCGCACGCTCAGAATGACGTCAACATGCAGACGAATCAGCAGGCGCAGCCGCTCTTCCGGATTGGCGACGTCGCGGACACGGTCCACCACCCGCTCCTGGGTGATGTTCAGGGCATGGTTCATCAACTCGAACAGAATCTCGTCTTTACTCTGGAAGTGATGGTACAGGCCGGCTTTGCTGACTTTCAGGGCGGAGGCGACGTCGTTCATCGACGTGGCATCGTAGCCCTGCTGTTGGAACAGCCGGGCCGCGGTCCGCAGAATCTCCTGCCGGGAATCAACCAGCGTCTCGCGAGTCATTGCCAGACAGGATATTACAGGCGGCAACCCCAATGCCAAAACTCAACCCATTACGCCGCCACTGCCAACGTCCTGGCGGTAGGCGCTTTCGGCTTCAAAACCACAGCTGCAATCATTCCTGCCAGCAGGTAGCCTACGAGCTGTGTGCTCATGTACGCCGTGGTATAGCTGGCCGGGAACCCATACCAGTTCCAGTAGGGAATATTGGTTGTAATCGCGGCCATGAGCGCGGCGACTATCACAAATCCCATGCGCGACGCGAACGTAGCCAGCGAAGTCTGCGCCAGCAGCAAAGCTAACAGCAACGCCTCCGCTAGTTCGGTCAAGAATTCTGTTACCAGTTGGCCCGGCGTCAATCCTTTCGCGCCCGGCGGATGATAGATCAACAAACCCGAGGGGTTCGCAGCCAGCTTTTGGTCATACTGCTGCATGGCGGCATTTTGTTCCTGCCGCGTGGGGTTCGGTCCCAGTCCCATCCCCGGGAACATATAAAGACCGGACGAGGTGCCCAATTGGCTCTGCATCCCGGCCAGAACGCTCTGCTCGTTTGGGATCTCCTTGATTCCCGTGGTTCCGAGCGGTAGCACAATATGCGCAATCGACGACCACACAAACATTGCGATGCCCCCGAGTACACCTGCCAATAGAATGCGCTTCATCATAGGAATCGCCTCCGTTCGGTTGGCTATTATGAGCTAGCAAAGGCTAATGTCAAACCAAAAAAAAGAGCGGATGCCTGCGAGTGGAGCTGAGCTTTCGCCCTGGAATGAGGTTTCAAAAGGATCCCCCTGGGACTCCGTCTCCCTGCGGAGCATGTTCACCGAGTCCTAGATCGGCAGCCCCTGCTTCCGCTCCCTGGCTTGCTGCCGGCGCCGGTGCCACTCTTCTGAAGAAAAGATCTTAGGCCCTGCCTCTATCAATCGCGGCAGCATCTTGAACACCGATACCGGGTTCCACTTCGAGCCTTCCCGCGTTGCCAATCCCCGGCGGTTGAGTTCCTGGGCAATCGAGGAATAGGGCCCATCCTGGATCATCAGCTCCATCATGGTGACCAGAACCTTGGCTTCGTTGGGATCTTCTTCCAAGTTCAAACAGTCATTACCAACCCGCAGGCCATAGGGCGGATCCTCGATCGCAGGCGCGGTCTCTGTGCCTGGCACTTCGCGCTGCCACTCGATGGCCGTTGCCGTCCACCCTTGCCTTTGAAATTTCTCGATGTCGTCCAGACTCAGCGGACCGGAAACCGTTTGGCGGATACGTTCAGTCTGCATGTCAGTAAGCCCCCTTCGGCCCGAACACACCCGGGCATCAGCTACTCGACTGCAAGCGTCCGGCCAAGCCGAGAAGCCGCTAAACGTCCTCTTTCGATAATCGACCGCCCAGGCGCCTCGAACTCCCGTGTCCGCTCGTGGGATTGAATGTCCGAAACTGCGCCGCAATTAACCTGCCCGCCCCCACATTGACATTTGTTATTAACGCTTCTATGTTTCCCACCGGATGCATGAACATCGTCAAGGCAACCCGCCGCTATGAAACCTGGCTGGGCCAGCACACTCCCTTAGTCAGGTCTGATCTTCGCCTCAAACACCAACATATGGCGGAGTCGCCGTTCCCCTTTTTTCGAGCTACCTTCTATCGCTGGATGCAAGTTTGGCCCGAGGTTTGTTCCGATCTCGCCAAAGCCCCGCGTGTGCTGGCAGTCGGCGACCTCCACGTAGAAAACTTCGGCACCTGGCGTGACATCGAGGGTCGCCTGGTCTGGGGCATCAACGATTTTGACGAAGCCGGAACCCTGCCTTACACCAACGACCTGGTGCGGCTGGCGACCAGTGCGTTGCTGGCCAGCCAGGAAGGGCACCTCCAACTCCAGGCTAAAGACGCCTGCGCCGCGCTGCTTGATGGGTATCGCCAGTCGCTGGTAGAGAGTGGACGTCCCTTTGTCCTCGAAGAAGAGCACAAATGGTTGCGCCTGCTCGCTCTCGGCGAACTGCGTGACCCGGTGCACTTCTGGGCGAAGATGGACGCGTTGCCGAAAGTACGAGGAAGGATTCCCCGTCAACTTCGCGAATCCTTGGATCGTCTGATGCCCGAACCCGGCCTCGACTACCGCACTGTGCGTCGGATCGCGGGCTTGGGAAGCCTGGGACACGTCCGAGTAGTGGCCATTGCCGACTGCCACGGTGGCAGAATTGCCCGTGAAGCCAAGGCCCTGGCACCCTCTGCGATTCACTGGGCGGCGGGAAAACCGGGCAAGGGAGGCATCTCATACCAGACCATTCTTGAGCGGGCGGTGCGCGACCCTGATCCTTTTGTGCGGCTCCGCGGTTCCTGGATCGTCCGTCGGCTGTCGCCTCACTGCTCACGCATCGAATTGGCAGTTTTGCCTCGCAACCAGGACGAGATTCGCCTGCACTTTGCCATGGGATGGGAGACTGCGAACGTTCACCTGGGAACGGCGGGTGCGCGCAAGGCAATTTCCCACCATCTTGATCGGCTGAAGCCGGTGGAGCTTCTGTCCGCCGGCAAAGACATGGCCAAGGCCGTGACCAGGGACTGGCGCTCGTGGAAAGAAGCGCAGGAAGTCTGAGGGTAAGTGCGCTCGCTGGAGAAGAATCGGTGTTCAGCTCCCAAGCGGCATTGGAATAAGGCCTACGCGGGCCGCAGTGTCCCGGCGCCACATTCTGACGATTGGAAGCGGGCATCACTCGTGCTTTCGCTCTGCAATGCCCGAGTCAGTTCGTCCAGAATAAGCTGCAGTGAATCCGGACTCTCATTAAGCAGCCGGCCCATGCTCTCGCGATGCACAGCCAGTTCACCGATCTGGTATGCGCCACGAGTGTCGGGCTCAACCTTCATCGCTACAAAGGCGAGCGGTACTCGTCGTCCCAGCCTCGCCGGGCCTGCGGTAGTTGCAAACGGGAAATCCAGACTTCCAGTCGTCATCCAGTGGATGACCAATTCTTCCACGTGAGCCGGGCAGCAAGCCCCATAGATCCCATCCCGCTCCGCAATCTCCTCCTGCCATTGCAGAATCTTAAGCTTGTCTTCGCAGTGGCTCTCGGTGACTAGAAACCACACCTGGGCGGGTAATTTTGCTTCGCCACAGATGGTACACGCCTGCATTCGCGGTTCGTACCTTGGAAGCCCGCGCCTCATTTGATTCCTCCGTGTGCCGACTGCGTCCGGCCATAATTCCTGGTTAATGGGTTGCCGGCAACTTCGCCCGATCGCACCGAAGCCGCCGGCATTTTTCCCAAGGGCCGCGCCAGCGGCACCGCCACCACCCCTCGCTCCTGCTCGACTATCAAAGTCAGCGCCGATGCACACAGATCGCACAGCCAGTAGTGTTCCAGGTGAGGGGAGAAGCGGACGTCTTCCGCGGCCCGCGAGTCGAGCGATGCCGCTGAGGCTTCGACTTCGACCAGAAATAGTTTCCCGTCTTCCAGCTTGCGAAAGGACTCGATGCATCCTGGATTGGCACACTTGTTCAGCATGGCTGCTGATCCCCACCGATGAACCTTGCATGTCCAGTGCCAGGATGTTGGGGCCGAGAGAGATCACGCAAGCTGTTGGGAATCCTGGCGTTGTCCTTGGTCGTAGAACCCGGTCGTTTTGCCCACTTTGACGAAACCACCCAAAACTGCCGACCGCTCGGCATCTTTACCTGACCTGGTCAACGTCTTTGCCCGCGCACTCGGTGGGGGTTCTCAGCGATCTCTGCGTTTTGAGGTTTTGACTTTGGCAAGAAAACATCGTCGGCCGCAGAGAAGAGTCCCGAACATGGCAATTCCGCCCTGCGACCCGCTATCATCATTCTTCTATGCCCAAAGCCGTCCTGATGTGCCCCCCGACCTTCTTCGATGTGCGCGAGGCCAAGAACCCCTACATGGGTCAGGCTATCGATCGCAAAAAAGCTCAACAGCAGTGGGACGGCTTGCGGCGCTCCCTGCAGGACTCCGGGCTCAAGGTAGAACTCATAGATCCAGTGAAAGACTTTGAAGACATGGTCTTTGCGGCCAACCAGGTCTTTGTCGGCCAGGCCCGGAACGGGGAGAAATTCATCGTGCCCAGCCACATGCGCTATCCTTCCCGCCACCAGGAAGTGGCCTTCTACGTGGACTGGTTTCGCGGCCGCGGCTATAAGGTCATCGATCTCAACCTTGGGGAAGAATATCTGGAAGGCCACGGCGACCTGCTCTGGCATCCTGACCGCTCGCGCATTTGGGCTGCTTATGGGTTTCGTTCGACCCGCGGCGGTGTGGAGAAGTTTTCCACGGCGATGACGCAGATGGGGTTTCCCGTCACCCCGCTGGAACTGGTCGACGCCCACTGCTACCACCTCGACACCTGCTTCTGCCCCTTGAACCAGGATTCCGCCCTGATTTATCCCGGAGCATTTTCCACAAAATCCCTGGCGGCCATTCGCGGCGTTTTCGCCCGAATCCACGAACTTACCCGCGACGAAACCGTGCAGTTCATGGGCAACGGGATCGTCGCCAACGGCCGCTTTCTTACTCCACGCCTGAACGACCACCTGTCGCAGATTCTTTCCCAAGAGGGCCTGAGCCCAATCGTCGTGGATACTTCCGAGTTTGAAAAATCCGGTGGCAGCGCCTTCTGCATGAAGGCGTTTCTGGATTAGACGAAAACTTCCCCCATCCCCTATCATGGTTCGATACCAGTAGATTCGAGAGAAAGATTCGAGACAAAGGACGCGAGGCAACCTCATGGCAGAACCAACTTACGAAGAACTGAAAGCCCGCTTGGCGGAACTGGAAAAGAGTCCACGCCGCACCGGCAGCCTGGAATTCCGTGTCGGCGAAAAAGGTGGTGTGAGTGTGTACGGATTGGGCCGTTTCCCCGTGACGCTCTACTACGAGCAATGGCAGCGCCTGCTCGGAGCGGCTGACAAGCTCCGCGAGTTTCTCGAAGAGAACAAGTCCAAACTCAAACTGAAAGAATAGTCGTTCGGAACGCCGGGTGGGCCACCTTTGCGTTTTTTGCAAAGGTGGGGATTGATTCCTCGCGTACGAATTCCTTACTGTACCTGCGTCTCCACGATGTCCAACCCATAGGTTCCGGGCGTGGTAGCCGAACCCGACAAGGTCGTCGAATATGTGATCGGAGTACCAGAGGCGACGTGCTGGGAGATCACGGTACAGCTACGGTTAGAAGTGGATGACGTTACAACTAAGGCGCTGGATTCGCTGGTCGTGATTGTACCGTTATTGTAGGAGACCGAGGCTGTCACTGAGTTCGTTCCAACAACCTGCACGTACAGGCAAAGAGATAGCATGTACGTGCCAGTAGCGGGAGATGAGATTAATGGTGTAAGGGCGGGAATGCTTGTGGTCCGGCCCGTGATGGCAACCTTGCCAGCCACTTGCGGCAGATGCGCTTGCACAAAGGCCGTCGTCGCTACGTCCGTAGAATTGTCGGTTGGAGAAGTAGGCGTAGGAGCTGTCACGAGCCCTGTGCCACTCGGGAGAAGGCTCAGATTTGCACCCGTGACACTGCTGCTGATGGTCGGTGTACTGCTTGTCAAACTCAGAGACGGTGCTGTCACCAGCCCGCCCGTACCTGGAACAAGGGCAAGGTTTACACCTGAACCGGTGCTGATGGTCGGGGCAGTGCCGGTCAAACTCAGAAACGGGGCCGTGACGAGCCCTGTGCCGTTGGGGAGAAGATTCAGATTTGCATTCGCACCGGACGTACTGATGCTTGGCGAACTACCAGACAAGCTCAACGAAGGAGATGTCACTATCCCACCAGTCCCCGGAGCAAGAGCTAGGTTTACGCCCGTAGCCGTGGTGATCGTCGGGGTACTGCCAGACAAGTTCAGGTTTCCGGCCTGGGTCACGTTCCCCAAGGGATCTAAATTCCAGACCGAACTCCCGCTGACTTTGTGATTGACCAGCAGAGAGCCAGGCCCCCCAGTGTTGGTGACGTTCGTCAGAATATTCGTAAAAGCCGCGCTGCCGCTCCAGGTAGCAGTTTGGCTTATGAATGGCGTGCTGGCCGAAATCGTCCCTTGCGGAATCGAAAAGCCGGTTGGCATTATGCTCTGGATTGTTTGGCTGCTGGTTTGTACCGTGTTCGAGCAAATCCCGCTGGCACAGGTCCGATCCACGTCATAAGCCTCGATGAAGCTTTCACCTGAGGTCACCCCAACAGCATTGTCCTCAATTAAATTGTTCGCCGCCGAGTTCTTGCGCAGGTTGCTCAGCCGATAATGCCCAGTCCACGGTGTCGTGGTGGAGAAATTGGAGCTGATATCTATGACACTGGACGGACCACCGCTATATGCCCCGGTTTGCGCGATGCACTGGCGTGTGCTATCGACGCAGCTGTTTGCGAGACCGGACATGCCATCCGAGTCATGCACGTTAACCGCATTCGAGGCGTTATCCCTGGCCGATAAGTATGCATTTCTCAGTGTTCTCACAGTGGAGGTTGCCGATCTGAAAGGTTAGCAGCGATGTATCTACGTAGGCGCCGGCTGTGACCGGGCCACTCACGTTTCCTCCCGGAGCCCAAACGTTGACACAATTGGTCATGACGATGCTGACATTGCCGCTCAGTTGGCGCGCGCCGTTCTCGCCAACAAAGAATCCAGTCGTGCCCGCGCCGCAGGGCGTTTGTCCGGTCCCACCGATCTTAGTGCCTGCTGCAATTTGAAGATCGGTCAGCGGGCCGCCGTTTTGAGCGTTGTTCGTATGCACATCGAAGCCTCGCTCCAACGAACCTGTAAGCTGAACGTCCCTGAATCCCGACTGCTCGTTCCCAGATAAGCTTCGAATCGGAACACATGTTGGCACGCCGACGCAGTCGACGGTCAGGTTCTCGACCCGCTGCGCGAACGTGGCACTGCCGACCGGTCCAATGTCGATGAGAGGAATCTCGGCGTAGAGGGTACCGCAACTCGACGTGCAATTACTTGGTGCGACAGCTAGACCCGTTACATAGAAGGTGCAGGAAGCGCCGGAGCAGCTCGCGTTGGGTGCCGGAGGATCGGCGGGGCAGTTGGGGTCGGTCGTCGTAATCGTGCTGGTCTTCGAGCAGATTCGCCACGCACCGTTAAACCCCGCAATGGTACCCTTGTCAATCCGCACCGGTTCGCCGGCAACCAGGTTCGTAGCGGAACCTGTGTTTAGCGTAATGGCGTAGTAGTTTGTGTTTGGCTTGGATGTGCTGGTGATCGAGTTGATCGTCCATATGCGGCTGGCTGAGGGTGCGGTACAACCAGAAATGGGTGTGTTCGTTCCGGTGCAGGCTGCGATGACTGTGCCAGTCGAGGTCGGGGTGCTCGCAGCCGAGCAATTGGCGTTTGTATCGTGGCAACTGAGCGACCCTCGGCTTATGCCGCGAAACCCCCCGAAGTTGTTAGGCAAAACTAGAACCGCCCCCGGCGGATTCGGGTTGCTCACAGCAGTCGCTGGCGACAGCGGGAGCCATAGGGTGTAAGAGCCGAGCAGTACCTTGCCTCCGTTGGAACAGTTGCTCAACATGGCATTGGCCGTCGTGACCGAGCATGTCTGATTCGTCCCAGATGTCACAAAAGCGCGTGCGTCGATGTCCATGCCAATGCCTCCCGCGATGGCGTTCGCGGCTATACAGGCGGCATTCACCTTTGCGCAAAGGTCGGTTCCTCCGGACCCAGCGAACTGGCTGGCGTCCAAAACGAGAGCGCTGGACGCCGCTGTCGCCCCGCTACTGCCAGAACCCTGTGCTACAACCGGTTGCCCTTGTGACAATGAGCCAAGACTGTTCTGGGCCTGTGCGGAGACTGAAGCCAATAGCAATAGGAGCACAACCAAGAATCTTCGCAACATATCTGCATTTCGTTGGGGACGTATCCCAGTGCTGCTTCCATGAAGATCAGACATAGAACGCCCCTCCGTGTCCAAGAATGGATGGCCAAGAGTGTAAAGCTGATTGCACGTTCCACGCGCCCAAGGTGTGTTTTGTTACGAAAACAAAAACGCGGTGCGTTGCTGTTTAAGAAAGTATTCCGGGCACAGGGTCGGCCCCGCTAGGCACAGGTTCATCCGGTTTGACTGGTTAGGCTCGGACGGTGATCGGCAACACCACGAAGGATGATACGCCCGCCAGCCATGTGCATGGGAGCCAAACGCACCTTCGTTACGAAACCAGAACAAGGTCAAAGGGAGGTGCTACACCGAGTGCAAAATCTTTCATCTTGACTCTTAGGCTATGAGGGCACGACAATCGCATGTCGTGAGTTGTCGTCCAATGCGAAGTCAAGCCCCCCTGAGCCTCTTAGTCGGTCTGATCGCCTTCGTAGGTTGTGCTGCTCAACCCCTTCTGGGGCAGGCCAGCAATGGGGTTGCGGCAATGACCAGAGCTCGCGCATTCTATTC
Source organism: uncultured Acidobacteriota bacterium (assembly GCA_963734415.1). GTDB lineage: Bacteria > Acidobacteriota > Terriglobia > Terriglobales > Acidobacteriaceae > JABCZH01. The sequence goes on along the minus strand of CAVTHF010000012.1, from coordinate 160,220 downwards.
TACCCTGCCTGTTCAGCAACTTCGCGAACGCAATTTTTGCTCTCCTGCTCCGTGCGCTCTGTCCGGCGCGGGGGTCTCGCCCGGCAAAGCAAATACGATATTAATCCGGGCGAACCCGCGCCATCCGACTCAATTGGTTGCGACTGCGGCCGACTATTCCTGCGTCCTCATACTGGGCGTCTATACGTCCAACGACGGAGGGGCGAGTTGGAACGAAGGCTGCATTGAAACCTTCGCTAGCTCCGGCGACGGCGCTCTAGCGTACGGAGACGGGATAGCATACGTAGCCGCTGCAGATCCGCTTGACTCCTGGCCCATTTTGCTCGTGAGCTCCGCTAACAATGGGGAAAATTGGAGCGCGCCCGTCATGGCCGTGAGCGCCCTCCTAGGGGGCGAAACTAACATACCTTCTCTTGAGGTCGATAACAGTCCAGAAAGCCCCTATTCGACCTCCGTTTATCTATCTGCTACCCAGTTCGATGCTGAGATCGTGAAGAGCCAGATTTCCGTCTCCCATTCAACCGACGGCGGCACTACCTGGACAACCACGACCGTCGATCCCCTCCAGGTAAAGCCCATCGTGGACCAGTTCAGCCGATTGGCTATCGGCAGTGACGGCACGGCCTATGTCGCCTGGCAGCGCTGTGCCATGACCGGCGCCAACATCAATTGTGCAGGCACCAAGGCACAGATGCTGCTCTCAAAATCCACCGACGGCGGAAATACCTGGTCAACGCCGGTAACCATCGCCATTGTTAACCTGGTTCCCGACACTTGCGACTGCTCCTTTTTCGGCAACCTGCCGCTCACCAACGAGCCCGTCGCGAATATGCCGGTAATCGGAATCGACAACAGCAGCGGCCCTCACGCCGGGTATCTATACACGGTCATGTACAACTGGACGGGCACGCAGATGAAAGTCGAAGTCGCAACCTCCACCGATGGCGGCAATACCTGGAACAAGCCGGTAATGGTAGCCGCGACCGCGAGACACGACCAATTCTTTCCCTCACTCTCGGTCAGCCCGTCCGGTAAAGTGGGCGTCAGTTGGCTGGACCGTCGCAATGATCCGCTAAACGTCAGCTATCAACCCTTTGCCGCTATCTCGACCAACGGCGGTGCGTCGTTCAGCAAGAGTTATGCGGTGACGCCGACCCTGTCCGACCCCTACCTCGACGGCAATGGCGGCACCTACATGGGCGATTACACCGGCAACGCCTGGGACACCAACAACTATTTTCTTGTCACCTGGCCCGATACCCGCAACCAGCAGTTCATGCAGGATTACATCGGCGGTTTCCGCCTGAAATAGGTGAGCGTATCCTATTTCTCGTGGACTCTTTGCCCGAGAAGCGGCTGCCAAGCGGTTTGACTAAACACCCAACCCGCCGCGAAGCCCTGCGCCTTTTGTGTATCGCGCTCAGTGTGCCACTGTCCTCTTTCGCCAAGTCATTCCCCATGTCCTCCGAATCCATTCTGACTCTGCCCCCGCCTCCCGCCGATGCTCGCGTCACCTACGGCACCGATCCCAATCAATTCGGCGATCTTCGCCTGCCCAAAGGCAAAGGCCCATTCCCGCTGCTGATGAACATCCACGGCGGCTTCTGGAGAGCGAAATACGATTTGGCTCACGCCGGGCACCTGTGCGCCGCGCTGACCTCAAAAGGACTCGCTACCTGGAATCTGGAGTATCGCCGCGTCGGCAACCCCGGCGGTGGATGGCCGGGTACGTTCGAAGACATGCGTAGCGCCTATCGCTTCCTGCCCGAACTCAGGAAGCGCTACAGTCTCGACCTCAGCAAAGTCGTAGTCATGGGTCATTCCGCCGGAGGACAACTCGCTCTCTGCCTGGCCGCACACGAGGTTTCGCTCAAGAAGGTTGTCTCACTCGCCGGAGTCCTCGATCTGCAGCAAGCCTGGGAATTGCATCTCAGTGACAACGCCGTGGTCGAATTTCTCGGCGGCAAACCCAGCGAAGTGCCGCAACGTTACAGCGCAGCCGATCCCATGAAGCTCTCCATCAACCATTCCACCACTCAGTGGCTGATTCACGGCTCAGCCGACGACGTGGTCCCTTCCTACCTCAGCCGAAACTACGCACAACAAAAGAAACCGAAGGGGGAAGACGTCCACTATCTGGAAATCTCCACCGCGGGCCACTTCGACCTGATCGATCCCCACTCCCAGGCGTGGACCAAGGTCGAGGACACGGTTCTGCATCTTCTGGGCTCGTAGAAGCCGCGCCCTGCCTGCCGCTGTCGCCGATGACTTCGGTAATCTTCTCTCGCTCAGCCCAGACTCACATAATGAAGTGGCCATGGCCGAGCAGCGCAAAACCAAACGGACGAAGATGGTCCTACCCGTAAAAGTATCGATTTCCGGCGCCACTCATCTCGCCCACACCTTTGACCTCACCTACGTCGGCGCACGCATCGGCGGCCTGCACACCGAACTCAAAACCGGCCAGGTCATTTCCCTGCAGCGTGGCTCGAAAAAAGCTAACTTTAAGGTGGTCTGGGTGCAGCAACTCACCCCTAACGAAGTCCAGGCCGGAGTGCAGGCGGTCGATGCACAAAGCAATTTCTGGGGAGTCGATCTCTCCGAGCAGGAAAAAGAAGGCAGAAACGTCGACGCACTGATGTCGCTCATGACAGCCAAGAAGGCCTAGGCAACATTCCTCAGCACCAGCGCCGAATTCTTCGATCCAAACGCAATGCAATTGCAAACCGCGTGTTCGATCGCCTTTCGGCGTCCCGCCTGCGGCACATAATCCAAATCACACTCCGGGTCAGGCGTCTCCAGATTAATCGTCGGCGGAAGCTGCCCGTGACGCATGGCCACAATCGTCGCCGCCACTCCCGCCGCGCCACAGGCTCCCTGCGGATGCCCGATCTGCGACTTCAACGCCGACATCGGAATCCCCGCAGCCTTGCTCGCCCAGCACCAGCTTCAAGGCCCGCGTCTCGATGCGGTCATTCAACTGCGTAGAGGTGCCGTGAAGATTCACATAGTGCACATTCTGCGGCCGCGATCCCCGCCTCTTTCATCGCTAACCCAATCGCCCGCGCCGGCTCCTCGCCACATTCCTGCAACCGCACCCGATGAAACGCCTCACAAGTCGACCCATATCCGCAGACCTCCGCCAGCATCTTCGCGCCCCGTGCCCGCGCATGTTCGTATTCCTCCAACACAAACATCCACGCACCCTCAGCCAGCACGAAGCCATCCCGATCCACCGAAAACGGGCGCGACCCCCGTTCCGGACTCTGGTTCCAGGAGTCCGTCAAAATCTTCATGAGCAGAAACCCTTTTATGATTCCGAGGGCGATGGGAGCGTCGGCGCCGCCGCTGAGTACCATGTCCAGGCGTCCCGACTGAATCTGCCGCATGGAGTAGCCGAAGGCGTCGGTGGACGACGTACATCCCGTGGTGATGATGTGGCTCGCCCCGCGCAGGCCGAAGCGCACGTTTAGTTCGCTCGACAGCGTACCCATCACTCCCGTCGGCACGCAGAACAAACTCATCTGCTTGTATTGCTGATGGAAGAACAGGCGGTATTGCTCTTCGGTGAACTCCTGCGATCCGCCGCCGGAACCCATGATCACGCCGAAGCGCCTGCGTTCTTCCAGGGGCAGGGAAGCGGTATCAATGCCGGCGTCAGCCAGGGCTTCCGTGGCCGCCGCAAGCGCCAGCGGCAGCACCCGCGAAACATGTTTGCGGTCCCGCTTCTCGACCCACGCCAGTTCGTCGAAGTCGCGGACTTCGCCGGCAATCTGGACGGGAATCTCCGAGGGGTCGAAGCGTGAGATGCGCCGCACCCCGCTGCGCCCTTCGAGCACTGCGCTGGCAAAGGCTGCATTGCCCACGCCATTAGGACTCACCACTCCCATGCCGGTAATGACTACTCGTCGTTTCATGGCTGATCAGATGCAGTGTAGCAGGCAAGCGTCCAAATCCCTGCACCTGCGTGTGTCAAATCTTTGTCACCTCCAAGGTTCACTAACCACAAAGGGCACGAAGGTACACAAAGGACATCCCAAGGTTTCCGCGTTGGGGCTTTCCTCAGTGCCCCTTTGTGTCCTTTGTGGTTAGCGCCTTTGCCGGAGAACTGTATAATTCTCGTTCTCCGGAGGAACTTTGGCCTACGACGACCTACGCGACTGGATCGCGCGCCCTCGACCGCGCCGGCGAACTGAAGAAGATCAGCACCGAAGTCGATCCCATCCTCGAAATCACCGAAATCACCGACCGCGTCAGCAAAGCTGGCGGCCCGGCGCTCTTGTTCCAGAACCTCAAAGGCCATCCCGGCGCGCAAGTGCTCATCAACCAATTCGGCTCCGCCCGCCGCATGAATCTCGCCCTCGAAGTCGACACGCTCGACGAAGTCGCCGACCGCATCCGCGCCTTCATGGACGTCAAATCCCCGCAAGGCTTCCTCGACAAAGTAAAAATGCTGCCCATGCTGGCCGAGATGGGCAAGTTCTTTCCCAAGACAGTCGCGACCGGGCCCTGCAAGGAAGTCATCCGCCGCGACAACTTCTCGCTCGACTGGTTCCCCATCCTGCAATGCTGGCCGAAGGACGCCGGCCGCTTCATCACTCTGCCCTGCGTCATCACCCGCGACCCCAAAACCGGCAAACGCAACGTCGGCATGTACCGCATGCAGGTCTATGACGACCACACGACCGGCATGCACTGGCAGCGGCAGAAAGTCGGCGCCGAGCACTACCGCGAAATGCTGCGTGCCGCCGCAACGAAAGACTCAAGCACATCCGCCGCGGTCGATCTCATGGCCCGCTCCTCCGGCGGCTCGGTCCTCGCCGACGGCACACTGCCCTCCGGCAAAATGGAAGTTGCCGTCGCCATCGGCACCGACCCAGCGCATCACCTTCTCCGCCATCGTTCCCGCGCCGCCTGACGTCGAGGAATATCTCATCGCCGGATTCCTGCGCCAGAAGCCGGTCGAGCTGGTGAAGTGCGAGACCGTCGATCTCGAAGTTCCCGCCACCGCCGAAATCATTCTCGAAGGCCACGTCCACCTCGACGAACTCCGCACCGAAGGCCCCTTCGGCGACCACACCGGCTTCTACTCGCTCGAAGATCTTTATCCCGTCTTCCACCTCACCTGCATCACCCATCGCAAAGACCCCATCTACGTCGACCACCATCGTCGGCAAGCCGCCCATGGAAGACGCCTGGATGGGCAAAGCCGTCGAGCGCATTTTCCTTCCGCTGATGCAGCTCACCATTCCCGAACTCGTCGACATCAACCTGCCGATCGAAGGCGTCTTTCACAACCTGATGATCGTCTCCATCAAGAAGTCCTATCCCGGCCAGGCGCGCAAAGTCATGAACGCCATCTGGTCGCTGGGCCAGGCCATGTTCACCAAGTGCATTATCGTGGTCGATGAAGACGTCAACGTGCAGGACATCGGCGAAGTCACGCTCAAGGCGCTCAACCACATCGATCCCGAGCGCGACATCCAATTCACTCTCGGCCCCGTCGATTCGCTCGACCACGCCTCGCGCCTGCCCAACTACGGATCCAAGATGGGCATCGACGCCACCCGCAAATGGCCCAGCGAAGGCTTCACCCGTCCCTGGCCCGACGAAATCCTGATGGACGAAAAGACCAAAGCGCTGGTGGATAAGAAGTGGAAAGAGCTGGGGCTGAAGTAGCCCCAGCAACTTTGTCATTCCGAGCCATCCGCAGCCCCGAAGGGGCGAGGATGCGCGAGGAATCTGCTTTTAACTCTCGCCCCCTAATGTCCGACGGGTGCCCCATCCTTTCGCGCACTTTGCGAAAGGATGGGATTCCACGAGCCCCGCCCGCTTGGATGTCCCAATGTCGAATGCTATCCTCCCGCATGCAAGCCAAAGCCCTGACTCCCATCCTGAACGTCTCCGACATCGCCACCACCTTCGCCTGGTTTGAGAAGTGGGGATGGAAGAAGCTGTGGGACTGGGGCACGCCTCCGACGTTTGGCGCGGTCGGCTCGGGTGAGGAAGCTTGCATCTTTCTTTGTCAAGGCGCGCAGGGAGGCCGCGGCCGCGGCCCCAACACCACCACCTTTCAGCACGACGGAGACGAATAAGGCGACAAGGGCGTCTGGATGTCGGTCTGGGTGGACGACGTGGACGCGATGCACCAACACTGCGTCGCCGCCGGCCTCGATGTCACATTCCCGCCCACCGATATGCCCTGGAACGTCCGCGAAAAGTACCTTCGCCATCCCGATGGCCACGTCTTCCGAGTCGGGGCGGGTGGCCCGTCCCTTATCTGGAGGCCTGGTTTTAACCGGGGTGCCCCGTTCCTTGCCGTTTTTTGGCAAGGGGCGGGCGCGGTGACCACGACCTCGGTAGCCTTTCGGTTCCCACGCGCGGTGCCCCGCCTTCCGCATAGCGCCATCGAGCTAACCTGGGCGGCAATCCGCGGTTCATCCGCGCAAACCCGCGGCGAAAATTAATTCCATCGCAGCCACAAACCCATCCCATTTCGGGAAAGCCTACTTTCGTGGTCTTGTTAGGCGTGCGGTGAAATGAGACAAACACTACGGATAGGCTGCGTTTGGAGGATGTTGCCAGTGGGTACTGGACGCTGCCTTTCAAGCAGTCGAGTGGCCTAGTCAGCCATTACGGTTCGACTCCGTCGTCCTCCGCCCGCCGCTCGACGATTGACTTATCTGTTAAAATGATCTTGCTTGATAGGCGGCGTACCGATTGGCACCACCAGCCCCGGATGACTACCGGGGCATTCGTTTTTTGCCCGCGCCCCACCATCCGCATAGCTCCAGCGAGCTCACCTGGGCATTCCCTTGACCCATCACACCAAGTGTGACAAAGTAACAACATGCGAGAGAGCCACACTTTTACCGTTTCGCTTCCTCCAGCCATGGCCAAGCAGATCGAGAAGGTCATGAAAGCGGAGCACCGTACCCGCTCGGAGCTGGTGCGCGAGGCGTTGCGTGTCTATTTCAACGTTCGAGTGCTGCCCACGGAGCGGCCGACCGCCGCTGAGGCCCGCGCCTACCGTCGCGGCATGGCCGCCTACAAGCGCGGAGATTATGTGACGCTCGGAGATTACGTCGATGGCATGGACCGTTCTCCTCGCCGGGCCGGCAAGAAAGTCTCTTAGCCGCGTCCCCGCCACCGATCACAAGCGGATTCTGGCTGCGCTGGATGAAATGCAGCAAGATCCCTTTCGGGGCGATGTCCGTAAGTTACAGGGTCTCGCAGGTCTACGTCGCCGCGTAGGCAACTGGCGGATATTCTTCGAGATTATCCCCGAGCAAAAGCATGTGGTTGTCAGTGCCATCGAGCGGCGAACCTCAACGACATACTGATCCGCGCAAATCCCGTGGTAAAAACTAAAGGCGACCTCACGGTCGCCTTTCACACTCTAGCCGGGCAAAGCACCCAAGCTCGCACCTTTCGATTGCAGTTTCTCTCGCAAGCAGCCCAGTGTCAAGGGCAAGCATACCTTCGTAACGAGAGGGTGTGGCCCTCTTTGCCATGAATGGCCTCCGCTTGGATAATACGCTGCCGACCAAACGGACCAGAAAACCTAAGTGTTGTTGATCCGCGTTCATCCGCGTAAATCCGCGGCGAGAAGGGTTCTACTCCATCAACCACCACGCCTCGCGATACTTCTCATACCGCCCTGTCCTCACATCTCCCTTCGGATACACGCGTATGCTCTTCCGCGGCGTAAACGCCCGCACCGGAATCACCAGCCATCCATCTTCCGGCACGATATGTGCCACCAGGAAATCGATTTCGTCCGGGGTGTAGGGAATCGCCTTTCCATTCGCATTCCTCTGCGCGTTCACTAGGTATGCCCCATATTGCATCGCGCTCGACGATTTCACCTGCACCCTCCAGAAATGCTCCCCTGAAAGCACGATGAAGTCGAAACGGTCGCTGTCCCCGTAAGGCCGGGCCACTCCAAAACCCAGGCTCGCCGCCTTATAAACAAAGGCCAGTTCCGCCAACTCGCCCCGCTTTTTGGTACCGCGACTGACCTGCACCACCTCTTGCCGCTTGTCAAAATCCTGCTGCAGTGACTCCATGGTATCTCTCGCCATAAATGAGAAAGCGCCAGCTCGCGCCGGCACTTGATCCTTCCTCTGAGTTGTGTTGTTTGGGTCGTTGCCAGAAACAAAAAGGCACGGGGGTTGAGGCCCGCGCCGTATCAGCTGTCTATATTTTCAGAATAGCAAATTGAAGAGGCAGGTGAGACACGATTTCGGAATTTATATTTCCCCACGAATGAATACATTGCAGAGAAACACCCCGTCAAGACCCCTTGACAAGACTCGTCAATTTCCATTCCCAAAATGGTTTTTCGACCCGAAAGTCCCGAATTGGGTTGAAATCCGTGTTAATCCGTGAAAATCGGTGGCCATGCTTTTCTCTGTAACCTTTCCCCACTCTCAACAGTAAGCGTATATAGGAAGACAAATGGAACAGCCCGCGGAGCTGTTGCGACAGTTTGCTCACGGCGACCTCGACGCCTTCGAAAGCCTGTTCCGGCAGTTTCAGGGGGAAGTGTTTCGCTGGATCGTGCGCATGGTACGCGATCCCGGAGTCGCCGAGGATCTGACCATTGAGACTTTCTGGCGCATTCATCGCGCGCATGCGCGCTTCGATCCCAAACGTAGCTTTGGGGCCTGGGCGCGGCGGATCGCAACCAATGTGGCGCTCGACTATTTGAAGAAGGCGCGGCCGGAGATCGCGCTTCCTGAGGATTTGCCGGGGCCGGTTTTGCCTGATCCGGGTGTCGAGCAAGAGGAGCGCGAGCGGGTGAGTCGAGCCTTTGGTCAGTTGCCTGCAAAGCTGCGAGTCGCAGCCACGCTGGCGCTGATCGAAGAAGAGCCGTACCAGGGAATCGCCGACGCGCTGGGGATTTCGGTAGGAGCCGTCAAGCTGCGAGTGTTTCGTGCCGTACGACTTTTACGAAAGCGACTGAAACAACTGGGAGTGGAACCATGAATGAACACGACGAAAAGATTCGCGGACTGTTGAAGCGGAGCATCCATCCGGCGAACCAGGAACTGGAACGCGATCTCTGGCCGCAGATGCTGCGCCGGCTCGAAAAACGTTCTGCCGTGGTTCCATGGTTCGATTGGGCACTGCTGGCGCTGGTGGTGCTGGGACTGGTTCTGGTGCCGGGCACGATTCCGCTGCTGCTTTATCACTTGTGAGGGAGGCATTTATGAACACTCATCCGTACTTGCGAGCATACATGGCAGGCATCGTTGTCCCTACTTTGGTGCTCCTGCTGTTGCTGACTGCCTTCTCGATTGCGCGTTTTGGTTACCAGATGGCGGTGCCGGTTGAGCGCATCATTGTATTTCCCATGGCGCTGGTACCCAATCTGTTTGGGCTGTGGAACATATTTTATCTTTGGCTGCGGCCGCGGCGTCACCTGCCCATTGGCTTTCATGGCGCCTTGTTGCCTTTTGTGCTGGCACCCTGCGGACTTGCGCTGGCTCACGCCCTGGGTTTTGTAACTCTGGGCAGCAGTGGTCTCATGTGCTTCGAGCAACTGATTGTTCCTTATCAATATGTTGCCGTGGTTTTTGCCATCGGTCTCATCTTGTACTACCTGATCTGGAAGTATCTGGTGGGGTTCTTCAATCAGGTGCTGGGGATCGCCTGACCACAACCAATTTGGCCGCTTTCGGTATACTAGTAAGACTATGCCGGTGTTGAAGAACATCGCGGCCATCGCCAAGGGGATGAGCATCACCTTCATGGAGATGTTCCAGCCCACGCAGGTGGAGAATTATCCTGACGGGCCGGGGCCGCTGAAGGGGGCGCAGTTCCAGGACCGCTTCCGCGGAGTGCACGTTCTCCAGCGCGATGAAAATGGCCTGGAAAAATGCGTAGCTTGTTTCCTGTGCGCCGCCGCCTGCCCCTCGAATTGCATCTACATCGAGGCCGCCGAAAACACCGCCGAACACCGCGTAAGCGGCGCCGAGCGCTACGCCCGCGTCTATAATATCGATTACAATCGATGTATATTTTGCGGGTATTGTGTGGAGGCTTGTCCGACGGACGCGATCACGCATGGACACGGTTTTGAAATTGCCACTTTTAATGCCAGCACTTTGGTCTATCGCAAAGAACAGATGCTGGCCCCCCAGCCAGCACATATGGGAGCCAACGCGGTATTCAATCAAGCAGAGGTGGCCAGCGGGGAGTTGAGATCCCAGTAGGATTTTCGATTTTGACAAAGCGCCGGCCCCAAGCGGGCCGGCGTTTGTGCATAGGGACCGTCGTTAGTCGTCGGTCCTTGGTCGTTGGCCACATCGATGGACGGACTACCAAAAAGTGAGAACAGGAACTGATGTCTGATTTCTTACAGACCGTGAAGGAGCGCGTTGTCATTTATGACGGCGCCATGGGCACGAGCATTCAGGCCCGCAATCCCAGTGTCGACGATTTCTGGGGTAAAGAAGGATGCAACGAACTCCTGGTACTGAGCCGGCCTGACATTATCAAGGACATTCATGCCAGCTTTTTCAGCGTCGGATGCGACGTGGTGGAGACGGACACGTTTGGCGGGGCGCGAGTGGTGCTGGCCGAATACGACCTGCAGGATAAGGTCGCGGAGATCAATATCGCCGCTGCCAAGATCGCGAAAGAAGTTGCGCAGCAGTTCTCCACCAAGGACAAGCCGCGGTTTGTGGCGGGATCGATTGGGCCTACCACCAAGCTGCCTTCGCTGGGACACATCAAGTTTGACGACATGGTGGCGGGATATGTTGAGCAGGTTAGCGCGCTGATTGAAGGCGGCGTGGATGTTCTGCTGGTCGAAACTTCGCAAGACCTGCTGCAAGCCAAAGCTGCTCTGGCCGGGGTGTTCGAGGCCATGCAGAAGGCGGGCAAGCGGCTGCCGGTCACGATTCAGGTCACACTCGAAGCTACCGGCACGATGCTGCTGGGGACCGAAATCGGCGCGGCGCTTACTGCGCTTGAGCCATTCGATGTGGACATCATCGGCTTGAACTGTGCTACGGGGCCGGCGGAGATGAACGACGGTGTGCGCTTTCTGGCGGCGAATTCCACCAAGTATGTATCGGTGCTGCCCAACGCCGGGCTTCCGCAGAATGTGGGCGGGCATGCGGTTTACAAGCTCACGCCTCAGGAGTTGGCGCAGTATCACAAGCATTTTGTGCAGGACTACGGCATACGTATCGTGGGTGGTTGTTGCGGAACCACGCCGGAACATTTGAAAGCGGTGGTAGATTCGGTTACCGGCGTTGAGCCGGCGGCGCGTGACATCAAGCCGACTGCCGCGGCCTCGAGCGCTTACACTTCGGTTCCGCTTGATCTCGAACCTAAGCCGCTGATCGTTGCCGAGGAGATGAACACCACCACGCGAGTGGAGCATTTCCGCAATCTGGTGCGTGGGAAGAAGTATGACGACATTCTGGCGCTGGCCAAGAAGCTGGTGAACGAAGGCTCGCACATGCTGGACTTGTGCTGCGCGATTGTCGGCGAGGATGAGAAGGGCTACATCACGGCAATCCTAGAGAAGGTGGCGACTCGTGTACCCGCGCCGATTCTTGTCGACTCGACTGAGGCGGATGTGGTGGAAGAGGCGTTGAAGCGCATTCCCGGCAAGGCCATCATCAACTCCATCAATCTGGAAGACGGCGAGAAGCGGACTTCGAAAGTCTTGCCTATGGCCAAGCGCTATGGGGCGGCGGTGATCGCGCTCACGATCGACGAAGACGGCATGGCGCTGACTGCAGACAAGAAGACTGCCATCGCCAAGCGTATTTATGAACTGGCCACGAAGAAATATGGAATTCGTCCGGTGGATATCATTTTCGATGCGCTGACACTGCCGATTTCGACCGGGCAAGACGAGTACCGGACGGCGGGAATCGAGACCCTGAATGCGATCCGGCAGATCAAGAAAGAACTGCCGGATGTGAAGACCATTCTCGGGGTCAGCAATATTTCGTTCGGTCTGGATGCTTATCCGCGGCGGGTGCTGAACTCGGTTTTTATGCACGAAGCGGTGGACAATGGTCTCGATATGGCCATTGTCAATTACACCAAGATCTATCCGTTATATAAGATCCCTCATGAAGAGGTTGAAGTCGCAAAGAAGCTGATCTATCGCGACTATTCGGATGGCGATCCGCTTCAGGCGTACATGCGGCACTTCGCCGGAACCAAGGGAAAGGCGCAGGCTTCCACCACGGCGCACGTCGAAACCCTTTCGGTTGACGACAAGTTGAAGTTCGCCATCATCAACGGTGAAAAATCCGTGGGAGATGGGGCACACAAGAAAAGCCTGGAGCAATTGCTGGAAGATGCGCTGACCGAGTACACGCCGCTGGAGTTGATCAACACCGTGCTGCTGGACGGAATGAGAACAGTGGGCGAGTTGTTCGGTGCGCGCAAGATGCAGCTTCCGTCGGTGCTCGATTCGGCGGGAGTGATGAAGCAGGCGGTGGCGTATCTCGAGCCCAAGATGGAGAAAGTGGAGGGCTCGCAGAAGGGGACTATTGTCCTGGCTACGGTGAAGGGCGATGTCCACGACATCGGCAAGAACCTGGTGGACATTATTCTCACCAACAATGGTTTCCGGGTGGTGAACCTGGGCATCAAGCAGCCGGGCGACATCATCATCAAGTCGGCGCTGGAGCACAAGGCCGATGCGATCGGGCTGAGCGGGTTGCTGGTGAAGTCTACGCTGGAGATGAAGTATGTAATCCAGGACTTGCAGCGGCAGAACCTGGGATTTCCGGTAATCTGCGGCGGGGCTGCGCTCACTCGCAAGTACGTGGAAGACGATCTGCGACGCGAGTATTCGAATGCCGTGTTCTATGCCGACGATGCCTTCGCAGGATTACACATCATGGAGGATTTGTCAGCTCCCAACGGGAACCGCGAAAGCCGACTGCAGGAAGGCCGCACGGTCAAGGAATATGCCAAAGCGGTAGCGGTGGATGAAGAGAGCGGGCCGGTGTTCGCCGAGCGCAGCCCGGTGGTGAGCGATGCACCGAATATTCCCGTGCCTCCGTTCTGGGGAGTGCGGGTGAAGAAAGACTGGGACCTGCGCGAGGTGTTTCAATACATCAATGACACTGCGTTGTTCAAGAACCAGTGGCAGTTGAAGACGGCTTCGCAAGAGGATTATCTGCGGCTGGTGGAACAGAAGTTCCGGCCGATCAAGAAGCAATTGGAAGAGGAAGTGATTGCCGCGGGATGGTTTGATCCCAAGGTGGTCTACGGATATTTCCCGGCGCAGAGCGAGGGAAACGATGTGATTGTGTATGAGCCGGAGGAAAATCTTAACCACAGGGAGCACAGAGGATCACAGAAGGAAATTCTTAGATTTACTTTTCCCCGGCAGCGGGAAGGGCGCCGGCTTAGCATTTCAGACTTTTTCGCTCCTAAGAGTGCTGGAAAGATGGACGTGATCGGGCTGTCGCTGGTAACGATTGGATCGAGGGCATCGGAGGAAACGCAGCGCTTGTTCGAGGGCGGCGAATACACCAAGTATCTCTACTTACACGGATTGAGCGTGGAGACGGCCGAGGCGCTGGCCGAGTATCTGCATAAGAAGATGCGCGAAGACCTGGGAATTGCCGGGGAGGACTCGCCGCACATCCGGGATTTGTTCCATCAGAAGTATCGCGGGTCGCGGTATTCGTTCGGATATCCGGCGTGCCCGAACCTGGAAGATCAGACCAAGCTGTTTACGCTGCTCAAGCCGGAAGAGAATGTGGGCGTGCGGCTGACAACTGGTTTTCTGCTGGAGCCGGAGCAGAGTACTTCGGCGATTGTGGTGCACCATCCGGGGGCGAAGTATTTTGTGGTGTAGGGGGACAAGGCAGATTAATCATTCGATCCACGGATTGAATGTTGCTGCGCCAGTTGCGGAAATGTCGCGAGTATTGCGAGTGACGAAGATGAGATTGTGATGCAATGCCGTAGCAGCGAGTAATCCGTCGATCACCGGAACCGGCGACTTCTTCGCGGTTGCACTCCCAGCAATCCTTCCCCAACGGTCGGCAATGGGCGTATCGATCGGCAGGATGCGGTGGGAAAAGCGAAGCATTAGATCGTAGTCGAGCCAAGCTTCGAGTGCGACGCGGCGTGCCGACTGCGGCAGGGAAGTGACGCCCTTCCGGATCTCTCCAATGGTGAGCACACTGAGGTAAAGCAAAGTTTCTTCCGTCTCCTCGATCCACCTCGTAACCCTAGGCTCGGGCTTGGCTGTTACCAACTCAGAAATGACGTTGGTATCAAGAAGGAAACCGCTCACAACTCAACCTTTCGGCCGTAATCTGCTTTACGTTTCAGATTTGCCCCGCTACCAACTAGAGGCGATTCGGCGAAGAACTTGACCAGGCTCTTGGGCTGGCGGGTACGCTGTGTGAGGCGCTCGAATTCTTCTGCGGGCAAGATCACGACTGTGTCTTTCCCCTGGCGAGTAACGAATTGTGGGCCTTCAGCCCGGGCGCGGCGAAAGACCTCGCTGAATTGCGCTTTGGCGGTTTGAAGCTGCCATGGGGTATGCGTGTTGGATTTTGTTCTTGTCATATAAACTAGTCTGACTAGTCTGATTATAAGTGAAACTCCCGAACTTTTGCAAGGCCTTAAACGCTCTACCCGTTCATAGCCGCAGCAGCATCAAGTCTTCATCCACGTAGGCGTCGCCGAGTTTGAGGGCATGGATTTCGCGACCGTACACTTCGAATCCCAGAGAAGCATAGAGCCGCTGGGCAGCGGACCGGTCCGTTCCGACCCCAAGATGGACCTGTTCGAGACCATTGATTGTCCGAGCCAGACGCAATATCTCGGAGAGCAGCAATCTCCCGGCGCCGTGTTTTCGCCATTCGCTTTGTACGTACACGCCCCAGATGAGGCCTCGATGCCTGATCTTCGGACCCTGGCGCTGGAAGAATCCTGCCATTCCTACGAGACGGTCTTCGGCGAAGGCTCCCAACACGAAGTTGCCGTCTGCAATTGTGGCGCTCAGGCGCCCTGCAACTTCGTCGACCGTAATCTTGCGATGCTCCTCTACCGATTCGGTGAAAGCTTGCGGCTCCAGTTCTAGAGCCTTGAGGCGAAGCTGCCAAAACGCTGGCGCGTCTTCACTGTTCAGTTTCCGGATATTAATCTCTGACTGTGCCATGGGACTTCCTGCGCGGGACCGCAATTTGTATGCAAGCTAGTGGTATGTCACTTCAATTACGATATCGCATGCGGTCTCTCCGGATACGTCTGCTGGTTGGCGTCTTGGTGCTGGCTGCCATGGTTTATGGTGGCGACTGGCTCTCGGTCCGTTACCGCATGTGGCGGCATCAGGATGTGTTTGGCAGCATTACCGTCACCCCAGAGTATGTGATCCACGAAAAGAACGGTAAGACGGAGTACCAATTTGCGCCGCCGCAGGACCAAACATGCGTGCGCTCTCTGTTTCCTCATTTTGGCTACAGCCCGTGTTGGTATCTCAGCCGGCATCAAGAGAAGCGGATCGAAATCTGAACCGGGTCGTTACGACCGTTACTCGCAGAACCTCTGTGTCTATTGTGGGCGCGGGAATGGGCGTGTTACTTTGCAATTTCCATCCTATGCCGGACGAGAACACTGCGCCGCGGAACACCTTGCCTGCCGTCATGCGAGTGTTCGGTTGCATTCTCCTGGTCGCAATTGCGATAGAGGCGATTCTTCATCTCGATTTCAAACAGCCGTTCATCGGTTATGGGCTAGGCGGAGCATTCCTGCTTTTTCTGGCGGCGCGGCCGGGTCGTGGGCGTGTTGCGCTGGTTTCGGGGATTGGGATGATCGGGGTGGTGACGACGGTTTGGGGGCACTATGAGGGCATCCCGACGTTGCTGGTACAGGTGATGGGTCCGCTCGGTCTGGCGAGTCTGATGGTGATGGGCTGCGCGATTTTGTGGCGAGGCCGCGAGCTGGAGCCGGCTGCTTACCGGGCGCTTCTGCCCGGAGCTGCGTTGACCTTCTTGACTCTGGGTGCGCAGTACTCGCTCAACATGGCATCGTTGATTCACGCCAAGACGCTCGATCTGTACGCTTATGCCTTCGACGGGGCCCTGGGTTTTCAGCCCAGCTTTGAATTAGGACGCCTCCTGAATGCAAATCCCTGGCTGTTTCCCGCGGTGAAGGTCAGCTATGAGGGAATCGTGCTGGCGATGGCTGCGCTATACGCGGGATTCATGGCACGCCGCGAGAAGCCACTGTGGGAGCTGATTGAGTTGCTGTTCGCTCCCGCCATGGTGGGATATTTGTTCTTCAGCGTGTTTCCGGTATGCGGTCCTCATTATGCCTTCGCCGTCGATTTTCCCAACGCGTACCTGCCATATCCCATGCTGCACCGGTTGGCGCTGGAAAGTATTCCAGTGCTGCCGGCGTTTCCGCGCAACGCCGTGCCTTCGCTGCACCTGACGTGGGCGTTGTTGATCTGGTTGAACACGCGAGGATTGCCGCGCTGGGCAAGGGTTGTGGCGGGTGCTCTCGCTCTGGCAACAGTTTTCGACACCCTGGCGACCGGAGAGCACTATTTATTCGATCTGATCGTGTCTTTTCCATTCGTTTTATGGATGCAGGCCTGCATGGTTCGAACGGTCGGATTCAAGTCTCGCGAACGCTGGCTTCCGGCAGTGGTTGGCTGCGTCATGTTCCTGGCGTGGCTGACGATAGGACGTTTTGGTTTCCACTGGATGCTGATCAGCCGCTACTTGGCGTGGGGACTGGCAGCAGTGTCGTCGGCTGTGTCGTTAGTCTGGGCGGTCAGACTGCCCGCGATGATTCCGGAGATGATTTCGCCGCCGAAGCCGGTGAGCGGGCTTAAGGCGATGACGGCGGCAGTGGGGTAGAGCGGCGGCCTATGCACCCGGCAGTGAGCTGCGAAGGTCTTTCATCAACAGCATCAGTTGCAAGTCGTGAATCGGCGACGGCTCAAAGCCAAAGTGAAGATAGAATTGTTTTGCCGGTTCGTCAATGGCGTGCACGAGAACTGCACGAGCGCCAACAATGTCCGCCGCCTGGGCGATTCGTCGCAGAGCGTCTTTGAGCAGCCCTTTGCCGAGTCCGGTGCCTTGTTCGTGCCGGTCAACGGCCAACCGGGCCAGCAGGATGACTGGAATCGGATGCCGGGCCAGACCCTTGGAGATGCGGGCGGGCGCTTCTTCAACGGAGACACTTCCGGTAGAAATTGAATAATATCCAACCACTGACTGCTTGCGGTGGACCACGTACGTGCGGGCGGATTCGTTCTTCAGGTTCGGGAGGGCAAACCGTTTCAACCAATCGTTAAGAGATTCGTGCCCGCCGCAGTCAAAGCGGCTGACGTCATGGGACTCCGAAATTGCTTCTACTTGTGATAGCGGTAATTGCGCGGCGGGCATCAGCGCTGTTCAAGCACAGTGGATTCGGCGAAAAGCTTCTTAAGCCGGGGCTTCAGGCGTGCCGGCCGGTCGAGCGCCTGGCAAAACTTCTGCCAGTCTTTGGAGCCCAGCTCAAAGTGGCGTGCTTCGGCAATTTCCTGTTCGGCGCGGACGCAGGCGCTTTCGAGTATGAAGTTGGTGATATTAACCCCACGATGTTCGGCGCCAAGACGAATCAGCCGGGCTTCGCGGTCGCTCAGCCGGACGTTGAGCCTGGCGGTGCGGGGTTTTCGTGTGGCTGTGGGCATGATGACTCCGTGTACGTACAGCAGGCGACTATGTACGTACATTGTACTCGCAGGGAGAATCCATGTCAAACGAAGGAATTTATGGCGGAGAGGGTGGGATTTGAACCCACGATACCCGTTAAGGTATGTCCGCTTTCGAGGCGGATCGTTTCAACCACTCACGCACCTCTCCGCGCGGGGAAAATCGTCGTCGGTCGTTCGTCTTTGGTCGTCGGCCTACCGGCGGCTCCTGAAAAACTCCTGCAAGAGATCTGCACTGCGGCCGGCTAATATGCCTGATCGTACCTCCATTTGGTGATTCAAGCTGGGGTGGTTTAGCACCTGCATCACCGAGTGGACGGCTCCGGCCTTAGGGTCGTCGGCTCCGTAAATCAGGCGCTTGAGCCGCGCATGCACCAAGGCGCCGGCGCACATTGCGCACGGCTCAATTGTAACAAACAGCTCGCAGTCTCCCAGACGATGGTTGCCGAGGTTCTTGCCGGCTTCACGGAGTGCGATGATCTCGGCGTGGGCGGTGGGATCGGCGTCGGCGAGGTTGCGATTCCATCCGCGGGCGATGATTTGGCCGTTAAGAACCACGACAGCTCCGACCGGGACATCGCCGGCTTCGAGAGCGCGTTGGGCGGCGCGGAGGGCTTCTTCCATCCAGAGTTCGTCGTTCGTCGTTCGTCGTGGGTCGTTGGCTGGCATGGGGGCCAGGAACTATTTTAGACGGAAGCCGATGATGCGACTTGTGCCGCGACGTTATTCGTAGCGCAGGGCCACTACGGGATCCAGTCGCGTGGCTCTGCGGGCGGGAATGTAGCAGGCGAGAAACGCGACTACTCCCAGCAGCACGGCGGCGGCGCAGAACGACAGCGGATCGGTGGCGCGAGTGCCGAATAACAGAGTGATGAGCAGACGAGTGGATGCGAAGGATGCGGCAACTCCGATGCCGACTCCGAGCAAGGTCAACCCCATGCCGTGTCCCACGATCAGGCTGAAGATGTGACGCGGTTGCGCTCCCAGTGCGAGGCGAATTCCCATCTCCTGGCGGCGCTGGTTTACGGAGTAGGCCATCACGGCATAGATGCCTACGGCGGCCAGCAGCAGAGCCAGTCCCGCGAAGATTCCGACGAATTGCATGATCAGGCGAGGTTGGGCGACGGATTCTGAGATTACCTGGCTCATGCTGAGCACGCCCGATACCGGCAGCGTGGAATCCAATTTGGCAAACTGTTGGCGGACGGAGGTCACCAGAGCTGTAGAATCGGTTTGCGAGCGGACCACCAGCGTTGCCTCCGGCCATCCGGTTTGCAGTATCGGCAGGAAGACTTGCGGGAAGTCGACCGCAGTCAGGGAACTGAATTTCACATTGGCAACCACGCCTACTACTTCGCGCGGAACTTTGTCACGCGAGTTCATTAGAGATTTCCCGATGGGATTCTGGTTGGGCCAGTAGCGGTCGGCCAGGGCCTGATTGACCAATACCACGTTGTTGCTGCCGGGGGCGTCTTGCGGCGTGAAGAATCGGCCTTTCAACAGCGGCGTGCCCATGGCCTGAAAATAGTCTGGACTGGCGTATGCGCGGGCGATCACCGGGTCTTTGCCGAGACCCTGGCAGGCGAGACCTTCGGGACAGAAAAAGATATACGGTGTGACTCCGGCTAGGGGTAGAGTGCTGGCCAGCCCCGCGGCTTGTACGCCGGGCAGAGACGTCACCTGTTCGAGTAGTTGACGGTAGAACTGGTTCTGCTGCTCGGGGGTGGTGTAGCGAACCTTGGGCAGCGTGACGGGGAAGGCCATCAGGCTGTGGGAGTCGAATCCCGGATTGACTGCCATGAGGCGCGCGAAGCTTTGGATGAGCAGTCCAGCGCCTGTCATCAAGACCAGGGCTACAGCAACTTCCGCAACGACCAGGACCGAACGGAAGCGATTGCGAGTGCCGCCATCGGCAAAGCCGCGGCCACCTTCCTTTAAGGTATCGTGCAGCTCGCGGCCGGAAATCTGGAAGGCTGGCAGAATTCCAGATGCCAAGCCTGCCAGCAGGCAGACTCCAAGGGTGAATAGAAGGACGGCGCTGTCCACTGACGCTTGCTCGAGACGGGGTACGGTGCCGGGGGAGATGAAACGCAGAAGCGGCACCAGTCCAGCCGCTAAGCCGATTCCCAACACGCCGCCGAGCAGTGAGAGCAGCAGGCTCTCGCTGAGCAACTGTTGCACCAGTCGCCAGCGCGAGGCTCCGAGCGCTTTGCGGATGGCGATTTCTCTTTGCCGGCCGGCGGCGCGCACCAGCAGAAGACTGGCGACGTTCGCGCAAGCAATCAGCAGCACAAAACCCACGGCTGCGAGCAACACCAGTAGTGAAGGGCGCACCGGACCCACTAGGCTTTCATCTAGCCCGACTGCCCGCATGTTGAACTTCTGGTCCGCATTGCTGCCGAATTGTTGGCGATAGTTGGTGTTGATGATGTTCAGGTCGGATTGAGCGCTGGCCAGCGTGGCCCCCGATCGCAGCCTCCCTACCAACGACAAATATCCCGCGCCGGAATGAACTTGTTGCTGGGTGAGGAGACTGTACTCGAAGATGCGGGGCAGCCATATTTCGGGCTCAGGAAATTGGGGGGGGAAGCGAAACTTCGGCGGCAGGATTCCGACCACAGTGACGCTCTTCCCGTCGAGGGTCAGTGGTTTTCCAATCAGGCTGGGATCCGCGCCAAAATGGCTGTGCCAGAACCCGTCGCTGAGCACGGCGACGTCGGCGCTGCCGGGTTGATCTTCTGCGGCGAGAAAGCTGCGACCGCGGACCGGGGCTATGCCCATGGTTTGGAAAAAGTCGAGCGACGCGCGGGCTGCGGGGATCGCCTCGGGCTCGGTGCCGCCGACCAGGCTGACGGTGACAGGGAAATAGGCAGCGATGCTCTCGAAAGACTGGTTTTGATCGTGGATAGCGGTGAACTTGGTATAAGACACCGAGATACTGTCAATCGCGGGGTTTGCGGGATCGGTTTCGGTGAGATTGAGCAGCTTCTGGGAATTTGGGAAGGGAAGTGGTCGCAGCAGGACGGCGTTGATCACGCTGAAAATGACGGTGTTCGCGCCGATTCCGAGGGTCAAAGTCAGCAGCGCGGCCAGGGTGAAGGCTGGAGTCTTGCGGAGAGTGCGGATTCCGTAGCGGATGTCATGCCAGAGATTTCCCATGCTTTCTCCTAACGGAGTTGGACGGCGAAGCCGGCTTCCGGTGAGCAAAACGGCTGGCTAATGATATCCTTATTCCCGTCATGAGCCTGCCGAACTTGCTTCGCAAAGTCTTCTTTATCGACCTGCTTAAGGGACTGAGAGTCACCTTTCGTTACCAGGATCCCAAGGAGATTTATACCGAGCAGTATCCGCTGGAACGGCCCCAGGTGGCGGAGCGGTATCGCGGGGCGCCGCGATTGAATGTGAATCCGGATACGAATGAGACCATGTGCATCGCCTGCGATTTGTGTGCGCTGGCTTGTCCGGAACACCTGATCATGGTGACCAGCGAGCGCAATGAGAAGACGCGCCGCAAGGAATTGACCAACTTTACCTACGATCTGAGCCGGTGCATGTTTTGTGGATTGTGCGAGGATGCTTGCCCCACCGATGCGCTGGAGCTGACCCAGGATTTCGAGCTGGCCAGCTACACTCGCGAAGGCGCGATCTGGAACCGCGAAATGCTGGAAAAAGGTCCACAGCCGACGCAGTATCGACGGTAAAAGCGCTGAACCACAGAGGACACAGAGGACCACAGGGCTTGGCTCGCTGGTGTCCTACTATCTCTGCTCTAATTCCTGAGGAGGAGCAAACTGCATGGGAACATCTGGAGAACTAATTCGCCTGATTAATTATGTGGATGACATTGTGACCACGCTGCGGCGCATCCAGGCCTTTGTGCCTGGTATGGATGGGGACGAAAGCAAGCGGCTGGCGGAGAGCCTGCGCGCGGCGGGAACCAACCTGAATGCCATTGTCGCGCAGTTGGAAAAGGGAGCGAAGTAGTGGCCGAGGTCAAGACCATTGCCGTCATCGGGGCGGGGACCATGGGGCGGGGCATTGCTCATGTGGCCGCGCTCGGCGGCTATCGGACGATCCTCGAAGACTTGCTGCCAAATGCACTGCGCAAGGCGGAAAGCGAAATCCGCGGCAATCTCGATAAAGCGGTTGAGTTGGGAAAGGTCTCGGCCGCTGATGCCAACGCAGCTTTTGAGCGATTGGAATATGCGGGCGGGGTGGAAGAAGCGGCGCGGGAAGCTGATCTGGTGATTGAAGCTGTGCCGGAGGAGATGGAGTCGAAGATTGAAATCTTCACTCTGCTCGACAAGATCTGCCGCCCGGGCACGATTCTGGCTTCGAATACGTCTTCGCTTAGCGTGACTGAAATTGCCAGCGTGACCTATCGCGCCAAGAAATGTATCGGGATGCATTTCTTCAATCCTGTACACAAGATGAAGTTGCTTGAGGTCGTGCGGGCGCTGGAGACGGACGAGGATACTCTGGCGACCGTGGCCGAGGTGGGGCGGCGCATGGGGAAAGAAGTTGTGGTGATCAAGGAATCGCCTGGGTTCATTACCAGCCGGGTCAACGCCATGATTGGCAATGAGGCGTTCTATATGCTGCAGGAAGGGATTGCCTCAGCCGCAGATATCGATAAAGCCTTAAAGTTAGGGTTGAACCATCCCATGGGGCCATTTGAGTTGGTGGACCTGGTGGGACTGGATACGCGGTTATCGATTCTTGAATACCTGCACAAGTCGCTGGGGGAGAAATATCGGCCTGCACCACTTTTGGTGCAGTATGTGAAAGCCGGCCGATTGGGGCGCAAGGCGGGGCGGGGGGTGTATGAGTATCCAGAGCAGAAGGTTGAGAAGCCGGTCGCCAAAGCCGGCGATTAGCGGTCACGAGGAGAGGGCATGTCGAGTCTGAAGCAATTCCAATGCGAGATTTGCGGGACTGTGAGTGAGAACCCAATCCATTGGTTTGTGATCGAGTGCGGGGATCAGAAACTCGCAGTGGTCAAGTGGGATCTGAATGCCGCCAACGGCGCCGGCGCCCGTCATTTCTGCGGCGAAGCGCACGCGCAGGTGTATATCAGCCGCTGGTTCGAATCGTTGTGTGCGCCACCCAAGCAGGTTTTCAAGGCTTCGTAGGTAAGGGTCCAGTAGGGAAGGCAGGATTCGCCAGCGATCCTTCGCCCTCTGAGGCACGATCATTCTTGCTTGTTACCCATCGCTGACGCAGTAGGCTTTATTCTTGCGTCGCTCCGCAGTTGTTTCGCGGTCTGGTTCTCAATCTTCGAAAGTTCCTCCGAAGATGGGTTTTCCCGCCAGGGAAACCTTGAAGCCGTAGATTGCGATGGCAAGCACGACTCCAAGTTCTACCAATCCTCGCCAGGCGTACCAGCGTGACAAATCGGACGTGGCTACTCCGTCCCCCAGGATATAAGCAACGCATCGGCTGACACATATCGACAAGAGGCCGACCCGCATTAGACACGTGAGCCACAAGGTTGCAAAAACAACGGCTAAGAACAGTTCGATCGGGATGTTCTCTCCAGTCAGATTGATTCCGATAACCAGCAGCGCGGCGACCAGTATCCCTGCCGTCTTGCTGTGAGTTAGCTTGGCGACAATAAAAACGACAGCCAGCGATCCGACTCCATCCATCAGCCCAAGGATATTAGTGACGACATTGCCGAGAAACACCGATCCCTCGCGCCAGCTCTGGCTTGCTGGCCCACCGGGGGTGATGCCGGCGATTGCAAACCAATCGGGAACAGCGATACGTGCGTAACCTACGCTCGCCATGCCGATGCCGAATAAGACGCCGATCAAGACATCCCGTCCCACCAACGGGTTTTTCCATCCGCCCGCGACCAGGCGGCTCCAGGAAATGAGGATCTCCGGCCAGGCGCGGCGCACGTAGGGCTCCAGCGCTACGTACAGAAGAAAAAATTGCGACACGTTGGTCAGGGCGAGGCCGGCGGAAAGGAAAAAGCATGCAAGAATCCAGTCGGCCTCTGCGACGTAGTGGTTGGACAGGGCCTGCCCCAGCAAGACCACGGTCAAGACCACGATCGCGACCCAAATTGCGCCTCGGCTGTCGCCTCGCCCTTGTTTCAGGTTCCGGCGCGCAAACACGATACAAATCGCCAGAATGATGAAAAGCATACTGACGAATAGCCCGGTCCCGAAGCGAGCGGCCAGGCTTGGCTGGGTCGGGTTTATCCGTTCTGGGCGCGCCCACGGGGCCACCACTCGGAAGAACACGATCTTGTTGTGATAACTCGCTCCCTGCACCTGCAGGGTCTTGCCATGCGCGTTCGTTTCCCAGGCAAAGTTTTTGTCGGACGGAACATCTGGCAGCGATCGCGCATCCGTAGAGTGACTCTGTTGCGGATCCAGGCCGGCGGCTGTAAACAGCGGGCGCCAATCCGCAGGCCCCTCGTCTTTCAGCAGGGCATCTTCTTCTGGGCCGATGACGGCAAAATAGTCCAGCCGGCCCGCGGAATCCATTCCGATTTTCCATTCACCGGAAAAGAAAGGCATGGGGTCGCGGCTGCTTACTTCGAAAGGATAGGCGGTGCGCAGCGGACGCGGGCTTTGCCGGTACCAGAACTGCATGGGAAGAGGGAACTCATTTCCGATATCGCGGTAGCGCTTCGGTGCCGGAATCTTCCCAGAGTAAAGCCAATAGGAGGGATCTGCGTCAAACCAATAGGCAGAATCAGCGGGTGGATCGGAATAGCCGAGCGCTGCCGCGATCTTCCGGGCGTCTGCGCTGAGCACTTCTGGAGATTTGTCCATGGGCAGGAGATTCGCCAAGCTGGAGTGCTGCGCCAGAAAAACGATCAGTAACAAGCCGGCCACAACCGCTGCCAACAGACCCCATGCCTTCGTCGCCCTAAGTCCACCTTCTTCGCCGGAGGCGGCGACCATCTCCGGGGAGGGCGTTTCCCCTGCTGCGATCGCGGCCGCCAGAGGATTGCCTCCAGGCAAAGCGGAAGCCACTTGTATCGCCGAGCGCGGCCGTGTGGCAGGATCTTTCTCCAGGCAGCGCAGGATCACCCGCTCGACTGCAGCGTCGATGTCCGGCGACAGTTTGGAGGGCGGCGTGGGTTGTTCGCGGAAGTGCTTCGCCCGCCAGTCCGATACTTTGCTGGCCTCCCAAGGGCGGTTGCCGGTGTACAGCTCAAACAAAACCATCCCCAGCGCGTACAGATCGCTCTGCACGGTTGCTGGTTTGCCTTCGAAGGCTTCCGGTGCCATGTAGGCGGGGGTTCCGGCGACTTCACCCTCGGTGGAATCGGCTGTGCCTACTGCCAGGCCAAAATCTGTGATGCGAGCATGTCCCCGACCATCAATCATGATGTTGGCCGGTTTCAAGTCACGGTGAATTACTTGACGCGCATGAGCAGCGGCCAAGCCAGCGCAGAGTTCATGGGCAATCTCCAAGGCTTTCTTGGCTGGCAGGCGTCCGATTCGGTTCAGAAGTGTGGCGAGGTCTTCGCCGTCCACGTACTCCATGGTTAGATAGGGGTGGCCGTCGACTTCGCCGATGTCGTACACGCGGCAGACATTTGGGTGGGATACCTGGCGGGCGATGCGGACTTCGGCACGGAAGCGCTCGACGCGGCTGGCATCCTGGGTGAAGGATGCGGGGAGGAATTTGAGGGCGACGACTTGACCGAGTTTGAGATCATCAGCGCGGTAGACCATGCCCATGCCGCCGCGGCCGAGAATGCCGAGAATGCGGTAACGCTCCACCAGTACGGCGCCGGGAGAAAGATTCAGGGGATTTGCTGAAGATTGTCCACTGGACGACGAACGGGGCGGGGGAGAGAAACCTGGTTGGTCTGAGGTCAGAGTGGGAATGACGGACCCTGAACTTGTTGCCTGACCGCAAGCGGAGCAGAAGCGCGCGCCCTCGGCCACTTCGTGCGAGCAGAAAGTGCAGCGCGGCATACGGTGCGGAATTATAGCTGATGGGGCGTTGCGCGTTGCAGGTCACTCTTCGTAGCTTCGAGCAACGTCACAAGCTGAGTGTCCGCACCACACGTGCACATGAAAAAGCCCCGCCCTGTTTCTCCCGGAAGAGAGACAGGGACGGGGCACCCAGTGAGATCGGAAGACAGTTATTTGTTGATGTTTTCCTTCGCCTCGAGGCGCTTCACCAGGCTTGCCATGAAGGGCTTGGCCTGATCGGGAGCGCCGGCTTCGGAGACCTTCATTTCTTTTACAGCGGTGTCGAAATCGCCCTTGGCGCAGGCCATCCGCGCCAGTTCGCCGTGGGACAGCCAATGGTTGGGGTCTTTCTTGATGTTCATCCGGAAAATTTCAAAGGCCTGGTCCTGTTGACCCTGGGCTTGGAGCTGGCGGCCATAACCGTGAAGTTGCTGGATATTGCCCATGGCGATTGCCTTGGTACGGGCGGCCTTGGCGTCATCTTTGCGGTTGAGGGCGTCGAGGATCTGCGACTTGGTCATGAGATTGTCGAAACGTTCTTCGTTCTGGATCGACGCGTCCTCGTATTTGAGGGCTTCATCGAGATCATATTTTTCGGCGAGCAGATAATTCGCGGCATCGTCCCCGCCTTCCCAGAAATACTGCGACAATCCCTGGAGTTGGTTATGCAGACTGGCTTGCACGATGTCGTGGACGTTTACGTTGACGGTGAAGGGCACGGAGACCTTTTCCCAGCGCAGCGTGGCCACGGTGGAGTCCGACTTTACGTCATCAAAGTCATAGGTGAGGGCTTCGCGGAACTCCGCCGCTTGTGGTTTCACGGTGACGCGCAGTGCGTCGGCATCCTGCTTGTAGGTAAAGCTGCCCCAGGCGGTGTGGGCGTTGGAGAAAATGATGGTCCACTCGTTTTCTCCCGGGATCATGTGCAGGCCATAGACGCCCTTGGCCAGGGGTTTACCCTCGATACTCACCGAGTCACTAAACGCGATAGTGGTGTTTTCGTTGGCTCCTGCCCGCCACACTTGACCATACGGAACCAGCTTTCCCCATACTTCGCGTTTGTTCACCAGGGGACGGTGGTAGTTAATGGTGATGTCGGTGATGCCCACGCGCTGGGTGACGATGGCATGTTGGCTGGGACGCGGAAGGTCCAGCATGACAGACTGTGCCAGGGCGGACGAAATTCCAAACAACACCGCGAAAACCAGTACTAGACCCGCAATTGAGCGTTTAAACATGGGACAAACCCTCCGCTTCTGAATTGTCTTCCTGGAAAAACCCGGGATTTCGGCTGAAAGAACGACGGTTTAGACGGAAAGACAACGGGATGGATAGCGAATCGCGAATGACGGCGAAAGGTGGGTCTCGCCGAATTATGGCGGCTATCCATGCCGCTCAAAACCAGTCCAAGTGATTGAAACGCATAAAGCGTGGGAACTTTTTAGTGGGGGGCTGCGTAATTACAGACAGGCGCGAGCGCCCTCGCTCGTGCGATCAAGGGAATCATGAGAACGCTGGTCGATATCGTTCGCCAATCACTGGCCACCTTGTGGGCACACAAGCTGCGGTCGTTTCTCACCATGTTCGGGATCGCTTGGGGAGTGGGTTCGTTGCTGTTGCTGGTCGGGCTTGGGGAAGGCTTCCGCAGTGGCCAGGTGAAGCAATTGGCCAATCTAGGCCAGGACATCATGTTTATATTCCCGGGCCGGATACCTGCAGTGGCGGGCAGCCAGCAGTCCGGACAAACCTATCACTTCACCTACGACGATTACCTCGCGGTTCGCGAGGAAGCTCGCACGTTGCGCGTCATCTCGCCGGTGATCAATCGCGAGGACATTCGGGCGGTGAGCGACTACGGATCCACCAACGGCCAGGTGTTTGGCGTGGCGCCGGTCTATAGCGAGATCAGAAACATTCCCATCGGAACCGGGCGCTGGTTTAATGATGAAGATAATACCCAGCACCGGCGGGTTGCGGTGGTGGGTTGGGAACTGCTCAAGAATGTGTATCCCGGCAGACCGGCGGTCGGAACCACGCTGCTGCTGAACCAGGTTCGCTTTGACGTAATCGGGGTGCTGGCCAAGGTGGGACAGGACGGCAACAACGGCACCAATGCGCGCATCTTTGTTCCGGTCGAAACCATGCGTGACCTGTTTCCGCTGAAGGGCGAGAATGTCGAAAACGCAATCTCGTTTATTAACTACAGGCCCTTGGACAAATCTCAGCATCTGCGGTCGAAAGAGGAAGTCCACCAGATTCTTGCCCGCCGTCACCGTTTCGATCCCAAGCTGGAAGATGCCTTTGAAGATTGGGACACGATTGAGAATTCGCAACGAGTGGGCAAGATTTTCGATGCCATGGACTACTTCCTCGGCGTGGTTGGCTTTGTGACGCTGGGGCTGGGCGCGATCGGCATTATCAACATCATGCTGGTTTCAGTCACGGAGCGGACGCGGGAGATTGGTCTGCGCAAAGCGTTGGGTGCGACCCATCGCAATATTCTTACGCAGTTTTTTGTTGAAGGAATGTTTTTGACGATTTTCAGCGGAGGGATTGGGCTGCTGCTGGCCGGAGGCTTCATGACTTTGCTGGGCCAGTTACCGTCGCCCGAGGGATTCGACACGCCGCGGATTGTGCCTATGTCGGCGGTGTCGGCAATTCTCTCGCTGGCTATCGCCGGCATCACAGCAGGCCTTTATCCCGCACGCAAGGCAGCTTTGATGGTTCCGGTAGAAGCGTTGAGGCAGGAGTAACGAGATGATTCGTGACCTGGGCAAGCAAGCGTACAGTGCGTTGCGGTTCAATAAGCGCCGCAGTGTGCTCACCATGCTGGGCATGGCTTGGGGTATTGCCACGGTGGTTTTGCTGCTGGCCTATGGCTCAGGGTTTCGAAAACGGGTTGTGGGCGGCATTCCGCACGTTTGGAACCAATCTGGTTTTCATTTTTCCAGGACGGACGTCGCTCCAGGCGGGCGGCACCAAGGCGGGTAGTGAAGTCAAACTGACCACCAATGATCTGGAATATATCCGCGCCGAGGTGCCTCTGCTCAAGCGGATGTCGCCGGAGGCCTCCAAACAATGCGCCGTCGCCTACGGAACGCGAGGCTCGAACTACGGGGTGAGCGGTGTCTACGCCATTTACTCGCGCATGCGACGTATGGAATTTGCCGAGGGCAGTGGCTTTAGCGAGGCGGACGACTTTACCCACACACGGGTGGCATTTATCGGAGCGGATGTGAAGAAGAAGTTGTTCTCCGGCCAGAATGCGATTGGGGAGAGCATTCGCGTGGACGGCATCTCTTACCAGGTTGTGGGGGTGCTTAAGCACGTCATCAACAATAGCGACGAAAACCTGAACGGTCATGTTTATGTACCGTTCAGCGCCATGAACGACCTGATGAACACCTACTACCTCAACTCGATAGTGATGGAGTACGAGGGTGACCACGCCAAGGTGGTAAAGGCCATTCGCGATTCCATGGCGTTTCATCACGAATTCGATCCCAAGGACAAGCGGGCGATTTTTGTGTTTGATGTGTTTGCGGATTTGGCGGATCTTGAGGTCATCACCACGGGAATCAAGGTTCTGCTGGGCTTTATCGGCTTGCTGACTCTGGGGATCGGTGGCGTCGGATTGATGAACATCATGCTGGTGGCGGTGACGCAACGGACTCGCGAGATCGGCGTGGAGAAAGCCCTGGGCGCGCGGAAATGGCACATCCTCTTTCAGTTTCTGGCGGAGGCGCTGGTGATTACCGCTCTCGGCGGCCTGCTGGGAGTGGCGTTCGCTTATCTGGTTTCGTGGTCGGTGGGTTCGCTGACACTATGGAGCGCGTTTGAAGAAAACTCCAGCGAGGGCGACATTCACCTGATCATCAACTCGTCTACGTTGATTTGGTCGACGGTAATTCTGAGCTTCGTGGGAATTGTCAGTGGCATGTTGCCGGCAGTGAAGGCGGCTCGGCTGGATCCCATTGAGGCGCTAAGGTACGAGTAGTTTCTGCTAGGCCAGTAACTCCCGAACGATTGCCTGCACGTGAACCTGGGTGGTGTCCAGGAAGGGAACAGTTGGCTTGTTCGCGCCCCGCAGGATCAGCGGCAGCTCGGTGCCGGCCAAGATGACTCCTCCGATGTCTTCGCTCTCCTTCATGCGATCGATGATGGCCAGCAGGTGCTGCCGGGTTTCGGGTAGAAACACGCCTTTCACCAGTTCCCCAAAATATTTGTCATGGATGTAGGTTTGCTCGTCAGGTCCGGGAACGACTAGCCGGATGTGTTCCCGGGAAAAGACATCCGGGAAGAATCGTCCCTGCATGGTGAAACGGGTCCCCAGGAGGCCCAGTTTGGTCAGGCCCATGGCCTTGGCGGCGTCGCGCGTTGCTTCTACGATGCTGATTAGAGGAATCGGTGACTGCGTGCGGAGGTCGTCGAAAACCAAGTGTGGCGTGTTGGCCGATAGGACACCGAAATCCGCGCCAGCTCCTGCCAGCCTGCGGAGTTCGGTGGTCAGGTAGTCCACCAATGCGTCCAGCTCATTGCCATCGAGCAGGCGCAGCGCCTTCTGCAGATCAATGCTGTTGATTATGATGGAGGGGGCGCTGCCATCGGGCCGCTGCTCGCGATAGACCTCGAGGATCGAGCGATAGTAGTCAACGGTTGACTCCGGGCTGATGCCGCCGATGATGCCAACGGTTTTCATGGGTTTTTGTTCGCGTGCCCGTTGGAGGGCCTTGAGCAGGCGCCGAGCATTGTTCGGCGAGCGAAGGAGGTAAGCAGTTTCGATCAATCCGGTGAGTTCGTCGGTTGCGACTATCGCCACTTTCTGGTGCCAGCGAGACGAACGGTAATTACTGTCGCGATCATCGGCAACTCGATCCAGCATAGAGGCCAAGTTTCGCCGTAAATTGGTGTAGGAAGTTTCCAAGGATTGGATCCTCACCCATATCATGACAGAAGTTTGGCAGAGTTGTTTCGGACTTGTTTAGCCAGCAAGATGGCAACTTCCTGCGCCTCGCGCATCTTTGTCAGAATGTCTTCTTGGAGACTGTAATATCTCTCCCATGTCTGACTGTCGTACGAGACTCTCGATGTTTAGATGCCTGCACTTTGCCGATTACTCGTAGCTCGCTGCCAGACGTCATGGCTTCGAACAGGCATCCTTTACGCCAGTGGCTCCGAGCCTGCCATATTCATTTCCAACGACCACGACTGGTTGCACTTGCCTGCAGCAGGCTGACTAGGTTCTGGATGGAGCGAAGGATGTCCCGTCGGTCTGCGGTTTCCTAGCACGGCGCAGTTGATATTCTGTCGCCCGATCTCCAGAATATGCGTCAGGCGGAGATATCTCCATGAGCCGATATCCAGTCCTGACCGACTTCCGCGCCCGCAGACGGACGATCGAATTACCTCGCGGTCGAATTAGGCACATTCCCGATGCCAAGGATCGAAGCCAGGCTCTGTCGTAAGCTTGGTTCGGCTACTCTTACGCACGGAGTGCTTCCCGCATACACTTGTACACGCACCATCTGTTCGCCGTCCCAAATGCCGCGTGCCCATCTCGGCGCATAGGGTACCCTGCTAGACTACTTTACAATCATTTTGTGTCCAGCCTCTACGACACTCGTCTTGACCGCGTGCTTTGCCAGCTCCGGCTTTACGAGCATCCTTTGCTCGACTTCTCTGCTCGTGACAAAGGCGAGGGGGTCGAGGTCATCATCAAGTTCAAGAATCCTGACATCCCCGTACACACCTACTATTTCGAGCTGCATCCTCGCGACCTGGACCATCCTCAGTTCGAGTGGACGTTTCAGCGGCAGCTTTTTGACTGCCTGCATGACTACCTGATCGAAATGTTCACGCGCACGCCTCAGAGCCGGGTCGAACGCCAACGGGAAGGCATGTGAGTCTGCGCGAGAAGATCATTGAAGAGATTCGTGCGCACGGCTCGATTCCGTTTTCCCGCTACATGGAGATGTGCCTGTACGATCCCGAGCATGGCTACTACTCGCGGAACGTAGAACAGTTCGGCAAAGCCGGCGATTTCTATACCTCAAGCGATGTGCATGCGGTTTTCGGGCGGCTACTGGCGCGCCAGTTCGAGGAGATGTGGCGGGTGCTGGGCTCACCGGAGAAGATTGAGGTCCTCGAACTGGGGCCAGGCCGGGGATTGTTCGCGCGAGACGTACTTGATTGGTCGGAGAAGAAGTTCCCGGAGTTCTTTCGAGCGCTGCACTATTCATTGTGGGAGCGGTCGGAGGCGCTGCGGGTACGGTTGAAGACGACGTTGGAGAGGCATTTCGGGGCAGGGAAGGCGTCAATTGTTCAGCGGCCAAAGCTTTCTTCATCAGAAGGGCACTACGGCACGCCTAAAACCGTGCGCCCCTCCGTCCCCGTCATCATCTTTGCCAACGAATTCTTCGATGCTTTGCCAGTCGAGGTGCTGAGCCCTGAGGGCGAACTGCGAATCGCAGAGAAAGACGGGCGTTTCGTCGAAACCTGGGTTCCGGCCCGGGCAGAGGATTTGGAATATCTCGACCGCTACGGCGTCCATCCCGAAAATGATGAACGCGTCGAGACTGCACGGGTCGCCCAGGACTGCATGACTCAACTGGCGGCTGGCATCCAACGGGGCTTTCTGATCACTATCGACTACGGCTACACCCGCCCGGAGCAACTGGCAGGACGCCATCGCGGCACGGTCACGGCATACCGGCAGCATTCCGTTTCCGCCGACCCTTACGAAGCCCCTGGTGAACAAGACATCACTGCACATGTGAACTTCACAGCTTTGACCGCGGCGGCGGAGCAGCAAGGCATGCAGGTGCAACCGCTGCTGACGCAATCGCAGTTCCTGATGGGGATCGGCGAAGGGAATCAATTTGCCGATGCCTTCGAAGACTGCGTCCTGCCGCAAGAGCGGGCTAAAGTTGCGCTGCAACTAAAGCATCTGGTGACCCCGGCCGGCATGGGCGAGAGCTTCCATGCGCTCGTCGCGAGCAAGGGTGTTACGGATGAGCAGGTCGCTCGCCTCAGCGGGTTGTCTTTTGGGTCGACAGGATCTCCGGTCAAAAGGCGATGAGATTTCGGCAAGTACAAGATCTTAAATCACAGAGATCGCGGAGAACGGCCGCGGAGGGCGCTGAGAAATCCGGTAGAGAGCAAACAAGCCACGGATAAGCAGTAGTTCTCTCCGCTATAAAAATCTTTCATAGTCAAAAGATGGTTCCAAGGCAGTCACAACGTCATCTATTGCTGCTACCGTGGGCAAACTGCCCACGGACCGAGGGCCATACGATGGAATCCGCAGCCCGGCCAGCGTCGTGGAAGATCCTGTTGGCATTCGCCATCATTTACCTGGTTTGGGGATCGACTTTCTTATCGATTCGGGTGGGCGTCCGCGAAGTGCCGCCATTTTTGTTGGCGGGGCTGCGCTTTGTGCTGGCGGGTTTGGTCCTCTATGGCTGGATGCGGCTCAAGGGTGTCGCCCATCCCAGCGGTCGCGAGTGGGCAGGGATCACCTTACAAGGGACGCTCATTTTTCTGATCGATTATGGCTGTGTGTTTTGGGCGGAGCAGCGCGTGTCTTCCGGAATCGCTGCGGTGGTGCTGGCTACGATCGCGATATTCATCACGCTGTTGGAAATTACGATCCTGCGGACGCAGAGGCTGACGGTTCGCTTGGGGCTGGCGCTGTTGGCGGGCATCTGCGGGGTTGCGGTGTTGATGAATCGTTCTTTTTCACTGGGTGAGGCTCCCATTGATCGTGCCGGTGCCTTGGCACTGCTGGTGGCAGCATTCACCTGGTCGGTGGCCACCATTCTGACCCGCCGGCTGGCGCTGCCCGCATCCAAGCCCATGAGCGCGGGGGCACAGATGTTGGCGGGCGGGGTCCAACTGCTCGTGCTAGCTGGGCTTACAGGGGAGTTTAGGGGATTCCATGTTCAGGCGGTTTCGTGGACGGCATGGTTCGCGCTGCTGTACCTGATCGTGGCCGGGTCCATCGTGGGCTTCACCGCATACATTTGGTTGTTGCACTATGAGTCGCCGACGAAAGTGGGCACGTACGCATACGTGAATCCCGTGGTGGCGGTTTTAGTCGGATATTTCGCCGGTGGCGAGAGCGTGGGCCTGCGCACTTTGTTTGGGAGTGTGCTGGTACTGGTGAGTGTGATCACCATCTCCACGATGCCTTCCAGAAGACGGGCGAGGGAAGAAGCCCCTACGCGATTGGCTCCGGCTGAAGTGGAGTAAGTGTGCCTGACGGAAGCCCTAATGCTTCATCATGGTCATGAGCACTGGTGCCAATGCATCCTTCCAGGTATGAGCAATCATTCCGGGGCGAACACTTCGGCGCCAGTAGGCGAGGGCGCCTAACAGAGCGCCGTCGACGGTGATGACAACCGCCTGGTTGAAGCCCTGGTAGGAGTGGGAGGCTCCGAAAGCCACAGCCGCAAGTAGAATTCCGATGGGAGCGCTCTTGGTAAGAGCCATGAACTGACGCTGCAGGTAGCCTCGATAGAGGGTTTCCTCGCAGATGCCGGCAGTGAGCGACAATGCGACCCAAAGCGTCATTTCGAAACCACCATGCGGAAGCAGAAATCGGATGGTGCTGTCTGAGGCGTGGTTACCCAGATGGCCACTGAGGCCGGAAAGTAAGATCGTCGAGACCACTGAGAACGCCACGCCGATTCCGATGTCGCGGAACACCTGCCGGGCAGACTGCCAGCGCTCGCCCACTACGGTGGCCAGAGGCGAGCCCGCAAGCCAAACACCCAGAATTACGAAACCAAACATCAGCCATTCGGAAAGCATGGTGCGTCCATACATTTGCACCCGGTCGAAATCCACGGCAGAGCGCATTTGGCCTGAGCGCATGGCTGTTCGGAATACCAGAAATCCCTGGGCCGCCAGTAAGATGACGGTGTGCAGTGGACTGGCAACTCTGCGAAATTGATCTGGATTGGATTGCCCGACCATAGGGGTTTCCACGAGTGCTTCTGAGGCATGGTGTGATGGGTTGGAATTCACGCTTCCCTCGTCCGGCACAATTGCACGCCTGCGCTGATGAACCAGATAGCCTGGCCGACAAAGACCATGCCAAACAGGTGCTCGTACCGGCCCATCAACCCTGAAAATAGAGTGACCAAAGCAGCGCCGCCAAGGATCAAGCCGAAAATTCCACCGGCACGCCCGAACTCTGGTTTTCGTACCATCGACGCCGACCACAACGTGATCGCAACCGAAGACGCCACCACGAAGACGCGCATGAAGGCCATGTCCAGCATGCCGTTATAGTTGAAGGCGATGCGCCAGCCCTGGCCCGCAGTGCCGGTTGTATCTACGATCTGCCGTGCCAGGCCCGGGCTGACCAAGCCATCGAACACGATTCCCGTCATGACTGCAGCCATCGAGAATCCGTAAAACACCAGAGCAGCCGTACCGCAGTGGTCGTCGCAGCCCATGCGCCGCGACAGACCTAAGGCTCCGAGAAACAGGAAAGGCATGCTGGCGAGCGCCAGAGAGTGCACCGCCATCAACTTGTGCGCGGCCGCCTCCCACTGTCCGGGCACGAACATCTGGCGGCCGTCGGGGTGCAGGGCCAGAGTTATAATCAGGCCGGCCGATCCTGCGATCAACGCGAGTCCACTTGCTCGTTCATTCGTCATAGGTTGCACTCTAGGATTCAGACTCGGGACGGTCAACCGCTGTTAGCAGGGAACTGCTGAAACCGAACAAAGAGTATCCGAATGTCCAGAAACATAGCCAAGGCGCGTAAGCCAGCCGCAAAACGAACGAAAGCAGTGGACAGGCGGATCCAGCACACGCGCGATGCGCTGGGGGACGCGCTGGTCACGCTGATGCACGAGAAGCCATTTGTCGAGATCACGGTGCAGCATGTGCTTGATCGTGCTGGCGTCAGCCGCTCCACTTTCTATACGCACTACAGCGATAAGAACGATCTGTTCATCAGCGACGTGGAGGAGTTCCTGGACTTCACGGCCTTCAGCCTATCGCGCCATGGGGACAAATCGAACCGGGTGGCCCCGGTATGCGAGTTCTTTGCGCATGTTGCGGAGTGGCGCGAGTTTCATGCGGTACTGGTGGCTTCGGATAAGATCCACGACTTTCTGGAACTGAGCCAGGGATATTTCGCTCGCGGCATCGAGCAGCGGCTAGGGGAGTTACCGGTTGCGACTGCGCTCAGCGCGGAGCGTCGGGCCGCCCTAGCGCAGATGTTTGCAGGTGCGCTGGTGTCATTGATGTCATGGTGGATCGATCACGACATGCCGGGCTCTCCGAGAGAAATGGATGAAGTCTTTCATCAGATGGTGTGGGCGAGTGCGGGAGTGCAGGCCAGGCCGGTTCCAGCGGGGAAACGAACTGTGATTCACAACCGATAAGTAATTCTAGCTCCGGACGTTCAGCAGAACCCCAAGGTACATGCGGACCCTGGTCAGGAGCGCCGGATCCGCTTTGGAGTGGAAAGCTGCGTCGCGCGCCCTCCAGTCCACGCTTTTGAGGTGATCCACGAGCACTGACCCCTCCACCTTATCGACAAGAACCGGAAGTGCGAAGGGATATAGTTTCCGCTTACTAGTGAGGGGGCAGACCACCACCAAGCCGCTGGCACGATTGTAGGCTAGGTCGGTCAGGACCAACGCAGGGCGACGCTTGGCTTGCTCGCGTCCTGCCTGCGGATCAAAATCCAGCCATGCGATGTCACCCGCGTCAGGAACATAGGGAGCTACCATTCAACAATTTCCTTCCCTACATCAGGTCCCCAAGGAGTCTCCTGGTGACGGTTCTCGGACGTGATCTTCGCCACCAGTTCCTTCAAGGTTGGAACCTTCTCGGTTCGGAGCAGTTCGATGCGATTTTTCGCGGCCTTGATTACGACGGCATCGCCCTCCTGCATACGTGCTTCCTGGGCCACGGCCTTCGGTATTCTGATGGCCAAGCTATTGCCCCACTTCACCACCTGCGTCTTGGGCATCGGTTGGTACCTCGACATGATGCTACATAGTATACACGTCTGGATATACTAAGGATATACAACCAATACCCTGGGGAAGAACGGCTGGGCACCGTCCGGTGTGGCAGGAGGTTAGCTAGGGGCAGGATTTTAATCCAGGGCGGGGACGTGCAAGCGCGACGGCTCGGTTTGCTGGTCGAGACCGTCGCGCTCAAAGCCGACCCAGTTACGGTCTAGCTTCGTAGACTATGTTGAAGGGTGTTTCCGCAGCCCGGCGGAAGCGATTGAACCCGGCCGAACCAACCACCTCTCGAATCCGTGCCTCGCCGGCCTGCGCACCTAAACACAGCCCGACTTCCTGGGAGCGTGAGCAAGGCGTGCATAGCAGTGTCGAGAAGGAGTAGTACACCCGACCCACGGGATTCAGATTGTCCTTCAACTGGTCATTGGCAAAGGGCTCAACGATCATCCACGTGCCATCCTTGGCCAGGGACTGCCGGACGTGCGCAGCCGCCCCCACCGGGTCGCCCATGTCATGCAAGCAATCGAAGACGGCCACGAAGTCGTAATCTTTGCCAGGAAAATCTTTTGCTTTGGCTACATCGAAGGTGACGCGGTCGGCGACACCATTACGCCTGGCGGACTCGCGGGCCGCTTCAATCGACTTGTCGTGATAATCGAATCCGAAAAACTGAGACTTAGGGAATGCTTTTGCCAGCAATAGAGTGGAAGCGCCTTTCCCGCAGCCGACGTCGGCCACTCGCGCCCCGGCCTCCAGCTTCTCTTTAACATCGTGCAAGGCGGGAATCCAGGAACTTACAAGATTGGCGGCGTAGCCGGGGCGAAAGAACTTTTCACATCCATGGAAGACCCCGTCAACGTGTTCGTGCCAACCCATGCCGGCGCCCGTGCGGAAGGACTCTGCGATCCGTGGAACCGCCGCCAGCGAGCCCAAAGCCAGTTCAAATGCTCCAGGAAGATACGCGGGACTGTCTTCGGCTGCCAGGGTGAAGGCTTGTTCTTCACTCAGGCTGAACTTCTCGGTCTTTGCATCGTAGGTGATGTAACCGCCCGCAGCTTGTGAAGCCAGCCACTCGCGCAAATAGCGCTCATCGGTATTGGTCCTGGCAGCGAGTTGTGCAGAACTCATGGGGCCGGTGGCGAGGGCCTTGTAGAGCCCTAACTTTTCGCCAATGACGACCATGCCGGAATGAACTGCGGCGCCGAGATCAGTCACGAATTGACCGATAAAAGCATTCAGTTTGTTCATGTCAAGCGTCGGAACCTGTGCTGTACTCATTGCAATTTGTCTCCTTTTGCGGATGTATAGTTATTTTCCGCTGCTGCTACTGGCGGCAGAATTGTCGAGCGCCGCTGGTAGGCTCGAATTGTTGGTGGGACGAGCTCTCGGTGAAATCAGGCCTGGTCGTAAAACTTCAGGGCCATGGCGCCGTGCGTTGCCGCGCCACCGGCACGCAGAGCAGCGGCAATCAGCGAGCTCTCGGTGACTTCTCCGCGAGATGCTCCTGCGGCTTTCGCGGCCTTGGTGTGCACTTCGATGCAGTAGGGGCATTGGGTGGTGAAAGCGACTGCCAATGCAATCAGCTCGCGATACTTTCTCGGAATAGCCCCGTCGTCGCGACCGACAATCTTGTCCAGGTTGAGCCAGGCGTTGAATTCTGTAGGTGCGAGCTTACCCATTTCTTTTAGAAAACGGAGGTCGGCGACATCATGATAGTGTTCGCTCATTTGGTCTTCCTTTGGGCCAGCAAGATTTGAATAACTTTTCTTTCGATGTATCGAGAGTAGCCGCTGGAAGGAGTTGAAACAAGATGGCAGATATGCCATTGTAGGTAGGCATATCAGCCACGTTGTAAGGAGCTTGTATGAAAGATGTCACCATTTTGTTTCTTGAGGACACGCTTTCCTCGACTGCGGTGGGGCCGATGGAGGTGTTCCGCCATGCGGGTACGTTATGGAATATGCTGACGGGAACGCGGCAGTGTCCGCGTTTTCGGGTGACCACGGCGTCGATCGATGGACGGGCGGTGCGTTGTGACGGGCCCATCCATGTCCGGCCGGAAGCTGCCATCGATGACATCCGCAACACCGATCTGATTTTTATTCCGACCACCGGGCTGAGCCTGGATGACGTGGTCGAGCGCAATGCGCCGGTAGTGCCCTGGTTGCGGCGCTGGCAGAAAAGAGGAGCAGCCATCGCCAGCGTGTGCTCGGGCGTGGGTCTGGTCGCCGCCACCGGGATGCTGGATGGCAAGCGCGCTACGACACACTGGGGCTTGGCCGATATTTTCCGCCAGAAATATCCGCAGGTGAAGTGGATGCCGGAGTTGATGGTGACGGAGGACCGCGGCTTCTACTGTGGCGGCGGAGTGAACGCCGCGCTTGATCTCAGCCTGTACCTGGTGGAGAAATTCTGTGGCCACGAGGTTGCCATGCAAAGTGCCAAGGCAATGCTGATTGAGACGCCGCGCGCCTGGCAGGCCGGGTTTGGTATCGTTCCCCTGAAGACCGAACATAGTGATGATGCGATTGCCACCGCCCAGGAGTGGCTGCACGAAAACTTTCACCGCACCTTCCCGCTGGATGCGCCGGCGAAGCGGGTGGCCATGAGCCTGCGCAATTTCGTTCGCCGCTTCAAACGGGCCACGGGAGACAGCCCGCTGATTTACTTGCAGAAACTGCGGGTTGCGGCCGCCAAGCGACTGCTGGAGAGTGATCATCGGACGGTGCAGGAGGTCAGCGACGCCGTGGGCTATCAGGACGTGGCGTTTTTCCGGCAGCTTTTCGAGCGGCACACGGGAGTTCCGCCGAGCGCGTACCGGGAGAAGTTTGGGGTGTAGGGAAGAACGGTGAAATTGTTGATTGTCACGAGGAGAATGCGATGGCACGGACGGCAATTCATCCCGGCGAACATCTGGCGGAAGAACTGGGCGCGCTCGGAATGAGCGCCGCTGGCCTGGCACGGCAATTGGGTGTTCCCACCAACCGGATCACGGAAATCCTGAATGGACGGCGGGCAATTACCGGCGACACGGCATTGCGCCTCGCCCATTTCTTCGGCACGACTGCTGAGTTCTGGCTGAACCTTCAGAGGCTTTATGAAATCCGGGTGGCGGAGCAGAAGGCGGGCAAGTCTATTCGAGCCCTCCCTACTTTGAGGCGGTTGGCAGGTCAACGCTTAGATGCTACCACTCAACGATTTCCTTGCCGACATCCCGCCCCCAATTAGTTTCCCCATGGCAATTCTCGGGCGCGATTCCGGCCACTAACTCCTCCAGGGTCGGAGCCGCATGGCACAGCGTGATGTGGCCTCCACAGCTTCGACCGGAACACTGTCGCCCGCCTTCAGATTGAGTTCTTCGGCCACGGTAGATTGAGTTCTTCGGCCACGGTCTTGGGGATGCGGACGACGAGGCTGTTGTCCCATCTGGTTAACCGCACTCTTGGCATCGGAACCCTTTCTAGGTATGGTAAGTAAAAAGCCGCACATATTCGGAGCCGGATACCTCAGTGGATCTAGCAGACATCCGCCGCCTGGTCATCGTCGCAATGTTCTCGGACGACGTGTTATTCAACAAGCTCGTTCTGAAAGGCGGGAACGCCATTAGCCTCGTGTACAGCTACGGCGCCAGGGGCTCGTTGGACGTGGATTTTTCGATTGAGGGAGATTTCGAGGATGCTGAGGACGCAGGAAAGCGGATGATAGGGGCGCTGAAGGACCGTTTCGCAGCTGCCGGATTCGAACTTTTCGACGACATTTTCGCTGAGAGGCCGGCAGCGAACAAGGCAGATCCGAAGTGGGGTGGTTACCGAATTCAATTCAAGATAATTGAACGTCAGAAGTATGGCGACCTCAGGGCAGAGGTGGAGGCGATTCGCCGAAATGCAACCGTCATAGGGCCTGCACAACAGCGGACATTCACGATCGATGTGAGCAAATGGGAGTTTTGTGAAGGCAAAATAGAAAAGGAGTTAGACGACTTCGCGATTTTCGTTTACACGCCCGCTATGCTTGCGATTGAGAAGATCCGCGCTCTCTGTCAACAGATGGACGAGTATCCGGCTCGTGGGCCAAAAACCGCCAGGGCACGGGACTTTTATGATGTCTTCGTAATTCTAGAAGAAGCGAAAATCAATGTGGCTGCCCCCGAAATGAGCGATCTCGTGAGGGCAATATTTGCAGCGAAGGATGTTCCGTTGAAGCTTGTTGGACTCATCGGCAACTACAGAGAATTTCATCGTTTGGACTGGCCCTCGGTAGAGGTAACCGTCACTGAAGGATTGATGCCGTTCGATTTCTACTTCGACTACTTGCTCGGCGTTGTACAGAAACTAAAACCCCTTTGGAAAGAATAAGCGCCATTTCGAATCATATTCACGATCTTTAATTCCGTAGGTCAGGTAGAAATCCAGAGAAGTCCCCAGTTTGAGCAGCCTGTCTGTCCTGGTGACATCGTAGCCAGCTCTCTCCATATAAAATCCTATCGTCTGGTGATAGGGGTAGATGTAGTCGAGCTTCTTGATCGTCGCTATTAGCGTATTAACTGAAACCCGGTCTTTGGCAGCTTTGTAGGCCTCCAGCACTTGGTAAATGCCACCAGCGTAATCAGGTCTCACGGCAATATCGATCAGTGTTCTTTCCAAACGCGTCACGTCCACGCTCTCGCCAGTGTCCAGAGAGAAAGGGCCTACTTCAAGCCGATCAGTACGCTTTCCGCTCAGAAGGATAATGTTGAACTCTCATAGCTGAACGAGTACTGAGACTTGCGTTGCTGTCCCGACAAAGCTCGATTCAGGTTCTCTTGGGTTAAGGGAGAAGTGGAACGTGGTTTGGGAGCTTGCTCCTTGTTAACATAGATGATTTTGGGAATCTGTTCATTTAGTCCGTGCAGAAATACTGCGCTTCCGTGCGAAAGGTAGGCATCGGGCCGTAGAGACACCGCAACTGCAAAAGGAGACGCTTTTCCCCAAAGATAGCGCGTCACAGACCGATACCGTTCCGACTTCACCTGAACGACGGAGAGCTTGCCCTCAGCGACGAGAAACTCGATGAACTTATCCCTCTGTAGGTACTCCGGAATATTCCAGATCGTGCGGTTCCGGGTCAGAACATCACCCAGCGCATCCCGCGTATACACACGTCGATGAGTTTCCTCGAAGAATCTGGAAATCGTCCCACTAGCAAGGGAAATACGGGATGGCTTCTTGGTCATACAAGGGCTGTTTAGGTATATATACCAAAACAGCCCTTGATTCAAGCGTGTTCAGGAAGAAGGTATATATACCCTCTTCCTCTACATCCAGCCTTAATTGCATGGAAAATCATTACATTTCAACGACTTGGGGAGGGAGTGGCTATGGAAACACAGTAGGTATATATACCTACTGTGTTTCGCCCTATGGCCTCGTCATTCTCTCCGGCTTCATCAACTGATCGAACTCCTCGGCGGTGAGGTGCTTCAGCTTCAGCGCGGCTTCGCGCAGGCTGCTGTGGTCGACGTGGGCGGTGTGGGCGATCTGGGCAGCTTTGTCGTAGCCGACTTTGGGGGCCAGCGCCGTCACCAGCATCAGTGAATTCTTCACGTACCAGTCAACTTTCGCTTTATCCACCTGGATGCCCTTGATCATGTACTCGACGTAGCCGTGGCAGGCGTCAGTGATCAGCGTAACGGAGTGCAAGAAGTTGAAAATGATGACCGGCTTGAAGACGTTGAGTTCGAAGTTGCCCTGGGAGCCGGCGAATCCCACCGCGGCAGTTGCGCCGTGGACCTGCACGCAGACCATAGTCATGGCCTCGCACTGCGTGGGATTGACTTTGCCCGGCATGATGGAGGAGCCGGGCTCGTTTTCCGGGATGGAGAGTTCTCCCAAGCCGCAGCGCGGGCCGGAAGCCAGCCAGCGAATGTCATTGGAAATTTTCATGAATGACGCGGCCAGAGTTTCCATCGCTCCTTGCGCGAATACTATTTCATCGTGGGCGGACAGTGCGGCAAACTTATTGCCATGGGAGCGGAAGGGAAGGCCGGTGAGTTCGGCGATCTTCTTGGCGGCGCGTTCGGCGAATTCGGGGTGTGCATTCAGTCCGGTGCCGACAGCGGTGCCGCCGATGGCCAGATCGTACAGTCCGCCCAGAACCTGCTCCAGGCGCTGGATGTCGCGCTCGAGCAGTGCGGCCCAGCCGCCGAACTCCTGGCCAAAGGTTAGGGGAACGGCATCTTGTAAATGGGTGCGGCCGATTTTTACGATGTCATGAAACTCTCTGGCCTTGGCGGCGATCGCGTCGTGAACGCTCCTGACTGCCGGGATCAGTGCATGTTTGACGCGCTCGGCCGCGGCGATGTGCATGGCCGCCGGGAAAGTGTCGTTCGATGACTGCGACATGTTGACGTCGTCGTTGGGATGGATGGGCTTTTTCGATCCCATCTCGCCGCCCGCGAGTTCGATGGCGCGGTTGGAGATGACCTCGTTGACGTTCATGTTGGTCTGGGTGCCGCTGCCGGTCTGCCAAATGCGGAGGGGAAACTGGTCGTTGAGTTTCCCGGAAATGACTTCGTCGGCAGCTTGGACGATAAGTTTGGCTTTGTCGGCAGGAAGTTTGCCAAGATCCTGATTCACCAGGGCGCAGGCTTTCTTCAGGATGCCGAAGGCGCGGATGAGCTCGGGCGGCATGGTGTCGCGGCCGATGTCGAAGTGCAGCAGTGAACGCTGGGTCTGCGCGCCCCAGTAAACGTTGGCGGGGACTTCGATCTTCCCCATGCTGTCGGATTCGGTGCGGGTTTTAACGACGGGTTGGGTTGGCATGGTGTCCGATCAGTGCGTATCAGCTAACCCGAGATTATAGCAAGCGAAGGCCCAAGGGTTCCCGGCTAACTGCTAGTAGCGGAAGGAGAAGCGTGCTTATCGCTTTACGTATAACGCGATACGTTATAGCATCATAGCCTGTGATCAAGTCGTTCCGTTGTTCGGAAACCGGGCGACTTCACCATCGGCAGCCAAGCCGCCGCTTTCGGGCGATCGAGCATATCGCGCGACGAAAGCTTCGGCAATTGGATGGCGCCACGGAATTGCGGGATATGGCAGCGCCGCCCGGAAATCGGCTCGAAGCGTTGCACGGTGATCGAAAAGGGCAACACAGTGTGCGGATCAACG
The DNA here is from genome assembly GCA_963734415.1 of uncultured Acidobacteriota bacterium. Taxonomy (GTDB): domain Bacteria; phylum Acidobacteriota; class Terriglobia; order Terriglobales; family Acidobacteriaceae; genus JABCZH01. The sequence continues at coordinate 116,422 of CAVTHF010000012.1, read as the reverse complement.
ATCAATGGCGTCTGTGTTTCGTTTGGCGCGAAGGAAACGCCTACGAGGTTGAGATCGTGGATTATCACTAGGAGTTATGCATGGCTAAGTCTCAAAAACTTCTTCCTCCCATCCATCCCGGCGAGATTCTGCGCGCCGATTTCATGGAGCCACTCAAGCTCAGCATGAACCGGCTGGCGCTGGACCTGCGCGTGCCCGTGACGCGGATTGCCGAGATCGTGCACCAGCGCCGTGCCATCACGCCGGACACGGCATTGCGGCTGGCCCGTTATTTCAACACTAGCGCCGGCTTCTGGCTGAATCTGCAGACGGCATACGATCTGGAGGTCGCACAGGACACACTATCGCGGAGAATTGAACGGGAAGTTCGCCCCGCATCATTGGCCGCGGCCAGTGTGCCTTCCTAAGAACAGAACCTGAGGGGCGAAAGCCGGCCCCTTTTATTGAACTCGTAACGGCACGGCTGCAAGCCGTGCCCTTCCCGAAACCACTTCGCGTAATGTCTAGCTGCGATGTGCTCCACAGAGTGTTCAGCGCCCGCGTGCTAGAATCGGTAGCTCAAAAATAGTTGACGATTTGTGCTTGGGGGCGGAATGCTTCCCAGCCTCAGGATTCACACCATGATGGCCAGACAAGTCTCCGACGCGCTGCAGATTCCCGACACCCTGCCGCGAGCGCAGTTCAGCGCGCACTCCGGCACCCGGGTGGATGTGCTGGTCATTGGCGCGGGTCCCACCGGTTTGGCGTGTGCGATTGATGCGCAGAGAGCCGGCTTTAAGACGGTGGTCATCGACAAGGGCTGCCTGGTCAATTCTCTCTTCAACTATCCCGCTAACATGACGTTTTTTACGACTCCGGAATTGCTGGAGATCGGCGATCTTCCTTTCACCACTGCGCACCAGAAGCCTACTCGCGAGGAGGCGCTGGAGTATTACCGCAAGGTGGCCGAACATTATCACTTGCCCGTGGCGCAATATCAGTGGGTGAAGACGGTGAATGGGCGCGACGGCGACTTTCACATCACCACCACGGATCGCCTGGGCCGAGTCTACGACTACAAAACGCGCAAGCTGGTGGTCGCCACTGGTTATTACGACATGGCCAACCTGCTAGGCATTCCCGGCGAAGAGTTGCCTAAGGTTTTCCATTACTACAAGGAGCCGCATCCGTTCTTTGATTTAGACGTGCTGGTGATCGGGGGCAAGAATTCGGCGGCGATTTCAGCGCTTGACCTGTGGCGGCACGGTGCTCGCGTAACCCTGGTTCATCGCGGGCCGACGCTGCATACCCATGTGAAGTACTGGATCCTGCCCGACATTGAAAACCGCATCAAGGCGGGCGAGATCAAGGCCTACTTCAGCTCGACCGTCCAGGAGATCAACGCTGATTCCGTTATCGTTCGCACCCCTGGGGGCTTGGTGCCAGTGAAGAACGACTTTGTCTTCGCCCTGACCGGCTACCATCCTGATTATGATTTCTTGCGTTCCATGGGAATCGAGCTTTCGGCGGACCAGTGCCGCCCGGTGTGCGATCCCGAAACTCTGGAGAGCAATGTGCCGGGGATCTATGTGGCGGGCGTGATTGTGGCGGGGTCGCGGACGAACGAGATTTTCATCGAGAACGGACGCTTCCACGGCCAGCAGATCGCCCGTGACTTAAAGAATAAGTTGGGTCCCACCGGCGCCTAGCTCATGGCTGCTTCGCTCCAACCCCAACGTTTCGCGGACTAAAAATTGCCGATCCGATCAGTGTTGCTGATCCGAAGGCGTGGCGGAATGGGGACCGTGCAGATGCAATCGATGACCCAAGGAGTGCGGTCCGCTGAAAAGGAACTCCATGGCGACGTTGGTGCCGGCGTAGCCCAACATCACATAGTTGCCCATGCGGAATGCATCCCTACCGTCATAGCGATCGGGATACCAGGCGTAGACGGCAGTCAGGGTGCCGGCGTAGGGAGCGACCAGAGAAGGGATGGAAAAGGCGCGATGGCCATCCTCGCCGCGACGCGCAGTAAGAGTGGAAAGCAGGGCGTGCCCCAGTCGAGGTGCGAATCCCTTACACTCACATGGGTAATACAGAGTATCTTCGCGAAAGACCTCCGCGAGCGCATAACGCGTGGTGGTGCTGATCACTGCGATGCCGTAATTGGAGCCAAACCGTTTGCCGTAACCCTCACCGCCTTGCAGCCACTCGGGTGGCGTATTGTCCGCCTGGTTGATGCCGGCGGCGATGGCAGCGCCGAGAATGGGGTAAGGGCCGAAGGCATCGAAGAGATAGTTGTGGAATTTGGTCGTCTCCGAGGGTCGGGTGTAGGTGAGAGCCGGCTGAGGGTTGGATGGCAGCGCCGCGCTTGAGGAGTTGCCTGAACCGGCAGAAGACTGCGCCGTGGCGAATGGTGGCAGGACGACCACACCAGCAATGACCAGCAACAGCGTAAGTCCGCGAATCTTCATAGGCCGAGATCTCCTCCAACGTCAGAACCTTGTGAGCCGCCAAGTATCATACGCTAAGTTGGGTGGAACTGGGCGGAAATGATGGTTGTTGGGTAGGTGCGTCTGTTGGGGGAGGTTCCGTCCCGTCATAGCTTGGTGAGAAAGTCCACAATTTCGGGCTGGCTCCAGTCAACGGGGCCAATAAACTTGCGGCGCACGATTCCCTTGCGATCGATGATGTAGGTTTCGGGGAACTTGAAACTACCGTAAAGGTCGCTGCTTTTATGGTCAGCGTCGCGCACGGTGAGGAAGTCGACTTTATGGAGGCTCAAGAAACGGTGATAGGCGTCGCTGTCGACGTCCACGCTCACGCCCAGCACGGTGATGCCTTTCGGTCCCAGGCGCTGCTGAAGCTCGACTAACGAAGGCATTTCCTCGACGCACGGCGGACACCAGGTGGCCCAGAAGTTCAGCACCAGAATCTTGCCCTGAAAGTCATGAAGCACAACTTTGCGATCAGAGTCCTGCACTGTGAAATCGGGAGCCATGTTTCCAATGTGGGGCGGCCGGGAGCCACCGTAACAGCCGGTGAACAGGAGCGCGATGGCGAGAAGAACGGGGATGAGTCGCACAAAGCTATAATAACGAATTCGGCGGATGATGGCGTCTGATGCAGTCACGGAGCGGCCGGCGGTGTCGGTGATCGTGCCGGCGCGGAATGAAGAACAGTGCCTGGGGGCGTGTCTGCAGTCGCTCGTGGGGCAAGTCGGGGTGAACCGCGAAATTATTGTGGTGGACGATGGCTCGACTGATCGGACACGCGCGATTGCAGAGAGTTTTGCGGGCGTGATGGTGGTGGATGCGGGGCCATTGCCGGCGGGGTGGAGTGGCAAGAATAACGCGCTGATGGCTGGAGTGCGGCAGGCGAAAAGTGAATGGCTGCTGTTTACAGATGCGGACACGGTGCATCGTCCGGGTTCGCTGGCGAGGGCGCTGGCCGAGGCAAAAGCGCAGGGTGCGGCGTTACTGTCTTATTCTCCGGAACAGGAAGTGCATGGGTTCTGGGAGCGGGCAGTGATGCCGGTGATTTTTGCTGAGCTGGCAGGGAGATATCGGCCGGCGGAGGTGAGTGACCCGGCATCGCCTGCGGCGGCGGCGAATGGACAGTACATATTGATCTCGCGCGAGGCGTATGAGGCTGTGGGCGGACACGCCGCGATTGCGGGAGATTTGCTGGAGGACGTGGCACTGGCGCGGAAAGTGAAGCGGTCGGGGCGGAAGATTTTCTTTCGCTTTGGCGGGGGTGCGGTGCGGACGCGGATGTATCGCAGCTTTGGGCAGATGAGGGAGGGCTGGACGAAGAATCTGGCGCTGCTGTTTCCCTCGCCGGGGCGGCTCGCGGCACTAAGAGTGTTGGAGTTCATGCTGATTGTCGGCAGCGGCGTTGCGGCCCTGGTCTGCGGAGTTGGCGGACGAGTTCAGGCGTTGATTCTTCCCGGTGCGCTGTTTGTGATTCTGACGATCTTATTTGTACGCAGAATTCGCAAGGCGCACTTCTCGTGGATTTCGAATGCCCTGGCGCTGATGGGACTACCGATGTTTTCGTACTTGCTGCTGAGATCGCAGGCGTTTTATCGGATGGGGAAAGTGAGTTGGAAAGGGAGAAAGTATTCGTCTGGGGTTTCGGAAACAGCAGGTGCCTCGATTTGGCATGGTCGCCCTTCGAGCGACCGTGCTCCGCTCGGGATGTCGGCAATCAATAAGGGAGAGTAATGGTTTACTTAACGCGTAAAGCCGAGTTTGCGGCGTCGCACTATTATCACAATCCGGCGCTGAGTGCGGAGGAGAACCGGCGCCTATTTGGCAAATGCAACAATCCGAACGGCCATGGACACAACTACACTTTGGAAGTCACGGTGAAGGGGGCGGTCGATCCACGGTCGGGGTTCGTGATCGACCTGAAGCAATTGAAGGACACTATGAATCGGGAAGTGTTGGAGGCGATGGACCATCGTTTCCTTAATAAGGAAGTGCCGGAGTTTGCTACCCGGATACCGACTACCGAGAACCTGGCGATTGCGATCTGGCAGCGCTTGGCGCCGAAATTGACGCAAGCGAAGTTGCACCGGGTGCGGGTGTATGAGACCGCGGATCTGTTTGTGGATTTCTACGGAGAGGCATGAAAGCGCATTTGACCCGGCGGTATGTATTTTCGGCGTCGCACCGGTTGCATAGCGATGCCATGTCGGATACGGAAAACGCTGCCACTTACGGCAAGTGCAACAACCCCCATGGACACGGGCACAACTACGCACTGGAAGTCACCGTGAGCGGGCAGGTGGATGAGAACGGGATGGTCTGCAATCTGGCGGATCTGGATGGGTTTGTGGAGCGGGAGATCCTGGAGCGGTTTGACGTGCAGAACCTGAATACGCTGCCGGAGTTCGCTGAGGTGGTGCCCACTACGGAAAATCTGTCGATTGCGGTTTACGATATTTTGCAGCGTGGGTTCCGGCTGGCTCATCTGGAGAGGGTGAGATTTGAAGAGACTTTGATGAATTCGTTTGAGTACGCGGGAGCACAGCAACAGCTTTAACCACAGGGGGCACAGGGTAGCACAGAGGGGAATCGGTGAAGAGTGCCGTTGCGTACGCGGGAGAAAAGCAACAGCTTTAACCACAAAGGGCACAGGGGTTCACAGAGGAGAATCGGTGAAGAGTTCAGTTGAGAATCCGACGATCACAAGCGCCAGTTTTGAGGAATTAGTGCGGGAGATGATCGTGCGTTTGGGGGAAGATCCAACGCGCGAGGGCTTGACGCGCACGCCGGAGCGGGTGCACCGGGCGTACGAGCATTTGATGAAGGGGTATAAAGAAGATCCCCAAGCGATGCTCAAGAAGGCGCTGTTCACGGTGACGTATGACCAGATGGTGATCGTGAAAGATGTAGAGATGTTCAGCTTGTGCGAGCACCACATGCTGCCGTTTTTCGGCAAAGTGCATGTCGCCTACATTCCGAATGGAAAAGTGATCGGACTGAGCAAGATTCCCCGGCTGGTGGACATCTTTTCACGGCGGCTTCAGATCCAAGAGCGGCTGACCACACAGATTGCGGAGACGATCCAGAAGGCGATTGAGCCGCAGGGAGTGGGAGTGGTGGTCGAGGCGCGGCACCTGTGCATGATGATGCGGGGCGTGGAGAAACAACATTCCGCGGCCGTGACATCGTCGATGTTGGGCTGCTTCCGCGATGAGCAGGAAACGCGGACGGAGTTTCTGTCGCTGATTCATAACAGAGCCAATGGCGTCTAACTTTCGCGGCAAAGTCGCGCTCATCACGGGCGCCAGCCAGGGGATCGGGCTTCGCCGTCGCGCGTGCGCTGGCGGCGGAAGGCTGCAACCTGGTAATTTCCGGGCGCACACCATCCACTCTGAATCACGCCGCAAAGCAACTGGCGAAGTTTCGTGTGCGGGCGTTGCCAGTGGCGTGTGATGTGCGCGATGAAGATGCAGTTGCGGCCCTGATAGCCGCCACCAAGAAGAATTTTCGACGGCTGGACATCCTGATCAACAACGCCGGCATAGCGAATGAGAGCTTTCCGGTTGAGGAACTGCCGGTAGAGGCGTGGCGACGGGCGATCGATACCAACTTGACTGGAACCTTCCTGGTGACCAAGGCTGCACTGCCGCTCATGAAGCGTGGGGGCGTGATTTTGAACAATCTTTCGGTGGCGGCGAAGACAGCATTTCCCAACATGGCTGGGTACGTAGCGGCGAAGCACGGCGCGCTGGGATTGACTAAAACTCTGCGCGAAGAACTCCGGCCGAAGGGAATTCGAGTGTTCGCGCTGCTGCTGGGGGCAGTGGACACTGATATCTGGGATTCGTTTTGGCCGGACGCGCCGCGGAGGAAGATGATGTCGCCAAAGACCGTTGCGGCCGCGGTGGTCAACGCATTACGGTTGCCGGACGACAGCTCAGTGGATGAATTGGTGATTACGCGGGCTGCGGGGCCGGTCTAGAGTACGGCCGGGAAGAGCGGCCACAGATTCACGGATTCAAGCCGACCGCACCGCAGATCTGCGCTGATGAACGCTGATTCAACCCTGCGATTTGATGGTCTTCAGAACGCATCCACCCCGGTGACGCTCTGCCCGATGATCAACGTGTGGATGTCGTGCGTGCCTTCGTAGGTTTTTACTGACTCCAAATTCATCATGTGGCGCATGAGCGGGTATTCGTCGGCGACGCCGTTGGCGCCGAGAATGTCGCGGGACATGCGGGCGCATTCGAGAGCCATCCAGACATTATTTCGCTTGGCCATGGAGATGTGCTGGGCGCCGGCTTTGTCCTTATCTTTGAGTCTTCCCACCTGCAGGACCAGCAGTTGGCCCTTGGTGATCTCGTTAATCATCCAGGTGAGCTTTTCCTGCACAAGTTGATGAGAGGCGATGGGTTTGTCGTGGAATTGTTTGCGCAGAATTGAATACTGCAGAGCGCAATCGTAACAGGACATGGCTGCGCCGAATGCTCCCCAGGCGATGCCGTAGCGGGCTTGGTTCAGGCACATCAGCGGCGATTTGAGACCGCCGCTCTTCGGCAGCAGGTTCGATTCGGGGATGTGGACATCCTGCATTGACAAACCCGAGGTTACCGAGGCACGCAGCGACCATTTGCCGTGGATATCTTCAGCCTTGAATCCGGGACGATCGGTTTCGACGAGGAAGCCGCGAATCTTGTTGTCTTCGTCTTCGACCTTGGCCCAGATGATGGCGACGTTGGCGATGGTGCCGGAGGTGATCCACATTTTTTCGCCGTTGAGGATGTATTCCTTGCCGACTTTGCGGGCGCGGGTGCGCATGCCTCCGGGGTTCGATCCGAAGTCGGGTTCGGTGAGGCCGAAGCAGCCGAGCTTTTCGCCGCTTTGCAGGGCGGGGAGCCAGGTTTGTTTTTGCTCGTCGCTGCCGAAAGCGTAAATGGGGTACATGACCAGAGCGGACTGCACGCTGACAAAAGAACGCACGCCGGAGTCGCCGCGCTCCATTTCCTGCATGACCAGGCCGTATTCGACGTTGGACATGCCAGCGCAGCCGTAGCCCTTGAGGCTGGCGCCGAAGAAGCCGAGATCGGCCATGGGCTTGACCAGTTCGCGGGGAAAGCGGCCGGCGCGGTTGCACTCCTCGATGATGGGAATGAGATTATCTTCGATGAATTTGCGGGAAGTGTCGCGGACCAGGAGTTCTTCGTCGGTGAGGAGAGCGTCGAAACCGATGAAGTCAACGCCGCGGAATTTAAGGGACATGAGTTTCTCTTTTCTGCTTGCGAGTACGCACGGAACCTTGCGAAGAGGGAACTCACCACGCTAACAAAGGGAGGCGGGGGCGTCAAACGGCAGAAGGGCCCTAACCACAGAGGGCACAGGGGATCACAGAGGTAGGCGCAACGCTTGCATCTGCGGGTGCGTGGACATGAACGTTGCCGCGTCAAACCTGGCTGTGGGGGCGTCAAACCAGTCACTCCCCGAAATCAAGAAAGCAGTTGATACTGCATTACCTGGCCGGCCCTGTAACGATGCTGCCCACTTCGCCACTATTTCTCTAGGCTTAGCTTGTTCGACCACCAACTTTTGCACGACAACATTCCCCAGGAGGAGTTCAATGATTCGGAAAGTATCGATCTGTACAGGTCTAGTTTTCCTCTTCTGTGCCCTCCCCACGATTGCACAGCAAGCAGCAATACCGGCTAACGGAGTCGTCCCCGCGATGGTGAACTTCAGCGGTGCTTTGACCGAGGGAAATGGAAAACCACTGACGGGAATGATCGGGGTGACATTCTATCTGTACCAGGATTCACAAGGCGGGTCGCCCTTGTGGCTGGAAACCCAAAATGTGCAGGCGGACAGTGGCGGGCATTACAAAGTGATGCTGGGTTCCGCCAGCAGCCATGGCTTGCCAGCGGGACTCTTCGTTACGGGTGAAGCGCGGTGGCTGGGAGTGCAGGTACAGGGCCAGGCGGAACAGCCGCGGGTGCTGCTATTGAGTGTGCCCTATGCACTGAAGGCTGGGGACGCGCAGACGGTTGGTGGACTGCCTCCATCAGCTTTTGTGATGGCGGCGCCGACGGGCGGGAGTTCCGTCGCAGCTTCGCAAAGCGGCGGTTCGGTGGAGCCCATCACGCCTGCGGTTGGCGGTAGCGGAACTACGAACTTTGTTCCGCTGTGGACGCCGAATGGCACAACGCTGGGCAATTCGGTGATGTTTCAGGCGGGCACGGGTTCGAGCGCCAGGATTGGGATCAACATTACATCCCCGCTAACCACGCTGGACGTGGACGGGAGCGGTCTGTTCCGTGGTCTCCTGGAAATGGCCACTTCGGGCTTCGCCACGCCTACCAAGGGGTTCAACTCCCAGCCGTTCAACATCGAGTCCTCGGCTTATAACAGTGGCACGGCGAAGTTCACGTTAGAGCACTTTCAATGGCAAGCGGAACCGACGGGAAACAACACAGCAAATCCCTCGGCCACGCTGAACCTCTTGTTCGGTGTCGATCCTGCGCAGCCTACCGAAACGGGTCTGAAAATCAGCAACAAGGGTGTGTTCACGTTTGCGACGGGACAGACGTTTCCGGGAACTGGGGACATCACGGCAGTGAACGCGGGAGCGGACCTTACAGGTGGGGGCACCAGCGGCAGCGTGACCTTAAACCTGGATACGACGAAGGTACCGCTATTAGCCTCATCGAATACTTTTACAACCACTCAACACGTCAATGGCGATCTGGATGCGACCGGAAGTGTGAATGCTGGGTTCATGGTTACCGCCGCCGCGGGAGTTTTAGGCGAGAGCAGTACCGGCAGATCAGTGGAAGGCGATGATACTGCGGTCAGCGGACTCGCGGTGTTCGGCGATTCACTAGCCACAACGGGTTCGAACATTGGGGTGCTCGGGCAATCCTTCAGCCCGAACGCCATCTCGGTGCAGGGTGCCTCGTTCGGTGGGGGTGGGTTCGGGGTCTTTGGCTATGAAAATCGCGGCGACAGCACCGCGGCCAATGCTGCCGGGGTGCGTGGAGAACACGTATCCGGGAGCGGCTTGGGCGCAGGTCTTGATTTCGGATCGGGGGTGTGGGGCGACACAGGTGACGGCATCGGGGTGGGGATGCTGGCCACGGCTGATAATGGCAACGCCATGGCGGTCTTCAATAACAGCACCGAGTTTACAACCATGTACATTACTAACTTCGAGGACACGACGGGCAGCGCGTTTATCCTGGACCTCTCCTCATTCTTCGGCGGATTTTGCAATTTCATAGCGAACGGCAGCCTTACCTGCAACGGCGCGCTGACCACTGTGGTTCCCGCGGAAAGCAACAAGAAGGTGCAGGTGTATTCCATGCAGTCGCCGGAGAATTGGTTTGAGGACTTTGGCTCGGGTCAACTTGCCGGTGGTGTTGCGCGGGTTCAACTCGAAACCACATTTGCCCAAACCGTGAATACAGGCACCCGTTACCACGTTTTCCTGACTCCGAAGGGAGATTGCAAGGGTTTGTATGTGACCAACGAAACCGCCGGAGGCTTTGAAGTACGCGAGATGGGCAGCGGCCAATCGAGCGTAGCTTTCGACTATCGCGTCGTCGCTCATCGCAAGGGATACGAAAGCTTGCGCCTGGCCGACGGGACGGAAGTCTCCAAAGTGCCGGCCATCAAGCGAACAAACCAGCCAGTTCACCGACTGGAACCGCGTCCGGTGGCACCAGCCAGGGCGGATCGAGTTGCGCAGGCAATGACTGCCTCGACAAACAAGAAGTAGCGCCGAACGGACTAGGGTGTTGTTCGAAGGTTGCGGCCCCAGGATCGCGATGGCGTTTCTGGGGCCGTACCTAGTCTCCGCCTCTGATTCCACCATTTTGCAAGCGGTTTTGGAGCCGTTTTTACAATCTTTTTGCAAAATCAATGGATGCACAAGTAGGGTGGGGCATCTAAACTATCCAAGATATGCGAATAGCGAACGCGAGACTGTTGGCGGGGTTGTTGCTCGCTTGCCTGGCGACTGCGGTAGCTGCTGAGCCGCCTGCAATTGCTGTCTCACTCGACAGCGGCTTTCGCTTTCTCTATGACCTGGATTTTGACCACGCGCACGAAGCGTTTGCCGCGTGGCAGCGACAATACCCGGACAATCCCATGGGGCCGGTTTGTGAGGCGGCGGCATTGCTGTTTTCCGAGTTCAATCGGCTCGGAGTGCTGGAATCGCAGTTTTATCAGGACGACAAGGCATTTCAGGCACGACGGGAGTTTACTCCTGATCCTGCGGTACGGAACCGGTTCAATGCTGCACTGGATCAATCCGAGCAATGGGCCCTCGCAAGGCTGGCCAAAGATGCAAAGGACCGCGATGCATTGTTCGCCCTCACGCTGGCTTCCGGGCTGCGGGCAGACTACGCGGCGTTGATCGAGAAGCGCAACCTGGCGTCGCTCCATTTCACCAAACAAGCGACGAGTTGGGCACAGCAGTTGCTGGCGGTGGATCCCGGTTGTTATGACGCGCATTTGGCGACGGGCGTCAGCCAGTACATTGTGGGCAGCATGTCGGCACCGGTGCGCTGGTTGGTACGCCTGGGTGGAGTCTCGGGCGACAAGGCTGCCGGGATACGCGAATTGCAGGTTACCGCGGAACACGGGCAGTACCTGGCACCCGTTCGCCCGCATTCTGCTGGCGATCGCGTACGTGCGCGAAAAAGACAAGCCGCGGGCACGTGAACTTCTCGTGACCTTGCAGAATGATTTTCCGCAGAACCAGCTGTTTGCGCGCGAGATCAGCCGACTGGATGGACAACACTAAAAACCTTAACCCTTTTACCGCTGAGAACGCCGAGGTCGCCGAGAAAGCGGATTGATCTGTAAATGCGGATGCCGATCGCGGCTCATTTATCAGAAATTCACCAGGTTGTAACCGTCCTGTAACATTCCCGCCGTAAAAACGAGGGTACGGAATAATCCATTCAGGAGGACTTGCCGCGTGATACGTCGAATTGCGCTGTTGTGTCTGGCTCTGGCGGTACCCGCTTGTGCGCAGACCACATTAAATGGGGCGGGCGCAACTTTCCCTTATCCGATGTATTCGAAGTGGTTCAGTGAGTATCACAAAGCTCATCCCGAGGTTGAGATTAACTATCAATCCATAGGCAGCGGGGGAGGCATTCGCCAAGTATTGGCAGGAACGGTTGATTTCGGCGCCAGTGATGGGCCAATGAGCGACGAACAGCTTTCGCAGGCGAAGAGCAAGATACTGCATGTCCCGACGGTGCTGGGGGCCGTGGTTCCGGCGTATAACGTTCCCGGGGTCAGCGGAGAGATCAAGTTCACGCCGCAGGCACTGGCGGGAATCTTTCTGGGGAAGATTACCTCGTGGAACGACAGTGCCATCACGGCGTCGAACCCGGGCGTCAACTTTCCCAATCAGCCGATCATCATTGTGCATCGCTCTGACGGCAGCGGCACTACCTACATCTTCACTGACTACCTTTCTAAGGTCAGTTCGGACTGGCAGAGCCAGGTGGGTAAGAACACATCCGTGAAATGGCCGGTGGGTGTGGGTGGCAAGGGCAACGAAGGGGTGGCCGGAATGATCCGCCAGATGTCGGGATCGATCGGTTACATCGAACTGATTTACGCGGTGCAGAACCACATCGACTACGGATCGGTGAAGAATGCGTCAGGAACTTTCGTCAAAGCCAGCCTGACGAGCGTCACCTCAGCTGCGGGTTCGGTCAGCAGCATGCCAGCGGATTTTCGGGTCTCCATTACCAATGCTCCTGGCAAGGACGCATACCCCATTTCCAGCTTCACCTGGTTGCTGATTCCAGCGCAATCGAAAGACGCCTCCAAGGGCAAGATTCTGGCGGATTTTTTGAACTGGATGGTGGATGATGGGCAAAAGATGACGGCGGAGCTAACCTATGCCCCGTTGCCGGAGTCGGTTGCGTCGAAGGTCAAAGCCGAGATCAAGCAGGTCCGCTAGTCGAAGAAAATTCGTTGAAATTCAGTTCGCCTGGTCTTGCAGGGTGAAGATACGTTGGTTTACACGAGCGCCAGCCTGGGGTTGGCGCTCGTTTTTGCCACGCGGTAGAATATGCACTGCATGAGACTGCTGAGGGCCCTGTGTCTGATCTTGATGGTGACCTCGTTTCTGGGGGCGCTGGAGAAGCAGTATGTTACCGGCACCATCGTGGATGTGCAGGAGAAAACGAATACCCGAGTCCTGTATTATCAGGTAAACACTCCGATCACTCAGGATGATCCGTACTACGAGATCTCAGTGCAGATCAAAGATACGACTTATTTTGGCCGCTACACTCCTATGCACGCCAGCGATACCCTGCCCGAGGAATGGCATGTGGGTTTGCCGGTCCAGGCCAGAATAGATGGACGCCATCTGGTGCTGAGGCGACCGGGTGGAACGGAGATGAGTTTTGCATTTACCAAGCGCCCGGCGATGAAAGTCCTGCCGAGCGGTTCCGCCACAGCGCCGGCCAGCAAGTAGGAGATCGACCGCTAACAAGTCCAGTTTGATTCGCCCGGAATATGGTTCGTCCTTCACTCGACAATTCGACCAACTACATAAACCGGGAAGCCTCCTGGCTGGCGTTCAACCGCCGGGTGCTGGAAGAAGCGGAGGATGCCAGCAATCCCGCGCTGGAACGGCTTAAATTCCTTGCCATCACCGCCAGCAACCTGGATGAATTCTTCGAAGTGCGAGTCTCAGGCCTGGTACAGCAGATCGAAGACGGCTATACCGAGGCCGGCCCGGACGGGTTGACGTTGCTGGAGGAACGCGAAGTAGTTTCCCGGGAGACACACGAACTGGTGGACGATCAGTACCGTTGCTGGAACGAGCAGCTGCGCCCCTTGCTGGCAGAGCACGGACTTCGGGTTTTAGGTCTGCATGAACTGGACACGCGGGCACGGGAGTTCGTCGACCAATACTGCGAGCGCGAACTGGATCTCCTACTGACGCCGGTGACGGTGGATCCGGCGCATCCCTTTCCCCGGGTGATCAACAAGGCCTTGTGTGTGGCTTTCTTGCTGCGGCGCCGGCGACGGGCCTCGATGACCTACACCGGCGTGGTGACGGTGCCACGGGCGCTGCCGCGGTTGGTTCGGCTGCCTTCGGAAGGGACGACTGATTTTATTTTCCTGGCAGACCTGGTGGCGCACCATGCGTCGCGTATGTACCACGGCTACGACATTGTGTCAGCGGCGGCATTTCGTGTCACTCGCAACAGCAATCTTTATCTGGCGGAGGAAGAGTCCCGCAATCTTCTGGAGTCGGTACGCACCGAGCTGCACAATCGGCGCAAGGGAGACGCGGTGCGACTGGAGATCGAATCCGACGCTGATCCGGAGATCATCGAGCGGCTGCGGACGAATTTCGAGCTGGATCCTTGGCAGGTTTTTTCGGTGAATGGGCCGGTAAATTTGTCGCGGCTGTTCAACATCTACGAGCAGACCGAGTATCCGGAACTGAAATTCAAGCCCTTCAGTCCGCGTGAGCTGCGGCTGACCGCCAAGTCGCAGGACCTGTTCGAGGAGCTGCGGCGGCACGACGTGCTGCTGCACCACCCCTTCGACTCCTACGATGCGGTGGTCTCGTTTATCGAGGCGGCGGCGGAGGATCCGCGCGTGCTCTCCATCAAGCAGACGCTTTACCGCACCAGCGAACACTCGCTGATTGTGCCAGCACTGATGTCAGCTGCAGCGAAAAAAGAAGTGACGGCAGTGGTGGAGCTGAAGGCCCGTTTTGATGAGGCATCAAACATCCGCTGGGCGCGTGACCTGGAAGACGCCGGGGTGCAGGTGTTTCATGGGTTGGTGGGTCTGAAGACACATTGCAAACTGTCATTGCTGGTGCGCCACGATCCCGACGGGGTGACGCGGCGCTATGCGCATCTGGGATCGGGAAATTACAACACCACCACGGCGCGGATCTACACCGACTTGAGCCTGCTAACCGCGGATCCCCAGATCACCAGCGCGGTGCATGATGTGTTCAGCTTCCTGACGGCTTACGCGGAGCATCCTAATTATGATCCGTTGCTGGTTGCCCCGCTGAATCTGGCTGAGCACTGCCTGGCGCTGATTGCGCGCGAGGCGGAGCACGCCCGCCACGGCCGGCCGGCACGCATCATCGCCAAAATGAATGCGCTGCTGGACAAGAACATCATCATGGCTCTGTATCAGGCGTCGCAGGCGGGGGTAAAGATCGATTTGATCGTGCGCGGGATTTGCGCGCTGCGTCCTGGGGTTCGGGGGGTTAGCGACCATATTCGAGTGCGCAGCATTGTGGGCCGCTTTCTGGAACACAGTCGTATTTTTTACTTTGCCAACGGAGGTCAGGAAGAGACCTACGTGGGCAGTGCGGACTGGATGCCGCGAAACCTCTACGAGCGCGTGGAAGTGATTTTCCCGGTGAAGGATGAACTGCTGCGTGAGCGGGTACACCAGGAGATTCTGGAGGCCTACCTGGCGGACAGTGTGAAAGCCCGCGTTTTGCAAAAGGATGGCAGTTATGTTCGGACCTGGCAAGCACAGGGCAAGCGAAAGCCGCCGGCGGCCTCCTCTGCTTTCAATGCCCAGGAATTCTTGTTGCGGCTGGCAGAGGGGAAGCAGAACCTCGATGCCATACCCGCCGCCGCTGTACCCCGGGGGAGAAAAACCCTGGCTGGAAAGGAACGCTAACCAGAAATGATCGTCTACTTCCTGCGCCATGCCAATGCGGGTCAGAGCATGAGTAATCTCAAACGCGACGAGAAGCGTGCCCTGGACAACGAGGGGATCGAGCAGTGTGGACTCGTGGGGCGGGCGCTGGCGTCGATGGATGTACAGGTGGATGCCATTATTTCCAGTCCGCTGAAACGCGCAGCGCAGACAGCATCATTGGTTGGAAATGAACTGAGTTATGAAGGCAAGTTGCAACTGGAGGACGCGCTGCGGCCGGGTGCGACGTATGCGGACTTCCGGCGGTTGCTGGAGAAATATGCCAAGCAAGAATCCATCATGGTGGTCGGCCACAATCCTAACCTGAGCGAATTTCTGGGGCGCAGCATCTGCGAGGCTGGATGCGAAGCCGCGGTAGATCTGAAGAAAGGTGCCGTGGCCAAAGTGGAGATGGGGCGCAACGCTGCGGTCCTGCAGTGGTGCCTTACCCCCAGGGCGTTGCGCGGAGTCTATGCCGCGGCCACCGAAAGCTCGCGCCCGAAGACTTCCCGGAAGTAACCTTTTTCTTTTTCCACCGCCCACAATTCCAAGTCCACCGTGCTGCGCGGTCTGGTAACGAGTGCGAGGCGAACTTCGCCTTCGTGGGCCCGAATCCGCACCGTTCGCAGGGCGTGACTGCGGCTGAGATTGAGAGCACGAGCCAGGCGCAACAGAACCGATGCCTTAGGCACGGACTCGCGATCGGTGTCGGGAAGCACTTTGATGGCGCCATCGCTGGGCGCGGGCCGTGACTTTCCCAGGTAGCGGGCGATGGCGGCGATGATTCTGCGTTGCTCCGGGGTATAGCCGAGGATTTCGGAATGCGAAATGATGTAATAGGTGTGGCGGTGGCGGCCATTGCGGTTTACATAATCGCCCACCTCGTAGAGCATGGCGGCGGCAGAAAGCCATTCGGCATATTCGGGTGGCAATCCATGAACTGACTTCAGGGCGGCAAACAGGAGCATGGCGGCGCCGCGGACTTGCAGGGCATGATCCATATCGACGCGATAGTGAGCAACTGCGGCGCGAATCGAATCCCAGCGTTCGGATTCAATCTGTTTGCCGGAACGGGTGCTGCGGTCGTATTCGGCCGCCATCTGCGCCAGCAAACCGTCACGCAGACCCAGTGGAGAAGCGCGAAATCCGCTCAGCTGGCAGCGCTCGAGAAGTTCGTTGTAAACGGCTCCCCCAGCCACAATAATCTCCGCGCGACGCGGCCCCACTCCGGAAAGTCTTTGGCGTGCATCAAGGGGAAGACGGGTCAGCAACTTGACGATACGCTTCATCTGGGTACGCGAGACCGCTGTGCTGCGGGAGCCGCGAGTTTTGTAGAGGCCGTGACAAACGGCAGCGAGCGATTCGGCGGTACCGGAGGTTGCGATGACGACTTTGGGGCGGGCGCGGCGGATGCGGTCAGCGGTGCGCTCAATCTCGCGGGCGATGAAGCCGCGCATCTGCCGAATTTCGGGTTTGCGTGGAGGATCGTGATGAAGGAATTCATTGGTCAACCGCACCGCGCCCAGGGGCAGACTGATGGTGCTGCGGATGTGGCCGCGGCCCGAAAGGGTGAGTTCACAGCTTCCACCGCCCAGGTCCACCATGAGCATGGAAGAAACGTTCATGCGCAGGCTGGATACCAGCCCGAGATGAATGAGGCGGGCTTCTTCCAGTCCGGAAATGATCTCTACGTTCCAGCCGGTGGCGGAGCGGACCCATTCGAGAAAAGCCTGGGAATTGCGGGCGTCGCGCAGAGCGCTGGTGGCGACCACGCGGACCGAGTCGGCACCGACGTTCTGCACCGTGCGATGAAAACGGCGCAGGACCTTCACCGTGCTGGCGATGGCGTCAGGAGAGAGAAAGCCGCTGCGGAACACGGATTCGCCCAGGCGGGTGACTTCGCGGTCTTCATGAACCTCAGTAAGGCGGTGGCGTGCGAGGCGGGAAATCTTGAGGCGGACGGAGTTCGATCCGATATCAACCGCGGCTAGAGTCGGCATGGCGGAGGGAATAGTTTACTCCGAGGGTGAGGGAAACAAGAAGACGGCAAGGAGGCGGACGGCTCGAAACGACAAGGGACTGGACGGATGGGCCTACGCGACGGCCGAAGTACGAGCGGCTTCTTCGCCAGCGGGTTTGCGAGTCGGGGCGGCAGTGGGGCGCAGGATCTTGCCGGCAAGTACTGCACGGATTTCGGCGACGGCGTCGAGACTCTGGCGGAACTTAGCCTGGGTCACATTCCGCAGCAATGCCACCAGCGCTGAGCCGTGAACTCCGCCGATGAGTTTTTCCGCCTTTTGGGTAAGTTTGAGCCAGTCGTGCCAGTCGCCGATGACGTCCTGCATGTGCTTGAGCCGCTCGACCACGCGCCTGGCCTCGGGCTCGTTGTCGCTGAGTTCGGCAATATAGCGCGCACGCTTGCCAATGATGCGGTATTGATGCAAGGTTTTTTCGGTGAGTGGAACATAGTCCCGGCCCAACTGGGCGAGTTTGGCGAGGGTGAGAGCCAAGGGTTCGGTGTCGGCGGGAATCGACATGCGGGCGGCGGCGCGCTTCAGGCGTCGTCGTATCTCGTCGGCAGTCTCGCGGTCAAAGGCGCGTGCCAGTTTCTTTTCCCGCTGGGTGCGTTCTTCGACCAGAGCCTCCATGAACTGCGATTTGTCACCGTTGGCCCCGGGGATCTTCAAGCCTCGTAGCGAAGCGATCTGCACGTCGAGATCGCGTACGCGGCCGGCCTTCTTACGCAAGCGTGCGAGCAGTCGCAGCAGTTTTTCATCGCTGCGGTGGGATTCAAGGACAACCTCGCTAAGGAGTGCCTCGACGCGCCGGCTGTTGGTGCGGAACTTGTGGACGCTCTCTGGCGCCGGCTTCTTTACCAGTTTGGTAAGCTCCCGCCCTAGTCTTTGAAAGGTCAGGCGGCTGCGTTTTGGATCGATCGGCATATTCCTAAGGCTGAGAGTACGAAAAATTACAAGGGAAACCGGGAAAATGCAACTACTGACGTTCGGTTGAAGGGGCCGTCCAGAAAACGGCGGGGCGGACTCCCCAAGGTCCGAGCGAATGCGTATTTTAACACTGCTGTAACACGATTCTGCTAGCCTCGCGGTGATGGCCAATCGAGCGTTAGGAGCGCCACGTTTGACTGGACCGCAACCCGTTGAAAAACCAGAGGTTGTCTCCAGCGCAAGGGCCAAGAGCGCGCCCTTGAGTCAGGCTGGAAGCAGTCTGCTCCCCGACCGGGTGTTCCACCTAGCGGTGCTGAGTTGCGGGCTTTGTGTGCTGGGGTTGGTGGCGATCATTGTTTACGAGTTGATTAGTAAGTCCGCGCTTTCCTGGCATGCATTCGGCTGGAGGTTCTTTTTCCGCAGCGAATGGGACCCGGTGAACGAACAGTTTGGCGCCTGGCCATTCGTATATGGCACGGTGATTTCTTCGTTGTTGGCGCTGCTCCTGGCGGTTCCTCTCGCGGTCGGGGTAGCGGTGTTCATCACCGAGATGTGTCCCCGCTGGCTTAAGGGTACGCTGGCATTCACCACCGAACTGTTGGCGGCGATTCCCAGCGTAATTTATGGATTGTGGGCGATTTTTGTAATGGTCCCCCTCCTGCGGGAGTACGTGGAGCCTTTGCTGGCGCGTTATCTGGGCTGGACCGGTTTGTTTGAAGGGACGCCGTACGGCATCGGGATGCTGGCGGCGGGAGTGATTCTCGCCATCATGGTGGTACCCATCGTTTCCTCGATCACCCGCGAAGTGATGACTGCGGTGCCACAGCAGCAGCGCGAAGCCGTGCTAGCGCTGGGGGCGACACGGTGGGAGATGATTCGTACCGGAGTCCTGCGCAATGCGCGGGCGGGAATTCTGGGGGGAGTCATTTTAGGCTTGGGACGCGCTCTGGGCGAAACCATGGCAGTGACGATGGTGATTGGCAACCGTCCGGAGATTGCCCGGTCGCTGTTTGCCCCGGGATACACCATGGCCAGTGTGATCGCCAACGAATTCAGCGAAGCGACCAGCGATACCTATCTCAGTGCGCTGGTGGAAGTGGGGCTGGCATTGTTTCTAGTGACCATCATCGTGAACGTACTGGCTCAAACCCTGGTTTGGTCGGTGACGCGCGGAATGCCAGCGAGAAGCCATGGTTAGCGGAGCCGCACAAATCGGACAGTTTCACATTGCGCCCATCAGTTTGTGGCGGCGCGGCCTGAATGGGTTTATGACTCTGGCCGCGGGGGCGGCAGTGATTCTGGTGTTGCTGCCGCTGGGCGCGATCTTCGCTTATTTGATCTACAAAGGAATGGGCGCCATCAACTGGGCATTTCTGACGCAGACCCCGAAGCCGGTGGGAGAGGCGGGCGGGGGAATGGCCAATGCCATCGCCGGATCGGCATACATCCTGGCGATCGCCAGCGTCATGGGCGTGCCCATCGGAATCGGCGCCGGAATCTACCTGGCCGAGTATGGCCGTAATCGCTTTGGTGACCTGATTCGTTTCACCGCCGACGTGTTAAACGGGGTACCGTCGATTGTTGTCGGCATTGTGGCATATGGGATCGTAGTGCTCAGTCAAGGGCATTTTTCAGCGCTGGCCGGAGGCGTAGCCCTGGCGATCATGATGATTCCAACCATCACGCGAACCAGCGAAGAGATGCTGCTGCTGGTGCCCAATGCGGTACGAGAAGCAGCGTATGGCCTGGGAGTTTCACGCTGGCGGACCACACTTTCCATTACCCTGCGGACGGCGACCTCGGGCGTGATAACCGGTGTGATGCTGGCGTTTGCGCGCGTGGCCGGGGAAACGGCGCCACTGCTTTTTACTGCCTTTGGGAATCAGTATTGGAATTGGAAGATGAACCAGCCGACGGCGGCACTATCGCTGCAGGTCTTCACGTACGCGATCTCGCCGTTCGATGAATGGCATCGCCAGGCGTGGGCAGGGGCGCTTATTCTGATTGTGTTGATTGTGGCTTCGGTAAGCGCAGTGCGGATTGTTGCCGGTCGCGGTATGCTCAAGGGAGCGAACTGATCTTATGGGAGTCGGCATCAAGGTCGAGCATTTGAATGCCTGGTTTGGCAAAACCCAGGCGCTCCATGACATTACGATCGATGTTCCCGCCAACCATGCAACAGCGGTGATCGGGCCTTCGGGTTGCGGTAAGTCGACGTTTGTGCGTTGCCTTAATCGCATGCATGAGACCATTCCCGAGGCGCGCGCCACTGGCAGAGTCCGCATGGGGGAGTTGGACGTTTACAACGGGACTGCGGCGGTGCAGATCCGGCGGCGAATCGGGATGGTGTTTCAGAAGGCCAACCCGTTTCCCACTATGTCGATTTATGACAATGTGGCCGCGGGATTGAAACTGAATGGCTTCCACGATCGCCAGCGGTTGGACGAGATCGTCGAGCGCTCGCTGGTACTTTCGGCGCTCTGGGACGAAGTGAAAGACACGCTGCGGAAGAAATCCGGCGCCAGCCTGTCCGGCGGCCAGCAGCAGCGGCTGTGCATTGCCCGGGCGTTGGCGGTCGAACCCGAGGTGCTGCTGATGGATGAGCCGTGCTCGGCGCTGGATCCGATCTCGACCGGAAAGATCGAAGAGTTGATTTTCCAGTTGAAGGAGAACTTTACTATCGTAATTGTGACCCACAATATGCAGCAGGCGTCGCGGGTTGCGGAGTTTACCGGCTTCTTTCTTTTGGGCAAGCTGATTGAGTTCGACAAGACCGAGAAGATTTTTACCACCCCGTCCGACAAGCGAACGGAAGACTACATCACAGGCAGGTTTGGATAATGCGCACCCGCTTTCAGCAGGGACTGGACGATCTGAGAACAAGATTGCTTCGCATGGGCGGATTGGCGGAGCAGGCGGTGGATCGCGCCTGCCAGGCCTATATCGACAGGGACTTGACGCGCTGTCACCTGGTGTTAGAGGGCGAGTCCCAAATCAACCTGATCGAGCGTGAAATCGACGAACTGGCGTTCGATTTGTTGGCCATGCAACAGCCCATGGCGGTCGACCTGCGGTTCATCCTGGCCGTGACGAAGATTAACTCCGACCTCGAACGGGTGGGAGATCAAGCGGTCAACATTGCCGAGCGGGTGATGGACATGGTGGAACTGCCCAGGGTCGATCTTCCGGTGGACATTGCGCGCATGGCGGCGGCAGCCTCTGCGATGGTGCGTCGTTCCCTGGAATCATTCATCGAGGGCAAGGCGGAGTTGGCGCAGGCGGTACTGGAAATGGATAATGTGGTCGATCGCATGCGCGATGAAGCTTTCATCACCCTGGTGAAGGATATGAACGAGCGTCCGGATGTGACCCGGCAGGCGCTGGACGCGTTGCTGATCGCTCGCAACCTCGAGAGGGTTGCGGATCATGCGACCAACATTGCCGAAGACGTAATCTTCTGGGTGCGGGGAGCCGATGTGCGGCATAATATTGGCCCAGAGCCGCCGGTGCAGACAGCGATTACCGACCGCCATTAGGGCTCGCCGGGATCGAGGTCCACAACATCTGCCAGAAATGAGTGCCTGGGAGCGATCGTGCTATCCCCTAAGATAGTTCTAGGCATGCTCTGCATTCTTGGCGTCTCCACTTCGGCGCAAGAGTTCCCTTCACACCCAAGGGCACAGATACCGCTGCACAACAGGCGCATGACAATTGCCGCGAGCATGCTGCTCGACGGCAAGGGTAAGGTGCTGCGCGACACTCGCATCGTGATCGAAGGCACGAAGATTGTCGCCATTGACCCAAAGGCGGCACCGGTAAACTACGACCTTCATGGCCTAACCGTGCTGCCGGGCTGGATTGACGCACACGTCCACATTGCCTGGAGTTTCGGTCCCGACGGAAAGAATGCAGGCATGAACGGGACGACCCAGGAAGCTGCGTATGAATCTGCGTCCCATGCATTTGTGACCCTGATGGCAGGATTCACGACGATCCAAAGTCCGGGCTCACCTACCGACATTCCCCTGCGCGGCGCCATCGCCAAAGGCTTATTCCCTGGTCCGCGCATTCTGACGTCGGCCGAGCCGATCATGGGTCGGGGTGAGCAAACCGGGACGCCAGATGAAATCCGAGCCTTCGTGCGAAAACAGAAAGAGGCGGGAGCGGACTTCATCAAGATCTTCGCATCCGGAGGTATGACCCGCGGTACGATGACGCTTTCACAGCAACAATTGAGCGCAGCCTGCGATGAAGCGAAGAAGGAGGGCCTGCGTACACTCGTGCACGCTTTCAGGGATGCAGTCCGGGCAGCAACCCTAGCCGGGTGCACGGAAATCGAGCACGGCCTTGGGGCGACGGACGACGATCTGAAATTGATGGCGGAACGCGGGACTTATCTTGATCCGCAGGCCGGGTTGCTGCTGGAAAACTATCTCCAGTACAAGGACAGGTTTCTCGCCCCACCGTACTACACAGAAGAGGGTTTTGCGGCGATGAAAGGGCTGATTCCGGCGCACCAGGAATTGGTGAGACGTGCGGTGAGGATTCCGGGGTTGAAAATTGTTTTCGGCACCGACGCTGTGGCGGGCATGCATGGCCACAACGCGGAGGATCTCATTAACCGGGTGCGCGATGGCGGAGTGGATCCCATGGCAGCGATGGTCTCCGCCAATTCGCTGGGGGCTGAAGCGCTGGGCATGAGCGATAAAATCGGCTCGATCGCGCCCGGCCTGGAGGCGGATATCATCGCTCTCGACGGAGATCCGTTGAAAGACATTACAGCCGTTCGGCGGGTGGTATTTGTGATGAAGGGCGGCGTGGTTTACAAGAACGACGCAAGGGGCACAAGTCGTGCCGACGTCCAGCCTTGATTCGACTGTCCGACGAGGTATCCTGAATAGACAATGGGCAAGAGACTGCAACGACTCTCAGATTGTTGGGTGCGTTTGGGCAAAATAGGTCTTGCCGGGCGGATGCTCCCAGTTGTTCTGTTGGCGGGGATGCTCCCGGCGCAGCAGGACCAGGTTTTACTGCGGCAGATTCCTTTGCCCACCAGTAAACGGCTGATCGGGTCCTCGCCGGGGGTGATGGGCGAACTCAACGGCTTTACCCCGACCATTGCGTTGAGTCCCGACAAGCACTATGCGGTTTTGTTGAATGACGGTTATGGCACGCAGCGCAATCACGCCCATCAGTCAATCGCAGTTCTTGATCTGAATACCAACCAACTCAGCGATTTTCCTGAGGAGCGGCTGTCGGACGAGTCCCACCAGAGTTACTTCATCGGTTTAGCCTTCAGTTCCGATGGTGGGCATTTGTATGCGTCGATGGGGTCGATTACCGATCCTACAGGCGAAAAGGTGGGGAACACGGGAAATGGCATCGCGGTGTATAGCTTTCAGCAGGGGAAGGTTGCGTGGGAAAAGTTTCTCAAGATTCCGCCGCAGAGAGTTGCCGCGGGGAAGAAGGTCGCTTACGGACTCCAAAAAACTGCGCCAGGGACGGTGTTGCCATATCCTGCCGGACTAGCAGTGATTGCGGAGGAAAGAAAGCCGGACAGATTGCTGGTGGCCAACAACTACGCCGACAACGTGGTGCTGATGGATACGGCGGATGGTCACATTCTGAAAACATTTGATCTCAGCGCACATGATCTGGTTCCGTCGGAGTTTCCTTACACCGTGGTGGCAACGCGTGATGGTTCCCGGGCGTGGGTGAGCTTGTGGAATGCGTCCCAAGTGGTGGAGTTGGACCTGGCGGCAGGCAGGGTGAAGGGGGCAATGTCGGTGATGCCGCCGGCCGATCCGCTGGCTCCGGGTTCGCATCCGACGGCGATGTTGCTCAGTCCGGATGAGTCTTTGCTGTACGTGGCGCTGGCCAATGCAGACCGAGTGATTGTCCTGGCTACGGCAGACGGCAGTCGCGTGGGGGTTCTTGACACCCGCGTGCCCGGTCAGAAATTCGGGGGTTCGTATCCCAACGCTCTGGCGCAATCAGCCGATGGCCGGCGTTTGTTCGTGGCGGACGCGTCGCTCAACGCGGTTGCGGTTTTCGATGTTTCGCAGATAGGGCGGCGGGCGCTCACTGTAATGCCCCTGGACGCGCCGCTCGGCTTCGTTCCAACTGACTGGTACCCCACTGCACTAGCCACGGTTGGGGACGATTTGCTGATTGCAGCTTCCAAAGGGCAGGGAACCTCACCCAATACCGGGCCGGGGGGCACTTCGTGGGAGCGGCGTCACAAAGAGCATCCTTATATTCCGACACTGCTATATGGGTCCCTGGCGCGGCTGCACATTCACGATGTGGAACAGCAACTTCCCGACCTGACTGAACGAGTGCAGCAGAATAGCCTGCTGAAATCAGACCCTGGGCAGATTCAATTCGCGCAAGGTTCGAATCCGATCCGGCATGTGATCTACATCCTGAAGGAAAATCGCACTTACGATCAGATACTGGGTGATCTGAAGGTAGGGAACGGCGACGCTTCGCTGACCATGTACGGAGCCGACGTCACTCCCAATGAACACAAGCTGGCACTGCAGTTCGGGGTGCTGGACAATTTCTACGACAGCGGCGAGGTTTCGGGCGACGGACATGACTGGTCGTTGGCCGCCATCGCCAGCGACTACAACGAGAACACCTGGCAGATCGCGTACCGCGGCAAGGAGCACACTTACGATTTCGGAGGGACGGTTGCTGACGAGTTTCCCCTCGAACACGATGAAGCCGATGTGGATGCTCCAGGCACGGGGTACATATGGGACAACGTGGCCAGTCACGAGTTGAGCTATCGCGACTATGGAGAATTCGTGACCACGATCTGGTGCAAGCCGGAGGGTGTGAAATCACCCAAGCAGCGCACGCCTTCGCCGTTCTCTGCCAGCTGCGCGCGAGCAGCTGTTAGCAAGGGTGAGCAGCTACCGGAGAACGTCGGACAGCCACACGGAGCCAAGAGTCCATGGCCCTGGGGAGTGCCGATGCTCAAACTCGACAAACCTACGAAGGCAGTTCTGCGGGGCCATTTCGATCCTAAATACCCCGATTTCAATACCGAATATCCCGACCAGTTGCGGGCGGACGAATTCCTCAACGAGTTTGAGGGATTCGTAAAGGCGCGCAGGGAGGGTAAGGGAACGGAGCTGCCGGCGTTCGTGTTGCTTTATTTGCCCGATGATCATACGCACGGCACCACGCCGGGCAAGCCGCGGCCGGCGGCGTCGGTGGCGGACAATGACTTAGCGGTAGGGCGGGTGGTGGAGGCGGTCTCACATAGTGCCTACTGGGATGACACCGCCATATTGATGCTCGAGGACGATGCCCAAGACGGGGCTGACCACGTGGATGCGCACCGCTCGATCGCGTTTGTGATCAGCAAATACTCGCCGGGATCGGCGGATCAGCCCTACGTTGCGCATCAGTTCTACACTACGGTAAACATGATTCACACTTTGGAATCGTTACTAGGTCTTCCGCCCATGAATCAGAATGACGCTTATGCGCCGGTGATGGCGCCGCTGTTTACGGGCCAGGGGAACCAGCCGCCGTTCGATGCAGACTGGAGCAATCGCGACAACGGGCTGATCTATCAAACGAACCCGGCAAAAGGGCAGGGTGCGAAGGAATCGGCGAAGATGGATTTCACGCGGCCGGATGCAGTGAATCCGGAAGTGTTGAACGCGATCTTGTGGCGGGACCGCAAGGGGAATACCCCCGTGCCGGTCGCCAGGCATGCGGTGATTCAGCAGAAATTGAGCCGGGGCAATCCCGACAAGGACTAGCGCATCGCTGTGGCGGCTCCTTCCACATCGGCGAACGAGAACGCCGTTGAAACGTTGGAGAACTCTTTGCCTGCAACTTCCACATACGGGTAGACAAAATAGTTCAGTGGTTTGCCCGCCTGCTTGGGACTCAACTCCAGGTCGCGGCCCATTGTGAATTGCACGCGGTTGGCGTCGTGGGCGCCGAAGAAGTAATCGCGTTTTTGCTGGTGCTTCCAGGCTTCGGAGATGTCTACGGGAACCCATCCGTGTGCGGGGTCAAAGAAGTCGGCCCAGCAGTGGTAGCCGGCGATGTCGGCGGCGTGTTTATCGGGCGGCAGTGGGAAGCCGATTTCGAAGCGCGCAGGGATGGCTTGCGAGCGCGCCATGGCGATGAACAGGGAATGAAAGTCAGTGCAATTACCCTTCTTGGCGTCGCAGGCGTAGAGCACGTCGCCACGGCCCCAGCCGGTGCCGGTCTTGTCGTAGCGCATGGTGGTGAAAACGTAGTCGTAGATGGCGCGGGCCTTGTCGAGCGGCGCAGTCTTTCCTTCGGTGACCTTCACGGCCAGGTCCGCGGGCAGGCCAGTGATGGGGACCAAAGTGTCGGGTGCGAGGTCGAGCTTGCGCTCTTTGTCGGCCAGCGAAACATCAGTGAGATGCGGAGTGTAGGCGCCCAGGGTCAGATGCTCGTGGCGAACGACGTCATAGACGACTTCAAAGTGAAACTCCGGCTGTTTGGCTTTCGAGGTGTCGGCATAGTACATCTCATTGCCGTACTTGGATTCATGGGCCTTCTTCAGGGGCAGGTCTCCGCTGGCGGAGAGCACTTTCACCTCCTGGGAATTGTCGGAGTGGGCGGCAGGAATCCAGACGCGTAACTTTTCTCCCGCTGGGATGTTCTTGACGGTGAAGGCATAGTGGAACGTGAAATGGCGAGTCTCCTGCGCGGGAGAGAGGGACGACACGGCAATCAACAGCAGCGCAAGCAATGAATAACGACGCATGATCGGGCTCCTTAGTAGTCAGTGACGAGGCGAACGGGGAACGACACACGGGCGTTTAGGAGAAGAGCGCTCAAGTGAAGCCGGGAATCGCAAATCGCATAGAGATGGTCGTGATCAGAATTGCCCGTCCATTTTAGTACGTCGCGCGGTTGTTAGGCAGCAAGGGTTTGTGATTCACGAGAAATTAATAAAGGTTACGCTAGAATCCCACTATGGCTCCTGCCATTCAATGTCGCGACCTGCGGAAGACCTACGACGGCAAGGTCGAAGCTGTGCGCGGGCTGAACCTTGACGATCCAGGCGGGAGAATGCTTCGGGTTGCTGGGACCGAACGGGGCGGGGAAGACTACAACTATAGAAATTCTTGAGGGACTGCTGGCGCCAACGTCGGGCGAGGTCACAATTCTGGGCCGGACCTGGCAAAGAGATTCCCGCGAACTGCGGGAGTGGCTGGGCATCTCCTTGCAGGAAACCCGGCTGTCGGAAAAATTGTCAGTGCGGGAGACCATCGAACTGTTTGCCAGCTTTTATCGGGAGCCACGATCTTCGGATGAAGTCCTGGATGATTTGCAGCTAGGGGAAAAAGCGGATGCCTGGGTGGGCAAGCTATCAGGCGGACAGCGTCAGCGCCTGGCGGTGGCGACGGCGCTGGTGGGAAATCCGAAGGTGCTGTTTCTGGATGAGCCGACCACGGGGCTCGATCCGCAGAGCCGCCGGCAGCTTTGGGACATTGTCCGTGCTTTTCAGCGAAATGGAGGCACGGTCCTGCTGACCACACACTATATGGATGAGGCCGAGCGGCTTTGTGACCGCCTGGCGATCATCGACCACGGGCAGGTGATCGCCGAGGGCACGCCAGCAGACCTGATTGATCGCCTGGGCGGACATCATGTGGTGGAATTTGAGGCGAGTGGGGAATCGAACGACGGAGCGGCGCTTGCACACTGGCAGGCGTTACCGAGCGTGGAATCGGTGCGGCACGATGACGGGCTGGTTTGCCTGCATGTGCGCGAACCGCACTTGACCATTCCGGCGCTGCTGGAGGCGGTGCAGAGGCGCGGGTCTCAACTGCAGCACCTGACCACACGCCAGGCGAGTTTAGAGGATGTGTTTGTGCGGTTGACGGGACGCCACTTGCGGGAAGGGTGAAATGAACGTGGCACAACAGGCTCCGGCGGAAGTGCGGAAAAGCGGAACTCGCTCGCGCAATGGGCGCTGGGCTGGCTACCGGCACTTGTTGGGGTCGCGCATGAAGGAGTTGAAGCGCGAGCCGGAAGTGATCTTCTGGGTGTTCGGGTTTCCACTGCTGCTGGCGTTGGGCTTGGGAATTGCTTTCCGCAACAAGCCGGCGGACGTGAGCCGGATTGCAATCGTCAACTCCGAGGCGCAGCAGCTGATGAGTCTGATCGACCGTTCTCCTCAGAAAGCCGCTATCAACGCGGAGGTACTGGACGAGGCCATGGCGCTCAAGAGCTTTCGCCTCGGGAAATATGATCTGGTGGTGGAAGGCGACGGCAAAGGAAGCCTCAAGTACGTCTATGATCCAGCGCGTCCGGAGAGCGTGTTAGCGCGCGCGGAAGTGGACCATGTCTTGCAAGCGGCGGCGGGACGGCAAGACCCGTTGCCGACGGTCACTGTGACTTCGAGTGAGCCGGGGTCGCGCTACATCGACTTCCTGATTCCCGGGCTGATCGGCATGAACGTGATGAACGCGGCCATGTGGGGCATTGGGTTCGCCCTGGTGGATATGCGACAACGCAAGCTGTTGAAGCGGTTTGTAGCCACTCCCATGAGGCGCAGCGATTTCCTGCTGGCGCTGGCCAGCAGCCGTCTGATACTCATGACCCTCGAAGTGGGATTGCTGTTGGGCTTTGGGGCACTGGTTTTTCACATGCGAGTGCTGGGGTCAATTGCGACGATTCTTCTGGTTGGGGCCATCGGTGCGCTGGGTTTTGCGGGATTGGGTTTGCTGACGGCCAGCCGGGCACAGAAGCTCGAAAGCGTCAGCGGCCTGATGAACTTAGTCATGATGCCGATGTGGATCTTCTCCGGGGTGTTCTTTTCTTACGAGCGTTTCCCGGTGGCGATCCATCCGCTGATCAAGTTGTTGCCGCTCACCGCGCTGAACGACGCTTTGCGGGCCACGATTCTGGAAGGAGCAACCCTGGTAGCGCAGTCGGGACGGCTGCTTGTGCTGGCCGTGTGGGGAGGGGTCACGTTTGTGCTGGCGGTGAAGTGGTTCCGGTGGACGTAGACGATTGGCATCCGGAGAGCCTGGTTGGGCCACCAACCCTGATGGCTTTTCAAGCCTCTTTCATTCAAAACAATCAATAACTTAGCCAGGCCTGCGTAATCACAGGATCATGTGACGGCCCTCACAGCACCGGTACGCCTTGACCGTTAGGCTGATCAAGGAGGTGGATATGGAATCGAAATACACCTATCATGCGCGTGCACAGTGGCATCAGCTTGATCGCGGTTTCGTGGAACTGGAGCATGGTGCACCCCGCCTCATTAATTTTTCCGCCCCGCCCGAGTTTGGCGGCGAGCCCGGTTTTTGGACTCCGGAACACTTTCTGCTGGCTGCGGTGACCTCTTGTTTTATCGCGACATTTCGGGCTGTTGCCACGGCTTCGAAGTTAGATTTCCAAGGCATCGAAGTCGCTGCCGACGGTGTGCTGGAAAAAGACAGCGGCGGTTTCCGTTTCACCAAGATCAGCCTCAAGCCGGTGGTCATCATCTTCGCCGAGCCGGAGCGCGAGCGCGCCCAGCGTCTGCTGGAGAAGGCAGAGAGGTTGTGTCTGGTGACAAGGTCACTCTCCTGCACCATCGAACTGGAGCCGAAGATCCTGGCAGAACAGCCGGTTGCGGTTTAGATACCCACTGTCTGGAGGCCGCTTAGGACGGTCGCTGGCGCGGTGAGAGAGTGGTTTTGGTGGATCCGAGAATCCACGCTTCAGCTGCCAGTTTGGATCAGTTCGCCAGCGTGGATGGAACCCAGAATCCGAATAATGTCGGGCACGGCCGGTTGAAGATCGGCCAGTCGGCTCGACTTGGCAAGAATCAGTACGACTGCGATGGCCCGTCCTCTCAGGTTCTGTTCGTGCTCGATACCTCGGTCGATCGTGAGAAATACTTCAAACCCAGCAGCCTCCGCGAGAGTTAGCAGCTCCCCATTCTTCTTTCCTGCTAAACCCACCTCGGGAACTGTGCGACATTCGTGACCGGCTATGCTCTGTTTGAATCTTCCGGGAATACATTCGTCCAGCAGGACCCTCATCGCAATTGGCTAACCAGCAGTGACTTTGCCTGTTCGAGCGCACAGACCGCCGCTTCTCGGGTTACGGTTGGGAAGTCGTTCAGAAACTCGTCCAGAGTTTGGCCAGCTTCGAGATAATCCAGCAGAGCCTGAAAAGGCACACGCGTGCCACGGAAGACTGGCGTGCCACCGAGCACGTCGCGGTCTTTTACAATGATGTCGTCGGCAACCGCCATTTGAGAACCTTCCAAGCGATATCTTAGCCCATATGCTGGAAATAGCGAAGGGTAGCGATCAGGCGACGTAAATTTGGCAACGACCACAGCCCTTAAGGTAAGATTAGACCACGCGCGAACGAGCGGGAGTAGTTCAGCGGTAGAACGCCAGCTTCCCAAGCTGGATGTCACGGGTTCGATCCCCGTCTCCCGCTCCAAGCTCCCAGATGCTCAGCGAAGCGGGCCACGGAGTGCTGTGCTCCTGAGCAACAGGTGACGAACCCGTTGCATTGCAAAACATCCTGAGTTCCACTCTCGGGCGGATCAGACCCGCCTTCATGGTGCTCCTGATTGGTGCAATTGGCCAGGTTCTCGTAGAGCACCAGTTAGAGTTGCTATTCGCAACCGCCATGTACAACTCCAAGACAGTTATTTAGACTGCCTGCAGGGAGCAGCAATGTCTTCGTCGTCTATCAGAAAACACGCGGGCACTGGCCCGACGAGTGACCAGGCAGCAGTCCCCGAACCTTCATACGCCGAGCGAGCACGCACTTTGGTGTACTTGGCCCGCATCGGAAGCCTCTCGACCCTTTCGCTCAAGCAGCCGGGGTTTCCATTCGGATCAGTGATGCCCTACGGGCTGGACGAGCACGGTCGTCCCACCTTCCTTATAAGCACGATGGCGATGCATACCCACAACCTCCAGGCGGACTCACGTGCCAGCCTGCTTGTTACCCAGGCAGACGCGAGCGGCGATCCGCTAGGCGCGTCCCGGGTGACGCTAATCGGAAATGTCCTGACAATACCGCAGCTGGAGGTGTCAGAGGCGCGTAAGCTCTACCTGGCTCGCTACGCTAACAGCCAGTACTGGGTGGACTTCGAAGATTTTTCCTTCTACCGGATGAATGTGGTGGACGTTTATTACGTGGGTGGCTTCGGGGTGATGGGCTGGGTTTCTGTCCCGGACTACGAGCACGCGCAGCCCGACCCGCTCGCCGACGCTACAGGCGAGATCATTCAGCATATGAATGCCGACCACAAGGATGCGCTCATCCTGCTTGCCCGGATATTTGCCCGCATCGAGTCGCAGGAGGCCTCGATGACGGCGGTCGACCGCCTCGGCTTTCATGTGCGCTTGAAAACCCAAGAAGGGATGCGGGGCGCTCGCATTGCATTCTCGCGAGAAGTGCACAACCCGGTAGAGACTAGAAAAGTCCTGGTCGAGATGGTGCAGCAGGCGCGATCAAAGGTGTGATGCTCTTAAAAACAGCATCCAAGCCGCCGGCGTCGGGCCGATTAGGTTGGTGTAGTCAAGACTTGGCGCACTCCTCGAGTTCCTTGACGACTCTCTCCAGTTCGCTCGAGAGCACCTTCGGTGCCGCAGTTTGACGAAAGGTCTTAACCAGTGAGCCGTAATACCAGAGTATGTCTTCCTTCGAGGCGTTGAAGCGTAGCCATAGCCGGTCTCCCAGTATTCGATAGTCAGACAGAATTGCTCGGGCATTGTGGAGTTTGTCGGCGGCCGAAACCAGTAACGCATCGCCGTCGGCACTTCTCAGGTGCTCCAGGTACTTGTCCTTTCTTACACGCCAGGGCAACTTCTCGGCGGGATTCCTCGACGTGCTGTCCGAGCAGCACTCGACAGTATTTGCCACCCGATTGCCGAACATATGCCGGATGGTGTCCAGGGTTGGGAGTCCGCCCTGATCCTCCACAGCGTCGTGCAGCAGAGCTGCAATCGCCTGGTCCTCGTCGCCGCCGGCCTCAAGCACCAGACCGCATACGCTCATCAGGTGGGCAACGTAGGGGATGGAAACGCCTTTTCGGGGTTGCTGGTGATGCAAGCCGGAGGCGAACTGCAAGGCAACATTAAATCGCCACGTCAAGAAGGGGACGTATGTCTCCATGATGTGATTCTACGTCCTATGGCCTCTCGCTACGAGCGCCAGGCCAGGGCGAGGATGTGGATCTCCCTTTGTTAGCTGTTGTGTCCGACAAACTTTACAGTCGCTTGACGTTTCTTTACTACTACCCGTCCCGGCTCGTGGTCGAATATCCTATTGAGGTTTCCAGCGTGCGGAGATTTAAAGGGGGCGAGGGAAGTACTGCGCTCTCAGATTGAGGACCGGTCTTGATGCCAAAGAATGTGTTCATGGTTTGCCTGGCAACGTTGGTCTGGGCTGGGACCGGCGTCGCCCAGGGGCCGGCGACCGCGATCGTCAAACCGGTGGGGACGGTGAAGGCCATCGACGGCAATGCCATCACGCTCACCACCGACGCCGGGGCCACAGTGAACGTCGTGGTCGGGGACTCCACGCGGATGGTGCGCATTGCTCCCGGACAAAAGGACTTGAAAGATGCTGCTCCAATTCCTTTGACCGAGGTGCAGGTTGGCGATCGCATCATGGCGCGCGGAAAACCGTCGAACGACGACGGTTCGGTGCTCGCGGCCTCGGTCGTAGTGATGAAGGCCGCCGACATTGCGGCCAAACAGCAGCAGGAACGCGACGACTGGCAGAAGCGCGGGATCGGCGGGTTGGTCACGGCGATGGATGCCGCGAGTGGGAACATCACGATTTCGATCTCGACTTTGGCTGGTAGCAAAGCGGCGACGGTGCACGCCTCGAAGGAGACAGTGGTGCGCCGGTATGCGCCTGACTCGGTTAAATTCGATGACGCCAAGCCTGGCACGCTGGACCAGATCAGGCCGGGTGACCAACTACGCGCGCGTGGCACGAAGAACGCTGACGGCAGCGAATTGACGGCAGAGGAGATCGTTTCCGGGACCTTTCGCAACGTGGCCGGCACGGTGATCTCGACCGACGCATCCAAACAAGAAATCAATGTGATGGACCTGGCCACCAAGAAACCGGTAGTGCTGAAAATTGCCGCCGATTCGCAACTGCGTGAACTCCCGGCGATGATGGCGCAACGGATTGCGGTGCGGCTGAAGGGCGGATCGGCAGAGGATGCAGCGGGGGCAGGAGCCGCACCGGCAGCCAAACCGGGCGAAGGCGGTGGCGGAAATGGCGGGCAACGGCCGGGGGGACGGGGAGACTTCCAGCAAATGCTGAGCCGACTACCGGCGGTGACCATCTCCGACTTGCAGAAGGGCAGCGCCGTGATGATTGTGGCGACCGAGGGTTCAGCAACCAACGCGCCGACTGCGATCACGCTGCTGTCCGGGGTCGAGGCGATTCTGACGGCGGGTCCGAAGGGTGGGAAAGCCGCGATGCTGTTGTCGCCCTGGAACCTGAGTGGGGGCGAGGCCGCGATTGGGGGGAATCCTTGATGCGGGCGCGGCTCGACGATGTTGATGATGGTGTGGAGTTTCGATGAAAGTTGGCAGTGTACGGAGAGTGAGTTGGGCCGCATTCCTGTGCCTGGTGATGGCTCCGAGCTTCTTGTTGGGGCAGGAGAGCAGCCTGCATGGCCATGTTACTGATCCCTCGGGCGCGGTGATTCCCCAAGCCACCGTGACTGCATCCCCGGCGAGCGGATCGGCTGCTCGGGCGGTGACGGACGCCCAGGGAAATTACGAAATTAAGGGACTGGCACCCGGCAGCTACACGGTGGATGCCCAAGCCAAGGGCTTTTCCAAATCGACAGCGCAAACAGTGACCGTTGTGGCCGGACAGGCACAGCAGTTTGATGTGGCGCTTGAGATTGCGGTGAAACCGGAGAAGGTCGAAGTGCAGGACGAGAGTCCCACTGTCAGCACGGAATCCTCGAACAATGCCAGTGCCCTGATCATCAAGGGCAAGGACCTGGAGGCGTTGCCGGATGATCCGGATGAACTGCAACAAGACTTGCAGGCGCTGGCCGGACCTTCGGCCGGTCCTAATGGCGGTCAGATCTACATCGACGGTTTTACCGGCGGGCAACTTCCGCCCAAGGCATCGATTCGAGAAATCCGCATCAACCAGAACCCGTTTTCCTCGGAGTACGACAAACTGGGCTACGGGCGAATCGAGATTTTTACCAAGCCGGGAAGCGACAAGTTTCACGGGCAGGCCATGGTGGATGGCAATGACTCGGCGTTCAACACGCTGAATCCCTTTGTAACCCAGGTGCCGGCCTACCATTCCGTGCTCTATAACGCGAGCATCGGTGGACCGTTGAGTAAGAAGGCTTCATTTTTCTTCACAGTGGAAGGGCGGAACATTGACGATTCCAACATCGTGAACGCCACCATACTGGACCCGACTTTCAATCCGGTACAGTTCAGCGAAGCGATTCCGAACCCGCGCACCCGGCTGAACCTGGGGCCGCGCATTGATTACCAGGTCAGCAAGAACAATACGCTGACGGCGCGCTACCAGTATTTTCGCAACGTTGAAGACAATGAGGGAGTGGGGCAGTTCGCTCTATCGTCGCAGGCGTATGACGCTAGCGAGTACGAACATACTCTCCAAGTCAGCGACACCCAGATTCTGAGCCCGACTGTCGTCAACGAGACGCGGTTTCAATTCGTTCGCGACACGACCAATCAGACTCCGGTCAGCTCACAACCAACCACGTCGGTTGTGGGGGCATTCACCAACGGCGGCAGTTCGTCTGGCAACCAGGCGGACAACGAGAATCGCTACGAGTTACAGAACTATACCTCGATGACCCATGGCAACCACCTGATCAAGTTTGGCGGGCGGCTCAGGGTTTCCACCGATTCCAACAGTTCGAATTCGAACTTCAATGGGGCGTTTACGTTTCCCTCGATCCTCGCGTTTCAGACCACTCAGATTGGGCTGAGTCAGGGACAAACGCCGGCTCAGAGCCGTGCCGCCTGCGCGGCGACTTCATTGAATCCCACGCTGGATTGTGGGGCCAGCCAGTTTTCGATCACCACCGGGGAGGCGCAGAGCGAGGTTTCGCTGGTAGATGTGGGGCTGTATGCGCTGGACGACTGGCGCATTCGGCCCAATATGACGCTGAGTTATGGTCTGCGGTTGGAGACGCAAAATCAGATCCACGATCACGCCGACTGGGCGCCGCGGCTGGCTTTTGCCTGGGGGTTGGCGAAAGGAAAGAATCCTACACCCAAGACTGTGTTGAGGGTCGGAGCGGGGCTCTTCTACGAACGCTTTCCATCGGATCTGGTGCTGCAAGCTGAGCGCTTGAATGGAGTGACCCAGCAGCGGACGGTGGTCATAGATCCCGACTTTTATCCCAACATTCCTACTTCACCCGTCGCTAATGCCCAAGTCTCGCCGACGATCTACCAGATTTCTCCCATCCTACATGCGCCGCGCACACTGCAATCGGCGGTCAGCATCGAACATCAGCTGACGAAGAAGGCGACGGTTGCTGCTACCTATCTCTATTCGCGGGGTGAGCACCAGTTGTTTCTGCGCAACATCAACGCGCCTCTGCCGGGAACCTTTGATCCCGCCGATCCCACCAGCGGAGTGCGGCCGCTAGGGGGGACGGACAACATTTACCAATATGACTCGGAAGGTATATTCCGGCAGAACCAGCTTATTGTGAATGCGCGACTCAGCGCAGGGACGAAGGTTTCGCTTTTTGGTTTCTATAGTCTGAACTACTCGAACAGTGATCTGGGGACGGGCGGGGGCGCCAGTTCACTGAATGCATTTGGGGGAGGATCGGTCGCGGGTGCGAGTTTCCTGACGAATCAATTCGACCCCATGGCAGACTATGGCCGCTCGTCATTCGACGTGCGGCATCGAGGCCTGATTGCGGGAACCTTCGCGTTTCCCTATGCGATTCGTCTGAGTCCGTTCATGCTGATCACCTCGGGTTCACCATTTGACATCACGGCGGGTCAGGATCTTAACGGAGATTCGATTTTCAACGACCGGCCCGGAATAGTCTCGACGGCTACCTGCCCGCGCACCACGACGCAGACGAATCAGGGGTTGTCGGTTTTGTGTACGCCGCTGGGAACGTTCAACCCGCTGCCGATTGCGGGCGAAGCCATAGTTCCTGTGAATTCCGGGACGGGATCGACGCTGTT
Organism: uncultured Acidobacteriota bacterium; assembly: GCA_963734415.1. Lineage (GTDB taxonomy): Bacteria > Acidobacteriota > Terriglobia > Terriglobales > Acidobacteriaceae > JABCZH01. The sequence goes on along the minus strand of CAVTHF010000012.1, from coordinate 80,080 downwards.
CACTTTGAATGTGAGGTTGAGCAAAACGTTTGGTTTCGGCAAGGAAACCAAGGGAGGGACGTCTGATACTGGTGGCGGACCGGGAGGCCATGGAGGCCGGGGAGGCGGTGGGCCCGGAGGCGGTTTGGGTGGCCGAGGACTCTCTGGAGGTGGGGGTGGAGGAGGAATGTTCGGCATGGGAAGTGCCACGGATCGGCGCTACAACTTGACCTTCACGGTCTCGGCCAGAAATGTTCTGAACCGCGTGAACCTGGCCCCGCCGGTGGGAAGCCTGAGTTCACCGTTGTTCGGCGAATCGAATCAGCTAGCCGGAGGTCCTTATTCCTCGGCTGGAGCCAATCGCCGGATTGACCTGCAGATGTTATTCTCGTTCTAGCAGGTTGCAGACTGACAGAGGGCCACGCCTCAAGCTGAGTGCTTCCGGGTTTCGGTTCAAATCTCTGCAATCTTTCGCGTTCCGGGGGTTGGCTGCCGTCGTCTGCGGGACGCGCATCTATAACATCATACTTTCTGCGAGTAAGAAGGAAGACCGTGGGAAAATTCAGACTTCGAGTGCTGCTTGCGTTGGTTAGCTTTGCCTGCGCGCTGACCTGGTCCGGTTGTTCCGGGAAGGGAGCGCTCACCATCACGCTCACGCCCACCACCGCGCCGACGATCAAACAGGGACAGACTCAAGCTATTACCGCCGCAGTTGCCAACGACCCTAACAATGCAGGCGTTACCTGGAGTCTTTCGGGAGACGGCACGCTCAGCGACATTACAAAAACTTCGGTGACATACGTGGCGCCGGCCAGCTTGGTCACCTCCACCAGTGCGACCATTACAGCGACTTCAGTGACGACGACGACAGTCACGGCCACCCTCAGCGTCAACGTGAACTCGGTACTTTCGATTATCACCACGTCGCTGCCGGTGGGGCAGTTGGGGGTCCCTTATTTCGGCGTGGTCAGCGCTGGTGGTTCGACCGGGCCATTTACCTGGGTGCAAACTGCGGGAACGCTCCCGGCAGGCTTAAGCTTGTCCCCGAGCACAACGGATTCCATCGTCATTTCTGGCACGCCGACGGCGTTGGGGAGTTCCAGCTTCACCATGCAGGTCACCGATTCTACTGGCACGGTGGCTAGTGAGTCTCTCCGCATTACCATCAATCCGCCGCCGCCGCTGTCGGTGGCCACCCGATCACTGTCGGCGGGCACAGTTGGAGTTACATACAGTCAAACACTGCAGGCGGCCAGCGGCACGCCACCTTACAACTGGGCGATCACAGCAGGCAGTTTGCCGGCGGGCCTCTCCTTGACCGGCGCCATCATCTCCGGGATTCCGACCACGGCGGGAACTTCTAATTTCACGGTGCAAGTGACCGATTCCACTACTCCGACGCCGCAAACGGCGAGTGCGGACCTGAGCATCATCATTAACCCCAGCACTTCAAACAATGCCAAATTGAATGGCAACTATGCTTTCCTGGTAAGCGGATTCAGTCCCAACGGACACTTCATAGCGGCAGGAAGTTTTGTCGCCGATGGGGCGGGGAACATTTCCAACGGAATCATGGACGCCAATGACCCCGCGGGTCTGAAAGTCAGTCAGACCTTCACCGGCAGCTATGCGATCGGTTCTGACGATCTGGGAACCATGACCCTTACCGTCCCGCTCAGGTTCGCCTTGGCGGTGATGGCGAATGGGAATGCGAAGATCATTGAATTTGACGACGTAACGGGCACCGGCACGCGGAGTTCGGGTGTGCTATTGAAGCAGAGTACAAGCGCCTTTTCGGCAGCACAGATCGTCGGCAACTATGCCTTTGGATTTTCAGGGGCCGATGCGACCGGCGCCAGATCTGCTTTGGCGGGCGCGCTGCACGCCGATGGTGTCAGCCACTTCACCAACGGCTTGATGGACGCAAACGATGCGGGGGTGGCGCAGAATGTTGCGTTTACCGGTACATACACGGGCATTGATTCTTTCACCGGACGAGGCACGGCGACGATCAGCATTGCGGGACAGGGAACCACAAGCTACAGCTTCTATGTTGTGTCGGCCACACAATTACTTTTCATGGAGATTGATCAGGCAGCAGGGCTAGTCAGTGGATCGATGCTGCAGCAAGCGGGACCTTTTGGCCCATCCTCGTTAAGTGGCCCCAGTGTGCTGCAGACGAGTGCCGTCAGCGGCTCGCTAGCCCAGAGCCAGGTAGGACTCTTTAGCAGTAGTGGTGGAGTCAATTTCACGTGAACACCGACGAGAATACCGGAGGGGTACGGCGACACAGCCGGCGTGCAATGGGACCTATAGCTCTCCCGACGTGTCAACCGGTCGCACGACTCTCGCCTACTCGGGAACCGCGTGCGCCGAGAGCGTGCTCTACCTGGTGGGTGTAAATCAGGCGTTCGTGATGGGAACAGATACCAATGTCACCTTCGGGTTTATGGAGAATCAATCGGGACCGTTCACGCCCGCGTCATTGTCAGGGACGTATGCCGGAGGTTCGCTGGCGCCGGTGCTGTCGAGTGGAGGGACTCAGGTCGACGTTGCAATAGCGGATGGCGTCCTGAACCTCGCCTTTACCACCGACAGCAGCACGAGTTCGGGGTTGACGCAGAACCAGACTGCCAACGATACCTATTCTTTGGTTGCGAGCGGCAGGGGTACGGTAATCGAGACCGGCACAATTTTCTATATGGTCTCGCCGACGGAGTTCATTTCTCTCTCTACCGATGTAGACGCCACGGTAGAGAGCTTTCAGCAATAGGAGTGCCGAGTCCTGGGGGTGCCACTTTGCTGGCCCGGCAGCTGGTTATGCAGTTGTGATCAGCTGCTGCAAGCGAGTCCGGTAGCCGCGGCTGCAGGAGAGTTCCTTGCCATTGGTGAGGATGACCATATACTCACCACGATTGCAGGGTTGAAGTTCTTTGATCTTGCGTACATTCACGATGATGGAGCGGTGAATGCGCAAAAACTGGTTAGGATCGAGCCGCGAGGCGATGTGACCGATACCCTCCCGCATCAGGTAGGATTGGCTGCCAGCCTGCAGCCTTACATAGTTGGCGGCGGCTTCAATCCAATCGATCTCGTCCATCCTAAGAAAAACCACTCGGCCCTCTGACTTGACTACCAAGCGTTTGTCCATGGGTGACTCGGATTTTGCCTCCGCCAGGTAGTCCAATAACCTGCGCGTGAGATGGCGATCATGGGCCTTGAGAATCTCAGCGCGAGTTCTCTCAATGGCGACATGAAGCCGTTTCTGATCCAGCGGTTTGAGAAGATAGTCTAGAGCTTGCGCCTCGAAGGCACGGGCGGCATAGCCATCGTGCGCGCTGGTAAAGATGACCAGGGGCCGTTCCGCAGGCGGGACCCGGCTTAGAACCGGAATCCCATTCGCGCCCAGCAGATGCGCGTCCAGCAAAAGCAGGTCAGGCCTGTGGGCTTGCACGGCGCTCACGGCCTCACTGCCATCGGCGCATTCCGCCAGGACCTGAACTCCTGCTTCCGATTCGAGCATCACCCGCAGGTGATTGCGTGCCGATGGCTCACGGTCAGCGATGATGGCGCGGATTTCGGGACTCATGACTCGTGTTTCCAGTAAACCGAATTCAACTTGAGGAGACCAACCCATATCTGTAATGGACGCACAGGAGAGAGAAATGGTTGGTCACAAAGTTTCACACTTCAGTACCTATCCATGCACAGTTGGCACCTGTCATTGCAGAACTGTTCGAAACCGAACTGCGTAGCAACGAACATAACGAACACAGTGTGTTACGCGGCGTTCCACTACGGTATCTCCCGTAGGTAGCTTCCCGAATTTGGTAGGAAAACACTGGCCATTTACCGTTTCACGTAGTCATTCGCGTCTTGCGGCGCTTGACACTGTGTAAAGTTACTTGGCTACTCGCCGCTGGTATGTGGTGGGCCCCATTTCGTCCCTGAGAACTCACGATCCATCACAGCCAGCCTGTAAGTTGCTGATGCGGCGGGCCGCGTGCATTGCTTCTCGGTGTCATGCGCTGTGCAAATTCAGAGCGCTGACTTCAGGAGGAGAAGGCAATGAGTTTTAAAAGGTTCAGACCTTTCCTGGTAGTGGCTTTGGCATTGTTTGTGAGCCTTACGGTTTCGCAGACCTGGGCCCAGACCACGACCACGGGCGACATTAGCGGCGTCATCAGCGATCCCACTGGCGCAGTGGTTCCCAATGCGTCAGTTAACTTGAAGAGTCTCGATACTGGTAGTGGGCAGACTGCGAAAAGCAATTCCGGAGGTTCGTACCACTTTTCGCTTTTGCAGCCAGGAAATTACTCGATAACCGTAACCGCGGGAGGATTTCAGTCAGTCACGCGGAAAGTAGCCGTAGCGCTGGGCGCGGATACGCCGGCGAGCATCCAGCTTTCGGTTTCGTCTTCAACGGAAACAGTTGAAGTGGTCGGACAGACCACGACCGTGGAGACGGAAGATGCCAACCTCAATACCAACTTCGACTCGCGGCAACTGGCGCTGCTTCCCAACCCCGGCAACGATCTCTCCGCGGTGGCTTTGACATCTCCGGGAGCGGTAATGAACACAGCCGGAGGTTCGGCGTTTGGCGGCGGTAACTTTGAAGTGTACGGACTGCCGGCCACGTCCAATCTATTCACCATGGACGGAGCTAACAATAACGACCCCTTTTTCAACATTAACAACACGGGGGCCACGAACCTGAGCCTGGGATTGAACGACGTCCAGGAGAGCACGGTAGTGGCTAACGGCTATAGCGGTTCCTACGGCGGGCTGGCCGGAGCCAACATCAACTACGTGTCCAAGTCTGGAACCAATGCCTTCCACGGCAATGCGGAGTACTGGTGGAATGGAAGTTCTCTGAATGCGAACAACTATTTCTTCAACCAGACCTCGCCGGCAACCCCTCGTCCGTTCGTGAACGCCAACCAGTGGGCGACATCAGTTGGCGGGCCGATCAAGAAGGACCGGGCGTTCTTCTTCTTCGACTACGAAGGGCTTCAACTGGCGATTCCTGCCCCGGCACAGATCAACCTGCCGACAGCGGGGTTTGAGAACGCCATCCTCGGCAATCTGAACGGCACCGGGCTCGCCGCTTCGGTCCCGTTCTACCAACATATGTTCAGCTTCTGGAACGCAGTACCTCAAGCCAGCAAGGTCGCCCTCCCCAGCGGTGGTTGCAGCAACGTGACCACGTTGAACGGAGTGACCTTCGGTGCTGGAAACCCCTGCGCCTTCCAGGTCTCCGCTGCGAACTCAGCCCATACGCATGATGCCCTGTATGTGGGCCGGGTTGACCTGAACCTGACAAACAATGACAAATTGTTTGTCCGCGTGGAGCGCGAGCACGGATTACAGGCTAGCGTAATTGATCCGGTAAGCCCGCTGTTCAACGCCGTCAGCGACCAGCCGCAGTGGCAGAGCCAGGTGAGTGAAACACACACCTTCGGTTCTGATAAGGTAAACAACTTCAACGCTTCACTGCTGTGGTATAGCGCCGGTTTTGCTCTCGCCAACCCGGCCGCGGCTACGGATCCGACGACCGGATTCCCCGCATCGTTGTTCTTCGGTGACGGCTCCCTGGCAGGACTCGGTGGCATTGACACCGTGTTCCCGCAAGGACGCAACATCACCCAGTATCAATTCGTGGATGACTTCAGCTGGATTCGAGGACGCCACAACTTCAAGGTTGGCATCAATTTCCGGCGTGACGACATCAGCGACCAAGGCCTGACGCCGTTCAGTGAATCCCCCGAGCTGGTGGTCTTCAGCCTGGCGGACTTCGCCGCCGGTGGATTGGGACCGCAGGGTGACTTCATCGTTCAGAACTTCCCGGTAAAAAAGGAAGTTCCGATTGCCCTGTACCAACTGGGCGCTTATGCTGCGGATGATATCAAGGTCACTCCGAATTTGAAGCTGACCTTGAGCGTCCGGCTCGACCACATTTCCAACCCGGTTTGCCAGACCGACTGCTTCCAGCGGTTCTCGGCGCCGTTCAATCAGTTGGATCCGACGACCCCAGTCAATACGGCACTTTCCACGGGGCTGCATCAGGCGTTCCCATCGGTCACTTCGGTGGTGGCGCAGCCCAAGGTGGGCTTTGCCTGGTCGCCGTTTGGCCGCAAGGACACAGTACTCCGTGGCGGAATCGGTATCTTTGCCGACGGGATTCCAACCGGAGCCATTGACAGCTTCCTGAACAATGCCCCTCTGGTGCCGGGCTTCCTGGTACCCTTCGGGCCGATCTCACCGGCGCAATCGGGCAATTTGTTCCAGGCTGCCCAAAACGCCAACACCAGTTTCGTGAACAACTTTGCCAGCGGTGGTGCAGTGACTCCGTTTAACTTCTACAATGCCACTGCGGTAAAGGTTCCGCGATACTACGAGTGGAGCCTGGAATTGCAACAGAACATCGGGTGGCACACCACGTTGAGCACCATGTACGTGGGTAACCATGGATCGAACGAGGAGATCTCGAACGCGGCGCTGAATGCGTTCAGCCCAACCCCGTTCGCCAACCTGCCCACGGCCCAGCCGGATCCGCGCTTTGGAACCGTGACGCAGCAGCAAAACGCCGCCAACTCGAACTATGCCGGGCTGGTAATCAGCGCTAAGCATAACTTCACGGGAGGGTTTCAGTTCCAGGCGAACTATACCTATAGCCACGCCCTGGATGAAATCTCCAACAACTCACTGTCTCCGTTTGGTGTGAACATCAGCGCACAGAACGCGGCAGTGGTCTTCCCCGAGGATCCGCAGAATATCCGCCGGTTCAACTACGGGAACGCCGACTATGACATCCGGCACAACTTCACCATGAACTATGTGTGGAGCGATGCCTTCCGTCACCTCACCAGTTGGGGCCCGAATGCGCTCGTGAAGGGCTGGGTGTTTTCGGGAACCATCTTCCGCCACAGCGGGTTGCCGTTTACGGTCTTCTCCAACGATGTGACCAACGCATTGTCGAACACCGGATACGGCACCGGCACGCAATTCATCTTTGCCAACGTGGTGGGCTCGCCCGCGACCAGTTGCTCTGGAGCCGCGGCGCAGTTGAACAATCCCTGCTTCTCGGCAGCTAATTTCCCGGATCCGACCACTGACTTCGGCGTCCAACGCCGGAACCAGTTCAGAGGGCCCGGTTACTTCAACACTGATTTCTCGGTGGAGAAGGGTTTTGGCATCCCGAAGTGGGAAGGGGCGGAGTTCTCGATTGGTGCGAGATTCTTCAACATCTTCAACCATCCGAACTTCTTCTTCCCCATCGGCAACTCCGACAGCCCGCAATTTGGGCAGATTGTATCGACCGTCAGCTCCCCGACCAGCATCTACGGTTCTGGTCTGGGCGCAGATGCCTCACCGCGGTTGGTCCAGTTCCAGGGCAAGATCACCTTCTGATAGTGCTCGGGTGAACAGGCGGCCTCCAACGAGGCCGCCTTTTTTATTGTTTCCACTACTCTCCCATGACCTTCACAATCACCCGCTTGTCGCGCTGACCGTCAAACTCTGCGTAGAAAATGCGCTGCCAGGTGCCGAGGTCAAGCTTTCCTGCGGTGATGGGAACGATCACTTCATGGTGGATGAGCAGCGCCTTGAGGTGGGAGTCGCCGTTGTCCTCGCCGGTCTGGTGATGCTGGTAGTTCTTGTCAAACGGGGCCAGCTTCTCAAGCCAGTGGTCGATGTCTTCGATCAGTCCTGGCTCATTGTCGTTGACGTAGACACCCGCGGTGATGTGCATGGCCGAGACCAGAACCATGCCCTCCTGCACAGCGCTCTTCTTTACCGCACTCTCGACCTGCGGCGTGATGTGGACGTAGGCACGGTGCGTCTTGGTGTGGAACTTCAAGTATTCGGTGAGAACCTTCATAGACTGGCTCCTGTGGGATGTAAACGTTAGATTCTAAGACACCGAAGGACAGTTACCATCGTTACGTCGGAAAGGGGGTGAGATCACAGAACGAAGCGGTGTTTCCGGGCAGAATAATCCAGGAGGTGTTTTGCTGTGTTCAGGCTTGACTACGTATCGTGCGTGCTTACTGTCGTCTCAACCATCCTGGTCGGGAGGGGTTGCTGGAAGGGCTGGATTCTGGCGGGAGTGAACAGCGCCATCATCTGTGTGATTGGGGTTCGAACTGAACAGTTGGGTTTCATCCCGGCGAACTTGTTCTGCATCGTTCTGTACGGATGGAACCTGCGCGCCTGGCGAAGAAATCGGAGATTGGAGTCGTCCCAACCATATGAGAGCGTCGTGTCAGAGATGTGACGCTTTCGCGACCGCTGAGGAGGCTTTGGGTGACGCTACCTCAGCGACTCTTCTACTTCTGAAAGCCAGGTGGGGCGTTTGAGTACTTCGCGAGGCTTGGGGCCGTCAGCGGCGCCTACGATGCCGTCGCGCTCCATTAGATCGATCAGGTGGGCGGCGCGGCCATAGCCGATGCGCAGACGCCTTTGCAGCAGGGAAGTGGAGGCCTTGCCGAACTCGACCACCAACTTTACTGCATCTTCGTAGAGCGGATCGTGTTCCACTTCGCCGTCTTCTCCGCCGGCTTCGTCACCCGGGCGCATCTCGCGGTCCTCCTGGGGCGCCTGCAGGAATTTCTCCTCGTAATCGGCAGTGCCCTGAGATCGCCAGAATTCCACCACAGCTGCGATTTCCTTTTCGGTGACAAACGGAGCGTGTAGGCGGTGCAGGCGTGCGGTGCCGGCGGGCAGGTAGAGCATGTCGCCGCGTCCCAACAGGGCCTCGGCGCCATTGGCGTCGAGAATGGTGCGGGAGTCAACCTTGGTGGCCACGCGGAAAGATATGCGTGCGGGAAAGTTTGCCTTGATTAAACCGGTGATAACGTCAACGGAAGGCCGCTGCGTCGCCAGCACCAGATGGATACCCACGGCGCGAGCCATTTGAGCGAGGCGGGTGATTGACTCTTCTACGTTGCCCGAGTCGAGCATCATCAGGTCGGCTAATTCATCAATGATGATGACGATGTAGGGGAGCGGGCGTTCGTCTTCGTTGTCGCCAAACAAGCTGGGTGTACCGTTTTCATCGAATAGCTTGTTGTACTGGTCGATGTTGCGGACACCCTTTTCTGCCAGGACCTTCAAACGACGCTCCATCTCACGCACCGCGTTACGCAGCGCGTTCGCGGCCAGCTTGGGCTCGGTAATGATGGGCGTGTAGAGATGGGGGACGCCGTCATAGTTGCCGAGTTCCAGGCGCTTGGGATCGACCAGGATCAGGCGCACCTGCTCCGGTGTGGACTTGTACAGAATGGACATGATCATGGCGTTGATGGCCACGCTCTTTCCAGTGCCCGTTGAACCAGCGATCAGCAGATGCGGCATGGCATTGAGATCGGCGGTCACAATGCGGCCGTTGATGTCTTTGCCCAAGGCGAGAGTCAGTTTCGACTTGGAACCAATGAACTCCTGCGACTCGATATTCTCGCGCAGCCAGATGATCTCGCGATCGCGGTTGGGAACTTGAATCCCGACCGTCGATTTGCCAGCCATGCGCTCAATCAGGATGCTCTCGGCTTTCATGGCCAGGCACAGGTCGTCCGTGAGATTGGTGATGCGGCTGTACTTGACGCCGGCCTCGGGCTTGAACTCAAAAGTGGTGACGACCGGGCCGGGATTGATTTGCGTGACCTGACCGGTGACGTCGAACTCCGCATATTTCTCGGTCAGGACCTGGGCCAGAATCTTGAGTTCATCGGCATCGATGGCTTGCTGTTCATCCGGCCTATGCAGCAGGGAACTGGGCGGCAGCTTGAAGCCGCCGGCGATGCGTGGCAAGGTGGTCTTTGGCTTCTGACCATTGTCGGCGCGCTCGGTAACCTCGGGAGCGGCGATCATGGGCTCGACCGGCTGCGTGGGCAGCTCGAGTTCCTCGGCAAAAGTGCGGTCGATGCCGGTCTTCACGGGCTCGGCGGCGCGGGGCTGGGGCGGCGGAGCCGGCGGTCGTGCCGGAAACATCTGGGTAGTGATTACCGGCTTGGGGGAAGCACGACGTTTTTCGAGGTCCTTCTGCATGCGTCGCTTGGCACGCGCATCCTGCCAGTCTCTCCAGCGATCCATCACAGCGAGGAGGAAGGCAAAGCGCGTCGGCGCCCATACCTGCAGGGCGGAGAACGAAAACGCAGTCGAGAGGTAAAGTGCCACCGCCAGAACCGTGGCGCACACAATGTAAGCGCCGGCAGGATTGAAGTAGTGGATAAGGAAGTCTCCGACAATGCGGCCCAGCAAGCCTTCCAAAGGAACTGCGCCCATCCAGCGCAAATGGCCGGGAAGCAATGCCAGCATTGCGGGGACAAAAATCACCATCCAGGTGGCGCCCAGGACCTTGGCGACCGGCGAAGCGATCTTGCGGGAGCGAAACCAGCGCTGGCCCAGCACTCCGAGAAACACCGGGATCAGAAATGCGCCGATGCCGATGGCTTGCAGGATCAGGTCAGAAAACAATGCTCCCACCACGCCCACCCAGTTGCGGGCAGCGCGGGAACCGGTCAGCACCGAAGCACTGTTCAAGGATGGGTCGAGCGGTGAATAAGATGCCAGGGCAAGAAACAGGAGGAGCGCGGAGACGCACAACAGAAAGCCGATCAGCTCATTGAGCCGCCGGTTGTTGGTTGGCGTGAAAACCTGATTGAAATACTTCATGGGCGTATTTCGTCACGCAGAGACACAACCAGAATCCGCCGTGCGACTACGCCAGAGCCCTTTAATTATGACAAGAAGCGGGGCTACGTACAACGGAGGATTTTCCTCTGGTACCCAGAATGACAAGCACAACCTAGGGTGCTGTGGTATTAGCGAGCACAAGTACCAGCACTCCTGCGATGAGGCGGTAAACAGCGAAGGGGGCGAATCCATGCTTGCGCACCCAGCCCATAAACCAGGCGACCGACCCATAAGCGACCACAAAAGAGACCACAAAGCCGATCGCAAGCACCTGCCAGCCGTGGGCGTCGATTTGCGAAACTCCGATGGGATTCGCTCCCTTGCCAGTCAACGACTTCAGCAGGTCATAGCAGGTGGCCACAACCATGGTGGGGATGGACAGAAAGAAAGAGAATTCCAGGGCCGCGGCCCTGGACATGCCTGCCAACTGACCTGCGGCGATGGTGGACATTGACCGCGACGTTCCTGGAAACACCGCTGACAGAATCTGACAGGCGCCAATCCAGACTGCCTGGCCCAGGCTCATGGTCTCCATTGCCCAAGTATGAATGCGGCTATCTGAGGAATTCGGGCCGGCGGCCTCCGAACTTGCGTTCAAGGCATCAACCAACCACATGACAACTCCTCCCACGAACAGGGAAGTGCCGATAATGTAGAGGCTCTCCAGGTGCTTGCCGATGATCTTGGTCAGCAGGAACGCCGGGCCGGCAGTGACCACGAATGCCACCATGGTCAAGCCGAGGGGATGCGTCAGTACGGTGCGGTCACCGCGCTCTCCGGCAGGAAACGTGGAGAGGAACTTGGCAATGCGGTGGCGGAAGTACACCGGTAAACAGAGGATGGCGCCGAGCTGGATCACGATGGTGTACATCTTCCAGTAGCCATCGCCCAGACTGATATGGAACAACGCTTCGGCGACGCGCAGGTGTGCGGTAGAGCTGACTGGCAGAAATTCAGTAAGGCCTTCGATGATGCCTAACACTACGGAGAGCAGGTAGTCGTTCAAGGTTCCTCCCAGAGATAGAAGTATCGCAAAAGCTGGCGTAACTGAGGCTAACAGGGTTGGTTCCGGGTTGAGGAGAAAGCGGAAGTAAGTGGTGGGGCGCTACTCCTCCGTGTTGCCATAGGTGGGCACGCCTTGCTGAATGAGATAGAGCAGGCGCTGAGCGCGGGCAGCCCAGTCGTTTTGCGATGCCTGCGAGGCCCTCTCCGCCAGTGCGATTGCCCTGCCTTTTGCTTCTTCGGACTTCTTGGCCTGGTCTTCGGTCTTGTAGATTTCGATCAAAGCGGATTGCCGCCAGGCAGCATCGTAGAGGGCCTCCGCCAGCGCGGGAGAACCGGGATGCTCTTTAGCATACTTTTCGTACATCTCAGCTTCTTTTTCGGGACACTTCGAAGCTCCCTGCCAGTCACCGCACAGCTTGTTTTCAATCAAATGAAAGCCAGCCAGATCCGCCCACTTGGTTCCGGGATACTTCTTGATCATTCTCTTAAAGTAGTCTTCGGTCATGCCCTCGCGCAGGAAGGCTTCTTTTTCGTGGGCTGAGGGACGTGACATGACGTCCACTCTCTCGAGTTGCCAGCGGATGTCGGCGGAACGGTACATGGCCTCTGCGGCAATCGGCGAAGTGGGGAAGAGTTCGGAGACTTCGTAGTAAAGACGGAGGGCATCCTGGGCGGCGCCACGGCGGCCGTGCCTCTGGCTTGCCTGGTCCTCGGCGTCAACCGCCTCGCCAAAGAGGATCTTGTCACCGTTGGGGGTTGACGCCCGCACCACACCTTTGTCAAGAATCCAGCCGGTCATGACGCGCTCTTCGGTGATTGTGGCCTCGACGTTGATCCAGTCGCGGCTGCTTTGAATCACGACCACCTCACGACCGCGTTCGACATCGCCCAGCTTCGCAGAGTTAACGTCAGGCGAGACGTAGATGGTGGCCACTCGCACCATGGCTCCGCGAATGACTTCAGCCGGCGCCAGTACGCTTGCGGAGAAGATGCTCAGTATGGCAACTGCGAACTTCATTTTCATAATTTCTAAGGTCTCGGCGGGAGACGTAGCGACCTACGTCTCTACGGTGTTCGGTTGTTTGATCTCTTCCAGCATTTGCGGATCGATGTTGCCGCCGCTGATCACTGCGGCGTGCAAACGTGCTTTGGGCAATTGCTCGCGGTGAAACAGGAATCCAGCCACGGCGACCGCGCCGCTCGGCTCCGCTACAGTCCTCGGATCTGTTGACAAAAGCCGCATGGCCTGCCGGATCTCAAACTCACTAACAGTTATGATGTCGTCGACGTATTGGCGGATGTGTTCAAAATTGATGGGGCCAATACTTTGCGTGCGCAGGCCATCGGCGATGGTGCGGGTGGCGTCGTCGGCCGAAGATTCGGTAATCTTCCCCGCGCGAAAGCTGGCTTGGGCGTCGGCGGCAAGCTCAGGCTCGACCCCGATGACCTTGACGGACGCCTTGCTCAGTTTAATGGCGGTTGCGACGCCGCTGATCATGCCTCCGCCGCCTACCGGGACGAGGACGGTTTCGACGATTGGCAGATCTTCGAGAATCTCGAGGCCTATGGTGCCTTGCCCGGCGATGATCTTTTCGTCGTTGTAGGGCGGAACGATGGCGTAGCCCTGTCGCTCGGCCAGTTCTTCGGCGCGTTGCTGCCGCTCCAGACTGCCTGGACCCACCTGAACAACTTCTGCGCCCAACGCTTTGGTTGCCTCAAGTTTGAGAGCGGACGCATTGCTTGGCATCACCACGATAGCGGGCACGCCCATGGCGCGCGCAGCATAGGCAACGCCCTGGCCATGATTTCCGCTGGAGTAGGTAATCACACCGCGCGCCCGTTCCTCTGGAGTGAGGGAGGCAATCTTGTTGTACGCGCCACGGAGTTTGAAAGCGCCAATGGGTTGCAGGTTTTCCGGCTTAAGGAAGAGCCGGCGCCCATCGGGTGCGGAGTCGGATGGGGGGAAGCATGCTTCGATGAGCTGAGTGCGAACGGTGATGCCCCGCAGACGGGCCTGAGCTTCGCGGATGTCGGAGAGGGTGACCATGGTGAGTATTGATAGGGTACAGCCCGGATTGGCAACCGGCCAAGTCTCTTATTGACATCATGATGTATAAGTTGTAACATCATGATGTGCGAACCACGCTTACTCTCGATGACGACGTCACCAAGCTGCTCGAGAAAGAACTCCGGCGCTCGGGTACCTCGTTCAAGCAGGTGGTCAATCATTTCCTGCGTCTGGGCCTGACTACCAGACCGCAAGCCAGGAAACCCTTCAAAGTTAAGCCTTGGAATCTGCAGGCTCCTCCGGGGCAAAGCTTCGATAAAGTCGAGGAACTAATCGAGTTTCTGGAAGGGCCTTATCATCGGTGATCGTTCTCGACGCAAACATTCTTTTCTATAGTTACTCGACCGGATCTCCGGAGCACCATAAAGCTCGCGCTTGCGTAGAGAGTCTTTTCTCGGGGGCTGAGCCGGTGGGATTGCCTTGGCAGACGATTACGGCCTTTCTGCGCATCAGCACCAACCCCCGGCTGCCTGGGGCTCGACCTGCCACGGAGGCGGCGCGTGAAGTCCAAGATTGGCTCGAACAGCCCAATGTGCGCCTTCTCTCGCCCGGCGACGATCATTGGCGCACGCTCCGCCAGATGATGTTTGAAGGCCAGGCGTATGGTCCATTGGTGAGTGATGCGCAGATCGCCGCGCTTACCATCGAGAACGGAGCGGTGCTCTACTCTTCCGATCGCGATTTTGCCCGCTTTCCGGGACTGCGGTGGATCAATCCGCTTGTGTAGAAGTCGAAGCCTAGATCTCCAATATCACCGGCATGATCAGCGGGCGCTTCTGCGTCTGCTTGGAGATGTAGCGCTTCAAATCTGCGCGGATCTTTTCTTTGATCACGCCATAGTCGGTCTTTTCCTCGTCGCTCGAGACTTCGAGTGTCTGCATCACCAGCTGCCGTGCGCCCTCGATGAAGCCGTCTTCTCCCGGCTCAAAGCCGCGGGTCACGATTTCCGGCGAGGTCTCCACCCGGCCGGTCAGTTTGTTGATGGCTATGATGGGCAGCACGATGCCGTCTTCGCTCAGGTGGCGGCGGTCTTTGATGATGAGGTCTTCAACTACATCCGTTCGCGAGCCAGAGTCGATGCAGACGCGGCCTACGTTGACTCGGCCCGCCTTGCGCGCGCCCAGTTCGTCGATTTCAAGGACATCGCCGCTCTCGATCAGCATTACGTTGCCGACGGAGCCGTGCATGGCCGCAGCCATCTCAGCGTGCAGCTTCAGTTGACGGTACTCGCCGTGGATCGGAATGAAGTACTTGGGCTTCACCAGGCTGATGATGAGCTTGAGTTCCTCCTGGCTGGCATGGCCGCTTACATGGATCGGGGGGAATGACCCGTCGTCATAGATCACGTGCGCCTGGCGGCGAAACAAGTGATCGATCATGCGGTAAATCGCCTTCTCGTTCCCCGGAATAATGCGCGAAGAAAGCACGACGGTGTCGCCTTTTTCAATCTTCGCGTGCTTATGATTGTCCACCGCCGCGCGCGATAGCGCCGACATGGGTTCGCCCTGGGTGCCGCTGATCAAGACGCAAATCTTCTCTGGCGGGAAATTCTTCATTTCGCCGGGATGGACCAGCAGCCCTTCAGGAATCTCGACATAGCCCAGGTCTTCGGCGATTTCTGCGGAGCTGTTCATGGAGCGTCCAACGAAAACAACTTTACGCCCGTGTTGCCAGGCCATCTCCACCGCGAGTTTTATGCGGTGGATGGAAGAAGAGAAACAGGAGATAAACAGGCGCCGCTCGGTGCGGGCAAACACCTCGTCGAACTTGCGGCGCACGGCGCGTTCGCTGGGAGTGTATCCCTTACGCTCAACGTTGGTCGAATCCTGAAACAGTGCCAGCACGCCTTCTTTGCCGTATTCGGCGAAGGCATGCAGGTCGAACAGGCGATTGTCGGTAGGAGTGGCGTCGACCTTGAAGTCGCCGGTGTGAATGATCACTCCCAGCGGAGTATGAACGGCCAAGGCGACGCAATCCACCAAGCTATGTGTCACCGGGATGGGATGAATGGTGAAGGGGCCGACTTTGAAGCGCTCTCCGGGGCGAATCTCGCGCAGGTCGGCGTCTTCCAGAAGCCCGTGCTCTTCGAGTTTGTCTTCGACGTAGGCGAGGGTGAATTCTGTGCCCCAGACCGGTACATTGAGTTCGGAAAGCATCCAGGGCAAGGCACCGATGTGGTCCTCGTGGCCATGGGTAAGGATGATGGCGCGCACCTTCTGGCGGTTTTCGGTGAGGTAGGAAATATCGGGAACGACGATGTCCACGCCCAATAGCTCGGCCTCGGGAAACATGAGACCGGCGTCAATGACGATAATATCGTCGCCCCAGCGGACGGCCATACAGTTCATTCCAAACTCGCCGAGCCCGCCCAGGGGCACAATATGCAGTTTTCCAGTTGGCATCAGGGGTCAATTGATGCTAGCACAGGTCTTAGTACCCGGCAGGTGATCCGAGTACCAAGACTACCCGCGGATCTTGCCTTCCACGGCCCCTTGTTCTGCGATAATTGTGATAGATGGCTGGAGCGATCCAACAATCGTGGCTTCGGAGGCGGGCGGAGGCTGGTCTGCGCCGCGGCTTCGATCGTGCGTACCACACGGTCAAAGTCGATCCAGGGAAGTTCCTGCTACAGCTTCGCGCAGCTTACGGTTTGCCGGTGAGCACTTTTCAGGGAGTCTATACGGTAGATGTTGGCCTGCTGGATGACGTAGCAGGACGCATCATTGAAGGCGGCATGAAGGTGGCAGCGATAGAAGGCGCCGGTCTGGGCCTGGGCGGGATCGTGACTCTTGTCCCTGACCTCAGCATTCTGGCTGGGATCACGTTGCGCATGGTCCAAAAGCTCAGTCTGATTTACGGTTTCGAATACAACACCGATGACGAGATGGCGGAGCTGTGGATTGCTGCGGCCAGCGCTGCGGGCGTGGATATCAGCAGGGAACTGTTGGAGAAAGAAGTGGTGAATCGCTTTGTGCCCAAGGTGATTCAACGCATCGCTGCGCAAGCCAGCGCGGAGGCGGTGGAAAAGTGGTCAGGACGGTTGATCCCGTTTGTTAGCTCGGTGATCGGCGCAGGCTTGAATTATTACTTTGTACGGACCTGGGGAGAGCGAGCGAGAAAACATTTCCGGGAGAGACACATGGCGGCGCGGTCCAGGATGATCAGCCAGCAGCAGACCCTTCCTTCGTAGCGGTTATCGCAACCAATCTTCCAGTTCGATCCGTTGGTCGGTCTTTTCGTCGCGGTATTTCACGATCACCGGCGTATACAGCGAAAGATTCCATCCGGCGGGAGCGCCCTTCTTCACCGCCCTCGATCCGGGCACGACCACGGCATTTTCTGGGACTTCAAGAGGCGAGTCTTCGGTCGCCTTGTAGACTTCTCCGCGGACCAGGTCATAGAGTGGAGTAGATCGGGTGAGGATCGTTCCTGCCCCGAGCACGGCCCGCGCGCGTACCACCGTGCCCTCATAAATGCCGCAGTTGCCGCCGATCAACACGTCATCTTCGACGATGACTGGCGAGGCATTGACTGGCTCCAACACCCCGCCGATTTGGGCGGCTGCACTGAGATGAACCCGTTTGCCGATCTGTGCGCACGACCCCACCAGCGCGTGCGAATCCACCAGGGTGCCTTCGTCGACGTAGGCGCCGACATTGATGAACATGGGCGGCATGCAGATCACACCGGGTGCCACGTAGGAACCGACGCGGATGGAAGATCCTCCGGGCACGATGCGCACGCGATCGGCGACGGTGAAGCGGCGGGCAGGGAAGGTGTCTTTGTCAACAAACGAAAGGGCTGAGCCGTCGTCCATCTGCGTGAGTTCACCGAGGCGGAAACCCAGCAATATTCCTTGCTTCACCCAAACGTTGACTACCCACTTGCCATTGGACCTATCGGCGGCGCGGATTTTGCCCTGGGTGAGTTGATCGCGGAAATCGAGGAAGGTCTTGCGTGCTTCGGGGTTGCTCTCGACTTCGCCCAGAGAAGAGAGTCGTTCGATGGCGGACTTGAGAGATGGCATGAAAGGAGAAGTATACAAGAGCGATTTAGCGAGACCCTCAACCACAGAGGGCACAGAGGATCACAGAAAACGGGTTCGACATCAAACGCACTTGCATTCGCTGCGGATCAGCACGTTTGCCATGCCGTGAGAAGCACTGCGGGCCTCCGAAAGCGACGCGTAGGGGCCATGCCAGCGGGAGTGGTTGGCGTCGTGCCCCGCGGGGCGGCCTTTCCCGTGGTTGCACTGTCCGCATGTCGAACGGTGCAGGACGATTTTGTGGGGGCCGGCCAGCCAGTTCTCGTAGATGAAGAAATTCACGGTCTCCGACTTGGCGGCTGCGGGCTGGCTGATGAGTCCGGCCTCGGCGGCGACCTTCTGAAGTTTCGATCGCGTATCGCGGCGCATAGGCAGTAGCGGCAGGCGATACACTTCTTCGATCTTGCCCATCATGGCCAGAACTGCCTTCACCGGCAGAGGATTCGACTCGATAAAGTTGGTCTGCATCAACGCCAGGTATTTACGGTGAATGCTGCGAGCTGTGACCCAGTCGTTGTTAAGGGCGGCGCGGGTCATCTCAGCCATCTCACGGGGAATTTCGTTGGAAGCCACGGAAACGATTCCAACCCCGCCCAGAGCAATTACGGGCAGAGTGATGGCATCGTCGCCAGAGAAAACCAGGAAGCGCTCAGGCACGGCATTGCAGACTTCTGCGATCTGGCTGATGTTGCCGCTGGCTTCCTTCACTCCGAGAATGTGTGGTACTTCCGCCAGGCGTGCCAGGGTTGCGGGTTCGATGTTCGCTCCGGTGCGTCCGGGGACGTTGTAGAGAATGATCGGCTTGTCCACGGCGTCGGCAATGGCGTGGAAGTGGCGATACTGGCCCTCCTGCGTGGGCTTGTTGTAGTAGGGAGATGCCGTCAGTATGGCGTCTGACACCGGGACGGGCAGAGACTTCCTTGGCTTTGGCGACGGCATCTTGGGTAGAGTTCGAGGTCGCTCCGGCGACGATGGGCACACGTCCGGCTACAACTTCAACGGTGACATCAATAACTGTCAGCCACTCGTCATGAGAGAGGGTCGGCGTTTCGCCGGTGGTGCCGCAGGGAACCAGGAAATCGATTCCAGATTCGACTTGCCAGGCCACCAGGTTGCGCAGGGCAGGCTCGTCGATGGAGCCGTCCTGACGAAAGGGAGTTACCAGCGCGGTGCCGCATCCACGGAGTTGCATAACATAAAGATAGCGCGAACGGAGTGGGACGGAAAGTGGGTCGCCTCAGAGTTCCCGCCACACGTCTTTGAAGTCGAAAAACCCTTGCTTGCCGGCGAGCCATTCAGCGGCGCGCACGGCGCCTTCGGCGAATCCGCGGCGGGACTTGGCATCGTGGCAGAGATAGATGCGATCCGCTGGAGAATCAAGGATCAGTTCATGCATGCCAACGACGTCACCTTCACGGAATGAGGTGATTTCGAGTTCCGTGCCACTGGCATCTCTGATAATTCGCTGGACGGTAGCGGCAGTGCCCGAAGGGGCGTCTTTCTTCTGCGCGTGATGGCGCTCGAAAATTTGCCCGGAATAACTGTGTTGGAGCGCCGCGGCGGCGGTGCGGGCGACATCAAAGAACAGATTCACACCGAGAGAAAAGTTTGCGGCATAGAGAAAGCCGGTACCGTTCTTTTCCACCAGTTGCCGGATTCGCGGGACCTCGTTGTACCAGCCAGTGGTGCCGACGACGATGTTTTTCTTCTGGGCAACGCAGACCTCAATGTGACCGAGCACGGCGTGTGGAGTGGTGAAGTCGATGACTACATCATGCGTAGAAAGGCGAATTGCGGTGAGGGCAGAGGCGTTCGGGTTGTCATCGGCGCAGAGTACCGCGACTTCATGGCCGCGTTCGCGGGCCACTTCTGCTACCAGAGCGCCTGTCTTTCCCCGGCCTAGGATTAGAAGGTTCATGGACTTAAAAACCCTTTTACCACACGGGGCACAGAGGCACACAGAGGAAAAGCCGGGCAACGGATTCAGGCCGCGGAAAAGCTTCAAACGCGGAGGTCGCGGAGAACGGCATCAGAGATCGCAGAGAAAAGCACAATCTCGTTCATGCGAAGACCTCGGGATCCAGATCTGAAAAGAACGCCTTGTGCAGCCGCTGGATCACTCGTGGCACATCGTCTTCCTCAATCACGAAGGTCAGATTGATCTCTGAAGCACCCTGCGAAATCATGCGAATCTTGACGTCGGAGAGCTCGCCAAACACGCGGGCTGCGATGCCTGGGGTTTCGCGCAAATTCTCGCCCACCAGACAGACGATGGCCTTACGGCCTTCATATTTTACATCCGCCAGTCTGGCCAGATCAGTGGCCAGGGCGGGAATCGATTCGTTGGAATCCACGGTCAACGAAACGCTGACCTCCGAGGTCGAGACCACATCCACCGCGACGCGGTGGCGATCAAAGGCCTCGAAGATGGAGCGCAAAAAACCGTGGGCCAGCAGCATGCGGGGCGCGGCAACATCGATAATAGTGATGCGCTTCTTGGCGGCAATGGCCTTGAAGAAGTTGCGGCAATGCGGGACGCGGGCGGCGATGCGAGTACCCTCGCAATCAGCGTTGCGCGAATTCAAAATATGGACAGGAATGTTTTTCTGGATCGCGGGCAGCACCGTGGCAGGATGCAGGACCTTGGCCCCGAAGTAGGCCAACTCGGCGGCTTCCTCGAAACTAATGAGCTTGATGCGGCGGGCGTCGGGACAGATGTTGGGATCGGTGGTCAGCATGCCGTCCACGTCGGTCCAGATTTCGATGCGTTCGGCGTCGAGGCCGGCGCCAATGATGGCCGCGGAATAGTCGGAGCCGCCGCGGCCGATGGTGGTGGTCACGCCAGCCTTGGTGGCGCCGATGAAGCCGCCCATAACTGGGCACTTTGCCGGTTGCGAGCAGAGGCTGAACCCTTGTCCGCAGACGCTCATTGGTTTCGTCGATCAAAGGAGCGGCTCGCGAGTGGGTGGCGTCGGTGACGATGCAGTCGCGCGAATCAATCAAAGCCGCATCCAGACCTTTGGCGGAGAAAGCGGCGGCGATGATCTTACTGGAGAGAATCTCGCCGTAGGCAGCCACCAGATCGGTAGTGCGTGGGGTCAATTCGCCAACTGCCACGATGCCGCGCAAGAGTTCATCCAAAGATTCGAAGTCACCCTCTAACTCGCTGTGAAATTGGGTAAATACGCCCGTCCCCAGTAGCTCGCCGGCGGTCATGTAATGGCGCTCGCGAAGGCCGCGAGAGAGGTCGAGTGCAGCCGTGCGATCCCCCGCACCGGCGGTGCGGGCCATGGTCAGCAACTGGTCGGTGACCTTGGCTATGGCGCTGACCACGACCACAGGTTTTTGCGGCAGGCGGCTTTTTACGATGGTGGCGGCACGGGCAATGGCGTTGGCGTCCTGCACCGAGGTCCCGCCGAATTTCATGACGATCATGAAAACCGCCTTAGCCGCAGATCAGCGCAGAGGAGCGCTGAGGCTGGTGCGTTGAAGGCCAGGGTCTTCAATCGAGGTATCCCCGGACCTTCAGCAGTTCCGCGTTCAGGATGGCGGCGCCGGCGGCTCCGCGAATGGTGTTGTGGGAGAGCACAGTGAACTTCCAGTCCAGCACGCTGCACGGCCGCAGGCGGCCGACGCTCGCGGTCATGCCATTGCCTGCATCCACGTCAAGCCGGGGCTGCGGCCGGTCCACGGTTTCGAGATACTGAACGGGTTGCGTGGGGGCGCTGGGCAATGTCAGTGCTTGAGGATCGCTGCGAAATTCGTTCCAGGCAGCGATGATCTCTGCTGTAGCCGGCTTCTGCTTGAGTTTGATCGAGACCGATTCAGTGTGGCCGTCTTCCACGGGGACACGATTGCAATGAGCGCTCATGGCGAAGGGCGCGGGCACGATCTTCGAGCCGTCGAGCTTCCCTAGTAGCTTGAGAGTTTCCTCTTCCATTTTCTCTTCTTCTTTCGGGATGTAGGGGATCACGTTGCCCAGAATATCGAGTGAAGCCACACCGGGATATCCCGCACCGCTCACGGCTTGCATAGTCACTGCAACGACGGTCTCGATGCCGAATTGCTGTAAGGGAGCCAGCGCCATTACCAGGCCGATGGCGGAGCAGTTGGGGTTGGTGACCACGAACCCATTCGACTTCCGCCGCCACGCTTGACACTCCAACATCTTGATGTGACCGGGGTTGACCTCGGGGACCACCAGCGGTACATCACTCTTCATACGCAACGCGCTGGAGTTGGTCACCACGGCGTGGCCAGCTTCGGCGAAACGAGGCTCCAGCTCGGCGGCGATGGCGGCATCGAGGGCGGCAAAAATAACCCGCGGAGCACCCTCCGGCTTAGCTGGGGAGACGGTCATTTCGGCGACGGCGGCGGGCAGTGGCGTCTTCATTCGCCAGCGCGTGGCTTCTTTGTAGGGACGGCCCTCAGAACGGTCAGAAGCAGCCAGCCAAGCCACTTCAAACCACGGATGATGTTCCAGCATCTGGACGAAGCGCTGCCCGACGACACCGGTTGCGCCCAGGATCCCTACAGGAATTCGTTTCGGCATGATTGCTTTGAATTTTATAACAGGGCGTGACCATGGGGGATGGAGGGTGACACAGAAATTCATGATTTCCGGGCATAGTGCCGATGGAGAATCTGAGGAGTAACCATGCCCCAACTACGCCAGAACTTTTTCACCAAGGAATGGGTCATTATCGCCACCGAGCGGGCCAAGCGGCCGGAGGAGATGGTCAAACATCGCCCGGTCAAGGAAGTCCCTGCATTTGTGGAAACCTGTGTGTTTTGCCCAGGCAACGAAAGTAAGACTCCGCCGGAGGTCATGCGGGTCCCGAGCGATAGCCAGGAAAAGTGGCAAGTGCGGATCGTGCCCAACAAATTTGGAGCGCTGGACCGCGAGGCCAAGGCTGCCCGGGTCATCCGTCGCTCCCACCGCACCATGGATGGCTTCGGGGTACACGATGTCATCATTGATACGCCGGTGCATTCGCACGTCATGGCCCTGATGCCAGCTGCCCATGTGGCTAACGTATTGCGTGCCTACAAGTCACGCTACGACGCACTCAGCCACGACCCGCGTATCGCCCACATCACCATGTTCAAGAATCATGGCCTGGAGGGTGGTGCCAGTCTGGAACATCCCCATTCGCAGATGGTGGCTACTCCCGTGATTCCAAATCAGGTGAGGGAGAGGCTGGAAGAGGCACTACGTCACTACGACGAATTCGGCGAGTGTATGTGCTGCGAGGTAATGAAACAAGAGCTCGACGATCCCGAGCGCATCGTGATGGCGACGGAGCATTTTGTGGCTTTGGAACCCTTTGCCTCGCCCACACCATTTTGTACCCACATCTATCCCCGGCGTCACATGGCCAGCTTTGGGGACATCAGCGCGTCGGAGATCAATGACATGGCCCACATCCTGGGCACGGTCCTGGCGAAGATTTATCACGGGCTGGAAAATCCGGACTTCAATTTCACCATTCGAAGCGCGCCGGCGGAGTGGGTCGGCGTAAAGTATTTCCACTGGTATCTCAGCATCATTCCGCGTCTGACCCGGGTTGCGGGTTTTGAACTGGGTACCGGGATGTTTATCAATACCGTGTTGCCGGAAGCCGCAGCAGAGTTTCTGCGCAACGTGAAAGTGGAGTTGGGAGCGGGCACCGTCGCGGGCGTCTAGAAAGCTTCACTCGCGCGGAGAGATTTCAGTGCCGAAGGAATATTCGTTCAAGGGGCCGAAGCGTTTTTTCTCTGCGTACATTCGCGAGCGTCGCCACACAATGCGCAGGCTGGCCATGACGGGAATGGAAAGATAGACACCCAGTACCCCTGCGATCTCACCCCCAGCCAAAACGCCGAAAATTGCCGCCAGCGGGTGCAGTTCCATACTCTTCCCCATAATCCGCGGTGACACCAGGTAGTCCTGAATCAAGCGCCAAACGGCGAGGAAAATCAGCAACGCCACCCAATGGGGATAGCTCATCAAGAGCGCCACACCCAGGATGACCAAAGCGGCTACCAGCGGTCCGACCACGGGAATAAACTCCATGATGCCGCCCGCGGTGCCTAGCACCAGTGCATACGGCACCCGCATGAGTCCCATGAAAGCGCAGTACGCGAGGAGTGAAAATGCGGCCAGCGTGAGTTGTGCGCGGATGAAATGGGCCAGCATGCGGTTCAGGTCCTCGCGCACTCCTTCCCAAAACTCGCGCTGCGGCCGGGTGTGCACAAACGCCAGCCCGACCTCACCGAAAGCGCGACCATCTTTGAGCAGGAATATCGCCAGAATGGGGACCACGATCAGCAGCCAGCTTTCTTGTGCCGCCGCTGCCAGGCGTACCCCAATCCGCTGAGCGATGGCGACAAGGTCATCGCGATGCCGGTTCAGGAAAACCTGGGCCTGGTGAATGGTGTTGGTGTTCCAGCCGCGTTCCTGCCCGATGGTCACAGCAATATTTCCGGAACTTAGCTGATCAAGCAATTGCGGCATGGTCTCGCCCAAGCGTTGCGCCTGGCGGCCGATCTGTGGGCCCACGAAAAAGAAGAAAGAGATCACCAGCAGCAGAAGAAGAAAATAAATGATCCCCACCGCCAGTCCGCGGCTGCGCGTCCACCTCTCCACGTGCGACACTGCGGGATCGACCAGGTAGGCAAAGAAGACCGCAAAGAGAAAGGCAATCAGGGTGCGACGAGTGATGTACAGGAAACCGAGGCCCAAGGCGAACAAGAGCGCCGTGGTCAGAACCCGGGCCGCGCGTGCGTCAGTGAGGGCCACCTAGTCTCGCACCACCTCAGCGGTGCTGGCAGAGTCTACAACGCGTTGTAACTTCAACTGATCATCCAGCCAGAGGACCCAGTCGCCCGACTCACTCTTCATATCCAGCCGGATGAGTTCGTGTTCCACACCGTGGATGGGCACCTTCTCCCTGCCGGAGAATTGGACGTTGACTAAGCCAGAGGCGCGGGCGTGCGCGTTCAGGGTCCCTAGTTGCGCCTTCTCTTTCAGTGGGCAGTTAACGCTGCCTTTTTCTTGCTTGCAACTGGTGGCCAGATATTTCCAGGCGAGAACCTCGCGTTGAATGAGGAAATAGTCGTCCAAAATACTGGTTGAAGCCGGCAGCAGGAATGGTTGCTCATGAGGCTTGTCGGTGGGGCTGCTGGAGTAGCGCTCGGTGAGAAAGTCCTGGCTGGGAAGGACGCTGGCCTGTGACTTGCCGGGGCTGATCTCTTTCCATTCATAACTCTTGAGTTCCCCGCCCGCGGTTAGGTGTAATTCAGAGGACTGTTCCGCTTGGTCGGGAGTGCCCTCGGTTTTGAACCTCGAGGTGACGGAGCTGCCAGTGCTGTCCTGCTGAATGGAAAATGTTTCGGTGGCTACCCGTTTCCCGTTCATGAAAACACCGAAGGAGCCGGAGTCCACAGTCTGGCCGGGATGTTCCTTCTCGGAGGCAGCCCACGCGTTCGCGGCCAATACAGTGCACAAGAGCGCGCCCACGAGACTTTGGATACGCTTCGCCGTCATTCCATTCCAATCCTGCATGCTACCTCCGCGGCAATCTGATCGATATCCTTGCCGTTGGTGTCAACCAGGCACGAAGCGTTCAGATACGAAGACCTGCGCTGATCGTAAAGCTTTTTAAACCCGGCCGCATCCTGCAACAGGGGTCGCTCGCGATGCTCTTGCTGGCAACGGCGGAAGAGTTCCTCCGCCGATCCGTCCAGAAAAATCACGTGAACGCCGGCATGCTCCAGCAACGCGACATTCCCGGGCTGCACGAAAGCTCCGCCGCCAAGCGCTACAACCCGGGACCCATTACTCAACTCGTGCAGCAACTCATGCAAGGCGGCATGTTCCAAGCGCCGAAACTCTGCCTCGCCCAAATCACGAAAAATCTCCCCGATCGACCGTCCTGCACGGGCCTGGATGCGATCATCCAAGTCCTCAAAGTCCCATCCTAGACGGCGGCCCAGACTGCGGCCAACGCTGGTCTTCCCGGCACCCATGAAGCCCACCAGAAAGACGGCAGTGTGGTCGCCGGTTTGGGGCATAGATGCACTATCCCTCAACGGCGCGCCTAGTCAAGTAAAGACAAACTGGATCAGACCCGCATTGCCGGGAGCAAGGTTTTAGCGTTTCTTTAGGTGGATTTTACCACTGAAGGAAAGTAACTTGACGCTAGATGCAGCCTTTCCCATGGTACCTGCGAAGGCACTCCCTGCGCGGTAGATGAAGGAGGAATGCGGCGGGTTCAAGAGAAAGTCGTTTTCCACCTTACCGTGAGCTGAGCTGGCAACCACATCGATAGAGGCGTACGACGGGGCTGTGGCTTCGATGTCTCCAGTGTGGGTCATCAGGGAGTATTCCCCTCCTCCGCCGAAGTCGCCATCGTAACGAATCTTGCCGCTGGTGGAGTTCACCGAAACCAGCGGGCCGTTCACGGAATTCAAGGCCACATCGCCGCTGACGGAGGTGATTTCCACGTGTCCGTCACTCACGTTGGTAAGGGTCACTGGTCCGTTGAGAGTTTTCACATGAACGTGACCCTCGCTGACGTCGCGAACGTCCACGGTCGCGGTATTGCCTTCCAGGACGATATCCCCATGAAGCCGTTCGGCACGCAGCGGGCCGCTGGTGGAGCGCAAGGTCACACTGGCGCCAGCGGGAACCAGCACTTCGTAGTCCACCCGTCCGCTGGTGGAGTCAGCCCCTTCCAGCAAATGGGACACGACGGAAACATGGTTGCCACCCTGGTTTTGGTCGACCTCCACTCGATCGGAGTACAGAACGGCGTCGACGATCACCTGGTTTCCGCCCGAGGGTTTGACCGAGATCAGGCCGTAGGGATTGACAATGGAAATACTGGAGTGACGGCGTACCTTGAAGTGGTACTGCTGGTGCACCTCACCGGCAAAAGCCGCTGTGACCATGAGCAGTACGACAAGCGATTCTCTGGAACCAAGACTTCTACGCATACCTAACGTCTCCCCAATCCCGGCTGCGTGCTGCTTGGCCGGCCCAGCTTGCACTTCATCATTGCAGAGAACGCGCCATGGCGATTTCGTAGACCATAGCCCTCTGCTCGTAAGCATTCGTAAGATACTGCTGCGCAATCTCATCGTTGGGATTGTTACGCGCCGACGACTCCGCATCGCGGATGTAGTCATCCACTGCCCGCAGGTCGCTGGCGTAACCCGCCCGGAGAGCGGGTGCGTGCGCCGCCACGATAGTGAGCAACTGATCCTCATCCGCGGCCGGGCCAGCCTGTTCCTGCACTGATACACCCGTCATCGATGTTGGAGACACATTCCTGGCCACCAGTTGCGATGGGCCGCCCCGGTGTTCACGTAAGAAGAAACCGGAAACCAACAAAAGCACTGCCGCCACGGGCGCCAGCCATCTGAACCGCCATCCCGTCAACCGCTGCACCGGACGATCCACCTGGGACTGACGGATCAGACCCTCTTGCCGTAAAGCGATCTCAATGGAGTTCCAAACTCGTGGACTGGGTTCCTCACTGGCCTGCATAAGCCGTGCCTGCTGCGAGATGGAATCCAGATCGGAAACCAAGTCCCAGCAGCGGGAGCACATTCGCAAGTGCTCGTCCGCCTCAAAACTACGGCCGCCCTCAAGCTCCGGCAAGACCCGTGCAAATTCCTGACAGGTCATACTACCTCTCTCCCCGAATACTGCTTGCGTTAGCTCCTCATGGCTTTGTGGCTTTTTCAGCTCTGCTCATTTTGAGGAGATCCCTTAACTTCATTCGTGCTTTGTGCAACTGCGACTTGCTGTTGCCGATGGAACATCCCACCAGCCCTGCAATCTCGTTATGCTCGTAGCCCTCGACGTCATGCAGCAGAAAAACCTGCCGGTAGCCCGGGGGCAAATCCGCAACCGCGCGCTGCAATTGCAAGCGGTCGATGGAGCCAGACAATCTTACATCGTCGGCGCCCGGTTCCTTGCGTGGAGACTCCTCTTCGGTCTCAAGGGTATCTTCCAGAGGAACCAGCGACAAGCCCTTCTTGCGCAGCTGCATCAGCACAACATTTACCGCCATGCGATGCAGCCAGGTGGAGAAGGCCGACTCGCCGCGAAAAGTTCCAATCTTACGGAACAACTGCAGGAAGGCTTCCTGGGTAAGATCCTCGGCCGCCGCTGTGTTCGCGGTCATTCGCAGGCAAAGGGAGTACACACGCCGCTTATGCAGGTGATAGAGCATCTCAAAAGCCTCTGCATCGCCCTGCTTCGCCCGCTGAATAGCCTCGGCTTCAGAAAGCTTGCCGCCCTGTAGTTTTTTCGCGTCCGTCAAGTCGCCTGTTCCGGCCGCACTCAATGTGATGCGGCGTAAATAGCTTTTCGTTGTACCGCTTGCAGGCCGGAGAGCCCACCCGAAGGTAATCTCGGAAAACTCCCCAGATTCGTTACCTCGCCCAGTCAAGCTTCAGATCCCCTCCAAACCTCCGACCCGCAAAACCCCCCGGCCACCCTAATCACGAGGACTTTTTCCTAATAGATTCAATAGTTAGGGGCAAAGACGCAGAAAACGCCAACCGCGCCCCCTAGGTCTTGGCCGAAGCCGTGGTAATCGTCTCCAACCCGTGACCCTTGGGGCCAGTTTCCCTCTGCCGCAGCAGGAAGGCGAAAAACACTCCCAGAAAACCTAGGATAGAGAAAATCCACATCCCCAAGTGGTAGCCGGCCGGGTTCGTGGCGCTGGCGTGACCATAGTCGTTGGCCCAGCCAACCAGCAGGTTGAATCCCGCTAGGCCTATATTCTGGACCATAGTCATCAGCCCGTACGCCGTGCCCAGTTTGGACTGATCCACGAGGTAGGCGACAGAGGGCCAAATCACCGCTGGAATCAGCGAGAATGCGATTCCCATCATGGACATGGGGACATACAGGCTGATGTGGGTGTACCCCATCATTAGGTAAACCGGGATCAGCAGCATGGATCCCAGCATCATGAGCAGGGCCCGTTTGCCCAGTCGATCAACGAACATTCCAAAAAGAGGCGTGCCGAACATGGTCGAGGCGGTCAAGATGCTCACCAAGAACCCTCCAAGTTCGCGGCTGGTGCCGTGAGCCTCAATGAAGAACTTTATGGCAAAGGTTTCGAAAGGGAAGATCCCTGAATAAAACACCACACAGAGGGCAACTACATACCAGTAGGAAACACCGAAATTATAGACATCGCGGAAGACCACCTTGTCAGTCGATCCTTGGCTGGCGATGTTGAACTTCTTTTGCGCGTAGGACTCCATGAACCAATAGACCAGCGCCCCAGAAACGCAGAAGGTGCAGAAGGCAACAGAAATCAACAGGGGCGTTCGCCAATTGGCGTAGGCGGGTTTAGCCCAGGTTGGCGAATTTTGCGCCAGCCAGGTTCCGAGGCGCGCAATGGTCAGGTTGATGCCGAAGGCGAAACTCAACTCCTTACCCCGAAACCACTTGGCAATGGCGGTCGTTACCGCGACGATGAGCGATTCGGCTCCCATGCCGAAGATAAGCCGCCCGCCGGACATGGATGCAACGAGCGCACCATGGGCCGTTTGCAAAGTGGGAACCGAAGCAAGATCGGCAATGACTTGGATTCTAGAAAGAAGCGGAACGTGTCCTAGCAGGTGAACTAGGGGAACGCAGGCATTGACGAGAGCAACAACAACCTTCTGGAAGGCGGTGTTATCAGGATAGCAAGTGATGATTGCGCCAAGCAGACAAACCGACCCGAATAGCAAAATGGATTTTCGCGCACCGAGGCGGTCAACAATATACCCACCGATCAGCACCATGATCACGTTAGGGACGCTATAGATAGCCTGCAGCAGCCCGATGTTGGAATCTGAGAATTTCAGCTGATTGGCGAGCACGTCTGCCAGCGGCGAGATGCAATCGTAGACGTAGTAATTGCCAAACATGGCGATGCTCACGAATACGAGCACAATCCAGCGATATAGCCTTGACGGCTCGGGCCGCACGGTGTCTGGCATCCAGGCTCCTTAATAGAAGACGAAGCAAGAAGATAGCAGATGAGGACGGGGTTATGCAGTGAGTTTTGAACCGGAAGAGAGTGAGAAATCGGATCTGCGTCCGGGGGTCTCAGCGCTCTCTGGGTCTTAAGATTTGATGGGCTCCCGCAAGAAGAGAAATCGCAGAGACCGCGGAGGACCGTCAGAGAGTCCGCAGAGAAAAGCAGTGCATAACCGAGCCATTCCCGGGGCTTTCCCGTGTGATAAAGTAGTTTGCTCGCCGGGACATAGCGCCCAGCCAACGCCGCGCGATCGCACAGGAGTCAGTTATGGCATCAATCTATGATCTGGTGAAAGACCGTCGCATTTACTCAATCGAGGCCGACAAGTCGGTGCTGGAAGCGGCCCGCTTCATGATGGAACACAACATCGGCGCGTTGCCGGTGATGCGGAACGGCGAGTTGGCAGGAATTGTTTCCGAGCGCGACATCATGAACCGCGTGGTAGCCGTGGGACGCATGCCGGGAACTACGAGTGTCTCCGAGGTCATGACCGCTAACCCCAAATCGATCAGCATGAACGAGACGGTCGAAAATGGCCTATTCCTGATGCGCGAGTTCGGATTTCGCCACCTGCCCATTACCGACGGCAAGCAGTTGAAGGGCCTGGTTTCGCTGCGCGATCTGCTGCTGCGCTACGTCGCGCAAAAAGAAGCTGAGGGCAGAAAGGCGAGTTAGCAAACTGCAGACCAGGTTTTTTTCTGTGTTTCTATCTGCGTCGTAACAGTAGTTCATCCTGGGTCGGCGGCAATGCGAAAGGGAACTCGATCACCTGGCCCGGCAGCGGTATCCTCACAACGAACTCTTCCTGCTTCTTCCAGTCGCCAATCCATTTACTCGTAGCCCTGAAGTACACCCATCCCGAAGCCTCGGGATGGGCGGGATC
Organism: uncultured Acidobacteriota bacterium; assembly: GCA_963734415.1. Taxonomy (GTDB): domain Bacteria; phylum Acidobacteriota; class Terriglobia; order Terriglobales; family Acidobacteriaceae; genus JABCZH01. Next base: position 49,373 of record CAVTHF010000012.1, on the reverse strand, counting down.
GAGCCGAAGGATCCGCAAACTGCGCGCCTCCAGGAAGGTCAACATCTCGGCGACATTCCGCTGATGGTCTTGCAGTTTGGACTCCAACTCCGCTTTCTTCTCCGGATGCTTGCGGATGTCACGTTCTGTGGTTTTGGCAAATTGATCAGAATCCGCCCGGAAGCTGGATGCAAGCTCGCCGGGGTCGAGCGCGGGGTGCAGATCGCGCGAGTGTTTCACAAATTCCATGGTGATGGCACGCGGGTCGAGGGAAAGGAAATCTTTGCCCCGGTATCGCAGGGTTAGGAGCAGCGTGAAGATGGGCTCGGTGCGGCGGCCGGCCTTCTGCAGTTCCTGGGAGTCAACAGCCAGCACAATGCCGAAGTCGTTGGTCCAGATGCCATAGCGGTAGCGGCCGTCGTCGTCGGCGCTAAAGGTGCAGCCCGGTTGACCTTCCGCCCAGCGGAGAGTGGGCAGGGGTGCGGCGTTGGGAAACGGTGGAACTGCCCAGGAGGCTGGCGCAAGCGATACCGCTAAGAGGAATGCTCTAGCAAGTTGGCAAGTCCTGGTCACGGCTTTCAGTGTAGTACCGGGCAGAGTCTCGGAAAAAGGTACCGATTTCCATATGTAAAATCTTGGTCAAATCGCGATTCCAGAAGCTATTTTCTTGCGTCAGAAGTTTCGAGCAGGAATATAATCCGCTTAATTCTGGTGCTCGGGGGGTGGGATATGAAAGCCCCGCAATTGGGTGGTGCAGGTTTCCTGTTGGCTCTCGCCGCTTGTCTGGTTTGGGTTCCGCGCGCGAATGCGCAATCGCGTACCGGCGGCACTGGAAGGATGGGCGGCGCAGCCGTCACCATGGGGACGCCCCCGGATTCCATGGGCTTGCCGGGCGCCATGAGCCCGACCATGTTCATCTCGGGCAAAGTGGCGCTGGATGACGGCACCGAACTCACGGATCCGGTGGCCATCCAAACGATTTGCCGCGGTGACCGGCACACCCAAACTTACACTGACCGCAAGGGCAGCTTTACCTTCCAAATGGGGGATGCAGCCCCCAACGCTGCCGCGGACTTGACTGACGCGGACACTACATTGATGACCCGCGGAACCAGCCAACGCGACATTCGCAATTGGCGGGAATGTGAAGTACAGGCTGTTCTGGCCGGTTTCTCTTCTGATCTCATCGAGCTTGCCAGTCGTACCAATGCGATGGAAAGCACCGACTTGGGGAGGCTGGTGTTGCACCGGTTGGAACACGTGGAGGGCACCAGCATTAGCATTACCAGCGCGCAAGCCCCGAGCGGGGCGCGAAAGGCACTGGAAAAGGGACGGGAGGCAGAAAAGAAAAAGAATTGGAGCCAGGCTGCCCAGGCCCTGGAAAAGGCGGTGCAGATTTACCCCAAGTATGCGGCCGCATGGTTCGAACTGGGCCGGGTGCAGATGCTAAAGAACGACCCCGCCGCGGCGAAACTATCCTTCCAGCAGTCCCTGACCGCAGATTCCAAGTACGTGCCTCCTTATCAGGGCCTGGCGGAATTGGCTTTTAGCGCAAAGCAGTGGCCGGAAGTAGTACGCGCTACGGAACAGATCCTGACATTGAACCCGGTGAGTTTTCCGGTGGCCTACTTTTTCAACGCTGTAGCCAATTACAATCTGCCCAATCTCGAAGCGGCGGAGAAGAGTGCGCGCCAGGGAATCAAGGTGGATGCGGATCATCAGATTGCCAAGCTGCATTACTTGCTGGGCCTGATTCTGCTGCAAGAACACAACTTTCAACAGGCGGCTGACTACTTCCGCCAATACATGCAGTTGACAAAAGAAGCTACCGAACTGGAAGCAGCCAACCGACAGCTGGCCGAGATCGCAAGACTCAATCCCGCAGCGAATCGTGACACGGCGAGTCAGAAGAAATGAGCCCGTGCGGGCCTGGCTCCGAGCGCAGGTGCGCACGCTCTCGATAAGCCTTGTCTCGTCCATGCAAACAAAATCCTTCTCTGCTAGGATGGTGGGCACACTGACCCTCTGCGTGTCCCTAACCTTTTGAATTTGGCAGGGAGTCGTCTGAAGACACTAGTGCCATAACATATAGTTCCTACCCTATCGACTGGCCGGGTACGGGTACGGTGTAGGAGCGACGTGAACCATCCTCATCGCCGGGTGCGCAAGCGCAGGTCCAGCAGATCCATTCTCCGCCGACGAATGCGGCGGGCGGCGGCTGCGCTGGCCGTTTTGACCATTCTCGGGACCGCCGTTCTGTGGCTGTCGTTTCATCTTTCTTCACGCTGGTATTCGGCCTCGAACCCGGCGACGAGCGAATGGGAGCAGGGAGATCTTAGCCAGAACCTGGCGGTCCTTGCAGCCACGTCATTCTCTGTGCCAGTTTCTCTTCCCCGGCGGGCGGTTTATCCCTATTCCGTAGTTCCGGGAGGCGTTTTGGCTCCGGAAGAATTGCGTGAGGTCAGCGAGCATGATCGAGTTGTCGGCCTGCATTATCGCGGGATTCGATTTTCGCAGCGCCCGCATAATTGAGCTCCAGCAGGCCAAACTGGTGTATTTGTCTTATCGCATCGGCGACCACGTTTTCTGGACCAAGAGCAAGGTCAGCTTGCGGAAGGGCGAAAAACTCATCACGGATGGCAAGATCACTGCTCGCACGCGCTGTGCCAACCAGATCTCCGAGGCCGCCGTGGAAGCGATCTCGCCCGAAGAACCACCAGCGGAGAAATTCGAGGAACCGGTTCTTATGGCGGGCAGCGCAGTCCAAATCCCGTTTCCGGGAGCGGTGCTACCCCAGGGTCCCCAGCCTCCGACGCTTACCCCATTGAATCCGATTCCCGGCGGATTCCCACCGTTATTTCCGCCCTCAGTTCCCAGCGCTGGCTGCCCGCCAACGAAAGACAAGCCCAAGGGCCAAACCCCTCCCTGCAACAAACCCCCCGTTTCCCCGGTTCCAGAGCCGAGCACAGTACTGTTGGTGGGGTCGGGGATTGCAGGAGTTTTTCTGAGATTTCGGAAATCTGCTTGCCGGTTCTAGTTCATGTTAGGGACAGTCGCGCTGGTGGCAATCTGCGTGAGCCCTAGCCTAGCGCCCGGAACCAGCAATTGGATGACGCTATTGAAATGCCACTGGTAGGGATACGAAATTGAGACTTGGGTGCAGGCGATGTAAACCGGCGTTGGGATGGGAGTGGTTCCGTAGGTGTTTGCCGGCACGGTCAGGCTGCAGGTGGGGGTACCGTTGACTGCAAAAGTGCCGGTAGGAGAATCCTTCGCAATGGTTAGAGTCAGCGGACCAGGGCAACCATTCGCGGTGTACACCCACGGCGATCCCCCGGTGGCGGGCGCCAGCGCCGCCAGGCCACAATCATTGATGCGGTTGGCCTGCAGATACGCATCCACCAGGTAGCGAACCGCGTCTATAGAAGGCGGAGCGGGCGCGGGAGCAGCGGCAAGATCGTTGGTGGGCTGACTGGCTCCGAAGCGTGCCCCTTCGCGCACCGCATTATTGAGTTCCTGCTTCTGATTGAAAGCCCCTCCAAAATCGAAGATTCCAACCACGAGCACCACCAGCAATGGAAGAGAAATGGCGAACTCCGCCAACGATGAAGCGTCGGCCGACAGGAGCCGATCCGACCAGGAGCGGAGACTGACGGCGAACCGGTCTCGCAGCCGAGGGCAGATCATCAGTACTCTCCCTTCATCGGCACAATCACTTTAAGCGTGATCTGCTGCATGTTCAGGGAACTGAATGGCAGCCAGGACTGGTAGGGGTACTGGAAACTGGCGACCACACCGCAAACCGGAGGTCGGGACTAGCCGGGGGGCTGATCTGCACATAGTTGCACATGGTGATGTTGCTATTGACTAGTGCAGATACCGCACCGGACTGCCGCCGCCGGGCAGAAAGTCGGAGTGGGTTGCCGCAAGACCTGGATCTGGCCAGGATCCACGTGGGAGGCCCTCATGGCGTCCGTGATTATGGTGGCACCCTGGGCGGGAGTGATATGTTGGTTGCCGCAAGTGGCGCAGCTCTGTGCCACCCCAGCGCGGACTCCTTGCTGCGTGGCGTGGACCATGGTGGCGTAGATGTTGAAGGCGCGTCCAAACCAGAAAATCCCCAATAGCATCATGAAGGCAAGTGGGAGGACAAGGGCAGCCTCGGCAATCTGCGAACCCGTAGCGGCGGACAGAAGGTTTCCGATTTGAAGTCTTCTTCACCGGTTGGTGGCCAGGCATTAAGTGATCCCCCAGAAGCGTCCGGCAGTGTGGAGAAAAACCGCGATGGCGGCCGCTACGCCGAACGGTACCTTGAGAGCTTGCGGGTTGTCGAGAGAAACCTCCGGCCCAGGCAGATGGAAGCTGAAGATCGCGGCGCACATGCGCGCCATATTGCGCAAGGTCTGGCCCAGGCGGCGCTTCCATATCACCAGAATCAGCGCCATCACCCCCGCCACCAGGACGGTGGCAAAGAGCACGGTGATCAGACGAGAAGGTCCCAAGAAAGCTCCCAAGGCGCCCACCAGCTTCCAGTCCCCGGCTCCCAGACTACGCAGCAAGACGAAGGGCAGCAGGAGGGCCAGCCCCAAACTCGCGCCCAGAAGGGAATCCTTCGCACCCAGCCAACCGCGCGTCATCGAGTTCACCACGATGCCAAGCACTAATCCGCAGACGGTCAGCCAGTTGGGAATGCGGCGGGAGCGCCAATCGGTGAATCCGGCGATGGCGGCGAACAGCGCGGGCAACAGCCATACCACTTGTTTAGGAAGGCCCATGAGCGCGTTGGGCGAAAAAGAGCAAGCAACCAATTCTGGGCGTGCCTGAACCCGTGCGTTCCGGAACTACCGGCTCAATGACGGCGCACTGCTGCGCTCAGCCACGATCCGCTTTGCATTTTCCGCCAGAGCCTTGGCCTGGGGCAGCAAATCCAGCGCCTTGACGACCTCGGGATCAGCCTCGGCCCTTACCTTCAGGCCTTCCTCCTGGCCGAAAGCGTCCACAAAAATCTCGCTCTTGAGGCTGGAACGCACCCAGTCATTGTTCTCCAGCAGATCGGCTTCGGAGTAGGGAACTTTCTCGCTGTCCAGGAATTTGCGGAAATCCTGCAGCACACTGTCATCCACCTCGAAACTCTTGGTGGGGTGGTGGCTCAACATGTAGTGTTTGGCAAAATTGAAGAACGCATAGTGCTGCAAGAGCGTGTCCTGGAAGTGATTGCTCTTGATTGGGTCTACCTTGACGTCCGGAGTAATACCGCCGCCGCCGTAAACGGTGCGGCCGCTATCAGTAAGTTTGACCTCGCGGCTGGCGGTCTTGCTGTCAGTGTCGCGCTCAAAATAGTAGTCGTAAAGCGAGACATTGGAGTAATCGCGCTGAATCAGGCGTCCGCTCGGGGTGTAGTACTTGGCGGTGGTCAAAGCCAGCCCGGTGTTCTCTGAGAGCGGATAGACGGTCTGTACCAGCCCTTTGCCAAACGTGGTCTCACCCACAATCAGGCCGCGGTCGTGGTCTTGAATAGCGCCCGCAACGATCTCAGCAGCGGAGGCGGTGCCGCGATTCACCAGCACAACGAGTGGATATTCCTTCCCGCCATCGCCGTGAGTCGCGATGTATCGTTTTTCGGGTGAAGAGCGGCCGTGGTGGGAAACGATCAGTTGACCCTTGCGCAGGAACTTGTCCGCAACGCCCACGCCTTCGCTGAGCAGGCCGCCCGGATTCTGTCGCAGATCAAGAATCAGGCCTTTCAGGTCGCCCATCTGGTCCAGCGCATCGCCAACTTCTTTTTCCGTGGTCTCATTGAAACCGCTGACGTGCATATAGCCGACGCCGGGGCGGATCAGGAAATGCAGGTCCACGCTGTAGCGCGGAATCTCATCGCGCACCACGGCGAACTCGATCGGCTTGTCCGCGCCTTCGCGCACGATGGTGATATGAACGGTTGTCCCTTTGGGGCCTTTGAGCAGGTCGGCCACGTCTCCGGTGCTCATGTTGTCAGTGGGCTTGCCATCCACAGCAACGATAATGTCTCCGGGACGGATGCCGGCGCGATACGCGGGCGTGCCCACGAAGGGCGCAATCACGATGACCTTGTTGTTGCGCGGGCCGACCGTCATGCCCACGCCGTAATACTTGCCGCGCTGGTCTTCGCGGAGCAGCGAGTAAGCTTTCGGATCGAAGAAGTTCGAGTGCGGATCGAGCACGTGGAGCATGCCCGGAATGGCGCCATTGTAGATGGCCTTGTCCGGGTTCACAGGCTCGGCGTAGTTCTGCTCGACGACGCTGTAGACGTCGGTGAACGTGTGCAGGCTGTCGCGCACGTCACCATCACCGCCGGGGGCGGCTGAGGGGTTGATTTTCTGGCCATACATCAGGCCGAAAAAGCCACAACCCACGAGAATCAGGACTACCAGGAAGAGTGTGCGACGAGAACTACGAACCATCGTTATTTCCTTCGGTTCGGGCGTAGAACGGCCCGGCCACCACGTCTGAACGCAGTATAACACGCAGATTTTACGGTTAATAGGGCCTTTTCTGGCCGCTGGTAACCAGCGAAATCCCTCCGGCGAAAGGGTCGGGAAGCCCGCATCAGAATCCACTCAAGGAGGGGTAGGCCAGACCAGTTGCGCCCTGAGCTTGCGAAGCTATCCCATAATTCCGCTGTTTCCTAGACCAGGCGGCCCAGACCTGACAGTGCTTCGTCCAGTCCTGCGATCTCAACCGCCGCAACAGAAGTGGTGCGCTCCAGGGTCATTCGAATAACTGCTGGAGGGTCACACACCTTGAATTGGATGCCATGGTCACGGGTCCAAAATTGCAGGATTAACAGCATGCCCAAGCCACCGCCCTCCAACGCCTCTACGCCAGCGAGGTCAAGTAGGATGACGCGAGCGTCGCGTTGCCTGGTCACGGCATCGCGCAACCGAAAAGCTGCTTCACTTCGAACGATCCTGCCTTGGCAGTGAATAATCGCAGCGCTTCCGATTCTCTCGATAGTTAGCTTCAGCATGACTTTTCCAAGCTATGGTCTTAGGGATTGGATTCCCACCCGGGGACTATGGGTGTGCGGACCATGTCACTTGTTTGTCAAAGGATGGTTGCAATTCGTGAACAAGGAAGCGGAAGAACCATCACCGCTTCGGCAGGATTTCGCCGATGCGCCGGATCTGGGCTCCGACGCCGCGCAGTTTCTCTTCGATGTTTTCGTAGCCGCGGTCGATGTGGTACACGCGGTCGATGATGGTCTCGCCCTCGGCGACCAGCGCGGCCAGCACCAGAGACGCGGAGGCGCGCAGATCAGAAGCCTGCACCGCGGCACCGCTCAGCGGAGTCTTGCCGCGAACGATGGCGCGGCTGCCTTCGATCTTGATGTTGGCTCCCATGCGCAGTAGTTCCTGAGCGTGCATGAAACGGTTCTCGAAAATGTTTTCGGTAATGACGGAAGTGCCTTCAGCCTGCGTGGCCAGCGCCATGTATTGCGCCTGCACGTCGGTAGGAAAGCCGGGATATTCCTCGGTCACCATGTCGGAAGCTTTGAGCGGGTTGTCGCCCATCACCCGAACGGATTGTTTTCCGGACTTGGTCTTGACGCCGGTGGCTTCCAGTTTTTGCAGCAATGCTCCCAGATGAGCGGGCTCGCAATTGGCTACGTTGAGATCCCCCCCGGTGAGCGCGCCAGCGATGATAAAGGTAGCGGCTTCGATGCGGTCAGGAATGATGCGGTGCTTCGCGCCTTTGAGTTTGGCAACGCCCTTGATGCGGATGGTGGAAGTGCCTCCGCCTTCGATGCGCGCGCCCATCTTGTTCAGCAAGTCAGCGAGGTCGGCGACCTCGGGTTCGCGGGCGCAATTCTGCATCACGGTTTCGCCGTCGGCCAGAGCCGCGGCCATGAGCAGGTCTTCAGTCCCGGTAACTGTGATCTTGTCGAAAACAATTTCTGCGCCCTTAAGCCGCTTGGCGCTGGCTTCCACGTAGCCGTGTTCCTGGCGAATGGTGGCGCCCAGGCGTTCGAGTCCTTTAATGTGCAGGTCAATCGGACGAGCGCCGATGGCGCAGCCGCCGGGGAGGGAAACCCGCGCGCGTCCGCAACGCGCCACCAGCGGGCCGAGAACCAGAGTAGAAGCCCGCATGGTCTTCACCAATTCATAGGAAGCTTCCGGTGAAGCGAGATTGCGGCAGCAAATCGTGGTGCGGTGCTGGGCGCGTCCGTACCCCAGTTCAACTTCTGCACCCATGGCTGCGAGCAACTTGCGCGTGGTTTCGATGTCGCGCACCTGTGGGATGCCTTCCAGAACCACCGGTTCCTCGGTGAGGAGCGCGGCGGCCATCGCGGGCAGCGCGGCGTTCTTGGCTCCGCTTACCTGAATCGTCCCCAGCAGCGGATTGCCGCCGCGAATTACGAATTTGTCCATATCGAGATGGTTCTCAACTGCAACTTGTACCGGCGCCAGACCCATGGCAGTTCCAATCCGTGGCGTCCCATCATTCTAGCGGGAGTCTGCGCTGGGAGCGAGACGAGAATTGTTAATCGGAAGGGCACGGTCGTCGGAGTCTACAAGCTGCGAGCGGCGGCGATGGCGGCGCGAACATTGTTCCTGGCGGCCCGTAAAGCTCGGGCAGCATCGGCGCGGCTTGACCTCGGCCTGGAACATAACAATGGCTACCGGAACGCTGCCTGCTGTCCGCAGCATCTTTTCAGCCTTGGCCTGGCTGACGCCCGTCGCTTTCTGCAGAATCGTGATACCCCGTTCCACGAGTTTTTCATTCTTGAGGTGAACATTGACCATCAGGTTGCCGTAAACGTAGCCGAGTCGTGTCATGGCGCCGGTGGAAAGCATGTTGAGCACCATTTTCTGTGCAGTTCCGGCCTTCATGCGGCTTGACCCGGCAATGACTTCGGGACCAACTTCGGTCACGATGGCGAAGTGAGCGGCTTTGGCGAGTTGCGACCTGCGGTTGCAGGTCACGGCGACGGTCTTGGCTCCGTGCCGCCGGGCGTACTCGACGGCAGCAATGGTGAAAGGCGTTCGCCCGCTGGCGGCGATTCCGACGACAACATCGTTCTTGCCTGGCTTCTTCTTGCGAATTTCGCGCTCGCCGAGTTTGCGGGAGTCTTCGTTGCCCTCGACCGCCGACCCCAGGGCTTTGACGCCTCCGGCAACAACATACTGCACAGTCTTGGGATCAGTGTTGAAGGTCGGAGGGCACTCAGCCGCATCGAGAGCGGCGATTCGGCCGCTGGTTCCAGCCCCGACGTAGATCAGACGTCCACCGCGCCCGAGGCCGGCAGCAATCAGATCAATGGCTCGGGCAATCTGCGGCAGAGCGCGCTTTACCGCGGCGGCAACCTTGGCGTCCTCAGCGTTAATAACCTGGGCGATTTCAAGAGAACTTTTCAGGTCGAGGTTTCGCGAATTGGGATTGGCCTGCTCGGTCGAGAGATGGCTCACTGACGCACGCGGTTTCTTGCCCTTCAACGCTGCGCCTCCAGCGCCTCGACCACGGCGTCGTGGAACCTGGGGCGAAACTGCTTGATGGCTTGATTGGCGCAATCCGGCCAGGTGCGGTTGGTGAGCAAGGTCACGGAGAGCTGGCGTTCGGGGTCGATCCACAGCGAAGTTCCGGTGTAGCCGAGATGCCCGAATGAAGTTGACGAGAAATATTTTCCCGATTGCGAAGGGGTAGACGGTGTGTCCCAACCCAGGGCACGGGTGGTTCCGGACGGAGAAGCCTCTCGCCGCGTGAATACAGCCAGAGTTTCAGGGCGAAGGATGGGACGTCCGCCTTCGAGCATTGCGTTGGCAAAGATTGCCAGGTCGCCAGCGGTGGCAAACAATCCGGCGTGACCGGCGACGCCACCCATCACGCTGGCATTTTCATCCTGCACTTTGCCTTGGATGACTCGATGACGAAAGTTGTGATCGTCAACGGTGGGCGGAATCGAATCGCGCCAGGTTGCGGGCGGACGAAACGCAGTGTGCAGCATTCCCAGCGGGCCGAAGACTTCGCGGCGGCAGAAACTGTCGAGAGGTTCCTCGGCGAGACGTTCGAGCGCGACTCCCAGAATGATGAAGCCGATGTCGCTGTATTCAGTTCTGGTGCCGGGATCGGCGGTGAGTTGGGTAGCGAAAGCCGCGGCCAGCAGTTCCTCTCGGCTCTTGGCTTCAAGAAACAATTTTTCATATGCAGGTAGGCCGGAAGAATGCGCCAGCAGCATGCGAATGCTGACTTCCGGATTGCGGGGATTGTCAGCTGCGAACTCCGGCACCAGGGCGACGACGGGCATATCCAAGTCGAGCAGGCCGAGTTCGTAGAGAATCATGGCCATGCTGGTGGTGGCGACGACCTTGGTGACGGACGCGATGTCGAAGATGCTGTCGGGCGTGGTTTCGGGAGTGCCGGACTCATAGGTGAAACGGCCGAAGGCCTTGTGAGCGACCAGCTTGCCTTTATGTGTGATGGCGACCGAAGCCGCGGGAAAAACACGGTCCGCGATGGCGGCATGGAGCAGAGAAAAGGCTGGGGCTGAAGACGGTATCCTGCTGCTCGTGCGCAGGAATCAGTTGGGCCGCGGTCCCGCGAGCAGTGCGCACTGGAAAGGGATTCGCCAAAGTGTTTGTCGGCTCGATGTTCGGGTTATAGCAAAGATTGGGAGGGCGGTAAAGATGACGGGCGAATGTCCGGTGCATCACCTGTCGGCACAAACGGTACCCCCACTTGAGTTTCTTGAGGAAGCGTGACGAGCTTGTGTAGAGTCAGAGGTATCCGCCTCATCAGAAACAATTCGCGGCTCTTCCGGCAGGCTGTAACCATGCTGGCATTGGGCCTTGTGCTGAGCTCCCATTTCGCTGCGGCTGCGCGACCAAGGAAACCTGCCGCGGCCAGCCCCCGTCTTTCCGGACTCGATGCGATTGTTGAAGACGCCATCCGAGACGGCCAGATCCCCGGCGCCGTGTTGCTGGTCTGGCATGACGGGCAAGTGGTGTATCGCAAGGCATTGGGCGACCGCTCGATTGAGCCGCGCCGCGAAGCCATGACTTTGGACACGGTGTTTGATATTGCGTCGCTCACCAAAGTGGTCGCCACCACGGTTGCGGTGATGCAACTGGTGCAGAAGGGCGAAATCCGGGTCAACGAACCGGTGGCGAAGTATATTCCGGAGTTTGCGCAGAATGGCAAGGACGAGGTCACGATCCGGCAATTGCTTACGCACTTCTCCGGGTTTTCCGAAGACCTCGACTTAAACCAAACCTGGCAAGGCCATGATACGGCGCTGCAAATGGCCTATGCGCAGAAGCCGGTTGATCCGCCCGGCTCCCGATTTCTGTACAGCGACGTCAATTTCATCGTGCTGGGCGCACTGGTCGAGCGCGTGTCTGGAGTGTCGCTGGATCAGTACTGCCGGCAGCACATCTTCGCGCCGCTGGCGATGACCCACACCCGCTTTCTACCGCCGCCTTCCTGGTGGATGAATGATCGCTCCGACCCAGTTTGACGAACAGAACCGCATGCTGCGCGGCATGGTCCACGATCCCACGGCGCGGCGGATGGGTGGCGTCGCCGGGCACGCAGGGGTGTTCTCGACCGCGGACGATCTGTCGAAGTTTGCGCAGTTTCTGCTCACTGGCGGCCCGGTGCTCTCGCCGCTGATGATCGAGAAAATGACGACTCCTCAGCAGCCGCCGACAGCACCGGTGTTGCGCGGGTTTGGCTGGGACATAGATTCTCCTTTCTCCAGCAACCGCGGTGATCTGCTGCCGGTGGGAAGTTTCGGGCATACCGGGTTTACTGGGACGTCAATGTGGATTGATCCAACCACCCGCACTTTCATCATCCTGCTGACGAACGCGGTGCATCCACGCGGGAAGGGAAGTGCAGTCGCGCTACGTTCGAAGATCGCGACCGCAGTGGCGGCAGAGTTAGCCTTGAGTGTCACAGAAAAAGACGAACTGCGCTGGAAGAGCATCACCGGCTACAACGAAGCGCAGACTGGGGCGCGCCGGATCGGTTGCGCGGAACGGAACGGTCCGGACTGGAATCGACGTACTCGAGGCTCATGACTTCGAGCAGATACGGGCGAAAGAAGGGAAGAAGAGAATCGGACTGCTCACCAACCAGACGGGAGTGGATTCTCAGGGACGCCGCACCATTGACGTTTTGGCCCAAGCGCCAGGGATTTCTCTGGACGCGATTTTCAGCCCCGAACATGGAGTGACAGGGACGCTCGACACCACCGGCGTGACAAATTCCAAAGACGCGGCCACAGGAGTTCCGGTTTACAGCGTGTATGGGGGAACGGATGCCGCGCGGCGGCCCTCGATTGAGACCCTGAAAACTCTCGATGCGGTGGTGGTGGACGTTCAAGACGCAGGTGTGCCTTTCTACACCTACGAAACCGCGCTTGGGTATTTCCTGGAGGCGGCGGCCAAAGCAGGAATCGAGATTATCGTTCTCGACCGGCCCAATCCCATTACCGGATCGTTCGTGCAAGGGCCGGTGGCTGATCCCGGTCATGAGAGTTACACCAACTACTTCACGCTCGCGGTCCGTCACGGTCTGACCATGGGTGAACTGGCGAAACTGTTCAACAGCGAACGCAACATCAATGCCCGCCTAACGGTCATTCCCATGGAAGGGTGGATGCGTGGCGACTGGTACGATTCCACCGGACTGGCATGGATCAATCCCTCACCAAACCTTCGCAGTCTGACCGAAGCCACGCTGTATCCCGGCGTGGCCATGGTCGAAGGCACCAATGTCTCGGTCGGGCGCGGCACCGACACGCCCTTTGAATTGCTGGGAGCGCCATGGATCAAGGCTCGCGAACTGGCTCAATATCTGAATGCCCGTAACATTTCCGGAGTGCGCTTCGTGGCGGTCAGTTTCACTCCCAGCGGCAGCAATTACTCTGGGCAGAAGTGCGATGGTGTGAACATCCTGCTGACCGACCGCAACGCTTTGGACGCACCGGAGTTGGGAGTGGAACTGGCGTCAGCGCTTCACAAACTCTACCCTGAGCAATACCATATGGAGCGGATGATCGAACTGCTGGTGAATCAGGCGGTGTATGATGCCATCGCGGCGGGGGAGGATCCGCGCCGAATTGCCGCCGACTGGCAGGAGCGTTTAGAAAAATTTCAACAAATGAGACAGAAGTATCTAATCTACAAGTGAGCACTTCGGCTAGAATGATTGACCAGAACCGGCGAACCCTCAGCCGGAATGCGGAGCAGACATGGAACCTCTTCAACGGTGTGCCGGACCCAACTGCGGGCAGATGAAGCAATCCACCGATCGCTGGTGGGTGATGTGGACCTCCTTCGGCGAGTTCAACCGTCCAGTCCTGTATTTGGCCGCCTGGGATGAAGACATTGCCAAGCGCGAGGGTACTCTGCATGTTTGCGGCGAACTATGTGCTCAACGTCTGCAATCGCACTTTATGGGCAATGTGCGGGCGAACGAGATCACTCGCAAGATTGCAAGTTGAGTTGTTGCTCACTCAGCAGGGCACAACTTTCCGTGCGCCGGATGGCATCCTACCTTGAATAATCTTGAATAATTAAGATCGCTTGGACGGCTCTATACTGAAGGGTCGTTTGGTGGGGGTGCTATGCGTTTTGGGATCGTCCCATGTTTGCTGGTTGTGTCAGTTCTGGCTCAAAATAACCAAAACCAAGGCCCATCTGCGCCCACCGCAACGGCTGCGGCTCCTGCCGCGGAACTGGTGATCCCCGCGGGAACCAAGGTGCCAGTAGCGCTGAAGCACGCCATCTCAACCAAAGGCACACGCACAGGCGATGCGGTCTACGCCGAGACTACGTTTCCGGTGGTCGCCAACAATCGGGTGCTGATTCCAGCGGGCACCTATGTGCAGGGAAGAATCAGCGAGATCCAACGCGGCGGGCGAATCAAGGGGCGGGCGCAAGTGCTGATGCACTTCACGACTCTAATCTATCCCAGCGGCTACACGGTGATTCTTCCGGGGGCCGTGGAAAACGCGCCGGGAGTAGACAAGACCGGGGTGAAAGACCAGGAAGGGACTCTGCGCAAGGACAGCCAGACCGGCTCGAAGGTTGGAACCGTGGCAACCACCACCGGGACCGGGGCGATGATTGGTGGCCTAAGCCAGGGAGGTAAGGGAGCCCTGATCGGAGCCGGAGTCGGTGGCGCGGTCGGCACCGCCATCGCCATGTTGACCCGCGGCGACGATGTGAAGATGGATGCGGGCACGACCCTGGAATTGGTAGTGCAGCGCGATATTCCGCTGGACGCGTCGCGAGTGCCGAACGTCACCCGGGCGCCCGGGTCGGCGCAGTGATACCCGTTCCTACTTCAAGTTGAACACAGCGTTCACGTGCGCGGTGACGCTTACGGTTTCTGGAGTGAATTCTTCGGTGGGTGCGAGCTCCGCTTTCATTGCCATCGGTTGCGCGCGCTGCACCATGGGCTGTATCCGCACATTCTCGAAGGTATCCACCGAGGCGTAGGATAGGTCCCCCAAGGTGCGTCCACCAGCCTTGGCCACGGCGGTGGCGGACAGGCGAGCGCGACGATAGGCATCTTCAACCGCTTTGGTTTTGGCCACGTCAATTTCCTCAAGCGTGTAACTGACCGACTGGTTTCCAGTTACGTCCATATCGGAAAACTGCTGCACAATAGGAGCAACCTTGGTGAAGTCCTTCAGCTTCAGCGTCACTTGGGCGTTCACCCGATAGGCGACCAGTTTGGCCTTGGCCGGCTTGTAATCGTAGACGGGATCGACGGAAAAGGTGCTGATTTCCGCCGTCTTCGGATCAATCCCGTTAGAACGCAAAATCTGTCGTATTTGCTCCGCGGCCTGGGATGCGCGTTCATAGGCCGCGCTCGACTTATCCTGCTGGGCGGAGATGTTGAATTGCACTACTGCAGTATCCGGATCCGCATCGAACTTCCCATCCGCTGAGACGTAAACGGTGTTGGGCTGCGCGTTGACTGTGGGCCGATCCTGTCCAAAAACCACTGGGCTGACTGCCATTAGAACTACAAAGAGCGCGGGATGCAGTTTCATAGGTCCCTCCTGAGCTTGATAGGGAAAGTGTATAGCGAACTGCCGACAGAGTAGGAACGCTGCAAGCCGCCGAAGTTGCAGTTAACTTGCGCCCGCCCCTTTTTGTGGTGGAGGAAAGGGTGGTCGACCGTCGATCTCTTTGCGCAGGTCGGTCCAGATGTGCTCCGGCATGGACAGAAAGACTTTGACGACAGCAGGGTCAAATTGGCGTCCCGACCAGCGTTGGATTTCCTCCCGCGCGGCGCCTACGGTCTGTGCCGCACGGTAGGGACGGTCCGAGGTGATGGCATCGAGTGTGTCCGCCACCGAGAAGATGCGCGCCCCCAGAGGAATCTCCTCGCCTTTGAGTCCACGAGGATAACCGGTGCCGTCGTAGCGCTCCTGATGGGAATACACGATTTCGGAGGCTTCCGCCAGAAACGTGATCCGCTTCAGCAATTGATAGCCGCGGTAGCAATGCTCACGCATGATGGTGATTTCGTCAGGAGTCAGCGCGCCGGGTTTGCGCAAGATGGCGTCTGGAATTGCCATTTTGCCGATATCGTGCAGAAAGGCTCCACGGGCAATTACTGTGATTTCTTCTTTGCGCACTTCCATCTGACGGGCAATGGCGATGGTGAAAGCGGTGACGCGCTTGGAGTGACCCTCAGTCTCGGCATCTTTGAGGTCGAGAGCGTCGCCCAGAGCCTCGAGGGTGATGTCATAGGAGCGTTCCAGGTCGTACATGGTCTGCTGCAATTGCTGAGTACGGGCTGCAACCTGGGCTTCCAGCCCCGTCTGGTATGCACGATTCTCCAGTTTCAGACGGCGGTTCTCCAGCGCCCGGCGCACCGTGGCCAGCAGTTGCTCGCGCTCGAATGGTTTCAGCAGGTAATCGTAGGCACCGTTGCGAATGGCGGCCAAAGCCACCGAGATGTCATGCACCGCAGTCACCATGACCACAGGCATATCGGGGAATTTTTCTTTGGTGCGTTCCAACAGACCGATGCCATCGAGATCGGCCATCATCAGGTCGGAGAGCATCAGATCAAAGGTTTCTCCGGACTCCAGCACGGCCAGGGCAGTCATTCCGGAGGAGGCTTGTCCGCACCGGTAGTTGGCTGCGGTAAGCATGGAGCACACAATCTCACGGATTGCTTCCTCGTCATCGACAACCAGAATGCGTTCCGAGGGCATAACCTCCCTAGTCTATCGCGAATTGTGTCCTATCTACGGGTTCCTAAAGTAACTAAACGGTGTCGGAAACCTAATTGGGAACCATGCCGGGCATGGTATCTAAAAATGGAGCACCCAAACACCCTTGATTGCGATGAACAGCTATCTGTACGGCGGCTGGTCCGCCCTGGAGCTGGCAGTCCCCAAGATGATGACGGTGGAATCCGCCACCCTAGTCGTCCTGGCGGCCAGCCTGTTGGTGTTTCGCACTTTTCGCGAGCGCTATTTGCTGATCTGGATCCTGGGATGGCTGGCCTACTTCGTCTCTGGCTGGGCCCTGCACAGCACACTCAGCTTCGGTAGTCCCGAACTGCTGGTCGCGATTTCGCAGGGAGACTTCATCCTGGCGGTTTCGCTCTTTACCTGCGCGGTCTTTGTCTACTCCCATGCGCGCAAGCTGCTGCTGCCGCTGCTGGTGTTTTCCATCCTTTTGATTGCCTACGCAGTGGCGCGCTCGTTTTGGTGGCAGGATTCGTTTGCCTTGAGAGTTGGTCTTGAGGTGGGCTACCGCGTCATCACCTTTGCGGCGGCGATTCAGCTGGTGCGTTTTCGCTGGGCGCGGTGGGAAATCGGTCCGTGGCTTTTGGCGGCCAGCTTGTTGCTGGTGCATCTGGAGTGGGATCCGTTGAACGCTTACCTGCCGCCGGGGTTTGGGCTGGTGACCGACCTGCTGTTTGGCGCGAGCTTGTTGATGGTGGTGTTGGACGACTCCCGCATGCGCACCCGGCGTTTGGGAGTGGTGAATGCGCTTACCAACAGCATCAGCCGCGCGCAGCAGCATGGACCCATGATGGCCACGGCCCTGGAAGAACTGAAGCGTCTGATGCACGCCAAGGCGGCATGGTTCCGTCTGTTCGAGGGCGATCAGATGGTGATTGTTCAGCAAATCGGCCTTTCTCCGGACTTTCTCCGCGATCGGGGCGTGGTGCCCACGGATGACAAGTTCGAGCGCACCATGACGGGCGGCGAAGCACTGGTGGTGCGCACTTCCGCCTCGGATGATTCGGTACGTCCCTTCCTGAAAAGAGAGGGCTTTGATCATTGCGTCCTGGTGCCGGTGCTGGGGAAGAAATCGGTGATCGGGGTCCTCACGCTGGGGAGCCGGCACCGGCTTTCTTACACTCCCGACGATCTTGAGTTCCTGGCTACGACCGCGCACCAGTTGGGTTTGGCAGTGGAAAATCTGCGTTTGGTGGAACAGATTCTGCGCTCACACCGGCAATGGGCAAACACCTTCGACTCGATCCAGGACCTGGTGCTGGTGCACGACTCTGAATTCCGCATCATGAAGGCCAATCAGGCCTTGCTGCAACATCTGGCGCAGGCGCCGGCGGATGTGGCGGGCCAGCCTTGTGAGGCAGTGCTGCCTCACATCGCTCCCTGGACCGGATGCCCTTACTGCAATCGTATTGGGGACGGATTTCATGAAATCCCTGACCCTTGTTTCGGTGGGTTTTCCATGATCTCGACCTCAACCTACACCGACCAGGGAAGCGCCCAGGGCAGCGGACAGAAAGGCACGATTCACGTGGTGCGGGATACCTCTGACCGGCGCGCCGCTGAAGAGAAATACCGGTTGCTGTTCGAGCAGGCGCAGGAGGGAGTTTTTGTAGCCACTCCTGGGGGTAAGTTGCTGGATTGCAACGACGCCTTTGTCCGCATGCTGGGCTACCCCACGCGTGACGAACTCATGGCCGTGGACCTGGACACTGAACTCTATGCTTCCGCCGAACAGAGAGACGCATTTCGGCGGGAGATCGACATCAACAACTTCGTGCGGAATTTTGAAGTCAGTCTACGGCGGAAGGATGGAGCCATCCTGACGGCTCTGGAAAGCAGCTTCGCCACGCGTGATTCGAGCGGCAAGGCGGACCGTTATCAGGGCTTCCTGCTCGATATCACGGAAAAGAAACGTGCCGAAGATGAAGTCCGCCGGCGCAACCGCGAATTGAATGCCTTGAACGCCATGGCGGTCATCGCCACCCAGTCGTTCGATCTGGATGAAATCCTGAACTTGACTCTGCGCCAGGTGATTTCGCTGCTGGGAGCGGAGAGCGGCGCCATCTACCTGGCGGACCTGGACGGGGCCACATTCCGCCGCCGCGCCTCCTGGGGACAGAACAGCGCAGACCGTGCCCGATGCACGGAGGTCCAGCTTACAGATGGCTTTGGCGATCTGGTGACCCGCTCGCGGGCCGAGGTGATCACTGAGGAGTACTTGCCCCATCTCCCTGCACTGGCGGCCGACTTTATTCGAGGGGAGGGAACCAGTTCGTGGATCTGGGTGTTGCTGTGGAGTAAGGACAAGCCCATGGGAATTATGGGCATCAGCAGCCGGAAAAACCGGGAGTATTCCAGCAACGATGAAAATTTGCTGGTGGCGATTGGGCGGCAACTGTCAACCACCATCGAGAAGGTGCGCTTATATGACGAAACCTGCCGTGCTTACGAAGACCTGAGGAAGACTCAGGAGCAATTACTGCAAAGCGAAAAGATGTCAGCCGTGGGCCAGTTGATCTCCGGTGTGGCGCACGAACTGAACAATCCGCTGACTGCGATTCTGGGGTACGCTCAATTGCTGGAGAGCGAGGGTTTGAGCGAGCGCGCCTCGGAGTTTGTGGGCAAGCTGTTCAAGCAGGCGCAGCGTACGCATCGCGTCGTGCAAAACCTGCTGTCGTTTTCCCGTCAACGCAAACCGCAGAAACAGCAAGTCGATCTCTGCAAAGTCTTGGACGAAACCCTGTCTTTGCGCGATTATGACCTGAAGACCAACAACATCAAGGTGGAACGAGAGATCGATTCCTCAGTTCCAGGAGTGACGGCTGATCCTCATCAGCTGGAACAGGTGTTCCTGAATATCATCAACAACGCCGTGGATGCCATGCTGGAAAGCGGTGAAGGTGGCAATCTGCGGGTGTCGGTGTATGCCAAAGACGGGCATCTCCATGCCGAATTTCATGATTCGGGTCCGGGAATTAAGGAGCCGAAACGGATTTTCGAGCCGTTCTATACCACCAAGAGTGTGGGCAAGGGGACAGGTCTCGGCCTCAGCATCTGCTATGGAATTATCCAGGAGCACGGCGGAAGCATTTCCGCTCATAACCGGGAAGAGGGTGGGGCTACGATCGAGGTTCGATTGCCTGCGGGTGAGAGCGCCGCGGCGCAGAGCGCGGTGCCTGCTCCGCGCCGCGAGACTGCGGTCGAGGGGCGGATTCTGCTGGTGGAGAACGAAGAGGCAGTCCTCGAGTTTGAACGCGACGTGCTGGCGGGCGCGGGCGCGGAGGTGGTTACCTGTATGGGCGGAGAAGAATTGCGATCGCTGCTGAACAAAAAAGCCTTCGATGCTGTCATTATGGATGGAAAGATGCCAGGAAACGGCAGCGTACTCGAAGTGTATCGCTGGATAGCGGAGAACTTGCCGGGCTTGGAGAAACACTTGTTGGTGACCTTCTCCAGCGTAGCGGAGCCTGAGGTACGCGAATTTCTACAGAACAACCAGGTGCCCTATCTGGTGAAGCCTTTTGAAGTCGGCGACTTAATCGGCCATGCCCGGCGTTTGCTGCAAAGAGCCAGCGCGGTAGGCGCCAGCTAGTCGGCTACAGCATTCGCCGCAGTCTGCGGGTGAAGGCGTTCAAAGCGGTTTCGTTCCTTCGATACCATCGCCACAAGCCTTCCTTTTTTGCATCCACCAATCCCGCCTTTTGAAGCACGGCCATGTGATGAGAGATAGTGGGTTGGGAAAGGCGAATCTTCAGCTCGATATCGGAGGCACAGAGACCTGCATGCTTGCCGGGTGATTCTTTCTTCAAAACTTGGAGAATCCTGCGGCGGGTAGGATCGGCGATGGCGTGCAGAACCCGATTGAAGGCTTTTTGGGATTCGGTCATGGCTAAATAGCAATAGACCCGGACATCGACCAATGTCAATATGAGGGCGGCATGCTATTCGATGGCACGGAACGGAAACAACTGGAGCGGCGTATGGAAGAGGAAGGACGTTTGCCGCCGGGGCAGTCGCTCACGCTGAAATGGCCGGTCTTGCATTATGGGTCGGTGCCAAAGTTTGATCCTCAAACTTGGGACTTCCGTGTTTACGGTTTGGTGGACACTCCGTCAAAGCTCACTTGGGACGAGTTCAATGCCTTACCCAAGGTGCAGCGCACGAGTGACTTTCACTGTGTGACGCGCTGGAGCCGCTTCGACAATCGCTGGGATGGAGTCTCAGTGCAAGAGTTGCTGCGCCGCAGCCACCCCAAAGCCACTGCCGCCTACGTTCTGGTGCATGCTGAGCAGGGATTTACCGCCAACGTGCCGCTCGCGGATTTGGACCGCCCGGAAGTGCTGCTGGCGACTCATCACGACGGCCAGCCGTTGCCGCTCGATCATGGCTATCCCCTGCGGCTGATCGTTCCTCATCTCTACGCGTGGAAGTCGGTGAAATGGGTGCGAGGCTTTGAATTGCTGGAGCGGGATGCGCCGGGGTTCTGGGAGCAGAACGGATATCACATGTATGGCGACCCGTGGAAGGAGCAGCGGTTTAGCGGATAAGCGGTCGTTACCGCTCCCAGGCTTTCAGCCGCGGCAGCCACCGCCGAACGTGGCGGCAATATTCTTCGTAGTCAGCGCCGAACATTCTTCGCAGGGTCGGCTCCTCATACAGGCGCACGAAGAGATTGACTCCGAGCACGACGCCCAAAGCCCCCATGACCACGGATAGTGTGGCCCGTCCGAACACGACCCACAGGCCGATCCATCCGGCGAAGAAGCCCACGTACATGGGATTGCGCACGTAGCGATAGAAACCCACCACCACCAGCCGCTGCGGCGGAGCGAAGGGCGCGGGAGTTCCGTGTCCGGTGTGTCCGAAATCCCAGATGCAGCGAATTGCCACCGCAAAGCCCAACACCGAGGGGAGTGCCGCAAGCCATCGCCATGACAATGTACCTGCCGCATCTACGCGAAAGCCCAGCCAGTTCGGCAACAGCCAGAACCACAGGGCAAAGAACGCACTGCCCACTATCAGCGATGCAATCGTCGTCAGCCACTGTGCGCCGCCATCCGTTGGTCGCGCGGTTCCAGCCTGTTCGTTCGCCATAAGCCCCCACTCGGAAGGCATCCTTCAATAACTAGTACGAGATGTGCCAGCTTTTGGTTACTTCTGCTCGTTTTGTGGGCCTAATCGAACGGGTTATCGGATGATGGTACTCCTCTCATAACGGTGCGCAAGACTGGCAGGGCGCCGCAACCGTGGCGACGCTGCCAGTTCTTCGAAATTCACGCAGGGTTTCGCTCTTACTTGGTTAGGTGCGCTATCCAGTTGCCGAAATTGAACTGGCTATCGACATACTGGCCAGCCACGGTAGAACCATCGGCAGAAATGCTGAGGGCAGTGGTTAGGGTCGTGCCAGCGGGGATGTTGGCGCCAAGTGCGTTTAGCACATTCGCGAGTTTTTTCAAGCCGAGTGAGGAAGTCCAGACAAAGGCTTCTGTCCCCTCATTGAACGGATCGCCGCTCCACCCTACGACCCCTCCATTGTCAGAGATGCCATTCGCGAAGCTTTGTTCTGTCGGGGAATGCCTAAGTGTGCCCAATGTGATCAGCCCACTCTTATCGGAGTAGAAGAAGGCGACTCCATACCCACTGTCGCCGAAAGTCTGTCCCACGATCTCCGTACCGTCGCTGGTCACCGAGGTGGCTTCGCCAAGAGTAGTTGGGCCGAGAAACAAATCGTAGCTCTTGCCCACCCAACGCACCGGGCGGCGAGGACCGGTGGGATCTTCCCAGAAACCGACGACAGTCTTGGTATTGGCTGAGATCGCACTGGCCCGGCTGCTATGGTTGCCAGCGGGATGCCCGAGAGAGATGTTGCCCAACTTTGCAGTCCACGCAAAACCTTCGGCGCCCTCGCAATTCCAGGCGAGACCCACAGCCACGGTACCATTGCCGTTCACTCCGTAGCCGCTCCCCCAGCTATTGTCCAGGGTAGTGCACCCATTACGGGGATGACCCAGGTCGACTACTCCGCTCGAGTTCCAAAGGGCAGGGCTGGCAAAGCCGTCTGGTCCGATGTGACCGCTGATGATGGTTGAACCGTCGCGCGAGATTCCGATGGAGGAGTTAAAGGGATCACCAGGGCCGAGATCCTGGAATCCGCCGGCAGCAGTCCAGCGATAGATCTCGCCACCGTAGTTGGCGGCCATGACCGCACCGTCGCCGGAAAGAGCGAAGTTTGTCCAAGTGCCGGGTATGGGGTCAGAAATGATCTGAAAGGTTGCGGTTGCGGCCATCGCCGAGAGACAAAAACCTGAGAGCAGGCATAATAGGCCTGCTTTAATGAACCACTTCTTCATTTTGGGGTCCTTAAGCTAATTTGAAGTGCTACCACAGACGCATTAAGTATACAGCGTTAACGTTATTAAGCAACCCCTTTTTCCAGAAAGCCTCGAAATATAACGGGTTTCCGGGATCGAAGAAAAGCCGTTGGGGCAGGACTCTAGGGTACGGATGAAACAGTTTTATCGTTGCGCCTGAGCAGACAAGTAGGGAAAATTCACGACAGAACCCAGAGTTGCAGGCCGGCGTCTACTTTGCCAACCAGGTGTTGAATGGCAAAGCGACCTTTCTTAGTCTCCAGATATGCATGGAAAAGGGAAGGTGCAACGCCCGTACCACGCTAGTGGGGCGATTGCACCATCCGATTTTTTGGAGTCCAGCCCCTACTCACCTGGAGGTTTCTGCTGATCCCGCTTCCGCTGTTCCTCTTCCTGCCTCCGTTTCTCCTCTGGCGTCAGCGGTTTCGTTTGCGGGCGCTGCGGCGGGGGTGCTGGCTGAGTCTGCACCGGAGGCGTGCGCGGCCGCGGACGGTTGCCGGACGAGGGAGCTGCTGTCCCTGGAGTGGGTTGATTCCCGTTTGGTTGTGCTCGATTCGATTCTGGACGACTGGGTCCGAGCCCATTTTTCGGTGCCGCTGCTGGCGGCTGATTCATCCCCGGTTGATTGTTAGGAGCCGGTTGACTAGGTTGCGGGGAAGTTGGCCGACTCGCCTCCGGCGGGTTGTTCGGCTGGTTCGCCTCGGGACGATTGTTCGGCGGTGCGACAACTGGGTTCGGCTGCGCCGACGGTGGACGATTTGGCCGGGGAGTCCTGTCCGGCTGATTGCTGGGTTGGTTAGGACGGTCATTCGGTGCCATCGGCGGCCGATCGGTCCCCGGACGGTTGTTCGGAACTGGCTGATTTGGCTGTGCCGCGGGTGCTGGCTGGCTCACGTCCGGGCGATTGTTGGGTTGTGCAGGCACAGGATTTGGTTGCGCCGCAGGTGGACGATTTGACTCGGGCCGGTTGTTGGGTGGATTCAACTCAGGGCGAGGACTGGGTTGTGCAGTCGGTGGTCGATCATTGCGCTTTGGCGGAGCCGATGGCCGGTTCACGTCCGGTCGATTGTTCGGCGGTGCCGTCGGATTCGGTTGCGCCGAAGGTGGACGATTTGGCTGTGTGGGATTGACTGCGCCCGGACGCTCGTTTGGAGTAGGTTGACTACCTGGGCGGTTCGCCGGCTGGTTGGCTGGCGGGGTGACGGCCGGTTCTGCGGGCTTGGCAGCATTCGGCTGGTTGGCTGGCTGGACACCGGGACGGCCCATGTTCGGGGTTGCCGCCCTGCCAGGAGGTGCCTGCTTAACCATCGGGTGGGCCTCCGCAGCGGCCGCTGGACGCAGCCTCTGGACCTCTTGCCTGGCTAGAGGCTGTCCGGGATGTGCTGCCAGCGCCTGCTGCTGTTTTGCGAACGGCACTGGTGGGGGAGGCGGTGTTGCCTTCGCGATCACCTGCCGGTTCATCACCGCCGGCGGAGGCGTAGTCACACGATTGGCCGTCGCTGCCCTGGCTCCGAGAACGCTCTCGCGAGTGGGAGCCACAGCTGCCCTGGCACTCACAGGAGCAGCCGCGATTTGCCGCGCGTCTACCGGAACTGCGGCTCTGGCCACAGGCTGCGCAGTTGCAAAGGAACGCTGGGGAACCGCCGTCACCGCGCCGCGAACATTCCGGTTTACGTAGGTCACATTGGTAATATTCGTGGTCTTGTTGTTGATGATGGTGGTGTTGTAGACATTGGTGACCGTGGTGGTATTCACCGTCGTGTTGCTGACGTTCACCCGGTTCACATAACCCCGGCTGACGCGGTAGGACGGCACGTAAACTTCCCGGGGACCCAGCGGGAACCATCCCACGTTGCCGGCGAATCCGCCGCCTCCGCCACCAATGAAGACCACCAGTGCAGGCGCATATACTGGCCGCACTGCAACCGGTCCTGCCACCCAACCCCAGCGTCCGCCGACCGTGACCCAGCGTCCGTAATGGAACGGCGCGTAGCCCCATGGAGAATCATCGACCCAGGTATAGCCCCATGGGGCGATCCACTCCCAATGGCCATCGTGGTAAGGCGCCCACCCTGCGGCGACCTGATTCGGGTACCAAACGTGGCCATAGTTCGAATCGTCGCGCCAGTCACCATAGCGATCCAGATCCTCATAGCCAACGACGTCATGGGAAACATACTGCGCCGAGCGCGACTGCTCATAGCTGTGATCGCGCTGGTATGCCCAATTATCGAATTGGTCAGGTTCGCGGATCTCAACTACGTCGGCGTTCAGCGAGTCGGTCCCGCTAAATGTTCCCGACTGCCCGGCGTGCAGGGTATAGGTCTGGCCATTGCCAGTCGACTGACCTCCGCCTTCGCGGACGCTGACAACGGTGTTGGTACCGTCTTCACTGGCGGCCACACGATAATTGCCAGGCTCCGCCACCGAAAACGCCAGGTTGGGGGTGTCGATCTCAAAGACATCATTCTGGTCGAGCCGGCGGATACGAACATTCACCGAACCTGAAGTGAGCTGGATCTGAACGGTATTGTCATCCAAATTTAGGAATGAGAAGCCGGTGTTGGCATCCAGCCGGATCACTGCTGAACCCAGCTGTAGTTCGGCACGCGAGTCCCTGTCCGACCAAATCCGGTCGCCGGTCGTCATTGGCCGATTGGGCACGGCTTGAACCCAATCCGTTTCGCCGGCCGGCTGAAATGACACTGAACCCTCCAGGTAGCCGATGCGAGCCACCCGGCTGGGCGGATCATCCTGCTGGCTTTGCTGGTCCTGATCTTGACCCTGGTCCTGATACTGCGCGATTGCTGGTGTGGATAGAATGGCGATGGAAAGCGCGAGCCCGAGCACGGCAGTCCACCAACCTAGCTTCTTGAGTATTTGCGTCATGAAACGGTTCCTCTCCCAAGCTGTTTTTTCGCGAACCCCGACGTTCGCGGACTTGCAAGTCAAACTTTGATGCAGAAAATGATGGTTGCAGCCAGGATTCTTCGAACGCGCGCCTCTTAGGCTGGAAAGTCTCGTGCCAGACATAGTAAGCGACGTTCCGTGCCGAAGACTGCTCAAAAGTGAACAGTTTTAGGCGACCTCATACCAGACCTGCACGATCGGGTCGCAGCTACTTTTTCAAGATTGGGTTGTAGCCGTCGCTGACCAGCTTGGCACGCATCCCTTCGGCATCTTTGATGTCCGCATAGGGGCCGACCTGAACATGGAAAAGCTTATCGGGCTGGGTGGTGGCTGAGAACGCCGGATACTGTTTCTTCTTGAGAGCATCTACCAGCGCGTCGGCATCTTCCGGTTTGCTGACGGCGGCAACCTGTACGTAGTAGCCGTTGACTGGCGGCGCGACAGCAGGGTCTGCGGGCGGAGCGGTGGTCGCCGTCGCTGGAGGTGTCATTGGGTCAGTTGCGGGAGCGGGAGTGTCTTCACTCTTCACCGTCAACTGGCTGTCGGCATTTTTGTCCGAGACGGCTTTGTAGAAAGTCATGTCGGCGGCCGGCGCAGTGGGCTTGATCGCGGATGGCCGGATATTCGCGGCAGTGGTGGCCGGAAGTTGTGAAGCCTCTGCCGCGGAGGGTTTCACTTCTGAAGTCCTGCCGAGCGAGAATCCCATTGCAAAGAACACGGCACACAGCGCGACCAGACCGAAAAACAGGGCCAGCATCTTGCCCGTGCCCAGTGTGATTTCAGTGTCCTCGGATGTTGCAGTTGTCATCGCTACCTCATTGCTGCTAGCTCTTGGTGGCCCCGCCGTCAGGCTTCGGAGCCAACAGATTTTGCAGGCCGGAGAAGAAGTCCACAGGGACCGGGAAGATCACGGTGGTATTTTTCTCCACGCCGATTTCGGTCAAAGTCTGTAAGTAGCGCAACTGTACGCTCACCGGTTCGGTCGCGAGCAAGTGGGCGGCGTCCACCAGGCGCTGGGCAGCAGAAAACTCGCCTTCGGCGTGGATGATCTTGGAACGCTTCTCGCGTTCCGCCTCCGCCTGCTTCGCCATAGCGCGCAGCATGGACTCGGGCATATCCACTTGCTTGACTTCGACGTTGGTTACTTTGACGCCCCACGGAGAGGTGTGAGTGTCGAGAATGCTCTGCAAACGCAAGTTGATCTTTTCGCGATGGGAAAGCAGTTCGTCGAGTTCCTGCTCGCCGAGCACCGAACGCAAGGTAGTCTGGGCGAACTGCGACGTCTGATAGACGTAGTTTGAGACTTCCACCACCGCCTTGTTGGGATCGATAACGCGCAGAAAGATAACGGCGTTCACTTTTAGCGTGACGTTATCGCGAGTAATGATGTCCTGGGGAGGTACTTCCAAGGCTTCCTGGCGGAGCGAAACTCGTACGATCCGGTCGAGAGGCGCGAACACCAGGGCGATGCCGGGACCTTTTGCCGTAGGCAGCAGTCGTCCCAGGCGAAAGATGACGCCGCGTTCGTACTCAGCCAAGATCTTGATCGAGCTCAAGATGTAGAGCCCAACGATGACGATGACGATAGTGGTAAAACCGATCCCCAGATCCATCGGGGCCTCCAAAACTTGTAGGGAATGTCGCTAATGCGGATTGTATCCCAGTTGCCGGGGATGAAATGGTGACTCGCGAGGTTACCGAGGTCGGGTGACGAAGATGGCCGATTGCGTTTCCCTAGCCTTGGAGGGGCGTCGAGTCTACCCGTAGTTGCAATCCATTGACTTGCCTTACCACTACGCTTTGTCCGGCCGCCACGTTAGAGGATGCGGTTGCGTCCCAAAGTTCACCGTGAACAAACACCTTTCCTTGAGGTGATAGGGCGGTTTGCGCGGTGCCGATTTCGCCGATCAGGCCTTGAGTCCCGGTGGTGATCTTATTGGCCCTGGCCTTCAGGGCGATACTCATGAGAAACACGGTGATGATGCCCACGGGAATGCTGACCGCCAGCGCGGTCAATAAATGTACTCGCATCTCGGGGATGGGTGCGTCCACCAGCAACAACCCTCCAAGCGTCAAAGTCACCACCCCGCCGAGCGCCAGCACGCCATGAGTTGCGAACTTGGCTTCCAGAGCGAACAAGGCGAAAGAAGCGAATATCAGGACGACGGCAGCAAAACGAGTGGGCAGAAGATTAAGCGCGAAAACGGCGAGCAGGATGAAGATCACTCCCACCGTCCCGGGAACGACTGCGCCGGGGTGGTTGAACTCCGCGTAGAGCGCGAGGGCACCCACAGCAAGCAGAATAAATGCGATGTTCGGATCCATGAGGTAAGCCAGGATGCGCTGTCGCAGGGTTAGGTCGAACTTGAGGACGGGTTCGCCTACCAGATTCAAAGTTACGGTCTTGCCGTCGAAGCGCTTCACCGGCTTGCCCTGCATCTGCCTGAACAGGTCGTCTTCGGTGGGAGCGACATAGTCGATCAGTCTTTGGGAAAGAGCTTCCTGGTCGGTGAATGACTTCGACTGGCGGACGGCGCTCTCGGACACATCGACGTTGCGGCCGCGCTTGGAGACAACACTTCGCATCAACGCAGCGGAATCATTCTCCAACTTTTCCTTCATGACGTCGTCCATCTTGCCCCCGCCCAGGTTGACGGGATGAGCGGCGCCGGTGTTGGTTCCGGGCGCCATGGCTGCCACGTCGGCGCTTTCCAGTATGAAGAATCCGGCGGAAGCTGCGCGGCTACCACTGGGGGTGACATAAATAATGACGGGAACCGGCGAAGCCACGATTTTTTCGATGATCTCGCGGGTGGATTCCAAAAGGCCGCCGGGAGTATTGATCTCAATCAGCAGCGCCTGATCTTTCTTGAGTTGGGCCTCGGCGATGGCACGGCCGATGTATTCATCGGTGATGGGATGGATGGCGTCGTTGATTTCAATCTTCAACACCTGGGCCGAGGACCATCCGGTCAGGCTGAAGAGAGAGATGACGGTTAGAAAGATGGAGGCGAGCCGCGACATTTTCATCGATTAGGCAGCGGCGGCGCTTCCTGCGCTAGCTTGGCTGCAATGGCGTTCTTCAGCGCCAGTGCGGCCGGGTTGCCCGGATCCAGACGAAGGGCCTGATCTACCTCTTGCCCGGCTGCTTCTGCCTTATTGTCTCTCAAATCGAGCCGCGCCAGTACCAAAAATGGCTCTGCAAACTGACCCAAGCGCAGGGCAGACTCAGCCTCGGAGCGGGCCGCCACCGGATCGGTAGTTTCCAGTGCACTTGCTAATCCCGCATGGGCTGAGGCATTCGATGGATTCTGCGCGATGGCCTCGCGGAACTCACGTTCGGCCTCGGCGAGGAAACCTTGCGCCAGCAGTTGATGACCGCGATCGACGTGAAATTGGGCATGGGTCTTGGCATCGGTGCGGGAGAGACGCTGCTCGGCTGCCGCTGCGACCTTTAAAGCCAGCTGGCGGAAGGAGTTTTCGTCGTAGTCAGTGCGCAGCCGTTCCATGGGAACCTTCACGCTAGCGGGTACGACCACTCGCGGATCAGCGTTGTCGATAGAGCTCAGAAGAGATTTAGCCTCAGGATCACTCCCCCGCAGCGCCAGGCTTTCGCGCAGTTGCCGGGCAGATCCGGCGCGGTCGCCATTGCGGTAAAGCTCGACCCCCAGGTTAAAGCGGTAGTCAGCGTCATTGGGATCGTCCGCCACCGCTTTCTGGAAATCATCCACAGCGAGCTTGCGGTCGTGGTGATCCAGCACCACACCCAGGTTGTTGTAGATTTCCGGCAAGGGTAAGCGCTGCGCTATGGTATCGAAGGCCGATGCTGCGCGTGAAAAATCTCCCTGGTAATAGGCTGCGAGTCCGAGATAAAAGCTGGCTTCGCCGAAGTGCGGATTTGCTGACGGAACTCGTGAAAGCCACGCCGTAGCTTGCTCGTATCTAGCCTCGCGATAGTAAGCCTTGCCTAACTGCAACGCAGCCTCGGGGTATTCGGGGCTCAGACGCAAGGCTTCCCGGAGGTATTGAACCTGCTGCGCGATGGTGGCAGTGACTACACCCTTGACGTAATCCTCGAAAGCATCCAGATGTATCGGGGAAGCTTGCGTCAGAAACACAGAGCGAGCGACGCCGAAACCAGGATAGAGGCTGCGCAGGATGTCCCAAGCCATCCCAGTCTGAATGTCGATGAGCTGCACCAGGGGGCCAGATTCGGTCATCTCGGGCAGAAGACGTGGGCGGCGCATGTCCAGCAGTTGGGCTCGGATAGAAAAGGTTTGCCCATCGAAGGTGTACTCCCCCAACACGACGTAATCGACGTCCATCTGCTCGGCAATGCGGTAGAGGGTGGCGCGCGAGGGACGAATATGAGCGGGAATCCCAAGGCGGTCGTAGGCGCGGAGGCGATCTTCGCGAGGCAACACATAAAGCGTGGGAGAGTTCAGACGCTCCTGGAGCAGTTCAGGGAAAGAATCGCCGATCCATTCGATTCCTGGCGCCCTGGACTGGTTCTCGAACGGGACGATCAGGACAGTTTGACCGGCGGTTGTGGGTTCCTGGCCAAGACCGATGGCTGAAAAACAGAGCAGCAGTGTAATGAGAGAGGCGAATTTCAAGGCAAGTAGATTATAGCGGGTAGACCCCCGACGGCTCTCCGGGTCGCCGTAGTAACATTTCCTGCATGTTGGTTCTGCACGGGGGCCTGAGATGAAAAAGTTGGGGAAAATTCTTCTGGGCGGCGTGGTTGTGCTGGTTGTCCTGCTGGGCGTCGCCATCAGTCTGACCATCGGCTGGCGGCCGATCATCGGGCCCCGAGCGCGGGCGCTGACCACACGCAAATTCGAGGCCACGCCGCAAAGGCTCGAACGCGGACGTTATCTCTTCAACCATGTCCTTCTATGCGTGACCTGCCATTCCCCCCACGACTTGTCGAACCCCGATCACCCGGTGCTGGCTAACCTGCAGGGAGCGGGCGAAATCATGCAGGAGGACGGTTTGCCCGGGCGCGTGGTCGTCCCGAATATCACTCCTGATCCTCAAACCGGTGCTGGAACCTGGACGGACGACCAACTGGCGCGCGCCATTCGCGAGGGCATCGGTCATGACGGACGCACATTGTTCCCTATGATGCCCTACGAGAACTTCAAGCGCCTTTCGGATGATGACTTGGCATCTGTGGTGGTGTACATGCGATCCTTGACCCCCGTGCGGAACGAGTTGCCCAAGACCGAGATTATTTTTCCCGTTAATTACTTGATCCGGTCGGCACCCGAGCCTATCACCGCTCCGGTACGTGCGCCTGATCCCATCAACCAATTGCAGTGGGGGGCATACCTGGTCACAGTCGGAAACTGCGCCGATTGCCATACGCCCTCGGACCGCGGCCAGGCTCTCCCCGGATTGGACTTTGCGGGCGGACAGGTGTTTAGCGGACCATGGGGCAGGGCAGTGAGTGCGAATATCACCCCGGATGCGTCCGGAATCAGCTACTACGACGAAGGTTTGTTTATTCAGGTCCTGCGCACCGGATACGTGAAGGCCCGCAAACTGGATGCGTTTATGCCGATCGAGCAATACAAAGGCATGACCGACGACGATCTTAAGGCCATCTTCGCTTATCTTCGTACTTTGAAGCCGGTCAAGCACCGGGTGGACAACACGCTACCGCCCACTTATTGCAGACTTTGTCGCGCAAAGCACGGGGCCGGAGATCAGAACTACGGCCAAAGCGTGTTGCGGGGCGCACTTGCTATCCGATTCGAGACGGCGGCGTCCCACTAGAGGAAGTCGTAACTCTTGCCAAGGGGCGCAGCCATGAATGGAAAACTCGCAATCGGCCTTTTGCTTTCGGCCAGTGGATTAGTGGGTGCCCAGACCGATGCTCCGAAACCCGCTTACGATTTTTCTGCACCACGCGAGGAAAGAATCCAGCTCGCGACCAGCGCAGCGCCGCCGGAGATCTCAGGCAAAGCAACCGTGTATCTGTTGGAACCGACCGGTTACGTAAAGGTGCGTGAGGGTACTAACGGTTTTACCTGCATTGTGGAACGCGAAACCCGGCTAACTCTGGAGCCGGAGTGTTACGACGCGGAGGGCAGTGCCACCACCCTGCTAACCAGGCTTTATACCGAGGAGCAGCGCGCCAAGGGAACCAGTGAAGAGCAAATCCAGACAGCCATTGCGGAAGGGTACAAGAGCGGCAAATTCAAAGCGCCTCGCAAGATCGGAATCGTGTACATGATGTCGGAACACAACCATGTGCTGCGGCCCGACACTCATGAGATCGTTCACTTCGCTCCGCACTTGATGTTCTACGCGCCCTACGTAACCGATGCGGATATCGGTTCACCTCCGTCAACCAGAGACATGCCTTTCGTTGTGCATCCTGGCCAACCCGATGCTCTTATCATCGTAGTGCCCAGAGAGCAAAATTCGAAGTGACTCCAGATTGACAAATCAATCCGCCGTGGAGAAACTGCCATGACGGAGAAGGTGCGGAGGAAAAGGTGGAAATTTGTCGCTGGGCGGGGTTGCTGCTGGTCGTAGGAGGGCTGCTGGCCCGCGCGCAGGCGCCGCACGCGACTGCCACGGAAAGCAAGCTCACCGCCCTGGAGAATGCGTGGAACCAGGCGCAGATCCATCATGATGCCAGGGCCCTCGAGAACCTGGTGGGTGACCGCTTTATTTATACCGACACCGATGGATCGGTGATGAACAAAGCCCAGTTTTTGGCCGATGCTAAAGACATGGATTACCGCGCAACCTCAGCCGCGAACAGCAATGTGAAAATTGACTTGTACGACAATACCGCCGTGGTCAGTGGAGGCTACCACACCAAAGGAACCTACAAGGGCCAGGCCTTCGACCATTATGGCCGGTTTACGGACACCTGGATTTTCCTGAATGGACAGTGGCAATGTGTCGCCAGCCACACCACTCTGCTGCAACACAAATGATTCCCGAAAATCCTGTGGATAACTCCGCTCCGTCGCTCCACGCCTTCCGCTTACAATGACGCCGAAGTAAAATCACTACAGAGCCCCATGTCCCAATTCGTTCATCTTCATCTCCACTCTGACTACTCGATGCTCGACGGCGCCTGCGACGTCGAGAAACTGTGTCAGCGCGCCAAGCAATTGGGCATGCCGGCCGTGGCCATGACCGACCACGGCAACATCTTCGGCGCGGTGCACTTTGTGAACGCCGCGAACCGCGAGGGCATCAAGCCAATCGTCGGCTGCGAGCTTTACATCTGCAAGAAGGACGATCACAACATCGAGCGCACCCCTCCTGATAACGACACCTACAACCATCTACTCGTGCTGGCGGAGAACGAAGAAGGCTATCGCAATCTGGTAAAGATCACTTCCGAGGCCTCGCTCCACGGTTTTTATTACAAGCCGCGCGTGAGTAAGAAGTTTCTGGCGGAACACTCGAAAGGTCTGATCGGCCTCTCCGGCTGTTTGAAAGGCGAAGTCGCCGAATTCTTGATGGAAGGGAAGTACGAAGCCGCGCGCGCGGGTGCAGCCTTTTATCGGGATATTTTCGGCAAAGACAATTTCTTTCTGGAAATTCAGGACCAGGGTTTGGAGATGGAACACCGCATCCATCCCGACCTGTTCCGTCTGGAGAAAGAACTGGGCCTGCCGATGGTCGCCACCAACGACAGCCACTATTTGTGCGAAGAAGACGCGCACGCCCAGGACGTGATGGTCTGCATTCAGACCGGCAAGTCGATACAAGACACCAACCGCATGAAGTTCGAGGGCACGGGCTTCTATGTCAAGAGCCACGACGAAATGTTCCAGGTCTTTAAAGATGCGCCCGACGTGCTTTCCCGGACCCTGGCCATCGCCGAACGCTGCAACTTGCGCCTGGAAAAGGTGAGCAATCCCTTCCCGCATTTTGATGTGCCCGGCGGTTACACCCTCGACAGCTATTTCGAACACGTGACCCGGGAAGGCTTCGCCCGCCGCCTTGAGGTGATAAGAAATTTGCTGGAGCAGGGACGCGTCAAGCACAGCCTTGCGGACTACGAACAGCGCCTGGCCCGGGAACTGGCCATCATTCAACAAATGCAGTTCTCGGGATATTTCCTGATCGTGTGGGACTTTGTGCGCTACGCTCGCGAACACAACATTCCGGTTGGCCCGGGCCGTGGCTCGGCGGCAGGTTCGCTGGTGTCGTACTCGCTTGGAATCACTGATCTCGATCCGCTGCAGCACGAATTGCTGTTCGAGCGCTTCCTGAATCCCGAACGCATTTCGATGCCTGACATTGACATGGACTTCTGTATGAACCGCCGCGGCGAGGTCATCGACTACGTGACCCGCAAGTACGGACGTGACAACGTGGCCCAGATCATCACCTTCGGCACCATGGCGGCCAAAGCAGCGATCAAAGATGTGGGCCGGGCCATGGACATTCCTTACGCCGATGTGGACCGCATCGCCAAAATGGTGCCCACCACGCTGAACATCAAGCTGGAACAGGCGATCAAGGATTC
Source organism: uncultured Acidobacteriota bacterium (assembly GCA_963734415.1). Taxonomy (GTDB): domain Bacteria; phylum Acidobacteriota; class Terriglobia; order Terriglobales; family Acidobacteriaceae; genus JABCZH01. The sequence continues at coordinate 15,349 of CAVTHF010000012.1, read as the reverse complement.
GCCCGCGCTACAGCAGGCATACGAGAGCGATTCACAAGTGCGGGCGCTGCTCGACACCGCCCGCAAGCTCGAAGGCCTGGTTCGCAACGCCGGGGTGCACGCCGCGGGTGTGGTGATCTCTCCACGGCCGCTCATCGAATTAGTGCCGTTGCACAAAACCAAGAACGATGAAATCGTCACCGCCTTTGACATGGTGGCCATCGAAAAGATGGGCCTGTTGAAGATGGACTTCCTCGGTCTTACCACGCTGACCATTCTTGACGACACGGTAAAGCTGATCGCGCAGACACGAGGCGAACAGCTTGCCTTGGAGGACATTTCTCTAACCGACCAGGAAACCTACGAGAAGGTCTTTCACAAGGCTTTCACCACCGGCGTGTTCCAGTTTGAATCGCACGGTATGCGTGACGTGCTGCGCCGTTATCAGCCCAGCACCATCGGCGACCTTACCGCTCTCAACGCGCTCTATCGTCCGGGGCCGATTCAGGGCGGCATGATCGACTATTTCATCGATCGCAAACACGGTCGCAAAAAGATCGAGTATGAATTGCCCGAGCTGAAAGAAATGTTGGAAGAAACCTGGGGCGTCATTGTCTACCAGGAACAGGTGATGCAGATTGCCAATCGGTTGGCGGGCTACTCGCTGGGCGAAGCCGATGTGCTGCGTCGGGCCATGGGCAAAAAGAAGCCGGAGGAAATGGCCCAGCAACGTGAGCGCTTCGTCGAGGGCGCGGTCCAAAGGGGTTACCCTCCAAAGAAGATTGAGAAGATATTCGACCTGCTGGCAAAGTTTGCAGAATATGGCTTCCCCAAGGCGCATTCGGCGGCCTATGCGCTGCTTGCTTACCAGACTGCCTATCTCAAGACTCATTATCCGGTGGAGTTCATGGCGGCAATGCTGACCTCGGTGACTGGCAGCACTGATGACGTGGTGAAGTACATCAACGAATGCCGTGAAATGGGGATTGGAGTCGAGCCGCCTGACATTAACGTCAGCACCGCCAACTTCACTCCGCATGGGCCTGCAATCCGCTTTGGTCTGGCGGCGGTGAAGAACGTTGGCCACAATGCTATTGAGTCCATCGTCGCCGGGCGCAAGGAAAAAGGGCGCTACACCTCCATCTACGAATTCTGCGAAAAGGTCGACTCTGCGGCTGCTCAACAAGCGCGTGCTCGAGTCGCTGATCAAGAGCGGCGCCATGGACTCGCTCGGCCGCCGCGCGCAGTTGATGGCAGTGCTCGATAAAGCCATGGACCGCGCCGCCAAAACCCAGCGCGACGCCGAATCCGGCCAGCACGGCTTGTTCGGGGTATTTCAGCAGGAGGAAACTCAAGCTCCGACAACGACCGGCTTCCCGACACTCCGGACTGGGACGAACACGCACGCCTGGCGGCTGAAAAAGAAATTCTCGGATTCTTCATCACCGGCCATCCGCTGGAAAAGTATCGCGACAAGCTGCAAAACCTGCGCGCCTTGAGCACGTGCCGACATCGGCGCGGTGAAGTCCTCCACGGGAAAGGATGAAAACATCACCACCGCCGGCATCATCACCGGCATCAAAGTGCTGAAATCCAAGAAGGGCGACTTCTACGCCCAGGGCACGCTCGAAGACATGGAAGGCTCGGTCGAGATGATCGTTTTCCCCGAAGCCTACCGCAAACTCGGCGACAAAGTGAAGCTCGAAGTCCCGGTTCTAGTGCGCGGCGGCCTGCGAATCGAAGAAGGCGCCAACCCCAAGCTGACCGCCAACGAGATCATGCCCCTGGAAGATGCCAAGGTGCCGCTGCCGCGTTCGTTGCGTATTCGCATCCCGGTTGAGACCGCGAGCGAGTCCACAGTCGACGACTTGCATCTGCTTTGTTCTCAGTCCAAAGGCGAAGCTAAAGTGTTGTTTGACGTGGAACGCCAGGGCGATTTCATGGTGGTGATGGAAGCGGAAGGCTATAATGTGCTACCAGACCGCAATTTTATGGCGCGCGTAGAGGAATTGTGCGGTCGCGGCGCGGTCCGAGTTATTGACTGAAATCGGCAGCGGATGAGAGCTTCCCACCACAGCGCTTTCGGCGTACAAGTGACGAGCGGCTCCAGAGTCGTCAACGTCGGGCTGGTGGTGACGGGGACTGAGTTCATGCTGTCGATGGTGGAGTCGCGCTGGGCCGCCCGGAACGGTGACGCCCGTAAGATGGACTTACAACTCAAGGCGAGACAGGAACTGGAGAAAATCGAGCAGCAGCTCTCCCGGCTGCAAGCCGCGCCGGGACAGGACGACGATCTTCGTAACCAGATCCAGCAGCTGAATGATCGCATCGACGCTCTGCGCATCGAGGTCTCAGCGAATCATGACGCCTGGCAGAGGACAGAATTGGCCCGACATCCCCAACGCCCATATTCCCTGGACTACATCGAACGGATATTCACCGACTTCAGTGAAATCCACGGCGACCGGGGTTTTGGCGACGATCCTGCCATCGTGACCGGTATGGCCCGCTTTCAGGGCCAGGAAGTCATGGTGGTAGGCCACCAGAAGGCCCGCGACACCAAGCAGAAGGTTTACCGCAATTTCGGTATGCCCAATCCTGAGGGCTATCGTAAGGCGCTGCGTGTGATGAAGATTGCGGAGAAATTCCGCCGCCCGCTGTTCACTTTCGTAGACACGCCCGGCGCTTATCCCGGTCTCGGAGCCGAAGAACGCGGCCAGGCCGAAGCCATCGCACGCAATCTCCGCGAGATGGCGCGTCTGCAAGTGCCGATTATTACCGTCATCACCGGGGAAGGCGGAAGCGGCGGCGCATTGGCCATTGCCATCGCCGACCGCGTTCTGATGATGGAGAACTCGATTTACTCGGTCATTTCGCCCGAGGGCTGCGCCTCCATCATGTGGCGTGACGCGACCAAGAAGGAACTCGCGGCCCAGGCCCTGCACATCACTGCCAAAGACTTGAGCGACCTCGGCTGCGTCGACTCGATTGTTCCGGAGCCCGAAGGTGGCGCCCACACCGATCACGACGCCGCCGCCGATCTCCTGGCAGAATCCTTAAAGACCAATCTCGCGCAACTGGCCAAGATGCCAATCCCCGAACTGGTCGATGCCCGCTACAATAAGTTCCGCAAGATGGCACAATTCTTCCGGGTTGAGGTGTAGTTCCCAATCAGGTACACCGATACTTTGGTTTTGCCCACCCTGCTGTTCGTGCCCGCCCTGCTACCGTATAATAAAGGGTTGCTCCCATCACTCTTCATCACCTCGAGCGGGCCAAACCCCGCTCCAGCCAAAGGAAGGAACAAGGAATGGCCACCACAGATGTAGCCCCTCGCGGCGCCTCGGAGCCGGCGGGGAAGAAGCGCGTCGTCAACGACATGAGCATTCAGGTTGCGACGGTGAATGGATCTGGTTCGCAAAGTTCGAACTCGGTGCTGTTGCGCAGCATTTTTCAGATGGGAGTTCCGGTTTCCGGCAAGAACATGTTTCCTTCGAACATTGCCGGCTTGCCCACCTGGTTCACCATCCGCGCCAACAAAGATGGATACATTGCGCGCAAGAAAGAAACCGACTTTCTGGTGGCCATGAATGCCGAGACCGCGCAGGACGACGTGAAGTCATTGGCGCCGGGCGCGGTGGTGCTTTATGACGAACCTCTGAACCTGAATCAAGTCCGCAATGATCTGATTTTTTACTCGGTCCCGTTCGACAAACTGGTCGCACCGGTTTGCCCAGAGGCCAAGCTGCGCAAGCTGGTCAAGAACATGATCTACGTGGGCGTGGTGGCGAAGCTGCTGTCAATCGACCTCGCAGAGGTCGAAAAGGCCATTCGAACCCAGTTTGCCAGCAAACCCAAAGCGGCCAATTTGAACTTCGCCGCCGCCAAGGCCGGCTTCGATTACGCCACGACGTCATTGACCAAGCTGGGTCCGTACGTCATCGAGCGCATGGACAAGACCAAGGGAAAGATCATCATCGATGGCAACTCCGCCGCCGCGCTGGGCTGCATGTTTGCCGGAGTCACGGTGGTGACCTGGTATCCCATCACCCCGTCGTCTTCGTTGGTTGAAACCCTGATCGAATACATGAAGAAGTACCGCGTTGGCCCTGATGGCAAGGCCACCTTTGCCATTGTGCAGGCGGAAGACGAGTTGGCCGCGATCGGGATGGTGCTGGGCGCGGGCTGGGCGGGTGCAAGATCCATGACTTCCACCGCCGGACCGGGTATTTCGCTGATGTCAGAGTTCGCCGGCCTGTCTTACTATGCCGAGGTTCCGGGGGTCATCTGGGACATTCAGCGTGTCGGCCCTTCCACCGGTTTGCCCACGCGAACTTCCCAAGGCGACATTCTCTCCACCGCGTTTCTGTCCCACGGCGACACCAAGCACATCATGCTGATCCCGTGTTCGGTAAATGAATGCTTTGAGATGGCGTCGGACGCTTTCGATCTGGCCGAACAGTTCCAGACCCTGGTGTTCGTCATGTCAGATCTTGACCTCGGCATGAACAACTGGATGTCGGATCCCTTTACCTATCCCACGGCTCCGCTCAATCGAGGCAAGATTCTCTCCAAGGAAGACCTGGATCGCCTGGGCAGCTTCAACCGTTACAAGGACGTGGACGGTGACGCGATCGGCTACCGAACCTTACCGGGAACCGAGCATCCCGCAGCAGCGTATTTCGCCCGCGGCAGCGGCCACAATGAGAAGGCGCAATACAGCGAGCGGCCTGACGATTTCGAGCGCAACATGGAGCGCCTGAATCGCAAGTTCGAGACCGCCCGTTCCTTCGTTCCGCGGCCAGAGGTCATCACCGGGAAGTCGAAAATCGGCATCATCGCCTATGGCACATCCCACTGGGGAATCATCGAAGCCCGTGACCAGCTCCGCGACGGATACAAACTGGAAACTGATTACCTGCGCTTGAAAGCTTATCCGTTCACGCGCGAAGTCCACGAATTCATTGAGAATCACGACCGGGTTTACGTGGTCGAACAAAATCGGGACGCCCAGATGCTCAGCCTCTTGAAGCTCGACATCAAACCTGAGCTGGTAACCCGGCTGCGCAGCATCGCTCACATTCACGGGCTGCCGCTCGACGCGCGCTCGGTAACGGACGAACTCACCAGCATGGAGGGGAAGTAACATGGCGACCACACCGACCACGACGCCCGCGCCTACACCTGCGCCCAAGACCAATCGCATCGGTCTCACCGTACTCGACTATCGCGGCGGTAAGACCACGCTTTGTGCAGGCTGCGGCCACAATGCGATTTCCGAGCGCATCATCGACGCCATGTACGAAATGGGTGTCCAGCCCGAGCGGGTGATCAAGCCCAGCGGTATCGGCTGCTCTTCCAAGACCCCGGCTTACTTCATGAGCCGCTCGCACAGCTTCAACGCGGTTCACGGCCGCATGCCGTCGGTGGCCACGGGCGCGGTCCTGGCCAACCACAAGCTGATCGCTCTCGGCGTTAGCGGCGACGGTGACACGGCCTCGATCGGCATTGGGCAGTTTGTTCACTTGATGCGCCGCAACCTGCCCATCATTTACATCATCGAGGACAACGGCGTCTATGGACTCACCAAGGGCCAGTTCTCGGCGACGGCTGACCTGGGCTCGAAGTTGAAGACTGGAGTCATCAACGATCTTCCTCCCATTGATACCTGCGCCATGGCTATCACTCTGGGCGCAACATTTGTCGGGCGTTCGTTCTCCGGTGACAAGAGACAATTGCACGCCATGTTGAAGGCCGCGATCGCCCACAAGGGCACGGTCATGATCGATGTGGTCTCGCCCTGCGTCACCTTCAACGATCACGAAGGCTCCACGAAATCCTACAAATACATGAAGGACCACGAGGAGCCGCTGCAGGACATTAACTTTGTCCCGGCGTTCGAGGAAATCAACGTGGAGTACGATCCCGGCACTACCGTTGAAGTCACCATGCACGATGGCTCACGGCTTCGTCTCTCCAAGCTCGAGGAAGACTACGATCCTACCGACCGCATCCGCTCCATCAGCCGATTGCACGAGGCTCACGAGGACAATGAAGTTTTGACGGGCGTGTTCTATGTGAACCCCAAAGCGCCAAGCTTCATGGATATGCTCAACGTCACCGACGAACCTCTGGCTACGCTACCGGAGTCGATGATTCGTCCGGGCAAGGCAGTGCTGGACGAAGTGATGGAAAGCCTGCAGTAGGGCGCGCCTTCTCAGAACTCCTTAGGCGACATCGTCCAAAGTCGACGATTCGAGGTCCTGCGGCTCGCCGCTGTGTTCCGGGTTCTCACCGGGTTCCGGGAAGTCGGTGTCGGCAGCTTTCAGCATGGGGTCCTGGTCGCGGTGGCCAAGTTGACCTTGCATGGAAGTGTTGCCGTGTTGATCTTTTTCTTCCTGCTCCAGTGCACCCTTAAGACGGTCTTGATCTTCAATATGAGTCATAGATAAGAACTCCTGCCTCTAGCCTACCCTGAAATTCGGGCAATGCAACCGATTTGTGTTGTATAGAATCACGGAAAAATCCTAGTATTGGACAGTATTGGGGCTCGGGGAAGGAGCGCGTTATGAAGCACATATTTTGGGCATTGCTGGCGATCTTAGTGTTGGGGTCAGTGTTGCTACCGGGGACCGCTCAGGCCAAGTCTCACCATGTGCGCCACCACAAGGTGCGACACGTCAGACATCATCATCACCATCGGACGGGAGCCTAGTCCGTCCGAACACCCACCTTGGTTTTCCCCGGATAGTCTGAGATGGCTCTAGAATGTCTCCAGCATGACCGCTCCATCCATCCTCTTCCGCCCGTTTACCCGCCTGATCAAAATTACGGTTCGAGGCAGGGAGTTTGAGGTCCCGGAGAACAATCCGCTCTTGCGGTGTTTGCAATATCTGGCGCCAGACGATGTTTCCTATGGACGCTTCTGCTGGAACGAGGATTGCCAGTACTGCCGGGTCACTTTCGATTTGGGGGAAGGCACACCGGAGCGGGCGGCTCTTGCCTGCAAATTGATGGTGCAGGGAGGCATGCGAGTGAGGGAAGTGACCACGGAAATCAAGTACTGCCTGAGGAATTTGGGATTGGACGATAAAAGCTCGGGGCAGCACGGCTAAGTACGCGGAACCCAATCATCACAGGGCCCCAAGGTGAGATCTACATCCGCCGTTGACATCTTCCCGCCATTCCAATGAGAATGCCCATCCGTCGAAAAGGAGCTGAAATATGCGGCAGTTTCTGTTTTGTGTCTTGCTGGCGACTCTCCCCAGCCTGGCGTTCCCTCAAGATCGGAGCAACGCGCGTTCCATGGTGATTTCCCCCTACGGCATCGTCGCCAGCAGCCAGGTGCAAGCTTCGCAGGCTGGGGCGGAGATTCTGTCTCATGGCGGTTCGGCAGTGGATGCTGCCATCGCTACTAACGCCGTCCTTGGGGTGATGGAACCGGACATGAATGGCATAGGCGGTGACTTGTTCGCGATTTACTGGGATGCCAAGAGCGGCAGACTTTATGGACTAAATGCCAGCGGATGGGCTCCCAAGGCGCTGACCATCGAACACTTGAAATCGAAGGGCGTCACGGAAATGCCGGAGGATGGAATCGATACGGTAACCGTGCCGGGTGCTGTTGAGGGCTGGAATAAACTGCATGAACGCTTCGGCCGGATGGCCTGGAAGGATCTTTTTGCGCCCGCGATTTTCTACGCGGAAACCGGGTTCCCGGTCCAGGAGTTGATAAGCATGGACTGGCGGGATGCGGAAGCCAAGCTAAGAAGCGACCCCGAGACCCGGCGCGTTTTCCTGGTCCACGATGAAACCCCTCAGACGGGTGACATTTTTCGAAACCCAGGTGTTGCCAAAGCCCTCCGCCTGCTTGCCGATGGCGGTCCGCAAGCGTTCTACACCGGCGCAATCGCGAAAGCCATTCTTGCCACCTCGCGCGCACTTGGCGGCACCATGACTGGTGAAGATCTGAGAGAGTTCTCCGCGGAGTGGGTCGAGCCCATCTCAATCACCTATCGCGGATGGAAGGTGTATGAATTGCCACCCAATGGGCAGGGCATGGCAGCACTTGAAATGTTGAACATCATGGGACAGTTCGCGCCGGCGAAAGGCGGCCCGCTTAGCGGCGAAGAGTTACACAAGAGAATAGAAGCGATGAAGTTAGCCTATGCCGATTTGGCGCGGTACAACGCCGACCCACGGTTCGTAAACGTCCCGGTTGCCGGCTTGTTGTCGAATGAATACGCCAAGCAGCGCGCACAACTGATCGATCCGCGGAAGGCCAATTGCACTGTGGATGCCGGGCGCCCGCCTGCGAGTGACACGACGTATCTCACGGTCGTGGATCGAGAGGGCAACATCGTCTCACTCATTCAGAGTATCTACTCAGGTTTTGGCTCGGGTATCACCGTTCGAGGAATGGGATTTCCGCTGCAGAATCGCGGAGCATTGTTCATGCTGGACTCCGCCAAACCCGACGCTCTCGCCGGTCGCAAGCGCCCATTTCATACCATTATTCCGGCTTTCATGGAGCGAGGCGACGACCACATCGGGTTCGGCATCATGGGTGGCGCCAATCAGCCGCTCGCGCACGCCCAATTCGTGTCCAATGTTGTCGATTATGGAATGAACCTTCAAGCCGCAATGGAGACGGCCCGCTTTACGGTATATAGCGATTTTGACGTCAACTGCAACATCGCCATTGAAGATCGCGTGCCAACTGAGGTGCGCCAGCAACTCACGAGCATGGGCCATCAACTCGAAGTGCGCGGGGATTTCTCACTCTACATGGGACGTGGCCAGGCCATCGACCATAACACAAAAACCGGGTTGAACTTTGCGGCCTCCGATGCCCGGACTGACGGCTCAGCAGAACCAGAATTTCCACCCGGGATACATCTCGCCCGCGCTCCAATGGTGGAACAGAAAAAGCGCTAGTGGCGTAGTTTACTGGCGGGCGCCGCCGCTGGCCGGAAATGCCAGCTTCCTGAGCTTCTCCCGCGCCTGTATGGCTTCATTTGAGCGAGGATAGCGCTGCACGACATGTTTCAGCATGGCGATGCCATCTTCCTTCTGCCCAAGTTCGATCAATGACAAGCCTTTTTTTAGATCGGCGGCGGCGGCTTTGTTGCCGGTGGGAAAATTCTGTAGCACCTGGTCATAGTTCTTGACCGCGGCCTGAAAGTTACCCTGCTTGTAGTTGATCTCCGCGAGATAAAAGTACGCGTTGCCGGCTAGATCGGTTGAGGGATAGAACTTGATGTAGTCCGAGAATTCCTGTGACGCCAAATCATTTTTCCCTGCGTTGTAGTCCCGCAGAGCATTGTTGTACAGAACATCGGGCGGCGGGGCCTGTGCGAGGGCCTGCTGTTGGGCCTGTTGCGCGGCCTGGGCAGCCGCCTGGTTCTGCTGGCCCGCCTGGATATCGTCGAGTTGCTTGCCGATCTTAGCCAGTCGAGCTTTCAGTTCGTCTACAGAGTCGTTGAGTGACTGGATTTGACCGGACAACTGCTCGGTCTTGGCGGTGTTGTCGGTCTCCAGCTTTTCCAGGCTGCCCTGCAGAGCGGTGATGGCGGCAGTCACTTTGTTCATGCTGTCAGTGTTCTGGTCCATCAGGCTTTTCATCACGCCCATGCGCTCGTTAAAGGACTGCTGCATTTGTGTCATCTGGTCCTGGAGCGCCTGCACCTGAGTCTGCAGTTGAATCATTTCCTTGCTGGCTCCTCCAACCGGGAGGACACCCAAGGAAAGGACTATCAAGAGAACAAGAAGCACTGAATATTGCTGTATTTTCATGGTCGGTTCCCTTTGCCCGTAGACAGTCAAAACGTAGAGCTGGCCGGTTGAGCCGGACCGCAAGAGTTCTATTGTGCAGGATAGCGCGTTCCGGACACAGTTGTCTTACGGGGTTCCACCATCGTTGCTGCGTGGTCAAAATAAGGCGAGTACGGGGCAGTTTCCTGCCCCGTACTGAACGGACTTACTTCTGGTAGACGAAATGCCCGCGCCGATTCTGCTGCCAGCAGGCTTCGCTGGATTCGGTGCAGAACGGCTTTTCCTTGCCGTAGCTGATCGTCTTGATGTTGCCCGTGCTTATACCGCCCTGAGTCAAAGCGTTCTTCACGGCATTGGCACGATTATCGCCCAGGCCCAGGTTGTACTCGGTTGATCCACGCTCGTCGCAATGTCCCTCCACCGTAAAGTGGATATTGGGGTGCTGCTTCAGGAAAGCGATGTCTCCCTGCAGCGCCGTCTGTTGGTCAGCACGAACATCGGCCTTGTCATAGTCGAAGTAGACGTCCTGCACATTCTGTGCAAACAGTTCTTCTTCCGTGGGCGAAGGCGGAGGTGGAGGTGGTGGAGCGGGCGAGGTCACAGTGACCCGTGCGGTAGCGGTTTGAGTTCCGCCTGCGCCCTTCGCCGTCAGTGTATAGGTGGTGGAGTCGGCCGGAGTGGCTTGCTGAGAGCCGCTGGGTTGCACCGCGCCAATACCATCGATGCTTACATCCGTGGCATTGCTGGTTTCCCAGGAGAGAGTCGTGGATTGACCTTTCTCAACCGTATTGGGATTTGCGGACAAGGAAGCCGTCGGCGCAGCCGGTGGTGGTGGCGGCGGTGGCGGCGGTGGTGGGGTTTTCTTGTGGCAGGCGCCGAGGAACAGCACGGCGCCCAGCGCGAACGTGAGCGTAATCCACTTCAGTCGTTGCTGCTTCACTTTTCCTCCCTGCGTTGTCGCGCACAGTGGCGCGCGCTTGTAATCCGAGCGGGCGGAATCTCGTCCGCCTCCCCTTGAGTCCATTACAGAAACAGCGGCAAAACAAAGAGTGCAATACCAATAATCTACTACTTCCAGCTCCAATTCGGTTGTGTATTGCTTCCCGCGGTGGTCAATTGCTTTTGATTGGTGCCATCCGCGAGCATGGTCCATACCTGCTCACTGCCGGATCGGCTGGACTGAAAAACAATGTGCCGTCCCGTCCGGCGACCACGAGGGAAAGTCGTTGCGGCCGCCGTCATGGGTCAACTGCACCCACTGCTTGCTGGCAATGTCCATGATGTAGATATCCTGTGCTCCCGGCGCGCCCGGCCCGTAGTGGCGGATCCAAGAGAAAACCAGAAACTGCCCGTTGGGCGACCACGCCGGAGAAACGGCATAGCCCTGATCGGTCACTTTCTGGACGTCGGTTCCGTCGCTTTCCATGGTGTAGATCTGCGGCAGATCACTCCGGCCACTGACCCAGGCGATCTGCGCGCCGGTCTTGCGATTCCACACCGGCGAGACATCAGGCATCTTTGAAACCGTCAGGCGTTTTATGTTTCCACCGGATTGGTCCACGACGTAAATCTCGGGGTCACCCCCGCGAGAAGAGGAGAATGCCAATTTAGTGCCGTCAGGAGCCCAGGCCGGCGATAAATTGGTGCCGCCAAACCGGGGGAATGAAAGCAGACGGTTCAGATCCATGGAATATATCAGGATGTCCCAGCCGGACTTGGTCAGCGAACTAAAAGCCAAGCGCGAGCCGTCCGGGGAGATTCGCGGCGAGAGCGAAATCGTGCCCAAGTGGGTAATCTGATGCTGATTCTCGCCATCGTAGTCCATCGCCCAAATCTCCTTGTTGCCTTTTCCACCGCTCCGGACATAGAAGATCTGGCTCTCGGCAATGCCGGCGATACCGCCTCCCAGGCGGAAGATAATCTCATTGGCGAATTTGTGAGCGGTGCGGCGGGCGGCGTCGGGCGTAGCGGCATCGGTGTATTGCTTGCCCAGGACCTGTGGGGAAGTGATGTTCTTCACGTCGTAGAGCCAGCCCTGCACGGTCAGGTTGTTGCCGGAAGCTCCCAGGTTTCCAAAGGCCAGCATGGAGGCGTTCGGCGGCGGCGAATTCCAGGCGTCGAAGCGCACGTCCTGCGGATTTCCCGGGACCGCCAGAGGATAGAAGCTCTTCGAGACCATCTCGAAGATGCCGGCATTGTCCAAGTCACTCCATAAGGTGTCCCGGTCGGGCTCATACGAGATCAGCGTGCAACACGGTTGCAAGGTCACGGTACGCGGCGGCGCCCCTCGAGGTCGGTGCATGATCGAGAATCGAGCGTCCTTGCGACGGCGCCTCCCGCCGAAGCGCACCGACTTCGGGATCGACGGTTCGAGGATCACGACTCCGTATCGCTCGCCTACGTCGGCGAGCACTTCGCGTCCATCGAGCACGGGCGGGGGTCGAACATCGTCGGGATGACGCCGCGCACACGCAGGCCGGGATTCGTGAACTCCCGCACGTCGTCGATCGTCTCGGGGGGCTCGGCCGACGCCGCGGTCGCTCGTTCGCATTGGAGCGGAATCAGCACTTCCGACGCCGCGGTGAGCCCGTTGATCGTCAGATGCCCAGTGACGGTGGACAGTCGATAATCACGCGGTCGAAGTCGTCGGCGAGTGGCTGGCGCACCGCGCGCGAGCGCGTGCTCACGTCCGGCTCCACGTCAGGAGGTGCACTTCCGAGCCGGCCAGGTCGATCGACGCCGGCAATATCCAGAAGTTGCCGACCTCCGTGACCATGTCGGCGGCCTTGTTGCGGCCGACGAGCACGTCGTGCAGCGTGAGAGGAAGCGACTCCGGGTCGAGGCCGACGGAATACGTCAAGCACGCCTGCGGGTCGAGGTCGACAAGCAGGACACGTTCGCCCAGGTCGGCCAAGGCGGCGCCGAGTGTCTGTGTGGTCGTGGTCTTGGCGACCCCGCCCTTTTGGTTCGCAACCGCCAACGTGGAAACGCCACGCCGCGGAGTGTACAGAGGGCTACTCTGACTGTCCCGGGCCCCATGGACGCAAGCTCGAGCAGGGCGCCAAATGATATTTATTCGCAGCCAAGAGCGACTCGGGGGCCTCCTCCTCGTTCTGCCCGTAGGTGTCAGCGACAAACTGGACAGATGACTAGCCCGTAAGTGGACGATCAATGATGCCAATCGCGCCACAGAACCCACAAGGAACAAACGATACGCTCGGTACGCCAAACGGACAGTGGAGGAACAAATGGAATCGACTAACCCCGGTCACGACGACCTCTTGACGCCATCGGAGGTCGCCGCGATGTTTCGGTCAACCCGAAGACGGTAACCCGCTGGGCGCGAGCAGAAGATCTCAACAATTCGGACCCTCGGTGGACACCGCAGGTTCCGGGCCGCCGAGATTCGCCGCTTCCTCGAGCAGGTTGACGAGGGCGCCGAGATCTAGAGCGGCTGCGCCGGTGCACCGGATTGTGCCGGCTACCGAGCAGCGTGCAACACGAGCAGGACACGACCCGGGCGTCACGCCCGGGTCGTCCCGCGCTCGCTTCAGTCGCTCTCGGGGCTGATGGGAGTCCGGGTCCGCGGGTGCGACGTCGTCGTGGGGCGGCACGAGCGCCTTCCACAGCAGGCCGCCGATCAGGCCACCGACGATCGGGAACAGGATGAACACCCAGAGCTGACTCAGCGCCCACGACCCCTGGTAGACCGCCGTCGAGAGACTGCGTGCCGGGTTGACCGACGGTGCGTCGACGGGGATCGTGACGAGGTGGATCAGCGTGAGCATCAGACCGACGGCGAGGCCTGTGAATCCGGCCGGCATCGACCGGCGACTCGTGCGCGATGACAAAGATGAAGAGCGCCGTGAACACGAATCCGACGGTGATCGCCGCGCCGAGACCGAACCCTCCGGGTGAGTGTTTGCCGTAGCCGTTCGAACGCGAACCCGGTGCCGCTTCGCGCTGAAGCCGGTGACGCTGTTCGCGATCACGAAGATGATCGAGGCGCCGGCAATGCCGCCGATGATCTGACCCCCGACGTACCAGGGGATCTCGTCCGCCTTGGTCTTGCCCGCGATCCACATCCCGAAGGTCACTGCGGGGTTGATGTGACAGCCCGAGATCGAGCCGATCCGTCCACGGCGCACAGCAGGCTGAGGCCGAACGCGAGGGCGACGCCGACAGCCTCCCACCGAATTCGTCTTCAAGAAGCCTCCGGTCGCGAGCACGGCGGTGCCGGGCCCTCAACCACGAGGACGAGAGCTCCGATCGCCTCGGCGAGCGGAAGTCGGCGATTTCTCCGTCATGGCGCACCTCCGACCGACGGCTGCCGGGCGCAGCCGAGCGGGCCGGAGTTTGTCGCTACGGGACGGCTGCAACGGGTTGCGGCTCAGGTTTCAGGCCTGGACCGAAAATAGCTACCGGGGCGGCACTCGTTTTACGAAGGTCGAGACGGAAAGGCAGGGACGATGAGACGTCTTCCCCACGCGTGCCGTAGCGTTGCGAGACGGGTACAGGGATCCGGCGCTATCTTCGCCCGGACCCGACTGGAGAGGACACGGCTATGTCACAGAGTGACTTCGACGGTGTTATCCAGGCATACGACACTGCGCTCGGCGCGTTGGTGGGCGGCGACCCAAAACCAGTGGCGGAACTCTTTTCACAGCACGACGACGTGACGCTTTCGAATCCTCTTGGCCCGACTCGCCTCGGACCGGCGGAAGTCGAGAAGGCGATCGAAGAGGCATCCGCCAACTTCGCGAGCGGTTCTGTACATGTCCAGGAGGTGTCGCGATACACCACCCCGGACCTTGGCTACGTCGTCCGGTCCGAGCGGAGCGAGGTGCAGTTCGCCGGTAGTGAGGACAGGACTCCGATTTCGCTGCGGTTGACGATGATTCTCCGACGTGAGGGAATACCTGGAGGGTCGCGCACCGCCACGCCGACCGAATCACGACCGCCCGAGCCATCAGCACGGACATCGACGCATAGGCGTCGATCGCCGGCGAAACAACCGGCCACCGAGGCGACGGTGGCAGCGGTTTCGTTGGTGGCCGGGAACGGCGTCGATCCGGTGACCCCACGCTTTTCAGGCGTGTGCTCTGCCGACTGAGCTACCCGGCCGGGTGCGCCCGAGGTGCGTATCGGCGGACCGGAGTCCGCCTGGCGGTCCTGACGGGATTTGAACCCGCGACCTCCGCCTTGACAGGGCGGCGTGCACTCCAAACTGCACGGACCGGGTGCGACACCGGCTGACGTGGCGATATCGGTGCCCCCGGGGAATTCGAATCCCCGTTACCGCCTTGAAAGGGCAGCGTCCTGGGCCGCTAGAACGATGGGGGCTCGGCTGCACCAAAGAGGCAGCGCATCGTAGCAGCCGGCCGGTTTGTGCCGACCCGTTCCGCGGGAATGGTCGGGGCGCGCCGCGGCACGGTTGAGTGGAGTCGCATCGTCCTGGTGACCGCCGCCGAAGTTTTCCGTGGCGCGCGCCGGCACCGGCGCGACGATCAGTGTCTGATCGTGTCGATCGTGCCGATCGCCGATCGAGAGGGGGCAACGTGGCCAAGGGCTTGGACGTCGATATGCTCGAGATGAC